>NZ_JANLGQ010000010.1 GCF_026157065.1 Enterococcus sp. HY326
ACAAATTATGTGTTTTTAGCACAAATAATGTGTTCGTAATGTGTTAAGACTGTGTTAACCCTACACAAATCATGTGTTAAACCAATTGAAACTGGCACCATTGAAAACCCCCGCACTGCGGGGATAGACATGATAATGGTGCCAGTTTTCTCTTATGCTCTTACAAAATACCAAGAGCGACAAAGCAAGTGCAACAAACAGCACTAAAAAGGTGAAGGATACAGAACCAAATAGAACACAGAAAGCTGTAAGAAAGGGGATAGAAAAATACAGGAAGTATGTAGATAAAGCATAAAAAGAAGGTCATATGAAGCGAGACAGGCCAACAGAAGGTATGACAACAAAATGAAAAGAAATGAGGTGATAGATACTGATGGAAGTTCTTACCGTGAGACGTTTACAAGATGGAACATTGGCTAGACTATCCTCGTTGGCCAGACAACAAGGTTTTGATAGTCGAGAAGATTTTTTACGTGACATTATCGAGCGAGTGGCATTTGAGGAGTTTCAGTTTGAAAGTGAGGTTCGCTATCAATTGCTCGTGTCACAGTACAATCAAATGCAGGAATGGACAGTGGAACAAATTGGCCACGCTATCGCAACCTTGTTGTCCAGCCAGCCGAAGATAGAAAGCAGGGAGTAATATGAGTGAATACAAAAAGAAAAATTATTATGTGTCGGCGGAATTTGTGGATGATGTGAAAACGTTGGCTCGTGCTGAAAATTTGTCGGAAGGTCGCCTATTGGAGAAAATATTGAACTATTACAGCGGCAAAGAAGAAATGATGAAAAAATTTGATGATGTGAAATCCGAATTACAGATTCAAAAAAAATTGCTTGCTAAGCTTGAAGATTTTGCAGGTACGTCTCAAAAAATGTTAGCGGCTATTGCAGAACAAGAATGGAAACAAACTAAACACGCAGCTGTAATAAAAAGTATGAATGAGAAGAAAAGCCATACTAGATAGGTAGGTGAATAGAATGAAGCCGACTGCAGGCATAATTTTATCGACTGCATTTGTCATGCCGGCCGCACAAGCATTCTCCGATTATATTGGGTACATGGACAGGCCGGAAGCACAACGAAATGAACATTTCGACGAATACAATGCGTTCTCAAATCAAAACACTGGGTCAGCATTCAATACGATTGAGGGCGCTGGTGAATCTCAATTCTCTACGTACAATGACTACATGGGAAACCCTGAAAAAACGTCTTCCCTATTTACCCGCACATATGACACAGCTCCACCAGAAGTTGTGTCGTACATGAAGGAATATTTTCATGAGGCACAGATGAACGGGTCTCCGTTGTGGCAACATGTATTCTCCTTTAAAAATGAGTGGCTTGTAGATCACGGCATTATGTCAGCGGAAACCGGTGAAGTCAATCAATCTCGCTTACAAGAAGCTGCACGTTTAGCTGTCAATCAATTGGAAAAAAAAGAACAATTGCACGGTGAATGGACTGGTGCTATTCATTACAACACGGATAACATTCACGTCCATATCGGGTATACGGAACGCACTTCTTCTCGGCCGCTGATTGAGGTAGTGAATGAGGAAAATCCAAGCTTTTATAACTTAGAACGCAAAGGAAAATTTCTCAAAAAAAATATCCGTGCAACTCGAGCAAAATTTATTAACGAGCTGTTAACGATGGACGATATGTTAATGCAAACGTCGGAACAGTTTAACAAAATGATAGAGAATGCCAAAGGCTATAGTGAAAATTTTGTAACGGATCAGTATGCTACTTTGTTTCAAAATTTATATGAAGCTATGCTAGAAAATCGCCGATTTTGGAAATATGGTTATGCTAAGGGGCAAAAATTCCAATATCAAGTGGACGCCATAACAAACCTCTATTTAAATACGGAACAATCAGCTGAGGTTGAAAAATTGCGGCAGTATCTAGCGCCAATTTCAAAAGAGTATGAAGCGGCATATGGAAATCCAAAAAATCAACCCACCTATGAAGACAATAAACTGTATGGAAAAGATGGGCTATATCACAAAATTGGTAATGTCGTTTTGAGTAAGTTATCAGAATATGACAAGACTATTCGTAGTCAAAATCGGACGAAAGGTGCTCGGTTGTCCGATTTTGATTTGGAATCATTAGCGATTGAGGAATCAATTGTTCCATCTGATTTACCGCCGTTGGATGACATCTATTTACCAGGGGACGAGCCAATTGCAAAACAAGACATTGATGACTATGAAAATCTATATTTTGATTCACTTTCTCAATCTATCTCTATTTTTATTTTAGAAGTTAGGAGGAAATCATGAAAAGCTATTCATTAAAAGAATTGTTTGAAAAAGTAAGTAGTGAAGGCCAAAAATTTGAAGTGCCGGGTACCAACTATACCGTAAAAAATCCTTATCACTTTGAAAAAGACCGTGTGTTTGGTAACTTAAATCATATTAAGAATTATGACTTTTTATTTATTGATAACGGACAAAAACGTGATGTCCTTGGCTTTTTTGATGATATGTTTACGCACCGTGATAATTATAGTCACTCAGGAATCGACATCAGTATGAACACTAGTCCAGAAAAGATAGTCATTCATTTTTTAGATGGAGAACTGAGTTTTGTCAATCAATCAAAAAAGAGTCAGAAAATGCAGCAAAAGACAGACTTTCATTTAGAAATGTGACTGGTCTAAATATTAAGGGGTTGCGTGAGCAAATGTAAAAAGACGAACTTTATAACGGTAAAGTAGTTAAAAACTAGGTGGTGTGTGCTACACTGCAAGAAACAATACTAAGGAGGGCGCAAACAATGATAAATAACGTTGTGTTAGTCGGACGATTAACCAAAGATGTGGACTTACGCTATACAGCAGGTGGTGTTGCCGTGGGTTCTTTTACGCTTGCAGTCAACCGTACCTTTACAGGTCAAGATGGGAAGCGAGAAGCAGACTTTATTCAGTGTGTGATTTGGCGAAAACCCGCTGAAACTTTGACAAATTATGCCAAGAAAGGTACGTTAATCGGCATTACTGGTCGGATTCAAACTCGTAACTATGAAAACCAACAAGGCCAACGTGTCTATGTGACAGAAGTGGTTGCAGATAATTTCCAATTGTTGGAATCAAGGTCTAGTGCGGAAAATAGACAAGGAAGTTCTCAAACAGCTTCAGCAAGTGAGCCGCCTATGCCAAAGTTTAGTCGTGACCAAGACCCTTTTTTAAATGATAGCAACCTTAATATTTCAGACGACGATTTGCCGTTCTAATTTTTACATGATAACGCCGCAAGCCTTGAAATTCTAAGGCTTGTTTCTTTATTTAGGAGCTGACGAGCTGTATTTATGATATACTAAACGGGTAGAAAAGTTATGACGGTGGCTATCTTTGAGAGGTGGTGGTGCTTATGAATGTAAGTGCTGAAATCTATGAAAGGAGAAGCCTTTTGTCTGCATTAGAGACAATTCAATTGTTATTGAGTTTTGGTATGTTTACCATTGCCTTGATAAAATTGATTGTGGACTTGCTTAAAAACGACAAAAAGAAATAGCCGTCTACTTTTGCAGGGTAACGGCTATTTCTAAAGTCATATAAAATACTTGCGACCGTCTTAAACGGTTCTACATGGAGGGCATATTCACGTATGTCCTCTTTTTATTACTACTATTTTAGCACAAAACTTAACATATGGAAAGAAAGTGATAGCATGGAACATCTTACAATCAAAGAAAAACAAGTAGTACAGGTTTTTTGGCGCAATGAACAGTGCTTGTCCGTATCGGACGTTACTTTATTATTACCAGATGAGAGTAAGAATACTATTGCAGCTGTCATTACCAAACTTTTGAGTAGGAATTGCTGGCACAGCCCTGGCACGAAAATTTATTCCTACCATTTCTGAGGAAGCTTATTACCTATCCGTACTGCCTTCTACTACTATATATAATTTGGTACGTCACCATATTAGCAGTGTGACCGATTTAGACTACTTGAACTCGTTAAAACAAAGAATTCATAAGCGTAACTAGATTCATGATATACTAGTATGGAGGGACAGGGCATAATTAAAATATCTCCTAAAAATATTTGATATGTTGCAATTCGCTTTAACAACTGTCCCTCTTTTTATAACAAGAATCCACTTTACTACTTAAAAAATTTCACAAACTTTTTTGAGGGAGGAATAGCGACTTGTTCACGTTTCAAAATTTTAAAACCGTTAACTTTCAAAAATTCACAAGGGAAAGCCCGTCAGACGCTGGTCTGGCGGGCTACTTTTTATAACGTAACTTATGTAAAGTAAAAGCCAGTTCACAAGATGAACTGGCTTCTACTTTATAATCGGCATTATGTCTACTAAGGAGTTAAATAACAAGTAAAAATTCTCTACAGAATAAAAAATTCAGAAAGTTTACTTTTAGATTTAAGTTTAACGAAGTTGGATGGGAGTAACGTAATGATAATATTAGTTACACAGAGAATTAGCCCAATAATGGGAACGATCAAGTTACCCTTACTAAATAGCATATGGTTATTTTGAATGTTAATTATAGACAGAATAACGAAGAAATTACTCGAGACAAACAAGACAAAGAAACTTACTCCTGTAAAACCTGCATCCTTGAACCGACGTACGCACAAAGAAATACAGGGTATAACTAAGAGAAGTACACATATAAACAAAACTGCCAGCGGTAATTTTTCATGAGAAATGACACTCATAATTATTGTTTTTGCTGAGCTAGTACCTCCTGAAATACTCATTGAGGTACCAATAAATAAATACAAGAGATAGCCTACGGGAATTATCGAAAGAATATATAAGGTTGAAATAACCCACCAAAAATTTTTACGATTTTCTTTACCCGTAAAATTAAAATAATTTGTGAAAAACGCTCTAAATGCGCCAATAAAGCCTATATTACTCGGACGATCATTCATATTTACGACCTCTTTTCTAAATTCTTATTCCAATCATTAAAATTTATATTACTCTTTGGACAAACAGATTAAAACCGTCTTAAGACCGATTTAATCTATTTATTACTGGTATAAGGAAGATTATGTAAAATAAAATCCATTTCAATAAATGAATTGGATTCTTGGATAACTCATGGAACTAAAGTCCTATAGATTATTAAAAATAGATAAAGTAAACTTGAAAGAGAACCTATAGATTTAAGTTTTCTAAAAACTTGAAGGAGTAACTCAATGGAAAAATTTATAGACAATATTTTAGATTCTATTTTTAGCGGTTCCTATGGATTTTTGAATATAAACTTCAGTATTTTCTTACTAGTTTTGGGGGTTGTTTCACTTTTATTCTTTAGAAAAAAAGAAAAAAGCCGAAAATGGAAGTTTATCGGGATGGCCGCAGTTTGTTTAGGATTGATAGGATTTATTGTTAATATGTTGCAATAGGGGTGTACCCTATTATCATCAGTATAGAGTACAACAAACATCCGACAGCTATTTAGCATGGTATTTGGACAGAGAAAATATCGCGAAAATGAAAGATTTATTTTTAAATGAGTTAGAGAAAGGCTTTAGATACTATCAATTACAAGCTAACGATCTAGAGAAGGTAGTTCAACAAAAAAATTTAACCTTAAATAATTGGATAATACGAGAATAGTTTTTGACTGTCCTTCTAACTATGAGAGTTTAAAAATGTTCACTTTGCAGGACGTAACTAATGTAAATTAAGAAGCCAGCCCTTTATGAACTAGCTTCTTTTTATAATCGGCATTATGTCTACCTAGCTCTTAAATAACAATAAATGTACTCACTTAATTTAAATTTATACCTAGCTCATTCATTTCTTCCTCAGTCTTTATTCCAATGTACTTAATTTCGTAGAAAAGTTCTCCTTCATATTCATAAGCGGTGTACGGATTAGAATGATTATAGCTAAATTTAGAAATAGTTTGTCTCTCAACCTCATTAAATTCATTAATTACATCTTCTTTGCTTTGAAACTCAATAACTGGGAAGAAAAAGGTTTCCCATTCTTCTGCAAATCCTTGATGCTTAGCTTCTACTACATGATAATCCATTAATATTCTCCAATCTAATTAAGTAATTCGAAGTACTCTTAGGACAATTATTTTTCTACGATTTTTGTGATTTTGTTTAAATAGAAAATAAGGATTAACGAAAAAATTGCTAAAACAAAAATAATACTACTTTGTATCAGTTCGAAAGTTACTGCTGCTTCTCTACCTAATACTAAAGTTACAACGGCTTTACTTGTTAGACTAATAATACTTAGCATGATTAGTTTTAATATTAAAAAGTATTGAGACAAATCTTTTTTCATAAAAATCACTCCTTTAATTCATTTTAATCGAAAATATGAAAAATAGTAAAGGCACTTGGTATAAGGAGAGTTATGTTAAGTATATCCCTATTATTAAAAGAAATATTCTTTATAGTCAACAGGCTATTTAAAACAAAATAAATTTGGATTAGTGGGCATTAAATTTTTTTATTCATTTTTACATATAAACACCTGTGATCTTGTCATTCGAATTGGCTAAGTTCAAAGGAGTACCTTCAAATAATAACGCACCACCTTTGGTACCACCTTCGGGACCTAACTCAATTATCCAATCAGCCTGCTTAATAACATCTAGATGATGCTCCAATAAAACGACAGTATTACCTTTTTCAACTAATCGATTGAATAATTTCATTAAGTATTCAATATCTTTTAAATGTAGCCCATCAGTAGGCTCATCTAGTAAATAAAAAGCACCTTCTTTGTGTAACTGATTAGCTAGCTTTAATCGTTGAAGCTCACCTCCGGACAGGGTAGTCAGAGACTGATGCAGTTTTAAGTACCCTAAACCAACTTCAATAAGTGTCTGTAGCTCTGATTCAAATGAAGCATCTTTAAAGAAAGTACAGCTTTCCATAACTGTCATATCTAAAATGTCTACAATAGTTTTTTTTCGATAAGTGTAGTTCAATACCTCAGGTTTGTATCGTGAACCCTTACAAACTTCACAAGTCGTGACAACATCATCCATAAAAGCCATATTTGATGTAATAACCCCTTTTCCTTTACAATGAGGACAGGCTCCTTGAGAATTATAACTGAACAAGGTTGAGCTAACATTGTTTGCATTCGCAAATAATTGACGAATTTTACCAAAAATATCTAAGTAGGTTAATGGAGTCGATCGTAAGTTAACGCCTATACTCTTTTGTGATATAGCAACTACTTCTAATTGTCGATCAATCGCAGTTTTGCGTATTATTTCTCCCAAGGATGATTTACCTGAGCCAGCTACACCACATAAAACTGTCAAAGTTTGTAAAGGAATACTTGTTGAAAAACCTTTTAAATTATGTTCATTTGCATTGTTGACTACTAAATAATCTTTTGCTCTACGTGGTTTTGTTTTTAAAGCAACCTTGGTTCTTAGTGCTATACTTGTAGCTGTATCCTGTTTTACAAACTCAGTGTAAGGTCCAGCAAACTGAATTTGCCCACCGGATTCTCCTGCCCCAGGCCCCACATCAATGATATAATCTGCAATTTCAATTAATTGTGGATTATGTTCTACTAAAACAATTGTGTTTCCTTTATCTCTTAAAGTACCTAAGGCCAATTTAATTCGATCAATATCTTTTGGATGTAAACCGGCACTTGGTTCGTCCAAAACATATAACACATCATTCAAAGCATTAGTAATATATTTAGCAATACGAATTCGTTGTGCTTCTCCACCCGATATGCTCCCAGTAGAACGGTCTAGAGTTAAATAACTCAATCCTAGATTAATTAGAGATTTCAAGCGGCTAATAATTTCTTCTTTAATTTCTTGGGATAACTCACCTTGAATTGAGCTTACAAACTCAACTAAATCTTCCAAAGGTAAACTAACCGTATCAGCAATATTTTTACCATTTATTTTACAGCTTCGAACTTTTTCATTAACCCGACTGCCATGACAAGCGGGACAGATTTTAGTTGTAACAAAAGAATCAATCTGTTTTTTATGACGTTTAGCATCATCTTTGTGCAAAATACTACGATTCATTCTAGGAATAATACCCTCATATAAAGCTGTTTTTGGCCAGCGGCTAGGTGGACTTTTTAATTTTTGCTGAGGCGCATATAATAATAGTTCCAATTCTTCTGGTGTATAGTCCTTAATCTTTTTGTTCAAATCAAATAAACCACTGTATGCATAACGTTTCCAACGCCAAGCATCAAAGCCAAATGTTGGAAAATCAATTGGACTCTCGTTTAACGACTTATTGAAATCAATCAACTTGTGAATATCCATTTCTGTTACATAACCTAATCCATCACATTTAGGACACTTACCATCTGGATGATTGAATGAAAAGGAATCCGAATATCCAATAAATGGTTTTCCAACCCTGGAAAATAATAATCGCAAAAAAGTATAAATTTCTGTATACGTTCCAACCGTGGAACGAGAATTCGCTGATAATTTTTTTTGCTCTATAGGAATTGCCACTGGTAAGTTGTCAATTCTTTCAACAGTTGGTCGACCATATTTAGGCAACATATGTTGAATATAACTGGAAAAAGTATCGTTCAATTCTCTTCGCGATTCTGCAGCTAATGTATCAAAAACTAAAGAGGACTTTCCCGATCCGGATACACCAGTTACTACAGTCAGTTTATGCTTAGGAATTTTTACTGATATATTCTTTAAATTATTTTGTGTAGCATTGACAATGTGAATAAAATTATTGTTCATTATTTTCCTCCAATGTAAAGAAATTTACTCGCTGAAATTTAATAAGATATTCTCATACTTTTATTAACCATGGACTAAACTTCAATTGCTTCTTAGAGCTCTATGCATATAATACATCAGATAGTTATCTTTTTACTTAGTTTAACGTAATTTATGTTGACTAACTCATAGTTTAGTAGAGTATAGTCTTAATTAAAGATAAACTTATACCAAACTGATTGAGGAGATTAAATTTTGCATAATCCAGGTGAATTAGTACCAGTTGTAGATGGTCAAATGAATATATTAACTTTAGGTACCGGCAACAAAACCATTATTTTTTTGTCAGGTGGCCTAACAAGCAGCCCAATCTTAGATTTCAAAACACTCTATTTCTATCTTCAAAATAATTTTAAGATTGTTGTTATAGAAAAATTTGGCTATGGATTTAGTAGTGATTCTAATAGTTCTAGAAAAATAGATACTATGTTGCAACAAACTCGTTACCTTCTTGCAGCGAAACAGATTCAACCACCATATATTTTGGCTCCACATTCAATGTCAGGGCTTGAAGCATTGAGGTGGATTCAAGAATACCCCGATGAAGTCGAAGGGCTAATTGGACTTGACATGGCAAATTATGAAGCCTATGACATACTAAAAATTAATCTATTTGGATTTAAACTTAGCCGATTAATGGTTAAAATAAAGTTCACTAAACTATTTCCTAAGATGATTGATTCTGATGCTGTAAAATTCGGTAACCTATCCAATGTTGAGAAAAACGCATTTAATAAGATGTTCTATAAAAATTTTACTTCTACAGCAGTTTTAAATGAGGTTATCACAGTTAAAGAAAATGCTGAAAAAGTAAAAACAGTGTCTCTAAATCAGATACCATTGTTAGTATTTTCTTCAAATGGTATTGGGACAGGAATAAAACCTACAACTTGGCTAACCATCCAAAAAAGAATTAGTGAATTAAGTGATGTTAGTAAGTTAGTCGCTTTTGACTGTCCGCATTATGTACACAATCACAAAGCATTAGAGATTGCAGATGAGATAAAAAAAGTCTTTGGAAATTACAATGATTAGTAAATGAAAAAAATAGAAACTGGTAAATCCACTAACGACAGATTTTCTCTACTTAAAAAACCAATCTCACTTATGTAATTACCATTAAGTTTTGATAGCTTTTTTGCATAACCATTTAATATACTTAGGATAATCGACATTATGTGAACTAAGTAATTAAATTACATAAAATTGTTATAAACCACCATAAAAAATTTCTGTGTCATTGTTTTTGAGATCTATAATCTTCAGAAATTTAGTCGATTTAACAAAAATACTTTTATAATATTTTTGATTGTCTTTTGTAAATAAAAGAATTCTTTTTTCAGAGTTATCGGAGAGTACAGTAATGTCAAAATCGGATAGAGTTAAAATTGCTGCGATTTTTTCTTCTTCTTCCCAGTGATTTGAATTCTCTTGATTATCTGTGGAAGACAGGTTCTCCTTAATATCACTTGATTCAGCTATTTCAGTTTGGACAGTATCATTAACTAAATTGGATGTTGAGGGGGAACATCCTACCAAAAATATTAAAAAAAACACCGGGAAAATAATTTTCTTCATAAACATCCTCCAAATTTGTTGATTGATTCAAAGTACCATAGTATGGCTCCTATACTAGAAATACGGTCAATTTATTCGATATAATCTATTAAAGGAGTTTTTGTCATGAGTTTCTTTTTTTGTTAAATTTTTATTTTAGCCTAGCACATTGATGGTGTTTTTGCTAGGTACTAGTTGAAAGGAGTGTTCTTATTTGAACTCAGATTTTATTGTAAGATATAGTCGCTGGAAGACTATATTGCCAATTATTTTCGGAATTGCGATGTTTTTGATGGGATAAGGATTTGTAACCGAGTTTTTCTTAGAACAGATTTACTTGCAGTCTTGTGCAGTTTATCGTTTGGATTTTTTTAATTGCTTGTCTCTACATTTTTATTAACAATTAGTTTAATGAGATTAGTAAAACGCCTAAGGTTCTAAAGCTTAGTAAGGACAATATAGTTTACTATTATGCTAATTTTTATAAACCTACAAAAGTAATTACTATTCCTTGGGAAGATGTGGACTCTATAGGTTTTGATTCAACTATTATCTATTCGTCTAAAAATATAGGAGAGACAAATATAGAAATTCCTAACAAAATTTCTTATTTGAAGATAGTTGTGAAAAGTAATGTACTAGAAAGCTATAGTTCTTTTAGGCATAATATTTTTCTATCCTCCAATAAAAAGACGCTTTCTATTATTACTGATCCGTTGGGACGTTTCTCAATGGAAAAAATTATGCTTTATTGTAAAAATAAAATGAATCATTCAAGTTGAATAGTACGGCAAAAAAGCCTCTACAAATCATAGAGATCTTTTTCACAGCTATTATCTCAGTTGGCATAAGGAGTATTATGTGAACTAATCGCAAACTAAAATTGATAGGAAGACTGACAAAAGATATAGACTTACGGTACACAGCAAGTGGTCTGGCTGGAAGAACCTTTACACTAGCGGTGAATCGTAATTTTTCCGGTCAGGATGGCAAACGAGAAGCTGATTTTTTCTCGTGTGTCATTTGGCGGAAGCCAGCCGAAAACTTAACGAATTATTCAAAAAAAGGCTCCTTAATTGGCATTACAGGTCGTATTCAAACAAGAAATTATGAAAACCAACAAGGCCCAACGGGTTTATGTGACAGAAGTTATTGCCAACCAGTTTCAATCATTGGGTACTGACAAGCGACAGAAGCGACCAGACAATCTATCTACAACAGCTAATATAGCTCCGACAAATTCTGTGTCACCAGTAAATGATAATGTAAGTGGTAATCAGTTTTTAGATAGTACTAATTTTGAAATTTCTGATAATGATTTGCCATTCTAAGATAAGGAAGAGCACTTTCTAACACTGGAGGTGCTCTTTTTATTCCTTAAATATACGAAAAGATAAATTACAGGTAACAGTTTTGAATTAATCAAGTAGGTTCCAATGGCGTATGCGTCTCTACTAATATGTATCTAAGATATTGACTCAAATTCAATAGTAATCAAACTTGCACATTTTTAGTGTTTGGTGATTCAATGGAATGGCAACCCCTATTTTGACAAAAATTATGTAGTGTATGTATACTTGCTTAGCGCCTAGCCCGATTGCCCTTGACAACGAGCCTCCCTGGATGTGATTGCATCGGTGCGTGGCAGGTATTCAAAAATCTTGCCCCTATTCAGCGCGAACACATCCAGGCTCATTATCAAGGGGAGGCGAGAGTATTTCAATTACCTTTTTTACGAAAGTTTTTGAACTCAATCCCGAATAATTGCTGCCTGCTCCATTTTTTTATAACAAGTCCTCACTTTCCCACCTGAAAAACTTCACAAACTTTTTCGAGGGAGGAATAGCGACTTGTTCAGGTTTCAAAATGTCAAAATAGCTCGATTTGAAAAATTCGTTTTATAGTTCATTTTTTTTAAAAGTATAAACTATAGGAAATTATGGCTAAAAGCAAAAAAATTACTTGATATTCTTTTGTTCATCATTATTTTTTGTTCTGTTTCTTTTTTTTGTTAGAAAGTCTAAAAACTTCATAGCAAATACAGCAAGACTGATTATAATAATCGAAATTAGAATGTAGGGAGCAACATTTTTAAGTGTCTGCCAATCGTTCTCAAACGCTTTTTTAAACATGTGTTTTATCAAAATAATTTCACCACACTAAATAAGGAATTTTGAATTGGGACTAATTGATTTTTAGAAACTGTTAGATTCAGTTTTTAATTAAATTGCTACTTTTTAGAATGTATAAATTTTATCGAATTTAGTTAAGTCATTCACTTTTTTACTTAACAATTTAATTATTGAACTAACTAGTTATGAGTATTAAGAGGTAAAGTTGCTCTAACAATAACGTTTGTAAGGAGCGATTTCATTGAATTCACAAATTAAAAATAGTTCGACACAGTTTTTCTATGATTTGATTACAAATCTTTTTACACCACTCTTCTTTTTTGATTACCTTGCTATTTTCCAGCTATTACGGATGATCACCCCATTGAGCCTGGGCCCAATTCTTCTTATTACCCTCATACTTAATCTAATCTTAGCTTGCGAGAAAATCATTTCAACTAGGTAGTAGTTGAAGGATTTGAAGAAGCTTTATCAGAGTAGTCTTTTTCAGACAGTCTTTCTAGAGTGATACCTGAAAGACTAGGCACAACAATTAATATAGACGGCAGAAACGATTGGTTTACTAAAACTGTAATTATCATCAACAGTGAACCAAACAAAATCTCTTGCCAATTGTTTCTGATTTTCTGTAGTAAGTTCGTTTTTCTTACTTCTTTTGGTGTTACATAAAAATAGGCTTTTTGGCCTAATACAGAACAGGTTGCTGCATAAAAACTAATCCAATAGAGAGAACCATACAAGAGAAACATTCGTGAGCAATACTGCAAAGTTCCTAAAATCTTATAGGTTTTAAACATAATAACAATGTCATTGAACATAGGTGAAAACAAAAATATGATTGTTGGTATCATTAGCCAAAGTGGATATTGTGCTGGATGCCCCAAAAGTGGTAACCATAGAATATTGATAACCAAAAATATAAAAAAAACAAAAGTCAAAGGTAGGTTATAGGTAAACAGAAAAACATCTAATTTCTCAAACCAGCGTAAATTTTTATTCCAAAAGATTTCTTTGGTAAACTTCCTCAACAATTCAAAATTACCTAACGTCCATTTATGATGACGGATTTTGAATGCACGGTAGTCTATAGGAAATTCTTCTTCACAAGTAATTAAACGTGAAAATTCAATATCAAATCCCATTTTTCTTGCTAGTATACTAAAACAAAGATCTTCGGCAACGAGTTCTGGAAACCCACCTACTTTTTTATAGCATTCAGCAGAAATCATGGCGCCATGCCCCAGAAAAGATAAAAATCCATACTTTTCTTTTACTTTTTGATAAGTAGGCCAGTGACAATTTACCCCAACATGAAATATCTCCATAAATTTATTTTTGTTTCTGGTTGCAACATGATTTGCTTGTAGAATACCTAAATTTTCATTAGAGTAAAAATATTTTAAAGCATCTTCAACAAAATTACTGTGAATAATTTCATCACTATCTAAAACAACAAAATAATCGAATAATTCTATATGAGCATTTAGGAACGAATTCAAATTACCTGCTTTAAACCCCTTGGACTCTCCTCTACGAACTACCGTTACATTCTTTTTCTTTCGGCTGTAATTATCAATTTCTTGTATGTACTCTGATTCTTTAGAATCATCTAGTATGTAGACTCGACAGCCTCTATATGTCTGTTTAGAACACAAGTCTAAACTTGCCGCATCGAAATCATCCTTTGTAGTGTAAACAAGTGCGATAACAGGATTTTTTCTCATAGGATAACTAGCAGATAGAATTTTTTTTTCTTCCTCAAGCCACTTGTTTTTAAACGCATGGAAGTAAGCAACGTATACAATATCTTTCATGCCGTTCAACCAGAAGTAGCTGATGAAAAAAACATCAATTGTTAGTAAATAACTAATTAAGTAATGACCTGATGAATACATAGGCCAGATATCTCGTGTTAAATCTGGGATGCTTGCTAATAATAATGCAACCCAAAACAAAATGATACAAATATATACTTTATTTTTCTTTTTCAATTTTATGCATTCACTCTTTTCAAATGACTTATTATACACGTTCCACTATACTGTAATAAGTTTGATTCAAGATAATTATAACTGTTTCGCTACAATATGCCACTACTATTTATCAATATTTATACTAGCTTACTAAAATATACGTACCAAGTCACAAAAGAGGTATTCTTTACAAAATAGATGAAGTTTTATCATTTTCTACTTAGTTTAACGTAACTCAAGTAAAGTAAAAGCTAACTCATCGAGTTGGCTTTACTTATAAAATCGGATCAATCAAATTCATGTAATAGAAAATCCATGAAGAGTAAATTAGTTTTGAGACTATGAACATCTTCCTTGATATTAATATAAGAATTATATGGAGAACTGATATCTAAAATTGGTTAACTGAATTTTATTGATTAATAACACTATACGTCTTATCATAGATTCACAAACCCATCAGATAGGGATTACTGTAGACAAAAAAGTTCTTCAATTATAGATTTCATTTGCTAGGATTTCCATACCTGTTAAGGCTTGGTAACCATATCCCCACATATAATTGTAATCTACAGCGTAAACAGCTTTATTTTTTTAGCAGTCATACTCGATAACTTCTCATTTGCTAGAACCCCTTGAACCATAGATTCTCCAGAAACACCCGTTTCGTACGTTGATCAATCAGGAACTATAAGAACGTCCGGATTGCTTTCTACGAGTGTCTCCACCTGTTTTGGGATTTTATCCCAAAGTACGGCTCTTTTTATTTAGTTTATATAAATTTTGCAATCTTATATAAATTACTCGCGGAGAAATTAATAAAAGAACAATTATTTATTATAGGTAACCTAAACGAAATCAAGACCTGATTCAAAACTATGCAAATCTATCTTTCTCAATTTTTATAGCTAGGATTTGACTGCGAGATCTGAATAATAATTATTAAGAATAACAACGTTCAATTAAAAACAATAAAAAAACTCTTTGTAAATATATTAGAATATTCTGTATTTTCTACACCAAAGACGAATGAGACACAATCGGATTGTGTCTCATTCGTTAAAATGGTGTAAACCCTTGTGGCTCTAAGTAGCTTTCCTCTAGGCGAGCGTTACTTTTTTTTATATCTATTTTGAATGTTACTTATTATATGCTATACTGTAGTTAAGTAACATTCGAGAGGTTGGAAAAACATGAAGACAGTTGAGCCGATTCGGGACAAAAAAAAGATTGAATCCATGAAAGCCATCTTAGCATCTGGAACATTTGGACAGCGAAATGTCGTTCTGTTTTCTTTAGGGATCAATACAGCCTATCGGATTTCAGATTTACGACAACTCAAATTGTCAGATGTGTTAGAAATTTCTAGAAATCGAGTCATTGCCAAAGAACGCTTAACCATGAAAGAGCAAAAAACGGCCAAACATAACTCGGTGGTGATTTCGAAGAAATTGCAAAAACTATTACTTGATTATGTCCAAGAAGAATTTCCAAAGCAAATCAAGGAACAAGAATTGGATCGGTATTTATTTCTCAGTCGAAAAGGGGAAAACGAACCTCTAAGCCGGCAAAGTCTTTGGAGAATTTTGCATCAGGCTGCATTGGCAATCGGACTGAAGAATATTGGCCCTCATTCAATGAGAAAAACATTTGGCTATTTCTTATACAAGCAGGGAACAAAACTCGAAATCATTCAGTCACTTCTGAATCATTCTTCTCAGAGAGAGACCTTGAGATATATTGGAATTACACAGGAAGACAAAGATGTCGCCGTTCGTAGCTTGGATCTTTAATCCTATCAGTTAGCGACATATAAGTGACTTATATAATAGAAGGAAAAGTTAATTTCATGTAAATTTGGAGGAAGTTTATGGATTGGGAAGAACGTAAATTTGGGCGTCATATCTACAGCTATAGCTATTTACCAATCAGTGCGGTTGGGGGCTTGGCTAGTTCTGCCGCGTACCTTGAATGTGATTGTGGTGAAATGGTTCCTATATCACAAAGTGGAAAAGCTAACCGCACTACTTGTCCCGCTTGTAAAGAACAGTATATATTAGAAGGCGGTAAATTTCTTCGAGTAGATATCTGTCCTGATTGTCAGTCACCATTAAAATTTATTAATGGAAAATATGGAAAATTTTATGGATGCACAAACTTTCCTAGATGCCGGTTCACCAGAAGAATGGGAGAGTAGTTGTGTATGATTCTGATACGTTGACTTTAGTGGTGTTAGTATCAAATTTTAGACAGCTTTTCGTAGAGACAAGAATAAATTAAACTTATCTACAAGAGGATGAATTTTTATGACCCGATATGAAGAAAATTTTAAACAGATGATTGTTGAACTGAATCAAACTGGACGTTCTGTTCGAGGGTTGGCGAAAGAATATGGCTTATCTAAAGCAACGGTTTACAAATAGAAAAATTTATATTTACCTAATCAGTCCACAGGACTGACTGGAAAAGAAGTGGCCAAACTGAGAAAAAAAAATGCTCGTTTGAAAGAGGAACTTGAAATCTTAAAATAAGCCGCAGCCATATTCTCTCGGAAAACCTAAATTCGCTTGTTCAATTTATTGAAAACTGGTGTAAGGATTACACTGTTTCTTTGTTGTGTCGGTTATTAGAAATCCCTAGAAGTGTCTATTATTTTTATAAGAACAAAGCATTGACAGTTACAGAAATCAGAAATAATAAGTTGAAAAAGAAAATTTCAACAATTTTTTTACGAATAAACAACGCTATGGCGCCACAAAGATCCATCAAGTTTTATTAAAAGAAGGTATTTCAGTATCTCTTAAACATGTCCAAAAGCTAATGAAACAATTAAATTTAAGGTCGATTGTAGTTAAAAAATATAGACCTCAAAGGTCTAATAAACCGATTATTTCAAAAGAGAACCTCTTAAATCAGGACTTTTCTACTAAGACTATCTGTGAGAAATGGGTAGCTGACATTACTTACATTCCTACTAAGAAAAATGGTTGGTGTTACTTATCTTCAATCATGGATTTACACACGAAAAAGATTATTAGCTATACATTTTCAAAACGAATGATTGTGGATTGTGTCATTCAAACGCTGAACAAAGCAAAAATGCATTATGACATTCCAGAAGGAATGATTCTACACACTGACTTGGGCAGCCAATACACAACCAGAGAAGTGGAACAATGGCTTGAAACCAACAAAATAAGGCATTCTTATAGTAGAAAGGGAACACCTTATGATAATGCTGGAATCGAATCTTTCCATGCTTCATTGAAAAAGGAAGAAGTCTACACGACTAGCTACTCAGATTTTGAAGAAGCAAATCGAGCGCTATTTAGCTACATTGAAAGATTTTATAACCGAAATCGAATCTATAGCTCGATTCACTATCTAACCCCACAGGAGTTTGAAGAGTTGGCAAAAGCAAAAATGGCGTAACCGTCTCTACTAACATGTGTCCAAGATATTGACTCAATTCCAACTTGTTACGAGTATCAATCCAAACAAAATTATATTTATTGTATTCATATAAACCCTTCACTTTTACTTATAAAGACTCATCTAGATATTCCAATATATCTCCAGAGATTCTTCATTAAGAAATTGCTCTTTTCTTTTTGTATATTTTTTTAGCCGTTTATTAAATCCTTTAACTAAATTAGTCGAATAAATCGTCCAAATCACCTTTGGTGATTGGTGTTTCCATAATTTCTGTTGTAAAATTAGTCATAAGAAAGTTTTCCTATAAAATTTTGGTTGTCGTAACTTTAATTTTACAGAATGGACTTTCTTTTGTTTATACCAAATTTCTATTTACACAAAATATTTTACGCTATAGCCACCTCTTTATGAGTTGGTTTTTTTGATATGGTCAATACGTCTACTATATATTTAATAACATTTGAATTTTAATTTTTCGCTATTTGTGATATATGAAAAAGATTTTGGCGCAATTTCCTTTACTAAAATATTCCGAATATATTGACATTCAGCAAGTTTTTCAACAATTTAGAGAAAGATTCATCTAACCTTGGTCCTTTACGTCTAAATAAAAGGAGACAAAAAGGAGATTTAGAACTAAGTTTCTGTAGATTGATTTGGTATTCTTTATTTAATAAATAAAGAAGGGTATGAAAAGAAATGAAAAAAAAATTAACTTTAAGTGCTTGTTTATTTGCATTAATGATTGTAGGAACAGCTTGTAATGGAAGTAATAGTCAAGAAGGAACTGAAGATAATCAAGGAGGACAAAAACTTACATCGAAAGATGTTGTCAGTCAAAAAGATGAGGTACTTGATGGAGAAGAAGTAACGGTATATGAAATGAAAGATGGATCTAATGTTATATTACCTAAAGGAGTAGACATGGATGATGCAGGTGCGGTCATACCTGATGAAAAAAATATTCAATCATACTCATCAGAAGATTTAGAAAACGAATAACTATAAAGAATTAGACAGTTGAGGAAATAGATATGGCTAAAAAAATTGTAAAAAGAAAACGACTCCTATTCATGATACTTCTATCTGTAATTTTTGTAGTTATTTTTTACTACTATGGAAGCAACATTAAAAGTTCAGTATCATCAGCTGAAATAAAAGATGTTCATACTACTTATGAAAAAATTTCTGTTAAATCGCTTCAAAAGAATGATACATATGGAGAATCTGCAGTAACCTTGGCGGGTGCAATAACCGCAAATAGCATATCAAAAATAAAAATAGACCCTTCTAAAGGAACTGTTGAAAATTTAGCAGTAAATGAAGGTGACAATGTTGCAAAAGGACAAGTGTTATTTAATTATAAAAATGTAAGCATGGAGTTAGAGCTGAAAGAGGCTGAAGCGGTCTTAACAGAAAAAAAACAATTGCTATATAGTGCAGAAGATACTGAAACGCTCAAATGGGATATGTATAACAAAGCAAGCAGAACTTATACAGAAGATCAAGCATCTGAGTTGGCTGATTTGAAAATGCAAGCCACAATAGCTAGCAACGATATTGTAAATGCCAAAGCTGCGGTTGACACTGCACAAATAACATATCAGGCAGCTGTCGAAAATTCCGAAAAGAATGTTGTGACAGCTTCAACTGATGGTCAGATTAAAAGTTTAAATAAAGAACTTTTAGATAAATCAGATGATGAGAAAAGTAGTGACAACTTTATTGAAATTGTTGATAGTAGCAGTCTTTATGTAAAAGGGAAAATTAGTGAGTTTGATAGGGAGAGTGCTTCTTTAGAGCAACCAGTCGAGATTATTGATCGAAAAAATCCTGAAAATACTTGGAGAGGGAAAGTCACAAAAATAGGCTACTTAGTTGCCGAGGATGGGAAATCAGATGATACAGAAGAAGAAGAAAATCCTAATCTTTCAAAATATTCTTATACAGTAAAATTAGAAGAAACGGACAATGCGCCATTACTTGGTTCAAATGTGTATGTCAAGTTATTATCAGATAGTGAATCTCAACTAACGCTTCCAAAAGATTATGTAAAAGAAGAAAAGACAACAGAAAATGGACAAGATAGTAAAAAATATTTTGTTTGGAAAGTAATCAACGGGAAAGTAAAAAAACAAGAGATAACAATAGATGAAGATAAGAGTAATGGGGAAAAAGTAGTTATTATAAGTGGGATTAGTGAAGAAGACAACATTATTGAAGCCTCAGATGAGGTAAAAGAAGGAATAGAGGTAAGTTAGTGTGTTGAAATTAACTAATATTTCGAAATCATATAAACAGGGAGACTCACAAATTTCTGTATTAAAGAATATCAATCTTACAATCAAAAAGGGAGAATTTTGTGCAGTCATGGGACCTTCAGGTTCGGGTAAATCCACATTAATGAATATTTTGGGTTGCTTAGATTTGCCAACTGAGGGAATCTATGAACTCGATAAACAAAATATCGCTGAGCTATCTGAAAATCAGCTTTCTGATATACGAAATAAAAAAATAGGTTTTATTTTCCAGAATTTTAACCTGATGCCGCGTTTAACAGCACTTCAAAATGTAGAATTACCACTCATATATTCCAAAATTTCAAAGGAAGAACGAAAAATAAGAGCGCTACATTTGTTGTCAGAAGTTGGGCTTTTTGATCGGAAAAATTTTTTTCCATCAGAATTGTCAGGAGGACAAAAACAGAGAGTCGCTATTGCTCGAGCATTGGTCACAAATGCTCCTATAATTTTGGCAGATGAACCAACGGGCGCGCTAGACACGACAACGGGAGAACAAATTATGACTATTTTGAAGGAATTAAATTACAAAGGCAAAACGATTATTGTTATAACTCATGAGTTGGAGATAGCTAATTATTGTGAACGGCTCATTGTGATTCGAGATGGTATTTTTCAATAAGAACAGGAGACTAAAGATATGGAAATGTTGGTTATTTCAATACGTTCTGTTTTTGCACATAAAATGCGGTCAATCTTAACGATGCTAGGAGTAATTATTGGCATTGCAGCTATCATTAGTATTTTTAGCATTATCGAAGGAAATACTGCTAATATGAAACGACAACTTCTAGGTGGAACAAACAATACAATGGAAGTAATATATGATCAAATATCTAGATTTGACAAAGGGGAAGCAAATAGTAGCCAAGCAAAAAAACCATTGTATATACCTGAAATATCGGATGAAATTTTAAAAGAACTAAAAAAAGATAGCGATTTAAAAAATATTGGGATTGGCTATGCGGTGAACCAAGCAGCTTTCTATAAAACTAAAACAATTTATGGTAAATTTTCAGCAGCAAGCTCAGACTATATCAATATGAAAAACTTAAAACTATTAGATGGACGAATGATTAATGACCAGGACCAAGTGCAACGAAAGCAAGTAATTATCATAAATGAAGAAATGAAAAAACAATTGCCTAAAGAGGTACAAATTGGTAGTTATATAGAGATTAATGGCACACCTTTTCAATTAATAGGTATTTACAGAGAAAAGTTGAATGAGCAAGTATATAATTCAGAAAAAACCGCTTTTGTACCATATAATCAGTGGAATAATATTTTTGAGACAATCGATAACCAACCAACAGTGTTAGTACAAACACAAAGTATAAACGATTTACAATTAGTTGCCACTAGAGTAGCTCAATCATTAAATAAAAAATTCCCTGAATCTGATTATGTTTTTGGTATTGAAGACTATGACCAGTATACACAACAGATGGAGGAGTTTAATAAATCAAACTTCTATTTACTAGCAGGGATTGCTAGCATTTCTTTATTAGTCGGTGGGATAGGTGTGATGAATATTATGCTAGTATCTGTTACAGAGCGTACACGAGAAATTGGAGTAAAAAAAGCGCTAGGTGCTCGGAGAACGCTAATTTTGCAGCAGTTCTTGGCTGAATCTGTCATATTAACCTTAATCGGAGGAATGATTGGAATTGTCACCGGAATAATCGCAGGTTTGGTTATCGTAAATATATTAGGATTTCCTTATATTATATCTGTGTTAGCAATTTTTGGAAGTTTAGCATTTTGTTGCTTGATTGGAATTTTATTCGGCTTACTACCAGCTATCAAAGCTTCAAAATTAAATCCTATTGAAGCATTACGTTTTGAATAGATACTCCTATATACCTGTTGTGCTAGTTAATTTTAAAAACATAAAATAGCTTTGCGATAAAATTAGCTCAAAACCAAAACGAAATGAGTGAATGTTCCATGCAAAGCCAACTACAGAATACCCAAAGCTATTCAGATTTTCAAACCACTTATCACACTATCTTAAAGAAGGTTGAAGGATTATATCGTAAATTTATCCCTGATTTAGTTCGTTTCAGACGAAATGTTGCCGAACAAAAAAGCCTGATTAAGTTATACAGTTGATTGATGAATAGAATTTTCGTGTTGGAAAAAACATAGGACTTTATTTAGAAATCCCAATGTAATTTGGCAACCCCTACTCTCCCTGGCAACGGGGTTCCAATTAAAATGGAAATGGATTTTTTTGAGATTTTTTTTTGAAGGGAACTAACTTTTCAAGGGTTTCAAAATAGGAAAAAATAGCTGTCCTGAGAAAAAATAGCCATCCTAAACAACACCAAACTGGAAAAGCTGTTAGGAAGTTTTTCAGTAAGAAATGTTATACTCGATCTGTTGGAATACTTTATAAGCTAAAGGGGAATAAATAATGAATGTATTGGTTGTAGAAGATGAAATTCTTATTAGTCAATTGATTCAAGATTTCTTAGTTGAATCTGGCTACAGTGTTTCTGTTTGCTTGGATGGTCAAGCTGCAGTTGAAAAATTCAACCAAAGTAAATTTGATTTAGTAATTTTAGATATAATGCTGCCAGGAAAAAATGGATTGGATGTTCTTAAGGAAATTCGTAATATGTCAGATGTTCCTATTGTTATGTTGACAGCATTAAGTGATGAACAAACACAAATTATTTGTTTTAATCAAAACATTGATGACTATGTGACAAAACCTTTTTCTCCTACAGTCTTAGTAAAAAGAGTGGAAAATATTTTAACTAGACGTAGTTTAAAAAGAGAAGATAAAATAGTCGTTGGAGAACTTGAAGTGTTTATGAATAACTGTGAAGTCAAATATAAAGGAAAAACTATTGAATTAACAAAAAAGGAGCTTGATATTTTTACCTGTCTTATTCAAAATAAAAATTCTATTGTCACAAGAAAAAATATTTTAAACTCTGTCTGGGAATACTATGACTTTGCAGATACGAGAATAATTGATAACCATATTCGAAATCTGCGCAAAAAAATACCAAATGTTAAAATCACTACCATTAAAGGGATCGGTTACAAATTTGAAGGTGTAATATGAAAATTTGGAAGAAAAATTTTTGTTATACATTGACTATTATTATGTCTACTATGTTGATATCAATAGCTTTTTTTTATTTTATGATTCCTGTTTATTATCAATTTAAGCAAAGTACCTCTCTTAGTAATGATCTTTCTGAAGCCATTGAAGAAATTGAAAAGATGCCAATTGAAGATGCTGTCAATTATTTAGAAAAAAATTTTAGTAATACTAACTGGGTGCTAACTGATGAACAGAATAATCAAATGTATACTGGCAATTTGATCAGATGGGATGATGAAGAAACCTCGAATATCAATAGTTTCGATGTCCCCAGTTCATTAGGAAGTTCAATTGTGGCTGAAAGAATAATAAAGGAGTTTTGGGACGATAATGGTGATAAATATTTTTTGAGTGGATTCACGTTAACACAACCTATAATAGAAGCAAGTAACGTTATGCTAGAATTACTTCCTATAATTTTATTAATAACATTGATCATAGGTATAGTCTCGACATATATATATTCAAGAAGTTCTACCAAACGTATTTTAAATATATCGGAAATAACAAATAAGATGGTAAAAAAAATAGATGTAGAATGCGATATTTCAGGAAAAGACGAGCTCGCTGGTCTAGCTAAAGATATCAATTTACTAAATAACACACTAAAAAATACGATAAGAGCTCTTGAAGTAGAAATTTCAAAAGTAGAAGAAATTGAGCGTAACAAGGAATATTTTGTTCAAAGTGCGGCTCATGAATTAAAAACACCAATAACTATAATGTCAGGTATTATTGAAGGAATGAGATTAAATGTCGGTCGCTATCAAGACAGAGAAAAATACCTTGAAATCTGTCAAGATTTGTTATCTACTCAACAAAATTTGATACATAACATATTTTCAGTTTATAAAGATGAGAGGATAAGTGAACAAGGTAAAGCAACAAAGTTTTCTCTTAAGAGCATTGTGGAAGACTTAGTTAAACCTTATAAAATTATTTCAGAGGCAAAGAGAAAACATTTTACAGTGGATCTTACCGAAATAAATATCATAGCAAATAAAGAACAAGTAGAGCGTTTGCTTTCTAATGTTATAACCAATGCATTTCAGTATTGCCAAGAAGATGGTCAAATTAATATTAAACTTAAGAAAAATTGTTTCATTATTGAAAATTCATGTAAACCTTTAGAACCTGAAATTTTAACTAAAATATTTGAACCATTTTATAGACCTGATTATGCTCGTAATCGTAAATTGGGAGGAAATGGTCTTGGTTTATTTATAGTCAAGCAAATTTTGGATACGAACAATTATACTTACAAATTTGTTCCAAACAACAAACAAAATGGGATGGTTTTTACGATTCAATTCAATAACTTTTATGAAAAATAAATCTTTAAAAATCTTTATAGTTTAAGAATCTATGAATGTAAAAGGAGTGTTCTATATTGAAAAAAATTTTTTTTATAGTATTTTTATTAGCAAGTATTGCTTTGACTGGTTGTCAGATCAATCATGCAGAAAAGGGGAATTTATCAATGAGTGATCAAACAACATCTTCGGTAAAAGAAACAAAAGGTCAGACAAGTTCTTCTAGCGATTTAGTAGGAAATGAAAGTAAGTATGCAACTGAAGGTGATGTGTTAAAAAAAGAGGATACAATGATTGAGCAAAGGTCTTATGTCCTATATACGTTTAAAGGTAATAAATCTGTAGCCCTTCCAAAAGATGTATCCCTTGAGGAAGCTAAAATTGATTTATCTGTTCTTCCAGAGATAGGAACACCAAAAGAAGAATTAGAAACAGGAAAATGAAGGTTGGATCAAAGTCGGGACCTTTTTCCGTTAAATGTGATCAGTTATAAAGAGCCAACAAAAACAATACTCTATCGTTTCTATATTTTTTGCTTAATAGAAGAAAGCTCAGCTTCCAGTTGAGCTCTTTTTGCTTTCTCTCTATATAAGGTAGCCACACTAATACCAGTTTTATTTGAAACGGTCTTGTGCTGCTTCAATAATTCCAGTGCTAACTCTAACTGGTCTTTGCTGAATTTTTTTTGTCGGCCTTCTCTGAAATTTGGATTTAGTGTAAAGGGCCACAATAAAATGTAGGAAAAAGGGCATTGAAAATGTAGGTTTTTGGCCATTAATAATTGTCTATTTAATCCAAATTTCATTATAGAATCTGGTCTAACTTGACTAAGAACCTTCTAAAGGTGTGATGTACGCCTTTAGAAAGCCTGAGAGGAAAGGATGCGGCTCAGCCAAAGGCTATCACACCTTAGTTCCAAGTAAAGTTATACCTAATATAGTGTTATTAAACGTACCTACATCTAATCTGCTTTTCATTGGCCTAAAACCTACATCTTTTTTTGGCCTTTTACAGACGGCTTTTCAAGGCAACAAAAAATATCCGCAACAGACCGCTCGAAACCACTTGCGGAAGCTGTTTTTCAGTTATTCCATAAATTTTATACGCCCGGCTGTTTTGTACGCAATATTTCCATTACTTGTGGTGGATTGGTTGAAAATGGAGCTTTTCAATTCTCTCTATTTGAAGAACCGGAGCAGCAATTGAAAGAAGAGAAACTCGACTCGCTCATTGACGAGATTCGTAATCGCTTTGGTTTTACGTCGATTGTGCATGGTTATTCTGCTTTAGAAGCTGGAACCGCAATTAAACGGGCGTCTCAGGTCGGTGGCCATGCAGGCGGCAGTGAAGGAATCAATCAAGGAGGAGCCAAAGATGAGTATTAAAGCTGAATTTTTTCGCCAGTATCGAGATAGAGGCTTGTTAAAGTATCAAGGCTTCTTTTTAAGTGAGCATACCGCTACCCTATCAAGCGACCACACAACTCGTCATACGTCAATCAAAGCTTTACCTCAACTCACAGAACAAGAATTACAAGACGTTATTGAGGAGGCATTACTAAAAGATCGAGCTGTTTTCATTCAGCTTGACGAAACGGATTTAGAAGGGAATGTCAGACCTAACGTGACAGGTAAATTAATTGGCTATGATGACGTGGCACTTTATGTGGGAACTACTGCAATCCCTTATGACACTGTTCGTTTAATCGGTTTATAAAATTTAAAGGAGTTACAGCATGGTTAAAATGAGTCATAGTAAGAAGAAAATTATCTCTCCTTCTTTTATCCCACAAATTCTTAATAAAAACTGGGAGACCAAAGAGTAAAATGAACTAGAGAAGCTGGTGAAGGATGTTGACAATAAGAATACAACACAAAAAGACAGCAGATGAAATAATCATCTACTGTCTTTACTTATAGTAAAATATAAAAAATAAAGTTTCTTTTAATGATAAAAAGCTACAGATTGAACCCGTATTTTTAATGACTATAAAAAGGATACAAAGATACAAAGATAAAAGGATACATGTATCTTATTTCGGGGTGAGGTTTTTAAGTATCCTTTGCTCTCTTTCAGACATTTTATTTTCTATATAAAAATGGACTACTTCATCTATAAATTCATAATTTTTTAAACTTTGCATGGTAGCTATTGTCTTAACAAGATTAAAAGTATCTTCACTCACTTTTATATTTTTTCTATTTTCAGATCCCAGCTTTTTTTTGCTATTAAGAATTACTTTATCTGTTCGACTTGTGTTTGCTTCCTGTTCAATTTCTGGACCTTTTGGTATGTCTCGATTAATTAAACCCATTAACATTCAGCTCCTTTCCAAGATTAGTTAATTTACTCTGAGTTAAAGAATACAAAGGTTGATACAAATAATTTGTAACGTCTCCTTCGTCTTCAAATAGTTTAATTCTTTGTTCTAACTCTTCAAAAATATCTGCAAATAGAGCAATCATTTTCTTGTCATGGTAGTCCTCGAATTTGAACCCTAACCTAGCATACCATTGTAATCTTGCATGATTTTGAATGATAGTATTAAATACATTATCTCTTCCAAAGGTTTCAATTGTTTCTTCAACTAATTTTTGGTGCATTGGTCTTTTTTGTTGCAACAATGCCGGTAGTACACCAGCGATCTGAATAGGTACTTGACTTCCAAAATCATCTACTAAAGTTTGCACATAATCGAAAATTAGTCTTTGACTACCTTCGAAAGAAAATTGTTGTGTTTCTTGAACAACAACTAAATAGTCACAACACACCATTGCGTTATCAACTTTTAAGTCTGTTGAAGGCGGAACATCAATAAAAATGTAATCATAATTGTTTTCGATTTTAGAGAGTAACTTTTTCAAATAAAATGTTCTATCTTTAGTATTATTAAAATTTTCAGTCAGAAACTCTGTATAGAGCCTCATATCATAGCCAGAAGGAATTAAATGTAAATTTGAGTTTAACTCAATTATAGAGCTTCCTAAATCACCGTCTTCTAATGCTGCCATAATAGTTTTTGGAATTTTTTCTAAATTAAAACTTTTAGATAAAAAAGCAGTAGCATTCGCTTGAAGATCAATATCTATAACTAATACCTTGTGCATTTTTACTAATGCAGCGACTAATGCAGTCATGCATGTATCTGTCGTTTTCCCAACCCCACCCTTTTGTTGACCGAAAATAATAGTCTTTGCCATATCAATTCCCCTTTTTCTGTAATATAAATTTAACATTGGATACATGTATCTTTGTATCCTTTTTCTTGTTTTCTAGTATAACTTAAAGTCAAACAAAAATAAATAGAAAATGTATCTTTTTTATAAGTATATAACATAAAGCTTGCTATAACAATAGAAACATCAAAGATACAAAGATACATAAAAAGATACAAGGATACATTTATCTTTGTATCTTTTTATCTTTCGCTACTTAGATACAAAGATACATAAATCTGTTCATCTACGCTATTGCAAATACTATCGAGCTATTATATGTTAAATGTATCTTTTTGCATTTATAGGTTTTAGCTCTCTACTATTACTCGTACACTACTAATATTTTAAAGGAGTTTTTAACAATGGAAAACTTAACTGAGAATTACCTAGAAACTCAAAATATAAATGCTAAAGGTTATGGTGTTATGCCAAAACTAGTAATGCAAGACATACGGTTGACTATTGAAGCAAAAGCTATTTATGCCTATATTGTAACTTATGCCGGGGCAGGAAATACCGCATTTCCTTCTCTAAAAAAAATATTATGTGACTTATCTATTGCAAAGAATAGATTTTACAAACATAGAAAACTTTTAATCGATTATGGCTATTTGTCTGTTACACAAGTGTTTAACGACAAGAGAGAAATCGTAAAAAACATTTACACCCTCAACCAATTCCCAAAAGAGCATACTAAAGAAGAACCAGTAGCGATTAATATTTCAAATAGCGACCCTATGGTTCAAAATGAACCATACCCTATTCATCAAAATAACGCACATAAAAGTACCAGTATTAAAATTAACACAATAAAAGATACAGATAAAAAAGATACTAAAGTGATAGATACTAACAAAGAACAGTAACTGGATCAAGAATTGTTAGCCAGCTTTCACTTGACCAATACGCAAACCTTTTTGACAGAGAACAGTTTAAAATTTATCGCCTTATTTTCTAAAACCTTTGACCAAGCTTATGAGACCGTTGGCATTATTCAGCGTGCCAAAAAGAAGGTGGAAAAAGAAACGGGTATTGTCGTCATCGGAGAAGATTGGCAAGAAGAAATCGAGTTACATTTACGGCGTGTGGTTCAAAAGATACGAACAGACCACACAATTAAAAATGCGGATAATTACATGTTTAAGAGCTTTTGCTATTTCTTTCAAGAGTGTTCGCACCGACTAATGACTACTTCTCAAAAAAGAAAAACACACGAAGTGCTTATGTACAATTTTTTGGAAGGAGAATCTTTGTGAAACGGGTAGAGAGCTTTAAGCTTGGAGACGTGTATATTGTAAAACCGAAGGATTTAACCAACTAGCGGAAATGCGTTTGTAGACTTTTGACTGGGATTCTCAACAATTTATTGCACGTTCTGGAAGGGCTGATCAGGCAGACTAGAAACGACAAAGTGCCGCCTAACAAAACTGAAAACAGGACAAGACAGAAAGAGAGGGACAAATGAATCAATTTGATGTGTATTGGATAAGTACACCAAATCCACTAGGGACTGTAGCTAATGGGTGTGAGCGAGATATTGAGGCCAATTCTGCACAAGAAGCACTTGAAGAATTACAAACACGAATACAACACAACGACGTCGGTTAGAAAATCATGTAGAAATAAAAGCTTATCGGATTGAAAGCCATCTAATTTATTAGTAGACACAAAAAGATAAGATACGTAATGAATTTGTTCTTGAGTTAGACCTAACAACTGAAAATAAAATCAATACAATTACCATGTATGATGTCCGATCTGGATACTAAAAGGGTAATTAAATTGACCAATAATCGTTAAAACGAAAGGAGGCTCTTATGGATGTTCCAAAGGTCAAGTTGACCACTTCAATACGAAAAAAATATTTGAAACGAACGGTTTTAATCGTCTTTATTTTGATTCTTTTTCAACTGAGTGGCGTTCTATCTGGTCTATTTCAGGCAGACAAAAGTACCCCTTTGTACATGACATTCTCACAAGGAAATGTTCCCATAACTTACTTAGCAAATGGCTATGACAAGGACGAAAATCAATTCATTTTTGCGTTTTAAATCCCTACAGATAAGACCAATCCGTTAGTAAGTTTTGAATTATTTGCGAAGGCAGATAAGATTACGGCGGACTATTTACCAACGGAAACGACAAAGGTTTATGAAGATTTTTTTATCGTTCGAGTACAACTTCCTACGAAGTGGAAAAAGATAAGTTATGAGCTTTTTCCGGTAGAAGAAGGCGTGGAACCGAGCCTGGCTGCAACGGATAAATTTGAATTGTTTAGCGACGGGTTAACAGACTATTCGCTCACTATACAAGAAGGAAAAGTGGCCTATTTAGAATCAAAAATTAAGCTAGCTGAAGACGAAAATGAGTCATACAAAACTAAAATTTCTGAGCTAGAACGAGACGTTGCGAAACTAGATTCTGCTAATTCTGATTTAGAAAAATCATATGAACAATTAGCTGAAGCGGACCAATCTGCTATCCAAGAAAAGATAGCTAGTAACACATCTACCAAGGAACAAAAGCTCAGTGAAGTGGCCGATATTGAGGAAGAAATTTCCTCGAATGAAGACAGGATAACCTCCTTTGAGCGGTTGCTGGAAGAAACGCACTCTCCAAAAATAGGTCCGGCAGATAAGCCCATATTTGCCGCATGTGAAAAAAAACTGGGCCCTAGAAAAAACCAAACCGCTCTGCGGTTTACTCCAATTTTGGGGTCAGGTTTCCCTTATGCTCTTACTAGATTTCCTTGTGAAATATGAAGATTCTATGAACATGTGTTGATGTACACTCGTTGTATTGAGTCGTTGTTCCATCTGAAAAATGAAATGAGGTGACCCCTATGGGCGAGATAAAAGTGAGAAATTTACCTAAACAAACCGTTGCAGCTTTAGACGAAAAAGCCAAACACGCAAACACTTCCAGAGAAGAATATGTGCGCCAATTGTTGGTGACACATGGTGAGTCAGCTAACCTACAAAACATGAGTCGGACTTATGATTCTCTTGTGCGTGAATGCTTGCTTGTCATTCAAGCAAACACGACTATGATGTCGGACTTAATTAAGACAATTGGATTGGAGGATTAACATGAAACTTACCTATCGAATCGACGTACGACTGTCGCCTGAGTCCACACCAAAAGCGTATGGATTTTGGTCGGAGTTTGAAGAATCCAATGAGGATTGTAAGAGCCATTCAGAACTTCTTATTCGGTTAATAGAGTTGTATAAAAGTGCCAGTTTGTTAAGCACCAACTTTGATCTTCTTTCCAACTTAACCGCAGAGAAACTGGCTCAGAAATTTAGAGTAATTGAACCTCGCACAGGTACTACGGAAAAAAATACCAGGGTACTTTTGGAAACAATGAATGGCTTACTCTTTCACTTGGGAATCAACGGGTTTATCACCACAGATCAGTTGCACACTCAAGCACTACAAGCGGCTGAAACAAAAGTCGCAAAAGATGTCGATAACATCAATAAACGTAACCTAGAAGCCAAACGTGAACGAGAAGCTGGTTCTTCATGAGCAACAGTAAAGTAGGAATAGTCACCGTCTCAAAATTTACCTTTAGTGGATCAAAAATCTATGGCTCCTATTTAGATTATATAGATCGTAATGAAGCGTTTCTGACAAATTTCAGTCGAGTTCAGCCCCTTTTCTAGGCGGCAACAGTATAGATATTTCAGACGACGATTTGTCTTTTTGATTTTTACAGGATAAAGCAACAAGCCTCGAAATTCTAAAGCTTGTTTTTCCGTTTGGAAGCTGACTAATTTTATTTATGATATACTAAACAGGTAGAAAAGTTATGACGGTGGCTATCTTTGAGAGGTGGTGGTGCTTATGAATGTAAGTGCTGAAATCTACGAAAGGAGAAGCCTTTTGTCTGCATTAGAGACAATTCAATTGTTATTGAGTTTTGGTATGTTTACCATTGCTTTGATAAAATTGATTGTGGAATTGCTTAAACACGACAAAAAGAAATAACCGTCAACTTTAGCAGGGCGACGATTATTTCTAAAATCTGTTAAAACTTGCTGCCGTCTTAAACGGTTCTACTTGGAGGGCATATTATCGTATGTCCTCTTTTATTATACTCATTTTAGCATAAAATTGCTGTGGATGAAAGGAACAAGTCCGTTTTGTAAACGATATTTTCTATTTATAAAACGACTTGTTCTTTATGTAGAATCTCTCAGTTGGATGAACGGGCCAACAGTTTTATAATCATTTTTTGCCTGACTCCTGGATAAAAAACTATCTCGTTGCTACATTAGGATATCTTTTTGCACCCTCCAGTATGATAAAATGAGACTAAACGGTGGGTTAAGGAGAAGTGGATGACTTACGAAAGTGAAGCAACGCTTGAAAAAAGGCTAATTCAATTATTGACATCTAATGGCTATGAACAAGTTAAGATTCCAGATGAAGAGGCATTACTCAAAAACTTTAGGCGACAGGTGAACAAGCACAATGAACAAGTACTTTATCATTTGGCTGATAATGGAACGATGGCTGTTGTTTTACCCCATGGGGTCTTGTTTAGAGGCGCAGCTGAGGGAACTATTCGCAAAGTATTAATCGATAACTATAACTATTTGGATGCCGTAATTGGCTTGCCTGCCAATATCTTCTTTGGGACTAGTATCCCTACCTGCATTTTAATCTTTAAGAAATGCCTTGAACACGATAAAGATATTTTATTTATTGATGCCTCTAACGAGTTTGAAAAAGGCAAGAATCAAAATCGGTTATCGGATGCACATGTGTCAAAGATAGTAGATACCTACAAAAATCGTGAAACGATTGACAAATATAGCTATGTGGCACCGTTAACTGAAGTTGCGGAGAATGACTTCAATCTAAATATTCCTCGTTATGTCGATACCTTTGAAGAAGAACCTGACATTGATTTACATGCCGTTCACCACCAATTACAAGCAATCGATAGAGAGATAGTGGAGAGAAATGCCGTATTGGACCAGTACTTTGAAGAATTAGAGGTGACCTGGCATGAGTAAACAACGAAAGGTACTAGAACTTCGCTTTCCGGGGTTTACTAATGATTGGGAACAGCGTAAATTCAAAGACAATATAGTATCAATTAAAACTGGAACTAACTTGTTGGGTACAGAGACAAACAGAGGGTTACCATTATTGAAGATGGGAAATATCCAACGTGGATATTTCTTATTTAAAAAATTAGAATACTTTGATGAAAAACAAACTATTGAACCTGAGAATATTGTTAAATTTGGTGATTTTTTATTTAATACTAGGAATACTTTAGAGCTCGTGGGAAATTTGCATACAATAGTAATATAGCCTGTTTTATATTTGCTGGGATTAATACAATATTTTTTAATTATCTCTATAACACTGAACAAATGTTAAATCAAGTGAATGCTAGAGCAGTTGGAACTACTAGTGTGGCAGCAGTTTATCCTCGTGATTTGAATTCAATTAAATACCTTTTACCTAGTATCGAAGAACAAGAGAGAATAGGTATATTTTTCAAACAACTCGACGATACTATCGCTCTTCATCAGCGTAAGTTAAGTTTACTACAAGAGCAGAAAAAAGCATTCTTGCAAAAAATGTTCGTTTGAACTCTATAAAGTATAGCTTATCAAATAATTAGATTACTATTAACAACAGTCGTATTAACTACATTTGGGTTTGGAAATATTACGATTATGTTTAGTAGAATATTTATAAAAATGCTAATGATGATAAATCTCTATGTTACTGGTATGTCAATGCAGCCAGAATCCTCTTATGGTGTAGTTAATCTTGGACTAGGTAGTTTTGGTTTGATTTCTTTTGGAATCTATAGCCGTTTTAAATTGATGTCCAACGAAGCAACATAGCTAAATGAACGACCTAAATTTTCCAAAAAATATTTTCATAAAATTTAACGATGAGGTGATACTTTGGTTTTAGACAATAAACTAGGACTAACAAATTCCGCTGAATTAGCGAAACAAGAAGAGCTATTAACAAAAAAGCGAGCCAAAGAGCTTTTTGAGTCTGGTAAGATAAATGACCTTGAAATTGGGACGTTTAAAGGATTAGCCGACATTCACCATTTTGTATTTCAGGATATTTACGACTTTGCAGGAAAAGTTCGCGAAGTCAATATTGCAAAAGGGAATTTTCAATTTGCGCCACGTATATTTTTAGAGCAGTCTTTAAATTATATCAATCAATTACCGCAAGAAACCTTTGATGAAATTATTGATAAATATTCAGATATGAATGCAGCTCACCCGTTTAGAGAAGGAAATGGCCGAGCAACTCGAATATGGCTAGATTTAATTCTGAAACATAAACTGCACAAAATAGTGGATTGGAATAAGATTGATAAAGATGAGTATTTAAATGCCACGATCCGTAGCACGGTAAGCACTAACGAACTAAAATATCTGATTCAACATGCCTTGACAGATGATTTGAGTAAAGAACAATTCTTTAAGGGAATTGATGCGAGTTATTACTACGAAGGCTATTACGAAATTAAGACTGAAGACATCTAAAATGGGAGTAGAAAAAACTTTGAACCAGAAACAAAAAAAGGGGATACAAACATGACTGAAAAAAATTTAGAACAACAAAACATGCAGCTGTTAGAGATACAAGGAGAGTCCAGAGAACAACTGATTCAAAAATTAGCTTAAAATTATCTTAGTACAGGAAGGTACATGAAAAACCAAATGAGTATTTCCCCAACAGTCATGTCAAGCGTAATTGCAACAAGTGGAATAGGCCTTACTGCTATTTCTTCAAGTTTTTCTTCAACATTGTTCATGGCAACAGCAAATCCAGATTTACTTATGAAACTGTCTAGTGGGGGAGTAGGATCTTCAGTTATGGGAAGTGGAGGTATTGTTGGTCAAGCTGGTTTTATTCCAGTGGCAGCCTCGTTACCTATAGTAGCCCCAATTATCGCTATGCAAGTAATGAGCACGTTAGTTATCATGGAACAATTCAAAGTCGTTAATAAAAAATTAGATGTTATCCAAAAAGAAATCGATCAAATTTTATTACGTCAAGAAGTAACAAGTATAGCTGATTTGTCTTCTGCTATTGACGTGGTAGATGAATTGTATACCCAGTATTCAACAATCGGTCATTTTTCCCAAGATATGATGATTCGATTGGCTTTAGTAGAAAGAGACGGTGGAAAGTTAAAAGCTCGTTATGAAATTCTTGATAGTCTCAATGAGAATACAGCTTCAGCATATAAAAACAGTGATGCTTACTTTACTCTTCTTTCTAGCTTATTGCTTTTACGTATTAAGTATTTAAGACTATGTTTAGATACTCAAGAAAATCCAGAATGCATTAAGTATTCTACAGTTAATTTTCAAAATATCTTAGAACATACATTATTTGTTTATGGAAATTTCCGTAATCGTAGTAAAGCACTAAAAAAATTGAATGATTCAGAAGGAGATTCCAATAATAAAAAAACTTCAGGTAAGCTAACTAAATTTATACAGAATGACACTAAAAAAGATCTTATTAGGGAAGAGTATATTTCAATGCTAGAAATTGAAAATAAAATAACTGAAGATTTTGGTTCTGCAATACAAGAAATGAGAAAACTTCAAAAAATTGATAATAGAAACAATTCAGATGCCAACTTGTTATATTGGCAAGACACGACTGGAGTACACTGCATTGCAACGAATGAAGATGTACTGTCTTTAAGTGACTAAATCGGTGCTTTTGTTCTTATTTACTCATAATAAAGTAATAACTTATTGAATATTGACGTATATTGGCCAATCCCAATCTACTAAAATAACAAGCTGACGGACATTCTAGATGAACCTAATAATCAAATGGCGGAAGCAAAGGAAGAACGTTATACGCATAATTTATTAGTGAAGAATGTAGATAAAAAAGAAAAAAACTGAATTGGAAGATTCCATTTATAGTTCAAATAATCTTGAAACAGGTTCAATTGGATTTAATAGAACCGGGAAGGCTGTCATATCAGCTGTTAATAGTATATTTGAAGCTAAAGTGGTACAAGTGTAGGTAATTACCATAATTTTGTTGCGATGTATGACGGATGGACAGACTGTGTTAAATATATTAAATACATTACAGTCCCAAGTACTTTGAAAAGTTATAGCACAACAACTTTTTCTAAAAAGATTTAACATATTTATGAAAGAGAGTTATTTACACAGATGAAAAACGCTCGTTTTACAATAGTAAGCATAATCTGTACAGTTTTCTTTCTTTTTATTATTCTGGTCATAATGAATAAAGGAGATAGTGAAATGAACGATTATCATGCCAATGAGTTACCTCCAGATTATATTGAAGCTAAAGTTGATTTAATAAAAGCAGAAGAAATTGATGTGATTATACTAAATAATAAATCGAATCATTATAATGCTGGAGAAAGGATTATTCTTGATTTTTCTTATCTATTGGATGATGAGGGGAGAAAGTTTTCTGTGAATAAGAAAGTTGCCTAGTTGTCTCAATTTAAAATAGGCGAACAAATATCTGTTGATGTTTCTGTAGGGGATACTTATGAAACTGATAATTTGAGATTTATAACAATAGAACGACCAACTTATATAAATATTCTCGACTAAGATTTTAATTTATAAATGTGAATACTATTTTAAACTCTAATCTTCAATTAAGACTTAAATAATAATTAATTAGCAAGACTGAATAGTAAATTAGTATCTAGCCTTGTTTTGACAGAAAAATATCCTTGATAAGCGCTAAAAATTGGGACTCCGTGAGATAAAGGATGTGCTGACCGCTAGATGTCAAGGTATCTGCTCTTTGTATCTTCTTTGAGGGTTTTTCTTCTTCTAACAAATTAACAGGTCGAGTACCAATTACTAAGATTGTCGTCTGTGTAGTGACGGCAGTCTGAGGTTTTCCATTAAGCGCATACACTAAAGCATGGGCTTGTTGTCGAGTAAAATGAGTTAAGGTGCCTGTAAAAACAACATACTGATTAAGTAGATCCATAGGGTATTCTCCAATCTATAAACAGAATAAAGAAAAAGCCACTTGCTCGTGATAACAAGTGGCCAGGGTTCCCGATATTTGGGGGTCGGGATAGAGTCAGTTTATCATAAAATAAAAAAACGTCAAATAGGCGAATAAAAAGTTATAGAGAGAATAAAAATCGTGGTATAATTTTAATGGGGCAGGCACATAAAGTTATCTCCTAAAGTTTAACGATATTTGATTCCGCATCTAGTAATTGTTGCCTGTCCCTTTTTTATAACAAGAGGTCACCAAGTGACTAAGAAAATTTCACAAACTTTAAGTTGGTGAAATTACTGGTAGGGCAGCTTTCCTTTTTTGTGAAACAATTAGAATTTGCATTTTCACAAAGTGAAGAGGAGTGAGCCTTACGGAAACGCGCTACTTTGGATAATCGACATTATGTCTACTAGCGGGTTAAATAACAAGAAATTTGGTTTTATATGAAATAAGAAACACCGTCTAAAAGTGTTATCGTCCCAAAGATTAAGTTTTTAAAGAAATTATATACTGCTTCTTTCGTTGCTTTTTTTGATGTTAATTCACTGGCTAAACCTGTAATAGCAGTGATTAAGTTCATGGTTACTATTAAAATTAAACCAACAAGCAAAAATATTTGTAGAATTTTCATGACAAACAACTCCTCTAATTATACTTTTTTCAAACTTAAATGCTTCATACATTTTGAATAATTGCCATATTTAAAAATTTTTCTCTCTTTTTTGCTTGATTTTGAAAACGATTATATTGATTAAGTGAGAAGTCGGGTTAAATCAAATTGAAAACGAATGAAATTCCCATTACAATTAATGCAAAACTGAAAATTATACCACTCCAAAGAGCGAGTGGTAAGAATGGAGAAGTATTCTGGTTCCCATGCTCTTTAGCAAAATTAAATGATTTGTAGGTTCTATACGCTTGATAGCCACCTAATATTACACAAATTAGTCCAATTATGATTTCTAACATACTACTCATCCTCTCCATGATAAATTCTCTTGTAAAACCTTCGGTAAGCGTTTACCATTAGATATATTATAACTCATTTTCTATGATTGAGTCTGTATAAAAAAATCTTTATAATTATATATACCAATAGAATAAACGGTGTTCAATTTGATGTTGCAAACATTTTTGAAAGAATAGATTTTGAGAAAACGACTAAAAAAGTAATTATTAATAGTTTATGAACTTGAGCATAGTTTTATCAGTAGAAAAGGGGTACTATGATGAACTTTATATATCAAATAGAAAGCAGATACGAAAAAATCTTTTACTATGAGTGCAAATTAAGAAAACTAAAAACAAGATCGTTTGTATCAAGATGCCTTTTTTACTTTTATACTAGGCGTGTACAGAAACTAAAAAATGAGATAGATAAATATACAAAGTAAGACATCTGATGTCAGCTATATTGGCTTACTGATATTTTAACCTGTGGAACTGTCTATGATCAATATGGCACTATTGCAAGTTTAAAAAAAGAATGCTCAGATAACACGTTGATCTTGCATGTAATTATAGAGAAGGGGTGCAAATGTAATATGGGTAAGAGCAGTAAAGATGAGATCAGCTACAAGATAAGTAAATACCAAGATTGGGTTATAATTTTATGTCTTATTATATTTTTAGTGGACTTTTTTGTCCAAATTTCAGGAATTTCCAATACTTTTTTATTGTTCTTCGCTCACTTCGTAGTTCCTACATTGGGCATATTACTATCGTTCATTTTAAAAAACTATTTATCTTTAACCTGGAAACAAGTAAAAAGTAGCCAAACCTTTGTATTTGTTTTTTCGGTAGGCCAAATGATAATGATGAATTTATGATTTTTTTTAAATATGTAATTTGTGTATCACTTCAATTTAATTCTTTCTTATGAATGGAATCGATAGTAGAATCTTACATATCGAAACCAGATAGTTTATATTTCTTCATAATATTCACTTGGTATAACGTAACTTATGTAAATTAAGAAGCTAGCTCTTTATGGGCTTGCTTCTTTTTATAAAGAGGACTATGTGAACTATATTTAGCAGCGACCATAGCTATGCTGACAACTACCTTATTTAACTTTGGTCATCTTCCCATACATAATCAGAGTAAAATTTTTGAAAGATAGTTTCTCGAGTAGTCTCATTTTTTTGAACAAAGTTTCTGCTATAGAC
>NZ_JANLGQ010000011.1 GCF_026157065.1 Enterococcus sp. HY326
AAGAAAATTGTTTGAAATATTATCCAATGAAAAGGGAGGATTTCTCACGCGAAAAGAAGTTGCCCAACGAATGTGGAATGGTCAACCGACAAGTTCACACTTGGCGCAACTTTCTCAAATTGTTAGTAGGATTCGCCTGAAATTTGCTCGATATGGATTTACAGAACAAAGTATCGAAACACACTGGAAAAAAGGCTATAGAGTTTCAGACGAAATAGACCCATTTAACAATATAAATTGAAAAGAGAACCTGTTTTGGGATTTTATCCCAAAGTAGGGCTCTTTTTATTTAGTTTATATAAATTTTACAATCTCATATAGATTACCCGCGGAGAAATTAATAAAGGTAAAACATTTTCTTTAGTGGGTGAATCAGGGTCAGGTAAAACAACTATAGGACGTGCTGTTGTGGGTTTGGACAGTGTGATCCATGGGGATATAATATTTGATAATAAAAAGATTAACCAAAAATTGTCCAAAGAATACATGGAAAGTAAAATTGGTGTTAGTATCAAATCTTAGACAGCTTTTCGTAGAGACAAGAATAAATTAAACTTATCTACGAGAGGATCAATTTTTATGACCCGATATGAAGAAAATTTTAAACAGATGATTGTTGAACTGAATCAAACTGGACGTTCTGTTCGAGGTTGGCGAAAGAATATGGCTTATCTGAAGCAACGATTTACAAATGGAAGAATTTATATTTACCTGATCAGTCCACAGGACTGACTGGAAAAGAAGTGGCTGAACTGAGAAAAGAAAATGCTCGTTTGAAAGAGGAACTTGAAACCTTAAAAAAAGCCGCAGCCATGTTCTCACGGAAAACCTAAATTCGCTTGTTCAATTTATTGAAAACTGGTGTAAGGATTACACTGTTTCTTTGTTGTGTCGGTTATTAGAAATCCCTAGAAGTGTCTATTATTTTTATAAGAACAAACCATTTACAGTTACAGAAATCAGAAATAATAATGTAAAGGGCCACAATAAAATGTAGGAAAAAGGGCATTGAAAATATAGATTTTTGGCCATTAATAATTGTCTATTTAATCCAAATTTCATTATAGAATCTGGTCTAACTTGACTAGGAACCTTCTAAAGGTGTGATGTACGCCTTTAAAAAGCCTGAGCGGAAAGGATGCGGATCAGCCAAAGGCTATCACACCTTAGTTCCAAGTAAAGTTATACCTAATATAGTGTTATTAAACGTACTTACATCTAATCTGCTTTTCATTGGCCTAAAACCTACATCTTTTTTTGGCCTTTTACACTTAGGATTGAGTGGGGCCGAAATTTTAGATTCAATTTAAGGCTTACACGCTCACATACCATAGCAAAAAAAATGATTGTTTCTTAAATTTGGAGGATTGGTTGAGTTCTTGAGATTCATCTGATAAAATGCTATAATTAGTTTGCAAATGAAAATCAAGTGTAACACTAAACCCCTAGAGAAGTCGGATTCTCTAGGGGTTTCTTTGTGGGCTACTGTCTCCTTAAGGCAGTTTTACTTCTTGTTTTTGGTATTTAGCCAATACTCAAATAGTCCAACAAGAAGGGGGCAAATGAAAAATTCAATCAAGTGTAACACCTCCTTCCAGTCGCAAGACTGTCGGATAGGCAACGCTTTATTATATCTTAATCAATCATGCTTCTCTATAGTAAATAATCGAGCTAACTAGATTTGAAGCTTTTTCGCTTTCTCCCGATATAAAGTGGCCACGCTGATGCCGGTTTTTTTAGAAACTTCTTTGGTCGTGTGCTTTTTCAATAATTCCATTGCTAACTCTAACTGGTCTTTGCTGAATTTTTTTGGTCGGCCTTCTCTGAAATTTGGATTTAGCTTGGCAAGAGCTTTTCCTTCCTGTGTTCGCTCCACGATCATATCTCGTTCAAATTCTGCAAATGCCAGCATTTGAGTAAGTATTAATCGACCAGTTGGTGTATTTTCGATGATACCCATATTTAATATGTGAACCTTAACACCATTTTTGAAAAGTTCTTGAACGGTATTCAATCCCTGAATTGTTGACCTGGCAAATCTATCTAATTTGGTAACGATTAACGTATCGCCTTCATGGATATTTTCTAATAACTGCTGAAATTCTTTTCGTTCAATTTTTGTTCCTGTATATTTTTCAGTATAAATTTTGTCGCAGCCCTGGTTGGTCAATGCAATAATTTGTGTTTCTAAATCTTGGCCCCAGGTACTTACACGAGCATAACCATAAATCATGAAAATCTGCCTACTTTCTACTCCATTTATGAGAGTAAGATATGATAGTTAAGTAACCCTTATTCTACCACAGTAAAAAAAAGCTATCAATACTTCTAAGTTTTGATAGCTTTTTTGCATAACCATTTAATATACTTAGGATAATCGACATTATGTGAATTTAGCGGTTAAATAACTTAAAAAAACTTAACGGAATAAGATAGCAAAAAGGTAACATATCATCTACGTCTATTACCTGCTTGATTCATTTAGAAGAGTTTTTATTATTCTTTAGTTTACTCGAAGATAGACGACAATGGTAAAACTACACCCTCAAAAAGTGTAGCCACAGCTAACGCCTGCTTATATTCTTCAAAATGATAAGCATTTTGTTCTACTGATGACAAGATGCAACCTAACGGATTTTCTTTTGTAGCACTGAATCGTTCAAAATAAGAAGACGATGTGAGAATCCCTTTGACGACCCACAATCTTTCTTTTACATCATTATTATTATGCAAAGCAGGCATAATAATTTTCATGGCATGTTCATAACCTCTAATAAATTCTTCCGCTGTTGGAGTAACTTCATTTTTTTTTTCCTTCATCCGCTCATATTCTAGTATTAATGTTGTATAAGTTGTATCCATAGTAAGACCTCATTTCATTAATTTGTTATAATACAATTGAAGAATTTTTACAAAAAGAAAACTCTTCTAAATAAATCGTGATGTTCTAAAATTATATTTAAATCCTAGCATTACGCTATCATCCAATAAAGTATATATGATAGAAATTTTAGAAATTTATCCACACAATGCCATTTTAAGAAAGCGCTATCAGTTTATTTGATAGAGAAAAGAGGTTTTTTAAATGAAAATAATTTTAAGCAACAGTATGACACGTCGCGTATTATTATTCACCTGTCTAGCTAACACTTTCAGAACTATACCGATTTCCTACCTTGCTGAAAAATTTCATACTTCTAAACAAACTATCATTTCTGACTTGGACTATTTACAATCTAACTGGCCTCATATCATTCGCTTAGAAGTCCTATCTGGGGAAGGGATTCGCTTGATTGAAGAAGACTCTTCCAGCATCCTTGAGGTGTACCAAGATATTCTGAAAGACTCTCAAGAATACCAATTACTTGAGGGAATGTTTTTAGAACCAGAACACACGGGTCGCTACTGGGAAACGAAATTATTTCTCAGCACATCTACATTATATCGAATTACAAGGCGAATTACGTCTGCATTACGAGAACAAGACATTTTTTTAACAACCAAGCCATATCAACTTAACTCTACAAACGAAGTCGCTCTCCGGTATTTTTTTAGGACTTATTTTTATGAGTGCTATGGATCAGGAGAATGGCCATTTGACTTTGATAAAGATGAAATTATACACTTATTAAGACAAGTGAGTGCAGATTTTGAGTTAAATTTGAATGAGGTACAGCTAACAAAGTATTCATATCTTATTGCTGTAAGTCTAATCAGAATCTCTCAAGGGTACTATAGCAAAAAAAAACAAGTGACAAATTTAAATTCGTTGCCTTTTTTAGCTTATATGACACCTATTCATACTCTCACACAAAACTATCAGTTTGATGACCAAAAACTATGGATTGAGGATTTTTTGAGCATGCTGTTTTGGTGGAAGGAACCATGGAAAGATGAAAAGCAAGCCACTTTGGTACGGCAAGCAGGAATGGAGTTTATTCAGCGTTTAAGTGATGATGTGACTATTTCTATAGATAATTCCAGCAATAAAAAAATCCAACAAAGCTTTGTCGAGTCGTGGTTAAAAGCACAACTGTATCCTTATCCTCGGTATATTCTATATAACAGATATACTTTTTTGATTCGACCCCTAAAGTTACGGTATAACCATTTCTACCAAAGGATGGAAGAGACGTTTTCGAATACCTTAATTCAGTATGAATTAGATTGGTTGGACACAACGAAAGAAGAATTTTACTTTTACGTCTTTATGCTTTGGAAGAACTTAATAAATGAATTGGAAAGCAGATCTCACTATATGTCATTTGGAATTTTAACTGACTTGGGGTATGAGCACGGAGAATTTCTCTGTTCTGTCCTTCGTCACTATTTACCGGTGACAGCGAAGTTTACAAATATGGGAAGTGAATACTTGTTATTACCAAAGTCCACACCTATTCCACCATTTGATATTTACATTTCTAACTATGTATTACCTAATACACCTTTAGAGAAACAATATATAATTGCTGACATTCCTACAGAAAAAAATATTCATGATTTACAGAAGATAGTTACCTAAGTTAGTTGAGAAAATGTGTAAGTAGGTAATTAAATTTTCTGATTTACAAGTTCACACTACACTTTATGTAAATTAAAAGCGAGCTCTCTCTGAGCTTGTTTTTTTTTCTAAAGAATCACAATAAAATGTAAGTGTAAAAGGCGAAAAAAAGATGTAGGTTTTGGGCCAATGAAAAGCAGATTAGATGTAGGTACGTTTAATAACACTATATTAGGTATAACTTTACTTGGAACTAAGGTGTGATAGCCTTTGGCTGAGCCGCATACTTTCCGCTTAGGCTTTTTAAAGGCGTACATCACACCTTTAGAAGGTCCCTAGTCAAGTTATACCGGATTCTATAATAAAATTTGGATTAAATAGACAATTATTAATGGGCGAAAACCTACATTTTCAATGCCCTTTTTCCTACATTTTTTCGTGGCCCTTTACATGGAAGAAAGGATAGGCATAAACATGAGCTAAAAAAAAGACTTAGAAAGAGTCCTGTCCCTCGTAGATTTGTTTTTCGATGCATTCAATTTTTAACTTTGCTTCTAAAAATTGAACAAGTCTTGGTGTGATTCGCTTTGTTCAAATAGTATGTTGAACAAATAATATGTGAACTACTACTTTGGTTTTCATCCGACTTATACTTCGTACATAAGTTTTAGATGACTTAATACTCAAGAAAATCGGGGGAGAACAAGGTATGATAAATCGCTACAAACAATTGATGGTATTAGGAATGGTAGTAGTTACAGGTGTATTTATTTCAGGCGGGTGCTTAGCTTATGCATCTTTAGAACCAACGAAAACAGTAGAAGCGACGACCACATTGTCTAATGAAGAACCTACCATTATATCTGAAAATGTACCAACTTCAGACGAAACTTATTCAGATAATGTTGCCCCTGTTTTTGCCTCCTCTGATGTAACAATAAATCAAGGAGCCGGTATTGACGTATTAGATGGAGTAACTGCAACTGATAATGTGGATGGCGATCTTACCAGTCAGATTCAGAGCAGTGGAACAGTCGATACTTCGATTCCTGGAACCTATACAGTTGATTTGTCTGTAACCGATACAGCTGGGAATATTAGTACAGCTACCAAGACGATTACTGTGAATGAGCTATCAACAGTGGCTTCGAATGAAGTAGCCACTCAGTCGGATACTGGAACGGATGATTCAACTACTTCTGTAACAACAGACTACAATGTAGATGCTTCGACAAGTGACACAAGTGCTACTAGTACAGAAACTGTTGTTAATCAAAGTTCTAGTACTAGTTATGCGGCAATGACCATGTACCTTAATGGAATAGCTATATCTTACCAAAATGGTGGAGAGGGTAGTGGTCAAAGTATAATCGATAGTAACTCAAGTATTGTTTCAACGTGGGGTGGAGCAACTACACAATCCGGTTCAGACGGACTAAACACCCACTTTATTGGGCATAATACAGGTGCGTTCTCCAGTTTATCGAATTTAGGCTCTGGTAGTCAAATTGTTGTGACAGATGCAAACGGCACCCCTACGACATATACAGTATCTTCAATATTCCAAGTAGATGATTCAGGATATGGCATATCTGATGGAGTGGATTATTGGGATACAATAACAGGCACAGGTGGGGGCGAAAGGATTACTCTTCAAACATGTATCACAGATTCAACAAATCTTATTGTAGTTGCGTATGCGTAATGATTGATTTAACTCAACAAATTTTTAAGTTAGAATTTCTACATGATATTTGGAAAGAATCTATCTAAGTTCTATCTTAAAAAGCCACTCCCTGTGCAAACAAGCAGAAGGAGTGACTTTTTGATGTAGCCGTTTCGGAAACCATCATTTTGTGAGATGGAACCTTTTTATAATGTAGGTTATGTAAACTAGCTGTTTTTTTGAATTAAATAACAAAATGGGGTTTGGAGAATGGAAATTGGTAAGTTAATGATTTTTTTGAAATTAAAACTATTTATGATTCGGTTTCAAATATATGTTGAGGGTGACAGAAGCATATCTTAGAAAAAAGGATTATCGAATAAAAGAATTGATTGATTTTGATTTTGTATCGAAATTTTATGAGGATGCGTTAGATAGACCTAAAAATGAATATTTAAATTTTTTCTTTAGGAAAAAAACTTTTAATAATTTAAAAGAGGTAGAGCTGGATAAATTTCTTTATAATTATTATGCTTTTAAACAAAACATTGATAGCTCTAAGCAGTATTTCTCAATGAATATTACTGTTTTTATTGCTGTTTTTTTATCTGCACTATTGAATTTTGTATTGAATTATTTAAATGAAAATCTTTCAGCCACAAATGGGAAGACAATAGTTTTTGCTTTATTAGTTGTACTTATTGGTGGGTCAATAATGTCGATAATTATATGGTGGTTGCAAATTTACAAACCGAATCAGCTTTTTACTGCTTATAATTATGTAGCAAGTTTATTGATTGAACAGGGGATTTTAGAAGAATAAGATGTAAATATAATTGCAATTTTTGTTAAAAAAATATGGTATACTTGCGAAGTAGAAAAGTGAAAAGATGGTGGCTAATCTCTTGAAAAAGGGGTGAATGCCTATGGTTCATAGCTTTATCCCTAGAAGGGAGTAGCGTGTGACGACATTTGAAGCCTTACAACTGATGATCGCTTTTGCGACGTTGGTTTTGCTGATAGTTGATCATAAAAAGCCAAAAAAATAACCATCTTCTAACTTTGGCGAGTTAAGATGGTTATAAAACTATTAAAAACGAAGCCACCGTCTTTTTAACGGTTCTACTTCAGGGGGGTTGTAAGCGCAACTTCCCTTTATTTATGTTTAGTATAGCATTTTTTAGGAGAAATTGGAAATTTTACTTGAGTAATAGGTTCTGTTGATATTTGAATAAAAAATAGCCATCTAACCACTTTGACCGAGTTTTAGATGGCAAAAAATATTTAAAATGAAGTCACCGTCTTTTTAACGGTTCTATAGGGGAAGTTGTTGATGCAACCTCCTTTTTTTGTATAGCTAGTATATCATTTATTGAAAAAAAGGGAAGTATTGGTGGTTTTAAGTGAGGTATAAAAATATTTAAGTGATTTAAATTTAATAAATACGAACAAACGTTCGGTTTTTTATTAAAAAAAAATAACCCTTATGCTATGCTTTTTTTGAGAAGTAATTTTGAAAAATTGCTCTCAATATTTTAAATAGTGTTTTTCAAGTTGCATTTACTCAAAAAATAGTTTATTCTTTGGGTGAGTTGGTTTTTGTCTAGGTGAATATCTGGGCAGAAGTCCAGTTGTTCGTTGAAAAACAAAAAACCGAAAGGCTATTTCTTATCAGGGACGGGAATCCCTAAGCGATAAGAAGGTCGCATTCAAGTCTTGCCAGACAATGCGCATTCACCTTTCGGCGTTGCTCGAAAGCAACAGTTAGATTATACCAAAAAAAGAACGTTAGTTCTATGCTATTTTTTTATTTTTAACAGGAAAAGATTGCAGAAGAATGGAATGTTTTAGCTGGGAATTTACTGTTTCTTAGGTGACGTTGAAAGCGGAGGATTTGCGTATAATGCGCTTATCCTCCGCTTTTTTTGTTGACAAAAATCAACTCCAATTATGCAATTATCATTGATCTTTGACAACTGTATACACGAAACAAAAAATCCAATTTTAGCTTATTTGTTTTGTGCATACTTCATTTTGCTAGACGAATCTAACAAAATACAACATGAGAAATTGTATTCTATCATGATTTGGCTAATTTTTGAAGTAGTTGGTTGCAGAAACCATTTATAAAATCTGTAATCGTTGACACGTTGATGATACTACATGGAGTTTGTGAGTTCCGTAAGGATAAGCAAAAGTATTTGACTGACAAAGTGTCTGTAAGTCCATTAAGAGCAGTATTTGCCATGAGTTTTATTGGGATTTGTAGCGAGGGTTGCAAGGACGAATGGATTGAAAAAATCTAATTTTAAAAATTTTAAATGAAAAGGGGAATACAAGTGGAATTTTGTAAAATAAATCCAGCAGCAACGTTTGGTACGTTGTCTTATGTTGGAAAAAAAGAAGAAGTGACGGAGTATGATCAGACTGCACGAAGAAATAAAGTTGTGGGTGTTGCTGTTGCTTTGTTAAGCTCAAAACAGCGGGAAACCTTAGAAGTTGTGATTCCACCTCGATTAAATTTATCTACGTTTAAGTACGGTGAAGTGGTTCATGTGGAAGATGTTCGGTGTGAACCAGTGAGTGAAGCAGCTGGTGACGGTGCCGTCAAAGGTTGGTCAATTTTTGCTACAAAATTAGAAAAGGGGGCAGCGGTAAATGGCTAAAATTAACGAATTGAATGCAGGTTTGGAGTTAGAAATTGTGGATTCTTTTGGAGAATTAACGTTTCTTCGTATGAAAAATCCTAACCGTGTGCAGGATGAAGAAACAGGAGAGTGGACGGACACCGATTATCGGTATGTGGTTCAAAGCTCTAAGCAGTTGAGTGAAGAAACAATTACTATTCCAGTTTCGATTCCTTTAGTTGAGTTAGATTTTGGGGATAAAGTAGAATTAAAAGCCCCACATATCGAATTATTTGCATTTAGAAATGGCCGTTACACCAATAATTATATTAAAATTACAGCTGAAGGAATTAAAAAAGTAACGGATGTTAAAGCTACGGGTAATGGTAATGCTGGCAAAGCGAATAATGACGGTAAAGATAAGGCGGCAGCTGAAGGTAAATAATCCATTAGAGCATAAGGAGTGAACAAAATGATTTATTCAAAACAGGAGATTTTAGATCGATGCTTACCAATATTTGAGAAGTATGAGGTGGCTACGGTGTATTTGTTTGGTTCTTATGCTCGTGGAGAAGCCACGTCCGAAAGTGATATTGATTTTTTAATTGATTCTCAGGGTTCAAAAATAAAGAATATTTTTGATACTGGTGATTTTCGTGAAGAATTGGAAAAAGTATTAAATAAATCTGTTGATGTAGTTAAAACTGGTATTTTTCAAGACAAGCAGATATTAGAATTTCGTTCTCATTTTTTAGAAAATTTAGGAAAAGAGAGGGTGTTACTCTATCAGAAATAAGGATCGTGTCGTGCTAAGAAGTATTTTAAATTATTGTAATGAAATTGATCGTGATTTAAACAAAGCTCATCAAGTATCGAAAGAATCAGAAATGACTGGTACGATTAAAAATTCGGTTGCGATGTGTTTATTGGCAATTGGTGAAGAGATTCGGAATGGATTATCTGAACAACTAAAAGAAAAATATTCTAATATTAACTGGTATAGGTATGTGCGGATTCGGAATGATCTGGCTCATGCCTATTTTAATTTCCAAGAAGAAGATGTATTGCAAGTTGCAGGGGAGATTCGGCAGTTAAATGATTATTGTCAGTTCATTTTGTCCAATTTGAGGTGATTATAAATGGATCAGGAAAAGAAATATTTAGTTCTTTATGATTCGGGATAGAGGAAATATTTAGGATAACAATTAAAAGATGGGGAACCACCAGTTTTGGTAACTCGTATTGAAGATGCTTGGCAGTTTCCTTTATCTAAGGCTGATGAAGCATGATATTTTGCTTATAAAGCTGCTTGGTGTGATATGGGAAAATTTTTTGTTCATGGGGTATAAGAGTTTTTTTATTTTATGATGGACTGATAAAGTGAGGAAAAGCGGGTATTCGCTTTTAATTGCTTTTGAAGTGATGGACGGTCTGCTTGTCGAGGTAAGCAGTCGGTATAACCGAAGTGGAGGTGTTTATGAGTAAACTGTTTGTATATCGTGGTATTCGCATACGAAAATTTCATTTGCATATCTATGGTTTTTATCAGTTTATCTGGTTTATCCCGTTTCTAGTCGGTGCTGGATGCTACGGATATTTTGTGCTTTATCCTTATTTTCAATTAAATAGTCAAAGTGATTGGCTTGCTACATTATTTCAGGTGTTACCTTTACTTGGGATTTTGGTAGGAGGTTTTTTTGTTGTTTATTTTTTGAGCCGCTTGTCATACAGTAGGAACGGTTTTTTTAGTCGGGTTCGAGAACGTCGGAATTTAGCGAATATGATTGTTGAAAATTGTTTCTTTACATTAAAAAAGAGAAAAGGTAATTCAACTAGTGGCCGCCCAGCTGCTAAGGACAAAATGAAATTTCCACGGATTTATTATCGAAATAAAAAGAATTTGATCTCCATATTTCTTCCTATGGATGGTAATAAAAATCAGGAAAAATATATGAAGATGGGTACTTTTTTAGAAGATATGTTTTTGGCCGATAATATGGGTATTTTGAATCACAAAGGGTTTGTGGAATATCGTTTGCTATCGAATGTGGAAGCGTCTCGATTAAAAGTTACCGATATGAAAGCGACAAAAGAGAGTGTTCTTTTGATGCGTGGAGTATCTTGGAAATTTAATTCTGATCCTCATTTGTTAATTGGTGGTGGTACTGGTGGTGGTAAGACGTTTACCATGATGTCTATAATTTTAGCTTTGCTGCCTGTAGCCGAAGTGGAGATTTGCGATCCTAAAGATGCAGATTTATCTACATTAAGTCGATTACCTGTTTTTGAAGGTAAAGTATTTACTGGTTTAGGTATTTTAGGCTGCTTGCGACGGGGCGTGGATGATATGGTGAAGCGTTACAAGATCATGAAGGAATCACCTAAGTTTAAGATGGGGAAAAATTATAGTTATTATGATATTCCTCCAAAGTTTATCGTGATTGATGAATGGGCTGCTTTTATGACGGAATTAGAAACGATGGAAAATGGCTATAAGTTGCTACAAGAAGCGAATGGCTATATGACCCAGCTGATTTTAAAAGCTAGGCAAGCTGGCATATTTATCATTTTAGCTATGCAGCGGCCAGACGGTCAATACATTCAAACAGCGTTACGAGATAATTTTATGTTTCGGATGTCTGTTGGGAAGCTGTCAGATGTCGGTTACGATATGATTTTTGGTGATGTGAATAAGGATAAGCATTTTAAAACCAAAGATGTTAAAGGTCATGGGTATTTAGGCAAAGGGGGAACGTTGGCACAAGAATTTTATTCGGCTTTTGTTCCGAAAGATTTTGATTTTGCTGAAGCCTATTCGTCTTATGAATCGCAAGTGTCACTCGATTTAGCAGAAATTGAATTGAGTGTGAGCGAAAAGAAAGATTTATTAAAAGAAATGGAAAAAAATAGACTTGCTACAAATGAGTAGAAAGTCCGTGACGTAATGTAATTGCATAGAAGTTTTTCTATGAAGTAAATAGTAAGGGATATCTATGAAGAAATTGTTTGCATTACGTATGTTTTTAATTAAGGTTGATTTTTTGGCTAGTGTTCAATCCACGATAATAGGTAGGGAAGGATATTTAAGAATCCTATGCAGAGTACAGTAGCAGCTAAAGCTGATAGAACAAATTCTAAAAAGAACCATAAATATTTTTTCATATCTTTTCTCCATTTTAATCTTAATTAGAAAGATAAAGTTAATTTGGAGTTAAGTCAATGGCTGTGTCAATTTCGTTAGTTACGAGAATAGGACAGAAAAAATGAATTGACCAACTCAAAAAAATGATAGATTAATTCTTTTCTTTTTTATTTTTGTAGCTCCCAAAAGTTGCGTAGGCGGGAATTAGTAAAACGGCAAAGAATAGACCAATCCATTTCAAAACTTTAAGTATATTTTTCAAAGAATTCACCTCCGTATGCTTCAAAAAGATTTTAGCAAGAATAGCAAGAAAAATAATCAGTCTTTGGTCTAGTATATGTTTAATTGAATCGTTTAACTCAGGCATCGTATTGATTGATAACTAGCCGTTCCTTGTGGCTTTGGGTGTGCCTAGCCGTATGGTGTTGCTTTTTTGGTGAAGGCAGACCTCCTAGGGCGGTCTGCCTGTCCGCCAGCGGCGGGACAGGTTTACTTCGACCAAAAAACTTACAGCTACGTGCGTTTGAACGAATGTGAAAGGGCGCAAGACACAAGGAATGCAAGGTGTGGTGACGAATGTCGCCACACCTGTAACCCCCGTACTCTAACAGGGGGGTAGTAAATCGGTAAATTGAGTGTATGGGCAGTGGTAAACCGTTGGTACGTAAGGAAAAATTACTGTCCCAAACATTTGGAAAAAAATGGCGATTTTGGGACAATGATTGCAGGTGGTGATTAGAGGTGAAATGTTAGATCAATTAGGAAAAAGTGTGCGGCTATCTCGTAAGAGATTACGATTAACGCAACATGAATTAGCAAGAGAAGTTGGTATTTCACGGAAAACTTTAGTCCGAATTGAAAACGGTAGTTCAGATGTTGGCCAAGATATGGTAGATAAGGTTTTAGATTATATTGCTGAATCTGAACGTCATGAGCCGTTAGAGTGCATTTTTGATTATGTGCGGGTGACGTTTCCGATGCATAATCAGGAACGATTGTTTAATAAGGTATTGCGTATTCGGCAAGAATTTTTTGCGGAAATAGATTCTCATCAATTTGGGTATATGGGAGTTTTTCAGTTAGATTATATCAAGGTTGCCTATTCAGCTAAAAATGATGATAGGGGACTGATGATTGAATTATCAGGGCAAGGATGCCGGCAATTTGAAGCCTTTTTACAGGCTCAAAATCGGACTTGGTTTGATTTTTTTTATGATTGTTTAGATTTTAACTGCCGATTTACTCGGATTGATATAGCGGTCAATGATTATAAAGAATATTTGAGTATTCCAACGCTATTAAACAAGGTTTTACGGCAGGAATTAATTTCAAAATTCGATTTATTCCGTTTTAACGGATCAGGTCGAATTTCAAAACGGCAGCAAGAAGGAACAACGATCTATTTTGGTTCTTCCAAAAGTGAGTTCTATATTGCGTTTTATCAAAAAAATTATGAACATGCAAAAAAATTAGGCCTAAGAGTTGAGGATATTCCGATAAAAAATCGTTATGAGCTACGTTTCAAAAATGATCGTGCAATGAATGCAATTTTAGAATATCTGAGATTGGGTAGCTTGACGGATATCATTTTAGGTGTCCTGAATGATTATCTTTTGTTTGTAGATGGCAAACGTGGGGTAAAGCGAAAATACTGGAAGCCGAATAAAAAATGGCAATTTTTTATCGGAGACGTTGGGGCTGTGAAGCTAGTAACTGAACCTAACGAAAAATTATACGAGCGAACGAGAAATTGGTTTCAACGATCGGTTGCTGCTAATGTGAAAATGCTAGAAGATATTGACGATATGATGGGTGAAAATACGGTTCGTGAAATGATTGATGAAGCAGAATTGAGCGATAAGCATTTGCATATTATTGAAGTGAAAGCAATGGAAATTGCTGATTTTATTGTGTAAAGGAGGGTAATGATGGTATTTGTCACATTTGAGGAATTAAAACGTGAGTTAAAACATAGGGTGATTACCTTATTGTGTGCCAGTGTTGAATTTATTACGGAATCTACTGCTTCAGATGCTTTTGAAGTAAGTGATAGTTTTGTTGAGTTAAAGCACTACTGCCAGCGGAAATATCCTAGTGGAGATATACCATTTCTAGATGTTGATAGAATTTCAGATGAATTTACTCCCAAGTTTTTGAAGGAATTAAAATTGGCGGTAGAAAAGCGGTAGGGGGGAGTTAATTGGCGGATAATGTATTAGGACAAAATATTAAACGACTAAGGAATATGAGGGGGTTAACTCAAGATCAGCTGGCGAAAAAAGTTGGTGTTCGATATAACAGCATACAAAATTATGAAGGGGGAGTATTAACGCCTAAAGGCAATAGGTTGGCCTTACTAAGTGAAGCATTAGAAGTAACGCCAGAATTATTGAAAGGAGAATTATTTCAGCGAAATGGGGTGGTTCAATATAAAGAATTTCTATGGTTTACTGAACGGTATCAAAAAGATACGATTTTATTGCGAAAGTATTTGTTAGAAAATGTTCATCAGATGAATAATGAGTTGTTGCTACAAGTCGTAGAGACAGCATATCGAAAGGCGTTGAAATAATTCAAGGTCTTATTTTTGTGTCTTTGAAAGAAGGGATTGAGTGATACGATTAAAAAATGAGCCTATTGTGACAGTTAGTCGATTGTTAAAAGCCTATGGCTTTAGCTGCCAACGAAGTGAGCCGACAGATGAAGATGGCGAACAGTTTATTGAAGCCATGTTACTAACTGGTCGAAGTGATTTGCCGTTTACACCACTAGTAAATGTTGTGTATGAGCGCTTAATCAGTAAGTCTCGGAACAGGTATGAAATTGTTGAGGGTTATAAAGAAAAAAATCGAATGTTTTATGACTTTTATCAAGCTGATTTTCCGAAAAAAGATGGTGAAGCTAGTCGTGTGATTATGTTTGCCAATCATTTAAATGGCTATGACATGGTGAAACAATTGCAACGGCATTTTGAACGAGTGAATGTAAAAAATAAAGGAGGTACGTATGATTAAGCGAGTAAAGCAGTGGTTATTGGCGCTTTTAATAGCGGTGTTGTCAGTAGTTGGGATTAGTCAAACAGTTCAAGCAGCGCGAGTAGAGGTTGATCCATCGAATCCGATTGTTGCTAGCAATGATTTATTCATTCCGAAAAATCCGTCAATGGGGAATCCGAATGATGCAACAATTGAGGTATCAGGCACGAGTGATTATACGCTAGAGGGTGAAAATTCTACTACACCATCTGAAGCTGCGTTTCAACAGGAGTATGGCAGTTTTAAATTAAAGCTGAACAATCGGAATGACTGGTCTAAGCTAAAGGTCGTTGTAGATCACGGTACAGTTGCGACTTATGATGGTCAACCTGTTCATGTGAAATTGGAATATTCAAATTTTGTAAAGTCGGATAAAGAACCTTCAGATTTTTATAATAGAGGGAATTACCTTAATTTAAGTAAAAATATTTTTTCGGGTTTCATTTTTTCTGGAACGTCAACATTTGATGTCCGATTAGTTGTTTTAGATAGCAATGGACAAGCGATTTTATTGGATAATGCGTATATGGGCTTTGGTTCTTTGAATCCGAGTGGAAGTGGTTCAAGTGATGGTGCTTGGTCTGAGGGTGTAGGATTTAATAAAATAAATACCAATGATTATTATGTTACTAACGATACATTGTTGGAAGAAGTTGTGAATCCTGCGACTGGTAGTGGTCAATTATTGTTGGGGCAACGTGTAGGATCAGCAGATACCGATGATTGGAATGCCAATTATGATAAATTAGGTGCTATTAATTATAATCGTGCAACTGTATCATTTAAATTGTCTGGAACAGATAATGTCTTTACAATTTATTCTGGTCGGGCGAATAATGATGCGTATACGTGGAACTCAATGACAACATCAACCTTATTTAGTGTAGAGCCTGAAAAGCCAGTGAAAGATGTAATGAATGATGCTGGTGCTTCTATTAATGGTGATTTGGTGCAAGCTGGCCAAACCCTAACATATGAAATTTCTCAAAAGGTATCTGTTTTGGGGCAAGATTTATTGGAACGATATAGTAAGTTTATGATTGAAGATCAGTTGGATAAAAATGTTACGTATTTTAGTTCTAAGTTAGTGGATGCAACGGGAAAAACGGTAGATGCAGATGGAAAGTATGTTTATGATGAATCTGGTCATAAGTTGACCTATACGGCTTCAGATAAATTTTTAACTGAAATGCCGCTAGAAGGGGAAACTTATCGACTTTTGGTGACAGTAAAAGTGAATGATTCGGTTGCGGATGGTGTAGAAATCAATAATAAAGCTATGGTTACGATTAACAATGTATCCAATAGTACAAATGAGGTAAAAAATAAGGTTGAAATTCCTAAAGCACCAGTAAAGAGTATTCAAGATGCGTCAGGAAGCGATTTAAATGGCAAATTGATTTTGTCAGGAACGTCTTTCAATTACAAAGTGACCCAACAGGTCACTAACGGCAATCAATTTACGTCATGGAAGATCACCGACAAATTGGATGCCAATGTGACATATAATTCTAGCCGTTTATTAGATGAATCTGGCAAAGCGGTAGATGAAGGTGGCAGTTACGCCTATGATGAAAAAAGTCATACCGTGACTTATAAGGCTTCAAAAGAATTTTTGTCTAGCATGAAGATGGCAGGTCAAAGTTACCAGTTGGAAATTAACGTGACGGCCAAAAAGGATATTGCTTCAGGCACGGTGATTGAAAATACAGCTACGTCAACCATTAATGACAAAGATCAGGTTACAAATAAAGTGACGGTGACAGTTGAAAATCCTAAAGCACCAGTGAAAAGTATTCAAGATGCTTCAGGAACTGATTTAAATGGCAAGCTGATTTTATCAGGAACGTCTTTCAATTATAAAGTGACCCAACAGGTTACTAACGGCAATCAATTTACGTCATGGAAAATCACGGACAAATTGGATGCGAATGTGACCTATAATTCTAGCCGTTTATTAGATGAATCTGGCAAAGCGGTAGATGAAGGTGGCAGTTACGCCTATGATGAAAAAAGTCATACCGTGACTTATACGGCTTCAAAAGAATTTTTGTCTAGCATGAAAATGGCAGGTCAAAGTTACCAGCTGGAAATTAACGTGACGGCCAAAAAAGATATTGCTTCAGGCACGGTGATTGAAAATACAGCTACGTCAACTATTAATGACAAAGATCAGATCACGAATAAAGTGACTGTGACAGTCGAAAATCCTAAAGCACCAGTAAAAAGCATTCAAGATGTTGCAGGAACCGATTTAAATGGAAAATTGATTTTATCAGGAACACCATTTTCATATAAATTGACCCAACAGGTCACTAACGGGAATCAATTTACGTCATGGAAAATCACGGACAAATTGGATGCGAATGTGACGTATAACTCTAGCCGTTTATTAGATGAATCTGGCAAAGCGGTAGATGAAGGTGGCAGTTACACCTATGATGAGAAAAGTCATACGGTTACGTATACGTCTTCAAAAGAATTTTTGTCTAACATGAAGATGGCGGGGCAGAGTTACCAGTTAGAAATCAACGTGACGGCCAAAAAAGATATTGCTTCAGGCACCGTGATTAAAAATACTGCTACCTCTACGATTAATGACAAAGATCAGCTTACAAATGAAGTGACGGTGACAGTTCCAAGTTTAGAAGCAAAAATTTACAAGACTACGTGGCAGCCTATTTCAACTGTTACGAAAGAGGAAGAAACTGCTGATAGTAGTTCTAGTGGCGTGTTAGCTAATCTATTGTTTAATGTGGCTTATGCTGCTGATTCTGATGAAGCGGACACTAAAACAATAAACGGATTAACATATACGCTCCAAAAACAAGCAGGTGTGACGTATGAATTACAGGCAGTTGAAGAAATTTTATATGGTGACGGAACAGTTGCTTATGCAGCAGGTGAGGTAGCGGATACGCAAACGACAGATGCGAGTGGATATGCAACTTTTACTGTGAAAATGCCAGGAGAGTATGAATTTATTGAAATTTCAGCACCTAAAGGGATTCAAGTAGATCCTACACCGATTCCTGTCACGATTGAAGCGGTGGGAGAAACAAATATCTCTGATGCAAAACAAACTGACTTGAATCAAAATGTTGTATTAGAAGGTACTAAGACTTTTGAACAAGAAGATGGTTCGTTTGTTGCGGAAGATGGGGCAACATTTGCCTTATTTAACGCTGAAGATATTTCAGTAGATGAAAATGTTGAGGTTACAGCCGATACTAAGTTAGCTGATATTGAGCTAGCTGAGGATGGTTCATTTTCTCATGTGACAGAATTAATCAGTGGTGAAATCTACTATATTTCTGAACAAAGCACTACCGAAAACCATGTTTTGAAAATGAATAAAATGTACTTTAAGTATGAAGCGACAAATAGTGATGAAAACTACGTTTTCCATTTCTATGAAACAGGGTATACGGTAGAAGATGTCTTTATTCCTTATGCTGATGTAGAAGCATTGCTTTCAGAAGAAGTTGCGCAAGAAGATGAAACGACAAATTCAACAAGTACAACAGAATCTAGTAATGAGGGTAGCAGTTCTTCTTCTGAAGAAAATCAAACGACAGAATCTTCTGAGGTTACTACTGAAACAACAAGTAGTAGTGAAGTGACTGAGGAAGAAACGGTGCTTGCTGATAATTTAGTGAGTTCTCATGATGCTGCAACAGACGAACAGTTATTGGATATTCAAAATATCTTAATTACTGAAAATAGTATTTCTAAAGCGATTCAAAAAGAAGATGGCTCTTTAGTAGATAACTATGATGGCCTTCAGGATCAGGAAACTGTGATTTTTGTCGGGACTGTGAATATTGGAAATAATAATGCAGCTGGAACACCAATTTCGTTTAGTGATACATTACCTGAAGGGTTAAGTTATAACTCTTATACTGTTTCGGATAGTGAAGGAAATGATGTGACAGATCAAACAACGATTACAGTTGATGATCGAGCTATTTCGGTAAGTGTGAATCAGGATTATGCAGATACCTTGTCACAAACATATTTGAAGTGGACGATTGATACAACCTATACTCATGACACTAGATTAGAAGGGACTACATTAGAAAATACCATGCAGTTAACGGTTGGTGACGAAACAACCGAATCAAATGTCGTGACGTTGACACCGCTCATTGTTCAAGGTGGCAAATTACCACAAACTGGTGAAATTGTTACTGGATTGTCGCTTGTTGGGGTTCTATTGTTACTAAATGTGTTGTACTTTAAGAAACGTCAGTTAGCCGATGAAGAAGAATAAGATTGCTGGAAGGAGCCTTAGCAGGTTCCTTCTTTTATTTAGCTAAAGGAGGTACTAATGGAAATACAAAAAATTGTTGCATGGGCTGTTTTATTATTGTGTCTATTTTTTGCGTATCAGTTTATTCAAGACAGACGGTCAAAAAAGGGGGCTGGTAAAGAAGTGGTGAAAGCAAAACGGGCAAAAAAGAAACCTGCTTTTGGGTTTTCGTTTCCAAAGTTTGAAGGGAAGCAGCGGCAGAAGTCAGTTGCTACAACAGAACCTTTTTCTTATGAATTAGTTGTGACCTTAAAAAATGGCCAGAGTAGAAAAGAAAGTTTCTCGGCTTTAGAAAAATTAACTCGAAATGAAGCGTTGAAAGAGCATTTCATTCTTTCGGATGGCTTTTTAATGATTGATGGTGTTTCTGTGGCGATGGGAGATATTGCTGCAATTTCTTTAAAAGAAAAGGAAGCGTTCGACTTTTTTGATCTTCCAGAAGAAAGTTTATCGTCAGCTATTTATGATTTACCTGAAGAATCACCAACACTTCATGATAAAGTTGTGGAACAAGCTGCTCCTGTTGTTTCTGGTTCTGATGTAGCTTCATTTGACTTGGAACAGATGAAGGCAATGCGATTGGAATTAGATTTAACACAAAAAGTTTTAGGTGAGCGTACAGGGATTCCACAAAAGCGGATTTCTAGTATTGAGCGGTTGCTGGTTACGCCAACGTCCGAAGAATTGAAAAAAATTCAGAAAGAGTTGGATATTTCATTTGTTGAAAATTCAAATGAAAAATATTTTGCTGAACCTGATCTAATTGAACAAGCTGCATTTCCTGATTCTGATGGCTCTATTAGTGCAGTAGAAAAAGAAAATGCGTATGTTTATGAGTTTGATGAGGTCGATAATGCGAGTGTTGGCCAAAAAAGGAAGGCTAAAAAAGAAAAGCAAATTCCTGAAGCAAAAAGAAGTTTCTCTAAAATTGCTCGTGTTGGAGTTTGGGTACTTGTACTAGGATTAGGGGCTTCAGGCGGTATGGCTTTTGGAGCAGCAGCCACGGCTAATGTGAGAAGCGCTCAGGCACAAGCCGCTGTTGAAAGTGTTCAAAATCAGTTATCAAATCCAGAAGAAATTGTTGATGATACGACACAAGTTGATGCTTATTTTAGTCGGTTTTTACCAATCTTTTTGAATAGTAACCCGCAAGATAATGCGGCCAAAACGGTTCGAGAAGAAACTTTAAAGGAATATTTTGGTGATCCTTCTGTTGTAAGTTCGTCTAGTTCCTATATTCAAAAGCTAACGTCTTATAAGTTGTATGAGATCAGCCAAGAGGACATTCAGCGTGTGGCTAAGTATTTGGTGACCTATTCTATTGAAGATACTGAAGAAGATAGTACGGAATTAGTTGTTAATCAGCTAATCAATATTCCGTTTAATAGTGAAAATGGAGTTATCGCAATTTCTGAGATTCCTTATTATACAAGTGCGCCACAAGATAAGGGGTTGACAGGCCTACAAGAAAATTCAATGAATGATGAATCTGAGGTGCCTTCTGATGAAAGCAGCGAAGTTACTACGTTTTTAGAACAGTTTTTTTCTAACTATGCGACAAACTCTTTAGAGGATATGTCGTATATGATGGCTGATCCTGAAAGTTTAGATGGTGAATACGAGTATGTGTCGTCTGATAATCGAGTGTATGCAGGACAGGATGGCGGCTATATTGTGAAGTCGGTTGTTGAATTTACCTTGAAAGATACAACATTCAATCATAAAGAAAATATGACGATAACATTAAGTAAAGTTGATGGGAAGTTTTTTGTTTCAGAATTAAATCATACATTAGGAGGAAATTAAGTATGCCAAGTTTAAGCGGATTTTTAACATGGGTTAAAACTGAGGGCGGTAACGCCATTTGGATTGTATTAGTTGTTTTTGCGGTGCGGTATTTATGGAAGCAGGATTGGGGTAAAATGGTTGGATTTATGGTAGCTGCTGGGGCAGCTTACTTTGTTGTTCAAAATCCAAACGTTGTGTCGTCGGCATTATCTAAAGTAGCAGAATTGTTGTTCTAAACAGAATTTAGGGGGGATTGTTATGGTGGCCATAATAAGTGGATTGTTTCTTATTTGTACTTTGCTGATAGGATATGTGATGGAATTAGATAAAGAATTGCGAAATGTTTACACGAATCCAATTTTCAAGGCAGCGATATTAGAAGATTGTTTAAACGATATCGACAGAAAAAAGAAGTATCTTAAGCGATTGAAACAGGCGGAAAGAGCGACAAATGATGCAGAGATAAGCACTTATGCAAAAGAATTGGTAGATGCCTTAGAAATACAATCTTTATCCCTTTATGACATTAATCATTTGCGATCTGAAAATGAAAAATTAGTTGCTAGAAATTTTGAGTTAGAAGAATTACTAGCAAAACAACAAAAAGATTTTGACGAATAATTTGTCTGTATGAATTGCTAGGAAGGGGGTTGTTGCGTGAAGCAATGTTATAACTACAAATATATTTTTGACGAACCCGCAAAAATACGGAAATTATGGAAAATCACATTACCTGTGGCATTACCATTGGCTCGATTTATGATTATGGTCGTGGTGATTGCGATTCTATATATTTTTTTTAGAGGTGTGATTGAGTTTTTAAATTCATTGTTAGGCGGTTTGCAGTATTTGATTTATTTAGGTGTCCCGTGGATTATTTCGGGAGTTATTTTGAAGTTAAATCCTGATGGTCAGAAGTTGCATTGGTATTTATTTGATTTAGGTAAGTTTATGTTTTTGATTTTTCTTCCTAAGAAGAAATTTTGCCAAGATGAAGTTGTTCATTTACCAAAAAAAGTTGTGTTTCAAAAATATGAGGAGTAGAGCCTAGTTAACGCTAGGCTCTTTTTTAAAAGGAGTTGGATAGCAAGTATGGCAGTAGACACTGGAATTAAAACGTACCAGTCCCCTTTAAAGACGATACATAAAAATATGTTGCTGACAAAAGAGGGCTACGTTTGGGCGTACTATCGTGTATTACCAGAGGAAACGAATTTCGGGAATTTAGATAAAATTGAGGAATTTAAACGAAAATGGACAAATGTTTTTCGGAAAACCTTACCTAGATTCAAAGAGTTTGAGATTTTCATGTTTCCTAAAGATAAGCAGCTGACAAGCCGTTTTGAGGATTTTCAAAAAGATTTAGCAATGGAATCTTATGCGTTAGGTACGGAGTATATGAATCGGACAATCCATTCATTAAAGGAAAATTTAGGGGAGATCACGGAACCTGATTTCATTTTAGGTGTGCGGTTAAAAGATGTGTATTCCAATGCTAACCCTGTTGATACCGTGAAACGTGTAACAGCGGATGTAACCGATAAGGTTTTAGTCTGGTTAGGCAAACGTCAAGTTGTGGATATGGAGATATTTTCTAAAATTAAAAACTTGGAAGAAGAATTGTTTCGGTCGTTGCGCTCTAGAAAAGCCATTCGTTTAACTGAAGATGAAACAGTCTATGTCAATCGGTATAACTATATTCGGCATATGGAACATGATGCAGCGTTTGAGGTGCGAAATAAAGATCGGATTACGGATGCGGTGATTGATCCTATTTCTGATGTCGGATTTTTACATTTAGAAGCTGATATCGGTAAAAGTGTGATGGCCACTTTACCAATTGCGAATTTTGAAAGTATTAATATTTCTAATAATCATTTGTTTCAGTTGGCTCAAAAAATGGGTTTTCCTTGTGAATTACGGATAAAAGCCTGTTATGTCGAAGCTAGTGGGTTAACTGGATTTTCTTCTAAGGTAAATGCAAAAAAAAGACGATTCACGACTGAAGCGCAAGATACAATGCAAGCAGGTGATCCGTTAACAGATAAGTTAAAACTTGGGTTGCAGGCAACTGATCGTTTAGAAAATGAAATTGATAAAAATGAGCCTATTTTAAAATGGATGGCGTGTTTTGTCATTGGTGGAAAAGATGTTCGGCAATGTCGTGTTCGTGGGGATTCTTTGATTTCTACGATGGATAATATAGGCATTCGGGTTGTACGGCCAACGGCCAAGCAATTAGAACTCTTTTATCAAGAATTAGAAGGCAAGAGTATTGAAAATCAGCGAGATTATATGCAAGTCTCTAATGGCCAAACGTTAGCGGAATCATTATTTGCGGTAACAAATAATGTGGGTACGAATGCTGGGTGGTATATTGGCCGAACGGATTATTATGATGAAACAGATTCCCTGAAAGAAAGTATTAAAGCTTCACGAAATATAGTGCTGTATAACTTCTTAGTGGCCAACCAAGGCCAAGAGCGGGCAATGACGGATAGTCCTCATATTGCGATTACTGGTGAAACTGGTAAAGGGAAATCTTATTTAACGAAAATGATTTTCTTTTATTCTTCTTTTATGAAGGTAAAGACCCTCTATATTGATCCGAAACAGGAAGTGCGGAAACAATTTCAACGGACGGTGAATGATTCGTATATGCAGCAACATTATCCTAGTTTTTTAAAGCATTTACGGTCATTTCATTATGTGACGCTGGATGCTAAAAATCCGAAGAATCAAGGTGTTTTAGACCCGATTGTTTTTTTGAAAGATGTGGATGCGAAAGATACCGCACAAGCTATGATTAGCTCCATTTATGACCTGAAGGATAAAGAAGAAGTAGAAACAGCATTGAACCGTTCATTAGATCGAGTGATTGAACAGCGGGAATTAGGCGGACAAGTAGGATTTTTGACTGTTATTCGTGAATTGCAAGGGTCTGATGATGTCAAAATTAAGCGTGCTGGCGATTTGTTGTGGTCGAAGATAAATAATAGCGCGTTGCGTTTAGGCTTCTCTGATGGTAAAACAGACGGTTTAAATTTGAATCAGCGTGTGACTATTTTAGAAGTTGCGGGTCTGGATTTACCAGATCAAGAAACGACAATGAGTGACTATACGGATGCCAATAAAAAATCTGTTTGTCTCATGCTTCCGTTGGGTAAATTTTGTGAGAAATTTGGAAATGCCAACAAACAAGAATATACAATGGAAATTTTTGATGAAGCGTGGATTTTTGAAAAAGCCAGAGGTGGCAAACAGATTTTAAAATCAATGCAGCGGGTCGGTCGATCGTTTTGTAATATTTTGGTGTATTCTACTCAATCAGTAAAAGATACTCGTGATGATAAAGGAACCAGTTCTTTCGGGACAATATTTGCTTTTGACTGGAAGGATGAACGATCAGAAATTTTATCTCATGTAGGAATTGAGAATACTGAAAAAAATCAGTTTATGTTGTCTAAAATGTGGAAGGGACAGTGCTTATTTAGAGATATTTATGGCCGTGTGGCTAAACTAAGTGTCCATAATTTGTTTGAAGAATGGGATTTGGCAATGAAAACAGTTGAGCGGACAGCTTCAAGTGCTGCTGAAGAAAAATATGCGTAAGGGGAGGGTCATTTGAAAAAGAAAGTTTTCGTGATAAGTATTTTTTTAGTGTTGCTGGTAGGCTTCTTTGGATTAGGGACACCTGCTTTTGCGGCCGGTAATGTGGCGGATATTTCTTCTGAATACAATTTGGACAGTTATCAATCGTACATGACAGAAGATGGCTGGAATTTTATGCGGAGTTTGGATGCGTCAACTTGGCTAAATAATGGTGCAAATATCTTTTTTGACTTTAATAAGGTTATTTTCACGACATTGCGTTTAGGTATGGATTTATTCGGAAAAAGTAGTGTGTTAAATTCTTATATTAGCACGTTTAACGGCTATTCTAAAGCATTGTATGATACTTTGTATGCGAATTTTGGTTTAACTTTAATCGTGATTATGGTGCTTTATTGCTTGTATTTATTTATTTTCAAAAGTTCCCAACGTGCATGGAAGCAAGCGGGGTCTTTTGCAGTGGTCATGATTTTGGCTTTTGGTTGGAATGCAAAAGGTTCAGAGTATGTTGCATGGTTTAATAATATTTCAACGGAAGTCCAAGCGAGTTTACTCAATGCAGGGTCGAATACTGGCGGTGGCAGCAAAGATGAAGCTGTAACAGCCATGAACAATACGTTGTTTGAGTTGTCGATTCAGGAACCGTATTTGCTGATGAATTATGGGACTGCGGATGTATCAAAAATTAATACTAGTGAGGAACCTGATAAAGCCTATGAATTGCTGTTTTCTGGTGAAAGTTCAAAATTAAAATATGACGAAGTAGATGAGGTATTAAATAATGTAGCCGATAGTAATGAATATTTACAAAGTTCTAAAGTGGGTTGGAAAGTCGTGGTTGCGGGTCTTTCGCCAGTAATGACACTGGCAATTGGGATTCCACTGTTAGTTGTCCAATTTATGAATTTCTTTGTTGAGGTGTTGGTCTTGCTAATAAGTGCGTTTATTGGACTAGCTTTGTTCATGAGTTTAATTCCACGTTTTAATCGTGCGATTTGGAAGGTACTTGGTTCCTTACTCGGAGTATTTGGTATTCGTATATTGTTAGGGCTAAGTTTGCTGCTATTGACGAGTGTGATTAAACTAGTGCGGGCTGTCATTGTGACGGATGGTGTCGGTAGCTATATCTTACAAGTCATGACTATTTGTGTTGTAATTGTGATTTTGTGGAAGAAAAAAGATACCATTTTGTCTATGATTACAGGTGGTGTAATAGCGACTACCAGTGGTGCCGTAGGCAAACAAATTATTCAACCAGTTAAAGACAAAGTGAGTTCAGCTGCTAAACTAGGAATAGATGTTGCTGGTTTGGCTGCATTAGGTGTTCCGCTTGCTAGTAATGGGTTAGGCGGGATTGCTAGCCTTGCGAAAGATAAGGCGAAAGAAAGCTATGCTGTTAAGCACCCTAGTGACGCTGCTACTGATGATAGAGACGACGAGGACGAAAAAGAAGAAAACAACAATTCTCGAAATCGGGTTCCTGATATACCGACTTATGATAGTATTTCCGATAATCAAGGTCAGTTGCCTATCCTATCACCTGAAACAGATTCAGATAAGCAAGTTGATTTATTGGAGGATATCTCTGATACATTGGATAAACAGGAAAATCTAACTGAAGATGCGGAGGATGCTATTCCTGTTGTTGAACCTATTGTTGAAGTGGATTCAGATGATTTGGTGACTGATAATTCTGAAATAGAGCCAGTTGTCGATCTTGATGTTGATTCTGATGAATCAGATTCGCTTTCACCTGATTTCCCTGAAATGGAACCAACTATTGAAGTCGATGGAGAAGATTTAGAGGTTGCAGCGAGTACATTGGAACCTGTACTTGATGCCGATAATTCATTAGGATCACAAGCACCGATGGTTACGGAAATGGATGCTGCGGATGTTTCTTTATTAGATGGGAATCAGAATGAATTTTCATTAGATAGTACAGAAAATAGTTTGGATAGAGTAGCTGCTGATGAATTATCTGGAACTAGTTTAGATACAATGACTGGCCATGATGGTTCTAGAAATAACGATTTATTAGATAGCATAGATGGTTCGATGCAAGGTAATTCCTATGTTGCTGGTCTGTCTGAGAATCAAGTTGATTATGGAGATAATTTCTCTACGAGTACAGAATTATCTTATGGTTTCAATGAAAATCATTCACATACACCACCTAAAATTGTTCCGTTTGACAGACCAAAGCGGCCAAGCATTGAAGATCAAGCAGACTTCAATGAAAAATTGAATGAAATGAGGAACTCCTAATGAAAAAAATGGCATTAGGAGTTTTATTATTTATTGGCGTTGTGTTTATGGGCTTTCTTATGATTTTGGGTGGGGGGTTAAGTGAGAAGAAAGTAGCTGATGTTGGGAGTATAGGAAACGTTAATTTACCTGAAGAAGTCCTACGTTGGAAAGATAAAGTAACTACTGAATGTCAAAAAAACGAGATTCCTGATGCCGTCCCTTATATTTTAGCGTTGATTATGGTGGAATCTGGCGGGAATGCAGAAAAAACGCCTGATATCATGCAATGTAGCGAATCTAAAGGATGGCCGCCAAATACTATTCAAGACCCGAACGAATCTATTGAAATTGGTGTTGCTTATTTTGCTAGTGGGTTGAAAAGTGGTGAAAATGTTGACCCCTTGAATGTTATTCAAGGCTATAACTATGGTTATGGCTATTTATCTTTTTGTGACGATGTCTATTCATTTGAAAATGCGATAGCTTTTTCTAAGCAGCAGTCTGGTGGACAGCGAGTAACTTATATCAATGTGATTTCCACTAGTCTAGGTTATTCATGGCGGTATAACTATGGAAATATGTTTTATGCTCAAATGGTGAAACAATATCTTGGTACCGAAAATAATCAAGGGGGTTCTGGTGAGTATGGTTTCATTTTGCCTGTGCAGAATCCTATTGTTTCAAGTGGGTTCGGCCCTCGTGTAAATCCTGTTACAGGTGCGTATTCTAATCATAATGGACTAGATTTTGCACAACCAGCTGGTGACAAAATTTACGCCGTTGCGGATGGAGAAGTTGTAATTGCACAAGCTGATGGTGTGCCTGTTAGTGGATATGGAAATTGTGTGATTATTAAGCATGATGATGAACTGTATACGTTGTATGCTCACCAAAGCAGCATGGCTGTACGTGTTGGGGATAAGGTGAAGCAAGGGCAAGTAATTGGCTATGTAGGCTCTACGGGGCAATCAACAGGGCCACATTTACATTTTGAGGTTCGGTTAAGTTTATACGGTAATTTTGTTGATCCCGCAACGGTGTTACCGATGCCGTAAAATAGAAAGGAGAAAATATGAAAAAAAGTTGGCTAGTAATGGCTGGTCTGTTTTTATTGTTCGGAGGAACGATTGTGTATCTTACCTTCCAAAATGATGATTTAAGGCAAGAGGTAGCGACTTTAGAAAGTCAGCAGTCTGCTGCTTCTATTATTACAGTTCCGAATAGTTCTTCTAAAGAAATCACCACAACAAGCAGCAGTGAACCTTCAGAAGTAGCTGAGGAAACAAATGATAGTGAGCAAGACACTGTTGTAAGCGAGGAGCCGTTGAATGTGGTGAATGAAGATCAAGTTAGGTTGCTAAACGAAGCGCTGGTAAACACGTTTTATGGTACAAATGAAAATCGTTTAGAGTTGCTGCAATCTTATTTGACCGCTGAATTATTTGAGGAATACAATACTTTGTCAGCAGATGAAGTTGATTCCACTGAATCAGAGGTTGGGGATAAAGTTGCGTATTATAGACAGGTTTCTGATACTGAATTTCAGGCAGTTAATTTTATTTTGATGTCGAATCATGGAGACGAAAATAGAATTATTATGTCTGTCACCTATACTTTAGAAGAATCCGATTGGAAAGCAAGTTCCTTTACCGTTGATTTAATTGCAAAAGTGACAGAATAAGCATAAAAGACCTAGATTTTTGTCTAGGTCTTTTTTTTAGTTCTTAGATAGGTGATAAATGGCTGTGAAACTATTTTTTTGTATTGGAGGTCTAATGCTTGTTAGAGCAGAAAAAAATTGATCCAAATTTTTGGTAGTGCATATATCAAAAGGTTTCAGTATTTTGAAACTCGGTTTTATATTGAACAATATCTAATTTGTAGAATATCACAAAAAATTTATATTATTCAAACAATAAAAATATATTTAAACTATATTATTTTATTTTTCAGTATGTTATCATTGATGAAACCGGTAAATAATTCAAAATAAGGATGGAATAATTCTATGAAAAAAGTGAAGTTTTTATTTTTGGGAGTATCTGTATTGACTGGATTGCTTTTAACAAGTGATATTGTAAAAGCTGAATCAGTTGGCTCTGAAAGTAGTTTAGTAGTTGAAAGCCCTGTAATTGCTGATGAAGCTCAAGAGTATGCAAAAAAATAATTTGCAATATTATTTGGGTGGAATGATTCATGAAGGTGATCTTGATTCAACAGTTACGAAGTATGAATTAGGACAGGGATTCAAAATGATTGATGGAGAAGGCAGTGAAGAAGGAACTACGCTATTTCCAATCTATTTCGAAGATGAAATAATGTCAATTTTATATGTGAGGAAAACTGATAATGAATATTCAGGAAATTTGTCTAGTAATTTAGTTGAAGAAATTAAAGATATCTTAAACAACAATGTTATAGATGAGAATAACCCCTTTAAATTTTATGCTGAAGATGGAAATATATATTCTTCTTTAAATGGGCAAAAGACACTTATTTTTACTTTTCATGTAACCACTGCATCTGACGATGAACTCAATGTAGAATCTGTGCTATTTTCTCAAAAAAATGAAAATAAAGTCATTGATGATGACGAAATATTAACAGTAGTCAATCAGGAAGATTCTATTTCTTTTGAAACTGAAGGTATGACTCCTAAAATTACTTCAAGAGGAGTAGTAATTGATAAGTTTAATTACAGAATTCACCCTTGGAATGTTAAAGCTGTTCAAGATTCTAGACCTTGGTGTGCAGCTTTTGCAGCAGCAAACATTTTAAATAATAAGAATGATGCTCGTTCTACTACAGCTGAAGACATTGCTAGATATTTAGGTGTAGGAACGAATAAAGGGATGAGTGATAATCAAATAATTCAATATGCTAATTCAAGGGGAGTATATCCTTACAAAGTTGGGCGTCCTATGACTTGGACGGAAATACAAAATGAAGCAAGAAAAAGTAATGCGATATGGGGAGCATGGAGAGGAACTGGAAACATGAATGGTTTCTATCATGCAATAGATGTTGTGGGGACTTATTATGACGCCATGTTCGACAAAAAATGCTATTGGGTTAGTAATCCATGGTATGCTAATTTAGAAATTATTGCAGCGGACAAATCTCAAATTGTGTACAATATACCTGGTGGTTCTTTTATTTGGGAACGATCAATTACGAATTGGTAAAATTAATTCAATGATTGACTGAAAAAGGATTTTGTTATGAAAAAAAAATAGTAGGTTCCATTATAATTATATGTGTGATATGTGGAGGAGGCCTTCTAGTGTTCTCTAAAAATAATTCTGGAAATTTAAGGGATGATAAGACAATTCTTCAGTTAATTGGGAAATGGAAAACTGAAGGGACAGAGACCATGAGCAGTGTCGAGATAGACAAACAGGGGAATTTATTATTGTTCAATATTGATGGACAAAAATATTTAACCAAATTAGAAGGTTCGGAAGAAGATAATTTGTTCTTTCAAACAGAAAAAGAGGGTGAACAATTCAATCGTATAGTTGTTTCACTATTGAGTGATAAGGAAATTATTCTGAGTATTCAAGCTCGTGATAGTCAGAATTCAACTGGGGTTTCAAGACCTTTAAATTATTATAAAACTAATCAATAGGGAAAGTCTTGTATCCCTAAAGTATGTTTCAAAATAGAACAGCTTTTTTTGAATTTTGATAGATATGCTGAAATATAGATAATCGAATAATCACCACTATCCATTTTCTTATTATAATCAGAATCTGCTGCATAATATGTGAGATTATCGGTATCTATATCGTAATAATAATGATCCAAGTATTTGTTTGGTTCTTCTTTTGATGGTGAGTAGGATTCTATAAGTAGAGCCTTTGTATTGCTATCTTCGTATATTTTGAAGCTAAAATTATTTTCAATATCAGAGTAGTCTATATCTTCAGAGGCATTTGCTACTTCGAGATAATTGACTACTTTGTCGATAGCTTTTTGTGCGTTTTCAGATGGCTCATTTGATGAACAACCCACGAGTAAAAGTATTCCGACTAAAAATGGTATAATATATTTTTTCATGAATTTTCCTTCTTTCCTTTTTATTTGGTTTTTTTATCTCTAGCTTCATAAGTTTTCATATACATGTCGAACATAATTCTTTGTTCATTTTCAAGAGTATTTTCGGCTCTATCAATTAGAAAATTAATCAAATCGTCTTGAGTATCAAATTCTAAAGTATTTTGTAAAGAATTAATTCTATTTACATTGTATTTTTGGATTCGGACTGTACTGTATACTTTATTTTTTCTTGGGCGTCCCATTTTAGCTTTGGTATTTGAAGCTTGTTGATTTTCTTTTGCAAATTCTGAAAGGTTAAAGGTTGAAACTGGCTCTGATATTTTGGTTGACTCTATCGGTTTCGTTTCTTTTTTTGATTTATTTGTTTTTTTGAATTCATATTTTGGCATAATTAATCCTCCGAATTTGTTCTATTAATTATTTCGTCAGCCAGTTGATTGTATAATTCATGGACTTTGCGGTCGTGAAAATCATAGACAGATGTGTACCCTTCCTCTGAAATTCCTTTTCGATCATATCTTTTTAGTCTTTCCATATGTTTGATAATTGTAGTGAAAATCATATCGTCACCAAAAGAATCGGATGCGTCCTTAATTATCTGATTGTCTATTCCTGAATCGTTTTTAAGCAATACAGGAAGAACTCCTGCAATATCAAAATCTATTGCATCGTATTCATTGTATAATGTTTGAAGGTACTCCCAGAAGGCTTCTGCACCGTCTAATGATCTTTGTTGAGTTTGTAGTACAATTACTATAAAGTCAGAAGAATAGAGTGCTGTTCCTGTAAAGATAGATAAAGTTGGCGGTACGTCAAAAATTATATAGTCATATTGATTTTCAATCGGCTGTAATAGTTTTGTGAAAAATGCCATTCTTTCCTCTTTATAATTTGGTGTATTAGGTAAAAAAGTTAATTCAAGGAAATCTGGATAATCAACGAAATCTTTATGTGAAGGTAGTAAATCTAAATTTGGCATTATATTTACAATCGCAGGTTTGATATTTTTTTCTTGAATTGCAACCATCATGGTTTTCTGAATAACTAGTTCTTGATTATTTTGTAGGCCGTATGTTCTTATTAAAAGTTGCGTAGAATTTGCTTGAGGGTCTAGATCACAAACCAAAACTTTAAATCCTTTTTTGGCTAACTCATAAGCAACCATAACAGAATTTGTAGTTTTACCAACTCCACCTTTGAAGTTTCCAAAAACAATCTTTTTTGCCATAACTCATTCTCCTTTATCATTTCTTACTACATAAAGTATCTTATCATAGATACTTTCTTACTACAAATATTTTTTATTGAAATTTACTATTTTACTATCTTACTATTCTACTACTTTACTATTCTACTATTTCACTATTTGTAGTAAATATCTATTTAAATAAAGTTGAAATGGTTGATATTAAAGCATCTATACTATTGAAGATTACTATTCTACTATCTTACTATTCTACTATTCATATATCTTACTATCTTACTACTTTACTATTCTACTATTTTACTACATAAAATAAAATGGGGTATTCAAATAAAAAAAAGTCTATTAAGCTAGTTATATAATTTAAAGTCGAATATTTTAGAGGTAATCCTATTATGAGTAATTTTGAATTTTATAAATCAACAGAAGTTTATCGGGAGAAATATTTTCAGTTGCCACAAATATTTTTTACGAGTGAAAAGTATCGGTCAATGTCCAATGATGCTAAGATTGCTTATACGCTTTTGAAAGATCGTTTTGATTATTCGATTCAAAATAATTGGGTCGATGCTGACGATAATATCTATTTCATTTTTACGGTTGTTGAGCTAATGAACTTGCTGAATTGTCGTGAAGGTAAAGTCAGCAAAATCAAGAAAGAGTTGGAAGCGTGCGGCTTACTATTCCAAAAGCGACAACCGCCTAAAATTGTGAATGGCCAAAAAGAAGGACAACCCAATTATTTATATTTAGGTAAGCCAGTAGTAGCTGCAACAGATGTCTTTCAAACGGATTCTTTGTCTTCTGTTTCTCAAATTGCGAAAATCGCAATTCAAGAAAATCCTTGTCCTGATAACTTTTCTCCTCAAATTGCGAAAATCGCAATTCAAGAGAATCCCAGTGCTGACGTGGGTTCGTCCCAAATTTCGAAAATCGCAAACAATCTATTTAAGACTTCTTTAGATACTTTAAATACAGATACAGTAAATACAGATACTAAAAAAGATGCTGACCTTGATGCGGAATTGCTAGCAACATTTCATTTGACTAATGATCAAACATTTTTAGCTGAGAATACCCTTAAATTTATAGGCCTATTTTCAAAAACGTTAGATCAAGCTTATTCAACAGTCGGGATTGTGTTGAGAGCTAAGAAAGCTGCTGAACAACAAGAAAAAAGAGTGTTGGTTGCGGAGAACTGGCAAGAGGAATTAGATTTGCAAGTACGTAAAGTAATTCAAAAATTACGGACAGATCATACGATTCAAAATGCAGATAATTATTTGTTTAAAACGTTGACGCTGTTTTTTGTAGGGTGTATTCGTCAAGAAGTAGTGTTACACCAAAACACGCAACAGGCAGGTAGTTTTAGTTAGACTGTTTTTGAAAAAAGTATTTTTGATGTTAGTGCTGTTTTGACAGAAAGATATCGAAGATAAGCTCTAAAAATTGAGATTCCGATAAGTATTGAATGTGCTGACCGCTAGCAGTCAGAATATCTGCTTTTTGTATCTTTTTCGATGGTGTATCTGTTTCTAACAAGTTAACAGAGCGAACTCCAATTACTAACATTGTGGTTTGTGTAGTGACGGTATTTTGTGGCTTTCCATTGAGTGAATAGACAAGTGCATGCGCTTGTTGTCGGGTGAAGTTTGTTAAGGTACCAGTAAAAACGATGTAATGATTTATTAAATCCATAAACAAACTCCTATCATGACGTGAGAAATGGTATACGAAGTATCACTTGCATGTGACCATCAAGTCATTTTTTTGTGGTTATAAGTTAGCTTAAGTTTAGCATAGGTGTATGAGTTTTCAACTAATCGTATGATTCAATATGTTTTTTTGGATGGAACAAGTGGTATACTTTTTGTAAGAAGCAGATAGGTTGAGTATCTTCTTTTCTGACTGATTACCACCTCCAAAATAACTCCCTATCTGCTTCAGTTTAAATAACACTAGTTGAATATGAGTGTATAAAAATTTCACAATCTTTTGAATTGAGGAATGGGATAAAACTTAGATTCTGTAAAGACATAGTTTGTGAAATAGTTAGATTCACAAACTTATCGGCTGAAATGGTTGGCAGTGGGGCTACTTTGGATAATGGGCATTATGTCTACTAACTGTTAAATAACGACTTAATTGGTTGTATCACTTGTTCTGATTCAAATTATATCCCAAAAATTCAATTAGATTTCATTTTCTAGAAATACTGCAGTTCCAATGACAGCTGGGATAGCTCTATCTGTCATGGAAAATGAAATTCCTAACACTGCATTAGCACCTAATTTTTCAGCATTTTTAGTGATATCACTCAGTGCTTGCTCTAAATAATCAGCAATAGCCGTTATACCTCGTATAGCCCTGAGTTTATCATCATATCCATATACAATCCCTAAATCTTTCACAATTTTTTTACCTGGGTAAGTAGTGAGTGTTGATGTAATCATGTAAGCCTCCTTAAAATTTGGTAGCTTAATTATATCAAATAAAGAATTCCGCTTTGTATAAGGAAGATTATGTCGATTAACTCAAGGATTGGGAGAAATGATTATATTTACAATATATAGTTTTGGATAGTAAAATAATATTTGAAATTTAAGATGTGGAGTTTGATGTATGAGAAAAGTTGAAGTAGTTCCATATGACGAAAATTGGCCCAATCAATATAACGAGGAGGCAAAAAGAATTTTGAATTTGAATCAATCAAACATAATTAACATTGTCCACATTGGAAGTACAGCTATTCCTAATATGGCAGCAAAACCAGTGATAGATATGTTACTGATTGTTCGCAACCTTGCTAAGGTTGATAATACAAAACTAACAAGTATCGGCTATGAATGTCATGGCGAAAATGGTCTAGCAGACAGAATATTTTTTTCTAAAGGTGGAGATAATCGTAGCCATCATTTGCATGTATTTCAATTTGATAATATAAATGAAATTCAAAGACACATATCCTTAAAAGAATATTTGATTAACAACGATGAACGACGTCAAGAATATGCTGAGGTAAAAACCTTACTTGCCGAAAAATTTCCTGAAGATATTGAAAGTTATATACGAGGAAAAAATGATTTGGTAAAAAAAATAGAACGTGAATCACTAATCTTCACATGGAAAAAAATATAGACTTGATTTCAAGATTCCACTAAAGACGAAATTAATCTACTTGGTATAACGTAACTTATGTAAATTAAGAAGCTAGCTCTTTATGGGCTTGCTTCTTTTTATAAAGAGGACTATGTGAACTATATTTAGCAGCTACCATAGCTATGCTGACAACTACCTTATTTAACTTTGGTCATCTTCCCATACATAATCAGAGTAAAATTTTTGAAAGATAGTTTCTCGAGTAGTCTCATTTTTTTGAACAAAGTTTCTGCTATAGACCTCCATTGAAAACTTAAACACTTTAATATTTGCTTCATTTTTTGAAGCGTATTGGTCTCTATGCTACACTTTTTGAAAAGGCTAAAGAGGTGGTCATTATGTCAGAGATTGTCAACTTCACACCGAATTGTCAGGATAGCGAGCTCTTAAGTAATATTTAACTCCCTGATGGATGTAGGATAGAAGTTGAGACAGATTTTGAGAGAGGGTAAACTAATCTCAAAGGAAGGTGTCTTATCATGCTAAAACGCTACACGAAAGAATTTAAAGAAACAATTTTAGAGTTGCACAACCAAGGCAAATCAGCACGCCAGTTATCTTTAGAATATGAAATTGGATATTCTACTATACTAAAGTGGGTCCAAGGAGCCACTAGAACAAGTCCTGGCGGACTTACTCCAGATGAAGCCAAAGCCCTAAGAAAGCAATTAAAAGAAAAAGACGAGGAACTCTTCATCTTAAAAAAAGCACTCGGCCTGCTGGCAAAGAAATAGAACTCATTGAATTCATCCGTCACGAAAGCGAAGCAGGCCATCATAGTGTATCGAAGATGTGTCGTTTGCTTGGCATATCTAGAGCTGTGTACTATCGAAAAATCAATCATACACCCTCCAGAAGAACAAGCGAACAAGCTTTATTAGATCGTCGAATTCTCCGTGTCTACCACGAAAGTGGTCGTGTCTACGGTGCTGGGAAAATTCGTTATCTACTTGCACAAAACTATTCAGATTATCGGAAGATCAGTATAAAACGTATTCAAAGATCAATGAAGCGCCAAAAGATTCGATCTATTGTTATTAAGAAATTCAAAGCTGGTAAGCCTGCCAAGAAACTCTTAAATAACTATCAAAATTTATTGAAGCAAGATTTTTCTACTACTGGTTTGAATCAAAAATGGGTGGCTGATATCACATATATCCATACGCTAGAAGATGGATGATGCTACCTTTCAACCATCATGGATCTTCATTCAAGAAAAATTATTGGTTATCACTTCGATCGTAATATGACAACCGCTATTGTAGAAAAAGCCCTTGAAGACGCTGTTTCAAATAGAAACGTTGGAAATGGACTGATTTTTCATACCGATTTAGGTTCGCAGTATACAAGTAATGACTACGAAGAAAGACTGAAAGAATTAACTATCACCCATTCTTACAGCCGTAAAGGCTGTCCCTACGATAACGCAGGAATTGAATCATTCCATGCATTATTGAAGAAAGAACATGTGTATCAACGGCCAACGTATCAAACTTTTGAGAAAGCAAGGCGACAAATTTTCAGTTACGTTCAAGGATTTTATAACAACCGCAGAATTCACAGTGCGTTAGCTTATTTGTCTCCTGTTGAATTTGAGAAAAAAATATTGGCTGCTTAGCATAAAAAATCTCTCGTAAAAAGTGTCTCAGCTATTGACTCTAATCCAACAAAAAAAGAAATAGTATCAATACAAAAAAGCAACCTGTTTTAAAAAAGACAGGTTGCTTTTTTGTATTAGTAAGGATTTCAACCGCACCGTATAGTTAAAATGACAAGAAAAAAATTTAATTTTAACTTTATAAATATATCTTGTTTTAGTTAAGAATAAGAATTTTTGGTTAACTTACAATTTCTAATCAAAGTTCTCTTCTTATTTATTATATATTCTCAGTTATTTATTGTCAATACGTTTTT
>NZ_JANLGQ010000012.1 GCF_026157065.1 Enterococcus sp. HY326
TGATTAATCTAATCTTCGTCAGCAATCCCGTATACTTGTCCATAGAGTTCACCTCACAGCTATTTTACCAGAAGTGGCGGGGTGGTGAATAGTCACTATACTTTGTGACCATTAGACCAATAATACAAGTGATTGGTGATATACTCACAAAATTAATCATAAAAATAAACAGTCGCTTTCGCACCGTCTAACTCAATTCTGCTAATGCATGATATCAACATCTTTCTGATTTCTTCGACGTCCGCATTCTCAAAATCAATCGCTTTAATCTGTTCAACATTCCTCAGCATTTCCTCGTTGGTTTTCTTCATACCCAATTTTTCCAACTGATTGCCGTAAGCCTTGATGGCGTTTTCGATTTCTTCGTTTTTCGTATCATACAACTCAACGTCCAACTTATCCGACAAATACAAATCCAACAGCTTTGATTTTTTAACTTTCAGCGCAATAATCTTTCTTTCGATTGGCTTAGTATCGATCGTTTGCCGTTCAATTTGCCTAGTATAAGAGTTAGCAAATTCTCTTACTTGTTCAATTACATATTTTTCTAATTCTTCACACTTGAATAATTTATTCCCACACGAGCGCCCTTTTTCGTTTTTGTAGCGCCATGCTTTCGAGTTGCAACGATAATAATAGTTAGTGTAAGACTGCCCTTTGTATTTTGAGGTGCTTTTCATAGCGCTGTAGCGGTTTCCACAATGTGCGCAGTAAAGTAGACCGGATAACAAGTAGGAACGCTTAAACGTGTTCCCATGTGGTCGCTGAGCTTTGTTCGATTGTGCCTTTTCAAACTCAGCAGTAGATATGATTCCTTTGTGCTGTGCGTTGTATATTTTGCCAGCATATTTTTGTTTGCCAACATAATAGGCACTGGACAAACGTTTCCTAACTGATGTATTGGAAAACGAATCTTTGAACTGTGGGAACTCTTCTTTAAGCATTCCAACAATGTTATATACGCTTTCCCCTAAGTTGTACAGTGCAAACATACGCCTAACGGCCTCTGCTTGCTCCTCGTTGATGATTAGCTCGTTTGTCTGCTCATTGTAGCTATATCCAAACGGAACGTTACCACCGCCCATATAAAGCCCTTTTTTGACACGCTCCAATTTACCCATGCCCATACGCTCCGTGATGTTGTCTCTTTCTAGTTGAGCGAATACAGATAGAATACCAATCATTGCTCGTCCGAAACTAGTTGTCGTGTCAAATGATTCTTGCATACTGACAAAATCCACGTTGTTCTTAAGAAAAACGTCCTCAATCAAATACATAGTATTCTTTTGAGAACGTGATAACCGGTCTAATTTATATACAACAACAAGGTCAATCTTGCCATCTTCGATATCCTCAATCATTTGTTGAAGGGCAGGGCGTTCTAGTTTGGCTCCTGATTGCGCTGAATCGGTATAAACTTTATATACTGAATAGTCTTTTGCTTTAGCATAGGCATTCAGCTTTTCAGTTTGCGCCTCGATTGAGTAGCCTTCTTTTTCTTGCTGTGGCGTTGAAACTCTGATATAGAGAGCTGCTTTTTTCATTCCAATCAACTCTTTTCTTTGGTAAAATATAAAGTGTAAATGAATCTATCCATTTGTTTACATTGCACGCTCTTACTGTCGCAGGTAGGGCGTGTTTTTTATTTAAACTGAAGCTTTGAATACTGCTGCATCTTCAAAAGAAACAAGCGGGCTGAAATAAATTTCAATTTCTCCCGTTGCATTTAAGCCAAAGTTTGCAACGCAATCCATTTGCTTCCCTGGTGCAACGGATCCTAATGTATTATCGTTAGGGTAAGTTTCTGATTTCTTATCATCAGGGCCATAAACTTCCACGTCCAATCCAACAGGTATATCAGAGTCTCCATTGTTTTTGATGGTATACGTAATTTTGACTACTGCAGCCGGATTCGTTTCATCAAACTGATTTCTTTCATCTGTCAGTTCGACACTATTTAATGTATACTCAGCGTCGCCAACTGAGACGGTATCACCAATGTTATAAAATTCAACTGTTTTTGTTTCAGATTCTGAGGAACCTACACTTGAGCTAGACTCGATTTTAGTCCCGCCATTCTTATTAGTGCTTGTTCCTTTGGAACCGCCCAATCCTCCGCCTATGGCTACGACAACTATAACGATTAAAACCCAAAACCAAACTTTCTTGTAGAAAGGTTTTTTTACTTTATAAACCTTTCCGTCTTCACCCTTAATTTTCTTTGCCATTTTATTTCCTCCTGTTATAATATATTTACACAACAACCAAAACCCTAACCGAAGGTGCAACTTCGGCTGGGGTATTTTTATTTCACGACTTTACCGAGAATACGAACCTTTTCGGGTTCTAACTCTCTATCATCGTAATCATCATTCAATGAACGTAAGATAATTTTATTATCATCATAGTTCATATACACCTTTTTCAACGTCACGCCAGTTCCTTCTATCTCAACGATAGCCATTTCACCATTTTCAACAGTCGGTTGCGCTTTATAGAAGACGATATCACCGTCTTGATACTCAGGCTCCATCGAATTCCCTTTGACAACTAATGCGCAATCAGCTTTATCAGGCACGCTAGTTTCAACTGTTGTATCTAAATCTACATCGCCATAAGCAAGTTCTATCGGGTTAGCCGCTGTTGCTCCATATAAAGGAACAACTTTTTTATTTTGCTGTTTTAGTTGAGCTTCAGCGAAAGAGTAGACTTTCGCTTGCCGAGGTGGTTCTAACTTATTGTAGATTGATTCTATAGAAGATTCCGTCTCGTCCAAAGCCATCAAATAGCTAGGGCTAACTTGAAAGAAATTTGACATTTCTTCTATAATAGAACGTTTCATATTTTCAACGTTGCCTTTTTCATATTTATTTATAGCGGCCCGTTTCAATCCAAATCTATTTCCTAATTCTTCTTGAGTCAAACCTTTCTCCAAACGTAACCTTTTTATTCTTTCGCCCATAGTTTCCAATGTTTTCACCTCTTTCCTGTATCTTAAAAGTAGCATAAAACTACAGCTAATGCAATATTATTTTAAAATGTTGAAAAAAAAGATACAAAAAATGTTGACATCCATTAAATCACAGTGTATTATGAAAGTATCTTAAAAAGATACATGAAAGGGGGTGGTTTTCATGAACAAAAAAGGCCTTCGGATTTTGCTTATTTCCAATGACGAAACTCAAGGAAAACTTGCTAATTACTTGGGTATATCAGAACAGACCCTTTCCAAAAAAATTAACGAAAAAGATGGGGCTGGATTTAATCAATCAGAAATCAAATTAATCAAGGAAAGATATGGTTTGGATGCTAAACAAGTAGATAATATTTTTTTTAGCCAATTTGTATCTTAAAAAGATACGCAGGCCGGATAGCACTGCAAAATTCAATCAAAAATATAGAAACAAAAGGAGGTGCAACATGAACGACTTATCCCTATCTAATGACCTGAACGTTATATCCGCTGAAATCAATTCTTATAAACAAATTGCTGGTCATTCAATATGGGAGATTGGCAGACGTTTGAATCATGTGAAAGAAAATGACTTGGCTCACGGTAAATTCCTTGACTGGGTTAATTCAACAGGAACGGATAGAACTGAGGCGTTCAGATTTATGAAAGTTGCCAAGGAATTACCGAATGTTGACACGTGGCAACATTTAGGAAATCGTGCGCTCTATCTTATCACCACGCTTCCAGAAGAAGAACGGTTCAAAGAACATGAAACATCTAAAGGGGAAGTTAAAACTCCTGACAAAATGACCGTTCGTGAGCTGGAAGAGTTAAAAAAACAACTCAAGCGAAAAGACGAGCAAATAGAAAACTTGTCTGAGGTCATCAACCAAATGAGCGGACAGCCGCCAGATCCTATTGTAAAAGAGGTTACAGTTGAGACTGTTCCAGAAGATTACTACGAGTTGCAAGAAGCTGCGGCGCTAGTTGATGGTTTCGCTAAAGAGAATCAATCATTGAAGAACGAACAGGAACGATTGAAGCTTGAAGCTGAGGAATCAAAACGAGCGTTACAAGCCAAACGAACAATGGAAAATGACGAACTCGAACAAGCTCAATTAAAAAGATTACAGCGTGACGCAGATATAAGCGTTCATAAGCTCATTCTCAACCTGAACGAATTTGTCAAAGAGCAGGCCGTCACTGTGTACGATTCTCAAGCTATAACTGGCGCTAGTCCAGAAACAAAAGCAAAGCTTAATGAAGGTATTAAGCGGGTAGAGAACCTACTGAACGAAATCAAGAAAGAAATCGGAGGGGAAGTAACATGGATAATCGATTAATTGCACAAGGTGGAAAAGACCAGAAAACAACCGTAGCGCTTATTCACACACTAAAAACGCAAGGGCAGCAAGGTGAAATTTTAGTCCGAGTTTTAGAAGAAATGGACGGCATCAAGGCAGAAATGATTGGCCTAAAAAGTGAAATGGAGACGCATGTGGCAGAAAGCAAATCGTTGTACGAAAAAATGAGCGCACAAGTCACAATCACGTATGAAGAACAGCATGAAATCGTGTCACTTATTCACCGGATGGCTGTCACATTTACACGGAAACATGAACAGACGTTACAGCAATCCTTTAGCGAAAATCTATTCAAAGCTTGGAAAGGGTTGTTTGTCCGCCGGATGCACTCAAAATTGAAAGTACGAATGAATGTGGCACGGTATACATCGATCGAACGTGTGAACTATGAAGAAGCTACAGAGTATCTAAAAAGTTTGTCTTATGTAAGTTTTAGCGGCAAGGATTTAGAGCCAACACCAAGCATTTTGAAAGTGTTGGAATTGGAGGGGAAATAATGAACGAGTATGACAACGTGAGAGATGCGCTATCAGAATTGATTGAACTTGCTGAAGCGAGCGAAATAACAACTGGCGGGCGCAGCACAAGTGTTGAAGATTTACAGGAATTATTTCAAGAAGGCTTATATAACATAGCAGATTTACTAGGTATGAGCGATTTGTACTTGGAAAATAAAAAGGAGGAATAACCATGGCAAAGGAAAAAATCACACTCGAGTGCCGTTCAGCTACCACAGGTGAGTTATTGCCGCCCGATTGGAAATTCCCGGATGAAATCTGCGAACGACTGCTGGAAATCTCAAGCAAAATTATCACTGTTGATAAGTCGGATAAAGTAGCCAATAAATCAACATAAGGAGGACGACAGGATGGAACAAAACAATAAACCAACAGTTATAAAAACCAATCTTATTGACAACGAAACAAAATATGAGTTACCTAACGTAACCTTGGTTCTCACCAATGGGCAAGATTTAATCGATGAAATCAAAAAAGCCCAGCTAAAAATGGCTGAGCTTAATGAGATATTAAACAAATTGCAAAAATTTAGTCCAGAATTTCATCAAAAATGATTGAAACAGGCTCGAAGACATCTTTGCTATCAGTTCTTAAAAAAGGAAATTTCAAACCTTTGATATCTAGGAATTCAACATCTTTTATAGAAGATTCAATACTAGACACTTCTATTTTGCATTTAGTAACAAAGTTTTCAAACTTTTTCATCGTGCCTATCAAATCTTGTTTTAACAGATTTCTTTTGTCTTTAAACGGATCGTCATTCAAAAAGGTATTAAAAAAGCTTTTTCTAAATTCAATGTCATGCGCATTTTGTTCAAAGGGATTTGATTTGTAAAAATTTGCAGTCACATAGTGATTTTTAAAATAGAAGACAACTTGTTTTTGCTTAAAATCATCACCGAATAACATTTCGAAACAATACAAATATAGAGATGATTTATCAATATTCATTATTTCACCACCTTATCAGTTATTTCAGCAGACCACTTGCTGATAAGGAAATTATACCAAAGGAGGAATCCGACTACATGGAAAAAAAGTTATTAGCTAGATTGTATGCAACAACACCTAAAAAGAAGATGCGACAGTTACAGGCGCTCTGTTATGTGTCGTTTATGCTAAATATCCTCTTATTGGCTTTCTCAGCTTGGGCGGTGCTTAGATAGTGCTAAAAGCGTATAGAGAATGGCTCAAGATGTACAAGCAGATTGTCAAAGAAGAAGGGAGTTTTGATAAATGATTTTAACGAATGAAATAATTCAAGACACTATGAAACAAGGTTATCAGGAAGAAATACGTGGATTGATTTTGAAAGCCGCAGCCGAAACAAAACATCATATTAAAATTTCAGCAATTGGTTTTGACGCAGACTTTGAGGATGAACTAATGGATGCTGGTGTAGAGGTGAAGCGCATTGACGATGATGTTTTATTGGAATGGGAATATGAAAATTATTAAAAAAAGACACGATAGCCGGCAAGCAAAATCGTGTCCAAAAGAATTATTATTTGGTTTAAGTTTAACAGCAGAAGGGAGATTTTGCAATGCATTATCCCATTACAGAGTTTGACTCTTTAGGAGCTAGACAGCTACCTCCTAAAGAAGATGAAGCTTATGAGTTTAATATTGATAAACAAAATAATCTATATCATAAAGCAACACATGATGATTTTAATGTTCTCATCGAAGAAATGTCAGGAGTATTTGAATTAACATTCTCAAAGCTATTTGATAAAGATTTCACTGTGACCGTCACAGATTATGACTTAATGGATGCCATAGACAATTACGGTGCAAGCGACTTAACTCATATTGTTTTTATCGGCTATGGCAAGGAGTTTATCCAATCAAGATTGAAAGAATACGGGTTATAGAAAATGGAGGAATTGAAATGACGAATAATTTAGCAAATGAATTTGCAATGCAGCAATCAGAAAATATAGCACCTTCCGTAGTTGCCTCTAGCGAATCTAGCAAAGAAATGGAACGTGTAAAAGGCCAGATATTTATGGCGAAGCAGTACCCACGGAATCAATTCCAAGCTATGAATCGCATTGTTGATGCAATGAAACGTCCAACAGCAGCTAAACAAGCAGCCTATTCTTATCCACGTGGAGGCATGACAATAACAGGTCCTTCTATTAGATTGGCTGAGATCGTGGCTCAGAATTGGGGAAATATGACTTACGGCGTTCGAGAATTGGAACAGACTCCAGGCGAATCATTAGCGCAAGCTTATGCGTGGGATTTGGAAACAAACGTGTTCGTTGAAAAAACTTTCAAAGTATCTCATACCAGAAAAAAAGGAAACAGCATTAATAAAGTGACCGATCCACGAGATATTTATGAGTTAGTAGCTAACTATGGGGCCAGACGTTTAAGAGCTGCAATTATGGAAGTTATCCCAGCCGACATCTTTGAAAAGGCGTTAGAGGAAGCGGATAAGACTTTGAATAATCAGAATAACGAGCCTTTACAAGACCGATTAGCAAAAATCCTTCAACTGTTCGAAAACTTTGACGTAAATCAAGAAATGCTAGAAGAACGATTTGGAAGAAAATATGATTCGTTTACCGAGCGCAATATTATTGAAATGGGAAATATTTACAACAGTTTGAAAGACGGGGTAGGTAAAGTGGCTGATTTCTTCAAAGAACCTTCTTCAAAGAAACAGCCAGAATCTAACGACTTAGAAAAAGAATTTGAGAGTGCCTCAAAAAAAGAGGAAAAGCCCGCTGGAATTAAAACTGTCAAGTCGAAAGTAGATGAGCCAGATGAAACTGAACAAACAGAATTATTATAGTAACGAAGCTGACTGGCAGTACATGTCAGTCAGTCAATTCAAAGACTTTCAAAAGTGTGAAGCCGCAGCTTTGGCAAAACTAAAGGAAGAGTGGCAACCCACTTCGAATCCCGTAGCATTATTAGTCGGAAATTATGTTCATTCCTATTTTGAATCAAACGAAGCTCACGAGGAATTTATCAGCGAGAATCGTAATTCTATTTTAAAAAGAGACGGAAGTGAACGGGCCGAATTTATTCAAGCAACGGATATGATTGAAGCGCTCGAATATGATAATTTCTTTAACTTTGTGTATCAAGGACAAAAAGAGCTTATTCTGACTGGTTCATTTTTAGGCACTGATTGGAAAGCTCGTATTGATTGTTTTAATGAAGCGAAAGGTTATTTTGTTGATTTGAAAACGACACGAAGCCTTTCTCAACGTTATTGGTCTACAAAGTACCGATCCTACGTTTCGTTTGTAGAAGAATACGGCTATGTCTTGCAGATGGGCGTGTATAAAGCTTTGTTGGAACAAGTTTACGACAAAGAAGTAACGCCTTATATCTTTGCAGTAACTAAGGAATCGCCTCCTGATATAGCTGGAATAGAAATCCATCCAACTCGATTTGAATTTGAACTAGCTCTTTTAGAAAAAGAGTTGCCTCGAATTTTGGCAGTGAAATATGGGGAAGAAAAGCCTACGATGTGCGGAAAATGTGAGTATTGTCGAGGTCATAAACAACTCAGGGGGTTTATTGAGATAGAAGATTTACTAAATAGGTAGAAAGGAGCACTCTAATTTGAAAAACCTAATAAACGAGACAAACACTTTTTTCAGAATCGCTGCGAGTCTTGAGCTCACAACACAATCAAGAATGTTGTATCTTAGCTTATTGCAAAAGAACAACTCTCTTTATTGGTCAGAGTTCTTTACTGTAACAGCTTCTGAATTGCAAGGTCTGTCCGGGCTTTCTCAAAGCGGAATGCAACGAGCGCGAAAACAGTTAGTCGATAAAGGCATCGTCATTTATAAAAAAAGAGGCTCGAATCGGGCGCCAAAATATTGTCTACCTGAGTTAACCAATGAGTTTGTGATAACCATATTGAACGGCACTCCGAACAACACGGCGGTTAACACGGCGGTTAACACTCCGAACAGCACTACGGTTAACAGTCCGAACACATTAATAGACAATACAATACAATACAATACTAAACAAATAGATGCAGCTGCAGATATTGAAAAATATAACTCGAAAGATAATCAACAAAAAATCTGGCATGCTGTGGCATCTTTCCAAAAACTTTGGAATTTCCCTAATGCTTTTCAACAACAAGACCTTGAGGAGCTGATATTGACATATTCCGATGAGCTTGTAAACGAAGCGGTTAAGATTGCTGGCACTAAAGACGTTCCAAAAAATAATGCAATTAGTTTTTTAACATCTGCTTTGAAAGAATGGGAACAAGCGAACGTAAAAACCGTGGAGCAAGTTAAGCAATACCAAGCTTCACGTCAAACTAAAAATAAATCTTTTAACTCTAATTACGGTAAACGCCGTGTAGAGCCAAAAGAACTAAGCAAGCCGCCGGTTCGTGAGCTGCCTAGTGACGAGGAAATCTCAAGAATGATTAGGGAGCGTGAGGCGAATGAGCAACTTTGATTTGGTTAAAAAACTTAATTCGCTGTTAACAACTGAGATTGCAGAATTTTGCCAGATTGCAGTTGACCAGTTCAAAGAACACATTCTTAACGGCGGATTAGACAATGACGAGCAAGGCAAGAAGTGTTTCAACAAGTATTTCTGGATGTATTTCATGACAATTTGGAGCATGAAAAACAAGCCGTGGGAGTTAGAAGATTTGTTTCAAAGGACCTATGACGAAAACAGAACGTTTGCGGTGGGTCTGATTAACAAGCTGGAGAAGAAAGAAGGAAATTAAATGCGAGAAATAAAGTTTAGAGCTTGGCAAAAGTTTCGTGAGGCAAATAGATTAACGTGGGGTTTAGCCCACTAAGAAAGAAAAAAGAAAAGCTACCATGAAATGGCAGCAGTTAGTTATCATAATTTATCTATTAGTTTTTGTTTTGCTTCTTTATATTCTTCAGCATCTAAAATTCCTTGTTTATATAAATTTTCTATTTTTTCGAAGGAATCCGTTGAAGATGTAGCGGTTATTGTTGAATTCTTATCGTATTCTTTTAGACCTAAATAACCAGCAATGATGAAAAGTATACCAGCTAAAGAAATGAAACATAAAATTCCATAGATTATGAAATATATTGAAGCTGGTTTCGATTTTCCAATTTTTCTAATAAAAATAATGTTGATAATTTGACCCAATATTAAAATACCCATTGTAAATAGGATTACAAAAGCAAGTGCAGCATATTGTCCATCAAATGCAGTTTCTCCGGTACTAAAGCCATACTCATACCGACTAAAATAAGTCATATTGTCCAGTTGATTCATAACCATAATCAGACCGACAAAAGCAATCCATTGTAAACCCCATGCAATGTAGCCAAGAGTTCTTGCTGTAGAAGATTCTTTTTTCATTTATTACCCACCTTTTATATTTACTAATTAAAAGTATACATTCAAGTCTCTATTAATTCTAGAAAAATATATGAGTCGTGGCAGAGAAAATAGTAGAAAAAAATTAATCCATTTACTCACCCCATAGTTTAGCGACAATCTACTTGAACGATTCTCTTACTTGGTAACTAGTTACAAGGGCAATCTGAGCAAACAGGAGGCTAAAGATATTTTGGAAGGGTTACTTTATGTTATGACTAATGGTGAAAATGATGGCAGCTAAAACCAAATTAACAATTTATGAAATTAAAGAGCGTATCGAAAAAGCATTTCCTGAATTGGTGATTGGTTGGAACGACACAGGTCAGCCCAATATTATTTCTACGGAACATTATAGAGTTGTGGCCTATACCTACCATCAAAAATGGATTCTTACACCTTTTATCAGTGATTATTCACGGTATATTGCTTCGTTTATCAGTATTTTAGACAAATGGGATGGGCGTTGGTCGTAAGTATTCCAAGTGGCTAACCCCCCCTTTTGCAGACTAAGAGAGGATGATATGAATGAAAAACGAATTAACAGCAGTAGAATGGTTAGCGCTGGCTGAGGCACTAGATTATGTAAATGAGGTTTGTTTTTATGAACTTCGTGGAGATATGGTGCCGGAGTACGAAAATGCATTGGAGAAGGTCAAAGACACAGCAAATAAAATTAAGGAGAGGAATTTATGAATAACCGACACCGTAGGGTTGCTAAACTAAAATCACAGCAACGGCAGTCTATGTTGCTTAAATACAGAAGCCAATACGAGAATTACAATCCAGTAGAAGTTTTGAAAGTAATAAACAATGCTTTTTCAAACATCATGGAAGGAATCGGTGCAGCATTAGTTTCTGTTGCAAGAAATATGCGAATATAATTTTTATAACAAAAAAAGCCAAGCTCCCGCTTAGCTAGTGAATCCGTCAATTTATTATACCAAAAAAGGGGCGGGATTGCTTGGTTACTTTATTTAGAGAAATAGATATACGACAAACTAAAATGAATGCTAAAAGAGTGTTGAAAAACTACCGTAGGCTCGATAGGATATCCGGACGATCGTCATTTGATATCAAGTCACCAATTATTACAGATATGCCAAGAAGCGATAGCTACGGGAATAGGGTCGAAGAAGCAATGCTACAACATGTAGACGCTGAGGCTGAACGTAATGCAATCTTAGCCGCTTTAATGTCGTTAGGGTTAACTAGCAGGCAAATACTTTATTCAACGTTCTGTGCACCCGATAGCATGTCTAATTACGCAATTGGCAGAGACGTTGGGTATTCTGAAAGAAGTATTGAGCGGATGAAAGGTGAAGCGCTGGTTGAATTTGCCGAGGCATATAGAAATGGGAAATTGATAGAGTTCAGATGACCAACAATAATTTTGGCGGTTTTTTGGCGGAAAGTTGGCGGTTTCAGTACGGATTTACAGGGTAAGATAGTAGTATCAAAATAATCTATAAAATCTAATTTTAATGTATTTTAGTAAACGATTAGAACCTAGTAATTATTTTGAATAAAAATTGAGGAAGGAGGTTAAACAATGGTAAATTTTACTACAAATCAGCTTAGTACGGCAAAAGTAATCTGGGGTATTTTAAAACAATTTGGCTATAATGATAATTCAGCTGCAGGCCTAATCGGAAATCTGTATGCGGAATCTTCTCTCAATCCAAATGTTAACGAAAATGGTGGCGGCGGATACGGATTAGGACAATGGACACCTAAAAGCAACCTTTATTCGCAAGCAAGCCTTTTAGGAATATCAAATGCTGAAGCAGAAACTGTAGCAGGACAGGCAAAAATCATTGCCCAAGGTGATAAAACGGGTCAGTGGTCAACTGTTGGTAATACTGCCTATCATTCGACTGTTGTTAGTCGACAATCACTTGATCAATTTAAGCAGTCAGGCAGCACTACGGCAGCAGCAGCAAACTTTTGCGCTCATTGGGAAAGGCCAAGAGTTGATTTAGCACATGTTGCATTAAGAATTGAAGCAGCAGATAGTATTTATCAACTATTAAAAGGAAGTTCAGGTGAAACTTCGAAAGGAGAAACAACTATGCAATGTATTTATTGGAGACCAAACGGTAAAGGTTCAAGTGATGGGTACTATTTTGATGGTACTAGTGCAAAATATATAGCGCACGGAGATGAAATTGTAATTTTGAAAAGAATTTATAAAGACAATAATGGAAAAGACATGCCTGAATATGTCTTTAACGGCAATTTACCTTGGTATACACGACTTGAGCAGATTTCTGGTCAAAAGCCAGTAGCTGGCATTTTGGGATAATTTTTAATCAGAGAAATGTTTTCTAGTGTATATATACAAAATAGTATTTATACCGCTACATGTTAGATGAATGTTTAAGGCTCACAAATCAGTTATCAGCCACGGAATCTCAATTACTACATACTAGTTAAAGCGTTCGTCGGTGCGACTGATAACTGATTACAGTAGCCAAGATTGTGCATCAGCGACTTTGGTTACTATAAAAAATAAACAGGGTGCGGAAACAGCTTGTCGGAGATAGTTCAAGAACATTTAATGTCTTTAATCTAAGCTATCTCCAGTACATATAGATTGCTTCGGCGGTCTTTTTATTATGGCCAGAAACCTACATTTTCGATGGCCGATTAATTGGAGGGATTAGGATGAAAATAGTAGCTGGGCAAATTGAACACCAAGATATCAATACTAGAAATGATATTGATAAATTCATAAGATATCTCTTAGCGGAAGTCGAAGTTTCGTATAAGGACTGGAAGATTGAACAGTCGAAAAAGAAACGTTCATTCTTACGAAGATTAAAGCGGAGGGGTTAGGATGACTAATAGTGCTATATTTTTAAGCGGAGTCCTCTTTGCGTTTCAATTGTTGATGTGTGTTGTGCTTTTGATTGGCAAATGGAATATCGGAGATTTTGAAGTGACCGACAGCAAATTAAAGTATCCATTGCTAGTCCTTTTTGTATTCGGTATGTTACTGACATTAATAGGAGTATACATTAATTAGCAGCCCTCGTGGCTGTTTTTATTTTGTACAAAACAGGTAGTTTAATAGATTCAATTAGAGTAGCTCAATCCTAAGCACCACAAGGGATAGAGCTACTTTGTTTTAGTATTGATTATACTATGTATTCAATAGTGGAGGGAGGCTGCGTCTTTGTTATACAAATCAACACGTTGGAAGAGAAAGCGTGAAAACATATTGCGCAGAGATAAGTACGAATGCTGTAACTGCAAACGATACTTCAAAACTAAGGAAGCTAAGACTGTTCATCATATATATTTTTATGAAGATTATCCGGCATTAGCATTAGTTAATTGGAACCTCATTAGCTTATGTAATGACTGTCATAACAAGATGCACAATCGCTTAACCGATAAACCAACACAATTGGGAATTGAGTGGCAAACCAAAAGAAAAGCTGAGTTTGAAAAATTATATCCCCCCCTTCAAACAAAATAATTTAAATTTAAAAAAAGGAACGGGCAGGTTAGCTGTTTCCAAATTTACGGGACATTCAGAAATATTTTTTCCGCTAAGAAAGTAGGTGAGAATTTGAGTAAACTTTTACCATCAAAAGACACAATTAAACGGCGAACTGTTAAGAGAATGAAAGAGCTAGGTGTCTACAAAGTTCAATATACACAACTGATTGACGTGTTTGTGGATATGTTGCATCAATATAATTATTTAACCAACGAGTTTGAAGAATCAGGGTATCAAGTCATGATAGAAACTGAAAAATCAGATGGTAAAAAAAGCCCGATTCTCGCAACCTTAGAAGCCTTAAGAAAAGATATTGGGGTCTATTCTGACAAGCTGATGTTGAATCCAAAAACAAACGTCTCTGTCGCAAAGAAGGGACCTTCTAAGCAATCCACGCTTGCTCAATTTCTCAATCAGAGCGGAAGTGGTTAGATGAAACTCGCTAGCCCGCACTTCAAGGCAGTTAAGAAGTATGCTGAAGACATAGTCAAAGGAAAGTCGTTAGTAAATATTGAGCGTGTTCAAGCTGCGCAACGCTTTTTAGATGATTTAAAATCGAAAAAATGGGATTTCAAACAAGAACAATTCGATTTTGTTATTGGTCTAATTGAAGGGACAATCAAACACAAACAAGGTCAAAACCTAAAAGGCGAAGATTTAAACGGCCAACCTTTAAAGCTATTACTTTGGGAAAAATTTATTATTGTGAATCTATTTGGTTTTTTTACCAAAGGTACAAACATCAGGCGTTTTAACGAAGCGCTTATTTTTTTACCTCGAAAACAAGGTAAAACTGCTTTTGCTACCTCATTAGCATGGGCTAAGTCTATTCTTGATAGAAGTTCAGGAAGTAAAGTATATATCTTGGCTAATTCGATAGACCAAACGAAAGAATCTTTTGGTTTCCTAACGTATAACGTAGAGTTTTTAAGGGAAGAGTTACCTAAGTTGAGGATTCGTGATAATAATCAGGAACATTCTATTTTGGCTAATTTTGGAGATAATAGCGTCGAGGTAATTGCAAAAGCCAACCAAGAAGATAAATTAGACTCATTTAACTGTAATTGTCTGATTTTGGACGAGATTCATTCTTGGAAACGAGCAGGTGCAAAAAAATACACGTTAATGAAAAATGCGATGAAAGCCTATCGAAATAAATTGTTAATCGGTATTTCAACTGCCGGCGATGTCGCAAATGGTTTCTTGGCTCAACGTATTCAAACCCTTAAAAAGGTTTTAGACGGTCAAATAGTTAGCAATACTTACGATAATTATTTTATCTATCTTTGTATGGCTGAGCAGGACAAAAAAGGGAACCTCCTAAATCCAGTTACCCATGAAGTAACTACGCTTGATGATCCGCAAGTTTTAGAATCCGTCACACCTTCACTAAACGAAACGACAACACTTGACGAGTTGATAAGTGACGCTGAACAAGCAATGATGGAACCGCAGTTAAAATCGGAATTTTTAAATAAAACGTTGAATATCTTTACAACTGCAGAAAATGCTTATTTTGATATTGATGAGTTTAAATATTCGGATGGGCAGTTTAACTGGACAATAAAGGAGTTAACCAAACTTCCGGTTAGTTGGTATGGAGGGGCCGATTTGTCCAAACTCCATGATTTAACGGCGGGCGCTTTGTACGGCACACTCAGAGATTATAAACACAAAGATTCTGAAGGCAACGAACGGATAAGCAATATCGATATTGCGATAACTCATGCGTTCTTCCCTCGTGCTGGTGCAATCGAAAAGGCCGAAGTTGATAATATCCCATTGTTTGAGTGGTCAGAAGAGGGATGGGCGACTTTAAGTAATACACCAACGGTATTATATGACGACATCGTGAAGTGGTTTATATCTATGCGTGAATCAGGATTCAAAATAAAAGAAGTACACTTTGACAAAAAATTTGGTCGTGAGTTTTTCTTAAAAATGAAAAAAGCGAAGTTCAAAATGCGAGATGCTCCGCAGGTATTTACTCGAAAATCAGAAGGCTTTCGACATATTGAGGTCAAAACTAAAAATGCAGAGTTCTATTATCTGCACAGTCGAGCTTATGAGTATTGCGTGTCGAACGTAAAAGCCATAGAAAAGACAGACGACATGATTCAATTTGAAAAGGTATTGCCCAATCAACGAATTGATTTGTTTGATGCAAGCGTGTTTGCCTGTGTCGCTAGTCTTGAAGGTGGTGAAACCAAGCAAACGAGAGAAGCGTTTGGAATTTAAGCTCTATTCCGCACTATCTTGAAGGAGGTGAAAAAAATGGCATTTCAGTTTAGAAAGAAGATTAACAAACGTTCAGACCAACAGGAAGCCTCTAAAATTGTTGTGACAACGCCGGATTATTTTAAAGAATTAATTTCAGAGAACTACACTAGGTTATCTGATAATCCAGAAGTTAGGATGGCAGTAGAACGTATTTCAGATATGGTGTCTAGTATGACTATTCAATTAATGCAAAACTCTGAAAAAGGAGACAAGCGTGTGATTAACGAATTATCACGAGTAGTGGATATTCAGCCAAATCGATATATGACTCGAAAAAACTTTATTGCTTGGCTCACGAGAGTCTTATTGTTAGAAGGTGGTGGGAATGCAGTTGTAAAGCCAGTGTTTCAGGGTCTTACTTTGCAAGAACTAACTCCGATAGCACCAAGTAATGTGTCATTCAATCTTGGAGAAGAGGACTACACCATTAATATCGGAGCTAAAGAATACGATCCGCAAACGTTACTGCATTTTGTGATAAACCCTGACCCTAACCGCCCATTTATTGGGAGTAGCTACAAAGTTGCATTAAAAGATTTGGTAGGAAATCTGAAACAGTCCTATGTGACAAAAAAAGCGTTTATGAGTAAAGAGTATATGCCAAGTATTGTCATATCAATGGACACTGATTCAAATATGGAAGGAGAGGAAAAGAAAGAGGATATCGAGAAAAGATACCTTACTCGAAAAAAAACAGGTGCCCCTTGGATTATTCCAGAAGGCATGATGAAAGTAGAGAAAATCACTCCCCTTTCTTTAAAAGATTTAGCCATCAACGAAGCAGTAGAAATTGACAAAAAGACTGTGGCTTCATTATTAGGCGTACCGCCTTTTTTGCTAGGAGTTGGAACGTATAACAAAGATGAGTATAACAACTTTGTGAATACCAAGATTTTATCGTTCGCTCAGTCTATTCAACAAACGCTAAATCAATTGATTCTTGACCCGACGATGTATTTCAATTTCAATCCAAGAAGCCTGTATAACTATTCCCTAACAGATTTAGTGAGTTCTGGAGTAGAAATGGTTAAAGTAAATTCGCTGCGTCGCAATGAATTGCGTAATTGGGTAGGTATGCCTCCAGATGCAGAAATGGATGAATTGTTAGTCTTAGAAAATTACTTGAAACAAAATGATTTAACGAAGCAGAATAAATTGGTCCAAAATAACTCGAAAGGGGGTGAGGAATAAATGAACAAACGAACTTCCTTTCAGGTGAGGGATAACGGGGAATTGACTATCGATACGGAGGCCGCTGAAAAACTAATCAGTGGTTATTTTATTGTATTCAATTCCGAAACAGAGCTTTATGATCGTGTATTTGAAGAAGTCGCACCAGAAGCTTTGACGGGTGTCGATTTAAGCGATGTGAAAGCATTGGTTGACCATGATACATCAAAGGTGCTTGGACGTACGAAATCATCCACGCTAAGCCTTTCCGTTGATGAAAAAGGGTTGTATGGAGAAATTCGGGTGAACGAACACGACCAAGAAGCTCTGAATTTATATTCTCGAGTTATTCGAGGGGATGTCGACCAATGTTCTTTTGGCTTTGACATTTTGAATGAAGAAATGATTCAAAACTCCGATGGAAGCGTAAAGTTTATTATTAAATCCATCAAGCTGTATGAAGTATCAGTCGTCACGTTTCCTGCCTATCAAGACACTGCAGTAGAGGCGAGAAGCAAGCAGATTGAATCGGCGCAAAAGAAATCATTGGAAAAAAGAAAATCAAAATTGGAGGAAAAATTACATGGCATTAAAACAACTTATTTTAAAAAGGAAGATTAATGAACGGTCTACAAAGCTTACAGAATTATTGGAGCAGCGCTCGACTTTAGAAAAACGTGAAACTGATTTAGAAGCGGCATTAAAGGAGGCCGAAAAGCCCGAGGATGTCGAAGAAGTTGAAAAATCAGCGGATGAATTAACAACCGAAATTGAAGAATTAGATGCTGAAATCAAAGATTTAGAAGCTGAAAAAGCTGATCTAGAGGCAGAGTTAGCAAAAATTGAAGATGACGGCCCACAAAAAAATGATGAAGAAGAAAGGAGCAAACGCTCGATGAAAAGAAAAACTGTGAAAACGAATGAAGGTGCCGAAGGAATTGAAGCATTACGATCTGGCATTAATGACTTTGTTCATTCTAAAGGAGAAAAACGAGCGGAGTCTTTAGGTTTTACCACTGTTGAAGGCGGGGCTTTAATCCCTGAAGAATTACTTTCGCCTGAAATGGTTCCGGAAGACGTTATCGACCTAAAAAAATACGTGAAAGTAACACCTGTTAATAGTTTAACTGGTAAGTTTCCTGTAATCAAAAAATCAGGTACGAAGATGCATACAGTAGCAGAGTTGGAAGAAAATCCTAAATTAGCTAACCCAACTTTTTCTCCTATCACCTTTGAAATTGCAACACGCCGTGGGTACATTCCAATTTCTCAAGAAGTAATTGATGATGCTGATTATGATATTACAGGTTTAATTCGTGATGAAATTGCGACGCAATCTCTTGATACAGTGAACGCTGATATCGCAGCAATTTTAAAGACAGCTCCTGCGAAAACTGTCACTGGAGTTGATGGGTTGAAAGATTTATTAAACAAGGAAATTAAAAAAGTCTATTCAAACGTCAAGTTTATTGTATCGGCTTCTCTTTATGCTGAACTGGACAAATTAAAAGACAAAAACGGACGGTATTTGCTGCAAGAATCAATTACTGCTGCAAGCGGTAAAGTCCTTTTAGGTAAGGAAGTAGTTGTTTTGGATGACGATGTCATCGGAACAAAAGTTGGGGATATGGTTGGATTCGTTGGCGAAGCAGCTTCTTTTGCACGATTTTTCGACAGATTACAAACCTCAGTAGAGTGGGTTGATAATAACATTTATGGGAAATTATTAGCTGCTGTTATTCGTTACGACGTGAAGAAAACAGATTCAGAAGCTGGCTTCTACATCACATACACCGCAGCGCCTGCCGAAGGATAAAAGAGGGGATTAATCCCTTCTTTTTACTTTTTTTGAAAGGAGACTATCCATGAAATATCAAGTTTTAGTTGATTTTACTGATAAAGAAACAAAGCATATCTATCGCAAAGGAGATAGTTATCCCGTAAAAGGACGCACGAAAAAAGCTCGACTGGATGAATTGCTTTCGCCTGATAATCTTCGGGGACAGCCTTTAGTTAAGGAAGTGGGAGAAAATGCCAACTAGTAGCAGTTTTGAAGAATCCGCACTAACCCTTGTCAAGTCTTCTTTAGGGTATAGAACGACAGTTCGTGACGAGTTGTTAAAAAAAATAATTGATGGAGTGAAAAATGAATTAATCGAGGAAAAAGGCATTCAGTTAGAAGAATCAAATACAACACATTTAATGTTTGTAGTTGATTTATCAGCTTTTCGTTATGAAAACAAAGGCGCTAGCGCCATGCCACGTAATCTTGAATATCGTTTGCGTAATCTGATAATCAAATATGGCGGTGGTAGTGATGAATAACTGGGATTTAGAGATCAGCTTGTTACAACAAGATGGCTTTGGAACCAATAAAAGTGGTGACAAAATTCCTAAATACAAAGAAATAGAACTTTTAGGATACGAAAAGCCTATTTCTAGGGGAGAATTATTACTTGCTGGCCAATCCAATATTGAAATTTCTAAGATTATTGTTATTCATTCTTTTGAATATAACAATGAGCAACTTGTGAAAATTGATGGGGTCCCTTATCAGATTGTGAATACCTATAAAATTTCAAATGAAGAAATTGAGCTTAAACTCAAATCTAAAAAGGGGTTGAGCTAATGGATATCGGCAATCTTATTGCGGAATCTCTCGCTGAATACACAGAGGAGGTTAAGCAAGAGCTAGAAGTCATAAAAGAGACTGTAGCGGATGAAACGGTTGATTATCTGCGCTCTAGCAGCCCAAAAGGCAGGCGTGGTAAGTATGCTAAGGGTTGGAGAAAAAAGAAGGACGGAACTGGTTACGTCGTTTATAATTCAACTGATTATCGACTCACCCACATTCTGGAAAAAGGCCATGCAAAAAGGAATGGTGGTCGTACCCAAGCACAACCGCACATTATTGATGCAGAGAGAGCGGCTATTTCATCTATGGAAAAACGAACAGAGGAGGCCATAAAATCATGACAGTAACTGAATTAAGAACGTTGCTCGATAGTATGGCAATCCCAGTTCGTTATCGTGCGTTTAAAGTTGGCGAAGTACCTAATTTGCCTTACATTTTGTTTTATGTCGAGAGTAACGAAGGAACTCTTAAAGCTGATAATCATAACTATGCTAAGATTCGCAATGTAACTATTGAATTATATTCAGAAGAAAAAGACCCTGAACTAGAAGAAAAACTAGAAGCCGTTTTTGACAGTAACAAAATTGAATACGATTCTTATGAAAGTTATTTAGATACAGAAGATATGTATGAAGTAGCTTATGAGATTGTAATTTAGGAGGATGAAACATGGCAACAAAAGAAAATAAAGTGACCTACGGGTTAGAAAATGCTCATTACGCAAAATTAACTTTTGGGGATAATGGCGTCCCAACATTTGCAACACCTGTGCCAATTAAAGGGTCAGTTGAATTTACAATGGATCCAGAAAGTAATGCGATTGAGTTTGCGGCAGATAACGATTCTCGCTATTTTTCAGCGGATGAGAATAACGGATATAGCGGTACATTAACGATTGCAAATATGCCGTTGTCTTTCCGAAAAGATATTTTAGGTGAAGAAGAAGATACAACGGCGGGAACAATCACTGAATTGGCCGACGCAAAGTTCAGTCCTTTTGCTTTGCTATTCCAATTTGATGGGGATGTAACTAAAACCCGACACCTTATTTATTATTGCAACGGAAGTCGTGCGACGGTTTCATCAAAAACTGGTAAAGATATCACTGGGGTGGAATTGCCATTTAAATCGAAGCAGCTCATTTACAAAGATAAAAAGTTAATCAAAACGCAGACGACTAGCGAAGAATCAGCCAAATATGCTGATTGGTTCAAAGCGGTTTATCTTGTGGGAGAACAACCAGCCGAAGGGTAGCAATCGCTATCCTTCTTTTTTTGGAGGAAAAATACATGGAAAAAACGATTTATATTGATGACAAGCCAGTTCGCTTAAAATCGACTGCTGCTACCCCGTTGCGGTATAAAGCTCAGTTTCGAAAAGATTATTTTGCGGAACTATTGAAACTAGCAAAGTTTGGAAGTTCAGCAAGTAAAAACGAAGAAGAAGCAGACGAATTTGATTTGACGGATATCTCATTTTCTGAATTAGATATCTTGGATTTTGAAGTCATTTACAACTTCATTTGGGTGTTAGCTAAAACGGCTGATAGCACTATTCCTGCACCAATGGAATGGCTAGATAACTTTGATTCTATGCCCATTGCGGAAGTATTCCCTGAAGTAGCCGAACTGCTAGAAGCGAGTATCGCATCTAAAAAAAAGTGGATCAAGTAAGTGGTTCAGATGAACCATTTACAGAAGAATCCTTTTTTTATTGTTGCAGACAAGTCGGATTGTCTATTGACGATATGGAAAAAATGAATATTGGTCAGTGCTTAGACCACATTCAAGAATGGATAGATTCACAGACCAAAAAGCCGTCAGAAAAAGCGGTTAGTCGAAAGGCTACGCAAGATGATTTCAATAACTTTTAGGGAGGTGAAAGGATGGCGAATAAATCAATAAAAGGAATTACGATTGAAATTGATGGTAACGCAACTGGGTTAGATAAGGCGCTAAAAGGTGTAAATAGCACGTCGGTAAAACTCAATTCCGAACTAAAAGATGTCAATAAGTTATTAAAATTTGACCCATCAAACGCCACAGGACTTGCTCAAAAACAAGAATTGCTAACAAAATCAATTGAAAACACCTCCCAAAAGTTGCAACAATTAAAGGCTGCTCAAGGTGAAGTTGAAGCTCAATTCAAATCAGGAAAAATAGGCGAAGAACAATATCGTGCTTTCCAGCGGGAAATCGTCACAACTGAGCAAAGTTTGGCGGGGTATAAAAGGCAATTGAGCGGACTTCAAGAAGAGCAAGACAAGCTTAGTCAAAATACCAAGCGATTAGATACTTTTTTTGAAGCAACTGGAAAAAGCATTGATGATTTTTCTGATATTTTAGGCAATCGAATGGTATCGGCCATCAAGAATGGAACAGCGACTAGTGATCAACTTGAAGTCGCATTAAACAAAATAGGAAAAGAAGCGCTTGGTACTGAAACTGATTTAAGCAAAATGAAACAATCCCTAGATAAAATTGATGATGGAGGCTCGTTAAACGAAGTGAAGTCGGATTTAGCAGAGCTATCTCCTAAAGCTGACGAAGCGAGCGATTCTATATCTGACATGGCCGACAGTTTATCATCGGGTAAAATGATGCAGGCAACAGAATTGTTATCTAGTGTTGGAGATAAAGTCCTAGAAATAGGCACGAATGCAAAAGATAGTGCATTGGAATTTAGTTCAGCTTTTGGGACATTGAACGCTACCACAAATTTGAGTGGCCAAGAGATAGAAAAGTTGAAGGCTATCGCCACAGACGTGTTCGAATCTGGCGTTACAGATTCGATTGACGAAGCGGTAGAAGCTACCTCATTAATGAAGTCTTCTTTTTCTGAATTAAACAATCAAGATTTAGGTAAATTAACGGAACAGGTTATTAACCTAAGCACGCGGACAGGCACCGATGTTCAAGAGAACGTTATTGGTGCAAGCAAATTAATGAATGCTTTTGGTTTAGATGCTACAACTGCGTTTGATTTAGTGGCTAGTGGCTATCAAAATAATTTAAATTACTCAGGCGATTTCACAGATACACTGAGTGAGTATGTGCCTTTATTTGCGGAAGCAGGATATTCTGCAGAAGATATGCTCTCCATTTTACAAAATGGTATGGAAAATGGTGCAATGAACACGGATAAAACCGCTGATGCAGTGAAAGAACTTCAAGTAAGGATGGGAAACGGCTCGCTTGAAGGTGTGTTGAGTAATTTTGGCGAAGAAACGCAGTCTACTTTCCAAAAATGGAAAGATGGTCAAGCCACCGTTTCTGATGTAGCTACAAGCATTCAAACAGATTTACAAAAAATGACACCATCTGAACAGCAGCAAGCATTGTCTTTGTTGTCTACTCAATTTGAAGATTTAGGGATTGGTGCTGCAACTTCTCTTTTTGATGTTGAAAAAGGCTTCGATGATGTTTCAGGTGCAATGGATAAAGCAAGCGAAAAGGACCCTTCACAAGAGTGGCAAGCTAGTTTAAACACGTTTACCACCTCATTACAAGAAATAGGAACTAAGATTCTGATAGCTTTACAGCCTGTTTTAGATTGGTTTTCCGATTTAACTTCTGCATTTAACGGACTATCAGAACCCGTACAAAATACTATTTTAATCTTCGGAGGGTTAACAGCAGTCATTGCTATTATAGCGCCGATAATCGCTGCCATCATGGCAATTGGAAGTACAGTCTTTGGAATTGCGGCAGTTATTGCTGCGGCAATCGCCTATATCATTCTAATTTTTCAAAATTGGGGGACGATTGTAGATTGGCTGAAGAGTTTGTGGCAAGGATTTAGCGATTGGCTATCGGGGTTGTGGCAATCAATTGGTGTTATTGCAGGTAGTGTTTGGTCTTCTATTACTACAACTATTTCAAGTGTTGTTCAATCTTGCATATCCGTTGTTCAAGGGTTGTGGAGTAGTGCGAGTGGATTTATTTCAGGTATTTGGAATGGAATAGCGAGTACAGCCTCCAGTATTTGGAACGGTATTACCTCGGCCATTTCTAGCGCCATTAATCAAGCAAGCAGTATTGTGTCCAGCATAGTGAACGGTATTAGTTCAACTATTTCTAGTGTTTTCGGTGGCATCCAATCAACTGTGACCAGCATTTGGAATGGCATTAAATCTGCGATTGAGGGGCCAATCAACACGGCGAAAGACATCGTGAAGGGTGCTATTGACGCAATAAAAGGATTCTTCAATTTTTCTATTTCATGGCCTCATATTCCGATGCCACATTTCGGTATCAGTCCGAGCGGTTGGAGTGTTGGAGATTTGTTGAAAGGAAGTATCCCTAAACTATCTATCGATTGGTACGCTAACGGAGGTATTTTAACCAAACCAACTGTCTTCGGGCAAAATGGAAATAGTTTAATGGTTGGCGGCGAAGCTGGAAAAGAAGCGGTTGCACCTTTAAGCGATTTGATGGCTTATGTGGAAGCTGCTGTTGCTAATCAACTGGGCAAATCAGAAGAAAAGTACAATCAAATGATTTATCTATTAAGTCAATTAGTGAATAAACAGACTATCATAATGATGGATAGCACCCCGGTAGGTAGATTAGTCACCCCAACTGTTATGGATGAAATGAATGCAAAAGAAACAATGATAAACAAAGCTTGGGGAAGGGGGTAAATCATGTTTTTAAGCGTGACATTCAACGGACACAATCTTTCAGACTACCTAGATGTGCTAACAGGTTTTGAACGGAATATTGGCGGGAATGTATCTATAGAATTGCAAAAAATCGGATTTCAAAATGGTCAGCATTTTGTATCAAAATCAGCAAACTCTTTAGAAATATCTATGCCTTTTCGTATGAGGTACGATTTGCTAGACAAAAAAAGGGAACTAGAAAAGATATTAACCGTCTCCGAACCAAAACCACTCATATTTGGGAACGAGACTGAAAAAGTATATTATGCGATTCCTACCGGACAAATTAATTTTAGCGATCAAGAATATTCCGGCAATGGTACTATCACTTGGCTAGTCCCTGATGGCATAGCCCATGACCTAACGTTAACCTCAACTACCGCTAAACCAGATGAAAATGGCATCTTATCCATGGATATCAACTATGACGGCGTAGTAGACACACCATTACAATTGAAATTCCATAATAATTCGGAAACAGGGTATCTGAGTGCAATAGGCATTCATGAAGACCAAGCGACATTCCTCACCCAATTAGGTTATATGGATGAAGCGGATGGTGAAGTCCGAGAGAAAATGGCAACCATTTTCGAGAAAGACGGCGGGAAATCTTTCGCTAATTGGAAAGACGCTTCCACCTTTTATGAAAATCAATCTAAAAAAGTTGTGACGACAATGTCATCTATTTCGGATTATGGCGGTTGGTTAGGGAAACTACCGAATAGTTTTACCAATAATGGGAGCGGCTATTACGGCGCTTGTAAAGAGCTTGTATTGTCCACTGCAGCACAGTCTTGTTACTTGTGGGCTAGAGCGTGGTTTGAAACCGGAGTAATGGGACAAACAGGGGAATGGTGCTTAGCGTATGTTGATGAAAACAATCACTTCATTGCAGGTATGGCGATTGAGAAAAATGATGGCGTGGGAAATAGCGCCATGGTAAATTTCCTCATTGGAGATGGTGCTGGGGGAAGTCGTGTTTACAAAATAAACGAGTTTACACCATCTTATTGGTCACCTCCTAATCCGTATGGAACACAAGCACGAACGAACAATACGAATATGTTTGATCTAAAGAAGGAGAACGACAAGATCACCTATTTTTTCAATGGTGGTTACTATTCGACTACCATTCCGGCATTACAAACAAAGAAGGTAAAGAAGGTTCAGTTCTTTACTGGACAATACGGCTCACAACCAGCTTCTAAATTAGTGACTCATATGGGGATTCGTGATGTCTTAGTCATCGATTTAAAATCGCAGTATTGGCAAGATTTACCCAATCGGTTTAAAGCAGGTACGGATGTAGAGATTCGTCAGGATTCGGGTATGAACATGATTTACCGAGATGGCATTAAAACGCTAGAAGACTTTGTGACCGGTAGCACCTTTCCTATTTTGAAACCCGGAAACAATCATATAGAGTTTGGATGGAGTGGGTTTACGACCACGCCGCCCACCATTACAGGAACGTATGAAAAGAGGTGGTACTAATTGAACACACAAAAACCATTGTTGGCCGTTTTGGACAATCAAGACAACTTACTGTGCGTAACGGAAGACTATTTCGATAGCAACCTTCATCGATTTTTAGTTGGTACTGCAGCGTTCTTTTCTTGTTCTGTTCTCCAAACAGCTGGGATAGCCCCTTTTTTCAAAGTGGGAAACAAACTGTCTTTCGTCTATAACACTGTTCAGTATCATTTCGACATCACGAACATGGTGAAGAATGAGCAGAAAATTGAGATTAAGGCAGATAGCTTAACGCTTGAACTTCGAAATGAAGACAGCGGTAGTTATAAGGCGAGTGCGCCGATGTCGTTAGAAGAATACCTCAAGGTATTTTTGTTTTCTGGTGACAATCCAATTGAAATGGGTGTCAACGAAGTAGCGGATAAGAAAATCACGGCTGAGTGGGACGGCGAAGAAACGAGTATTCTTGCTCGTTTATTTAGTTTAGCCAACAAGTTTAGTGCGGAATTTGAATTTGTGACAGTGCTAAATAAGCACTGGGGACTTGAAAAAATCGTGCTGAACGCTTATTTACAGCATGATGACCAACATCAAGGAATCGGTGAAAATCGCACGGATGTGCTACTGGAATATGGCAACAATGTTGAAACTGTCGAAATCGAAGATAATAGTGATAATCTGAAAACAGCTATTCAGCCAACTGGTACAGACGGATTGACGATTGCGAATGTCGTGATTGATGAACGTGATAAGAATGGTAATATCCTATTTCAAAGTGAAAAAGGAAGTCCGTATATTCGAGCTGTACAAGTAAGAAATCAATTCATGGCCAAGGTCGGCGGTGAAGGTTATATTCTTAAAAAATGGTCTTATGACACCACGAGCGATACCGTTTTAGCTGCTCAAGCATTAGCGGAATTGAAAAAGTTGTCTCAAATAGAAACAACCGTCACCATTAAAGCCTATGAGGATTTGAATATCGGGGACACTATTCTTGTTCAAAATACCGGATATATACCTACGTTAAACCTTTCTGCCCGCATCAGTGAACAAGATATTTATTTTGATGAACCTAGCCGGAACACGAGTACCTTTACTAACATAGAAATTCTACAATCGGAAGTGGATACCTCCTTATTAGCTAGAATGCAAGAACTGCTTGAAGCAAACAAAACCTATACTTGTGCGATTATTTCGGATAACGGGATTATTTTTAAGAACAACCAAGGAGCAACGACATTAGAAGCAAGTGTGCGAGACGTTGGGGCTGACAAAACAGACCAGTTTGTCATTAATTGGTTTAAAGATGGTGCAGTAGTGGCCACAGGCAAGGAAATGACGATTCTTGCAACGAGTGTCGCCGATAAGTCTGTGTATCGTTTTGATGCGGTCAATACCGATGGAAAAGTCGTAGGCAGTGCAGAAGTCACTGTCAGCAACGTTTCCGATGGGAAAGATGGAGAAAAAGGGGACAAGGGAGACCGAGGCGACCAAGGTATTCAAGGCTTACAGGGCCCTCAAGGAACGCAAGGAGTCCGTGGTCCCACGGGTGCTGATGGTAAGACCCAATATACCCATATTGCATACGCAGATAATAGTTCAGGTGGTGGATTCTCTCAATCGCCAACAGGTAAAACGTTTATCGGGATGTATGTGGATTTCACAGCGGAAGACTCAACAGACCCTAGTAAGTATCTTTGGTCAAAATATGTAGGGGACCCGGGTGAAAAAGGGATTCCGGGTGCGGCTGGAACTGATGGCAAAACGCCTTATTTCCATACAGCATGGGCAAACTCAGCAGATGGTAAGACAGATTTTAGTATCTCAGTTTCTGTAAATAAACTGTATATGGGAACGTACACGGATTATACATCGGCAGATTCGACCGACCCTACGAAATACAATTGGACAAAGGTTAAAGGAGACAGTGCCTACACGCACAATGCTTGGTCATGGTCACCTGATGGAACAGATAGGTTTACAACGGTTTATCCTAAAGAGAATTTATTATTAAATACGGATACCTTTGGAATTCCTTGGGCTAAGTATACGGGAACTTTAACCTCTAATGGTGACGGTACAAAATATTCACTTAAAAATACTTATAGTAGCGGGAATTATTTAGAGCTTGCGAACTATCCGATACTTAATAGTGAATCGACATTTTTTGCAGGAAAATGGTATGCAGTTTTATTCCGAGCTAAGGGATTGGGCGTTAGAACACATGTGTATCCAAATGTTCCTGATTTGTTAATTACTAATGATGGTCGTCAGACTTCGGCAACTGATGGAATGATGAACTGGACATTGACATCGGGTTGGAAAGATTATTGGTATAAATTCAAAGCTAAATCAGGAATAACTGGTGGTAAAAATATTCTGTTCAGATTAGCACCAGGTGTTACACAAGCTGAAATTTCAAGTGTGGCTCTGATAGAGTTAGATAGTCAAAATGATGATCCAGGAATTTATACAAGCAATCCAGACTCAAACTTCACGGATGCCTATCCACTTTACCAAGGTACTTACTCGGACAACAACCCAGAAGCCTCTACCTCCCCTTTAAAATACACTTGGTCACGGATTTTAGGTCAGGCTGGCCAAGATGGTGCTGATGGTTCAAACGGTAAGGACGGCACAAATGGAAAAGATGGTGTAGGGATTGTTCCCGGGTCCACAGTCGTTGATTACCAAGTCTCAAGTTCCGGCACAACGCCGCCAACAGGAACGTGGACGACCGCCATTCCTCAAATGAAGGCAGGGCAATATTTATGGACTAGAACAACGTTCACATTTACCGACGGTACTAAGAAAAGCAATTACACTGTGGGCATGGCTGGTAAAGATGGAACCAGTGGAATCATCGTGTCTCAAACAGCGCCACAGTCACCGGTAGTCAATCAACTATGGCAAGACACTTCAGCGTCGCCTATCATGATAAAACGTTGGACAGGTAGTGCTTGGGTTGAGTGGGGAATGTCCATTGATAATCTAATTGTCGAAAATGTGGCCATTGAAAATGGCGTGTTCAAAACCTTGTCTGGTGTGGAGATTAATGCATCTAGATTTGTCAACACCTTTACAAAAGTCCCGTTACCTAACAATTCTGGTAGTACGGCTACTGGGACGACTTCTTTGGTAAACGGAGAACTAAGTTCAACTGGATTAATCGATAATACTTTTCCTATTCAGACAAAATACAATCCTGTTGGATTAGATCAAGTAGTTTTGAATGAGAATGGAACTGTACGATCTAGACAACAATTAACTCAGGGAGAATTGTTTTTACAAGACAGCGAAGGAAATTCAGGATGGTTAAACGCTAAACAATTAGCGGGTCCCGTTTTTAAGCAACAAGTTGTTTCACTGGAAGTTACTATAACAGCGAACGCAATGTTATACCGTAAGGTTGCTATTACAATTCCAACTGGGTATAGCTATCTTAGTTGTGATGTTGACTCATTGTATGGGTTTAATGATGTGATGTTTTTCGGAGCAATATTTGAAGCCCGAAATAAACAAATTGGTTTTACAATAAAATCATTTTTCGGAAACACAGCAACTTTAAAGTTTGCTATCACGGTGACATTTATAAACCAAGCAAGATTATAGCTACAGCAAAACAGACGTGCTACGGCAGGTCTTTTTATTTTGAAGAAAGTTGGTGAGGTATGCTTTTTGAACAGTGGATTTCTTTAGTCAGTTTATTAGGAACTTTGGTGGGTACATTCAGCGGGATTATGATTTCTAGTAAACTGACTATGTTTAGAATTGAACAACTTGAAAAGAAAGTTGAGAAGCACAATAACGTAGTTGAACGGACATATAGTCTTGAAGGGCGTATGCGAGAAGCAGAACACGATATTGTTGAAATTAAGAAAGAGGGGAAATAAAATGAAAAAAATTAACTGGAAAGTACGTTTTAACAAAAATAATTTAACGTTTGTCATTCGGTTTATCGGTGCCTTATTGGTACCGATTTTAGTTTATATGGGATTAGAAGTAACTGACCTTACATCTTGGTCAGCGCTAGGAGATGTGTTTTTATCGGCAATCTCCAATCCTTATTTGGTTGGCTTGACCGTTTTAAACGCCATTAACTTAATTCCTGACCCAACAACTAAAGGGGTAGGAGATAGTGTTCAGGCGTTAACGTATGAAGCGCCAAAAAAAGAAAACGTTCAGCCGCAAGACGAACGGAAAGGATTTGAATAAAATGGACGACAAACAATTAGCGGTTCCAGAAGAAGAACTAACAGCTACAATGTCCAATGACAATGGTCCAAGACCGGGAGACGAGGTGCTAGACGATGGCAACAGCGAATGATGTAGTTAACTGGATGTTGTCCAAGGTCGGCATCAAAGAAAAT
>NZ_JANLGQ010000013.1 GCF_026157065.1 Enterococcus sp. HY326
ACAAATTATGTGTTTTTAGCACAAATAATGTGTTCGTAATGTGTTAAGACTGTGTTAACCCTACACAAATCATGTGTTAAACCAATTGAAACTGGCACCATTGAAAACCCCCGCACTGCGGGGATAGGCATGATAATGGTGCCAGTTTTCTCTTATGCTCTTTTTTAAAAGACTCTCAAAATAGGCTTCGCCCATTTATGAGGGCTTCTAAAAAATGCTTACCCGTTTGCAAGGAGGTCTTGCTTTGGTCAAAAATTTCCCAAATCCCCCCAAAAATTTCAATTCGAGGGCTACCCGAAGATAAGTTAAATCGTGTCAAAGAACTTGTCCGCCTGTCCGGTAAATCAATCAATGTTTTCATTGTGAATTGATTGCCAAATGTGGCAGAGTGTTCAGAGGCCCAAGCGCTCGATAACAAATATTCAGAAATACAAAAACAAACATTAGCGGTGCTGGAATTGAATACAAAAGAGTTGCAAAAAGTCCAAGAAATTTACAAGTTTATGAATGGAGAGTGACATTATGACAACAGAAGAAGGGGCTATTTTAAAGAAAAATTGGCCCGTGTGAAGGCCTATGTCTCAGAAGAAACGAAGGATTGGTTGGAGGAGTACAAATATAACATTGGGAAACGGTCCTATGGTGAAGTCATTGAAGAGTTGGTTTTTCGGAGTGAAAAATTCAGACCAAAATCAGCTTCTTTTAGAGCTACTTTCAGACGAGATAGCAGAACGTGTCTGAAAGGAATTAAAAGAACTGATAGACATCTTGAGGAGACGGACGGGCTACTCTGAGCGTCAAACAAAAGTAATCACTGAAGTGCTGAACCATAGGATTAAGACACTGAAACTTGACCGTACGGATGATAATGTCGTGTTGACGACAACGGCTAAGACAAATGTTCTCAGTGTGGCTGAAAATAGAATCAAGGAATAGCTTACTCACTTCGCACAATAGGCAGTTACCAAAGGCAATGCAAACGAACAAAAAGCGCTGGAAGAAGGGGATAACTAATGTCCACGTCACCAGGGATTATCTCAAAGGCGAAATTCATTTCACCTTTGAGCAGCAAGTATACAAAAGCGATTGATTATATCGATCGAAAGGAAGCTGTTCGGGGTTGAACAGTGGAAGGCTGGCATGTTTATTCAGACGACGCTTTGCCTTTCTGAGTGTATTTTGATAATTTAACAAGCCCAGAAATTCTGAGGCTTGTTTTTTCGTTTGGGAGCTGACGAATTTTATTTATGATATACTAAACAGGTAGAAAAGTTATGACAGTGGCTATCTTTGAGAGGTGGTGGTGCTTATGAATGTAAGTGCTGAAATCTATGAAAGGAGAAGCCTTTTGTCTGCATTAGAGACAATTCAATTGTTATTGAGTTTTGGTATGTTTACCATTGCCTTGATAAAATTGATTGTGGACTTGCTTAAAAACGACAAAAAAAAGTAACCGTCTAATCTTTGGCGAGATCACGGTTACTTTTTAAACCAATTTTGCTACCGTCTTAAACGGTTCTATTTGGAGGGCATATTGACGTATGTCCTCTTTTGTTACTTCTATTTTAGCACAAAACTTAACATATGGAAAGAAAGTGATAGCATGGAACATCTTACAATTAAAGAAAAACAAGTAGTACAGGTTTTTTGGTGCAATGAACAGTGCTTGTCCGTATCGGACGTTACTTTATTATTACCAGATGAGAGTAAGAATACTATTGCAGCTGTCATTACCAAACTTTTGAGTAGAAATTGCTGGCACAGCCCTGGCACGAAAATTTATTCCTACCATTTCTGAGGAAGCTTATTACCTATCCGTACTGCCTTCTACTACTATATATAATTTGGTACGTTACTATATTAGCAGTGCGACCGATTTAGACTACTTGAACTCGTTAAAACAAAGAATTCATAAGCGTAACTAGATTCATGATATACTAGTATGGAGGGACAGGGCATAGTTAAAATATCTCCTAAAAATATTTGATATGTTGCAATTCGCTTTAACAACTGTCCCTCTTTTTATAACGAGACTCCACTTTACTACTTAAAAAATTTCACAAACTTTTTTGAGGGAGGAATAGCGACTTGTTCACGTTTCAAAATTTTAAAACCGTTAACTTTCAAAAATTCACAAGGGAAAGCCCGTCAGACGCTGGTCTGGCGGGCTACTTGTTATAATGAATGTTATGTAGACTAACTCAGGGTTTAGCAGATTCAATAATATTACATTTCAGTGTAATTCATTGATATAATAAATTTAACAAAACGAATAATTTAGAGGTAGATAAACATGAAATTTGATAAATATAATAAGGCTACTGACAAAGAAGTATTGCTAGAACTAGTTTCAAGACTCTCAGACTTCACTCTCCCAGACGGCGTACCTGAAGAAATCTTTAAAGCAAAACAAGCTAGCTTGATGGAAAAAGATTTAGAAAATGAATCCAATACTATTATGGTCGTAAAACAAGTTGGACACATTATTGCTTTTATTCAGTTAGAAACCGATGTCGACTGGATAAGCGGAGAAAAATACGGTTATATTTCTAGGATTATAGTTAGTGAATCCGCAGAAGGAAATGGACTTGGAAAAAAATTGATGACCTTAGCTGAAGAATGGGCAACAGAAAATGGGTATTCTGCAGTTGGGCTTAATGTATTCTCACAAAATACCAGAGCATTTAGACTTTACGAGAGTATAGGTTACAAAACAGAAACAGTAAAAATGATGAAAAGACTTTAGTATAATTTTTTAATGGTAGGAGTGCACTATGATTTTTTCCACTAACGACGGATTTCATGTATTCAAAATTAAACATCCGAAAAGGTTCAGAAACTTAAAAGTTTTTGAACCTTTATTTTTCTCTTGTGGTGCTTGGTGTTAGATAGTATCAAAAACTTGTGTTCATTTATTAAAAGATGTTTTCATAACAGGCCTTCACTTTACCACCTGAAAAATCTTAACTACTTTTCGAATGAGGAATAGCAACTTTTTCACGTTTCAAAATTTTAAAACAGACTAGTTTTCAAAATTCACAAGCAAACGCGCGTCAAATGTTAGTCTGGTGTGTTACTTTTTATAATTCGCATTGTGTGAATCAATGATTTAAATAACGTTTGGAAATGTAGGAGAACATACAAACATTCCTCCTGAGTTCAATTTTAGTCCAGGAATATGTCCACACCTTTTCCATCTAGTTTTTTTAAAGGCGTATATTACACCATTAAAAAATTTCTAGTCAAGTTATATCCGATTCAATAATGAAATTTGGATTAAATGGCTAAAACCTAAAGCTTTAATGCTCTTTTTCCTAGATCTTATCCGATTTTTTCTTCAATTATTGCCTCCGGTATTTTTCCGATATTAGGACTTTAGTTTTAGTGTTTCAAAGTGACAACGTCAGAGCATCATTCGTTTTATTTTTTTCAACTTATTTATTTTGTCTTTTGAGGCACTAAAGTCACGGCCTAATAAATTATAGAGCTGGAATTTATGCTTAGGAATAGCTTCCTTGCCAATTTTTTTCAACTTAGCACCACCATTCAAGGCCCTTAGGGTTTTAATTTGAATTTTTCAATACTTTTCGGATATACTAATTGAAAAGTATTGATGAAATTTGGGACAGGGAGTTTATACAAATGAATCGAAGAGAATTGCAGCGGCGCCGCCGAAAGCGACAGCGAAAAAATTCGAACATGGTGGTAGCTGGGCTACTCGTCCTGCTAATTGCCGGATTCGGTAGCCTTTTTTACATAAATTTCCCACAATTGGAATTAGTGGGGGCCGACAATATTGAGGTAACGCTGAATCAAAATTTTGAAGACCCGGGTGTCAAATTAAAAAACCAGAATAAAACTTTGCCAAAAACTGCTTATCATGTTGACGGTCAGGTGGATTCTCGGGTCGCCGGTGACTATCAATTGGATTACACAGTTTCTTATTTCGGTTTGAAAAGCCATGTCATTCGTAAGGTTTCGGTTACTCAGCCGAAAACTGTGGCTCCGGTTGAGATGGTGCTCCAAGGTCCAAGTGAAATGAATTTGTATATCGGCCGGGATTATCATGAAGCTGGCGTTCAGGTGAGTGGCGGTGATGATGCGAACATTCAAGATAAATTAGTGGTTTCTGGCAACGTCGACACCCAAACGCCGGGCCGCTATGAATTGATCTATCAAGTTATCGATGCAGCCGGCGGTGTCCATGAAATTCAACGAATCGTCAATGTTGTGACGAAGCGTATTTATTTAACTTTTGATGATGGACCGAATGAGACAACTACGCCGCAGTTTTTGCAAATTTTAAAAGAGGAAAATATTAAGGGGACCTTCTTTGTCGTAGGTGGCGGTCCGGATGCTTTGATTAAGCAGGCCTTTGATGAAGGTCATACTATTGGCCTCCATACCAATAGTCATGACTATGCGGAGGTTTATGCATCGATTAATAATTATTTTGATGATTTGGAACAAATCTCCAAGCGGGTACAAAATATTACTGGAGAAGAATCGAAAATTATTCGCTTTCCTGGTGGTAGTTCAAATGGTATCAGCGCTAATTATTCGCAAGGGATTATGAGTGCTCTTGTTAAAGAAGTCGTGGATCGTGGCTATCAATATTTTGATTGGAATGTTTCTAGCGGCGATGGCAGCAACCAATCCTCTGCTGAAATTCCCTATCAAAACGTGACCACGAACTTAAAAGAAGATGTTGATAATGTCGTGTTGATGCATGATACCAAGCAGACATCAGCCGATGCGTTAAAACAAATTATTGAGTATGGCAAAGCAAATGGTTTTGCCTTTGAAAAATTAGAGTTGGACAGTTTTCCCGCTCATCATGGTGTGACGAATTAAAAGAACTATGACATTATTCTACTGGTTTCACTTCACCAACACTAGCTGACAAATAGCTAATTTAATCATACTAGCGAGCGATATTTTTTAATACCTAAAATTGAAAATGTTACTGAAGAATCAATTTTGATTCTTCAGTAACATAAATTATAGATCCGAAAAACACTCCTAATATCCTATTCATCTAAAAGCCTATTTTTGGTTTCACTCATTCAAATTTGGGCAAAAAAATAAAGGCCTTCTGCCTTTGATTAAAGTAGGTAAGATTGAACTATCAGGTACGGTCCTAGCACGAAAATTTATTCCCATTATTTCTGAAGAGGATTATTATCTATCCATACTCCCTCCTACTACTGTTAATAACTTGGTTCGTCATCATATTAACAATGTAGAAGATGTAGTCTACTTAGACTCTTTAGAACAAACAATTCATAATCACTAGATTCATGATATACTGAAAAGTAGGGACAGGGCATAGTTAAAATATCTCCTATAAATATCTGATATGTTGCAATTCGCTTTAACAACTGCCCCTCTTTTTATAATGAGACTCCACTTTACTACTTAAAAAAAATCACAAGCAAAAGCCCGCTAGATGGTGATTTGGCGGGATTATTTGGATAATCGGCATTATGTCTACTAGGTTGTTAAATAACAGAAACTATGTCTGATTCCCATGTTAACTAGATTATTTCATTTCATCTAATAATTTATTTATGGTACTTCCTTTAACAGAATAAGTTTTATTATTCTTTAGAACATCATCATTATAGAAAGTATACGACCTAACTTTTTGGCCAGTTTTATAAAAATCTACACTAATAGTTTCTCCCCCAACCAAGTTACTATTATCTACTTCTCCTAAACTTAACGAATCAAATATTTCTACAAATTTATTTACATCTTTTTTTGATGTATAAGTCTTACTTGTTTCTTCAGCATATTCAGGTGGCAAAGAATAATTAGCCGATGTAATAACTACTTGATTGACCGAATTTGGAACTTTAAAATAATCTTGTTTATCTAGTGTATTTTTGAAAGAAAAAGCTGCTATATAAATAGCGAAGATGGCTATTGGAAGAATTATTATAGTGGTATATTTTTTTTTCATAATATCTCCTTAGTATTTTGATAATTGTAGATTTCAATTGGGAAAATGGCCTATATTTATTAGGAAGAGTATACCCTGATAATAGAGGGGTTACTTTAATTGTTTGAAAAGATAATTTTAACACAAATGGCATTGACTTGATTTTAAAATAAGTTATATCAGATAAAAGAAAAGTTGGACTAGGTTAACTTAAAAACAAAGATAAAAAAATTTTTTTCAAATCATTGCAATTGGATAGGCTACACTAGACTAGACAGAAAAGATGTGGTGTGTAAACTAGAAGGAAACACACTGGAGGGAACATCTTATGTCAAACAGACAACGCCGAACATTCACCAAAGAATTTAAACAACAAATGATTGACCTGTATAATTCAGGAAAGCCCAGAGTAGACATTATCCGCGAATACGATTTGACACCGTCGGCCTTTGATAAATGGCTGCACCAAGCAAAACAAAGCGGCTCGTTCAAAGAAACAGATAACTTAACACCTGCCGAAAAGGAACTAATTGCCCTCCGCAAACGAAACCAACAGTTGGAAATGGAAAATGATATTTTAAAGCAAGCAACGCTGATATTCGGACGAAAAGACAAGTAATTGATGCCAACAAGCATAAGTACTCGATATCAGCGATGTGTAAAGTCTTAAATATCTCTCGACAAACCTACTATTATCAACTAAAAGCACCACCTTGCGAGGCTGAGTTGCAAGAAGCCATCACAGAAGAATTTGAACATAGCCGGAAAAACTATGGCACACGAAAAATCAAGTTTGCTCTGGCTCGACGGGGAATGATTGTCAGCCGAAGAAAAATCGGACGAATCATGGCTTCACGGGGCTTGAAGTCCAATTATACGAAAGCTAAATTTCGTCATCACATTGCTTCCGTGAATCATTCACCGATTGGCAACCAACTCAATCGTTCCTTCTCCAATCGGAAACCCTTGGAGGCAATTATTACAGATTTAACGTATGTGCGCGTTGGTGCGAAGTGGCACTATGTCTGCTTTATCATTGACTTATTTAACCGTGAGATTATTGGTCATTCATGTGGACCAAACAAGGATGCACAGTTAGTGAAGCAAGCGTTTCAACGCATCGGCTACCCACTGACCAAAGTCCAATTATTCCACACAGATCGTGGAAAGGAATTTGATAACCAGACGATTGATGAGATTTTGACTGTCTTCGAGATCAAACGATCCTTAAGCAAAAAAGGCTGTCCTTACGATAATGCCGTCGCCGAATCTACCTACAAATCGTTTAAAGTAGAATTTGTTTATCCAAGTAAATTCGAGACGTTGGCTGAGCTACAATTACAGGTGTTTGATTACGTGAATTGGTGGAATCATCTACGAATTCATGGATCACTTGGCTATGAAACGCTCGTCGGCTACCGAAATCTGAGATTGGCGCAGCCTCCCCTTGATAATGAGCCTGGATGTGTTCGCGCTGAGTAGGGGCAAGATTCTTGAATACCTGCCACGCACCGAGGCAATCACATCCAGGGAGGCTCGTTGTCAAGGGCAATCGGGCTATGCAGTTATACATACACTACATAATTTTTGTCAAAATAGGGGTTGCCATTCCACAATTGTTTACTATATTATAACTCATTTTCTATGATTAAGATGATTTTAAATATTAGGTTATTATAAGGCGTGGCATGTGAAATATAGTGCTATGAGGCTAATTTTTTGATTTTATCAATGTGAGTTAGTCAAGAAAATAGACTTTTGCATGTCAACTTTGCTTGACTAACTCATCACTCTTGAAGAACGAAAGAGACAAAAAAAGAAATAGTATCAATACAAAAAAGCAACCTGTCTTTTTTTAAACAGGTTGCTTTTTTGTATTGATTAGTAAGGATTTCAACCGCACCGTATAGTTAAAATGACAAGAAAAAAATTAATTTTAACTTTATAAATATTTCTTGTTTTAATTAAGAATAGGAAATTTTCATTAACTTAAAATTTCTAATCAAATTTGTCTTCTTATTTATTATATGTTCCGAGTTATTTATTGTCAATACACTTTTTTTTGAGCTTTACTGACAATTTTTAATTTAGTAGAATAAACCGTCAAACAAACTGAAAGGATGTTTTTATGAGCCGACAAGGAGAAAATATATATCATAGAAAAGATGGTCGTTGGGAAGGTCGATACATTAAGGGGAGAAAATTAGACGGATCTATTCAATACGGATATGTGTATCGGAATACTCGAGAAGAAACAAAACGCGTGTTGAACGTATTTAAATCAAGCTATCAACCCACGGTCATGAAACCTAGACCAGAAATTAGTCTGACTTTCAAGGAATGGGTTACGGTTTGGTTGAGGCGGATAGAACTACAAGTAAAAAAGACGACACTTTCAAATTATCACTACAAATTAAACAAGTATATTTTACCCATTTTCAAACACAAAAAATTATACGAAATTAATGAAGAAAGTATCTATTCATATATTGAAGAACTTCAAAGCAACCACTTAAGCATGAGTTCGATTCAGTCTATCTTTACCCTATTTAAACAAATACTGTCTTCAGGATTGTCTAGTATTCAATGTGACGCTACTTTTTTGTCCCTCATTAAATTACCAAAAAGGGACTGGACTAAGGTAACGTCCCTCTCATTATCCGAACAAAAAAAATTAACTTTAGCTGCGGACCAAGAACCTGAAAAGAAGGGGTTACCTGTTTTAATTGCTTTACACACGGGAATGCGAATAGGTGAAATTGCTGCACTAGAATGGCACGACATAGACTTTGATAAAAATATCATTCAGGTTTCAAAAACATGTCAACGTATACTAGATCAAGGGAAAACAACTGCTAAAACTTACATACACATTGATGAGACGAAGACCAAAAATTCAATTCGAGTGATTCCTATGACCCCCTATCTAAGAGAGAAATTGATACACTACAAACATAATAATGCAATGAACAGATGGGTATTTACGAACAATGATGGTCCATGTGAGCCAAGACTACTTACAAATTATTTTCATACAATAAGAAAAAAAGTAGACCTTACGCATATCCATTTTCATCAATTACGTCATACCTTTGCGACACGTTGCCTCGAAGCACTCTCAGATATACCTACAGTGAGTGCATTGCTCGGACACAAATCTACTCAACTAACATTAGATGTGTATTCAGATGTTCTAATGGATCAACGCTTACAGACAATAGAAAAAATAGCTGCCTATATATCTTAAAAAAATATTGTACTAGTAGAGCCATAAGTTCAAACGTTAAACGTAAGCGTTATCTATACGAAATTCGCTGAGATAAGCCGTCATTCGCCGTCGATAGTTTACGAACAATGTTGATGTATCAAGGTTCTAATTTTTATCCTATTCTTAATTAAAACAAGATAAAGTTAATGCAAAAATATTAGGATAAATCTATGTAATCATGTATAAAATGTAAAAGATACAATGAATTTCCCTATTAGAGCTTTTCAATTTCGTTTGTCAAGTTGATTAAAATAAATTTATTCTAATAAAACATAGATAAATGAATTTTAAGAATTGAAAACTAAAGTTTACGGAACTTAAGGTGAAGGAAAAAATACATTTAGGTGGATACGCAATCAGAAAAAAATATTACAGCTAGAATCAATCTAAATACAGTTGCCTTTAGCTTAATTATCGATATTATTAAAAAAAAGTATTGATTGCAAAAGTATCTTTTCAAATAATTAAAAATTATTTTTCTATAAAAGGAGGGGTTATCTTGAAAAAAATATTTAGAAAGATGGGTTTAGTAATTTTTGTTGTTATAACACTTTCTCTATACAATTTATCTTTAACAACAAATACATTAGCATTATCTAGTGAATCAGACAAATCTTCTCAGAAAGATTCCACAATTTTAAATACTACCAGTGAATCTTTGTTTGATTTTGATTATGGTGTTACCTATAAACCTGATTCAGATGCTAATTGGGGGACAGAAGCAGCAGCACAAGAGGTTGTCACTGTATATACTTTTGCTGAATTGAATTCAGCAATTTTAAATGGTACAGCTGATTATATAAAATTAGGGAACGATATTGTAAGTGATACTTTGGGTATTGGAATAATTAGACGTAACGCCCCTTCTAACAGAAGGGATTATGTCATCGACGGACAAGGGTTTAAACTAGATACAGGAGCTGTCAGTTGGTCATATCCAGATGGGGCTACACCTCATAATTTTTATATAAAAAATATACATATGTATTCTCAAAATCCGTATGGTTGTTTTATGGGGGCTGAACTTAATTATAATTTTACTACTATGGTATTTGAAGACACTACTTACGAAGGGTCTCAGTTAACAGCCTCTTGGACAACAACATTATACTTTAGAGGAACTAACAATGTGATTTCAAGAGCAAATCAATATACAGTCACTTATAGCAACGGAAATAATGCCGGAAACAATAATACTGTAACACGGTCAACATACCCGAATCAAAGTGGCTTAGAAGCTTACAGAGTTATTTTTGATGATAATACTGTATTTAATTGCACTGTTGAGAATGGTGATGGCCTTTTGATAGGATCTTATTTGGCAGCAGTACCTACTTCTTCCGGAAGAACAATTCCATACGTTGCTGTTCGTAGTAAAGCAACTGTCAATATGGTCTCACAGGGAAGTTCTGGCGAAACATGGGGATATTATACAAGTAATGGAAATTATTACGCAGGGATAAACATTCAAAAAGGTGGAAAGCTCTATGTGGGAGCAGATTCTACCCTAACAATGGACATCAGAAATACTTCACGTACTGGTATTTTTCTAGGTGGTGGTTCGGCTAGTCAGCGAACAAATTTGACAATTGACAATGGGGGAACATTAAATTTATTAGCAGACGGTAATCGAAACACTACAGAATCCAAATATGCTGGAATCAAGTTATATCAATATTCAGATTTAAATATTTTGGCAGGTGGAACACTTAAGGCAACCATAGATAATGATGCAAGTGGTAGACCGGCGGTTGAGTTGGCAGAGTATAGTACAGTAACCGTGGGATCTGACAATGCTCAATTTATTGATGACTCTACCCCTCAAGGATTACTTGACCTAACCGCAAGTGCAACTAGTGGTTCTGCGCTAAATCTAAAAGCTAACTCCAGTTTTACTGTCAAAGATTACGGTAAGGCCTCTTTTGTTGGAACAGAACAAGCAACCGCAACAAGTGATTTTGTTGCGGTGAATGGATCCCTTTTGATTGGGAATCGAGGAATGTTTACAGCAGCATTAACTGAAGAAGCTGGACAAAAAGCGACAGGGGTAAGAAATTTAATCAATGCGCCTGCAACAACCTCGACGTTTAAGTTTTCAGATGCATATCGTGTAGATTTGGATGCTCGAGGAAATCCAAATGCTACGCTTGTTAGCATGGGAACATCTTCGGTTGATGGAACATTTACTGCGGATATTCAAAGTGTTTATCAGTGGAATTCTGGCAATAGTTCTGCTGGTGACGATACCTATGATAAAAGTTGGATTCCTATTTACAATGCGAATATCACGTATCGACAAACAACCATTAGAACTAAAACAGCTAATAGCTCGCAGCAGAGCATAGCTAACAGTTTTATGTCTACTAATGATGGATATGATACTCAAAATTCTGAACGAATACTCTATGAATGGATTCCAGATGTAACTATAGATATTAATGATATTTCAGATAATAGACTTCGTACGGATGGTCAAAAAATTTCTGGAGTTACAAATCCAAATGCTTATGTCACAATATCTGCGAAAGGAACTGTTATTGGTTCACTAACGAGTTCTAATAATTATGATACTAGCGGAAAATTGGTATATTATAATGCGTTGGCAGATGATAATGGGAATTTTGAATTCACCCTTCCCGATGATGTAACTTTGTATGTTGGAGATGAGATTTCTGTTTACAGTTGGCGTGCTGGGAAATATTCAACAGCAACTACAACTGTTCTAGATAAAACGCCGCCTGAAGTTACGACTAAGACGTATTATGCATATGTGGGAGATACTGCCCCAGCCGCAACTGCATTTGTAAGTGCAATTACGGATAAAGGAGTAACGGATACGAGTAGCTATCCTGTCAGCTATACTGCTTCAACTGATATGGCTACCCTGATGCAAACTGCTGGAACAAAACAAGTTAGCCTAACTGTATCTGACCTTGCTGTAGATAGTGCAGGACTCTCTGCACCAAATACTACGACAAAAACAGCTGAACTAATAGTTTATGATAGTTCCACGAATCTTAGTGGAGACTCATTGGAGTTGTCCTACGCAGATATTCGTAATATGACAGATAGTGAGCTAAGTACCTATATTTTATCCAAGTGTAACCCCACTGCATATAGCGTATCTGGGGGAGAAAAAACTAGTTGGTCAGATGTAAATGACTTTACTGTAACGGATTTAGGTAGTTTAAGCGGATTGAAAGATATCTCACCTAATACGCCATATACTGTCACAATCAGTCTTCCATCTTCAGTATCGGGATTGGCCTCTGATATAACAGGAACCATTAGCGTTACTGTCATCAATATGAATGCTGCCATCACAGTTCAATTTGAAAACGAAGCAGGAACTATCCTAGATGGGTACACTTTAACAGCTGGCGAAAAAGATACAAATAACATTGTTACCCCTATCTATGTCGGAGATACGATTGATCTAACGTCTACAACGTATGCAAAAGTACAAACACAACTTAGTGCGTTAGAAACAGCTGGGTATGAAATTGTATCACGTCCAACAGATGAGACAGCTTTAAAGATTACAGATACTACTCAAACGGTTACCTATACTGTCAAAGGGTTGCTATTTTTACAATCGGCACCCACTTCCGTTGATTTTGGAAGTCTGACATATAATGCAAAAACGCAGCGTGTGGATAATCCTACGACGTCTGGGAAATTAATCATTACAGATACTCGTGCCTCTAAAACAAACGGATGGATACTATATGCAGCAGTGACAACCGAAATGAAAAATACAAGCACAGGTTCCATCATGAGTGACGCGATCCGATACGTCACAAATGATAAGAAGGAAGTAACCCTAAGTTCTAATAATCAAGCAGTATATACCAGCACAACAGGTGGTACGACAGACATCACCAGTGATTGGGGAAAAGAAATTACTGTAAGCGAACAAAAGGACATTACAATGACAGGTTTACAGTTAGTTGCTGATCCTGCTAAAACAACCGTTTCAAGTGTGGGAACTTATTCTGGCGTTATCACATGGACAATCATGGCAGGTCAACCATAGAGGAGGAGAATCATATGAAACTAAAATTGAAAGTTTTCTTTTTCTCCTGTCTGGTAATCATCCTTATAGGAATGTTGCCTCTTAGAGCTGCGGCCACCACAGGTAATGGAGGTCAAGGGACAGTGGAAGGGGGCATTACTTTCTATGAGGAGTCTACCAACCCTTCCAGTTCTACGTCTACTAGTCTACCTAGCACTGGAGGGAAACTACCTCAAACAGGCGATCAAATCAGAAATTATAGTGTACTTGGTGGAGGAATTCTCCTTTTAGCTTTACTTTTTTTCTTCTATCGCCGGAGGAAAAAAGAGAAGGAGGAACGTGAATGAAAAAAAAATGGATACTGGGTGTTGGATTAATTCTCTTTACGTCTCTTTTCTGTGTTCCTCAAGTATACGCAAGTACGCAAGATATTAATGGAAAGGTGACTGTTGAAGATCCAGGGACAAGTAACTTAGTGGATCCGGAAGCACCTTCCACGGTTGTGAATCCAGGAGAAGGCCCTTCTACGACAGGGTCTTTGCGTATTGATTATATATCAAGTTTAAACTTCGGTTCACAAAAAATTAATGATACTAATCGTACGTACCTCTCTTTAGCTCAACAGTTTCATAATGAGACAACTGCCAGAGGATTTTACATTCAAATAAGCGACTATAGTTCTGAATCTTCGGGTTGGAACTTGACGGTCACGCAAAACCAACAATTTCATAGTGATATTATACAAGACTTAGAAAACCAAGAATTGACTGGCGCTGTTCTCTCTTTTGATAAAGGATGGGCCAACACTAGTGGTGCCAGCGGCGCCCCCACGGTTACTCGGGATACGTTAGCTTTGAATGAGATGGGTATCGCATATACAGTGGCAAGTAGTAAAGCCGGTCAAGGAAAAGGAGTCTGGCTAATCGAATTTGGTGCATCGGAAACGAACACCTCCAATCAAGTTCCCACCCTATCTCCTCTAGAAGATGCTTCAGGGAAAGCAGTACTTGATAATGTCACTAACAAACAAGCGTATAGCAATTCTGCTGTCACATTGACAGTTCCCAAAGAAGCCAAAATTTACCCAGTGCAATATACCACTACTCTTACGTGGACACTGGAAGCAGCACCAACACGCTAACACATTATTCGAGACAAGTTGAGCAATGGCTCATTTGTAAATAAACAAACTACCATATTTAGGAGGAATAAAAATGAAATTCAAGACATTAAGTGCAGTGGCTTTATTGGCAGTAGTAGGGGTCGCAACAACAGCTCCAGCAGTTACAAATGCTGCGACACCATCATCTCAAACTTCACAAGGAACAGTCAAAGTTGAGGCTGGTTCACTAGATCCAGGTAAAGATGGCGTACCCGATCCAGAAGGTGGGAAAACAATTCCAGGTGTAGACCCTGTTATTCCTAACCCGACATCTCCTGGAGATAAAGGTATTACGGCCGTAACAAATTTAAATTTCGGGACCATTAAAGTCGGAACAGGCACAGCTTCAGCACAACCAATTACCATTACGGATACAGTTACTGCGGAAGACGGAAGCACTACATCAACAACGCGAAAACGTGGTAACCTAATTTCTTGGGGAGATGTCACTGGTGAGTATACCGGATATACTATCAGTGGACAGTTGACAACTCAATTTACAAATTCATCAGACCAAAGCGTATTGACAGGTTCAGAAATTGCTTTTATCAATCCTTTAATAGCAACGAGTGGCGAAGGAACGATTGCAGACTCAGGTAAAACAGCAACTCAAACACTTTCTATTGACGGTGGAGCTAAGACATTTGTTACAGCAGCTGCTGGAACTGGTTCTGGTCAATGGACGCTTGAATGGGGTAGCACAACAGACGGTACTGGCGCAACTGACACAACCGTCGGAACCGTCGGTTCTTCTGTCAACTTAACGATTCCAACTTCTGTCGCAAACTCTATGACTAAAGGAACGTATACAGCTGTAGTGACTTGGACAATGGGGGCACTCGCATAAACTTGACTTTAAAATAGAAAAAAACAAGTTGGCAAGAATCTTGTCAACTTGTTTTTCTTATAAGGAGAATTCTATACATAATGAAAAATTTATCCCTATTTTTTCCAATTACGAATAAAAGACACCATTTTGTCTTACAACCTATTGTCTATCTTGTAATCTTGCTTGGTTTGATTAGCTGTTCTTATCCCGTGAAGGTTGAAGCAACCTCCGATAACTCAGAGGTATCCACTGGTTTCACTTATGCCTTGAATTTCCCTGAAAACCAGGTAGATACTTCTTTGAATTATTATCGACTAATGATGACACCTGGACAGGAGCAAGAAATCACCATTACGTTAAGTAATCCAGGTACAGATGCGATTACGGTAGAATTACAATTAAATGGCGCAAAAACAAATGGATCAGGCGGTATAGAATGGAATAATGATACGATTGATAATGATGCCTCTCTCATGTTTCCATTTGAAGATATAGTAAGTGGTCCTGCTAGCGTTGACTTAGCAGGGGGAGAGACAAAAGAAGTCACTTTTTCTATCAAAATGCCTGAAACAAGTTTTGACGGAATTATCACAGGAGGATTACGATTGATGAAGGCCGGTCAAACAGATAATGTGGACGAAACGAATGGCTCTCAAGTTATTAATCAGTATGCCTATGCTATTTCCATAGTCTTGCAGGAAAACGACATCGAGCTAACCCCAGATATGCAATATAATTCTGCTTACGCAGGTCAATCTAATTATCGTAATACTATTTTTGTTAATCTTTCCAATGTAGTCGCAACCTTTCTTAATGATCTGACAATAGAGGCCCAAATTTCCTCCGCTGGAAGTAGCGAAGTGTTGTATGAAGCGAAAACAACTGGGATGAGAATGGCCCCGAACTCTCTCATTGATTTCCCGATTAGTATGAATGGGGATCGAATGGTTCCGGGAACCTATACGGCACATGTCCTTGCCACATCAGGAGATATGAGATGGGAATGGACTGAAGAGTTTGAGATAACTGAGGGAGAGGCTCAAGAATTTAATGAACGAGACGTCGGCTTAGAACAAGATACTACAATTAATTGGGGTGTCGTTGCGAGTCTTGTGGGTGCTTTTTTTGGATTCGTTCTTCTTCTGTTTGTGATAGTTAGATGGGTGAGACGTAAGAAAAAAAAGAAAGATTCTATAAAAAAAAGAAAAATGAATCAGAAAAAAAAACGTTCTCCTAAATAAGAAGAGACGATAGACAGAGAAGGAGACAAATAAATGAGTATAATTACTTGGCTCATTATGGGACTGATAACGCTCAGCTTAATTTTTATTTTTAGTGCTTTGGGTTTTGTTGTTCAAGTAATCCTCACAACAAAAAAACTTAAAGCTCTTCCTAGAAAGCCTCCACGTAAAAAGAAAAAAAAACAACGTTGGTCTCAACTATGTAAAAGTCTAAACTCTAAACGTAAGAGAGGGATTTATTTCGTAAGTTGTTTTTTCGCTTTAGGTTTTTTATCCGGTGGTGTAGGAGCCTATAGTTTGTATTATCAATCTATAAATTTGTCTGCAGAAGATGAAAAAGCTATTGTACGCTCTTATTTTCTTGTCCGTGATTTTCAAAGCGAATTAGAAAAAGCAGCCAATCAATCTGAAACCGAAGAAGCTTCCCAACAAAACATTCGCTACTTAGCAACAAGTTTGTCGGCGTATACATCGAATAAGGCAAGTACAATTAATACAACGGATGGACAATCTACACTTAATCGCTATTACGCTTCACTAGCCCAATTAGGTATGAATGCGACACGTGAGAGTGGAAATTTCTATGGAAATCCTACTTTAGTAGACGAGTTTACTACAGATATTTCGAAAGTCATTACCTACGAAACTGCTGCATTCGATTACTTTAGAATTAATCAAACCGCTCTAGAAGATGAAGGTACACCAAATGACGACTAGAAAAAAAAAAAATCTTTGTCTATACAAAGGACATCTAAAAGTAAAAAGAAGAAAAGCTCTAAATCTAATCAAAAGTCTCTTCCCACGAATAAGGCAGTTAAATTATCTAAATCTGGTCGTAGAAACGTTAGTTATCAGAAGAAATCTAGCTCAAAAAAGAAGAGAAGAAGGAGTAAAAAGAAGCATATCATTCAAGACTTTTTCTATGCAATCGTCATGGCTAGTCTTCTTGCTCTGATTTTGTTTTTCTTCTTATTTAAAATAGTGGTAATAAATGGATACAGTATGATGCCGACACTTCGCGATCAAGACACTGTTCTCATTCGAAAAACTGACTACGTAAAGCGATTTAATTTAATCTATTTCCAGCAAGGAAATACGCAACAAGTAAGAAGAGTAGTGGGGTTACCTGGAGAGCGAATCGACTATAAAGAAGATACACTTTTTGTTAATGGAGAGAGCGTAGAGGAAAAATTTCTTGTGGATGACATAAATGATGCGCAAAGAAATGGTGGTCAATATACCCCAAATTTTACTCTCTTAGATATCACGAATCAACAAACCATTCCAGATGATTGTTATTTAGTTTTAGCCGACAATCGATCGTATGGATCAGATAGTCGCCAGTATGGACTAGTTACACGGAATCAAATCATTGGTGTGCTACAAACATTACTGTTGCCTTTGACAGATACAAAAAAATTATGATAAGCATCATAGTAAACAAAAAACCCAAAAATGATTTATGGGTGAGGAGGAACCAATGAATCAAGTATTACTTTTAACAGCGAATCCCTCAGCTGATAAACAGTTGAAAGAAAATTTAGAATATTTAGGATATGAAGTTTTGCATTCAACACAATTAGTTGAACCACTCATGTTAGCTAAAACACCTTTTGTATTGGACTTACCTGTTGTAATTTTTAGTGAGACGCTACCAAGCGAAACTGTCGAAACTATTTTACGCCAAGGACAAATTGTAAATTGTGTGATTTTACGATGTGATACTGATCTCTTAAATGATGAATTATACGAAGAATGGCAAAAATTGGGGTTGACAGCGAAATTCTCTACGGGGATTTCTTTATCTAGTCTAAGAGAGTTATTGTCATCTTCTCGGCAACTACATTTCAGGGAAATACGGTCATGTCCACCAAATAGACATAAAATGACTAATGATTCTTACAATTTAGCTATTAGTACTTTTTCGAAAAAAGAACGACAATTGTTTGAAATACTATTTGATGAAAAAAAAGGATTTCTTACGCGAAAAGAAGTTGCTCAACGGATGTGGAATGGTCAAACGACAAGTTCACACTTGGCGCAACTTTCTCAAATTGTTAGTCGGATTCGCTTGAAATTTGCTCGGTATGGTTTTACAGAACAAATTATCGAAACGCACTGGAAAAAAGGCTATAAAATTTCAGATGAAATAAAGATATTTAATAATATAGGCTAAAATGAGAGCCTTATCTTGGGTTTTTTCCTAAGGTAGAGCTCTTTTCATTTAGTTAAGATAAGTTTTACCATCGTATACTAATTACTCGAAGATAAACTAAAAAAATATCTATTGGAGTAGTTCCTAAACGAAATTTATACAGGATATAAAACTCGACGAATATATCTAGTGGTGTTAGTATCAAATCTTAGACAGCTTTTCGTAGAGACAAGAATAAATTAAACTTATCTACGAGAGGATAAATTTTTATGACTCGATATAAAGAAAATTTTAAACACGCAAATTTAATAATCAAGTTAGCCACCTAGGCAAATAAAAAACATCATAGTGAAAAATCACGTATTATTGAGGTTCCGACACCGACCAATAAAGGAGATTTTCACTATGACGTACTCACAGACTACCACACCTCGCCTAAAAGGAAAACACCTGACTGCTCATGAACGAGGAAGAATTACTGCGTGTCATGAATAAGGAGTATCCAATCGGGCAATTGCCAAAAAGATAGGGGTCGCCCCTCAAACCATTCATAATGAGCTAAAACGTGGGACGGTTACCCAAGTGCGTAAGGTCAATGGTAAAAAAATCTTCTTTGATTCTTATGATGAGTTGTATGCTTAAAAGCAATACGAACACCATCGTCTAGCTTGCCATCGACCAAGTAAATCCAACCAGGTAAAAGCTTTTCTAGCATTGTTTACCCAACTATTTAAAGAAGTTGGGCATTCGCTTGATGCTGTCGTTGGCAGAATAAAACGAGAAAAGTGTTTCTTACCAGAAGAAATGGTTTGTACAACGACACTTTATGCGTACATTAATGCGCAGCTTTTAGAAGTGAGGAATATTGATTTATTGTCAAAACTCAAGCGAAAGACCACTACAAAAAGGAACCGAAAAAACAAAAAAATACTGGGTCAAAGTATTGAGAAACGACCGGCAGAAGTCCTGACACGAGAGTGTTTTGGTCATTTTGAAATCGATACCGTCATCGGAAAACGCAATGGTTCAGAAACGGCATTACTCACCTTAACAGAACGAAAAACTCGCTTTGAAATCATTCGATTAATTGATAGTAAGGAGACTGATTCTGTGTCGTATGCTATCACTCATTTGATTCAGGAGTTTGGACCTACTCGCTTTAAACACGTGTTCAAGTCGATTACACCAGACAATGGTTCGGAATTTGCATTGCTAGCTGACATAATGAAGGACTACTGTCCGGTTTATTTCACACATCCATATACTTCTTGCGAGCGTGGCACCAATGAAACTCATAATCGTATGATTCGTAGGACATTGCCAAAGTCTCAAAGTTTAGAGACCTGTTCGAGAAAAGAGGTCCAACGAATTGCAGATCAAATGAATCAATTGCCAAGAAAAGTATTAGATTACGCAACACCGCAAGAGTGCTTTGAACGAGAAGTTTGTCTGGCTGTAAATTGAGTGGACAGCGAGCATCTGGCGGAGTGGCTTTTCATCTGGGCAGTCTAGCTATTGCCAGACTGTCACACAGACTACCATACTGCTACTCACTATCCACTCAACAACGAAACCAGCAATAACAATCATTTTCCACATGTTGCCAAAACTGGCTAACTTGTTCTTGAAATTTGGGAAAATTTTAAACAGATGATTGTTGAACTGAATCAAACTGGACGTTCTGTTCGAGGGTTGGCGAAAGAATATGGCTTATCTGAAGCAACGATTTACAAATGGAAGAATTTATATTTACCTAATCAGTCCACAGGACTGACTGGAAAGAAGTGGCTGAACTGAGAAAAGAAAATGCTCGTTTGAAAGAGGAACTTGAAATCTTAAAAAAAGCCGCAGCCATATTCTCTCGGAAAACCTAAATTCGCTTGTTCAATTTATTGAAAACTGGTGTAAGGATTACACTGTTTCTTTGTTGTGTCGGTTATTAGAAATCCCTAGAAGTGTCTATTATTTTTATAAGAACAAAGCATTGACAGTTACAGAAATCAGAAATAATAAGTTGAAAAAGAAAATTTCAACAATTTTTTTACGAATAAACAACGCTATGGCGCCACAAAGATCCATCAAGTTTTATTAAAAGAAGGTATTTCAGTATCTCTTAAACATGTCCAAAAGCTAATGAAACAATTAAATTTAAGGTCGATTGTAGTTAAAAAATATAGACCTCAAAGGTCTAATAAACCGATTATTTCAAAAGAGAACCTCTTAAATCAGTACTTTTCTACTAAGACTATCTGTGAGAAATGGGTAGCTGACATTACTTACATTCCTACTAAGAAAAATGGTTGGTGTTACTTATCTTCAATCATGGATTTACACACGGAAAAGATTATTAGCTATACATTTTCAAAACGAATGACTGTGGATTGTGTCATTCAAACGCTGAACAAAGCAAAAATGCATTATGACATTCCAGAAGGAATGATTCTACACACTGACTTGGGCAGCCAATACACAGCCAGAGAAGTGGAACAATGGCTTGAAACCAACAAAATAAGGCATTCTCATAGTAGAAAGGGAACACCTTATGATAATGCTGGAATCGAATCTTTCCATGCTTCATTGAAAAAGGAAGAAGTCTACACGACTAGCTACTCAGATTTTGAAGAAGCAAATCGAGCGCTATTTAGCTACATTGAAGGATTTTATAACCGAAATCGAATCCATAGCTCGATTCACTATCTAACCCCACAGGAGTTTGAAGAGTTGGCAAAAGCAAAAATGGCGTAACCGTCTCTACTAACATGTATCCAAGATATTGACTCAATTCCAATATAATGCGGCGCAATTCTGAGGGATACTTGAAAAAAGTTGCTAATTCGGACCAATTATCCCTCCCAATTTTTGTGATGATCGGGTATTTTTTACTTCACTTTCCGCCAAGATCGCTGAATGCCTCCCTCCATAGCTAATTCTTCCATAGAAGCCTTACAAATAGGCTTTAGGCTTTATATATGTAGTTACTGATTTAAAATCTTTGTAACCGACAAAACGGATACTATTTACATCGTAACCTATTTATTTGAAAACTCACAATTTATTCTATATAAATTCTTTTTGGATTCAAATAAAATTCATTATTTTAATATAAAAATGTAAGGGTAACCAAAATGAAAAGGAGATAATATGTTATGAAAAAATTAGCTACTGGTTTTTTAATCACTTCAATTCTAGGAGGTTTAATACTGGGATTAACAGGTTGTGGGAACAAGGAAAAAGGCAGTGATGATGGAAGTGCTATGACTAAGGAGGATATCGAGAAAGACGTTGTGAGTAAGGAAACAAAAGAAATAGACGGTAAAACTGTGGAAGAGTACACCATGAAAGATGGATCGAAGATTCAGATGGAAAAATAATTTATATAAATTGCATTCAAATTTTTTCATGCTTGCAATACTAAATTTTTAGATATATACAGGATTTCAGGATACCCTTGTTTAATGTCGTATCAGAAATTAATTGTGAACCGTGAACTAGTTGTACGGGCGCAAACTATAGGAGGAAATTTGTTTTGACGCAAATGTCGAAGAGGAAGAAAGTATTGGCTATATCTACTACTCTGGGAATACTTATACTTGGCCTAATTATATTTTTGTTTACTCGCCCTAGTGATTTTGATCAGAGCGAGACAGAATCGGTAGAATCTCAAATTGTCAAAGACATATCAGCTAATTTACAATCGACAGGAACTATGTTAGCGGGTAAAATTGTGGCAAATAATAGTAATCAAATCAAGATTGATAGTACAAGAGGGAAAATTAAAGAGGTTTTCGTAAACGAAGGTGATCAAGTAGAGAAGGGGCAGGCTCTTTTTAGTTATCAAACAGATCAAGAATTAAAAGTGAAAGAAGCAGAAGTTGACAAAACAGTCAAAACTAATGCAGTAGATGTGGCAAAAAGCAATGCTTCTATAAAATGGACCTTGTATAATCAAAAAAATGAGCAACTAAGAAAAGCAAAAAATTCAGCAGATTCGACTCAGGAAGAATTATCGACACTAGAAGAAGGCTTAAAGCAAGCCCAGTTGGATGCGATTGGTGGAGATAATGAAGTGAAAAATGCCGAAAGTGAGCTTGAAAAAGCTAATTTGATATATGAAAATGAAACAGAGAAACTGAAAGATGATACTGTGGTAGCCGATAATGCGGGACTTATAAAAACGGTGAATCAGGATTTAGTTAATCAATCTGCAGACAGACAAAAAGAAGAAAACTTCATCGAGATAATCGATAGTTCACAACTGTTTGTAGACGGAAGTGTGACCGAATTTGATAAAGATAAAGTTGCTATTGAACAACCGGTTGAGATAGTGAACCGAGAGGATAACAATCAACGTTGGGAAGGAAAAGTGGTGCAAGTCGCTAGTTTGAGTTCTGAAGATTCAAATTCGTCAAAAGAAGAAGATGAGAATCCTAATTTATCAAAATTTCCTTATAAAGTAGTAGTAAATGAAAATGAAAACATGCCAACAATTGGATCCCATGTATACGTTAAGCTTATGGCATCAGGATATGATGCCAATAAAATTATTCTCAACAAAGAATATATTGTTACCAAAGGGAATAAAGAATATGTATGGTCGGTCGAAGATAATAGCATCAAGTTACGCGAAATAACTTCAATTGCACTTGAAAATGACTTAGTTGAGGTAACAGATGGGCTATCTACTACTGACAGTATAGCCGTCCCGAAAGAAGGAATGGTAGAAGGAATGGAGGTGGGGGAAAATATTAAATCTTAGAGCTATTTCAAAGTCATATTGGCAAGGGAGTGAAGAATTGCCCGTATTAAAAAATATTAATTTGCGTGTGGATAAAGGCGAGCTTGTCGCTATAATGGGACCTTCAGGATCGGGAAAATCCACGTTGATGAATATTATAGGTTGCTTAGATTCTGCTACTTCTGGAGACTATCAAGTTGAGAATACTTCCATAAGAAGTTTATCAGATAATGCATTAGCAGATTTTAGAAATGAAAAAATCGGTTTTGTATTTCAAAATTTTAATTTAATGCCTAAGCTGACCGCAAGACAAAATGTTGAATTGCCATTAACATATAAAAAAATTTCTTCTTCAGAGCGTAGAGAAAAATCATTGGAAATGTTGAAATTAGTAGGCTTAAGCGACCGTGCTGATTTCTATCCCATGGAACTCTCAGGGGGACAGAAACAACGTGTAGCAATCGCTCGGGCTTTAGTAACAAACCCTAGTTTTATTTTAGGTGATGAGCCGACGGGTGCGCTAGATACTAAAACAAGTGAACAAATAATGGACCTTTTTAAACGGTTTAATCAAGAGGGGAAAACAATCATTCTTATTACTCATGAACCTGATATCGCTCAATTATGTCAGAGAACTGTTTTTTTAAGAGATGGTGAAATAATTGATGATAAAATAAATTAGCGGAAGGATCAGTACATGATTGACGAAATTTTAACTGCTACTAGATCTATTTTAGCGCACAAGATGAGATCTATTTTAACAATGTTGGGCATAATAATCGGAATCTCTGCAATCATTTGTATTTTTAGTATTATTGAAGGAAATACTGAAAATTTAAAAAAAGAAATGATTGGTGGTAGTAACAATACCATTGGGATCGAATACAATAAAAAAAGCATGTTTAATCAGGAGCTGTTTAACGAGGCCAAAGATCGTAAAGCGCCCTATATCCCAGAGGTTACAGATGAACAACTGAATTCTATTCGATCACTAAAAAACGTTCAGGATGTTGGAATCTCTTACTCAAAAGATACCAAAATTTTTTATAAAAGTACTAATGTTCAAGCGAATGTTTCGGCAGTTACTACAAACTTACCTGAATTGAAACAGTTGGAAATTATACGAGGAGAAAATTTTGATTCGACAGATTTTAAAGACAATCAGCAAGTCATCTATTTAGATAAAAGTTTATACGAGGAGCTATTTGGCAATACAAATGACGGGATTGGTAAATATGTTGAAGTAAATAGTATTCCTTTTCAAATTAAAGGTGTATTTGAAACAAAAGATGCACAACTAAGTTACATGTTTGGCTCTAAAGAAGCCTATGTTCCAGAGAAGCAAGCATATAATTTACTAGGAACGGTTAATCTCACTCCAAAGATAACTATCCAATCAACTGATACAGAAAAATTACAGGTTGCTGCTCAAGAAGTTTCCACGTTATTAAATAAAAATTTGCCAGAATCGGATTATAGTTATGGCATTATGAATATGGATGAATTAAAAAAAAGTATCGAACAATTTAATCAATCTAACTTTATATTATTAGCAGGTATTGCCAGTATATCACTTTTAGTAGGTGGCATAGGCGTAATGAATATCATGCTTGTTTCCGTTACAGAAAGAACAAGAGAAATAGGCATAAAAAAAGCTTTGGGAGCCAGAAGAAAAGTCATACTAAGGCAATTTCTTATTGAAGCAATAGTTCTTACAGTCCTCGGAGGCATCTTAGGAGTTTTGATAGGCTTAGTTGGCGGGTTTATTATAACTCAAACATTGCATTATCCTTACATTGTTTCATTGCTAGCAATTTTGGGGAGCCTTGCCTTTTGCCTAGTGGTAGGTATTATATTTGGTCTATTGCCAGCTGTGAAAGCCTCCAAGTTAAATCCTATAGAGGCACTGCGTTACGAATAATATAACTATGAGAAAATTTTTATGGTCATTTCAGGATTTCAAAAGTATCTGAGTAGATAGGGACTTTTACTCGAGATTAAAAAGCAACCAGTAAAAAAACTGGTTGCTTTTTTTGTATTATTAAAGCTTCTGACCATACTGCAGAGTTAGAATGATAAGAAAAAATCTTGATTTTAACTTTATAAATATATCTTGTTTTAGTTAAGAATAAGAATTTTTGGTTAACTTACAATTTCTAATCAAAGTTCTCTTCTTATTTATTATATATTCTCAGTTATTTATTGTCAATACGTTTTT
>NZ_JANLGQ010000014.1 GCF_026157065.1 Enterococcus sp. HY326
GTGTTATTAAACGTACCTACATCTAATCTGCTTTTCATTGGCCCAAAACCTACATCTTTTTTTGGCCTTTTACACCCTTTAACCCAACAATGTTGAAAAAGATAGATTTAAATAGATTTTTACATGATTCTTATTTAATCTTTACATAGTAGCTGTATAGTAAAGGTATGCCCCACCAAAACAGGACTCGCATTTCTGTATAAAGAACCCTTTCAAAATCCCCCCTCATAAAAAGATGCAGGGGGGATTTGCTACTTTTTCATAAGAATAATTATGTAAAGTAGAAGCATCAAAAGTTTCTACAAAATTAGTAATTAATACTGAAGTTCTCGTAGCTCTTTCAGTATCTGCTTTGCATCCTGAAGCAATTAGAATTGAACTTAGTAAAACGGCCATTAAATATACTTTTTTCATCGTTCATTCCTCTCCTATATAGACTCCACTTTTTATCTTTAATACGATATCATATTACGGATAAAGAATAACCATCATCACGAATAAATTAACTTGGTATAACGTAACTTATGTAAAGTAAAAGCCAGTTCATAAAGAGCTGGCTTCTTTTTCTCATCGTATTACGTCTACTCGTCATCGGGACTTCTAGACATTTTTATAACTATAATAAGTGGAATTAGCAGTTATAGTTTCTGTACGTATATAGTTGCCAGAGTATTTATCATAAACTCTCCAATTAGATTTAATAACACTTGTGTTTTTGTACTGTTTTATTTGTTTTGATACTGAAGTAGTCGATCCGATTGTAAAGGTACCAAGCTTTGTTGCAGCACTCCAAGAGAATGTGATTCCTGTCGAAACTGTTAAAGTTTTGACATATGATGTCTTTTTATTTGACTCACTGTGGCTAACATATTTATAAAGGTATCCCCCCATCCTTGGAGTAGGTCCGCTAGTATCGACAGTAGAATTTTCCACTCGAGTTCCAACTAAATCTTCCTCTATAAATGAATAGCTAGCTTCTTCTTTGTTAACAGAAGCTATTTCATTCGTAGCTAAAGTTTTGATAGGGCTGATAAATATTATAGCTCCAACAAACAACATAAATAATAAACTCTTCTTTTTCATGATGCTCCCCCTTACATTATAATAAAATTGAAAAAACATAAAAAGATGGTTAATATATATATATATTGTAGCAATAATACCATTTTTTTGAAAATGCTTTCAACTAGAACAGGAGCTGATCACATGAATTTTACACTTAAATCAAAAAAAATATTGTTTACTATCTTTTGGCTTCTTTCATTCGCTTTTTTTAATTTACCTGGAAGTATACGCTATATCAATTTAGAGACTCTACAAATAATTTTCCTAATATTAGGTATTATCTGGTTTAGAAAAGATCTTTTTAAAAAAAAGTTTTTAAAAAATCAGAAATCTATTTTATTTCATTCGTTCTTAATAGCATTTTGCTTTGTTCTCTTAGTAACAGTTTATTTATTTCTTGTGTTTAATAATGTGGAATTTTATGACCCTAACATAAAGTTCAAAATCTATTTTTTATTGAATTACATATTCTTATCTCCATTATTTGAAGAGTTTGTTTACAGATATATTTTGATTTATTTATATCCAACAAAGATTTTTTTCACACAATTAACAGTTGTAATTTCCTCGTTATTATTCGCATATGCCCATCGATTTGCTCTAGTAGGAAATATTCTTTTGCTTTTGCCTCTTTTTTTATTAGGTCTTGTTTTAGGGTTTTTATACGCAAAAAAAAGAAATCTTCTTTACCCAATATATACACATATATTTTATAATTCACTAGTCATTTTGATTTCAGTTATGAACTCTTAGTAAAACGTGTTTAGTCGAGTAGTGTGAGATAAAAAGCAGGTGAATTGAATCTTGATTTTAAGCAAATTTTCCGTAAAATTAAACTTAACTAAGCACTCTCCCATAGTGCTAACTCACAGATACACTCAACTGGCGGAAAACGGTTGAGGTTCAATATTCTAGCCAGTCATTCGCTTGACTGGTTTTTTTCTGTCCTCAATCATAAATATTCCGCCTATGGCCTACCTGAATAGCTGTAATCACCAATCTATCATCTTCAATCTCAACAATTGCCCGATAGTTTCCAATAAGATACCGCCAGAACGCTCCTAAATCGCCTGTAAGAGCTTTTCCATTCTGTCTAGGGTTATTTGTACCGTCTACATTCTTGTAAAGCCAGCGGACAATTAAAGCTGCTTGGTGCTTATCCATTTTTCTCAATTGTTTTTGAACGTCTTTGCTGAATTCTAACCGGTAGACCATTAAACGCCACCAAACTCTTTTAACATCTCGGTCATGCTAACTGTTTCTTTACCGCCTTCTACCCATAATTTATGCGCGATATCCGCAGTTTGTTTGTCGTACTCGTCTTCTAATTGCGCCATAGAATAAGTTTTCATCAACTCCGATAAGGTAATGCCGTAAAATTCCGCCATATGGTCTAGCCATTCTTTTTCTTGATCGCTGACACGAATTGTAATCATCGCCATGCTGTTCAGCTCCTTTGTATGTCATTGTAATACAAAGAGAATAAAGAGTAAAATTGTCTATAGTTCTTTTTATATCTTTTTAATATTTTTTTTAAACCTTTTTTAGGTGTGCTGTATCGCTTGGCGCTGTAAGATTAGAGGTGTAGTACAAGGGTCTTTTTGTCTGACTATGAAGGTCTTTTTGTCTGACTATGAAGGTCTTTTTGTCTGACTATGAAGGTCTTTTCGTCTGACTATGAAGGTCTTTTCGTCTGAGTACAAGGGGCTTTATGTTAGATAAGACCTTGACTGATTAAGGATAATTTAGTTAGATTAAATTAAAAAAAGGTGGGTCTCTGATGAATGATTTGACAGTTAAATATAAAAACGAGTTGAATACTATCCCATTGAAAAAATTTAACTCTGTTGAGATGAACCTATTCTTTGCTATTTGTGCGAAAATGAAAAATCAAAGTCAGAGTAAGGTTAGATTTTCTTTTGATAGCTTGAAAGAATTAAGCGAGTATAAACCTACGGCAATAAAACGTTTTGTTAAGGACTTAGAAAACATTTACGATAAAATGCTTCACCTAACATACAGAGAAGCAGATAACTACGGAACTATTTACAAATTTGTATTGTTTACTGGTTTCCAAATAAATCCAATACACCAATTTGTTGAAATATCTATCAATCCAGAATTAGATTACATCTTAAATAATCTGAGTAATGAATTTACACAATTTGAATTATTAGAGTTTACGGAATTAAATTCTAGCTATTCCAAGTCTATGTATCGACTTTTGAAACAATTCAAAACAACTGGCTATTATACGGTCAAGATTAGTGAGTTTCGAGAGTTGCTAGATATTCCAGATAGCTACAAAATGTCAGATATTGATAAGAAAGTTCTTCGACCAATTCAAAAAGAGTTATCCCAGTATTTTGAACCATTCGAGATTACAAAAATCAAAGCAAAAAAAGGCAATCGAATTGATCGCCTAGAATTTCGTTTCCGTGAAAAGCTGCATGATGATGTTTTGCCTAAAGTAACTTTGCATAATTGGTTAAAAGAATAGGGAGTAAGTAGGGCAAGCTACGGTTTTGTGCGCACAAAACCGTAGCTTGGTAGGATGTCCTACAACCCTTAAATGTCGATAAGCTCGATTGTGAATTCTTAATTTGCAATCAAGCTTTTTTTATTTCCAAAATTGAAACCATTTACGCTTTTTAGAGCTGTCAGTTACGTTCTCAGAAGTTTTAGGTTCTTCGGGAGTATTTATATCTGTATCTTCCTGAAAATCGTCAGGGGCTACAATAAGCCCCTCTAATTCGCTGATACGCTCTTTCAGTTCTTTAACTTGATTTTTATCTTGTAAAGATAGCTGCTGTTGCTGGTCTAATAATTTATGGAGTTGTTTAATCTGCTCGTCTTTTTCTGCAAGCTGTAACTGTTGATTTTTAACTTGGTCTTTTAGCAAATTTGTAGTCACATCTACCGTTTCAGCCGTTTCTGAATCGCTTGAAACGGTTCTGCTAGAAAATCCTTTTAAAATAAGGTTTTTAGTCGTTTCATCATACATTTTAGCGTTTCGTTTCATTAACGTTTCGTGAAACGAATTTTCAGTAATATATCGGTACATCGTAACCTTGGAAACTCCTGCTATATCAGCTATCTGACGTATTGTATAAAGCGTTTCAGCCATTTCATAAACTCCGTTTCATGGTGATACGCTTGATAATACTTCAATTTCCAATATAAAAAAAGAGAACACTAGTTTTCAGTGTTCCCCATTTTTTAATTCTTTCCTGATTCGATACACCAGATTTCGACTGACCCCATACTTTTTAACGATACTCATAATCGGCTCGCCAGCATTTAAATCTTGTACTATCCCAAAATAAAGCACTCGTTTTTTGTGATCTTTAGCGGTTGCTGAATATTCCAACGGTTTGCCCTTATACACGCCTTTGGACTTGGCGACAGCTATTCCTTCCTTTTGGCGCTCTAACATCTTATTACGCTCGTTCTCGGCCACATAGGATAATAGATTAATCACCATATCTTTAAATAAATATACCATACTCTCATCTTGAATTTCAGCGTTTAAAAAGGGCATATCCAACACAACTAAGTTTATTTGGCGAGTGCTTAAATCTCGGACAACGTTTGTAATATTGTTGTAGTTGCGCACTAGTCGGTCTAATAAAGCGACTACAAGCGTATCTTTCTTACGGAGAAAGGCTAAACAATCTTGAAAGATACGTCTGCCTTTGGTGGTCTTACTTGATACTTTCTCAGTGAATATTTCTTCGCAGCCATAGGTTTTTAAACTCTCAATTTGACGGTCAAGATTTTGTTTTTGAGTAGAAAATCGTGCATACCCAACAATCATTAAACATCCCCCTTTTCATAAAAAATCAAAAAGAACACCCTTAGAGTACTTTTTGCTGTTGTTGTCAAGGGATTTTCAGGCCATCTCAAGGTGTACTTTTAGGAGGTGCCCTTAGAGTACAATACTTTTGGGAGTTAGAAATTTTAGGAAAAATAGCATAAGGGAAACCTGGCATCACTATTGTTATATACCAGCAGTGCAGGGGTTTTCTATGGAGTCAGATTAGGAGTATATGGTGCCATCAATGCACCCGGGGAACACATCAATAGTGCCCGTGAATCACTAAGAATTTATAGGATTTGGTATGGATATCAAACATTTTTTCTCTAGTTAAGCAAAGTGATTCTTCAAGCTAACAAATTTTTGTATAGTAATTTTGTTCACTTAGTTAAGATTTTAACCACTTTTCTAGTATATCTGCTGAAGAGTACATCGCCCTTCAGTCTAATAAAATTTTACTGGGTTTTGAGAAGGAAGAATGCTGCGCATGCAACGGTTCAAAATTAAGTAGGAGAATATAAGCAGAAGAATTAGGGGACAGGCTTCACTTTAAAAAAATTATTTTTTTAAGTTTAAATGTGATTTATGTTAAATTATAATTGACGTATTTTAGAAGAAATGTAAAATGATAATATAGTAATGATTAGAGGAATATACATGGAATATAGAGTGTTATTTTTAACTAAAAATGAACAGTTAGATAAACCGCTAGGAAATATGTTCTTATCATTAGGGAATGAAATTTTTTATTCAGTTAGCTTAGTGACGGATGCGCTAAAAACGAATGTAGATCTTTCTTTGTTTCACATTATTGTATTAAGTGAGACGCTGACTAATCACGAGTGCTTATCGTTGTCGAAAAAAATAAGAAACTCTACCAACATGATTTTTCGAGTAGCTCAAATGGAAGAAGATACTGAAATTGAAGCCAATTTCTTAAACCCAGCTATTTCTTTGGTTGACTTACGAGAGTTTCTTTCCGAACAATCTGGTCTAATATCTGAAGGCGCACATACCAATCTATCACCTAAAACGTTTTTATTTAAATCGCTGGAGTTTAAATCTTCGTTGTCTAAAACCGAGAGGAAGTTACTTACTGAATTAGAAAAACACCCCAATACTTATATCACAAGAGAGCAATTAGCTCTTCGAGTATGGGGATCTGTTGGGATGGAGGACACTAAGATAGAATCCCGAATGGCACAGTTATCCCAACTTGTACGTAGAATTCAAGAAAAATGGACGAAACAAAAACTAGAACCAGAAGAATTGATTCAAATTAAATGGAAAAAAGGCTATAAATTAGTCCAACCAATTCCGGAAAAATAAAGATTAGATTAAACGAAAAGAGCCACCAAGCTAGCTGCTTAGTGGCTCTTTTTTGTTGTCATGATAAGTTCTTTACTTATGGAAAAATTTTCTTCTTTTGAATGTTAAAAGACCCGCAACGCCCAAAAGTGAGATTCCCACTATCAGAGTAAACCAAGAATCAGCCTCTCCTGTTTGAGGTAAGGATCTTGTGGTACTTGTTGTCGTGCCTCCTGTAATAGGAAGTCGTTGTTGTTCCTCCCCCGCCTGTAGAAGGCAAAGTTTTTTTGTGTATACAACAGTAATTGATACTATTGGCAGTCGTTCCCGTTACATTTTCTACGGTGTCAGCTGCCTCTTTTTCAGCAGTAAATCCAGTAGTCGTTGGAGTTATTATTGAATCAAATGTTGTCCCACCAACTGTAGTCCAAGCACCATACGTAGTTGAGCCATCTGTGTAGAGATACTGAACTGTTTGAGTGACATTTTGAGTTTCGTTTATAGTCGTTGCCCCATGCTTCAAAATCTAATATCGGTAGTGAGATATTAGATTTTGAAGCATGTTAGAAAACAAAAATCTTGAACTTGAAAGAAAGCAAAAATTGTTAGGCCAGCAACAACAACTCACCCTTGGGCCAACAAGCAAATTGAACAACTCCAGTCTCATTTATTAGTTACATATGCAGAAGAATCGGGTCACGAAAGTAAGGAAGAAGAGGAACAATTACAAACGGAATCTTCAATCGTAAAGATGCATGGATTGTCAAAAAATGGTTTCAGTTTTGGAAATGAAATTGACTGTTCATTAACTAACTTAGAACTATTTTTTTTGGAAAATGGTTCGATTTGGGTTTGCTTTTTTTTGAAGGAGATCGAACAATCCATACAACTTAAGTGGAGCACTTGACGAACAAAATGCAACCGTGTTTAGTTGCGTAGTGTAAGAGAAAAAAGTAGGGAAACTGACCTTCGCTTTTTTTAGTTAAGCTCGTTTCAAAAACATCACAAAAAAATAGGGTGCGGCAAATATGGCCATTTTTGCCGCAAACGGGGTTTTTTTGAGAATTGGGTGCGGCAAATACGGCCATATTTGCCGCACTCCCTAAAAATAGGCCCGGCAGATAAGCCCGTATTTGCCGCATGTGAAAAAAAACTGATATCACTCTAAAACCAAACCGCTCTGCGGTTTATATCAAATTTGATATCAGGTTTCCCTTATGCTCTTACAGGATTTCTTTGTGAAATATGACAAAAGTGTGAATTTTTAAATTTGGTTAGTTTGTTAGGAGGAGGAAAAAGGCACAACTAAGGGACTAATAATCTGAAATTTATCATGTAAACTTTTAAAATTAGTGACGGGATTTAGAAGTCTCTACCAGTAAACTATAGGGATAGTTGAGGAAACTTTTAGGTGAGAGAGGAACTTATAATTTTTGATAATTTGGTGACAAAAAAATGGTCTCTACTTGAAAAGTAAAGACCATTTTTTGTGTAGCTACGACGCTTTTGGAGTGGCTTAAAGTCCTCTTAGGAGAGAGAGAAACAAGATAGAAAAAAAGAAGGGCTAACGGACAAGATTCAATGTGTTTCAAGGAGTAATTCTTTTGTACTTTATATAAAATTTGTTAGCCCTTCCAGAAACTGTAAGGAGTGTCTCACGTTCCCACGCCTTTCCTCTTTTTGTGTAACCAACTTCACTTACACGCCTCGCATTGAGCGTGCCAACTAGCTTCATTCTTTTAGAAAATACACTACTCTAAATTTTCGAAATTCTAATTGTGGGAATCATTGGTTCCTTACTCTATTAGTATACAGTCAAATGGAAAAGTCAGCAAGAGAAAGCGCTTCATTATTTTGCGAGACATGGTATACTAAGGAGAAAGAGCAGGCTTATAAGGTAACCTCCAATAGTAGCGCTCTTGATTAAACTTCCCTTATGATGGGCCTGCTCTAAAAAATAAGGAGTGAGAAGTATGTTTAACAGAAAAACGTTATGGATTGGCTCACTTTTGCTAGGTATTCTTGGATTCAGCCCATTTCTCCTATCGCTTGTCAATAAAGGAGATAAGGACGGTAATCTGACACTCAATCCAAAGTATTATGCGAGTGCCGATGAGGAGCTATTTTTAACGAAAAACAAGACTAAAGCTATCAGCAGTAGGAAGCACGAAAAAAATGCTACTTATTAGGAAGTGGACTGTATTTCAGTCATTTCATATTTTCAAAAAAAATTGAAAATGCCCGGTTTATAAGTAGTTGGGAAAGAAATTTGCTTGCTGTAAAAGTACAAAGTAGTCTTTTTAGATCTAAAAGGGTTTAATAAATGTACTTAATGATTAAATTTTATTTTCCTCTTGACTAAGTTGTATCTAGCCAATCTTTTTGATTGGCTTTTTTTTATGACAAAGCAAACTACTTAAATAATTCTGTGACTTGTTGTAAACTATTTCTGACAACATAGGTAATATTTTACCACATTGTTTCTTTCTTTCTGCTGAGGTATAAGATAAGCCTCAGCAGTTTTTTTATAACGAGTCTGATTATCACGATAAAGAAAATTTCACTAACTTTTTAGAGGGTAAAATAGCGTTAAATCAACGTTTGAAAAATGAAAAATGCTAGACTTCAAAAAATTCACAAGAAAAAGCCCGTCAGACGTTGATCTGGCGGGCTACTTTGGATAATCGGCATTATGTGAACTTACTCGTTAAATAACGTTTTTTAATGATTTATAATAAATTCTGTCAGCACTTTAACTATTAAAGCAAGAAGACCTGCGGAAAGTGCAAATACTAATACAATAAGAATTTTAGTTGCAATATCCTTTTTTTGATTTCTTTTCATCCTTATTTCATCTAAATTAGCGTGTCCTTCAGTAAAGGCAATAATTTCTTTATACGTCTTTATATTATACTTCTTCTTAAGACTCTCAAGTCTAAATGCAAATATCATAGAAATTCCCGATAAAATTACGAAAGGACTGAAGCCCCGCCAAGAGAAAATCAACATACTAGGTATTCCAACAATTATTGCTAGCAACAAGAAAATCAGCATTTTTAGACTATCTTGATTCATTTTTTTACTTGTCACAACATTTTTCATTATATCCACGTCTCCCTTGACTAATTCATCTAGTGAGATATCAAAAAAAATACTTAGTGCTACTAAATTATGAATATCTGGATAACTTTTATCATTTTCCCACTTAGAAATTGTTTGGCGGGTAACATATATTTTTTCAGACAGCACTTCTTGAGATAATTGATTTATTTCCCGATATTTTTTTAATTGTTTGCTAAAATTCATTTTATATCTCCTTAGTGAGTTAAGATTAACGTGAGATTACTTATTTGTCTGTCTATTAATAAATACATATCAATATTTTTTAGTGTACATATTTGTTTACATGCTTTCAAATGAAGGGTTATCTTAATATAAAGAAGGTTAAGTAGATCAAAAAACTTTTTCTATCAAATTCTCAATTTCAAAGTGTTGTTAGTTGTAATTTCCCACGGTATAAATTAACCTTAATATAAATAAGTTAGGAGGATTTTAATTATGGATAGTTTAAAACACGCCGTTCATGAAAAACATAGTCACGAACATTCACTTTCTTGCGGACATACGAAAATTTTGCATAAGGATCATGTAGATTATGTTCATGATGGACATCTTCATCACAAACATGAAAATCATTGGGACGAATGTGCAATAGAGATTTCTGAAAAAAATCCTAATGCTTGCAACCACGTTGAAGAACCCTGCTTGCATAATGATGATTGTGGCCATGAAAAAATACAGCATGGAGACCACCTAGATTATATTGTAGAAGGTCGTTTACAACACGTTCACGAGAAACATGTGGATGATCATGGTGCTATAGAAATATTATAAAAAGAAGCCAGTTCACTAAATGAACTGGCTTCTCTCGAATAATAAAAGAAAATGCGACAAGTATGCCTCATCCTTTGGTAGTTCTAGTTGAAGGAGCAGGATGGTACTTGTCTTTTTCTGTCTTGGTTTACTAACAGGATTACATAAATCTATAGGTTTATGTAATATAGGGTGTTATTTATCGGATGCTATTAGATTGGGATTTGTTATGTATGAAAAATCGTTACACTAATGGTTATAGAAAGTCTTTACAGCAGAAAAGTATGTGAGACAATGAAATGGAGGTGAAAAGTATATGAAAATTGGCTATGCAAGAGTATCTAAAGAAGAACAACATTTAGAAAGACAGGTTGATGCACTAGAGGCTTATGGTGTAGAAAAAAAATTACTGAAAAATATACAGGTACCAGTAAAGACTGCCCAGGCTTAGCACAACTATTACTGATTATTCGCCCGCAGGAACACGTTGTTGTTGAAAACATTTCTCGTCTTGGTCGCTCAACGCTGGATCTCCTGCAATTACTCCAACTTTCTGAAGAACAAGGGATTGTCTTTGTATCCCAAAAAGAAAATATGGATACTAGCACACCAACTGGAAAAGCTATGCGTCAAATGTTAAGTGTCATTTCTGAACTAGAACGAAATTTATTAGCAGAACGTATCCGGGAAGGTCTTCGTGCAAGTGCGAAAAGAGGCCGACGCATTGGTCGCCCTAAAATCCCTAGGGAACGCATGTCTTTAGCGATTCGGATGCATAGCAGTGGTGAGTACACGATTAACGAAATTTTAGAAGCAACCCAAATGTCTCAAGGGACTTTTTATAAAGAGTTGAATCGCAGAAAATTGTTGGCAATGGAGAAACCACTCAAAGGAGATAATTATGGGCTATCTAACAGCTGAAGAACGAGGCTACATGGAAACAGCAGTCAGATTTGATGTCCCCATTTCTAGAATTGCGAAACAACTTGGCCGTCACCGTTCAACTATTTACCGAGAATTGAAACGAAAAACCATGTCACAGGGGGAAAAGAGTACACTTGCAGCTATGCCATATCAAGCCATTAGTGCAGGAAACTTGGCAAGAATGCGGAAGAAAAACGCCGGCCAAAAAACAAAGGCTACGAAGCCTCTTATTAAACGAATTCGCCATTACTTAACGTTGAAATTATCACCAGAACAGATTGCTTGTGGGATTGAAAACCGGATAAATTACTCCGTAGACCAGATACGAAATGGCTTTTAGACCGCAGTATTGAGCTCCGACCAACAGAAGTCACCACACGTGAAGCGTTTGGTCATTGGGAAGGAGATAGTGTACTTTCATCAAGACAAAGTTCAGCTACTTTGGCTACATTCGTTGAACGAAAGACCAGGCAATATCAAACGTAAAGGATGCCCCAAAAAACAGCCAAAAATATGTATGAAGCCATGAGAAAATTGATGAAAGACTATCCAAACGCTGTTCACTCCATTACGTGTGATCGTGGCACAGAGTTTATGAGTCAAAAATACGTCAGTCTTATGGAAAAATTAGGCGTAACAATCTATTTTGCGCATCCGTTTAGCCCGCATGAACGTGGCTCAAATGAGTATCATAATGGTCTGTTACGAGAATATTTTCCTAAAGGTTCAACATTTACCAAGATTACACAACGTGCATGCAATCAAGCAACAAAAGCGATTAACAATCGACCGCGAAAACTGTTTAACTGGAAATCTGCTCAAGAGGTTTTCCAGAATGAGATAGTTTTAACTTCAATAGAATAACGTATTCTAAGTTATATCAAATTTTCTAATTTCCATACAAAAAAACCACGCTTAAACCCAATTGTTATTTTAAGAGCGGCAGATAAATTCGTGATAAATAATTGATGTCGCATTTGATGTTATTATTCGGCAAACCAAACTGTCCTGTAGTAATCAATATTATGTCTACTTACTGGTTAAATAACAAAATAGATAATTAGATAAACTATTTGGGGAAGTATTAAATCAGTATTTTTTAGAGCGTCCCATAAGATAATTTCGTATTTTTGAAGAAATTAATTCTACAACTAAAATTAGGATAAACAAACCTATAAGAATGGAACCAACCTGGTTCCATTTATATGCATTCATAGCGAATATTAAGGGCGCACCTATCCCACCTGCTCCCACTAATCCTAAAACACTGGCATCTCTAAGGTTCATATCCAATCGATATAGCAAAATTGAAAAAAAATCAGCATTTAACTGAGAAACAATTCCAAATTTAATTTTTTGCAATTTAGTGCAACCAACTGCATCCATACTTTCCAAAATACCTTTATCCAAATCTTCTATTGTTTCAGTAAACATTTTTGATAACATACCAATTGATATTAAACCTAGTGTCAAAACACCAGCTGAAGACCCTGGGCCTGTCACTCTGATAAACATTAAACCATAAACAAAAGATGGAATAGTTCTAATAATCATTATTACGATACGTATGAAGTAAGCCACTGGTTTTGGCATCAAATTTTTGGCGCTTAAAAAGGCTAACGGTAAAGCCATTACTCCTCCCAAGATAGTTCCTAAAAATGCAATGGACAGTGTCTCTATTAATAAATAAAGTACACCCTTATCGTTTATTTCAAACAAAAAAATTAGATCTGGCTGTAATATACCAGAAAAAATGTTTCCAGCAATCGCTATTCCATTATTCGAAGGTGATTTCAAAGATAAAGCTGACATTGACCAAATGAATAAAGTAAGTATGATCATAGTAATAATGAGAATATACTTAGTATTATGTTTTTCTTTTTTTATTTGATTTAGAACATCCTTTTCCATTAATAAATTGTCCTTTACACCAATTTTTTTCTTATGAATTGACTTAAATTGTCGATAATCAATACACACAAGAACAAACAAATCAAAATCATTCCAACGCTTTCATAATCACGATTATTTAATCGATCATTTAATATCAACCCTATGCCACCTGCTCCAACATACCCTAGTATTGCAGCATATCGAACATTTCCTTCAAAATTAAAAAGAACAGTCGTTATATATATTGGCAATAATTGCGGTATAATGGCTATGGTGAAAGTCTTTCCTTTTGACCCTCCCATTGACTGAATCGCCTCAAATGCTCCCAGGTCTACTGTCTCGATTTGTTCAAAAAGTTGTTTTCCAACGTAACTAAAGGAAAACAGAAAGATAGCAATTGTACCTGCTAGTGTTCCTAGACCAAAAATGTATGTAGCAATTAGTGCAATTACCAGGGTAGGTAATGTTCGAAGAATAGTAAACAATAACCTAATTGATTGATTTAAAAAAATGTTATTGACAATATTATTTGATGCTAAAACGGCAAAAGGTACTGCCAATATACTTCCTAAAAAAGAACCAATAAAGCTCATTTTGATAGTATCTGCTAAAGGTTGGAGGACCGAAGATAAATAATTTATATTAGGCGGAAAAAATTGAAGAAAGATAACCCAAAATTGGTAGCCTCTATTCATCAAAGCTGAAAAATTAAACTGAGTAAACTGAAGTGACAGTATTAAAAGACCGATAAATACAGCGAATAGAATTGGTGTACAACTTCTTCTTTCGATTATGTATTGACCATTAGGCAATTGATAGCGATTAGAGAACTTTACTTTTTTCATTTATTTTCCTTCTCCAAACATTTTGTGTTTGATGATTTGGTTTAGATTGATTTTATCGGATTAAGTATGCCAGTTTTAAACTAAATAGCTCTTTATAGCACATCCTCTAAATCTTTGTCATATCTAAATTTAGGCATGGTTCATACTTCTTATTGATTTTTAGAATACGGTAAGGATCCTCATGAGAATATCTATCGGTATTAACTCGGTTTACTGGTGGTAGATTTTCGATATATTTCATCTAAAACTTCGTTTGTAATGGCGCTGACAGGACCGTCAAAAAAAATAGCCCCGTCTTTTATAGCAATAATGCGGTGAGCATATTCCAAGGCCAATTCAACGTGGTGAATATTAATAATCACAATTTTATTTAGTTCTTTATTTATTTTTTTAAAGTCATCCATCACTTCTTTTGCCGTTACCGGATCTAGAGCTGCAACAGGTTCGTCTGCCAACAAAATATCAGGATTTTGATTCAATGCTCTGGCTAGCGAAACTCGTTGCTGTTGTCCTCCAGATAATTGGTCAGTTCGGATGAATGCTTTATCTAAAATTCCCACTCGATTTAGAGATTCTAACGCACCTAATTTTGCTGCTCTTGGGTACCACCCGAATAGAACTTGAATCCACGACAGATGAGGAGCATAAGATGATAGAACATTTCGAAGAACTGAAATACGTGGCACCAAGTTATATGATTGAAATACCATGCCTATATTCTGTCTTAAATTTCGTAATTTCCGGCCTTTAAGCTTAGAAATTTCTATTCCGTTCACTTTTAAACTTCCTGATGAGATAGCAGTCAGACCATTGATCGTCCGGATTAACGTAGATTTCCCAGCCCCACTCGCACCAATAATTGCAACAAATTCTCCCTGAGAAATTGTCAGATTAATATTTTCCAAACCTACTACACCATTAGGGTACAGTTTTGTAACCTCTTGAAATTCAATCATTTACAGCCCCCTGCATTTCTATTAATCATCATATCCCCCAAAGAAAACGAGACGAATTGTCATTTGCTTTCTTTAGGGTTGAATAATAGAAAAAGTCATACTAAGTTGTTAATTGTTTTCTCACATGTAGCGAATCCACAAGATTATTGAGAATTTTTCATCAAGTCAGCAGCTTTGAAAGCATCTTCGTAATCTGAAGACTTGGCTTCTTTGTATCCTGAATGGGAGTATATATCAATTATTTTTTTACCCTCAGTAGTTTTCGCTAAATTGATTAGCGCCTCGGATAAAGCTTTTTTAAAATCATCCGTTATAATTTTAGATTCTTTGGATACTATTATTGCATCATTATAGATAGGTGGTGTTACTCCAATTACATTTGTAGTTTTCCAAATATCTTCAGATTGGCCATATTCAGAAGTCCACTGGTCTTGAAAATCACGTCTTGCATCAGCATATACCGGTAAAATGTCGATTTGTCCTGAAGCTAGACGAGCAAATCCAGAACCGTAGGAGTCAATGATGACTGTTGAATCTAATTCTGTAATATTCTTTTTATAGTTCTCATTTAACCACAGAGATGGGTAAATATATCCGGCAGATGATGTGGTAGAAGACACTCCCCAATTTGCGCTATTTAAATCATCCCAAGATAATTTTTCTCCATTATTAACTTTCTTGGCTAACTCTTGCCCTTTATCAGAAGGACCCGCAATCAATATTGAGCGATAGGATGTTACTTGTTCAGATGTTTGTTCGGTCTCCTTACCGTCATTCCAATCTTTAGGGTCAGTGCTATCTTTATTTAAACCATTTCTTGTAGCAGTCAAAATAACATCTGTATCATCACGATAAAGCGCAACTGTTCCTCCAGGTACACCAAATCCTACATCTGCACTTCCGGATGCCAGAGATTCGCCTACTGCTTCAAAATTTGTTCCAACTGTAATATCTATATTATCTACAGTATATCCTTGTTCTTTCAGTTCTTTAATTAACAAATCTTCTAGAGGTTCAGTAGCACTAACAATATCATCTGGATTTTTAGAAGGTACGAATGCAATTTTCAAATCTTGAATAACTTTCTCTTCCGTTTTTACTTCGCTTGAAGTACCAGAAGTATTAGAAGTTTTTGTATCTGTAGAGTTACTTCCGCAGGCTACAAGTGTAAAAATGGTAGTCAATAAAATAACCGATAAGCTAATTCTTTTTCTTAATACTCTTTGCATAAATTCTTCCCCTTGTTCTGATAGTTTGTTATTTCTAATTTAATTTTTTGGTGTCACAATCAATCTATAATTAGTAAAGAAATTGATTCATTATTATTTCGGTAAATACTGTTAAATCTGCGTTTATAGCATTTTGACTTTTTATAAAAAGTCAAAATATTTTTTAGTAATCTTTTGAGTTGTTAAAGGTGTATGATTAGTTACTTGTATCGCAGATGTGCTTTGTATTACCACGATATAAGACTATTAAATCATTTCAAAGTAAAATTTACGTCAAAATTATGTAAATTTTATCGGTAGCGTCAAGAATTTTGATGTGTGGTATGTTTATCTTTACTAGTTAGTATGAACAACGCAATGATTGTATTGATGGGTTCTTTGTTTCAATCAATATTACAGACCAGCAAATCTATTCTATGTAGAACAAAGTCCAAAAGAACACATTTTAGTAATTCGTTGAGTCTTTAGGGGCTCCCTTTTATAAAGGGCCACGATAAAATGTAGGTTTTGGGCCATTAATAATTGTCTATTTAATCCAAATTTCATTATGGAATCCGGTATAACTTGACTAGGAACCTTCTAAAGGTGTGATTGTACGCCTTTAAAAAGCCTAAGCGGAAAGGATGCGGCTCAGCCAAAGGCTATCACACCTTAGTTCCAAGTAAAGTTATACCTAATATAGTGTTATTAAACGTACCTACATCTAATCTGCTTTTCATTGGCCCAAAACCTACATCTTTTTTTGGCCTTTTACACCCTTTAACCCAACAATGTTGAAAAAGATAGATTTAAATAGATTTTTACATGATTCTTATTTAATCTTTACATAGTAGCTGTATAGTAAAGGTATGCCCCACCAAAACAGGACTCGCATTTCTGTATAAAGAACCCTTTCAAAATCCCCCCTCATAAAAAGATGCAGGGGGGATTTGCTACTTTTTCATAAGAATAATTATGTAAAGTAGAAGCATCAAAAGTTTCTACAAAATTAGTAATTAATACTGAAGTTCTCGTAGCTCTTTCAGTATCTGCTTTGCATCCTGAAGCAATTAGAATTGAACTTAGTAAAACGGCCATTAAATATACTTTTTTCATCGTTCATTCCTCTCCTATATAGACTCCACTTTTTATCTTTAATACGATATCATATTACGGATAAAGAATAACCATCATCACGAATAAATTAACTTGGTATAACGTAACTTATGTAAAGTAAAAGCCAGTTCATAAAGAGCTGGCTTCTTTTTCTCATCGTATTACGTCTACTCGTCATCGGGACTTCTAGACATTTTTATAACTATAATAAGTGGAATTAGCAGTTATAGTTTCTGTACGTATATAGTTGCCAGAGTATTTATCATAAACTCTCCAATTAGATTTAATAACACTTGTGTTTTTGTACTGTTTTATTTGTTTTGATACTGAAGTAGTCGATCCGATTGTAAAGGTACCAAGCTTTGTTGCAGCACTCCAAGAGAATGTGATTCCTGTCGAAACTGTTAAAGTTTTGACATATGATGTCTTTTTATTTGACTCACTGTGGCTAACATATTTATAAAGGTATCCCCCCATCCTTGGAGTAGGTCCGCTAGTATCGACAGTAGAATTTTCCACTCGAGTTCCAACTAAATCTTCCTCTATAAATGAATAGCTAGCTTCTTCTTTGTTAACAGAAGCTATTTCATTCGTAGCTAAAGTTTTGATAGGGCTGATAAATATTATAGCTCCAACAAACAACATAAATAATAAACTCTTCTTTTTCATGATGCTCCCCCTTACATTATAATAAAATTGAAAAAACATAAAAAGATGGTTAATATATATATATATTGTAGCAATAATACCATTTTTTTGAAAATGCTTTCAACTAGAACAGGAGCTGATCACATGAATTTTACACTTAAATCAAAAAAAATATTGTTTACTATCTTTTGGCTTCTTTCATTCGCTTTTTTTAATTTACCTGGAAGTATACGCTATATCAATTTAGAGACTCTACAAATAATTTTCCTAATATTAGGTATTATCTGGTTTAGAAAAGATCTTTTTAAAAAAAAGTTTTTAAAAAATCAGAAATCTATTTTATTTCATTCGTTCTTAATAGCATTTTGCTTTGTTCTCTTAGTAACAGTTTATTTATTTCTTGTGTTTAATAATGTGGAATTTTATGACCCTAACATAAAGTTCAAAATCTATTTTTTATTGAATTACATATTCTTATCTCCATTATTTGAAGAGTTTGTTTACAGATATATTTTGATTTATTTATATCCAACAAAGATTTTTTTCACACAATTAACAGTTGTAATTTCCTCGTTATTATTCGCATATGCCCATCGATTTGCTCTAGTAGGAAATATTCTTTTGCTTTTGCCTCTTTTTTTATTAGGTCTTGTTTTAGGGTTTTTATACGCAAAAAAAAGAAATCTTCTTTACCCAATATATACACATATATTTTATAATTCACTAGTCATTTTGATTTCAGTTATGAACTCTTAGTAAAACGTGTTTAGTCGAGTAGTGTGAGATAAAAAGCAGGTGAATTGAATCTTGATTTTAAGCAAATTTTCCGTAAAATTAAACTTAACTAAGCACTCTCCCATAGTGCTAACTCACAGATACACTCAACTGGCGGAAAACGGTTGAGGTTCAATATTCTAGCCAGTCATTCGCTTGACTGGTTTTTTTCTGTCCTCAATCATAAATATTCCGCCTATGGCCTACCTGAATAGCTGTAATCACCAATCTATCATCTTCAATCTCAACAATTGCCCGATAGTTTCCAATAAGATACCGCCAGAACGCTCCTAAATCGCCTGTAAGAGCTTTTCCATTCTGTCTAGGGTTATTTGTACCGTCTACATTCTTGTAAAGCCAGCGGACAATTAAAGCTGCTTGGTGCTTATCCATTTTTCTCAATTGTTTTTGAACGTCTTTGCTGAATTCTAACCGGTAGACCATTAAACGCCACCAAACTCTTTTAACATCTCGGTCATGCTAACTGTTTCTTTACCGCCTTCTACCCATAATTTATGCGCGATATCCGCAGTTTGTTTGTCGTACTCGTCTTCTAATTGCGCCATAGAATAAGTTTTCATCAACTCCGATAAGGTAATGCCGTAAAATTCCGCCATATGGTCTAGCCATTCTTTTTCTTGATCGCTGACACGAATTGTAATCATCGCCATGCTGTTCAGCTCCTTTGTATGTCATTGTAATACAAAGAGAATAAAGAGTAAAATTGTCTATAGTTCTTTTTATATCTTTTTAATATTTTTTTTAAACCTTTTTTAGGTGTGCTGTATCGCTTGGCGCTGTAAGATTAGAGGTGTAGTACAAGGGTCTTTTTGTCTGACTATGAAGGTCTTTTTGTCTGACTATGAAGGTCTTTTTGTCTGACTATGAAGGTCTTTTCGTCTGACTATGAAGGTCTTTTCGTCTGAGTACAAGGGGCTTTATGTTAGATAAGACCTTGACTGATTAAGGATA
>NZ_JANLGQ010000015.1 GCF_026157065.1 Enterococcus sp. HY326
GTCCAATTGGTCACTAGCCGGCGGATAACTACTCGGCTAGCAGCTTGATACTTACCTGAATAGGCACTTTTGATGGTTCGAGTGTACTCTTTTTCGCTTAAAGGGCTTGCCAGCTGGAAACTATTAAACTCGTCAAGAAAATCATAGCACTCTTGATAGCTGATTCCTGAAGCATAGTGGGCCAAAGCCAACGTAAATAAAGCATTGTTGCGCCCAATCACGCCTTTAGTGCCACTTATTTCTTTGCGGTTAAGGAGGATTTTCACCCATGGTTCATCAACTTGTCCTCTTAATTTACCTTTCAAAACTCGTAATCCGGCCGAATTTTTACGTTTAGGTTTTGCCGGAGCAAATGTCATAGACCAGTCAATCCATTGCTGCATAGGGTAAACAAAGTGTGGTTGATACAACACAACGTTGTCTGTCCGAGGGATTCTAGCAATACCAAAATGGTTGCATGAAAAATCGACAGGCAGAGATTTCCCAAAAAAAATCCGCAGGTTCTCTGATATTCTTTTTGCAATCCGAATGGAACCATAGTTGTCTTTATTCGAGATATACCACGCATTCTCCAGTACAAAATAAATCTGGTATCCCCCTGGGGATTTCAAAATCATCGTTGGTAAGAAACCAAAATCTGAGTTGATGCAGCAATCAATGATTTGTCTTTCAGAGAGACTTTCCCCTTCAGGTACATCGATGTCGATTAAAAACGTGTTGATTTGTTTCAAATTGTTTTCAGCATGGCCTTTGACAATGCTTTTTTCTTTGTCAGCATAGGTCCCAAAACTATAGACGTTCGGTGTCCAATGCGTAAAACCATCCAAGTTATCTAAAATGGCTTCTTCTGAAGTCAAGACAACTCCACGGCCGGCGGCCATTTTCTCTTTTGACCGGAAACCGAATATAGCACCTTTTTTTCCATCCGGTTTGTAGTCAATCGGTTTGATCTTGCTGTTTTTGAATTTATACTGACGAATGCCTTGTTTTAAGAACAATGAATAGACTTCTTGGATTTGCATATGAACACCACCTTTCGATTTTGAGTACAAAAAAGAGGACACTAAATAACACAGTGTCCTCTAAATATTAAAATGCTTAAAAAAGTAGCAAAAACCGCATAGTTGCGCACTCAAATAAGCCTTTTCATATTGAAATTTTTTTTGAATTTTGGTAAACTAAATTTGTTGGAAATAGAGTACCAAATGAAAAAAGAAAAGACATCTGTTTGACAAAACTTGAAGGTGAACGCCAATTCACTTTTCAAAGTTTGTCTTTTTTTTATTTGAAATTTTTTATTTTTATATCATATCGTGTAAAGACAACTTAAAAGCTTCTAGTTCTTCAGAGTTAGTTACATTTTTGAGCGCTTCTTTGACTTTAGAAAGTTCATAGTCATGCTGCATTAATAAAGGTTCGAATTTTGTGTTGATAATTTCTTCAAATTGATCCAACGCTGCATTCCCGAAGTCTCGTGTCCCATTATCAAATTCTCTAACGTATCCCAGTGATAAATCAGCCGCCTTAGCTAATTCCGGTCTACTCACATAATATTCGTTTACGAGAAGTCGCAAGACATAGCGATTGTATTCATTTCTGAACTCCTTCGAATTTTCCTCCATATAGAACACTCCTCTGTTGTTACTAGTAACAATTCGTTATCGTCATAATTTTAGCATTTGTGTTTCGTGAATACAAGTAAAATTAGACGCAACAATAAAGGTAAATGTCTGTAAACACGCATTACTTAATTGCAAGAAACCCTTTTCTTTTTGAACAGTACAATACTAATGGTAATGTAATACATGACTATTAGTATTGTATTACATTATCGTTGAACAACTTTTTCTATAAATCAAGTTTTTGTAGTTGCTAGCAACTACAATTTATGGTATCTTAACAGTAAGTTAAAAGAATACTAATAGTCATACTTTAGTCATGTTAAAAGTAATGTAGTATATGACTAATATATTTCTAGCAGGAGGAAAGAAATATGGCAATGAAAATTAGCGTCGCAATAAATAAAGGCGGAGTCGGAAAAACCCTTATAACTTTGAATTTAGTTGGTGCAATTCGTAAATCTTTTCCATCGTCTAAAATATTAGTTGTAGATTCAGATGCACAAGGAAATCTTACTAAATCATTTCAAGTCAAAGTCAACAAAGACGATAACACGATTTATGACGTTTTCATGGGCACTGGTACTGTTAAAGAGGCGATTGTCTCTACCTATGACACTCAAATTGATGTACTACCGGCAAATGCAGACAATAACTACCTAGAATTCGATAAAATGGAAGAATTTAGAGATAATATTTTAAGCTGGTTTGTAGCGTTGATTAAACAATTCCGAGAAAATATTAGCCAAATCTCCAGTATTGAAGGTTTAAAAAAATTATTGAATAAAAAGATTGACCCTAGTTCAAATTATTTCAATGCACTAGAGGGAGCTTTTGACGACGTTGAGCAAGACTATGACTTTATATTCTTTGATACACCACCTGAATTAAAGCAGGTGACATCCTCAGTTTTGACTATTTCAGACGTTGTCATTATTCCTTTTGAGCCTGATATTAGTAGTGTTGACGGTGTTACTCAACTAATTTCAAGGGTGAACACACTCAAGGAAGAATTCAATCCGAATCTAAGAATAGGCGGTATTTTAGCTAATAAAGTATATAATACAAATGTCCATGCAAAAGTTATCAATTCTATGATGAAATATGCGAACCGCAATAACTATCGTTATTTTGATACTGAAATTCCTCGATCAATTAAGTTTGCGGATAAATTAATTCGTCGAGGAATGCCAATCACCATGGGGTACCCAGACAATGAGTTTGCACAATACTTTTTCAGACTAGTCAAAGAAATGAACGAATACGGCCTGCTTGACGAGAATGGTAAAACCATGGTAATACCTAACAACCTTTTAAAAGAAAGTGAAGGTGAAGAATAATGCCACGAAAACGAAAAGCTTCGGGAGATTTCCCAAGTGCATTTGATGACGAATTAGGAAATATTGAAACTCCTGAAGATTCTCTTACTCCTCCGGAGGCTGAAATCAAAACTAATATTGAAAAAAAGCCCGTGTCTTCTGAGGCCGATATTTCTGAAGCCGTAAGCCCAGATGTAAAAAAAGAATCAACTGGTAATAAAGAAAGTAAATTTGGATTCAGTCTTAGAAAAGACCAAGATGTTATTGAAACGGTCAATAAAACTTATAAAATTAGTGATTACACAGCTAGAAAGTTAGATAGTTTGGTTCATAGTGATAGCAAAAACACCAAGAAAATCTCAGGTACGAAGGGTTTCCTCTCTGATTTCTTGGAGAATGCTATCTGGCAGCATTTTTTGCAATTAGGATTAATTGATGAAGAAGAAGCGAACGAACATATTAAAGACTACTCTAAGTATCCTATTAATATTGAAAACTTTAATAATATAAAAAAATAGATAAAAGGCTATTAGTAATGTTTTATATTACTAATAGCCTTTTATTACAATGCTAATACATTTCTAATATGTTACTATTAGTATTGTAATACTATTTTTCCAATTATCTGCTATTAAGTGTTTGACATTTGTTGATTGCAAATACAATTCGAAATATTCCCTATTGTATTGTAATGCATTACTAATAGTAATGTTTTGATAATGTAATACATTACATGGTCTTTATATGTATTCAATCAAGCAAAAGGTCTTTCTTCTGATAGTTACTAATTGATAATATGAACTCTGATAAGTCAATTCCTGCAAAAGCAAGTAAAATTTCTAAAGTATGCTTGCTGTATGAAAATTCAACCATATCAGTAAGAGGATTAATTACTTCTACCACTGAACGATTATGGATATCGAGTAGTTCAATATTACTTAATTTCATTTAATCACCTCCGATTTGAAGCGTTTTTCATATGTAAGCTTGAATAGATAAAGTAATGTAATAGTCATTCATTAGTAATGTTTTAAAATACTTTTATTAAAAGTTAGGCTTTGCAATACCATACTAATACAATAGTTCCAAGTAAAGTTAGAAGAAGATGTGGGATAGTAGCCTTTTTTTATTCCTCAAATATATTTTCTTGTACGATGGCACTCAACTTTTTATGAGCGTTAATAAGAGATTGATATTCTTTGTCCGTAATTTTTTCATCCAGACTTCTAGTAGAAAAAAGATGAATGAACATTCCTTGAGTCTTTTGTGCTTCTTGCATAGCTTGTCTGACTGTTTTTGTTTTAGGTATAGAATCGTAAGCTGCTTTCTTCTCGCTGTCAGTAACGATTAAGTCAATTCCAAAGCCACCCATGACCCCCACAATTTCAAACAAATAACCAGGGTATCGTGATTGCAAAAAATTTATGAACCGAAATTTTTCATCTTCCTCCAACCAATAATCATCCAAACAGACATGTTGAGAGTGGCCGCTCAATGTAGTAACAGTTTCATCAAGTGATAATTCCTCCACCATTTTAAAAAAATCTAACTTTCCCATAAAAAATCCTCCTTCAGTATTTTTTTTATCCTTTAAAGATTTCAATATGCCTGATTTGTCCAGATGGAATAGGGGTCTTTCCAATAAAAATATTCAATTCATCGCAACCAATTATTTTACCGACAACATCCTCTTGAAACTGGTTCGCTTCATTTCGTTCATTCATTTGCACTGAAACACATAAGTCTTTCAAATAAGCCAGCTCAATAATTTCATTTATCTCAATTTCTTCTAATTGGGGTTTCACTTCCACTACTTTTCGACGTTCTCCCTGGTCTTCCGTAAGGGCAGCCGTATGATCGGATAGGTAAAATCCTAAATACTTCAGCAAGCCTCTATCATCATACGTTCTAAAAAATTCTGTTGCTAAACCGTCATCAATACTCATTATTCGCACCTCCTTGATGTAATCCGTCATTCCCTCCAGCATGACCATCAACTAGAGAAGCCCTGTCAATTGCTGTTCCTGCTTCCAGTAGCGAGCTTGCATGGACGAGGGAAGGGAAGCCGAAACGTTTTCTAACAGAATCAACGATTGTATCTAATTCATATGCAGTAAGCTGTTGTTCTGATTCTTCAAATAACGAAAATTGAAAGGCTCTAGCGTCCACTAAAGAACTATACGTGACAGATATGTTCCTGATAAAGCAACCATCGACGTAAAACTCTTTGAAAAGGCTCAGAACTTGATAAACTAGTGGTTTAGACTGATTGGTTGGCTCAATTTTCCGTTGATGTGAGAAGCCACCTTCAGGTGAATTTCGGGAGTACCCAATCCCTAAATGGACACACTTTGTTTGCACATTGTGTTTTCGCAAGCGACTAGCTACTTGTTCGGCTAACATACCTAAACTTTGTTTCAAAAAGTAAGGATTGTAAGCTGCCAGGTCTCCCATTGAGTAAATACCACGGTCATTCAACCGCTTTTCATAGCCTCGACCAATTCCCCAAAATTCAGAAAGGGGAGAGATTGGCCACAATTTTTTTGGAACGTCCTCATACCGCCATTCCGAAAACATATCCGCTGTATGTTTCGCCTCAATATCCATTCCGAATTTTGCTAGCAAAGGATTATCGCCAAGCCCAACTGTAGACAGTAAACCTGTTTCTTGATGGATAGTATGCTGAGTTTTCTTTGCCAGCTGCTTTGCCGACATTTTGAAATAGGATAGGGAAGGGGTTAAGTAGGCAAACGATTCATCGATTTAATACTCCAGCAAATCTTCATCTGCTACAAACCTCCGGATAATATTATTGATTTCTAAATTTTTCTTGATATATAAATTCATGCGGGGTGGTACGATTAAAAGCTGTTCGTCGGGGGGGGGGGGGGGGAGTGAGGACCCACGACTAACGTTAGAAATCCCTAATTCCTTTTTTGCCCTGGGCGAAGCAGCTAATATTAAACCACTACCTGTATTTGCGGCCCTAGACATTACAACCAACTTAGTTTTCATGGGATTCAAGCCCCTAGCAACCATTTCAACGCTCGCATAAAAGGATTTTAAATCGATACAAACATAATCTCCGTGAGGTTCTTTGCTATAATCAAACATGGTTCACACCCCAAAAAACAAACATATGTTCGTTTTTTTATTTTGCCACAACCTTTCAAAAAAAGTGAACAGAAAAAGCATAGAAAATTCTATGCTTTAAATGCCGTTTGTGTCCTTCAACTACACTTCTGGAGTTGAGTATGTTGAGTTATAATCAATAAAGACACTAGAAATTAGCTGTTCACCGAAATAAGTATCGAAAAATACTTTTTCAGGTCATCCCGAGGGACGACTTTAATATTGATAATTTTCAAATTTTGCCTTCCTTTCTGCATTAGATTTGCTCTCCTTAATTCTAATCTAGCACAACTCATACTGAATTCACTCTAAAACACGAATAATGAGATTTTTTATTTAATCTTAATAAAAGATTAGTAAATTGTTTTTGTCTAATTTTTCAGAAATCAAATGCATGTACTTCCTTTTGAAAAAAAATACAAACTATGATATTATAAACATGAAAAAGAGGCATACTAGAATATGCCCCTTAGTTGCTAACCAACTTGAATTTTAAACTTGGTGGCTTAAATATTTTTAAAAATAATCGTGAAGCTTACCAGGCCATGAACGATTATTTTTTTTTGGTCTTTTTTTAGCAAGTCCACAATCAATTTAATTAAGGCAATGGTAAACATACCAAAGGCCAATAATAATTGAATTGTCTCTAAAGCTGACACAAGGCGTCTCCTTTCTACAGAATTTGGCAGTGCGTTGGTCATACGAACCACCTCACTTTCGATAGGATAGCCACCGTTCACGATTCAGTTTTTGTTAGCAAATTTATTATACCAAATAATTCTTTTCAACAAAAATCAATTTCCTCAAAAAATGGAGGACTTAGAATACAAAGAGTATCACTAATTACTATCCATTTTTTTTGGGGAAAAATGGGTCTTCAATTTTTTCTAAAAAGACGTGGCTTCATGCAGGCGGTGGATTGACGGGCCGCTTGTCTTTGGAAAAGACAAATAATTTTCTGCCTTCTTATTACAGGAATTTCTATAACGTTTACTACAATACTTCCTTTTAATTTTATAGATAGTTGGTCTTGATACTCCAGTCTCTTCAGCAATCATTTTAATTGGCTTGCCGGCATCCAGCATTTTTATGATTTTCGCATAAGTCAATTTCTTCTGTGGATTCTTAGCATCGTTTGAGTAACTAACTGGCCGTCCTTTATAAATCCCTTTTTTGTTTTGCTATTTGTACGCCCTGGTGTTGCCTCTTTCGTATTGATCGACGTTCACTTTCCGCTTGGTATTTATAAAGTTCTAAAATCAAATTATTTAGCAGCTGCCGCAAATTTTCATCCTGAATATCACGAAACGAAGGCAAATTCAAAATCTCAATCGTCACTCCTTTTCTTTTTAAGGTGTCCATCGTTTCAGTCAGTTCTTTATTGTTTCTACCCAATCTGTCTAATTCAGAAACCACAACTATATCCCCTTTTCTAATATAGTCCAGCAGTTCTTGAAATTTTGGCCGTTCGTATCTTTTCCAGAAAGTTTATCTTCAAAAATCATTTCGACTTCTTCAGCTTTTAATTTTTCATACTGTCGGTCATATTTTTGGTCTTTACTAGAAACTCGAACATATCCGATTTTTGCCATCTATTTCACCTCGTTTTAAATTTATTTATTTTACACTTAAAATTTATACGAAAAAAGGCGATATATCAATACCGCCAAAAGTAAAAATAGGGTATGCCCTAATTTTACAAAATACTTGCTTGAATTAAAAAATCACCACCAACTGATTTTAATTGGTAGTGATAGAAACTCTATTTTTATCTTAGTAGGTAAAATCCGTCGTTAGTGGACTGAATATAACAAAAGATCAATCCATTGAAATGTACCAACAGATTGATCTTTTGTTTAATTTATAAAATAAACTTCTTAAGAAAAGAGAACTTAATTTCATAGTAATTTTTTTATCAAAGCCCTTAAACTCTTGTTATGAGTTAGTCCCCAGACCACAATGTCACAAATGTTTATTCCAATTTCAACAATTATTATAAGATCCTACCCACTGATTGACCATACTTAATTTTCACTCTCTGACTAGTCGGTCAAATTTTTCTACCTTGGTTCCTAATTAAAAACTCGGATACAAACCATCCCAAACAATTCTACGGTAATTTTCTTTATCCGTATCTCCTTCAGTAGACAGACACAAAATTTGGGAATCTTGGTTAAGGTGTAATTGTTCCTTCAGCCAGTTCAAATCATTATTTTCTAGGGCTTCAGCAACAAGGCCCAGTGTTGCTGCCCCACTTTCACCTGAGATGATTTTTTTATCATCAGCTAGCGGATTGCCTAAAACTCTCATCCCTTTAGCGGCAATTTTATCTGGCATTGAGACAAAATCGTCAACATATTCTCTTAAAATGTCCCAGCCGATGGTACAGGGTTCACCACAGGCCAACCCGGCCATAATAGTGTCCATGTTCCCAGTGACTTTGTACAGTTTGCCATCATTTTCTTTGGCTGTCTTGAAAAGACAATTGGCTTTTTCTGGTTCAGCAATGACAATGATTGGTTGTTCCTCTTCAGAATAGTAATCCACAAAAAATGCTGTGATTGCACCCGCCATAGCCCCTACTCCTGCCTGCAAGAAAATGTGAGTGGGTTTAGCTCCATCAAGCTGATGAATAATTTCATTGGCCATGGTAGTATATCCCTGCATAATACGTGTGGGTATTTCTTCATACCCATCCCAAGCTGTATCTTGAACCAAAATCCAATTATTTTCTTCAGCCATTTTATTCGCAAAACGAACGGTATCATCATAATTAAGATTTAGAATGCTGGCATCTGCTCCCAATGCTTGAATATTTCTTAAACGCTCCTCTGAACTACCTTCAGGCATATAAACAACACTTTTTGACCCAAAATAATTCACAGCCCAAGCAATTCCACGACCATGATTGCCATCAGTGGCAGTCACAAAGGTAATCTCTGCTAATTGCGGCTTAACTTCATCACTAGTAATTTTTTCATGGGTCAGCTCACTAATGTCTAAACTTAATTTATCTGCTATCACTGAACCTACGCAATAGCTTCCGCCGAGGACTTTAAACGCATTTAAAGTAAATCGTGGACTTTCATCTTTCACATGAATACTTTTAACACCTAAATATTCTGCCAAATTTTTTAAGTTAACTAATGGAGTCTCTTGGTATTCTGGAAAGCTTTTGTGAAAGCCCAAAATTTTCTTAGTTTCAGTAATACCAAAACGAGTAACATCTGTTTTGATTGAGTTCCTTTTTCTTTCATAATGGATGGCATCTATCTCTTTAGGCATTATTTTTCTCCTTCATATCACTCATTTAATAATAGCAATCGCTTCAATTTCGACTAAAGCACCCTTCGGTAATGAGGCAACCTCATAGGCTGCTCGTGCAGGACAAGTCCCAGTGAAGTATTGTCCATAGACCTCATTCATAGCAGCAAAATCTTGAATACTATTGAGTAAAACAGTGGTTTTTGCAACATTTGTTAAACTAGTGCCTGCTTCTTCAAGGATTGCTTTTATATTTTCCAAGGATTGGGTAGTCTGCGCGATTATATCATTTCCTGCAAATTCTCCAGTTTTCGGGTCAATTGGTAGCTGACCTGAAATATACAAAGTGTTGTCTGCTAAGATAGCTTGAGAATATGGCCCAATCGCTGCTGGTGCGTTACTTGTTTCAATTTTTTTAATCATAATAGCCTCCTAAATTTTTAAATATCAATGAATTTTCGTTTTCTTTTACTACTGAATCAACTTAAACAATTAACTATCTACTATTATCGACGTATTTTTCTTTCTAATTTTCTCTCCATAATTAGCAAAAAGAATGACAGAAATTAATACTAAAAGAATCCCAGCTATCTGAACTAAAGTCCAAGATTGTCCCAATAATAGTGGTGTTAGAATATTGGCAACTAATGGCTCCATTGCTGCTAAAATATTCGACAATGAAGCTTCTATGAAGTTGACGCTTCCTAGATAACAGCTAAATGCAATCGCTGTTCCCACAACTATAATGAATGCCATATATAAAACAACATTGAAATCTACCGCAAAGCCTGGCCGCCAAATTGGATGAATAAATTGAAATGCTCCGCCACCAATTAGCATTCCCCAACCTGTTATAATAGGTGCACCATATGCTTTCAAAAGTCTTCTCGGTTGTAGGGTATAAAAGGCCACACCTACTGCTGATCCAACACCGATTATTAAACCAATCGGGCTGACACTTAATTGACTAAAATTGCCTCTTGTAACAATCAAAAATACCCCCAAGAAAGTTGTCATGATATAGAATACTTCTTTAACAAAAACGCTCTTTTCCTTTTTTATTACTAGGTATAAATAGATAAAGATTGGAGATGTAAATTGGAGGATTGTTGCTAATCCTGCACCATTCGTTCCAATAGATAAGAAAAAGAGATATTGGCATCCAATCATGCCAATCAAACCGAAGAGAAAGAGCATTCCTGTATCTTTTTTAGACTTGAATATTGAAAAAACATCTTGTTTTAGAATTAATTTTGCATAGAGTAAAATCAAAATTCCGGCAATCAATAGGCGTGTCCCCACAACCCATTCAACAGGTGCATTGTACTTAGAAAAAACAACATCTGCAAAAGCGCCATTTATTCCCCAGAGAGTTGCGCCAGTTGCCGCTAACGCAACGCCTTTTGTTCTTCCTGAAATAGCCACAAAAATCCCTCCTTAGATTTAATTAAGTTAATCTTAGTCGAACAATCTCCGCAAAAAATTCAGCACCTTCTAAGAGGTTTTCATCTTTATAATCAAATTTTGCATGATGCAATGGATACGACTCTACACCTTCTCTATTTCCACCAAGAAAAACAAAGCAGCCCGGAATGATATCGAGAAAGTGACCAAAATCTTCTGAAGCCATAATAGGATTGGCATGATCATTCACCTTTTCTTCACCAACTACATTTTTGGCTGCCTGCACAGCTATTTCATGGCACTGTTCCCAATTGTTCGTGGGACTAAAAGAATTCGTATAACTAAAATCACACTCAACTTCATTTGCTTCACAAATTTTTTCACTGATTAAACGCATACGATGTTCTAGCAATTGTTGAACCTCTGCTTTGTAGCTCCGTGTGTCACCGGTAATCACTACATTTGATGGAATGGCGTTTATAATTCCATCGGTATGAATCTCTGTACAAGAAACTACTGCGGTATCGACGGGGTCAACATTTCTTGAAACAACTGTCTGTAAAGCCAAAATAATTTCCGCAGCTACTACTAACGGATCTTTTCCTTGATTAGGAGCAGAGGCATGGCCACCAATACCTTTAATTTTTATTTGAAAATTATCTTCACTGGCCATGATGGGTCCAACTTTAGAATGGATTTCTCCTTCAGGCAAGGCCGGCATATTGTGTAGTCCATAAAACTCATCAATCGGAAAACGCTCAAACAACCCATCTTCCAACATAGCTAATGCTCCTTTACCATGCTCTTCTGCAGGCTGAAAGATAAAACGAACCGTGCCATTAAAATCTTTACTCTCTGCCAATAATTTTGCGGCTCCTAATGCCGTGACCACATGACCATCATGACCACATGCATGCATCTTGCCTTCGTTGAGAGACGCATAGGGTAATTTTGTTTTTTCCAAAATATTTAAAGCATCCATGTCCGCGCGAATGCCAATAGTTTTTGGACTATCACCATTAGTCAGGCTTGCTACTACCCCAGTTTTTCCAATTTGTGTATGAACATCATAACCCATTTCCCGCATTTTTTCTGCCACAAATTTCGAAGTGTTCACCTCTTCAAAGGCAGTTTCTGGATGCTCATGCAGGTAATGTCTCCAGCCAGTCAATTCTTCTAACAGCTTAGTGTTCATGATAACTCCTCCTACAATTCTCTGTTTGAATTTTGTTTTGTTATTGTTTGCGTTTTCAATATATCTTTTTTTTAGCAAAAGTTCTATAAGAATACTCCTCGTTTTTATCGTTATCGACCACAAGTAGTTTGATTGTCAAAAGAACACCCCACACAAGACTATTGATTTACCAACGTTTCACAAAATATGGTATAATTCAAAAATGAAACAAAACAATTAAATATCGTCATTATAATTATAGAGGATGGTTGTTATGGATAGAAATTTACCAATTAATATGGATGATTCTTTAGAGGAACACTTATTGTATCAGTCTGTTGGTTTTTCAATTATTCCTTATATTATAGAATATGATTACGAACGGCATGATTTTATGCCGTTACACTGGCATAGGGAACTACAAATCAGTTGGGTATTTGAGGGAAGTTTAGAATTTTTAATCGATGGGGAATCAGTAGTGATTACTAATAAAGATATCCTATTTATCAATGGCAATGTCTTCCACAGCTCTTCTTCTCCAAAAGGAAATGCCAAAACCTTGTGTATCAACTTTAATTTAGATTTCCTGAATCCTAAGATTATTGAAGAGTACATCGGGCCCATTTTAGCTAATCCAAATTTTTCTTATTATTCGCTACCAATGGTAGGCACATTTTCAAAGTATTTTAATATCATTTTAAATGATATTCCAACTAGCGAGACTGATTCCGTAAAGGAGACAAGTTCGACTAATTATTTTCAAATTATCAATCTAATCAATCTAATTCTTGAAGAGGTTGTTTTACATTTTGATGGTGATCACGCCTCAATAAAACCAGAGGAGTTCTCCATCTTAAATAAACTTTTGTCGTATACCCATCAAAATTATACTCAAAAAATAATGATTAAGGATTTAACCGACTATGCACATATTAGTAAAACCTATTGCAATAGTCTTTTTCAAAAATATACTCGAATGTCGCCAATACAATACGTTACTGCTTATCGATTACAAATTGCACAAGAACTCATTATCACTTCAAATGAGTCTATCTCACAAATTAGCGAAAAATGTGGCTTCGGTACAATGAGTTATTTTGTCGAACAATTTAGATTGCAATATAATTTATCCCCACTTAAGTTTAGAAAGAAATTTCAATTATGATTTTTAATCTAATCAGATTACTAGAGATCTGAGAATTAATAATTTAAAGCAAGGAATTAAAAAATTTTGTATATTCAGGCTCAAGTTAAATTTATGATTGTTTCTGTAATAGTGTAGACCAAAAAATTAGTCCCCACAAATTTTGTATTGCGGAGACTTTTATATTCTATTTGAGTATATGAAATCCGTCTTTAGTGGATTCGAACAAACGGATGACAAATGTATAAAGCCAAAAATAAATAGCAGAAAAATCCTAATAGTTTATAATTTTGAGAACTTTTTTTAGAGTGAAATTCTATGTTAACTGAGCTGTTATAACTTCATTAGTAGCAATAATTTGTTTACTTCATCAGGAAAAGATTTCTCCAATCTTTTCTTTTTTAGGTTCTCTTTTACGATAGTCTTTATATCTTTGCTAGCATTGTTTTCAAGTAGCTTTTCAAAAAAAGAAAAACCGATTTGTGGATTTTTACTAACAATAACACTTGGAGCAAAGCATAACCCTTTTTTTAAAATTGTTTTATCCTCCTTAGTAAATTTGACCTCATCAAAGTGGATATAATAATTGAAAGCTTTTTCCATTACTTCCTCAGAAAAAGTCAGTTGTTCTTTTGAAATAAGCAATTCCGGACGTGACACGGTTGCTAATACTCCTCTTATCTCTAAGGGGTGGCTTCTTCGGTTAAAAGCGACTTAAAAATCCTAATCAATGAAGTATAGGATGCCTCTCCAATTCTCTTATTACCCTCTGTAACTATTTCGCGAACACGCCAACGTTGATCATTTAGAGACTCGACTAAATTTTCTTCTATCAGTACCTTTTTATCATGGGTGCACTTTTCATAAATACCACCTAGAGAGTTCAATGCTGTTAAGACAAGTTCAGTTTTAGGACTATTTCCGTCAACATTTAGATGTAGCCAGTCTTCTAATTTTTTGTACCATAATTAAGAAAATGGGTAGGTTTCTTCAAAAACATCCGCTACACTAGAAATCGTTTTTAAATTTGCCATTCTTCCTGGCAGATACGAACTTTCTAAAATAAGCTTTTCTAAGTTAACGAACTCATCATTTTTTATTAAATACTCTACTTGATTTTTTTCTATTTTCTTTTGAATTATTAAATAGCCACCTCATTATTCATTAAGTATATCATGGACCACATTTCTATGAATCGACCATTCTAACTTTATAAGACAATTCTTGAGTGTACAATCCGAGTCTGCTAAACCCTGAGTTAGTAGACATAACGTTCCTTATGCCAAGTGAAAATGGAAACTCTTACACATATTGCTGTATAATTGATTCAAGGGTAGTTATAACGATAAATGCTGGAAGGAGGTAGTTTATCTATGCTAGTTATCTCAGCTACTATTTATTTAACTATGTCAATATTACTCGGTTTACTTGCATGTATATGGTATTACTTTATGTATTCTTATTATTTCCCACTAATTATTTGCGCTATAATTTTCTTGGTCTTAGCAATAATTTCCTATAGTTTATACTTCAAAAAGAATGAAAAATGAACTATAAAACGTTATTTAACGGTTAGTAGACATAATGTCGATTATCCTAAGTATATTAAATGGTTATGCAAAAAAGCTATCAAAACTTAAAAAGTATTGATAGCTTTTTTTTACTGTGATAGAATAAGGATTACCAGACTATCATATCTTACTCTCATAAATTGAGTAGAAAGTAGGCGGATTTTCATGATTTATGGTTATGCTCGTGTAAGTACCTGGGGCCAAGATTTAGAAACACAAATTATTGCATTGACCAACCAGGGCTGCGACAAAATTTATACTGAAAAATATACGGGAACAAAAATTGATCGAAAAGAATTTCAGCATTTATTAGAAGACATTCATGAAGGTGATACGTTAATCGTTACCAAATTAGATAGATTTGCCCGGTCAACAATTCAGGGGTTGAATACTGTTCAAGAACTATTTAGAAATGGGGTCAAAGTTCATATTTTAAATATGGGAATCATCGAAAACACACCAACTGGTCGATTAATACTTACACAAATGTTGGCTTTTGCAGAATTTGAACGAGATATGATCGTGGAGCGAACACAAGAAGGAAAAGCTCTTGCCAAGCTAAATCCAAATTTCAGAGAAGGCCGGCCAAAAAAATTCAGCAAAGACCAGCTAGAGTTAGCAATGGAGTTATTGAAAAAGCACACGACCAAAGAAGTTTCTAAAAAAACCGGCATCAGCGTAGCCACTTTATATCGAGAGAAAGCGAAAAAGCTTCAAATCTAGTTAGCTCGATTATTTACTATAGAGAAGCATGATTGATTAAGATATAATAAAGCGTCGCCTATCCGACAGTCTTGCGACTGGAAGGAGGTGTTACACTTGATTGAATTTTTCATTTGCCCCCTTCTTGTTGGACTATTTGTAGCCCTATTTGAGTATTGGCTAAATACCAAAAACAAGAAGTAAAACTGCCTTAAGGCGACATTAGCCCACAAAGAAACCCCTAGAGAATCCGACTTCTCTAGGGGTTTAGTGTTACACTTGATTTTCATTTGCAAACTAATTATAGCATTTTATCAGATGAATCTCAAGAACTCAACCAATCCTCCAAATTTAAGAAACAATCATTTTTATTGCTATGGTATGTGAGCGTGTAAGCCTTGAATTGAATCTAAAATTTCGACCCCACTCAATCCTAAGTGTAAAAGGCCAAAAACCTACATTTTCAATGCCCTTTTTCCTATATTTTATTGTGGCCCTTTACATTATTATTTCTGATTTCTGTAACTGTCAATGGTTTGTTCTTATGAAAAAAATAGACACTTCTAGAGATTTCTAATAACCGACACAAAAAAGAAACAGTGTAATCCTTACGCCATTTTTCAATAAATTGAACAAGCGAATTTAGGTTTTCCTGGAGAACATGGCTGCGGCTTTTTTTAAGGTTTCAAGTTCCTCTTTCAAACGAGCATTTTCTTTTCTCAGTTCAGCCACTTCTTTTCCAGTCAGTCCTGTGGACTGATCAGGTAAATATAAATTCTTCCATTTGTAAATCGTTGCTTCAGATAAGCCATATTCTTTCGCCAACCTCGAACAGAACGTCCAGTTTGATTCAGTTCAACAATCATCTGTTTAAAATTTTCTTCATATCGGGTCATAAAAATTGATCCTCTCGTAGATAAGTTTAATTTATTCTTGTCTCTACGAAAAGCTGTCTAAGATTTGATACTAACACCAATTTTACTTTCCATGTATTCTTTGGACAATTTTTGGTTAATCTTTTTATTATCAAATATTATATCCCCATGGGTCACACTGTCCAAACCCACAACAGCACGTCCTATAGTTGTTTTACCTGACCCTGATTCACCCACTAAAGAAAATGTTTTACCTTTATTAATTTCTCCGCGGGTAATCTATATAAGATTGTAAAATTTATATAAACTAAATAAAAAGAGCCCTACTTTGGGATAAAATCCCAAAACAGGTTCTTTTTTCAATTTATATTGTTAAATGGGTCTATTTCGTCTGAAACTCTATAGCCTTTTTTCCAGTGTGTTTCGATACTTTGTTCTGTAAATCCATATC
>NZ_JANLGQ010000016.1 GCF_026157065.1 Enterococcus sp. HY326
TCAGTCACCATTAAAATTTATTAATGGAAAATATGGAAAATTTTATGGATGCACAAACTTTCCTAGATGCCGGTTCACCAGAAGAATGGGAGAGTAGTTGTGTATGATTCTGATACGTTGACTTTAGATAATCGATTGTGCTAGGCACTCAAATATCCATATAACTTTCACTTACTGGCGTTGAGCAATTTATTATTGTTTCTGCTAGTAATGATTTAAACATCTTCCTAAGAAAAAAAGCAAGGATCAAAAACATATCATGTTTTTGATCCTTACTTTTTTTACCTCTTTAAACACTTCTTATTAAGTGGAATATTGAGTATCACAAACTTATAGCTTTAGCAAATTATGATTAAATCAAGTGTGTTTACGTTCTCTATATAGAAAATATAGAGCAATTGCGAGTACACTAATTCCACAAATTAAGCAGATTAGAGAGGATAAGGAGTAGTCACCAAGTTGTGGTAATTTACTGCTTTTTTGATGGTCTGTAGAAACCTCATACGTTGTACTGCTAATTTGTTGGATCTCCTCTGAACTACTGGAGCTACTGGCGGTTTCAGTTGTTTCAGTTGGGGATAAGGTTCCAGCAATCGTTACAGTTCCTTCATTTGCACTTACATCTACCGGGAAAATTCCACTGACCATTGTAAGAAAGAGGAGGGTAAGTAAACCTAGCTTATATGTTTTCATAAAAAAATACTCCTCTGTAGAGTATAAATTTTTAGCTCCAGCTTTGAGCCGCGAAAGTTAATGTCATGGTGAACGTTGGCGCAATCTTGTCAGTAAGAGCTGAAGACAAAGTCCCGTCATATTTGAATGTTGCGGCATTATTTTTAACGGTGCTACTGTCTGTAGCTGCGGTATCCGTCTTTGCAACTTGACCAACGTTATTGGCTAACACTAAACTAGTGGCACCTGTCACTCCAGTAGTTCCAGCTGAAACTAAAGAAGCTGTTGAGGAAGCTCCGTTATCATTTCTAGTTAGATTAACAGCTAATGAAGAAATCGCAGATACATCCACTTCATTGGTTTTCGTAATTTTAGAGGCAATCACGCTCACCGGACGCCCAGAATTATTGGTAATAGCGTAGGTTGGAGACTCGATAGTCGTGCTTCCTGCAGTATTATAAAAGATGGTTGCTGTATCCAAGGTTACATTAATCCATTGATCAGACCCTTCATTGATAGGGGCCTCGGGATCGGTATTACTTTGACCTAATGTTCCGTTAATCTGCACATCACCAGTGTTAGTTCCGTTGTTAATGGTTGATTCGGCGGCATGTGCAGTTGTCCCACCTAATCCAAGTGTGGCAAGAGTGCCCATTCCTAAAAGTGTACCTAAAAGTTTTTTATTCATTATATGTGGTTCTCCTTTATATTGTTTTTTTATCAAGCAACTGTGAAGCTAACCGTTGCAGCAACTTGACCTTTTGCTTCTGAAGTTTCCGCATCGTACAATTTGAATAAGGCCGTCCCAGTATACGTACCTGCATCCAAATGAGTATCTAGCGTGGCATTTTTGACTTCATAACCAACGGCAATAGCTCCTGAGTTATAGACTACCCTGCCGTCATCTAAGGTGATTGTGACCGCAATCGGATAAGCATTAGTGGGTGGGTTTTGGATATAGAGATCACTTGAATCATCTTGACTGTCCACTTGAATTTCCGAACCGATAATCATTTGAAATTGGCTAGCATCAACTTCCGCTTGGGCGTAAGTCGCAATTTCATCATCGGTCATTGCGGCCGCATCTTTTCCGTCTGGTAAGAAGCTGCCGGCCACAACTGTCGCTGTTTTTTCCTCAGTGTTTGAGGAGAAATACCAGTAGAGTCCACCTCCGATGGCGGAAATTAGTAAAAGCAGCAGAGCTATGATTATCCATTTTTTTCTTTTGGTTGTTTTCTGATTTTTTTTCTTCACTTGTCTTTTCTCACTTTCTTAGCTGCCGATGACGACAGTCAATGTATATTGAATATCTGCAATTATTCCAGCCTTATCATGCTATCTGAAAAGGTTGGTGAGTATTCGTCTAAAAAGATTCAAAGTTGTCATCTTTAGTGACTGACATTGAAACTGAGTGTGTAAGTACTATTTCTGATGCCGTCTAATGGCCCTGAGTAGTCACCCACAAAGTAAAATGTTCCAACATTCGTGCTATTTTCTATATAAGAACTAAGCTCTATTGCAGAAGAAGTATTGACTGTTGTTAAATCCATTGACAGTATGTTCTCTGTCAATGGGGCAGATAACTTTAAATCCAGTGTGGTTTGATGAATAGAGTTATCAGCTAGTTCTGGAACAATACCAAATTCAGTCGTTAGCGTTTTAAATGCTGAAACACTGACAAAAACATTCGTATTGCTATGGTTAATGATGCTATAATGCTCGCTTGTGTAATCCCCCATCATAGAGGATGAAAAAGAAGCCTCAGTAGGAAATTCAACGAAAATTCCTACAGGTAAAGCATATTCGTTTTCTACCCACTTACTAGTCGAACTTGTCGTAAAATTACCTGCAGCAGTTGAGTATGAAAGGAGCCCCCTTAACTGAGTGTATATATAATAAGTTTGCGCTTTTAGGTCACTATATATACTTGTACCTGAATTTGTAACACTCTCATTGATTAAATCATTGGAAGTAGTGTTTGTTATAGCTGTTTGAGCAGTATTTGTAGTTAAATCCTCTGAAACTAAGGCATGATCAGCTATTTTCGAATTAACTTCTGATGTAGTAATCGAAGAATTAGTAGTAGTTAGACCGTTGATATTTAAATCACTTTGATCCATTGCGACAGTAGAATCAACGTCTACAGAAGTTACTGCAATAATAGGTTCGTATACCCAGGCTGTTTTACCTGCCGTGTTTGAAGAAGAAACAATCGAAGATCCAGCAACGTCATAGGTTACATAGTCGCTTGTCGTTGTAGCACCTGCAGAAAGCGTACTAGATTGGTAATTATTTGTATTGATAGAATCTTTTCTATTTATTGTCATAGAAGCGTTTGTAAATAAAGCATTTGGCGTAGCAGCATTGGTCGCAAATACAACTTTTTTTGGAGAAGTTGTATTAAGGGTTGTAGTTCCATTTAACCCCCAACTGGTAACACTGGTTTTTGTTGACTCAAAGTCTATTATTGAGTTGTTGCCTGCATTAATAGTTGTTGAGCTAGATGTATTCAACCCTCCTGCAGTAGTAGAACCACTTCCGTTTACTAGGTTATATGTGAATGAGGCACTATCATTTACATTTAATGTAAATGCATTTGATTTAGCTAAGGTAGTTTTTCCATTACTGACAATCAAATTTGCCCCATCATTCAGCGTAATATTTAGAGTTCCTGTATCTTGTTCACCAGAAAAAACTTCTGAAGTCCCACTCCCTGCGACACTAATAGTTGTGTTGCTGCCAGAATCAAAAATCAGATTCTCAAAGCCAGAGGAGAAATAAGCACCACTGGTTGTACTTGAACTTGTGAACGTATTGTTTCCCTGGAATGTAATGGTATTGTTATCTGCATAATAACTATTAAATGGCGTTCCATTAAATCCAGAAATATTGAATGTGACATTATTAACGACAACATTAAGATTCATACTTGTTCCTTGATTGGTATATGGATAAACTAATCCTCCATTCGTAAAATTTTTGTATGTTGAACTTCCTATGGATAGGTTTTTGAACGTAACGGTTAAATTAGAGTTCAGAATGCGGAGAGGTGAATCTGCAGAGTAAGCATTGGTCGTTCCTGTGTATCCAAACAATAAGCTATATTTAGATGTGCCTGATGAACCAGAGCCATCGATAATCGTATCTGTTGTATAGTACAAGGATTCAACAGTACTCGTCGTAGAAGTAGTCGCGGTACCACTAGAAAAACCATAAACAATATCACTGTTAAGTAGTATATATTTTTTTGTCGTCGTCCCTGCATTCATAGCTGCCTTGAATTGTGAATAGTTAGAAACTGTATATAAAGTATAGCCATCAGGAATTGTTGCAGCATTTGCTCTGTCAGGTTTCACAATAAAGAGCAATATTATTCCTACTATAATTAGCAATATTGAATTTTTCTTCATAATATTCTTTTTCCTCGATTCTCAATAAGAATATAGTCATCATAGTCGTTTTTTTTGAAAATTAGTATTTTTATGTTTTTTTATTCAGTCATCTTTCCTTTCGTTTCAACGAAGATATTGATAATAACAGGAATACTTGTCTAATTCAACTTTTTCAAACTATATATAAAACTTGAATCAGATAGAAGAACAAATAAAACCCATAAAAAATTATTAATATATCATTTTTTTTTTAAGTATATCTCATCAATAAACAAATTGTAGTATTCAGGTAATTAAACATCAAAATTGTGATTTTTTTTTTCTCTAAAAAAATTTTATTATCATAAATGATTTAAAGGAATTTTATGTTTTATTCTTGCAAATGAAAAATAGTTAACACCACTAACTAAAAAAAAATTCAAATCACTAGAGTTTCAATGTGAATTGGTAGCGTAAAGAATTATGTGAACTAGTTCAAAGTTTAGTGGCTTCACATTTGAAAGATTTATTTTTTTTCAAGCTATTTTTCGTGTTATGAATATATTTGTTTGATTATTCGTGAAAATGTGATGTTCTATATTCATGTAATTGGAAGGTGACAACAGTGACTAGAGGTTTTACTGAAGAAGATATTGCTAATATTAAAAACAACTTACAAGTAGCTTGTGAAGAAAGTTGGCGAGTGAGAGGTTATAAAAAAACTAATATTCCTTTACTCACCAAAGCAGTTGGAATTTCATCGGGAGCTTTTTATCTCGTGTACAAAAGAAAAGAAGACTTGTTCATAGATGTTTTAGGAAATGTTCAAAATAATTTATTGGATATTTGGTCACAAAATTTAGATGAATCGGATAAAAAAATTGATGGTTTCAAACAAGGATTGAAATTTCTATTTAAAGAATATCAAGCTTATCCAGCTCTTTATGATTTAAATAGCTCTGAGTACGACTTATTTTTAGCGAAACTGCCTGAAGAACAAATTGAGCACCTAAAAATGAAAAGTTCGGAAATTTTTAGAACAGTTATTACACGCTCAAAGTTAACCTTATTATTACCTGAAGACGACGTCATAAACATCATTCATTCTATTCTTTTCTTGTCCTTAGTGGACAGCGATACACTTAAGGGTACAGAAAAAACCTTTAATTTTTTACTAGATAATACTTTAACAAAATTGTTTAAGGAGACAAAAAAATGAGAATCATAAACATGTTTAACTCAATGATGAACTGATTTGAACCTTTTTTAGGTAACGTAATAGTAATTATGGCAATCATTGCTTTTCTGGTTATTGCCATTGGGATTTTCTTTATGATAAAAAAGAACGTTATGGTAAATATTTGAGTCTAGTTGGCTGTTTATTACTAATAAACCCATTGATTCATTTATTCCTACATTAGGAGAAAAAATATGATAAAAGAGTTGAATCAAAAACTAAATAAACTAAAGTATTGATTGGAATATGGAAGTTCCAATACCAAGTAAAAGAGCTTTGGAAATTAATGAAAAGGCCCATATCATTATATCTGGTACATGCGTGTCTATAGGGGTGTTAACAACTTCAAAATGGCTAATCGGAATTGGAATATTAAGTGGCATAAGTGCAACTTTTACACATGCAGGAAAGAAAAGTTATGAATAGAGTACCCAGTTTCGAAAAGTAAGAAGAAATAAAACTTAAATTCAAGTTTCTAGGAAGGTTCAAAAAAAGCTTAAAACTGATTAACCCTTGATGAGTGTTCTAATTACATGAATTTAGTGAACGCGGCTGTATAAGGGAAGCCATCTCGATGAGTTGGCTTTTAGAATGAAACTGGCCCCGGAATGATGTCTTTTAGGATTGAAAGAAAAACTTAAGTCAATTAACGACGGAATTAATCTACTTGATATAACTTAACTTATGTAAAGTAAAAGCCAGTTCACAAGATGAACCGGCTTCTTTTGATAATCGACATTATGTGAACTTACGCGTTAAATAATAGAGTTGTTACTAAGAAAAGAAAATTAACGCAATCAATAATATCGACAAGAATCCAATAAAAAATGGAGTAACGTATTTACAAACAACTTCTCTAAATTTATTCCCTACAGATTTTTCTAAATTAAATTTTGGATTACTAGCATCTTGCACAAATTCTTGAGGTGTCCTAGCAAAGAAAAGGCCATGTGTAATTTTTGTTAAACCTGCTAAAAACAATAAAAACCCTGTTGCAGCCATACCAGCATAAGCAATGTTTTTTACAGTTTCAATATCCAAATGAATCACTCCCTTAATTTAAACTCATCCTTATTATATCAAAGTTTCAATAAAACTTTTTTTCTTAACTTAGGATAAGGAGGTTTATGCAAAGTACATCTACGACCTTCCATTATCGTACGAAATGTTGTACAATATTTTATATAAGAAATGGAGGGTTTCAGAATGGAAGCTATTGCTTATTCTAATTTTAGGCAAAATTTGAGAAGTTATATGAAGCAAGTGAATGAAGATGCTGATGTGTTGATTGTCACAACAAAAGATATTGAAGATACTGTTGTTGTTCTATCAAAAAGAGACTATGATTCTATGCAAGAAACTCTACGAATTTTATCAAACAACTACATTATGGATAAGATTCATAGAGGGGACAAGCAATTTGAGGAAGGCAGTTTTAGTACTCATAATTTACTTGAGGTAGACATAGATGATTAAAGCTTGGTCAGATGATGCTTGGAATGACTATATTTATTGGTATGAGCAAGGGAATAAGACCAATATAAAAAAAATCAACAAATTAATTAAAGATATTGATCGCAATCCTTTTTCAGGAATAGGCAAGCCCGAGCCACTAAAACACGATTTGTCAGGGAAATGGTCGAGAAGAATTACAGACGAACATCGTTTGATTTACGCTGTCAAAAACGAAACAATTTATTTCTATTCTGTTAAAGATCACTATTAAAAAAAAACCCTCAAATATTTGAGGGTTTTTTACTTTTTATAATCGACTTTATGTCCGCCCATAGGTTAAAAATAGATTTGTTATTAAGAGAAAGAAATTAGCGCAATTAATGAAATAAACAGGATTCCAATAAAAAATAGAGTATAAGTAATGTAATTTATAGTTTTGATATCCAAACAAACTACTATCTTAATTTAAACTCACCTTTCTTAAATCAAATTTTAATATCTAAGTATTGATGCCCTCTTTTTTAACTTGAGAGAAGGAGAATTACGTATATTAACCTTTTGAGTATAAAATTTTATTTATTGAAATATAATTCCTTATTTTCATATATTGACAATATGAAAATTTATGATAACATTTAAACGTAAATGAAAATTAATAGAATTAAGAAATAGGAGGAATATTATGATCAAACTAGAAGAATTAGCAAATATGGTGGATCACACTTTGTTAAAAGCAGATGCGACAAAAGAAGATTTTAAACAGTTATGTAAAGAAGCAAATGACTATGATTTTAAAATGGTTGCTATCAATTCTTATCCTGTAGCAATGTGCAAAGAACTTTTAAAGGACAGCGAAGTTCACGTGGGTGCGGCAATAGGGTTCCCTCTTGGACAAACAACAATTGAAACGAAGGTTTTTGAAGTAAAGGATGCCATTGAAAAGGGCGCAGACGAAATTGACTACGTGATTAATATTGGCAAACTAAAAGAAGGGGACTCTAGCTATATAAAAGCTGAAATGAAAGCGATTGTAGAAGCCTCCAGAGAGGGCGGAATTCTGAGTAAGGTTATCTTAGAGAATTGCTATTTGACAGACGAGGAAAAAATTACCGTTTGCGAAATTGCCAAGGAAATCAAGCCTGACTTTGTGAAAACTTCAACTGGTTTTGGAACAGGTGGAGCAACAATCAAAGATGTTAAATTAATGAAAAAAGTGGTAGGAAATGAAGTAAAAGTGAAAGCTGCTGGCGGAATTAGAGATTTAGATACAGCATTAGAAATGGTTGAAGCTGGAGCTGAACGCTTGGGAACGAGTTCTGGAATAAAGATTGTAGAAGAATATAAAAATCGCTTCAAATAAAATTTAGGCTGAATAGAATATCAGAGATTAGGAGCAAAATCATGTCAGAAATTCGCACAATATTGAAACCAGCATTTATAAATTTTGAATTAACTTCACAAGATAAAGAAGCAGCCATTAGAGAGCTGGCAAACACCTTTGTGACAGAAGGTGTTGTAAAAAATGAGAGCGTTTACCTTAAGGCTGTTATGCAAAGAGAAGCAGAAAGCACTACGGGAATCGGCTTTGGGGTCGCCATTCCTCACGGAAAAAGTCTAGCGGTAACGAAACCGTCACTGGCTTTTGGTAGAAGCCTACCAGGAATTTCTTATGACTCAATGGATGGCAAGCCAGTCCATTTAATCTTTTTAATTGCGGTTCCCAAAGCTTCAAATGATGAACACTTAAGGATTTTAAGTAAGCTATCACGAAAATTAATGCATGAGGATATTCGCCAAAAATTGCTGACTGCTACTGACGCTGAAGAAATTTACCAAATTTTCGAATAAGAAAGGGTAGAAATTATGAAAATAGTTAGTATTACATCCTGCTCTACAGGGATTGCACATACCTATATGGCGGCTGAAAGCTTAGAGATTGCTGCGAAAAATCGTGATATCGAGATTAAGGTCGAAACACAAGGCTCAATTGGTGCTGAGAATGTCCTGTCAGAAGCAGAAATTGCTCAAGCAGATGCAGTGATTATTGCTGCCAGTACCACGGTAAATAAGGATCGCTTTGTTGGGAAGCATCTATTAGAAGTTGATGTTAATGAAGCGATTGATCATCCAGATGATTTATTTGATCGAGCTCCTAATGCTCCTATCTATGAAAGCTCTTCAGTTGCCAAATCTGAGGGGAAATCTGAAAAAAGTGGTATTTATAGTCACTTAATGACAGGTGTTTCTTATATGATTCCCTTTGTTGTTGCTGGGGGAATTTGTATCGCCTTAGCTTTTGCTTTTGGTGGGATTAATTCAGAAGGAGAACTAGCTTCATCAATTAATGAGCTGGGTGGAATCGCAATGGGCTTAATGTGGCCAATCTTGGGAGGCTATGTGGCTTTCTCAGTTGCGGATCGTCCAGGTTTAGTTCCAGGGATGGTTGCTGGGATGGTTGCTTCCAATATGAATGCTGGATTCTTGGGAGCTTTATTAGGTGGTTTCCTCGCAGGTTATACCGTTCTTGGCTTAAAGAAGGTCTTAAAATTACCTTCAGCTTTTTCGGGGTTGTTACCTGTATTAATTTTACCAGTAATTTCCGTTCTATTTGTTGGGTTAATCATGAAATTTGTTGTCGGTATTCCGATTACTGCTTTAAATGAAGGAATCACCACTTGGCTAAACGGCTTATCCGGTATGAATTCAGTGTTACTAGGCTTGCTATTGGGAGGCATGATGGCTATTGACTTAGCAGGTCCTATTGGTAAAGCAGCCTACTTCTTTGGTGTTGCCTCTTTAACGAATTTAGCCACTGGTGAAACGAGTACTATCATGGCGGCAGTTATGATTTCTGGTATGGTACCACCTTTAGCAATGGCCTTGTCTTCAACTGTTTTAGGAAAAAATCTTTACACGAAGGAAGAACGTGAAGCTGGAAAATCTGCTTGGGTCTTAGGGCTATCCTTTATCTCAGAAGGGGCTATTCCCTTTGCTGCGGCTGATCCAATTCGTGTTTTAGCTTCCGTTACAATTGGTTCGGCAATTACAGGAGGATTATCCATGATTTTCAATTGTGGTATCGCAGTTCCCCATGGGGGATTCTTTATCTTCTTAATTCCGGGAGCGGTGAACAATGTATTAATGTATGTTCTAGCTCTACTAGTCGGAACAGCAATTAGTGGATTTTTAGTGACGGCAGTTAAGATGTATGCCCGTAGAAATCAGGCTACGAGTAATCAACGAATCGAGGAGGAATAGTTAACATGTCAGAAGTAATCAATATTTGCCTGATTGGTACAGGTAGAGCTGGGATGATTCATGGTAAAAATTTTGCTCGTCGAGTTGAAAATGCGAAATTAATTGCCCTTTGTGACCCTTCAAAGGAGAGCTTAGAGCTTGCTCAAAAAGAAGTTGACTGTGAATATATTTATACGGATTACCAAGAGGCCTTAAAAAATAAAAAAATCGATGCTGTCGTTATCGTGACACCAACTGTTTATCATAAAGAGATCGCAATCGCGGCAGCAAAAGCTAAAAAGCATATTCTCTGTGAGAAACCATTAGCTATAAATGAAACAGAGTGTATCGAAATGATTCGAGTTGCTGAAGAAAATCAAGTAAAGCTCCAAGTTGGCTTTATGCGCCGTTTTGATGCCAGCTTTCAGGAAGCCAAGAAGGTCGTCGAATCAGGAGTTATTGGGGATGTCGTTTTAGTTAAATCCCTAACCCATGGTCCTAGCGAACCAAAGCCTTGGATGTTTGATATTAGTAAAAGTAATGGACCGATTGGGGAAGTCAATAGTCATGATTTAGATACCCTGCGTTGGCTAACAGGTAGTGAAGTAAGTAGCATTTATGCCATTGGAGGGAATTATCGCTCTCCAGAGGTCAAAGCTGATTTTCCCGATTATTATGATACGGTTGCTATGAATTTACGTTTTTCAGATGGAAAAATTGGTCAGATCGATGGTGCACAATATGTTCAATATGGCTATGATGCTCGAACAGAAATATTGGGAACGCGAGGGAGTATCCTAGTTGGTGATCAGGGGAAACACAATATTATTGTGGCTACCAGTGATCAAAAATTGACACAGCCAACAATGCATAGCTGGATGTATCTATTTAGAGAAGCTTATGTCACTGAAGACCAAGCATTTGTAGATTGTATATTAAAGGATACCAAACCCTTATGTACAGGTAATGATGGATTAATGGCTGTCCGTCTAGTCAATGCCGGACTAACCTCATTGCTGGAAAATCGAATTGTAGAGGTGGAAAATTAAATGAAAGTAATCCAGTTATTAGGAAAAGAGAATATTCAATTAAAAGAGCTAGAAAAACCGCAAATAACTAAGGAAGAAGTGTTGATTAAAGTTAAGTCAGCTTCCATTTGTGGCACGGATGTCCGCATGTATAAGAATGGCTATCCTACAGCTACAGAAGAAACACCTTTAACTTTAGGGCACGAAATTTCAGGAGATATTGTCGAAGTAGGCTCTGCAGTGGACTTTTATGAAGCAGGCATGCGTGTAGCTGTTGCTCCGAACATGGGCTGTGGCATCTGTGACCAATGTGTTAGTGGAAATACGCATCTATGTGAAAAATATGAAGCCTTTGGGATTAATCTTCCCGGAGGATTCGCGGAGTATTTAGTCATACCAGAAAAGGCAGTCAGACAAGGAAACATTTCCTTAATTCCCGATGAATTATCCTATGAAGAAGCTGCCTTAATTGAGCCCTTTAGCTGTGTATTTAACGGCCAAGAAATTGCTGGAAATTTTCCTGGAGATAATGTTTTAATCATCGGATCAGGACCAATTGGCATTATGCATGCCATGTTAGCGAAAGCCAGAGGTGCCGGAAAAATTATGATGAATGATCTTTCTGAAGCACGCTTAGAGGAGGCTAAAAAAATGATTCCTGATTTAGTCACTCTAACCTCAGAGGATTTACAAAGTAAAATATTCTTTGAAACCAACAACAAAGGTGTCGATTTGTGTATCATTGCTGCACCAGCCCCCAAAGCGCAAGAAGCAAGCTTCAACTATATGGCCATCAATGGACGCTGTTTATATTTTGGGGGATTACCAAAAGAAAAACAAGAGGTTAAATTAAACACAAATATTCTTCATTACAAGCAACTAAGAGTTTTTGGCTGTACACGAGCAAGCCTGATTGGCTACCGCACGTCAGCTCAATTAGTTGCTAGTGGGCGAATTCCATTAGCTGAGTTAATCACAAAACGCTACCCAATAGAAGAGTTCCAGATAGCATTAAACAATGCCAAAAATGCAATTGGTTTGAAAAATGTGATTGTTTTTGATTGATAGATCAGAGTAATTGCTTTCATTTTTAGTTTCTTTTATACTGAAACTGACTGAAAGGGGATAATTATGGATGAACATTTATATGCAGAAGAAAGAAAAAAATCAATTGTTAATTTAGTGAAGGAAAAAAAAAGGGTTCAAGTTGCCGAATTAGCTGAAATATTCAATGTTACTGGCTCAACTATTCGAGCTGATTTACGGGAATTAGAAAATGAAGGTTTGGTTACAAGAACTCATGGTGGTGTAATCCAGCGAGATTTCAAAAGAAGTATAGAAATTATCCCTACTAGTCGAAAATTTACGATTGAAAAATATCGAATAGCCGAAGAAACAGTTAATTTAATTGAAGAAAATGATATAATCGCAATAGACACTGGGACTTCTTGTAAGGCCTTTGCTGAAAAATTAATCAATAGCTCCTTAGCAAATCTAACTATTTTAACCTATGACCTAGAGATTGCTTTACTTTTAAGTGAGAAAACGAGCTTCCAAGTCCATATTATTGGTGGTATTATCCGAAATGGCTATCCCTATGTATCTGGTAGTTCGGTTTCTCGTGAGCTTAATGATTTTTCTGTGGATAAGGTCATTGTAGGAACAACCTCATTTGATATCAATTACGGCTATTCAACGCCTAATTACGAAACAGCAGAAATGAAAAAATGCATAATGCAGACTGGCCGCATAAAAATTGCTCTGTGTGAGTCAAGCAAAATTAATCAACGTAGCTTCAAAGAATTTGCGAGACCAAAAGCATTTAACTACCTGGTTACTGATTCTAACCTTACAAAAGAACAACAAACAGAAATTGAAAAATTGGACATAACTCTAATCATTGTCTGATTGGAAATGGGGTAGCTTAAATAATTGGTACGCTCAATCAGAAATTGTTCACATATTGCGTTCTTTTATGGGCTAATTCTTTAACCAATGCATAATTTGCCAAAAAAACCGTACTCTTTAATTTTGAGCGTACGGCTTTTTTAGTTTACCGTATTGTCAAATTGATTGCAGCATTCTTTCCTGATTTTTTTGATGAATACTGGATTCGGGGAATTTTTTTTGTTCAAATTAAAATTATTGAAGGGCTAATCATTCTTCTTTTTGAGGAGTAATCCACTAATAACGGAAATAGTCTACTTGATATAACGTAACTTATGTAAATTAAGAAGCTAGCTCTTTATGGGCTTGCTTCTTTTTATAAAGAGGACTATGTGAACTATATTTAGCAGCGACCATAGCTATGCTGACAACTACCTTATTTAACTTTGGTCATCTTCCCATACATAATCAGAGTAAAATTTTTGAAAGATAGTTTCTCGAGTAGTCTCATTTTTTTGAACAAAGTTTCTGCTATAGAC
>NZ_JANLGQ010000017.1 GCF_026157065.1 Enterococcus sp. HY326
AAGAAAATTGTTTGAAATATTATCCAATGAAAAGGGAGGATTTCTCACGCGAAAAGAAGTTGCCCAACGAATGTGGAATGGTCAACCGACAAGTTCACACTTGGCGCAACTTTCTCAAATTGTTAGTCGGATTCGCCTGAAATTTGCTCGATATGGATTTACAGAACAAAGTATCGAAACACACTGGAAAAAAGGCTATAGAGTTTCAGACGAAATAGAACCATTTAACAATATAAATTGAAAAGAGAACCTGTTTTGGGATTTTATCCTAAAGTAGGGCTCTTTTTATTTAGTTTATATAAATTTTGCAATCTTATATAAATTACTCGCGGAGAAATTAATAAAGGTGAAACATTTTCTTTAGTGGGTGAATCAGGCTCAGGTAAAACAACTATAGGACGTGCTGTTGTGGGTTTGGACAGTGTGACCCATGGGAATATAATATTTGATAATAAAAAGATTAACCAAAAATTGTCCAAAGAATACATGGAAAGTAAAATTGGTGTTAGTATCAAATCTTAGACAGCTTTTCATAGAGACAAGAATAAATTAAACTTATCTACGAGAGGATCAATTTTTATGACCCGATATGAAGAAAATTTTAAACAGATGATTGTTGAACTGAATCAAACTGGACGTTCTGTTCGAGGTTGGCGAAAGAATATGGCTTATCTGAAGTAACGATTTACAAATGGAAGAATTTATATTTACCTGATCAGTCCACAGGACTGACTGGAAAAGAAGTGGCTGAACTGAGAAAAGAAAATGCTCGTTTGAAAGAGGAACTTGAAACCTTAAAAAAAGCCGCAGCCATATTCTCTCGGAAAACCTAAATTCGCTTGTTCAATTTATTGAAAAATGGTGTAAGGATTACACTGTTTCTTTGTTGTGTCGGTTATTAGAAATCCCTGGAAGTGCCTATTACTTTTATAAGAACAAACCATTGACAGTTACAGAAATCAGAAATAATAATGTAAAGGGCCACAATAAAATGTAGGAAAAAAGGCATTGAAAATGTAGGTTTTTGGCCATTAATAATTGTCTATTTAATCCAAATTTCATTATAGAATCTGGTCTAACTTGACTAGAAACCTTCTAAAGGTGTGATGTACGCCTTTAGAAATCCTGAGCGGAAAGGATGCGGCTCAGTCAAAGGCTATCACACCTTAGTTCCAAGTAAAGTTATACCTAATATAGTGTTATTAAACGTACCTACATCTAATCTGCTTTTCATTGGCCTAAAACCTACATCTTTTTTTGGCCTTTTACACCCTACTAGCAAACGTCAATCTAAATGAGTTTGATTGGTGGGCAACAAATCAGTGGGAAAATCGACACTGTGAAGAGATCCAGAATAAACATAACCTAAATGGATCAGGAAAACATGGGACATCACTACAGAAAGCTAAGAAGCTCAACCAAGCTGAAGGAATCCTACTTGGTACGATATGCGGATGATTTCAAGTTGTTCTGTGTAAACCAAAAAACAGCGTGGAAAATATTTTACGCAACAAAAAAGTGGCTAACAACACGATTGAAACTTCCTATCTCAGAAGAAAAATCGAAAGTTACTAAACTCAAAAAACAAGATAGTGAATTTCTGGGTTTCACAATAAAAAAGATGCGGAGTAGAAACAGGAACATTATGCGCTCGCATATCTCACCCAAGGCGTTGAAAGTTATAGAGTATCAATTAAAAGAACAGATCAAGAGAATCCAAAGAAATCCTAACAGCCAAAAAACAATTGGGGAAATCAGAAGATACAACAGTAAGGTCATTGGAATTCACCAATACTATAAAATAGCGACGTGCATATCCATTGACTTAAAAAAAGTTCATTATAGGTGTCTTCTCCTGATGAAAAATTGATTGAGTAGGAACGGACTAACTAAAAAAGGTAAATACATGGGAAAGGATAAAGGGATTACTCCTTATGCCCGTTCACCAATGATGCGATATTTACAGAGACAATCACTACTACCTATTGGACTAATAAAAACTAAGAATGCATTGTTCAAGAAAAGAAGCATTTGTAAATATACAGAAGCTGGCAGAAAAGAAATGCATACTGAACAAAGTAGTGCGTCAAAACTTAAATTAGTTATTCTACGCAATCTACCAATCAAAGGTACTAGAGGAACAACCGAACTGAATAATAACAGAATCTCATTGTTTATAGCTCAAAAAGGATTGTGCGGTATCATGGGTCAAGAATTAGATATTCATGATATGCACTGTCACCATAAAATACCCTATCGTCTTACTAAAGATGACTCTTACAGCAATCTCGTATTATTAGGCTCTCTCCCCCACCGTTTTATTCACGCAACAAAGAAAGAGACAATTAGAAAATACATGAACATAATCAACCCTAATAGGGAACAGCTTGAGAAACTAAACAAGTTACGAGAGATAGTAGGAAACAAAAAAATATTTCTTAATTAGATAATTGTATCCAGTAAGGATAATTAGGTGAAACAGCACAAAGGATTGAAGAAAAATGATGAAATGTACTAAAATGATGGAACGCCGTATGAGGTGAAAGTCTCACGTACGGTGTGGACTGGGGGAAAAACTGGCGATAACTTCAAAGGTTTACCTATCGGTATTGCTTGCAAAAATCGGAATGGATATTGAGGCAAAACATACGCCCGATATGTTTGCTGAGTGGCGTTATGAGGACGTTCCAAAAAAATTGTGGCCAATCTCCCCCTTTCTGAATTTTGGGGAATTGGTCGAGGTTATGAAAAGCGATTGAATGACCGTGGTATTTACTCAATGGGAGACCTGGCAGCTTATAATCCTTACTTTTTAAAACAAAGTTTAGGTATGTTAGGCGAACAATTATATGCCCATGCATGGGGCATTGACCGGACAAGCTTCAAACAGCCTCTACCAACACTAAATAAGGCGAAAAGCTATGGAAATAGTCAGGTTTTACCCCGTGATTACACGGACAGGGAAACGTTGGTAGTTTTACGAGAGTTAGCCGAACAAGTAGCTAGTCGCTTGCGAAAACACAATGTTCAAACAAAGTGTGTCCATTTAGGGATTGGGTATTCCCGAAATTGACCTGAAGGCGGCTTCTCACATCAACGGAAAATTGAGCCAACCAAACAGTCTAAACCACTAGTTTCTCAAGTTCTGTGCCTTTTCAAAGAGTTTTACGTCGATGGTTGCTTTATCAGGAACATATCTGTCACGTATAGCTCTTTAGTGGACGCTGGAGCCTTTCAATTTTCGTTATTTGAAGAACCAGAACAACAGCTTACTGCATATGAATTAGATACAATCGTTGATTCTGTTAGAGAACGTTTCGGCTTCCCTTCCCTCGTCCATACAAGCTCGCTACTGGAAGCAGGAACAGCAATTGACAGGGCTTCTCTAGTTGGTGGTCACGCTGGAGGGAATGCCAGATTACATCAAGGAGGTGCAAATAATGAGTATTGATGACGGTTTAGCAACAGAATTTTTCAGAACGTATGATGATAGAGGCTTGCTGAAGTATTTAGGATTTTACCTATCCGATCATACGGCTGCCCCTTCTGAAGACCTGGGCGCACGACGAAAAGCAATTGAAGTGAAACCTCAATCAGAAGAAATTGAGATAAATGAAATTATAGAGTTGGCTTATTTGAAAGATTTATACGTGTCAGTGCAAATGAGTGAACGAAATGAAGCGAACCAGTTTCAAGAGGATGTTATTGGCAAGATAATTGGTTCTGATGACTTGAATATTTTTATTGGAAAGCCCCCTATTCCATCTGGACAAATCAGACACATTGAAATCTTTAAAGGATAAAACATATTACTTAAGGAGGAACGTCTTTGACTTTAACTACCGATGTTTATGAAATGATAAAACGAAACAGCTCAGTTGACGTTATAAATCCGGAAACTGGAGAAAGTCAAATCGCATATGACAAGAAAACTTTTGAGGTCTTGCTGGCGTTTGAAGGGATTACATTTCAGGAATTTATTTCTTATGGCAAAAACAATTGTTAGGCCATATTACCAGTAATTAAAGTATATGTTATGCCTAAATTATATAAGGTATAAGTTATACCATAATTAGTATTTAGTAGTTGATGCTTGTCACACATGAATGTATAAGCGTTCAATACTTTAAACAGAAGATTACTATTTAAGGTATATGTTTAATATTAAAGTATAACTTATACCTAATAAAGCCTTATGAAATAAGTGTTTTTGTCCGGAATTAAAATATACTTTAATCGTTGACTTTGGACAGTATTTAACTTATACTTTAATTGCAAAAAGAAATAGGAGGGGTATTATGGCAGCAACTACTTATACTGTAGGTAATTTCAAAGGTGGTGTCGGCAAAACAAAATCAGCCACGCAATTAGCATATGATAATGCAAAGTTTAAAAATCGAAAGACTTGTTTAGTAGATATTGATCCGCAGGCGAATGCAACAAAAATAATGGCAAAAACTGGTAATGTGAGAGAAATAAAATCTACAATAACTGATGCACTCCAATCAAATGATATTTTGTCTTGTGTAGTAAATATTGATGGTAATTTGGATTTAGTTGCTTGTGATACTCGTTTTAGAGCCTTTTCAAAATATGTCAACTCATTTGATGATGAAAAAGAAAAAATTCAAGTGCTTGCCAAGTTATTAGCTCCTTTAAAAGAAATCTACGATGATATTTTTATCGATGTACCGCCAACAATAAGTGAATATACTGACAATGCAATGGCGGCGTCAGATTATACAATCATTGCTTTCCAGACAACGGATGAATCATTTGATGGGGTGAAAAAGTATGTAGGCTACCAACAGTATATGGTTAAGACGTTTGGAATCAAGTTGCAGATTATCGGTATTGTTGCTTGTATGATTGACCCTGATGATGTTCTAGATGAAGATATTTTAAAGGAGGCTAAAGCCCTTTATGGGGATAATGTTTTCAGCAACATAGTAAGATTTCAGAAGAGATTGAAACGCTATTCTCGTGAAGGAATATATATTAAAAAGTATAAAAATGGAAATTATGACCAATGGGATTATCAAGCACATAACGTATTCATTCAAATACTGAATGAGATGGAAGCCAGAAGAAAATTTTTGGAAGCTAGAGTGAGAATGTAAAGGAGTGGTTTAGTTGACAAAAGAATCAAAAAACAGAACAGCATTTGATACAACAGGTGATTATGACGGCCATTACGAACCACTTTTAAGCGGAGAAAATGAATTTGGAAATGATGGCTTTAATAGTTTGATACTTGATAGCAAAAATGATACAGGTCAAGCTAACATGCAAGGTACCAATGGGAATCGTGGGAGACCAAAAGTAATAACTGATGAAAGGCTTAAGGTTACATTTCCTACAAAGATATCCCCTGCTTTAAACGTAAAATTAAACAACTTAAAAGGGTACATGTCAGAGTTCAGTGAGACAACAAGTAGAATAAGTTTTAATAGTGTTGTAGATCAGTTAGCAGAAAGCTATATTGAGTCACAACTACCAGCAACGAAACAAAAGATTTTGAGAGAACAAATCAACCAGGATTTTGAAGACTTGAAAAAATAAATTTTTAAAAACTTTTCCAAATATAAAGTATAAGTTATACCGTATATATTGGTATAAAAAGTATAAGTTATACTTTAAAAATTAAGGTATAACTTATACTTATGAAAAAAATTGTATTTAGAGACCTTGTAAGCAAAGGATTAGTGAATTACTAGTGAAGTACTAATGTTTCCAAGCGTCGTTTTATTTAAAGTATAAGGTATAAGTTAATTAGTATTTAAGATATAAGTTATACCATATTAATATAGGTATAACTTATACCTTAAATGTTTTTGAGCTTGAGTATAGTTTTTATAAATGTTATATTAAAAAAAATTCAAAAAAAAAGACAAGCAAAACTATGAACGCCAATTCATAACTTTGTTTTGTCAAACAAGTGTCTTTTCTTTGTTGATAAATTAAATCTGTCGTTGGACTTATTTTATCAAATTTTGAAAAAAAATTCAATACGAAAAGGCTTATTTGAGTGCGAACTCATTTAGATTCGACATGATTTTAAGCTTTTTTTAAAGTTGAGGACACTGTGTTATTTGGTGTCCTCTTTTTTGTACTCAAAAACGAAAGGCGATGTTCCTATGCAAATCCAAGAAGTGTATTCTTTGTTTTTAAAGCAAGGCATTCGACAATACAAATACAAAAACAGCAAGATCAAACCGATTGACTACAAACCGGATGGAAAAAAAGGTGCTATATTCGGTTTCCGGTCAAAAGAGAAAATGGCCGCCGGCCGTGGGGTTATCTTGACTTCAGAAGAAGCCATTTTAGATAACTTGGATGGCTTTACGCATTGGACACCGAACGTCTATAGTTTTGGAACCTATGCTGACAAAGAAAAAAGCATTGTCAAAGGCCATTCTGAAGACAATTTGAAACAAATCAACACGTTTTTAATCGACATCGATGTACCTGAAGGGGACACTCTCTCTGAAAGACAAATCATCAATTGCTGCATCAACTCAGATTTTGGTTTCTTACCAACGATGATTTTGAAATCCCCAGGGGGATACCAGATTTATTTTGTACTGGAGAATGCGTGGTATATCTCGAATAAAGACAACTATGGTTCCATTCGGATTGCAAAAAGAATATCAGAGAACCTGCGGACTTTTTTTGGGAAATCTCTGCCTGTCGATTTTTCATGCAACCATTTTGGTATTGCTAGAATCCCTCGGACAGACAACGTTGTGTTGTATCAACCACACTTTGTTTACCCTATGCAGCAATGGATTGACTGGTCTATGACATTTGCTCCGGCAAAACCTAAACGTAAAAATCCGGACGGATTACGAGTTTTGAAAGGTAAATCAAGAGGACAAGTTGATGAGCCATGGGTGAAAATTCTCCTTAACCGCAAAGAAATAAGTGGCACTAAAGGCGTGATTGGGCGCAACAATGCCTTATTTACGTTGGCTTTGGCCCACTATGCTTCAGGAATCAGCTATCAAGAGTGCTATGATTTTCTTGACGAGTTTAATAGTTTTCAGCTGGTCAGTCCGTTACGTGAAAAAGAGTACACTCGAACCATCAAAAGTGCCTATTCAGGTAAGTATCAAGCTGCTAGCCGAGTAGTTATCCGCCGGCTAGTGACCAATTGGAC
>NZ_JANLGQ010000018.1 GCF_026157065.1 Enterococcus sp. HY326
AATCAGTTAAAGCTAAGTTAGCCTTTTTATTTTTACTCATAAAACACCTCTTAGAACATTTTTTTAATTATAGCACAATATGCCGATTTTATTAAAAATTCTATTTCTGACGTGGAAAATTCTATTTCTGACGTGGAAAATTCTATTTCTGACGTGGAAAATTCTATTTATAACCTCTGTAAGTGTTGGTATAACTGACTTTACAAATATCCTAAAGTAATTAAAGTAATTAAAAGTATTCTTTAAAGTATTTACTTAATAGAATCAACAAATATTTTTTTATTTCTTTTGAAGAAAAGTTAACTAAAAAACAATTGAAAAAAGGAGTGAGAGAAAAACACTCTCACATTTTACTTGCAGCAGTCGCTATACACTCCTTTGCTAAAACCTAACCCATTTCTCTAAAGAAATCATTCAACAGCCTTAAAACTCAAAAAAAGAGCTATTTAAGCTCATTTGATTAAAAACCTTATTCAGATAAGTAAAACGTCTTTCAGACGGTCAGGGTAAACCCTAACAACCCTAGAGTGAAAATCAGTAGTAAATGACAAGAATAAAAAGCGAGCTTATTTGCACCACTGCCACCATTTTTTAGTGTCTATGTTTTCTTCGAGTAATTTTGTATTCTTTTGTTGCTCGTAAAGTAGTAATTGTTGTTGCTGGTCTAATAAAGCATGAAGTTTATTTATTTGTTCTTTTTGCTCTTCATCATGCTTTTTAAGTAAGGTAATTTGCTCTATCAAGCTCTCAACAAGCATTTTATCGAGCGTTTCAACTCCGTTTCACTACGATATGCAGTATTGTATCGAAGATTGATAATACACAAGTATCTTTCTTTTCTTTTATATTTATGATTACAATGTACTTAATATTGGAAAGGAGAGACAATTGATGAACACAATCAGTAATTGGAAAAGATTTGAATTATTAGCTACGAATTACTTGCAAGAAAATTACGGTAATTACGCATTGTTTAAACAGCAAGGAGGTGCAGATTCGACTATACCAGATATATTAGTAACAACGAAAAAGGAACAATTCTACATTGAAACAAAATCTTCAGAAGCTCAGTCAGGACAATTTGTAATACTACCAAATAATGTAACGAAAAGATTTTATTTTTCTGAAAAAAATAAAACAGAAGAGAATGAATTAACACAAATTATTATAGATTATATGAATGATAATTGGGAGCGCTATAAAAATGTTAGTACAGAAGGCTTAAGTATAGATATGTCAGACTCTATATTTGCTAATTGGATTACAAATTACTATAAATATAAAAATGTTAAATATTTTATTTCAGGCTTAGAAACCAATTTTGTAATAATTCCTATCGATGATTTTTCTGAATCATTTGATGTAACAGCCAGTTATAGGAAAAAAAGAAGTGGTACAAGATCACTACCTAAAAAGTACTTATCTAGTGTTAAAAACCATTTTAAAAAGTTATATGAATCGTCATTTGTTGTTAGAGAAGAAAGTCATTATTATTTAAATATAGGAACCTCAAATGGTAATTTAGATAAAACATTTTTTGAAATACAAGGTATAAATGATGTTAAGTTTTATTTATCAAAGGATAATAAATATCAGTCAGGTTATAGAATTAGTGTAAGAAGCAATACTAACAATCCAAATATTATTTTTTCTATCAAGCTAAAACCTAATGTTGTAGGAATAAGTCATAGTTCTTTTATATCTCAATTAAAATAAAAAGTTATTTTAATTTTATAAACTCATTCTTAAATTGTATGTACTTTTTGATCGAATATTTATAATTACTCATGCTAAGTTTACCAATTGGTAAATCACAATTTTTTATTTTATCCATTTGATTATTACATCCATTTTTTTCAAAGTAAGCTAATAAAGTAATGCATTTATCATTGTGATATTCATTATCGATATCACAATGATTAATTTCTTTTTCTATTTTTTTAATACGAGAAGTGTGATCACTTTGCATTTTTTTTGAAACACCTTTTTTGTTCAGCCATTTTCTAAATTCAAGTTCATTCATTTTGTACCACCATTGTACTTGAAAGGTAGTCACCAATTTCAATAGCTATTCGTTGTAAAACATCTATAACAACTGAATTACCAAGTTGTTTGTATGCTTGAGTATCTTTTTCTGCTAATTTATAAGAGTCAGGATATCCCATAATTCTTGCACATTCTCTCGGATGAAGTTTTCTTGTCTTCCCATTAATTAGATAGCCACCAGTTTTTGCAAAAACTCCTCCACCATACGCAGATAATGTAATAGCAATACCTTTTACACTATAAATGCGTTCTCCTTGTCCACCTTTATTTACAATACCTAATCGAATAGGTTTATCACTATATTTATCATCTTGATTATCGTTCATGTATGTATCTGGTCGAGAAACGATAAGATGCTTTACATCTTCTTCGTCATTAAGTAAAAAATCTTCTACATGCTTATTTAGTGGGAAACCTTGAGGATACTGAAAAATATTATTATTATTATAGTCGTTTCTGAAACAAACCATATAAATACGTTCACGTTTTTGAGGGATTCCGAAGTCGACAGCACTTAATACTTTTTGATTAAATTGATATCCAAGCTCTTCCATTGTTGCTTGAATGACTTCTAAAGTCTTTCCTGCATCATGCCCAGCTAAATTCTTAACATTCTCCATAAAAACTACTTTAGGACGTTTCTCTTTAACTATTCTTGCAACATCAAAAAATAAAGTACCACGACTATCCTCAAACCCTCTTTGTTTACCACTTATTGAAAATGCTTGGCATGGAAAACCAGCACATAAAATATCATGTTCAGGAATGTTTTTTTCATCCACTTTTGTAATATCTCCTTCTGGGATCTCACCAAAGTTTGATTCATACACTTGTTGAGCGTGTTTATCCCACTCATTTGAATAAACACATTTTGCACCTAGAGACTCTAAGGCTATACGAAATCCTCCTAGACCTGCAAATAAATCTATAAAAGTCATGTTTTGAAGAGTTTTTTTTTCTATCTCAATCATTTATAAGTTCTCCTTAATTGTTTGATTAATCAATTATGGCGCATAGCGCTAATAAAATCAATGCTTATTTTTATTAGACTTTATTCGATCGTAATATCCTTTTGTTTTAATCTGCATTAACATAGCATTATAAGATTTATGAAACATGTTAGCTAGTTGACTGACAGATAAATTATCTGTGTGTACAATATAGTATTCTTCCAATTCTGTGAGTTTTCCTCTCTCAGTAACCGTACTATGTAGGTATAATTTTTGTGATAATACTAATTCATATAGCTCTTTTTTCGAAATGGTATATTTATTTTGTAATTGTTCATAAGTCATAGTTTGCCAGTCGCTTAAATCTATTTTCAATACGTTCACTCCTTTAATAAATTTGTATTTAAGTATATCATTGCAAATAAAAATATTTTCCTAAAATTTTTAACCAAAATAAAATATATACTTAAATATTAAGTAGGGTTATTTGACCTATAGGTAGACATAATCTGATGTTATACCGAGTTGTAGACTTACCAACGGTTACAGACGTTGAGATTGTGAATCCCAACTTGTCTACCTAAAATCAAAAAGTAGAACCTTGATTTAACAAGGTTCTACTTTTTTTGACTTAGTGAAATCAGCAATCGTTAGCTAGGAGTTTTTTGTTATTTTAAAAATTAATGTTACTGGTAATATTAAACTTTTTAGCGAGACATTTCTCTACTTTTTTGTTGCTCTATTTGTTTTTCTCGTGTAATCAATTGTTTTAACCATGTTGTTAACTGCTGAATCCATTGAGTTAAGCGATTTTCAGGGATATATCGCTTTATTCTATTTTCTTCTAGAGTCTCTTTCCAGTCTGAACATTCATAAGAATCTCGTGGTTTTTCGTCATTTTCAAGTTTTTCTAAAATAACTCGACCTTCGTATTCTACTTGAGACATAGAAAAATCAGTTTTTCCTGTATCTTTTAATAAACTCTTCAGAACTCTATTATTGTCCCTTACTTGCAGTGTGTGTTCTTGGGTTTCTTCTAAGTCTTGCTTCAGATGTCTATTTTCTTGTTTTAAACGATTAATCTGATTATCTCGCCCTTCTAATTGGAAGGTGTGTTTCTCTATTTTTTCAGTTAAATTTTTGACCTTTTTATTTAGATTGTAGTTGGTTGTTTTAGTTAATTCAGCTTCTTTTTGAACCCCACCCATAAACTCTTTTAAATTAGCTAAATTTTTGGTATCAACAATTGTTTTTCCAAAAAGTGTCTTTTCAAATTGATTCGTTAAATGATTCCATTGATCCTGAACAGCATACACATTTTTAGTGGAAACATCTATATTTTTAACTTCTTTTATTTTTTTATTGATATGCTCTTTTCTTTGAGATAGCTCTGTTTCTTTTTCAGCGATTTCTTTTGCCATTTTTTTGATGATTTTAACGTCATCAATGCCAATCGTTTGATTGTTTAAAATTCCCTCCTGGTAAATGTGAGATATTTGTTGTTTGAGATAGTTGTCCAGGTCTTGATGAAAAGAAGACAGTTCTTTCCTGGTTAAGACTTCTTTAGCAGAGACTTTCTCACGTTGTTTTTTTTCATCAAAAACAACAGGAATAAAGGCATAATGCAAGTGAGGAGTCGTTTCATCATGATGAACGGTTGCAGATAATACATTTTGATTACCGTATCGTTCATTCAAAAAATCGACTGTCGATTTAAAAAATTCTTTTTGAGTACTCATTGTCTCTTGTTCAAGTGATTTAGGAAGTGTCACAATCCAATCAGCCATGACTTTTACGTCAGCACGATTAAAGCAGTAAACCTCGGCTAATCTATTTTTTAACCGTTGGTTCATATCGCCTTCTTTATCACACAAATCATAATTCAAATAAGTTCGTTCTGAATCAATGTCAGGGTTAGAATGATTGGTTGTTTTTCTTTCAATGTGAATGGATAAACCGTTCACAGAACCTTGGGTAAATTTTTCAACGTGAGCCATGAGAAAACCTCCTAAATAAGTTGAGTTCATCATAGCATAGTTAGAGGACAAATCTATTTTGGTATAGCTCGTTATACCAAAATAGATTTTGGCACTCGGTCTGCGACGCTATTCGACTGTTTCCAGTCGAGCTAAAACGTTCAGATAAAATCGCCTTTAGGCAATTTATGATCTTCTCTTTTTTAGCGTACAGCTGTCCAAATTTTTTCCAATTTAGACTCGCTGCTTTTTATCTATCAACGGTGGCTAGATTGCCAATGGTTGATAGATTTTGAAAGAACCTATTAAGGTTCTTTCAAAATCTAAATAGATGTATCTGTAATCATGATTTCATAGCCAACCACTTTTCGTCCTCTTTTTTGTGTGGTAACGAAAAACTCGCATGAAATCTTTTCTTCTAGTTCGTCGATAGAACGTGTTAAAATCTCTGCAAAAAATCTACCAGCTGGTAATTGTTTATCTTTGCCTAAAAACCAAGATTGCCAGTTCTCTAAATCAGCAGAAATAGTTGTATATTTATTTTTCCCTCTACGGTTAGACTCCCATAGTTTAAGCATAATCAAAGCATATTTACCATTTATTCTAGATAATTCCCCTAATCTAAAACTGTAAAATTTTTCTTTTAAATCTAGTACATAAGGGGCTGAATCAGTCGAAAATTTAAACCGTACTATTCCATCATCAAAAAAATCAATCCATGAAAAAAGTTGAGTCATACGAATTCCTTTAGAACCATCACTTCTTGTTATAGGTAAATAAAGAGCTGTATTCTCATTAAGTCTTTTAAAGGCTTCAGCTATTCGCTTATACGAATCTCCAGAAGTATTAAGATTAAAATGTCTAATGATTTCTAATGCTGATACTTCGTATTCATCTTCTAATCTAGAATCTTTAGTAACATAGCTAAAACAATAATCTAATACACGTTGTTCAAATGATTTTAAGCCTCCAAATGATTTAGCTAAATCATTACCTTGAACAACTAAATAGTTTTGTCTGCTTAATAAATCAGTTAAAGCTAAGTTAGCCTTTTTATTTTTACTCATAAAACACCTCTTAGAACATTTTTTTAATTATAGCACAATATGCCGATTTTATTAAAAATTCTATTTCTGACGTGGAAAATTCTATTT
>NZ_JANLGQ010000019.1 GCF_026157065.1 Enterococcus sp. HY326
GGAGCCACTATCACATGCCTTATGAGTTGGAAGTTGCTACACTTCATCTAAAACCCTCTTAAAACACGCCCTAAGAGCCTTGTTTTAGATTACTGACCTTTCGGTCCATGTTTCCACCCTAGCCGTTCAAATCGGTCGCTACCACCCTTCAGAACACAAGGGCATAAGGCTACCCTTGTTGTGTGTTCCTAGCATTCCTTATTGCAGCGGCGAATACGTAACCTTTCGTCTTATTTCCCATCTTCTAAGGGTCGGACAGTGGCACGTCCGCTTGTTCCAAACAAAAAAGGCACTCAATTAGCTTTAATTGAGTGCCTGTATGAATCAAGTCCTTGAATTCTGCTTCTAGATTTACTATAATTAGATACGAACTTCAATAAAGAAGTGGTACTAATATTAGTAAAAGCTAGAATGTTAGAAGTGGTTTTGATTGATAGTAGGTTATCAATTAAAGCTCTTAAAATCGTTTCTCAGGCGATTTTTAAGCTAACGTTCTATTTTTTTACCTTTTTTCTGGTAATATTAAATTGTATGATAGTTTTAGATTACGCTTTAGGTGTTGGGATTGCAACCTTTTTTATTGATTTTATACTCTTTTGACTAATTAGTAAGATGATATTAATTGAATAATTTAATGAAAAATGAGGTGCCCTATATTGAGTAACAGAAAACTGGAGATTTCGAAACCCCAAAGATTTTTTGGAGTAATTTTTTTTATTTTATTTGTATTGTGTATATACGTCGCATTGATAAGTGCATTATCTTTTACAATCTCAAAGGATAATATCGAAGATGTTATGATTACATCTGATAGTCCTGATTTAACAATAGATACGACAATAAAAGTTAATATAGAAAAACCTTTTTATCAAAAAATATCTAACATTAACGGGTATATTTATCATTCGACTCTGTTCTTTACAATCTATACTCAAGGTTCCATTTTTGATAGTCAGACAGAGGCAGTAATTAAGCTATCTGATTTTAATTTAGATAAACTTGAGTTAAGCTCTATCGAAAAAATTGCATTTATAGATACTGAAGAGTCTGAAACTAAAACTCTGGACTCAAGATTATTAGCTGAAAAAGAAAAAGTAGTATGGGAGAAATAGTCCATACTACTTTTTGATTAACTAGCATACCAAAATTTTATATATCCAGTATATACAGCGTAAGACTTATTACCTACAAATTGAAAATACGTAGTTGGGTTGGTAATTATTTTACACTACCAACTTTACATATTTCTCCTTATGCCCAGTAAAAATTTATGATAACAACAGCTTAGAAAAAATATGTTAAACTAGATAAATTAATGCTAAAAGGAGAACTAGTATGAAACAATATGTGGTAGATGCATTTACAGATAAATTATTTTCAGGTAATCCAGCTGCAATTTGTATTATGGACAATTGGTTAGACGAAGAAATGATGTTAAACATCACAAAAGAAAATAATTTATCTGAAACAGCATTTGCAGTTAAAACAGATGAGAACTACCAGTTACGTTGGTTTACTCCAGGTGGAGAAATAGATTTATGCGGTCATGCTACGTTAGCTTGTGCTTATGTCATAATGAATTATATTGAAGTAGGTACGACTTCTACAATTTTTCAAACGTTAAGTGGTGAACTAATTGTTGAAAAAAAGAAAGATATTTATGAAATGGATTTCCCCGCATATGATTTACGACAGGTAGAAGTAACCAAAGAGATAGAGGAAGCTCTGGGAGTAGTACCTAAGGCAGTATTTTTGGGAAGAGACTTAGTGTGTGTGTTGAATGATGAGAGCGTAGTGAGAAATATACAGCCAAATTTTGATAAGATTCAAAATTTGGAAGGACTACTTTTACATGTCACAGCTAGAGGTAGTGATGTGGACTGTGTATCACGATCTTTCGCTCCAAAATTAAACGTGTCAGAAGATCCAGTTTGTGGTTCCGGACATTGTCATTTAGTCCCTTATTGGTCTAGAATATTAAACAAGCACGATATTGTAGCTTTTCAGGCTTCTCAACGTAGTGGATTGCTCTATTGTAAAGCAAATGGAGACCGTGTTAAATTAGGTGGTAAAGCAAATTTATTTTCCGTTGCTGAATTATTCATTTGAGTAATAGTCAAATAATCTATTGTTATTAAATATCTAGTAGACATAATGTCGATTATCCAAAGTAGCCCGCCAGACCAGCGTCTGACGGGCTTTCCTTTGTGAATTTTTCAAAATCTAGCATTTCTCATTTTTCAAACGTTGCATTCGCAGCATTTTTCCGGCTCAACACTTAGTGAAATTTTCTTGATGGAAACTAAGACCCTTGTTATACTAATCGTATTAGAGTAACAATATTCGAAAGCGATACTTGTTCTGCCCTCAGCCGACGCTGTCTGCTTTCAAACAGGGCCGCTCGCCTGGGGCGAGGCGGCCTGTCTGCCAGCGGCAAGACAGGTTTCCCTACTTGAAACAGTTACAGCGACGTGCGTGTTCACGAAGGTGAACAGGGCAAAGTAGACGCTTTTGAGCACCGAGAGCAACGACCGTTGCTCTCGGTGGGACCCCCGTACTCTAACAGGGGGGTAGTAAATCGGTAAATTAGGTTCGGAACAGTAGTAAATCGTTGATATATAAGCGTTTGTTGCCTTCACATTGTCTCGGAAAAAAATGCCGATTTTGCGTAACCAAATAATGACATAAATTCAGAGTACTTTGTCAAAATGACAGAGTGCTTTTTTTCAAGTTTTCCCCTCAATTCTTTAAAAATACTTGCTTCGTCTGTGTCTTTATTTCAGTATCTTCTTTTATATCTTCACTCGGAAACCCGTTAAACTGATAAGAACTTTTGTTTGTGGATCTAAACCCTTAGCCAACCAGTAACCTGTTTAGAATAACAAAAAAAACTCACTGCGGGGACAGTGAGCCGGGGTAGGAGTAAAAATGAAAAAAAGTTTTATTTGGGTTTGTTTATTGGATGAGTTCATCCTACATCTAAAATATGATGGAAATTTGTTCTTTTTGTAGCAATCTCATGATTTTTCTTTTTCTTTGCTTCTTGTTAACGCTCCTCTTAAACATAAAACCAAATGATATTTTTAAATATGATACTTAAGGAAAAATGTTCCTTTTAAAATTTCACAAACAAATGTTGCAAGAGCATAAGGGAAACCTGCCCCCAAAAAAGGGTAATCCGCAGAGCGGATTGGTTTTACCTTGACCCCAGTATTTTTTCACATGCGGCAAATATGAGCTTATATGCCGAGCCTCTTTTTAAGGTTTGCGGCAAATTCGGCCATATTTGCCGCACTTTTTCCTCTAAAAAACCTGTTTCCGGCATATATGCCCACATTTGCCGGACCTAAACACTCTTCAATTGAGCTCTCAAGTTACTTTTAGCTTCTTTTTTTCTATATCGGTTTATGGAACACTTAAATTATTTCCAAAACTGAAACCATTTTTTCGATAGTCCAGGTATTTCTTCTTTTGAAGCTTCCGATAGCTGTTGTTCCACTTCATCCTTACTTTCTCGGCTTGATTCTTCTGTATACGTAACCATTAATTGAGATTGCAGCTGTTCGATTTGTTTGTTTGCTTGAAGAGTAAGTTGTTGTTGCTGGTCTAACAATTTTTGCATCTCACTCTGATTATCAAGTAACTTATTAACTTGTTTGTCCTTTTCAACTAAAAGTGCATCTTTAATTTTAAGTTCATTTTTTAATATAGACACTGTATCTCCGCGGGGTAAATCCTGGGTATTATCAGGTAAAATTACCTGGTCATTAGTAGGTAATTTTACCCCCAATGAGTCCAAAATGATTGTAACAGCGGCTTCATTCAAATAGGTAACTCCGTTAATTTTACTGGGTAATTCACTAGGTAATTTCCTCACCTGATATTTTATTTTATCTTTACTAACATTTAATTCATCAGCAAGCTCTTTGATAGTTTTGTAGTTTTCCAAGGGACTCACTCCTTCGCAGTAAGTATACCGTATTTAGAAATAAGGAACGAATGTCACGGCAGTTTTCGTCTAAACTTGCAAGTAAAACGACGGTCTACAGTACGTAGTAACTGCTAAGGCATTTTGGCGTACCGCCAACCTCTCCGAGGCCGTTCGCTAAGGCTCACTCTCGCCAGATCGTTGCTAAGGCAACTGGCTCACACCTGTTCCGCTAAGGCTCCACAGGTTTTCCTTCTTTCTTTTTTTCAAAATCAAAAGAAAAAACACTAGACAAACGCTCTCCGAATTGCTAACAGAGGGGCTGTTGTACTGGTGTTGAGCATAGTTGTACCCTAGTATCTGACAGAAAAATGTAT
>NZ_JANLGQ010000001.1 GCF_026157065.1 Enterococcus sp. HY326
CCACTCCTTTTCTTTCGGTGGAGCAAGCTCCGGTGAAAGAAAAAGCGTTCGACTTGCATGTATTAGGCACGCCGCCAGCGTTCGTCCTGAGCCAGGATCAAACTCTCATAATAAAAGTGTTTGCACAGTCTTGCGACTGTTAGCTCATTAATTGTTTGCTAGCTTTTGCTTGCAATGTTTATTTTGTCCTTGACTATCAAGGACGCCCTACACATTGGTTCGTTTGCTTTGTTCAGTTTTCAAAGGTCTACATGTTGCAATTCAGCTTCTTAAAAAGAAGTGAATCTGTTGTTTCAGCAACTTTTATATCTTATCAGCTTTGTAGCTGATTGTCAACAACTTTCCAAAAAGTTTTTTTAGAAAAGCTTCGTTGCTGGCTTGTGAATTTTTCAGAAGTTTTGTTATCTTAAACTCCTCATCCTCAAGCGACTTTGTTAGTCTATCATGCCTTTTCAGATTCGTCAACAAGAAATTTGAAATTTCTTAAACGAATTATTTCTTTCACAAGGACAAGATAAAATATACCAATCTTACAGCAAGAATGCAAGAGATAAATCACGCTTTTTGCTATTTTTTTCATTATCAGAACACTCTCTTTAATTCTTTTGAAATTGTTCGGAAATTGAACTAAAAGAAGTCAAAAACTCTCCTCGAAAACTTCAATATTTTACAAATAAAAAAGAGAATTCAAAGATACTACTCTGAATCCTCTTTAGAGATCTGTTATTTTACGACAAGCGGTAACGTAATTCTGAAAATTGTACCGTGACCTACAGAGCTATCAACTGAAATTGTCCCCTTATAATTCTCAACAAGTTGTTTGGCGATTGATAAACCTAACCCGTTTCCACCCTTAGTTCGAGCTCGAGCTTTATCCACTCGGTAAAAACGGTTGAAGATTTTCTTTAAGTCCTCTTCTGTGATTCCTTCACCAAAATCTTGAATAGCTAACTCAAAGGCATTGCTATTACGAGAAATTGAAATATGCACTTCTTTACGATTCGTTGAATATTTGACAGCATTATCTAAAATAATGATGATCAACTGTTCAAAATGATTGCGATAGATTTTAACATCGACTTCTTCATGTAAATCATCATCTAAAGTAAAGGTGAATTCTGGATATAAGATTTTGAAATTATTGTAAACTTGGTAGATAACTTCTTTAGCTTTTGAAGTTTCGTTTTTGTAAAGAATTTCCGATTGCTGTGCTCGAGATAAATCGAGCATTTCCTGAACGAGGGTCTTCATCCGACTAATTTCTTGAAGGCTGGCTAGAATTGATTCATGCAGAATTTCTGGATCATCTTTCCCCCAACGGTTTAACATACTTAAATGGCCTTCGATGACTGCCACTGGTGTCCTGAGTTCATGGGAAACATCCTCTACAAATTGTTTTTGGCTTTCAATATAGAGTTTCATGCGGTCTAACATTTCATTGAAATTCTCTGAGATATCGGCAAGTTCGTCATTTGTCTTGATTTCAGGCATGCGGGCATCGGATTCTGGATCATTACGGATAATTTCCATCGTATTTCTGAGGACTTTTAAGGGTTTCAAAAAGTAACTAGACAACAAAAATCCTAAAAAGCTAGATAAAATTAATGAAATTATTTCTAAGACGACTAGCGTCAGCAATAGACGTTCACGAATTTCGTAAAAGCTACTGAGGCTATAAAAAATTTGGGCATAGCCTACCACTTGATTGGTAGTGACGGAACGTATCGGTTCAACTGAAAGCAGGCCAGTTTCGTTACTGATGGTGGTGATATCCGCTTCTTTGACGTCTGTTCCGGCAAAATCTTGCGTGGCTGCTTGGGTTTGGAAAATCGGGTCCTCTGACAAATTAAATATTGTCAGATTCAAGTCTTCCTGACCTAATTCACTATATAACCCATCAATTCCATAAACAGTTTGATCATTGGAATTATCGGTTACCTCATCGACTGAGTTAAATAGATAGGTCACAACAGAGCTTGTCGATAATTCTTGATCAGCTTGAGCTAGACGAGCTACTGTATCAGTCATTGTTGTTTTAGCGTTGGCCTGCTCCCTTGACGCCATCAGGCTGACCGTTCGTTGGTACGTAATAACAGCAAAAATTGTAAAAACAACGAATATAAAGAAAGAACTTGCCAAGGCCCACTTGACAGTCAAAGAGGGCCCCTTCAGTTCTACTTGTTTTTTATTTATCATGAACGCATCACATAGCCTGTTCCCCGTACAGTTTGGATATAGCTTTCTTCTCCGGGAACGTCAATTTTATTTCTGAGGTAACGAATATAAACATCGACAACGTTTGTCTCAACTTCTGTTTCATAACCCCAGACTTTGTTTAATAAAACATCTCGAGCTAAAACAACATTAATGTTTTCCATTAAGGTTAATAGTAGTTCATACTCACGTTTCGTCAATTCGATAATCTCTTCACCACGACGCACCACTCGATTTTCCTTTTCAATCGTCAAATCACGGTAGGTTAACGTCGTTTGTTTGGCGATATTTTTATCGCCTTCAATATCAATTCGGCGCAACAAAGCTCTTAGGCGGGCTAACAGCTCTTCAATAGCAAAAGGCTTTACGATATAATCATCTGCACCGTGATCTAAACCAGAAACCCGGTCAATTACTGAATCACGAGCGGTCATCATAATAATGGGTGTATTTTTCACCTGACGTACCCGTCGGCAAACTTCTAAGCCGTTTAATTCAGGTAACATTAAATCCAGCAAAATGGCATCCCATTCTTCCTCAAGGGCAGCCTCTAAGCCAGTCCGTCCATTGTAATGAACTTCCGTCGTGTAGCCTTCATGCTTTAACTCCAATTCAACAAAGCGAGCCAAGTTCTTTTCATCTTCAATGACTAGAATACTACTCATTCAATTTTCCTTTCTTCGCTAACATTCTCTTCTGCGAATTATTCTTCGTGGTACCAGCTATAGTGATAAATGCCTTCTTTGTCTGTCCGTTCATAGGTGTGTGCACCAAAGTAATCCCGTTGTGCTTGGATTAAGTTAGCCGGTAAACGTTCTGCCCGATAAGAGTCAAAATAAGCAATCGCTGCTGAGAAAGTTGGTGCAGGGATTCCTGCTTGAACGGCAATCGCCACAACATCTCTAACAGCTTGTTGATATTTCGCGGTAATTTCCATGAAATAGTCATCCAACAATAAGTTTTTCAAATCCGCATCTTTGTCATAGGCATCTGTAATGCGTTGCAAGAAGCGGGCCCGGATAATACAACCAGCACGCCAAATTTTTGCAATTTCGCCAAATGGCAAGTCCCAATCGTATTCTTTAGATGCGACACGTAATTGCGCAAATCCTTGGGCATAGCTCATGATTTTGCTAAAGTACAAGGCTTCACGAATTTTTTCAATCAATTCTGTTTTGTCACCAGCGTAATTATATGGCGCTGGTTTCGGCAAGACTTTGCTGGCTTCTACCCGTTCTTCTTTATAGGCTGAAATATAGCGGGCAAAAACGGATTCCGTAATTAACGATAGCGGAACACCTAAGTCTAATGCATCTTGGCTAGTCCATTTACCAGTCCCTTTATTCCCTGCAGCATCTAAAATAACGTCCACAATTGGTTTGCCAGTGCCTTCATCATCTTTACGAGTTAAAATGTCAGCAGTAATTTCAATAAGGTAAGAATCCAATTCGCCTTTGTTCCATTCGCTGAAAATATCTGCCATTTCTGAAACAGATAAGCCAAGGATGTTTTGCATTAAATCATACGACTCGGCAATCAATTGCATGTCGCCGTATTCGATCCCATTATGAACCATTTTGACATAATGACCAGCACCGTTTGCGCCGATATACGTCACACATGGTGCACCATCTTCAGCTTTAGCCGAAATTTCTTCCAAAATTGGTGCCACTAATTCGTAAGCTTCCTTTTGGCCGCCAGGCATAATAGAAGGGCCTTCTAGAGCGCCTTTTTCACCACCAGAAACACCAGTGCCGATAAAGTTGATGCCAGAATTAGCTAACTCTTCATTACGACGAATCGTGTCTTTGAAGTACGTGTTCCCACCATCGATTAAAACGTCCCCTTTATCTAAGTGAGGCAATAGTGATTGGATGGTAGCGTCTGTTCCTGCGCCAGCTTTGACCATTAATAAAATACGGCGAGGTGTTTCTAATGAATTCACGAACTCTTCTACAGTAAAAGCAGCGTGCAGATTTTTATCCGGATGTTCGGCAATCACTTCTTCAGTTTTAGAACCCGTCCGGTTATAGATAGCGACAGAGTAGCCGCGGCTTTCGATGTTCAGTGCTAGGTTTTTACCCATGACGGCCATGCCGACAACACCGATTTGTTGTTTTGTCATTTTGGTACCTCCTAAAAAAAATGGGAATTCTCCCTAATCCCTCTCATTATATCCTAAGAAATTAATAATTGAAACAAAATAGTATTTGTTTGTGAAAAAAACTAAATAACATTCGTCATAAGAAAACCCCGAGACTCCATGGTTAGTCTCGGGGTTTTCGACATTTCAAAAATGTCTTATGCTTCTTCTTTAGTCATAACGTCTTTTCCGTCATAGTAGCCACAATTTGAGCATACATGATGGCTTTTCTTCATTTCACCACAATTAGGACATTCGTTTAAACCGTTAATGGTTAATTTGTAATGAGTACGACGTTTTGCTTTTTTCGCTTTAGAAGTTTTACGAGCTGGTACTGCCATTGACAAACACCTCCTTTATAAATTTTTGCAGAAAAATCCTGCAAATTTATTCCAATCTAGCGTTTATTTCGAATCATCGTCAGAGAATAATTCTGAAAGTTTAGCTAGACGAGGATCAAGCTGATCTGCTGCTTGTTCTTGTTGTAAAAGATAATCCTCTTCAGACATCACTTGCCACCCATCACCCTCAGGTAATTTGTCCGCATGCTCCTCCGCCTCCGTCAAAACCCGTGTGGGAATTGCCAAGAGTAGATTGTCTTCAATTGATTCATCTAAATCAATTGAATCCTTGTCTAAGATAATAATCTCTTCTTCAGGAATCAAATCCTCTCGCCGATTGTACTGTTCTGGTGTCATGAATACCTCATCCACCGTAAAGTCCATTGGCAAGACTACTGGTTCCAAAGAACGTGTCGAAGGTATTGTGATACTTGTCTGCACCCGATAATGAATAATATAGGCGGCTTTGTCGACAGTTAAAATTCCTTCCACAACAACTGGTTCCAAATCTAAAATGGAGCCATCACGTTTGATTAAATTTTGCTTTAAATCAAGAGTTTCGGAAAATGCTAAAGGAGCTTCCTGATATTTCCGAAGTTCTAATAATGACCATTTCATCTTCTCACCTCTACGCAACAAAAGCTATTATACAGGGCTTAAAAACCTTTGTCAATGAAATTTTCTTGACACCTTTTCATTTTGACTTTTTGTCACTTTTTGTTAAAAAGAGTAGGCAAATTGTTTGAGATATTTTATAGTAATGCTATAGAAAAGAAGGTGTTTACTATGGAAATCATTTCATTTGAAAATGTTTCACTGATTCGGGAGCAGAAAAAATTACTATCAGAGATTAATTGGCAGGTGCGAGAAAAGGAAAACTGCGGTATTTTAGGGCTGAACGGTGCCGGCAAAACTTTGCTGCTGCAGCTAATCACCGGCAGCCTCTGGCCCTCTAAGGGTCGTTTGCAGGTTTTAGGCGAAGTCTTTGGCCACACGTCAATTCCAGAGCTGCAAAAACGGATTGGCTGGGTTTCGACTGCATTGCAATATCGGATTCATGAATCCGAAACTGCTGAAAGAATTGTGTTGTCTGGAAAATTTGCCAGTATTGGTATCTATCAAAAATATTCTGTTGAAGACATGGAGCGGGCTAAAAATATTTTACTTTCCTTTGATGCAAAGCGATTAATCGGGCGTCCTTATAAGCTATTGTCTCAAGGTGAGCGGCAAATTGTCTTAATTAGCCGAGCTTTAATGGCAGACCCAGAGCTGTTAATTTTAGACGAGCCCTGCAACGGACTAGATCTCTTTGCTAGAGAAGAACTGTTAGCCCGCATTGACCGCTTAGCTGCTGAAAAAAATTCACCAGCTCTATTGTTTGTCACCCATCACACGGAGGAACTTTTGCCGACCTTTGATCATCTTTTGATGATTCGGGATGGTCAAATTTTTGCTCAAGGTCAAAGAAAATCCTTATTTACAAAGGAAAATCTATCGGAATTTTATCAAAAGCCGATTCGTTTTCAAGAGATTACACCTGAACGGCTGATGGTTTTACCGGGATAAATTGGTCCTGCAACAAAAAATGAGAATAAAAAATGCAATTACTCGTGTGGATTACATAAAAGGACCAGCAAAAGTTAGATTTTTTGTCTAACTTTTGCTGGTCCTTTTACATTGCATTATTCTAGTTTTTAATGAGAAAAGAGGTGGTGACATTAGTCTCTTTAACAGATGGAAACCCATACCATACTTTGTTTGCGACTGTAGTCCAATAGGTTCTCATCGCAAATTGACACTATTTAATCTTTCTTACAAGATCGTGTCCGTTAAGTCCGTTTCTGTTTTTGACCAATGTCACAACCTCTAAAGAGATTATCTTTTAGATAGCTGTTGTTTGACCACGGTAGACAATTCCACGACGAGGGTCAACGGTGATTAATTCACCATCCGCAATCAGATTGCGGGCATCTTGTGCGCCAACGATAACCGGAATGTTTTTGGCAATTCCGACTACTGCTGCATGGCTTGTTAAGCCGCCTTCTTCAACAACCAAAGCTGCTGCTTTGTCGATAGCTGGCATGTAGTCTTTATCAGTTGTTGGAACAACTAAGACCATTCCATCCTTCGCTTTACCATTTGCTTCTTCAGCAGAGTTCGCAATCACTGCATTGGCAACAACTGCTTTTTCACCAACACCTTGAGCATCTAATAATTTAGAACCGATTAATTGGATTTTCATAACGTTAGTAGTGCCACGTTCACCAACTGGTACACCGGCTGTGATTAAGATTAAGTCGCCTTCTTCAGCAAAGCCTAAATCAACGGCTTTTTTAGCTGCTAAGTCAAACATTTCATCAGTTGTTGTTGGTTTTTCAGCAACGGTTGGGAAGACACCCCAGTTTAACATCAAACCACGTTTGGTTCTTTCATCAAAGGTAACCGCTAAAATATCAGCTTCTGGGCGATATTTTGAAATCATTTTCGCAGTATAACCAGATTCAGTCGCTGCAACGATTGTTTTAACACCTAAGTTTTTCGCAGCACGAGCCACTGATAAACCAATTGTTTCAGTTACATCGGTTTTATCGAATTGATTGATTTGGAAAGTACCCATTTCCGATAAAGCTTGTTCAGCTTCTTCGTCAATTCTAGCCATTGTCGCAACTGCTTCAACTGGGTAATCCCCATTGGCAGATTCACCAGATAACATGGTTGCATCTGTTCCATCAAAGACCGCATTGGCAACGTCAGACGCTTCAGCGCGGGTTGGACGAGGATTTTCTTGCATTGATTCTAACATTTGTGTTGCTGTGATAACAGATTTACCAGCAAGGTTACATTTTTTGATAATACGTTTTTGAGCCAATGGCACTAATTCAGCTGCAATTTCGACACCCATGTCACCACGAGCGACCATGATACCATCAGAAACCTTGATGATTTCATCGATATTATCGATACCTTCTTGTGATTCAATTTTAGAGAAGATTTGCACGTGATTCATATTTTTTTCTTCGATAATTTCACGAATATCTAATACGTCTTGTGCTTTACGAACAAAGCTTGCTGCGATAAAGTCGATATCGTTGTCTAAACCAAAACGGATATCATCCGCATCTTTTTCAGTGATACCTGGTAAGCTGATTGAAACACCTGGTGCGTTGACCCCTTTTCTTGAGCCTAGCATACCAGTGTTTTTCACTTCAACAACTAATTCACGGTTAACAGCATCTTTTTCAAGAATTTGCATGTCAATCAAGCCGTCATCAAATAATACGTGACCGCCCACATGCACATCGTCAAATAAACCAGGATATGTGACAGCGATTTTTTCTTTTTTCCCTTTTAATTCAGGGTCCATTGAAATACGAGTTTTGTCACCAGCTGTAAATTGAATATAGCCAGCACGACCGTAATCCGCTTCAGTTGTGTCTTGAACGGTAGTCCGAATTTCAGCACCTTTAGTATCTAACAAGATGGCAACATCTTTGCCAATTGCTTTTTCAGCTTGGCGAACCATTTCCATCCGACCTAATTGTTCTTCATGGTCTCCATGGGAGAAGTTGAAACGAAATACATTGGCTCCAGATTCAATCAATTGAGAAATAATTTCTACAGTGTTACTGGCTGGTCCTAACGTGCTGACAATTTTAGTCTTTTTCATTACAGAAAAACGCTCCTCTATATTTTTTTATTTTAAATGCATTCTTTCAAGAGCAATTTAACGTTAGAAAGAAATACGTTTATTTAAATCGAATAAAGACAAATCAGGTTTATGCTTGTTGTTTTCTAAAGTATCAATAATATCGGCTGCCACGACTTTGTTTTCAAGCATGCCTACACATAAGCCACCCTTACCTGCCATTAACAAATCAACAGCATAGGCGCCGAATTTACTGGCTAAAACTCTATCTCGTGCTGATGGCGAACCACCACGAACAACGTGACCTAAGATTGATACACGGGTATGGAAATCGCCATAAGCTGATAATTCTTCAGCAAATTGATTGCCCCCCATAACACCTTCCGCCAAAATGATGAGGCAATGTTTTTTACCACGTTCTCGGCCACTTTGAATACTTTTAGCAACTTCTGCCATGTCAAAGTCATGTTCAGGAATAATAATTTCATCAGCCCCACCGGCCACACCTGACCACAATGCAATATCGCCGGCATCCCGACCCATCACTTCAATGACGAAGGTCCGGACGTGGGAAGTCGCTGTATCACGAATTCTATCAACAGATTCTAAAACTGTATTGATGGCTGTATCAAAACCAATGGTAAAATCAGTTCCAGGAATATCGTTGTCGATTGTTCCAGGGATACCAATTGCTGGATAGCCGTGTTTAGTCAAGGCCATTGCGCCATGATAAGACCCATCACCGCCAACAACTACTAAACCTTCAATTCCGAATTTCTTTAATTGCTCGATGCCTTTTAATTGGCCTTCTTCAGTGGCAAATTCTGGATAGCGGGCAGAATAAAGCACGGTCCCACCCCGCTGAATGATATCACCGACATCAGCAACATCCAGTTTACGAATATCTCCAGCAACTAACCCAGCATAGCCATAGTTAATGCCATAAACTTCTAATCCTTCATAAATACCTTTACGCACCACGGCACGAATTGCCGCATTCATTCCCGGTGCATCGCCACCGCTTGTTAAGATTCCAATGCGCTTCATTTATATGTCACCTCATTAGTTTACTTCTCAGACTGAAAACCAGTTTCTGAGTTTTTGAAAATTTGATTTTTCCACGAGACCCATTTTACCATAATCTATTAGGAAAAGTCTTGGTTAACCCCTAAAAAGTTGAAAAAAATGAAAATACTTTACTTCTAATTTGTGATATTTTTGAAAACTACATTTTCATTTCCAAGAAGATACTTCAATTGTTCGGCTGCTTCTCGGCTATCATCTACCCAAAAAGCTTCTGCCAACTGAATTTTGCGCCCACTGCCGGAAAAGAAGACAATCACCGGAATATGCCCGCTGTGGCGCTTTAAAATCCCCTGTAGTTTTTGCAGAAATTCCTTTGTGTCATTTTCAGGAATGACTTTGAGATAGGCAGTTTGATCTGCAATCTGCCCCTCCATTTGACTAGCCGGCTGAATGGTTTCCGCTAATAACTGAAGCTCTTGATTATAGCTGCTCTCTTCAACCTTGCCCTCAAGATAGTAGACCTGATTGACCTCTAAAATACCCATGACCTTACGATACAATTGGGGGAAAATAGTTACGCTAATTTCGCCTGAGCTATCATTGCCTTCAAGAAAAGCCATCAACTCGCCTTTTTTGGTGCGAATCTCCCGTAAATCCCGCAAATAATACAGGACACGATTTTTTTGACCCGCTAGACTATCAGTGATGCTTTGAACTTTTTTCGCTTTGCGTAATTTATGAAAGCCTTCTGTCGGATGCCCAGAAAGATAGATACCTAAATATTCTTCCTCCAAGTTAAGACGCTCAGCCAAGGTATAATCTGGAAGTTCGGCCTCCTTTAATTCCATGATACCTAATAAATCTAGACTACCGCCGCTATATATCGTATTTTGGATTTTACTTTCTAAATTGTTCATTAATTGCTTGCGGTTGGGCTCAATTTCATCAAACACACCAATTGCCACTAATGGCCGTAGATTTTCCAGCTTGAGCCATTTATTATGGGTGCGAATTAAAAATTGGTCAAAGCTAGTATAGCGTCCTGCCGCCCGCCGTTCTTCTAAAATTTCTAAAATAAAGTCGCGACGTAGTCCCTTTAAGCCACTTAAGCCAAATAAAATTTTCCCTTGATCAATAATTTTAAAGCTGTAACTGCTTTGATTGATTGAAGGAGGGATTAATTCCACGCCATTTTTGCGGGCCTCACTGACGTATTCTTTAATTTTTGCTGGATTATGCCGCACCGAATGCAATAGTGCGCCGTAAAAAGGTGCCGGATAATGGACCTTCAAATAGGCCATTTGAAAGCCGACAAAGGAATAGGCAAAAGCGTGGGAACGGTTAAAGCCGTAATTAGCGAAGCGTTCGATATAATCATAGACTTCGTTGGCTTTTGCTTCAGAGTAACCTTGCTTTAAGGCACCACTGACAAAGAGATGCCGCTGTTCATCTAAGACATCTTTTTTCTTCTTGCTGATGGCCCGCCGTAAAATATCGGCTTGTCCCAGTGAAAAGCCCGCCATTTTTGAAGCCACCTGCATGACCTGTTCCTGATAGACCATGACACCATAGGTATTACCTAAAATTTCTGCTAGGCTATCATCGGGATAACGAATCGGCTCTTGGCCTTTTTTCCGGCGAATAAAGGTGTCAATATTTTGCATAGGACCTGGACGATAAAGAGCATTGACGGCGGCAATATCTTCAATCCCATTAGGCTCCAGACGCCTCAGAACATTGCGAATACCTGCTGATTCAAATTGAAAAATTCCGCTAGTAGCCCCTTTTTGAAAGAGCTCAATTGTCGGTAAATCATCTAAGGGAATTTGTTTATAGTCAAATTCAATCCCATACCCTTTTTTGATGCCCTTCAAGGTGTCATCAATAATAGAAAGATTGCGTAAGCCTAGAAAATCCATTTTTAACAGGCCAATGGCTTCCACATCATTCATGGTAAATTGCGTTAATAAGATATTATCGGAACCCGTTTGCAGAGGCACCAGCTCGACTAAGTTTTGATCGCTGATAACAACGCCTGCTGCGTGGGTTGAAACATGTCGTGGCAGACCTTCTAACTGCATAGCGGTTTCTAAGAGCAGTTGATATTTTTCTGATTGACCAGCTAAAGTTTGCAGCTTGTTTGAATCTTCAAGGGCAAGCGGCAACGTAATTTTCAAGCGGTTTGGCACCGCTTGACTCCAGCGATTGGCTTCGCTTTGGGACAACCCAAAGACCCGAGCCACATCCCGCAAGACCATTTTTGCCGCCATGGTCCCGAAAGTCGCAATCTGCGCCATATGAAAGTGACCATATTTTTCTTGCACGTATTGCAAGATTTCATCCCGCTTATTATCAGGGATATCCAAATCAATATCCGGCATGGTATAACGTTCGGGATTCAAGAATCGTTCAAACAATAAGTCATATTGAATCGGATCTACATCGGTAATTTCTAATAGATAAGCCACCAGTGAGCCGGCAGCCGAGCCCCGCCCTGCCCCGGTCACAATTTTATTTTGATGGGCAAAGGCCATGACATCCCAAACAATCAAAAAGTAATCGTCAAAGCCCATGGAGTGAATGATTCCTAATTCGTAATTTAGACGTTCGGTATAACGACTATCTTCAGCGGGCACACGCTTGGTTAGAGCTTGTTGACACAACTTTGCTAGATAGCTAGCAGCAGTTTCCCCCTGTGGCAATTGATAATGGGGCAGTAATTTTTGATGGAGCGGCAATTCAAACTGGCACATAGCCACTAAATTTTCAGCAGCGATAACCGCCTCAGCAAATCCTAAACGTTGATAGAGTTCGGTGATTTCAGCGGCATCCCGTAAAAATTCTGTACCGCGGATATCCCGAAACCCATCATTCAGGTTTTCCTCCAAAGTCGTTCCGTCATTGATGTGCTGCATCACTTTGACGGCAAAGCTCTCATTGGCATTTAGATAGCGAACACTAGGAAAAGCGATTAGCGGCAAGCCTTGCCTTTGAAGCTCGGCTAGCCAAGTATTTTCAGTTTCTAAATCAGGCACTTCCACAGCAAAATAAAATTGCTTGTCGCTAAACAGCTGTTGTAAAAAAGAGAGCCGGCTGGCTGAGGCTTCGTTGAACCGATCATCTGTCCGTAGTTCATTGTCCGCCGGTAAAATCCCGACTAGCTCGCTGAAGTTTTCCCCTTGTTCCTCAAGGAATAATGGTTTGTCATGGGTCATATTATAGGTAGAAAGTTGCAGGAGCTGCTGATAACCAGCTACATTTTTGGCATAGACTACCAGTTGAAAGACGCCATCACGATCGGGAATCTGATAATCCAAGCGCAGGCCAATCACTGGCTTTAGCTGATTTTTCTGGCAGACTTGGAAAAATTCCACCACCGCCGTCAAAACGTTATGGTCAGCAATGGCCAGAGCCTGATAGCCGCGAGCTTTGGCAGTTTCAACCAATGACTTTATTTTTAAAGTGCTTTGCAATAAGGTGAAGCTGGTAGTCGTATTTAACTGAGGCAGCATTCTCGTCATCCTTTCATGAAAATTTCTAAGTTTATCTAGAGAGTTTTCTTTACTTTATTTTATAGATTGTGCTAAACTAATCGTGAGAAAAGAGGTGCAGGTCATGCGTTATGTAGTTACCTTATTTTGGGCTTTTATCTTAGGCCAAGTGATTAGTTATATTGCCAGCTCTTTAGCGGCCACTGCCTTTGATTTTAAAATTTCGACAATTGTTTCACTGATTGCCGGTGTTATCATTATTTTAATTCGTTACGGAGCCAAACCCCACACATCTTCAAATCAATCTTAAATATAATCGAAAAACCAGTTACATGCAATGATTCACTGTTATTAGCTAAGCCTCTGACATAGAGCCATAGAGCGCTTAGCTAACAGCTGTTTGCAACATGTAGCTGGTTTTTTATTATTCTTCATTTTGATACTTAATCAAAATTTCGTTTCAATAATCCTCTAAAATTAAACAGGGACAAGAAGATATTCATTAAAACAAAAGCACTGGTCACAAGAAAAACACTAGCGTAGCCTAAGGTTGAAGCAACTGTTGAGCCTACTAATGGACCTAAGACCTGACCAAAATTATTGAACATTGTATTGTAGCTATAAATCCGGCTGACTCCTTCAAAGGGGGTGATTTTGCCGATTAAGGTGTTAATAGAAGGCATCAATGCGCCGGTGGAAAAGCCTAGTAAAAAGCGCAGAGCCCCCAATTGAAACGGCGAGGTTACAAAGGCCATCGGCACAAAGCATAAGAAGGACAAAATCAAGCCGCCTAATAAAACCCGGTGGCTGCCGTAACGATCGCCTAAGCGCCCTAAAATAGGTGACGAAATCATCGCCGATACACCGGCAATCGAAACAATCAGCCCGCTGACAAATAAAATATTGTTCATATCACCGCTTAATTGGCGAATATAGAGAGTCAAAATCGGTGTAATACTCGTGACCCCTAATTGTAAAATCAAGGTGGTGATAAACAGGCCGATTAAGATTGATTTACGATCAATCTTGGCAAATAATTCCTTGGAGGACATCATCTCGCCCTTTGGCAGCGGCTGGAAATCTTCCTTCACTAAGAAGACTGTCAGTAACGTGGTGATGGCTAACACCACTCCTGTGATAATAAAGACATTGCTCATGCCAAACCATTGGGCTAAAGCGCCACCTAAAGAAGGCCCGATTAATGAACCCGCAACTGCACCAGTTGACAAAGTTCCCAGTGCCCAGCCGCTTTTTTCTTTGGGAGCTTGAGAGGCAATCATGGCGGTTGCATTTGGAATATAGCCAGATAAAACTCCTGTCAAAAATCGCATGGCTAATAGCCAATAAACATCTGGTACAAAAGCTAAGGCCCCCATGGAAACGGTCATACCGGCAGCCGCCCGAATCATCATCATTTTACGACCCCGCCGGTCAGCTAAATTACCCCAGATTGGTGAGAAAATAGCGGCCGCAAAAGCGGTAACTGAAATTGCCAGACCAGAAAATAACTCGACTTGGTCCGCCGGTGTATGTAATTGTTCAATATAAACAGGAATAAAGGGCATTACCAGACTAAAACTTGCCCCTGTGAAAAAACAGCCAATCCAAGAAATCAATAAATTCTTCCGCCAATTAATCTTCATAATACCTCTTTACCACCCTTTCATTTCTACTATACTCCTTTTTCAGCAAAAAGTAAGAATATTTTCAAAATTTCCGACGGGATTTCTCCAATTGAGAAAACTATAGGACATAGCAAAAGGTGTCCAGCCGATTCTTCATTGACCGGTGAATCCTTTTGCCTGTCCTATAGACTTCAGAGGGGGCGGCAGCTGCTTTTCAACTGCAGCTTTTCCTAGCTAAAATGAAAAGCGTCTGCCTTTTATGAAAAAACAAAATAAATCTTGGAGGAAACTAGTTTAAAAGGGTTAAGCCATCTTTTAAGACAGCCTCACCGTCCAATGTTTCATAATCATCTTTTTTGATAAGCTTATAAGGAACGGCTTTGTAGTTCAGAAAATCTTTTAAGCGGGCAATTTCATATTCTGATTGCGGTCCAATCATTAAGACATCGACCTTTTGGTTTTGAATAATCTGTTCGGCGATAATTGCCGGTGCCGAATAGATGTGTAGATTTAACCGTTGTTCATCGGCTGCTGTCTGCATATTTTTTACCAGCAGACCAGAAGTGATTCCGGCTGTACAAATCAGCAGGATGGTTTTTGCATTTGGATCGACCATACTTTTGCCTCCTTAAGAAATTTTCCGTTTCTTGTTGTAAATATCTAAGACAACTGCCAAGAGGAGAATCAAACCTTTAATGGCTTGTTGCCAATCGACACCAACACCAAGAATTGACATCCCATTATTTAAGACACCCATTACTAAACCACCGACGATTGCCCCCATAATCGTTCCGATACCACCAGAGGTAGAAGCACCACCGAAGTAAACGGCAGCCATCGCATCTAATTCCATGGATTGACCGGCTTGAGGTGTGGCAGCGTTCAAGCGGGCTGCTAAAATCAAACCTGCTAAAGCGGCCATCATGCTCATGTTGACAAAGACTAAGAACGTAATTTTTTTCGTCTTAATCCCGGAAAGCTCTGCGGCTTTTTTATTGCCCCCGGTTGCATAAATCTGACGACCAGCTACGGTTTTATTAGTTAAAAATCCATAAACAGCAACGATAACGCCCAGTAAAATCAAGATAACTGGATAGCCTTGATAAGAGGCAAAGATATAAGAGACACCTAAGAAAACAACAGCTGTAAAGCCAGCTTTTAAAAGGAAAGTCGTCATAGATTCTACTTCAAATTCATTTTTGCGGCGGCGTTCCCGTGCCCGCCATTGATTAAAAATTAAAATAGCTGTGATAATAAAGCCAATAATCATGGAAAGGAAGTGAATATGTTCTCCTCCCATAATGTCTGGCAGATAACCTGTCGAAATTTTTTGGAAGGATGTTGGAAACGGTGCTAAGGACTGACCACCTAAAACAACTTGTGTTAAACCACGGAACATTAAAAGTCCTGATAGAGTAACGATAAACGCGGGAATCCCAACGTAAGCAACCCAGAAACCTTGCCAAGCACCAATTGCTGCTCCAAGCAATAAACAAGCAGGTACGGCAATCCATGGGCTCATGTTATTATTAACCATCATTAAGCCGGCCATTGCACCGACAAAAGCCATCACGGACCCGACAGATAAGTCAACGTGCCCTAAGAGAACGACTAACAACATACCAGCTGCCAAAACTAAGATATGGCTATTTTGCAAAACCAAGTTGGTAATATTTAACGGCCGCCAAAAGATTCCTTCTGTCATTACTTGAAAAGCAATTAAGAGGACAATGAGAATAATGACCATGCTATATTTACTAAAAATTTCTAAGGCTTTGTCTTTTAAGGAGCTACCTTTTTTTTCTTTCAATTTATCAGTTGATTCCATTTAAACCACACTCTCTTCCAAAGTCATAAGATTCATCAGCATTTCTTGATTCGCATCCACCCGCATCACTTCACCGGTCATGCGGCCTTCATTCATGGTGTAAATCCGATCACACATCCCTAAAATTTCCGGCAGCTCAGAAGAAATAATACAAATTCCTTTACCGGCAGCTGCCATTTCCTCAATGATGGTATAAATTTCATACTTGGCCCCCACGTCAATTCCCCGGGTCGGTTCATCAAGAAACAGGATATCCGGTTCCGTCATCAGCCATTTTGACAAGACAACTTTTTGTTGGTTCCCGCCACTGAGACTACTTACTTTTTGGAAAATCGAGCTGGCTTTGGTATGCATCCGCTTGCGATATTCCTCAGCATCGACAATTTCCTTTTCTTTGTCGATGACACCACCATGACTAATTTTCCCGAGACTGGCAATCGTCGTATTTTCACGAATGTCCATCAAAAGGTTTAAACCGAGTGCTTTGCGGTCTTCTGACACATAGGCTAGGCCGTTTTTAACGGCGGCCGGCACATCTTTAACCGAAATTTCTTGGCCATCTTTAATCACTTGCCCTGAAATATTGCTACCGTATGAATGACCAAAAACACTCATGGCAAACTCTGTCCGACCAGCTCCCATCAAGCCGGCAATACCGACAATTTCACCTTTGCGAATATGGAAATTGATGTCTTTATTGATCACCCGCGAGCTATCAATTGGATGATGGACTGTCCAGTCTTTGACTTCAAAAAAGACTTCGCCGATATTCGGATGCCGCTCAGGATAGCGATTCGTCAAATCACGACCAACCATGCCTTTGATGATGCGTTCTTCAGAAATCATTGAATTTTCCAATGTTTCAATCGTTTCCCCATCCCGCAAAATGGTAATGCGGTCAGCGACACTAACGATTTCATTAAGCTTGTGAGAAATAATAATTGAAGTAATTCCCTGATTTTTAAATTCTTTAATTAAGCCAAGTAGATTGGCACTTTCCTCCTCATTAAGGGCGGCCGTTGGTTCATCTAAAATCAACAGACGTACAGATTTAGAAAAAGCCTTGGCAATTTCAACCAATTGCTGTTGACCCACACCGATTTGAGAAACTAAAATATTCGGATTAATTTTAAGTCCGACAGTCTTTAAAAGATTTTCGGTTTTCTTTTCCGTTAATTCCCAATCGATAACGCCGTGTTTGGCTTGTTCGTTGCCGAGAAAAATATTTTCTTTAATGGATAAATAAGGGCTTAAAGCTAATTCCTGATGAATAATCACAATCCCTTTTTCTTCACTATCTCTTAAATCTTTAAACTTACAGACTTCGCCTTCATAAATAATGTCGCCTTCATAACTGCCGTAAGGATACAATCCGCTTAACACATTCATCAACGTTGATTTGCCGGCGCCATTTTCGCCGCACAATGCATGAATTTCTCCCCGTTCAATTTTCAGATTGACATTACTTAAGGCCCTCACTCCAGAGAACTCCTTGACGATATTATTCATCTCCAGGATATAATCTGACATTGATTTCACCCTCTCTATCAAGTACCTTGAAACTTTGGTTTTAATTTCACATCTCTTAAAGTAAATTTGCGCCTACGGTCCAGTAGGTCCTCGGCGCAAATTTACAACTATTTTTTCTAAGAATGGAGCTTATTAACTTCCATTCTCAGTTTCTACTCTATAATTAGTTGCTCAAATCTGCTTCAGTGTAGTAACCAGTGTCAATCAATTCTGCAACGTAGTTATCTTTGTCTACAGAAACTGGTGTTGCCAAGTAAGTTGGTACCACTCTCACACCATTGTCATAAGTTTCAGTATCATTGACTGGTACTTCCTCGTCATTAGCCAAAGCCTCAATCATGTCGATAGTATTTTCTGCTAGTACCCGAGTATCTTTAAAAATTGTTTGGGTTTGTTCACCAGCGATAATAGATTTCACACCGGCAATCGTTGCATCTTGACCAGTAATAACTGGTAATGGTTGATCTGCTGAACCATAGCCAACCCCTTTTAAGGAAGAAATAATTCCCAAACTGATTGGATCATATGGTGACAAGACGGCATTTAATTCTTTATCTGTATAGTTTGCACTTAATAAATTATCCATCCGAGCTTGGGCAGTTGAACCATCCCAACGCAGGGTTGCAATTTGGTTGAAGTCCGTTTGTCCAGATTGGCAAACGAGTTGGCCACTGTCAAAGTATGGTTGGAAAACTGACATTACACCGTTGTAGTTGATTAAAGCGTTGTTGTCATCTGGCGAACCACCAAATAATTCAATATTGAATGGACCCGTGCCATTTTCTAAATCTAATTTGTCTTCAATATAAGAAGCTTGTAATACCCCTACGCTAAAGTTATCAAAGGTAGCGTAGTAATCTACATATTCTGAATTCATTAACAAGCGGTCATAAGCAATAACCGTGATATCTTCATTGTGGGCTTTTTCTAATACGTCGGTTAAAGCTGAACCATCGATGGAAGCAATAACCAATGTGTCTACGCCTTTCGTAATCATGTTTTCAATTTGAGCTACTTGGTTTTCAACTTTATCTTCCCCGTATTGTAAATCTGTTTTGTAACCAAGCTCTTCTAATTGATCCACCATGTTGTTGCCATCTTCAATCCAACGTTCTGCTGATTTTGTTGGCATGGCAATACCGACATAGCCTTTGTCGCCGCTACCGCCGGAATCTGATCCGCCGCTAGAACCGCAACCTACCAATAAAACCCCTAAAGCTAATGTTGCAACTACTGCTGCTGCCTTTTTCATATTGAACTTCATCTTGATCCCTCCAAATAATTTTCTTTACGGACTTAGTATAGGTTATTTTTGAACCGCTTACATTGAGTTTTTTTGGGAAAATCTTTATTTTTTTTTCGACATTTCAAAATTGCGAAAAAAAACTTGATTTATTTTTGGAAAAACTTGGATTTCTTTTGATTGCCCTGAAATAGGAAAATAAACCTATAAAAATCTGTTATAATAAGTCCAATCAGAGGAGATGATTTAAATTGAAAAAATTAGTGGTTTTGTTATTTTTCTTTTTATTTTTAAACGGGTGTTCCACTACTACCACCACAGCTGATAGCGAAACAGATGCGAGTACTCCTAGAATTGTAATCGGTTTCTCTCAATTAGGAACTGAAAGCAATTGGCGCAAACAACACACTGAATCGGTTCAAACCGAGCTGGAAAAAGAAGGCTATGAGGTGCTATACCGCAATGCCTATCTCAGCTTGGAACAACAAATTCAAGATATCCGCAGTTTTATTTCCTATAATGTCGACATTATCGTCCTCTCTCCTCTGCAAGAATCTGGTTGGGATGATATTTTACTAGAAGCACAAAAAGCCGATATTCCCGTTTTTGTTGTTGACCGCAGCATTGAAGTCAGCCAAGAAACCCTAAAAAAAAGTGCTGAGCTGGCTCTTGAAGAAGGTGCCGGCAAAGAACTAATGGTCACCCACATTGGTCCGAGCTTTAAAGCCGAGGGTAATCGGGCTGGGTTATATGTCAGCAATTATTTTCGCAATCAGGAATACAATGAAATCAAGGTCCTCGAATTGACCGGCAACGTAAATGCGTCCCCAACTATTCTCAGAAGCGAAGGCTTCTCCGAAACTATTCAGCGCAATTATCAAGACAATCAGCAAACGATTCAAGTCGTCGATAGTATCAGCGGCGATTTTATTCGCCGTAAAGGCAAAGAAGCGATGGCTGACTATATCGCACAGAAGGATATCAGCCAGATTGATGTTCTCTTTAGTCAAAGCGATGAGATGACTCTTGGGGCGATGGAGGCTTTAGGGGCAGCCGGTGTTACACCAGGAAAAGATATTATTATCGTTTCCATTGATGCCCAAAAAAATATGATAGATAAATTAAAGGCGGGAGAGGTCAATTGTGTGGTGGAATGTAATCCGAATCAAGGCATTTATGTCCGGAACGCCATTAAGCGGTTTTTAGAAGGCAAAACGGATTTGCCCAAGGAAATTTATGTGCATGAAACGGTTTTTTCCGATGATATGGATTTTAGCCAAATTCCCCCCCGCAATTATTAGGTGATTGTCATGAAGGATAGCAGTATCAAAGATATTTTTCGCAAAACCAATATCGTCATGATTGCCATCGCCATTATTCCGCTGTTGATTAGTGTGATTTTTTATACGCGGCAAATTTTTATCTATCAGCAAACCATCGGCAATATTCAAGAGGCCAATGCCGTTAGCGAAACCATGCGGGACCGGGCTTTGGAAAGTATGTACGATTTGGCTTATGGACAAATTAGTATCGAAGATTTTCAGGCGAATAATGTGATTGACGAGGTGCGGGAGGATATTTACCATATTCAAGAAAATGTCCAAAGCAATTCCGAGTTAAATCGTTTAGATGTTGCCTTACGGACCCTCAGCAATTTAGAGGATTATCAAAATCAATTGGTGACGAGTGTTGAAAACGATGAGAGCTACGAAGAAGGCGAAGCCATCCTCAGTAACGCTGAGGCGGTTGTTGATAGCGTCATTGATTTTCTCGACCGCTTTGTTCGACTAGAAATCGACTTGGCCAGTCAGACTAATCAAGAACTGATTCGCTCAGTTTTCTTTTTATCCTTAGCCCAAGGCGTCATCTTATTAGTCATTTTCTATTTTATTCGTCGCAATAGCCGTTTTTTACGAAAAAAAGTTGAAGACCCTTTAAAAAACTTAGTCGAGCTGTCAAAAAAATTGTCCAACGGCGAGTTAAATTTCCGGGCAGAGATTCCCGATACAATTGAAATGAAAAACCTGACTTACAGTTTGAATAAAATGGCGGAGGATTTAACCCAGTTGCTGGAGGAAAATGCTTTGAAGCAGTATCATCTGGCCCAAAGTGAAATCCGTGTCTTACAGGCACAGATAACTCCACATTTTATCTATAACAGTTTAGATGCCATCGTTTCTTTAATTGAGGCCGGCGATTACCCACAGGCGATTGAAATGACCTATGCCCTCTCCGATTTTTTCCGGATTTCTTTAAGCAAAGGCAAGGACTGGATTTCTTTAGAACAGGAAATTCGCCATGTGGAGGATTATTTAAAAATCCTCCAGATTCGCTATGGTGCCATGCTGAACTATACAATTAGCTACCCTGAGGAATTAAAAGAGGAAGAAATTTTGAAAATGATTTTACAGCCACTGGTGGAAAATGCGGTGTACCACGGGACTAAATTTGTTCGCAGAAGGGGCTTGATTGAAATTTCTGTTACTGCCACGACAACTGCTTGGCAAATTGTCGTCAGAGATAACGGCATTGGCATGACGCCAGAAAAGTTACAGGAAATCACTGATAACTTAAATGAAGGTTTACTTGGAGAATCCGAAAACGGCTACGGCCTGCACAATGTCTACCAGCGAATTATGCTGAATTATAATGGCGAGGCCAGCTTCAAAATTGAAAGTGTCTACCAAACGGGCACCAGTATTTACATCGCAATTCCTAAAAAACATTCCCAAGAGACTGCCACTTCAATGACAGCCAGCTTAAACAAGGAGGAAAATCATGTATAAGGTCTTTATTGTGGAAGACGAGCATTTGATTCGTGAAAGTCTCAGACAACAAGTCAACGACTTGGCCAAAAAACTGCCAATCGAATATCTCGATGAAGCGGCAGATGGTGAACTCGCATTATCCTCGATTTTAGATTTGCGGCCGGATATTATTTTGACGGATATCAAAATGCCCTTTATGGACGGCTTGACCTTTGCCAAGGAAGCCCGCAAGCTTTTGCCTTACGTTCGCTTAATCTTTATCAGCGGCTTTGACGATTTTGAGTATGCTAAAACCGCCATTCAAGTACAGGCGGATGATTATTTATTAAAGCCGATTAAAAGCGGTGAATTAGAAGAAGCCTTGTCCAAAGCTGTTAAAAATTTGGACCAGCAAAAAAAGCAACTGGAGGGGCCTTCAACAGATAGTGTCATCAAAATTGAGTCTCAAAAAAATTTACTTTTAAATAATTTGCTGTCAGGAACCATTGCAATTTCTGATGTCGTCAAGCAGATTGAGCCTTTTCAAAAAAGTTTAGTCGGCAAGAAAATTAATGTCATGCTGATTAGCAATCGAGACGAACATTTCTTAGGAGATTACACACAGTATGCCGAAAAACTAAATTTTCTTTATCAGACTGACCCACAGATTTTTTTCTCCAGCCTTTCCAGCCGTTTTATCAAATTACTAATTTTTGATTCCAATGAAAAGACTATTCTAGAAAAAAGCTATCAAGTGGCGCAAACTTTAATCAATGAATTAGAAGTCGGCAGCGACAATCTGGTGGTGGCCACAGGTCCCATTGTCGAACGAATTTCTGACCTGCCCCGTTCTTATCGTAAAGCTAAGGATATGCTGGATAGTTACGGACTGATTCGAGTGGAAAAAATCATGAGCTATGAAGATAATCTAAAAGAAGGTGAGCTCTCCCCCACCAATCCTTTTAAGATTGATTTGAGTCAACGTCTAGCTGATCTGACGGAAAAAGAAATTCCAAATTTCATTGCCGAGCTGTCTCAAGATCAAGAGACAGTCGAGCGGACCCGAATGTTTCGTTTTTTCATTTTGATAGAGCTCAAAGGTCTGATTTACCGCAATGAAAACATTGACCCTGATGAGATTGATATCGAGTTGGATAATATTGAACTGTTGACCACTGCGCCCAATAATCAGCAAGCCTTTCAAGGAGTTTTAGCCAATTTACTGCCGCAATTGTTGGCGAAAAAAGGCAATCCAATGATGCAAAAATATCAAAGTGTTATTCAACAAGCCCTAAACTATATTAAGGAAAATTTTGCGGATCCCAATATCTCATTAAAATCAGTGGCAGAAGTTGTCAACCTCAGCGCTGCCCATTTTAGTACGATTTTTTCTCAATCCACTGGCTCAACCTTTATCGAATACTTGACCAATCAACGGATTGAAAAGGCCAAGCAACTGCTGTTGACCACCGATTTGCGGCTATCCGATATCGCCTTTGAAATTGGCTATAATGATCCAAATTATTTTAGTTTTCTCTTCAAGAAAAAAGTTGAGATGTCACCAAAGGATTACCGACAATCAAATTTAGCCAGTTAAAAATAAAAAGGCCTCTAGCAACAGACTGGAAAGTCTTCCGCTAGCGGCCTTTATTTCGTTTTATAAAACAGCTAAGATGATAAAGTTAGCGATAAATAGTAAATCCACTACCCATAAAATTGGAGAAACTTCATTAAATTTACCTTTGGCAACTTTGATGATTGTGTAAAAAATGAAGCCGGCCGCAATTCCGTAGGAAATGCTGTAACACAAGCCCATAAAGATTGAAGCAAAGAAAGCAGGTACTGCATCTTCTAAATCAGTCCAATCAATATCTTTAAAGGAAGCCATCATCATGACCCCAACCATAATCAAAGCTGGTGCTGTCGCTTGATTCGGCACGATTGAAATCAACGGTGAAAAGAAGCTGGCAATCGCAAATAAAGCAGCTACAACAACTGAAGTCAAACCAGTTCGGCCACCGGCACCAATTCCGGCAGCTGATTCCACATAGGTTGTGGTATTAGATGTACCGAAAATTGCACCAACTGAAGTAGCAATTGCGTCGGCAAACAAGGCTTTATCCATTTTCGTTTTGAAGCCTTTACTGTCTTCCAAGGCTTCTTCATCTTCTTTAGAAAAGATGCCCGTCCGACGACCAGTTCCAATAAAGGTCCCGATAGTATCAAAAGTATCAGATAAACTAAAGGCAATGATTGTCATAATTACCTGAGGCAATTTACTAGCATCAGAGAAAAGTGAGCCCATTCCATCGGAACTAAATGCTGCCCCAAAAACCGTGCCCAATTCAGAAATTGAACTTCCTAAAGAATTTTCCGTCCAGTTGATGGCACTCAAGTCCACCACACCCATTAAAATTCCTAAAATCGTAATCGCCACAATCCCGATTAGAATACCGCCGCGGACATTTAACACGACTAAAATTGCCATCAGTGCAAGACCGATAACCGCCAAGATAATTGCCGGATTATTGAAATTTGCCAAAGCTGGAACAATTCCACCGTTGACGGTTGCGCTGACGATGGAGTCGCCAGAAATAGTTGCTGAATCAACAGAAGCTGAATCAACGGTAAAAGAAAGCAAGCCGGCATTTTTAATCCCCACATAGGCGACAAAAATCCCAATCCCACCACCAATTGCGTGTTGCAGGCTTTCAGGAATTGCATGAATGATTAATTTACGAATCTTGGTTACAGTAATAAAAATATTAATAAGTCCACAAATGAAAACCATCGCTAACGCCTGTTGCCAGGTGTAACCTAGCGCAAAAACAACTGTGTAAGTGAAAAAGGCATTCAGCCCCATCCCCGGTGCCTGTGCATATGGAACATTAGCAAACAGCCCCATAACCAGCGTTCCAATGACTGACGCAATAATCGTTGCTAAAAAGACCGCTTGGAATGGCATCCCCGTTTGCGACAAAATGCTCGGATTCACAAATAAAATATAGCTCATAGCAAAGAATGTCGTAACACCTGCCACAAATTCCCGCGAAACGGTCGTCTTGTTCTCCTTCAATTTAAAGAACTTTTCCATGTGATGATTTCCTCCTTAAAGTTAAATATTACCCTATCACAAGCCATGATTATAAAATCTTTCCGCAAAAATAGCAATGTTTTCCATACAAAAACTTCTCAATAAGTTTTTAATGTTCGTGTTTTATTGAAACTGAATTGTTCAAACTTTAGCAGATAACTTTTTTCACAAGCCAATCTGTGCTAGACTAGAACAACGTATAGATTCAGAAATGAGGAGTTTTTCATGAAAAAATTAATTGCGATTGACCTTGACGGCACAACTTTAAATACAGATTCACAAGTTTCTCCCCGCACAGCGGCTGTTTTAGAAAAAGCCAAACGAGCAGGTCACACAGTAACCATTGCTACCGGTCGACCTTACCGGATGTCTGAACATATTTATTCCCAGCTTAAATTAACATCACCAATGATAAATTTTAACGGCGCCCTCATTCACCTGCCCCATCAAGTTTGGTCTGGTGAGCTGGAAACCTTAATCAATCGAGACATTGCCTTTGAAATTTTAGCCCAAAAGCAACAGCTGAACTTAGATTTTGTGGCTGCCGAAAATAAAAATAGTTTCTACATTGACACGTTAGATAATTTTGATGGCAACTTCTTTGCCTCAGAAAAAGCCAGTGAAAAAAATATTTTATCCGCAAAGAACATGACCACCAATCCAAATTCTTTATTGCTGCGGGTCAACAATCCTGACAGCCTCAGTGTTTCTGAGCAGTTAGTCAAAGATTATGGCGATTATGTAGAGGTCAATACTTGGGGCGGACCAAATCCGATTTTAGAAGTGGTAGCGAAAGGTATTCAAAAAGCCAAAGGAGTTTCCCATGTTGCCGATTTATTAGGCTTTCAACAAGAGGACATCATCGCTTTTGGTGATGAACACAATGATGTAGAAATGCTAGATTATGCCGGCTGGGGCGTTGCTATGGCCAATGGTACTGACCAAGTTAAGGCTGTTGCCAACGATGTCACCGAAAAAACCAACGGCGAAGACGGTTTGGCAGATTATCTAGAAAAATATTTAGAATTAAACTAAAAAAAATGCGCCGAAGGTTGAGCCGCGACAGCTCACTTTCAGCGCATTTTTATTTTGTCTCGATTATCCAGGATAAATCTCATCAATCATTTCAACTTGGCCATCAGTTAACGCTTTTTTTAGCCAACTGTGGTCTATTTTTCCGGCTTTAGCTGCTGCAACTTTTGCGGCATCACTAGCAGCATTTTCCTCTGCCTTTTCAATCAAGTTTTGCGCATCTCCTTGAGGAATTACCAGTAAACCATCTTGATCACCTAAAACAATATCTCCTGGCATCACCACAACATGTCCAAGGGAAATTGGAGTATTGATTTCCCCTGGTCCTGACTTATATGGACCGGCCGGTGTCGTACCAGTTGCATAAATTGGACACTTCTCATCGGCAATCACATCAATATCACGAATCGGCCCGTCAATAACGATACCGGCAACCTTTTTAAAGTCCGCCAAATAGCGGTAAATAATTTCACCCAGCATAGCCCGCTGGCGATGCCCCTCATTGGCAATGACCACAACATCCCCCTCTTGCGCCATTTCCAATGCTTGGCTGACCATTAGATTATCTCCCGCATGGGTTTTAACCGTTAAAGCGACACCGCACATTTTTTTCACTGGGGAGCTCATTAACTTTAATTCTGGACTAAAGGTAAAACTGCGACTCATACAATCGGCCACATTAGCTGCCGGCAGTTTTTCAAACCTTGCCACTAAATTTTTTTCTGGTAACTTTCTCTTTAGATAAATCCGATTTCCAACTGACATGTTTTGCCCTCTTTTCTTATACATGATTTGTTATGGTAATTTTTTTAACTTTAAATTCTTCGGGATTTTCAAGGTAAGTCATATAAATTGAAACTAGTTTACGATTTTGACTCAGCCATAACTACTAGTAAGACTTATTTAGTTTAGCACAAAAAAACGCTTTCTCCGCTGATTTTGCAGAGAAAAGCGCTTAGTTTGGCGAAAAGAACAGGTTTAGTACAATAATTATGAAAAGCTGATTGCCTTGAGCAACCGCTGGTAAAAATCCTGTTTATTCGCAAAATCACTTAAATTTGAAACTTGACCATCACCAGTTTCAAGAACTAACCAGTGGTTTTTAGTTGTTAATGCAATTATTTCAAGTGAGCAGCAAGCAAAAAATGTTTTATTCAAAAAGTTAGCTAAATATTCTTTCGAAGAATTACTTGAGCTTTAACCTTATTCTTCTAATAAAGATTAATTGATAAAATTAATTATTTTGTTTTAAAAATCCATGAATACTCTCAAAATAACGTTTCTTAGAGCTTCAGGATAATCAGAATATCCTATCTTTTTCATAATTATATTCATTAGCAACACTGCTATCAAAAACTATTTAACACCTGATGTTAATTCAACAGTTTCTTCCGTTTTATTAGCTATTTTGCTATTGCTAAATTGATTAGTGAGCTTATATATTTATACCAACTTTTAATCATTTGATTGCCAATCTTATGTTAAAAATGCCGTTTTATATTCCATCACCTTTAACAAACTTAGCTATTGGCAACTTGATTAGTGAGTTTATACTCTACCTTTTCTCGATTCTCGTCGAGTGGTATAGTGCCTTTTTTATTTTACTTATTTAAACTTAATTCTTCTAATGTACTTTGGGTAGCCATTTGCATTAATTTTGTTCCAAATTGCTCAACAAGCCCTATTTCACTATCCATATAAAAACAGCATCTATGTTTCCTTTCTTCATTTTTCAGTTATTTCCATATCAACTTCTATTTTTATTTTTCCACTCTTATCTGAAGCAAAAAACTCTAGTGAAAAAGCAGGAGTGAAGTTTCCCTCTTTTTTACCAAATTCAACATAACAAGAACCATTGAAATTGTAGGATAATTCTTTGATTTTCATACCATTTTCTTTTAAATCTGTATCTTGAATATAACAAAGTTGATTAACACAAATATATTCTGACATTGCCTCTACCTTTAACTCTAACAGACTGTCATCTTCCCACATTTTTATAAGTTTAATATTATTCATAATTTTCCTTTCATTATTAATTATTTAAAATTTATCATCAAACAATCCTGTTATCTTATTCTAAGCATAATGAATTGATATTGTCTCTCCATTCGATAATCTTACGTCATTTTGCATTTTTACCCAACCACCTTCAAAACGCCATCTTGTATCTTTCATCTTAATTGGCAATTTTGTAGCATTCTTTAACGGGTTAAATTGTACTTCATACATAGCCAGTTGCTCATTTAATGTACTAGGCTTAATTCGGCCTGTATTACCTTTCCAAAGTACTTCTACAGGATTCGCTACACCCTTAGTCCACTGGTTTCTTCAAGATGTTCCAACAATTGTTTTTGGATTTAGTGTAGATGTTCCCAACCAATCAGCCTCCACTCCTTTTTCACAATATCAGTTTGATTTTTCAATATGCTCAATCGCTTGTAAAATCATCTTTTCAAGATACTATAGATTTAATCTGTATTTTTTGAATAGATTCAGTTCATACCTTGTAACAAACAGTTTTATTTAATCTACCTCAAATAGACTATCTTTCTTTGTCTCTATCTTGGACTTTCTCGATTGCATCAAGAATAGCTCTTTTTTTAAGATACTGCGGACGTTTGTAAAGCAAATCAAGCTGATGATATACAGTCAGAAGATTACTAAGATCATCTTGATTTCCTAATAATCCAATCAAGAAACAAGCATACAAGCAAGACTCCTCAAAATCATCGGTTAAAATCATATTGCACCTAGCAATATTTAATAAATCTACATACCCAGTTTCATACAACCCTTTCATGGCTTCATAACGCTCAAAATCATCACCCTGTTTTGCTGATTTAACCATTTCTAGCTGATTGAACGACTTCTCTACATGCTGAGGGGATGAATCTAAGATTTCATAAGATACTTTTCCTTTCATTCTTCTAATACTGAAATCTGAAAAAATAATATCTATAAATCCATCAGTAACTTTTATCCGAAAGTGGTAGAGCTTTTCTTTGCTGTTTTGTTTTAATCTGTTTACTAGTGCAGTATTTTTAAAACGTCCTTCTATATAATCGTTACTTTCTATACTTCTTTCTATCTGAACATGTTTTACCCCTATAAATACCAGGTCATATGTATATTCAGCAATATTAACGCTGACATACTCCCAAAACTCTTTATTATTTAGTTTGAGTTTTTCAAAATCATCATTTAAATCTGTATTTGATTCCAGAGTCAATATAACTTTATTATTTGATTTTTCTATTTCTAAATTCATAATTCTACTATCATGGAAGTAATCCTCCCATAGAAATTTACGAATTGCAAAATTATCTGGACAATTAATTTCATGTTCATCATTACACATAAATCTTAATCCGTCCCTTCTAAATTTGTATTCTAAAGAAACTCTTTTAGTGTCCATGTAATAAATCTATTGCATCCATAGAATATCTTTAATTAAGTTATTAATCGATGTAATGAAAGTTGCCAAAAAAAATAATCTGTTTCTGCCACAATCAAGTCTGCCTTGATTGACACAAATTCCTTCATCCACTCAACTTCAACTCAATTACAATTAATTCTTAACATTTCAACAGTGAGAATTTTATTCAGTACCTCCCACATCCCCCACTTTAAGGCAAAGTCTGAACCTCATTAGCCTGAGACAGATCAACTATCAGAACAAATGGTGGTTTTCCTTGAATGACATTATTTTGATCATCTATATAATAATCAAACTCGCCCTCCATTTTTTGTGCTATTTTGCCGGCTTCTTCTGGTGAATGCATTGCAAAATAGGTTATCCCGATGATGGCAAAAACTGTCAAAAAAAGTAATAGTAACGGAATGGTTTGTCGTTTTAGAAATAGACTCAAATTACTCTTTTTCTTACTCGACTCCACCATGCTTTCATTTGTTGACTTCATAAATCCTCCCCACTGCTCTTTCCATTGCAACAAGAAACTTTTTATTATTACCTTTGAAAAAGAAATTATTCTCAAAAATTTCAGATTTCAAATTACAATAATCACCAATTAAAATTTTATATAAATAAAAAAATTGCAAGTTTTTGAATACAATTTAATTAAAACAAGCAGCTTAATTATTGTCAATGACAATATAAATCAAGAATAAATATTATTGAAAACATAATTCAAAAAGTTATGTCTGGATTGTGTCTATATTCATAGCAAAAAAACACGAACTCAATTGCCCTTCCGACAAATGAATTCGTGTGTATAGAAATATTCTTTATGATAGTCTAACCTTCTAAATGATTAACTTGACCTGAGTTAATCGTGTCGATAATAAACTGGTTATCATTAAATTCTGCTATGCCAGCAGACAAAGCAAAATACTTTTTGGCTTTCTCTTCATCTAGATGCTGCAGATTAAAGGCTTTTTCGTAATATAAAAAATCTAAATAACTGGTAGATTTGAATTGTTTATATAGCTCAAGCCCTTGGTCACACAACGCAACAGCGCGGGAAAAATCCCCAAGACTTGAGTAAAATTTTGCGACATTATAAAAAATTTTGCTGACATTCTTTGTGACAAAATCCGGATTTTCTTCAATCAGCTGAAGAGATTTATCAAAGTGACCTCTGGCAAACTCCCACTCGCCTTTTTGAGCGTAGCAGACACCAATACTGTTAATGGCCAGACTTTTTATCATGACTTGCGTCACATTCATAGTTGATACTTCATAAAAATAGTACAGGGCCTTATCAATTTCATGAAAGCCAACGAGATTTATATTGCCAAAATTGTAATAAACCTCAGCCTTTAAATCACTATTTTCAATCTCTTCAACATCCGAGATACCTTCTAGTAGCTGATAGGCCTCCTGAAATTTAAATTCTGAAGTAAGGTCAATCACTTTAGCTAAAAGCGCCCGTAATTTTTCATCAAAGCTTTTCTCTAAGACATCATCAAAGGTCAACTTTAGTCTTTGACAAATTTCCCCGAGAATTTTCATGCTATCGCAGGCATTTTTTGTTTCCAGCACACTGATTGTTGCCTGATTACAAATGCCCTCAGCTAACTCTTGCTGGGTCAAACCCAATTCTTTTCTGCGGGTCGAAATAATCTTACCGTTAATCTTCAAGTGGTTCTCCCTTCACTTGCTTCTGCAGAATTCTAAAAAACTTTAGAAAATTGCCTCATAAAGAGGAACTAAAACAACTTTCTAAAGTTTAGAATAATTAAGGAAGGTACAGGATTTGAACCTGCGCACCGGTATAAGCCGGTTCGGCGGATTTCGAGTCCGCTGCATTACCACTCTGCCAACCTTCCGCAAAGACTATTTTTCGCTTTTTTTGGAATTTTGTCAAGTAGAAATCTTTATACAGGAGAAAGACATTAAAAAAGCCGCTACCTCTAAAAACGAAGTAGCGGCCACTATTCACTTTATCTAATGGTTGTCATGGTTTCATCTGAGGCCTCTTTTAAAAACTCGTCATAGTTAAAAATTATCTGAATCCATTTCTTAATCATGAAAACCGCCTCCTTTATTTGATGGCTTTATCTTAGGATTTTGGACTTAAACCAAGCTTAAGAAAAACAGCTGTCTAAAAAAATTCATATTTCAACGAAAAATGATTTGACGGAAGCGGCGGTTTCAGGCTATTCTTGGGAAGCACAAGAGATTTTTGTTCACTCATTTTTGACAAAAATTTCATATTTAAAAAGGTGGATTAAGCCATGACAGAGGCGCAAATGCAAAATTTAATACTACGGACCTGCCTTTTAGCCGGTAGAATAATGACTGAGTCAGGCTCGGAGGCTTATCGGGTGGAGGACACGATGCAACGGATTGCCACAAATGCTGGTGAACCGGAAAATTCCAGTTATGTCACGGCAACGGGACTTTTTATGAGCTTAAAAAGTAGTAATTACAGTCAGTTGGAACAGATTAAAGACCGCACGATTAATTTAGAAAAAGTCGTGGCGGTGAATCAACTCTCCCGCGAATTTGCAGTGGGAACAATCGACTTGCTGACACTCCATCAAGAGTTAAAAAAAATTGATCATGAAACACCGACTTTTCCTGCTTGGTGGCGAATTTTGGCTGCCGGGGTAATCAGTTGCACGCTCTTAATTTTATTTGGTGGCGTTTGGTCGGATTTTATTCCTGCTTTTCTAATCGGGGGCATTGGCTATACTGTCTCCCTCTATGGCATTTACTGGTTAGAAATTCGTTTTTTAAACGAATTAGTAGCGGCCTTAGTGATTGGCAGCTTGTCTTTTATTGGCTTCCGTTTGGGAATTATTGCGGATGTCGATACCGTGATGATTGGTAGTCTGATGCCTTTGGTGCCCGGTGTCGCCATTACAAATTCCTTTCGTGATATTCTGGCGGGGCATTTAATTAGTGGGATGGCTCGTGGAACGGAGGCGATTTTTACAGCGGGAGCGATTGGGACAGGTATTTATTTGGTGATTAAATTATTAGGCTAACGTATTTTTTTAGATAGAGGAGCAACCATGACAATTCTTTTAAATTTTTTCTTTAGCGGTCTGGCCACGATGGCCTTTGGAATCATTACCAATATCCCAAGAAGAGCTTTGCTTGCCTGCGGTGTTACCGGTGGGATTGGTTGGGTCCTCTTTCATTTTTCTAATGAAATGGGTTTAGGTCTGGGAGGCGCTAATTTTTTAGGCGCCTTGTCTGTGGGGATTATCAGTGTCTTTCTCTCCCGCAGGTACAAAATGCCCTTGATTATTTTCAATATACCTAGCTTGGTGCCGCTAGTTCCCGGTGGCCCCGCCTATCAAGCGGTGCGCCAAATTATGCAGGGAAATTATGAAGCTGGCCTGCAAAACATTTTGATTGTGATTATCACAGCTGGCGCCATTGCGATTGGCTTTATGGTGACCAACTTAGTCGAAAAACTAGCTAAATTTCTTTTGAAAAATCCTTATCAAATAAAGCGGAAAAAGCCTTAGTCAAGAGCTTTTTTCGCTATTTTTTTGTATAATAAAGGAAAGCAGTCAGGAGGTTTTTGACAATGAAAGATATTCTTACGATTATTTTGCTGTTAGGAGCTTTTGTTCTATTGGGCTGGAATGCATCGGTGCTGCCGAAGATTACCAAAAGCTGGGCCGATAAAAACAAACGGGATTCTTAGTCACTTGTTTGAACATTTATACATGCAAAAAAATCCAAACTAGCTTGGATTTACCTGAGGTTTCAAAGGCCTCATGGTAAAATTACCAGCCAGCTTGGATTTTTTATTTTGTTTACTAGTAGGTCAAATTTTAATTCACACCAGCAAATGTTGTATAAATTAAAAAGATATTTAAAATGGTCAAAACAATCGTTACCACCCACGCAGCATATTTTACGATTGGTCGATTAGCAAATGGGCCCATCAGCTGCTTGTCGCTTGTAAAAATCGTCAATGGAATAATCGAAAATGGCAGAGCAACACTCAAAAAGACTTGCGTGTATAAGAGTAAATCCTCTACTGCATTTTCGCTGCCGCCATATAAAATCACGCAGACAATTACGGGAAAAATTGCAATCAAACGAGTGATTAACCGCCGTAACCACATTGGCAATTTTAAATGTATGAACCCTTCCATGACAATTTGCCCAGAGAGCGTGCCGGTAATCGTAGAATTTTGACCAGAAGCCAGTAAAGCCACGGCAAACAATGTCGACAACAGAGGACTAGCAATCGGGCCAACAATTGAACTATCTTTGAGAGCATCATATAAATCAACGAAACGACCCAAATCACTGTTAGTGCCAAAGAATAAAGCACCACCCAAAACTAACAGTAGACAGTTGACAACAAAAGCAATCGTTAATTGAATATTCGAATCCCAAATCGTAAATTTAATTGCTTTTTTGACTTCGCCTTTATCGTTGCGATCAATTTTACGACTTTGGGAAATGGAAGAATGCAAGTATAAATTATGGGGCATCACAGTAGCCCCAACGATTCCTAATGCCAGAAACAACATACTGCGATTGGTAGCAATTTCAGGAACTGGAATAAATCCTTCCAGCACCTGACTCCAATTGGGATCAGCCAAAATAACTTCATAGGCAAAAACGAAAAAAATCACCGATATTAATAAGGCCACAACAATTTCGACTTTTCTAAATCCAAGCTTAGTCAATAATAATAGAAGAAAGACGTCAAAGGTTGTAATCAAAACCCCGATTAACAGCGGAAAACCAAATAATAATTGCAGGGCCACTGCACCACCGATAACTTCGGCAATATCGGTTGCCATGATGGCCAGCTCACTAATAATCCATAAGGCAAAGCCCCCGGCCTTACTTGTGTGCTGGCGAGTTGCTTGGGCTAAATCCATGCCGGTGACAATCCCTAATTTGGCTGCCATGCTTTGTAGCAGCATCGCAATCAAACTGGAAAGTAAAATGACACTTAATAGGGCATATTGATAAGAGGCGCCTCCAGAAATTGATGTAATCCAATTTCCCGGATCCATATAGCCGACAGCCACCAACGCCCCCGGTCCACTGAAGGCCATGAGAGTTTTAAAAAAGGAAGCATTCTTCGGTACTTCCACCGTACTATTAATTTCTTCGAGACTTTTTATCTCAGAATTTTCTGTGATATCTTCTTCTCCCATCCTGAGTCCTCCATTACATAAATTTTATTTCAACTCTTCACTTAATTTTTTAGGCACCCCTAAATTCATTTTTTATTATAGGACTTTTCTTAAAAAAAGTAAACGCAGACACCCTTTTTAAGAAAAAGCATAAGTTTTCTCACATTGGTCCAAATCAGACTTAAGTCTGGTGAAATCCCATTAAAATTTCGTTATACTGGTGTCATAGTTAAGTGGTCACGGGGAAACTTACAAAACTGTTCGTTAAGAATCGTTTTCTGTAGTGGCGCTGTCAAAATTATTTCCCTATAATAAGTGTAACAAGAACTTTACTAGGAAAGTAGCCAAAAGGAGCTGATGTTATGAGCGTTGCAACATCGAGAAAAATCATCAACCTAATTTCAATTTTAGGAATTGGCTTTAGTATCGCCATCACCTTTTATTTTATTCACTTGGGTGTCTTTAAGGACATCAACGCTTTACGCGGCCTCGTTGGCAACTCAGTGATTTTAGGCCCCGTCATTTTTATCTTAATTCAAATTTTGCAGGTTGTCATCCCGATTATTCCTGGCGGGATTAGTACAGCAGCTGGTGTCTTAATATTCGGTCCTTGGATGGGCTTCATTTATAATTATGTTGGCATTTGTATTGGCTCCGTAATTATTTTCCTTTTAGGACGACGCTATGGCAAACCTTTTGTCATGTCATTAGTCAGCGATAAAACTTATAACAAGTACATTAGCTGGTTAGATAATCAAAACCGTTTTGACAAATTATTCACACTGGCAATTTTCTTCCCAGTTGCACCGGATGATGCACTTTGTCTAATGGCCGGCTTAACCAATATCTCGGTTAAAAAATTCACTTGGATTATTCTTTTAGCAAAACCCGCTTCCATCTTCTTATACAGCATGGCTTTAATTTATGGCGGAAACTTGCTTTCAGGTTTATTAGGATAAAATAGATATCTGTGACAGAAGCGCAGTTGGCTTTTTGTCACAGTTTTTTTATACTTTAGTTTCAAAGGAGCTGCTTATGTCACTGAATTCTCATGCAAAAAAAATCAGCCGCCCTGAAACACAAAAGTTTCAGACTAGCCTTTTTCTAAACATTTTTTTATTCGGAATTTTACCATTACTGGCTTTACTTTTAAAGATAAGCGGCAATGAGCTTTCAAAAGCCCCTATAGATGGGGACATCTTTTGGCTGATTTTCAATAGTTTATTAGTTGTTTTCTTATTGGTGCTAGGTTTGGCAGTCCACTATTTGATTCTGCCAACAACTGAGGACAGTCAATTGTCCCTGCAAACTACTAAACAGCATTTGTTGTTTTCCTTATCCACCCTAAAGAATCATTTTTGGAGTAAATTTATTTTATTAGCCTGCTATGTTTTTATCAGCCTGCCAATCCTAGCTACAGGCTTCTTTTTGACAATGTTAAAAACACTGCCATTGTCAGCAACGCTACTTGATTTCATCTCCATTCAGCGGGTCCCAGTTATTGGCAGCTTCATTGTCTTGTATCTGGTTTTGTTATTTCTAGGCTTTCGTTTTCTGTTTGCTTTACCTTTAATGGTAACAGAGCAGAGCAGCCCTAAAATGGCCCTTGCGAAAAGTTGGCAGCTAACCTCTCAAAGAAAAAAATACATATTCGCTCACGTATTTTTCTCCCTGCTAAGATATTTTGCCATCTTGCTAATTGCATTTCTTGTTTGTTTGGGTATTCAAAAAGTCAGCGAGATAATCTGGTTCGAGAACGCAACTATAACCGGTAGATTTTTAGTCACCCTTTTGCAATATCTGTTTGTGTTAAATTGGGAATTCTTTCTGTTTAGCTTTTTTAAATGGCTGGTAAACGCTCTGAAAGAAAATTCTACCTTCAGACAACCCGTTAGTTTTTCTTCGGTAATTTTTACAGCAATCATTACCTTAGTTCCTTTCATCGGCTGGAATTTTTATAATTTTCAAAACCTACCAGTAGCGATAACTAACCAGCAGCCCACGATTATTTCCCATCGTGGTGTCAGCAATCAAAATGGTCTGCAAAATACTCTAACCGCTTTAGATAAAACCATTTTGGACAAGCCTGATTATGTTGAAATTGATGTTCAGATGACCAAAGATAGACAATTTGTGGTCTATCATGATTTCGATTTGCAGTCGCTTGCCGGTATAACTGGCAGCATTCCCCAATATAATTTAACCGACTTGGTTGGGCTGCCCTTACACGAGGGGCAGCAAAAAGATCAGTTAGCTAGCTTTTCCGATTATTTTGCTCAGGCTCGCTTACTCAATCAAAAATTACTAATCGAGCTAAAATCAGAGGCCGCCGATACGCAAGAAATGGTCCAACTATTTTTAGCTGAATATTTGTCAGAGCTAAAAGAAACAGGCAGTCTTTTACAAAGCTTGCGTCTGTCGATTGTAACACAATTAAAACAAACAGCCCCTGAATTAAAGATTGGCTACATCATGCCATTTTCAATTAGTCAGCTACCTAGTTTGCCGACTGATTTTATTGCGATTGATTATCGGACTGTGTCTCAATCCTTGATTGAAGGAGCCCATCAGTTGAATCAAACTGTTTTTGTTTGGACGTTGAATGATCAAAAAGCCATTCAACGTTTGGCAAGTTATGATGTAGATGGCATTATTACTGACAACTTGCCTGTGACCCAACAGGCCCTCAATCAAAATCAACTTCAGTATTCCAAGCAACTCCTCTCTATGAGCCTCGGCTTTAGCTAAAGAGAAGCCCCCAAGAAGCTCGCTGATTTTTTCGGCAAGTTTCTTAGGGGCTTTTATTTATACTCCTGGGAGTTATGTAGCAACCTGATACGCTGTAACTCCGGTGGAGACGTTCTCAATTTCTTCGATTCTTACTAAAACTTTAAATTGTAAATCGATTAATCTGATTTCATCTCGGGGAGCATACTCCATGACATTTACTGCTACTGTTTTATCATAAACATGCTCAACTCTTCCCAAAATTGATTCTTTTAAACCAATCGGCTGTCCATAGACATAGTTACCAATCTCAATATTCGTCATTTTTTATTCTCCTTTCTGTTATTATTATAATAACATGCATTTTTAAAAAAATAAATAGTGTAAACGATTTTAATAGCATATAACTTCAATTTTTTTAACATAATGAACGTTATCTAAGTTATTTAAATGTTTTAGTCTGTTTCTTTTTTTAAAACGACCGTTTTGTTACTTTTTTCTCAAAGATTTTTAAAAAAAACAATGAAATCAATTTAAGTTGGCTTTATCAAAGCAAATGCGACTTCCTGTGTTTCGAATGAAGTGGAAATTGTTTCCTGACGACTAGCTAATTGAGCTACTTTTTTGGCAATTGCCAATTCTGTCAACGTTGTATTTTGAAATTCTTTAGCAATGACCTCCTGTGAATAGGTCATCAATGGAACTTGCAGCCAAGCTGCCAAATCGATCAAAGCAGTTTCTCCTTGCAATTGTTGTGGACAGGCCAATTGACGAATACTAAAGGGATTAAGCATCTCTTGGTGACAAAACTTTAAAAATTCCCGCTTCAATTGTGCTGCAGATATCATCTTTGTATAAGAAACTCCTAGATAAAAAAGTTTAGGAACAATCGGGATAATTTTTCTATTGGTTACAATTTCTGCCCTCGTTGAGATAAAAAATACAGCCGCAAAATCATCCAAATCGCTGAAAGATGTGATTGGTGTCAGCCGTGGAATATCTTGTAAAAACGGTTGCTCTTGCAATAAGCCAATTTTGGCATCAGATTTTAAGAGCTGATCTAAATAATCCGGATTAGTCTTGTCCCTTGAATACCAGCCACGAACAGCTTTGACGATTCCTGCAAAAGTCGCTAATTCTGGGTTCTCTTCTTGGCCGGTAATCACCGCCGTTGCGTCTAAATCTTTCGCTAAGGTCCGTGTCAAACGATTGCCGTAGTTTTCCTTACCAGGTAGTAAACTGATAATAAATTTTCCTGCTTCATCTATCAAAAGGACAAATTTTTTTGAATCTGTCCAGTTTCCTTGAGTGGGAAACCTCTTTAAGAAATGACTGGTCGACATAAAGCAAATCAGCCCGTCGTACTCAGCCAATAAAGAGGTGAAAACCTTACTTAAATCTGTCTCCACAAAAAATAAAGTTTGCGAATCTGCCAACTCTTCCGGCAAAATTAATTCAGTTTGGATAGTTGAATTCATTTTTTCAATCGTCTGTTTTGCCAATTCTTTGCCCTTTTTAGTTAATCCAATTAAGCCAATTTTCACCTTTCCACCCCCACAGCCATCCTTACTACCTCTATTATAGCTTAGATTTTTTACAAGAAAAGTGAAAACGCTTCATTTTAAAACAAATTACTTATTTATTTTAAAAAATCGCAAAATTAGCTGAGAGCGAGCAAATATTCTATAAAATTTAAATAACAACAAAAAAGGAATCATTTATTTCTATTTTTTTTCGCAAACCAATTTTAAAATTTTTTTCAAGAGTATCCTCAGTAAAGGTGTAATGATTGGGATTACTCCAATAGTAAGAAACACCGCTATTCATTACGAAAGACGTAATTTTTGTAAATTAAAAGAAATAAAAAACGATTCTTTTGGCCTAAGTGCTATAATCAAATTGAGAAAAACATAAAGGCGGGATTAAAATGAAAAAACAAATGATTTTTTTGGGATTGTCTTTTTTGTTACTAAGCGGCTGTCAAAAAAATGAGCCAACTACCTCTAGCTCAAGCACCTCAACTACTGATACCATTAGCCAATCAGAAGCTTCTAGCAGCTCTACTAAAATAAGCTCCACAACAACTTCTACAACAGTAAGCTCTGAAGCTAGCACGAATTCTTCGACAGCCCCCACTGCAGTCAGAGTTTATTCTGAAGCTGAAAAGCAGGCTATAACTGAAACTTTTTTGACTTGGGCAGATAGTCGTGCTAAAACTGCTGGCATGGCAGTCAATTCAAATTATTTTGATCATGGTGCCAGCGGTATCGGCGATTGGTACGCCGTTACTTCGGATGGTTTAATTCAAGTGCAACAGCAATCTGAAAACGAACTGCCAGGCTATAACGCCTTTCCGTTACACAGCCTTGGTGGAATTGTCTGGTATTATTCGGTAAACGGGGTAACGGGCATTACCGATGAAGTAGATGACCCACAGAATTCGCCTAGCACCGCAGTTGGTTTTTCAAATGTGGCGGATAGCCAACAGCCTTTTACGAAATATATTTTAGCGGATAATGGTGTCGTTTATGAAGCCCAAACGAGCTCGGCCTTTTCCGATGGCTTTTATGTCGCTGGCGATGATGGAAACCTTTATACCTACTATTCACCAGAGAGCCAGCTAGTTTTCCAAAAATCACAAGACACCGCTGCACAAACTGAACTGCAAAGTATTTTGAGTCAGTATAACTAGCCAATTATTCTCAAGATTTTCTAATCTAAAAATAACTTTTCTTCGCTTGATTTATTGATATAATAGCTATTTGGAAGAATGATAAAAAAAGAAATTAGGTGTAAGAAAATGAAAAAAATTATGGGACTTACTTTAGTATGTGCAAGTTTCTTTGTCTTGAGCGCTTGCGGTACTTCAAATGATTCAACTAGTAGCTCTTCAAGTGAAACGACTACTACTTCAACTTCGGCTGCTACTCAAGGTGTGACGTTTACCAAAGGCTTTTACACGTCCAATCCAGAAAAGCAGGTTGAAATTAAAGGAACTGCTGATGAAGATGGAACCATTACCTTCAATAATGCCGCCGGTGAAGAAGAAGCTGTGGCGGTAACTGCTGGCGAAGACTTTACAATTAATTACGATATGGCTGAACTTGGCGACACAGAGGTTACCTTCACTTTTAAAAATGCAGACAATCAAAGCTCAAGCTATGATATCAAACTAATTGCCAATCATTTTGAAGAAGAATAGTAACGCTTGATTGTGCTTTCAGCAAAATCAAATGCTGATTCATTCGACAAAAAGGAGCAGACTCACCTGATACACTAGGTAAGCCTGCTCCTTTTTGTCGAATGAACATTTTAAAATCACAAGCAGAATTTGATATTGTACTGCTTTTGACAATCCTCTATAATAATAAGCATTAGCAAAGCTTTTCAAAGTCAGGAGGAAGACACCTTGAATAATAATAACGACAATAATAACCGAGCAGATGAGTTAATAAAGATTGCCATCGGTTTATTAATTCTTGCTGCTATAGTCAGCTTGGCCAAATTCTTTTTATAGCCTAACCTTAAATCGATGAGCCTGTGACATTAATCTTTTAACTGAAGAAATCCCGAGCTATAGTAAGTCCGAATCGCAAATTAACACCATCTAGTGGTTTTCACTAGCTGTCGTTCGTAAAGTTGAGCTTTGTTCTAACTAATGTCACAGCCTCAATCATAAAAAATAGCTTCAGCGCATCCTTGACGAAAAGTTTTATGTCACAGTTGTTACTAGTCTTTTTTCATGGACAATCCTTCAAACTACTTCTGCTAGACTAAATTTTAAATCGACCAACAACCTGGGCTTTTTTACATCTGAGCTGAATTTTCAATTTTGCCTGCAATTTACCGACAAATTTTTTTACTTCCCTACGAATGAAGTCTTTTGTTTTTGATGCCCATCAGCTATTCATTTCATCAACATCAATTGACAACAGCACCAAACAAAAAGGCCAAGCGATTTTGCTTGGCCTTGTTTTAATAGTATTATTTCACTACTAGCACGTTACAAGGGGCGTGGTTGACAACAAACGCGGTGGTGGAACCTACTAGCATTCTTTGAATTCTGCCTTTGCCTGTTACACCAATTACAATCAAATCAATATTATGTTTCTCTGGAAGCGTACTAGATATGAGTTGTTTAGGACTTCCCAACTCGACAATTGATACCGTGTTCGTGACTCCTTCGCTTTCAGCTAAGCGAATTTTGTCAGCAGCCTTGTTCTTAGCAAATTCCATTTCTGCATCTAAAACTTTCGTGTAGGCATAAGCACTATTGGAGATATCTGCATCGTTGATGATTATAGCAATATACAATTTGGCTTGGCTATTTTTGGCAATTGCCAGCGACTCTTCAAAGGCTTTATCGGCTTGTTCGGATCCATCTACAGCGACTAAAATGTTCTGATACCCATCTAGCATGATGTTCACCTCCCACTTAAATTTTACCATATTTTACAGGGTGATTCCTGATTTTTAAAAGGAAAAATCTTTTTCATCCCTTTTAATCAGCATAAAAAAAGCAAAATTTTAAGTTGGTATGAAGAAGTGTACTCATCTTAAAACAAGTAAAGAATTTTTGTGTTAAAACAACGCTCCAAACAAACTAGTCTATTCATTCTGATAAATAACTCATTAAAGAATGATGCTACAAAAATACCTCTTTAAAGACTAATTTTCTACCCTATTTTTCTTTGTGTCACAATCAGCTTGCATCAAGCCAATTTTGTTGCAAACAGTACCCTTTTCGCCAGATTACTTTCAAAGCTTGCCCATCAAAACCAGCGTTTTCCATTTTCAATCGTATTTTGCTGACCAGTTGAGAAATCTGAGTCTTCCTCGATGTATTCGCGGGCTCCTGCCAGATTCCAAAACAAATTTGATCGCGGGTTAGGATTTTCCCTTCTGCTTCCTCCAACAGATCAAATAGTCGATTCTCCGTAATCGACATTTTTGCTTTGAAATCTTCAATAGCCGTCACCCCAGCTCCGTTTTGTTGGCTGCTTCTCTTCCCACTTACAAGAATTTCCCTTAGTTCGGCAATTGTCATTTGAGCAGAAACTATTTTAGAATCGTTAAACTCCTGAATACCATCTTCATAAAGAAAGCTGCCATCTATTTCAAGATTATCTGTTACTCGATAGACTGCGATATCTTTAGGAAGGTACGCCAAAAACTGGCGAGCATCATAATCTGCAATCGTCTCGCTGAGCATAACAATCTTGAAAAAATTTGAATACAGTTCCTCACATTCTGGCCCCTTTTTCAGTAAAAGCGCGGAGCAAAATACCTCATAGCCCAAAAAACGTAATTTTTTTTCTAAATTACTTTCCTGCGCTGGATTGTTCGTTAAAATCACAATAGGCTCCATGAAGCCCCTCCATTTCTCTCCAATTTTTTTTATAAAAAATAATCAAAATAGTATTTTTATTCAAAATACATCATTTATCTTCTTATTAAAGAAAATTATATAAAATAATAAATAAAATAACTATCATATACATCGAATTATGACATTTCTTTTTATAAAGTACAATTTACAATAGACTATAATTTGTAAAGCTCGTGATTCATCTCAACTATGAACAAAATATTTTTGCCTTTTTTTAAAATCCGATTAAAAAAACTCCTGATAAATCGGCAAATAACAGAAATACTATATCTGTAAAATTGCCGAATTTGATTTTTTTTGATAAAAAATTCCAAATTAATCATTTTCGTTTTTACAGGCAACAAATATTACAAAAAATATTAAAATAACCTATGTTTTAAAAAAATAAATTGAAAACTAGATAAAAAAAATGTATCATTCCAAATGATTGGTAAATTTTATTGTGTTATAAAGGAGGGAATCTTGTGACTGACAAGTCAACCTCGAAGCTCATTACTGATTGCTTCGTTGATCTACTGCTAAAAAAAAATTTCAAGTCGATCTCTATCACAGAAATTACAAAAGAAGTCAATATTAGCCGTGTTACGTTTTATAAAAATTTTCGCAATAAAGAAGACATTCTTGATACCTTGATTGAAAAATTGTTAAGAGAGTTTGATTCTTTACAGCAAAAGCAGACAGCTATCTTAAAAAAAACTCATGCAACCAATAGTGAAGAATTGAAGCGAGTTCTTTTGCCAAATACCCTAGAGCTCCTTTGCTTTTTTTGCGAGCACAAACAGTATATTCGTGCTCTGCTGGCAAATAAAAGCTTGGTAGATTTTATGGATTTGTTACACCTGACCTATTACAATCAATTTTCCCAAGCTCTGCTCACTATTTTTTCAAAAAAAATAGCTGAAGACGTTTTAAATTATTATGCGACCTTTATTGCTGCTGGAGTAAATGCGGTGATTGAACAATGGTTTTATACCGGCTTACATAACTCCCCAGAAACGATTGTCGAGATTCTTTTGAATATGCTGATTCCTCCACTCACAGAGTTACACCTTTTGACATTGTCTTAACAGACGAAAATTTTTTCAAGAGTACCAATAGTTAGCTGTAATCAATCCATTACAGCTTAAAGCTGCCATAGCATTTTCTTTAACCTCATTGTCTTAATCACTCTTTGATGGCAACCATTAGCAAATACTTCTTGGTTAAGAAAAGTAATTGATTAATTATTCGTCACTCAAATTTAATGCCTTTAATCCACTAGCTTTCATTGATAAAACAATATAAAAAAATTTTTAGATGATGCTTCTTTAAGCCAGCAATCATTTAAACCAGCTAGTAAGGCGAGATTAGCTTCTGTGGACACAAGGATTCACCCTTATTAGTCCGCCAACACATTAAATTTAGCAAAAAGAAAAAGCACTCAAATTGAGTGCTTTTAATCTAATTTAAATAGTTTCTAATCTTAAAACGTTGGCTTATAAGCGTTCGTTCAACTCTTTCGCTAAGTCTTCAAAGCCTGGTTTGCCTAGTAAAGCAAACATGTTTTTCTTATAGGCTTCTACACCTGGTTGGTCAAATGGATTAACGCCGTTTAAGTAGCCAGATACACCAACTGCGATTTCAAAGAAGTACATTAGGTAGCCTAAAGTGTATGCATCCATTTCTGGAATTTTTACTAATAGGTTTGGCACATCGCCATCTGTGTGGGCCAATAGAGTTCCTTCAAAAGCTTTAGTGTTAACGAAATCAACTTCTTTGCCTTGAAGATAGCCTAGACCATCTAAGTCAGCATCTTGTAATGGAATTTTAACGTTTTTGCGGGCATTTTCAACTTTAACCACTGTTTCAAAAATATTGCGGCGGCCTTCTTGAATATATTGACCTAACGAATGTAAGTCAGTCGAGAAGTTAGCACTAGAAGGGTAAATACCTTTTTGATCTTTCCCTTCAGACTCTCCAAATAATTGTTTCCACCATTCTGAAAAATATTGCATGCCTGGTTCATAATTGATTAATAATTCGGTTACTTTGCCCTTGCGGTATAAGATATTGCGCATAGCCGCATACTGATAAGCTTCGTTTTCTTCTAATTTATCACTTGAATATGCTTCACGGGCGTCAGCTGCCCCTTGCATTAGGGCATCAATGTCTGCACCGCTGGCAGCAATTGGCAATAGACCGACAGCTGTTAAAACAGAGAAACGACCGCCGACATCATCAGGAATTACAAATGATTCCCAGCCTTCTGCATCTGCTTCAACCTTCACAGCACCTTTGGCTTTGTCAGTTGTTGCATAAATCCGTTTATTGGCTTCTTCTTTGCCATATTTTTTAACTAATAATTCTTTGAACACTCTGAAAGCAATTGCTGGTTCAGTTGTTGTTCCTGATTTTGAAATAACGTTTACTGAGAAATCACGTTCACCGATGACTTCAATTAAATCAGCTAGATAGGTTGAGCTGATGGAGTTCCCTGCAAAGAAAATTTGCGGAGTTTTGCGGGTATCATTTGGTAATAAATTATAAAAAGTATGTTGCAGAAAATCAATTGCTGCCCGGGCCCCTAAATAAGAGCCCCCGATTCCGATCACAACCAATACTTCAGAATCAGATTGAATTTTTTCCGCTGCTTTTTTGATGCGGGCGAATTCAGCCTTATCGTAATTTGCTGGTAGGTCTACCCAACCGATATAGTCGCTGCCGGCACCTGTTCCTTGGCGCAAATCCTTGTCAGCTGCTGTGACTAAGCTTTGCATATAGCCAAGCTCGTGCTCGTTAACAAAGGGTGCAACTTTTGAATAATCAAATTTAATGTGAGCCATGATAATCCTCCTAAAAGCTATTTTATACACTGTCTACTTTACGTTTTTTTTCGATTTATTTCAAGTAAATACCCGCTATCTTCTGCTTTTTTTGAAATTTCAGCCAATTTTTATTAAACTTAAGAAAATTATGTTACACTCATAGCAGAAATTTTCAAAAAGCAAAGCACTAGCAGACTACTTAGCATAGAAATCAGAACTTATTTTAAAATTATAAACACTAGTAGAAAAATAAATTACATCTTTAGGAGGAAAAAATTGGAACAACAATATGAAGTTATTGTCGTCGGTGCTGGCACCAGCGGGATGATGGCAGCCATCAGTGCAGCAGAAAATGGTGCTCGCGTGTTACTCATTGAAAAAAATCGGCGAGCGGGGAAAAAATTATTGATGACAGGTGGTGGCCGCTGCAATGTCACTAATAACCGGCCGACGGAGGACTTAATTGCCCATATTCCCGGAAATGGCAAATTTTTATTTAGTGCCTTTTCTCAGTGGAACAACTTTGATGTAATGGCTTTTTTTGAATCCCACGGTGTTTCACTAAAAGAAGAAGACCACGGTCGAATGTTTCCAGTTACGAATTCCTCCAAAACCGTAGTGGAGGCTTTGATGAATACTATTCAGGATTTAGGCGTGACGGTCTACTTTCAAACGAAAGTTGAAAAATTAATTCATAAGGATGGTCAAGTCTACGGTGTTAAAACCGATAAAGGCGAATTCACCGCCCCTTGTGTCATTCTTTCAACTGGCGGACGCACCTATCCTTCAACCGGTGCGACAGGTGATGGCTATCAATTAGCCAAAAAAGTTTGTCATACCATTACAACACTTTACCCAACTGAGTCTCCTTTGGTCTCAGAAGAAAGTTTCATCAAAGATAAAACCCTTCAGGGGCTATCTTTACAGGATGTTAAATTGTCTGTTCTCAATCAAAAACAGCGGGCAGTCACTAGCCACACGATGGATTTACTCTTCACTCACTTTGGTTTATCCGGACCAGCTGCGCTCCGTTGCTCTAGCTTTGTCAATCAAGAATTAAAAAATGCGGACGATGTTTTAGTCGAGCTGGATTGTTTTCCAGCTCTCAGCTCAGCCCAATTAACGCAGCAAGTCCAGTCTTCTCTGCAATCTAAAAAAACTGCAAAAAACGCTCTCCACGGTTTAATCCCTGAGCGCTTACTCGCTTTTTATCTAGAAAGGTTAGCGTTAGCTGATTTAATTGCTGACCAATTAGCAACTGAACAAGTCGAAGCCTTTGTTGCCCTTTTAAAGAGCTTCACAATCAAAATTGTCAAAACTTTTCCCCTTGAAAAATCCTTTGTCACAGGTGGCGGAATTCAGCTAAAAGAAGTACAGCCAAAAACAATGGAGAGCAAGTTGTTACAAGGCCTATTTATGACAGGCGAACTGTTAGATGTCAATGGCTATACAGGTGGCTACAATATTACCGCCGCTTTTGTCACGGGTCATGTAGCTGGAAAAAATGCTGCCGAAATTGCCAGCTACACCTATTTAAATTAAACTAAAAAGTCCTAAATGAAGCCATCGCTCCATTTAGGACTTTTGGATTTGTTTTATTTTCTGCGAATTTTCCGCCAGATACGCCAAAGGGGAAAACGACTGAAATAAGCGATTGCTACGCTGATAATCAAGCTAATAGCTAAAAATAAAACACCGCCATAAATGTCTTCTGGCAAAATAAAGCGGGCCCCTAAGGTAATCAGACCAAACAACGCAATTGCCAACACAACCGCCACAACATTTAAAATCAACATCACGGAACTTCCAGCCACTGGCACCTCGCCTGGTAAAAGATTGGTTGCCGGCATCCCCGGATTAGCCAGCCGAGTCGCATTGATGCTCATGCGATTGTACTCACTATTACGGACAGCAGCTTTTTCAACAGCTTTATTTTGACGCTCTCTTTCATTCATTTTTCAGCCCTCCTCAAAACCTCCAACGGACAATAATTGATTATACTTTCGATAACTTATTATACCATCTGAGGAATCATTTAGGCAATATTGGTTGATTTATCATGCTTCACTAATCAAATCCACAAAAAAGCCTCTGACCAAATTTTTTAATTCCTTGGGAGCTACTTCCATCTGCAGACCACGGCGACCAGCAGAAACGATGATTGTACCAAAATTTTCCGCCGAGGCATCAAAATAGGTGGGCAATAATTTTTTCATGCCCACCGGCGAACAACCGCCACGAATATAACCAGTCGTTGCTTCTAAATCTCGCAAGTGTAGCATCTCAACTTTTTTATTACCGGAAGCCTTGGCGATTTTCTTCAAATCCAACTCTTGATTGCTGGGAATTACAGCAACAATCGGTCCTGTTTTATTTCCTACAGCGACTAAGGTTTTAAAAATTTGCTCCGGTGGCGCTTTTACTTGATCCACCACTTCGACAGCACTTAAATCACTTTCAGACCACGCATACTCGTGTTCAGTGTATGAAATTTTTTGCTGTTCCACTAAGCGAATAGCATTGGTCTTTTGAATTTTTTTCTTAGCCATAAAACATAGCAACCTTCTTTATTTTTAATTAACGGCGTTTGTACTCCTGAGGTTTCAATAATTCCAACGCTAACTGTAACTCCTCAAGTGTATACTCATCACTATCAGGATAATAGGCCACACTACTGTAAGCTATACAGCTGCCATTGATGCCACCAGCAATCTGAGATAACCGTCCTAGATCCCCGCTAGAAAATAAAATAATCGGAATTGCTACAAAGGGCTCTACTTGAAATCCAACTGACATCATCTTCATCACATCGTGGCGACTATTGCCATGGGCGACAATTTTTCCTATATCAGCCTTTAAATGTTCCATCAAATTTAACTGAAACAAAATTAGCGCATCATCCGGTGTATCATCTAAATAATAATGACTTAAAATCAGCTTAGCTTCGGTTCCTCGCAACAAATTCATAAATGAAGGACCGATTAATTCAGCAACAATCAGCTGCAATTCTAATAAATCGACTAAGCCACTTTCTGCCGCAGTTAAATAAATTTCCCTTAGGATGGCCGGACTGACTGCGTTTATCCCATCATTATCTGGCGTTAAAAAACTAAAGATGACTGGCAGATTTCCTGCGATTTGGCGCAACTCCTGTAAAACCGCCAAAACACTAGTCATCTCCTGATATTCTTTAAAATAGTCTCCTCGCCATTCCAGCAATTCAGCCCCCTCTGCTACGGCCTTCGTCGCTTGGCGGAAGATTTCTTCTTGGGTGTCTCCTTTAATAGCCACACAAATTTTCGGCTCTTGATCGGTTAAAATTAAATCCCGCACTACCACACTTTTCATGCCAACTGCTCCTATTTCCACTTTAAATTGTCAAAATATTCTTAGGAATAGTATAGCACGAGAGGGATAAATGGTCATATTTTACAGTTGCCTACTGTTTTTTCTACTGCTAGTTCTTGATAATCGTCGGGTCCCACCAATATTTGGTCAAGGCACAAATAATTGCATAGACGGTTAAAACGACAATAATCCGTTTGTAATTGCGTTCTTTTTTGAAATCGCCGTAAATAAAATCTAAAAATGGATCGATAAAATAAATCATCGCCAAGGAAAGCACTCCCCAGGCAATCGAGGAACGCAGGCAAATGCGTCCTTGAAAATTCAGAAAATCCTTAGAGTAATCCCAATAAGTTTTATGAAGCAGCCAACTGGATAAATAGCTGGATAGCAATTCAAATAAGGTCATGCCAAACATACTGGTAAAAAATAATTTTGCCGGCTGCTTTTTATAACGGTCAAAAAATAAAGAAATCAGCACCGCCCCGATGCCATACATTTCAATTAATGGGAGGCCCCAAACCAAATGCAAGTCCTTTAATAGCGGTACACCCTTCAAAAAAGGCAAATATTCTGGCAGGCGGCCCATCACAAATAGATAGCCGCGGTCGGTCATGATTCCTTGGGTGAAATAGACCACCAAGGTTTCAAAAATCCAGCCCAGCACCCCGCAAACCAAAAAGATGAAGAGTATGTCATACAAACTTCGCTTTTTCATTTTATCAAACCCTTTTTTCTACCATTATACTGGTTGTCAAAAAGACTTGAAAGGTGTTGGACTGGATTTTCAGTTTAATAATTTGAAAATATTTTTGTAAATTCATAGGCACTAATGCTAAAATTTTTCTAATTGATTTTTCTAAAGGTTGGTAAAGGCTATAGCCTCGAGTAACTATCCTAAAGCATTTGCTTTATAATGTTTTTTCACATTAAAGAGACACTTGTTAACAATTCTTTGAGATTTTCAGCCGCAATTTGACCTGGATCGGAAATTTTTTTACCAGCAGCATAAGTGGCTGCTGAGCCAAAAATTTCACCGGTAAAGCGACTGATAAAACCTAATTTACCTAAAGCAATCGTAATTAGCGGACAGTCAATGAGTTTCTTGGCCTCATTGGTAGCTGCTAGTAAGGTTAGTACATCTTGGCTGCTGCGGGGCATGACGGCAATCTTACAGATATCCGCCCGTTTTTCTGCCATTGAAGTCAACATAGCAATCAATGTCTTTTTTGAGGAAGTCCGCCGAAAATCATGGTTTGACATAATCACACTGACATGTTGTTGATGAGCTTTTGCGACTATTCGTTCTACTGGAACCTCCGGCATAAAAATTTCGACATCAATTAAATCAAAGGCCGGCTGTTCTAACAATTCTAAATAGAAATCAAGATACTCCTGCCCGGAAAAATCCTTGACTCCACCCTCTCGTTGGCTTCTTAAAGCCATTATCAAAGGTTTGGTAGTCAATTTTTTTATTTCTTTTGCAATTTGGTTAATCTGTTTAGCATCTAAGGAGGCTGTAAAATAATCAAGACGCCATTCAATGATGTCACACTCAGAATCTTCTAGCTTTTTGACATCTGCAAAAACTTCAGTAGCACTTTCTGCAAGTAGGGGAACAATGATTTTCGGCTGACCAACACCAATTAAGAGACCGTGAATTTCAACGACTTTCATCAGGAATCTCCCCCTTTCTTCTCCTTGATTATAACAAATAATATTATTTTAATAAGTGTAAATGCTATTGGTTATATGATAAAAAATAATGAAAATAAAAAAGAAAGCCCATCTCTGAGCTTCCTGCTGTTTTTTTCTTTAAATTTTTGTCAATAGACTATTTTGAAAAAGCATCTGTTGGCTAATTTGACGATCCTTTTCATAGACTGCTTTTAAAATGTCACGAGCTTCTCTGGTTCCTTCCATGATTCGCCGAGCAACTTTACTGTCACCAATGTTTACTAGCTTGGCATCATTTGCCTGAGCATATTCCTGAAGTTCTGGCATTAGTGGTGCGTCTGCCCGCATTCCCAAACAAACAAAACCTAAGTCAAAATAAAGATTTTCCAATTCTCCTGAAGGGAGCTCCACAACAAAATGATCGTCGCAGACTTCTAACAACTTAGTTTCGGTATGGGCAACAACGCCATAATCCTTCACAATTTCCATCATACTAAGCTTGGTGATTAAGTCTAAGTCTTTGCCCAGTTGATTTTGCATTTCAACAATTGTGACTTTTTTGGCGCCGCGTTCAGCGTAATATTCCACTACATCTAAGCCAACTGCGCCACCACCAATCACAACCACTTCTTGATCAGTGAAGTCTTGGAAGTTTTCCATATTATTTAAAATATCAAAGATAGAAAAAACTTTCCGGTTTGATTGTGCCAAAACATCGTGCAGCCCTTTAATTGGTGGCAATAAAGGTTTAGCTCCTGTTGCATTGACAATCAAATCTGGCTGCTGACTAGCAAGATCTTTTTCAGCAAAACTATGATTCAAATGAATGGTTAGGTTCGGCAATACGGCACAGCGATTTTCTAAATAAATTATGAAATCGTCAATCCGTTTTTTATCTGGGAAACGGGAAATCTCGTGGCCCAAACCGCCTAGATAACTCTTTTGCTCGAATAGTTCTACTTCGACACCCACTTCTGCTGCAGTAGCTGCCGCTTCCAAGCCGGCGGTCCCCCCACCGACAACCACCATTTTCAATGGGTTCTCAATGGTTTTTTCTTTATATTGATCTTCGTAATATAAATCAGGATTAACTGTACAACGAATCGGTTTTGATTTACCAATGCGGTGATCAGCACAGCCGATATTACAGGAAATACATTTCCGCAATAAATTTTCTTGGCCGTCTGCCACTTTATTAACCCAGTTTGGTTCAGCGATTAAGCCGCGGCCCATCGCCAACAAATCAGCGTCGCCATTTTCTAAGATTTCTGCCGCTCGCTTAGGACTGCGGATATTTCCAGAAGTCACAATGACTTTATCAGGGTAACGCTCTTTAACCGCTTTAGCCATATAAGAACGCCAGCCGTCTTTTAAATTCATTCGGTCAATTTGGTATTGCAGGTTATCATTTAATGCAGCGGAAACATTTAAAATATCGACTTCGTTAGCAAAGTATTTTAAAATATCTAATGAATCTTCTAATGAATTGCCACCCGCAATTAATTCATCTGCACTAAAGCGGACTGAAATCGGCATAAACGGTCCAACCGCCTTCCGCACAGCTTCTACCACTAAAGTTGTAAACCGAGCGCGGTTTTCAGGACTACCACCAAATTCATCCGTCCGATCATTATACAAAGGTGATAAAAATTGGCATAGAAGATAGGAATGACCTGCGTGAATTTCTACACAATCAAAGCCAGCTCTTTGGGCCCGATTAGCAGCTTCCGCATATTTGTCAACGATTCCGTAAATCTCTTCTTTAGTTAATGGACGTGGTGCAGGATTACCCGTTTTACTTGGTATATTAGAGGCGGAAACAGCTTGCTTGCCCTCTAACCGCAAGGCATAAGCTGAAGCACCAGCGTGATTAATTTGTACAGAAGTCAACGCTCCATAGGCGTGCATCGCTTCATTAAATTTATAAAGTCCAGGCAGATACTGATCATTATCCATCCGCAATTGCGTTGTTCCGTTAGTCCCCATCGGATAATCGAAGCAAACATTTTCCAATGTGATTAATCCAGTGCCACCTTTGGCCCGTTGTTCATAATAGGCCAAGTGTTCTTGATTAAAGCTGCCATCATTATTGGCAAAATTAGTACCCATTGGAGGCATGATTACTCGATTTTTAAAGGTAGTGCGACGAATGGTAAGAGGTTCAAAAATTGCTTGATATTTTTCCATAGAATATTCTCCTAACTTCTATTTCAACAAGTTATGTTTTTCACATAACTACTACAACAATTATTTTAAGGGAGATTAATCATAAATACTAATGCTTTATTTTGATAAAATCCATGATTTTTTTTTATCATTTCGCTTTGAAAAAGATTGCTTAAACTATTTTCAGAAAATGATTGGCAATAAAAGGATATTTTAAAGACTTTTTACTAAACATGTGTTATTTTTAAGAAGTAGATTCCTGAATCTTTGGGAAAAATATTCTGCAGGAAAGAATTCCTTATTATTTAAAGGAATATTGGAGGCGCTTTACATGAATTTACGGCAACTGGAGTATTTTGTCACCTTAGCCGATACAGAGCATATGACTAAAGCGGCAACCTTATTAAATACATCGCAACCCAATTTGAGTCATGCGATGTCAGAATTGGAAAAGGAATTAGGAGCGGCCCTTTTTGAAAAGGTCGGTCGTAATATTCGTTTGACGAAGTATGGCAGATTTTACTACAGCTATGTTGCCACAGCTTTGAATGAAATCAACAAAGGCCAGCAGGAATTGCGCAACTTAATCAGTCCTGATACCGGCCAAATTGATTTTGGTTACATTTATACAATGGGGGCTGAACTAAGTCCCTCGTTAACCCGCAAATTTTTATCGATTCCCGGCAATGAAAAAATTACGTTCCATTTTAGTCAGGGAAACTCGCAAACGATTATCAAAAAACTCCGGGCGGCTGATATTGATATTGCCCTCGCTTCTAAAATCAATGAGACTGAGGACATCCAGTACCAAGCAATTGCTGAACAGAAAATTGTCTTAGTGGTAAATCAAGATCATCCTTTGGCGGACAAAAAGCAGATTCATCTTAAAGAAACCAGCGATTTTCCCTACATTTATTTCAATCAGGAAAGCGGTCTGCGGCCATACATTGATGAATTGATGGCTTTGCAACATTTACAGCCGGAGATTGTCTGCGAAGTCGAGGAAGACCACAGTATGCTAGGCTTTATCGGGTACGATTTCGGCATCGGTTTAATGCCGGACATCCCTTCCATTAGCGCCTATCCTGTCAAAAAAATCGAAATATTAGATCAACGGGAACCCCGTCTGATTTACTTAGCCACTAGAAAAGGAGCGCCGCTATCGCCAGTCGCCCAGCGATTTTACGATTTTTGTCTACAGCAAAATCAGCTGCATACAATTTAACGACTTGAAAAATAAAACGAACTAACTTGGAGGCTTGCTTAGTAAAAAATTACTAGGCCAGCTTTCAAGTTAGTTCGTTTTTCTATTTATAAATAATTTTATTGATGGATTAAATTTCTAACCAGTGGAAAAAAATTTAAGCAACCTACTATTTTATAGTAGGAATTTTCCAAAACACGGCAATTAATCTACTTGATAAAATAATACCTTTAAATAGTCCCCTTCTGGAAACTCAGTAGCTACATGAAAATCAAAGGGCAGACTGAACTTATCTTTTAACTGAAAGCTTCGCTGCTCTTCTCTGAAGGCGTCCTCAATCATCCCTTGAAACTTAACAGCATTGACATTGGCTGCATTTGTCGAGGCAATAATTTTTCCGCCAGGATTTAAAATTGCTAACGACTGGCTAATTAAGTCACCGTAGTTTTTGGCAACAGAAAAAGTTTTTTTCTTATTACGGGCAAAACTTGGCGGGTCCAAAATAATCACATCATAGGTCAGTTTTTTTCTCAAGGCATATTTAAAAAATTCGAAGGTGTCCATCACGATAATTTTTTGTGATTCTGGTGGTATTTGATTTACCATAAATTGTTCAGCGGTTTTCTCCCGACTACGTTTAGCTAAATCAACGCTGGTGGTTTCTAAAGCACCGCCCATAGCCGCGGCAACTGAAAAAGCACCCGTATAACTGAACATGTTCAAGACAGTTTGACCACTGACAAAGCCCTCAACTAATTGATTGCGGACTTCCCGTTGATCCAAAAAGATTCCCGTCATTAAGCCTTCATTTAAATAAGTAGCAAATTGAATGCCATTTTCTTTGATCAACAAAGGTTCCTCAGGTTCTTCACCAAATAACCAGCGGCTTTCTGGTAGCTCACTTTGGAAACGAATTTTCTCGCTAGCCCCGAGCATTTCTGGATAAACGGCTTGAAAGGCTGCAATCAGCTCTTGGCTATGCTGATAGATACTTTGATTGTACCAAGAAAAAACACCGTAGCCTCGATACCAATCAACTGTCAGCCCACCTAAACCATCGCCTTCGCCATTAAACAGGCGAAAAGCAGTGGTCTCAGGATTTATAAAAAAACTGTGGCGCAGTTCCTTGGCCTTTGAAAAGACCTTTTTGAAAAATTGCTGATCCAATGGTTCTGGCTGACGACTAATAACCCAACCAGCTCCTTTATTTTGCTGTCCTAAATAGCCTTGCCCTAAAAAATTGTTCTTGTCGTCAACAAAGCTGACCCATTCTTTTGTCTCAGCTGCTGTAGCCAAGTCTTCATTGCGCAATAAGGGGTAGCCGCGGCGAATTTTTTTAGCCGCCTGTTGTGTCACTTTGATTTTCATTTTAAAACTCCTCGTTCTTTGTCGCTTTTCAGTATAGCAGAATAATTTTCGCCTGTCTTTCGTAAAAAAAGCTTAACTCCTTCTTGAATTTTTCAAATTTATTTGACAGCGATTTTTAAGGCTAGTAGAATAAGATTAATATGCAAATTTGACAATTTACAGTTATTTTACAAAGGGGATTCTCATGACACAAAAAATCAAGAATATCTTTGGCAAACTTAGGTTACCAACATTCTTAAATACTCGTTTAGGCCTGTTCTTTACACTGCTAATTTTGCTGTGGGCCAAGACAATTTTCGCTTATTTTGTGGAATTTAATTTAGGCGTTGAAAACCTGATGCAATATGTCATCTTGTTCATCAATCCAATTGCTTCTTCACTTTTAATACTGGGGCTGGCCCTTTATATCCGCAGTAAGAAACTTTCTTATATCACTATGATGACTATTTACAGCCTTTTGGTGCTGTTGCTCTTTTCTAACGCCGTTTATTATCGGGAATTCACCGATTTTATTACGATTAACACGATGCTTGGCGCCGGCAAGGTTGCCAGCGGATTAGGCGAAAGTGCCCTGCGCTTGTTTAGACCCTATGACCTGATTTACATTTTAGACATTCCATTCTTTATTTTGGCACTTGCCACGAAAAAAATAAAAATGCAGGAAAAGCCAGTCAAAGCTCGTTATTCTTTAGCCTTCAGTGCGATTGCTGTTTTAGTTTTTACCGGCAACTTGAACTTGGCTGAGTCGGAACGTCCAGGCTTATTGACGAGAACTTTTTCAAGAGAATACCTTGTTAAGTTTTTAGGAATTAATGCTTTTACCGTCTATGATGGCGTCCAAACGTATCAAACGAACCAAATCAAGGCAGAAGCCTCTGAAAATGATTTGCTGGCTGTTGAAAATTATGTCGATGAACACTATGCTGCACCCGATGAGAGTATGTTCGGCATCGCTGAAGGTCGCAATGTTATCTACGTCCATTTAGAAAGCTTTCAGCAGTTTTTGATTGACTACAGTCTAGTTGATGAAGAAGGCGTTGCCCACGAGGTTACACCGTTTCTAAATAGCTTGTATACTGACCAGAGCACTTACAGCTTTGATAATTTCTTCCATCAAGTCAACGCTGGTAAAACGAGTGATGCGGAAACTTTAATGGAAAATTCTTTATTCGGCTTAAGCCAAGGTTCCTTGTTCACTCAATCTGGCAGCACCAATACTTTCCAAGCTGCTCCAGATATTTTAGGCCAGACAGCTGGTTACACGAGCGCCGTTTTTCATGGCAACTCCGGCAACTTCTGGAACCGTAATGAAACCTATAAGAGTTTTGGCTATGATTATTTCTTCGATGAAAATTATTATGATGTAACTGATGACAATAGCTTCCAGTATGGCTTGCACGACAAACCATTTTTTGAACAATCTGCTCAATATCTAGAACAATTGCAACAGCCTTTTTATACGAAGTTTTTAGCCGTCAGCAACCACTATCCTTATTCTGATATTAGTTCAGAGGAAAGTGGCTTCCCACGAGCGACAACGGACGATGAAACAATTAATGGCTATTTCGCAACTGCCAATTACTTAGACACAGCTGTTGAGGAATTTTTCAACTATTTGAAAGCCAGCGGACTCTATGACAACTCGATTATTATTTTGTATGGGGATCACTATGGTATCTCCAATTCACGAAATCAAGATTTAGCTGAATTAGTTGGGGAGACATCTTCTTCTTGGAATAATTTTGACAATGCACAAATGCAGCGGGTACCTTACATGATTCATATTCCAGGTGAAACTGGCGGCTATGTGAATCACACATATAGTGGCCAAGTTGACGCCTTGCCAACCCTAATGCATCTATTGGGGATTGATACCAGCAATTATTTAATGCTGGGGCAAGATTTATTTTCGCGTGAGCGGGAAGAATTAGTAGCCTTTAGAAACGGCAGCTTTATCACACCAGAATACACGTCTTATAACGGGCTGACTTATTATAATGAAAACGGCCGAATTGTCACCAGTGCCCAAACAGCAATTCAAGACCAGCTGGAAATTTTGCAAAACAAAGTTAATTTGCAGCTGAGTATCTCCGATCAAATTAACAATGGCGATTTGTTGCGTTTTTATTCAGACAGCGGTTTAACACCAATTGATACTGATGACTATAGTTATTTGAGACAAGTTCAGCAAATGCAAGATATCACTGCTGAATTAGGCGATGCCTCCACTAGCCTGCTCTCTTTGAACGGCGGAGAATCCACCAGTGATTTATACGACTCAAAAACCTATCAAGATTATCACCCAGTTGAAGTCGCTGAAGAAACAACAGACAGCTCGCAGGTTGATGAAGCCGAAGAGCCAGTAACAGAATAAATATAAAAAACTGCTAATTAAATTTAGCAGTTTTTTTGTATAATGTGGCGTTAGCTATATCTTCTCTCCTTGCAGTCCATAATCCTTAACACGTTTTGACAGCAAAAAACCATCCGTTTTTACGGATGGTTAGGAATTACTTTTGACAGACGAAAAACCAGCGTTCACTTTTTTCCGTCGGGGCTGCTTCGCTAAAATCAGCAAAGATTTTGACATTTTCAAAGCCGGCATTTTCCAGCATATTGATATAAATTTCAAGGGGATAGGTCCGCTCTTGATGCAGCTCATCTTTACGGATAAAAATCTCTTCGTCTTCTTCGGTCTGAACAAAAAAAGTTAGAAAATGCTCAATACTATGAGCTTTTTTTCCGGGATAGCTTTCCCACAAAAAAGCGAACTCATCTGTTTGATAGTGATAACTATACTCTGGGAACAGCTGATCGATTTTATACAGCGAGTGAACATCAAAAATAAATGTCCCCTGCTCATCTAGCGCTTGATAAACTTCATCAAAGACTTGTTGCACTTCGGCTTGATTGCGCATGTAGCACAGAGAATCTGAATAACAAGTAATCGCTTGATACTGGCCAATTTCAGATAAATCCAACATATTGCCCTCGACAAACTGAATGTCCACCTCAGCCGCAATCGCTCGATCAGCAGCTACCATTAGCATTTCCTCTGATAAATCTAAAGCTGTGACTTGATAGTCTGCTTTGGCTAGCTCGACAGCCAAAGCACCAGTCCCGCAGGCCAATTCTAAAATATTTTTCGTTTCTTTAGGCAGATGGCGCTGCGTAAAAGTCAGCCATTGTTGATAGAGACTAGTGTCCATCACTTCATCATAAATAAAGGCAAAGGTTTCGTAAGCCATTAGTCAACCCACTCACTAATCTGAACAAGGGGCGCATCTGACCATAATTTTTCCAAATTATAAAAGCTACGTTCTGCCGTTTGGAAAACATGGACAATGACATCGCCTAAATCAATTAAAACCCATTTGCCGCCGTCTTTACCTTCAATACGCTTCACTGTACCTTGTTTTTCTTCGATTTTCTCGACTACTTCCTCGACAATCGCATTGATTTGCCGTTCTGAATTGGCCGAACAAATCATAAAATAATCCGCCAATAATGAAATATCTTTGACATCCAAGACTAAAATGTCCTCAGCCCGCTTCGAATCAGCGGCCTTAACAGCAATTTCCAACATTTCTAAACTGTTAATAATAATTCACTCCTTATGCTTTAAATTGTTTGGGTTTAACCACCCATTGATTGTATGTTTCTAACGTTTTTGGATAAATCAACTGCTCATTTTCTAATAAATGAGCCAACGTATGTTTAGTTTCAAAGGCAACCGCCGCATCTAAATCGACTTCAGCCAATTTGCGAGCTTCCTCTACGCCGGGAAAATCTCGGCCGGGTTCAATATAATCGGCTACATAAAGAATTTTATCTAACAAAGTCATTTGAGCAGCCCCCGTTGTATGCAGGCGAACGGCTTGGAGCACCGCTTGGTCGGTAATTTTTAATTCCCGTTCCACAAAATCGGCTCCAATTAGGCCGTGCCAAATAGCGTTGCCGTATTTCAATAAATTTAAATCATATCCGTCACGATAAATCACTAGCTCAAATTCTTCGTCAGGGCGTTCTTTGGCATAATCATGGGTCAGTCCCGCCAAAGCCGCCTGCTCAATGTGGCCACCAAATCTCTTGGCCAGCTCAATCGCTGTTTTTTCAACGCCGAGGACATGCAAAAATCTTTTTTCACTCATTGCCATTTGGACCCGTTGCATAATCATTTCCCGATCAAAACTCGTGAACTCATTTGTCATCTAGATACAGTCCTTCCTGATGGATATAGTCCAAGACTTTATCCGGCACCAAATATTTTAAAGAGCAGCCTTGAGCAATCTTTTGGCGAACTTTAGTCGAGCTGAGGCTAATCTGCGGCACATCCACCCAGATGATTGGATAGGGACTAGTTTCATCATACCCGGGACGTTTAACACCAACAAAATTCACCAGCTCCATCAATTCTTCAATGCGATGCCATTTTGGCAAGTAGGCAACCATGTCACCACCGATGATAAAATAAAAATCCGTCTGCGGCTCCCGCTCTTTTAATAATTTCATTGTATCATAGGTGTAGCTCTTCCCTTTACGAATCAACTCAATCATTTCAATATCCAGATAATCATTATCTTCAAGGGCCAGCTGCAGCATTTTTAGACGATGGGCAGCTGAGATAGCTTCCTTGTGATCAACATGGGGAGACTCGTAGCTAGGCATTAATGATACTTTGTCTAAGCCTAAAGAGCGACCGACTTGATCAGCCATCACCAAGTGAGCTAGGTGAACAGGATTAAAGCTGCCCCCCAATAGCCCGACTTGCTTTCTTTTTTTTACTTCAAGAGCTTCTTCTAAAACAACTTTTGTCTGCATTTGTTTACTGGTTAAAGCCACCGTAAACGCCTCCTAGATTGCTTTGACTTCTTGAGAAAGTTTTTGATATTTCTCTTTAGAGGATGGTTTGAATAAGACAATTACTCGACCAATAATCTGAACAACCTCACAATGAATCGTTTCTTGAATAACTTTTGCGACTTCATCAGCCACTTCGTCGGTATTTTGCAGGAGACTGATTTTAATCAGCTCTCTTTTTTCCAAAGCTTCATCAATTTGTTTGATGACAGCGGCGTTCAGACCGCCTTTGCCGATTTGGAAAATCGGCTGTAAATGATGGGCCTGGCTTCTTAAAAAACGTTTTTGCTTCCCTCTTAATTCCATTTTCTCTTCTCTTTTCTAGACTAAGCCTTTGCGCACAATCACATCGACACCCCTTGGCGCCCAACCGGCAATAACCGCCGGCTTGGTGATTGTAATCCAGCCTAAGCCGGCAAAGACGATATCTGTTTTTTCTTTAATTGAAAATTCAAAGCGGACCAATTCTGGAAATTCCGCTACTTCATCTGGTCTTGGCGGCTGCAGAAGACCCCCAACATGCTTTTGATAAAAATTATCGGCATTACTTAATTTTGTCCGATGAATTTCAATATCATTCGCCACGTACGCCACAAAAGAACTGCGCTCACCTTTGATAAAATCAAAACGCGCTAAGCCGCCTAAAAATAAAGTTTGCTCTGGATTCAGCTGATAAACTTTCGGTTTGATTTCCTTGTGGGGCGCAATGATTTTTAAATCCTTGTCGCCAAGATAATGGGCCATCTGATGGCGATGAATAATTCCCGGTGTATCAATCAAAAAATGACCGTCATCCAAAGGAATTTCAATCTTATCTAATGTTGTGCCGGGAAATCTTGAAGTGGTAATTAAATCCTGCACACCAGCAGTTTGCTTGATAATTTGATTAATCAAGGTTGACTTGCCGACATTGGTCACCCCTACGATATAAACATCCCGATGATCGCGATATTTTTCAATCAGCTCTAATAGCTGTGTCATTTCCTGGGGTTTTCGTGCGCTCGTTAACAAAACATCCAGCGGTCTTAACCCTGCTTCATGAGCACGTTCTCTCATCCATTGCGTCATTTTGCCCCGCTTTAAAGATTTCGGTAAAATATCAACCTTATTGCCCACCATAATTAAAGGGTTATCCCCTACAAAACGATGCAAACCAGGAATTAATGCCCCATAGAAATCAAAAATATCGACCACGTTAACAATCAAGGCATCTTTTTGGCCAATTTCATTTAATAAACGTAAAAAATCATCGTCTGTTAAATGGACATCTTGAATCTCATTGTAATGGCGTAAACGGAAACAGCGCTGACAATAAACTTCGCCGTTTTCCATGCCTTTTTCCAAAGCATTTTTTGGTGTGTAGCCCAACTCCTGAGGCTCATCTGTCTGAATGACTACGCCGCAGCCGATACAGTGAATCGTTTCTTCATTCATTTTCAAAAAGGCCCTCCTGCCATAACATCTCGGGATGTTTTTTTGCCAAATGTTTCATAATATGCCCTTCAAAAAAGCGATTGATCTGTGTCTTCCAGCTATCCGTATCAACAATCGGTTTCACTAAAACATTAGGAATCCCCGCCCCATTTGCTGCACGAATATCAGTCATAATCTGATCGCCGACCATCAAAATTTCATTGTTTTTCAGCCCTAATTTTGCTTGGGCTTTTTTTAAACCACGGCTGAGTGGCTTCAAAGCCCGGGCCTCAAAAGTTAGATTAAAAGGCGCAATCGCTTTTTCAACCCGTTCATGATTATTATTGGAAACAACCACCACTGGAATCTCAGCCTTAGTCATCTCTTCTAGCCACAGGCGCAATTCTTCGGTACCTTCTGGATTATTCCAAGCAATCAACGTATTGTCCAAATCGGTGAGGACTGCCTTAATCCCCATCGCCTTTAATTGTTCCGGTGTAATTTGATAGATGGCTTCCACCATCCAAGTTGGTTTGTATTTTGAAAACATATTTTCTCCTCAAATAAAAAATAGGAGCAGCAAGACTCCACGACGTTTTATTATAGCTTAAATGCTCAAAAAAAGCTATGAAGTCCGCCTGCTTTATCTACGACTTTAAAGGGATTTTAAGGCTTTAAATTGTTTATTACTCTTTAGTTTTAAGATAATGAAAATCATTGAAATTATTTCCTTGATTGAATAAAAAAATTTAGTGCTCATATAAAAAAACAAGTACTATCGCTATTACCATAAAAAAAGCCAATCAGCATGTGCCGATTGACTCTTATTGAAAATAGTCCTATTTCGTCGAGCCTTTTTTATCAATACCATAAGGCAGGACAATTGTTTTTTCTTCCACATCTTCTTTGTTCATCATTTTAGTCAATAGCCGCATTGCTACCGCACCGATATCATATAACGGTTGAGTAATCGAAGTTAAGCGCGGGCGCACAATATCTGTTAACAATGAATTGTTGCTAGTGATAATTTCAAAGTCTTCAGGAACTTTTACGCCAGCATCTAGCATCCCATCTAAAATACCAACTGCCAATTCATCATCGGTCACATAGGCCGCTGTTGCACCGCTGTTGCGGATTCTTTCCGCTAAGTTTAAGCCCTCTTTGAAATTGTAATTCGCTTCAAAAATTAGACCTTCGCTGTAATCTAACTTATTTTCTTTTAATGCTTCTTTGTACCCATTCAACCGATTTTTTCCATTAATAGGATCAATCAACGCACCGCTAACAAAAGCGATTTTTTTATGACCATTAGCAGCCAATAAACTTACAGCATCTTTCGTTGCTGAGGTGTAATCGATATTGACACTTCCCACCTGTTCATCAGGATCAATTGAGCCCGCTAATACAACCGGTGTTTTCGAGCGGGAAAATTCGCCACGGATTTCATCGGTAATCCGATGTCCCATGAAAATCACGCCGTCGACTTGTTTCGCCAATAAGTTGTTTAACACGCTGACTTCTTTTTGATCGTTGCTGTCAGAGTTCGCTAAAATGATATTGTATTTATACATTGTCGCTACATCATCAATCCCACGAGCAAGTGATGCAAAAAATGTATTGCTGACATCAGGAATAATCACTCCCACAGTCGTCGTTTTTTTGCTGGCTAAGCCACGAGCTACGGCGTTTGGCCGATAGTCTAAGCGATCGATGACCTCTAAAACTTTTTTCCGTGTTGCTGGTTTAACATTAGGATTGCCATTGACAACCCGCGATACCGTCGCCATTGAAACATTGGCCTCCCGTGCAACATCATAAATTGTAATTGTTTGTTTATCCATAATTTTTTGCTCCTTATATTTTTTCAGAAAATCCTATTTACATTTCTAGACAAGAATAGCAAACTTCCTCCAAAATTGCAACCGTTTTACTTTCACTTTCATGAAAATTATTTTTTCTTTTCTATTTTGCTCGCTTTTTTTACAGACCTTCAAAAAACGTGCTACAATCAGGCTACAATAAGAAGTTTTTTATGGAGGTCTTTTTATGGATACCGAAAAAATGAAAGAGTTACAAAATTGGCTAATTGACAATCAAACTGCCGTAGCCTATATCAGTGATCCGCAACACATCGCCTATTTCGCTGGCTATGAAAGCGAGCCTCACGAACGAGTTTTGGCGCTCTTTGTCAGCGCTGAAGCGGAGCCTTTTTTATTTACCCCGGCATTAGAAGTTGAAGATGCTAAAAGCAGCGGTTTCACTTTTGATGTGATTGGCTATTTAGATAGCCAAGATCCTTGGAAAATTATCGCAAATGAATTGAAGCAGCGCTATGGCAGCATTGAAAGTTTTGCAATTGAAAAAAATCAATTGCCAGTGGAACGCTTTGAATCATTGGCACAAGCTTTTCCAGGAGCAATATTTTCTGCTAATCTGACGCCTTTGATTCAAAAAATGCAGTTGCTAAAAACTCCTAGTGAAATCAATCGCTTGTTGGAGGCAGGTCATTGGGCGGACGTTGCATTTGAGGTTGGCTTCAAAGCTATTCACGAAGGCGTTACTGAACAAGAGCTAGTCGCAGAAATCGAATACCAGTTAAAGCGCAACGGTATTCAACAAATGTCTTTTGACACGCTAGTATTGACTGGCAAAAATGCAGCCAGTCCCCATGGAAATCCGGGTAAATCAGCTGTAGCTGCTGGTGATTTAGTTTTGTTTGATCTTGGTGTCGTTTGGAATGGTTACTGCAGTGATGCCACTCGAACCGTTGCTTTTCACGAGCCTAATGACTTTCAAAAAGAAATTTACAACATTGTCTTAGAAGCACAATTGGCGGCTCAAGCTGCGGTTAGGCCGGGAATTTCTGCTGCTGAGCTGGATGCCGTTGCCCGTAATGTCATCAGCAGTTATGGCTATGGAGAATATTTCAATCATCGCTTAGGTCACGGGATTGGCACAACTGTTCATGAATACCCTAGTATTGTTGCTGGCAACGATTTAATTTTAGAAGAAGGTATGTGTTTTTCGATTGAACCCGGTATTTATATACCTGAAAAAGTCGGGGTACGGATTGAAGACTGTGTCGCAGTCACAAAAGACGGTTGTATTCCTTTTACGACTACCTCAAAAGAAATAACAATTATCCGCTGATATTTTAATTATATTTCTCCGATTCAAACTAACCACCTATATTTATAAGGTGGTTTTTCTTTGTTTTTAGGGTATTGTTTTCCCGAAATTTATTTAAACCTATAAAAACCTTGTCGTTTTAACCAATTTTAAATAACATTTTATTCTTTTATGGAAAATTTTATTGAAATTTCAAAACCTTAGATTGGACTTCTTTTAATATAATAATTTATAATAAAATATATATTAGTATTTAAATAGAATGCAAATGAGGTATTTTTATGAAATTAATGGCTGAATTTTTAAGCTTAAAAGAAAAAATTAGTTCAAAAAAGGCCAAAATTGCGGTTGTCGGCCTTGGATATGTCGGCCTCCCCTACGCTCTTCATTACAGCAAGCACGGCTTTTCTGTATTAGGAATTGATATCGCCAAAGAAAAAATTAGGAAATTACAAAAGGGACAAAGTTATATTGATAATATTTCAAACCAGCAGATTGAGACATTTAACTTACATAATCAATTGTCAACTGACTTTCAAAAAATTGAAAACATGGATGTTGTGTTAATTAATGTGCCCACGCCTATTGATAATTTCAACCAGCCTGATATGTCCTTTGTTCAAGCAGCCTGTCAGCAAGTTGTTGCTCGTGCACAAGTAGGGCAGCTAATTATTTTACAAAGCACTTCATACCCTACCACCACAAAGCAATATCTTGTTGAACCTTTAGAACAAGCAGGTTGGAAAATTGGCAAAGATATTTTTGTGGCATTTTCTCCAGAAAGAGTTGATCCTGGAAATCGAGCATACACTGTTGCTAATACTCCAAAATTAGTTGGCGGTTACACTCCGAAATGCACACAATTGGCAAAAGTATTTTTCGGAAAGATGGCAGTAGCTGTCAGCAGTATGGAAGTGGCTGAACTAGCAAAACTTTATGAGAACACGTTTAGATATGTAAATATTAGTTTTGCGGATGAACTAGCAAAAATATGTGACACTTTGAACCTAGATGTTTTTGAAGTAATTGAAGCGGCTGGTACTAAACCTTTTGGCTTTATGAAGTTCACTCCCTCTGTAAAAGTCGGTGGACATTGTATTGGCGTTGATCCACATTATTTAAAATGGTTTATGGAGGGACAGAAGTATGCGACACCAATTATTGATGCCGCTGTGAATGTAGATGAATCTATGAATAAATTTACTGCTACGCAAGTGATAAAGGTTTTAGCCCAAGAACATATTCCTAGCTTTTCAGCCAAGATAGCTGTATTAGGTGTTACCTATAAGAAAAATATCAGCGACTTAAGAGAGTCAGCGGCACCTGATTTAGTGAAGGAATTACGTGATTACGGAGCGCAAGTTACTCTCCATGACCCCTATGTCAATTCATTGGAAATTGATGGTCAACCGGAAAAAGTTGAAAATATTGATTATCTGGAATTGTATCAAAAGGATTTAGTTCTGATATTAACCGATCATGACCAAGTAGATTATCAAAAACTAATTGATCATAATATGTTAATTTTTGATACAAAAGGTGTGACTCGAACTCAGCATGTACCTGAATTATATGGAACCTAAATTATGAAATCACTAAGCCTTTCAAAAAAAGTTTTGACTGTTGTTTGGATTTGTTTTATTTTTCTCTTGATTTTGTTACTTAGGCGATGGGTACACGATGAGTATCCAGTTTGGTGGATTTTCTTGTCTATAAATTTTTCTTATCTGTGCTTCAAATTATTCTTTTCTCTTTTTGCCAATCGAAAAGCGGTGCATACAAACAGTACCTGGTTAATTGAAGAAAAACCTACAGTTGCCGTAATCATCCCTTATTATAATGAGGATTATGACACTTTAGTGACTGTCTTAGAGTGTATCGCCAGACAGACGTATCAAGTCCATGAAATTATTTTTGTCGACGATGGCTGTGATGATTTGACTGTATATAATCAACTGCAACGATTGGTACCAAAATGGTGGAAGCAGTATCCAGATATTTCGCTGAGAATTTTGCGGCAATCAGAAAACTTAGGAAAAAAAGCCGCTCAAATATTAGCCTTTAAAGAATTACAGAGTCAGTTTGTTTTGCTTTTAGATTCTGATGGTGAAATCTCTACCAATGCTGTTGCTGACATGCTTTTACCCTTTGAAAATTCAAAAACTGGTGCAGTTGTAGGAAAAATTCAACCTCGAAATTTTTCCCATAATTTTTTAACACGAATGCAAGATATTATCTACAGCAATGCTTTTCAGCTTGGCAGACGAGCCCAGAGCTTCTTTGGATCAGTTATTGTATGTTCCGGTGCATTGAGCATGTATCGCTTAGAGGTTGTTTTAAGAAATCTAGACTTATTCAGCCGAGATCGGTTTTTGGGAATTCATTGTATAACTGGCGATGATCGTTTATTAACGCTAATCACCATGAAGGAAGGTCTAAAAACTCTCTACCAAGAATCAGCTATTTGTTGGACTGATGTTCCCACAAGAATTCCCAACTATCTACGACAACAGATTCGTTGGCAAAAGTCAGGATTGTTATTCACCTTGTTTAGCTTCAAAGCCCTTTATAAAAGGGGCTTTGCTCTAGCTTTTCAAATTTTGGAACAATATCTGTGGTTGATTAACTTACTTATTTTTCTCTATCTGTTCTTTTTTGAAAATTTCCGTTTTACCCCACTGATGATTTTTGTGGCAATTGTTTATACTGTACTGGTTTATTATTTGACCTGTATTTATTACTCCCGCAAAAATCTGCTCTGGTATCTCTTTGGCTTTGTTTTAAATTTTTTCTACGGATTTTTACTGATGTTTATTCGTGTTTACGCTTTATGTACAATTGGCATCTCAAAATGGTATACAAGATAACGTTTTATCAAAAAGCAAAACAGAGGTCCCCTCAATTTGTCTGAGGAGACCTCTGTTTATTAACTTCAATTATTTTTTATCCTTGGCTGTCTCTTTCACATCTTTGGCTGTGTCTTTAGCTTCTGCTTTGACTTCATCGACAGTTGCTTTAAGATCTTTAGCCGTATCGTCAGCGGCTGCTTTGGTATCAGCAGTGGTTTCTTTCGCTGCCGTTTTGACATCTTTGGCTGTATCTGTTAATTCATCCTTGGCAATTTCGCCCATGACTGCAGCATCTTCTGCGTTATCCTTCACGTTTTCTTTCACATCAGCGGCTGCTTCACTGACGGTGGCCTTCGCTTCTTCAACTGCTTCTTTAGCTGTATCAGCAACAGTCCCAAAGGTATCCTGCACATCAATAATAATATCTTCTGTTGTGTTGCCAGCTAAGTCGCCGAAATCACTAGTCAGCTCCTCCATATCTGCGGCTGTCTTTTTAAAGCGGTCAGATAAATCACTGGTCCGTTGTTTTAAATTATCTAAGACATCACTGCCATTGTCTTGTGCATTTTGGAAAGAATCACTCGTTTTGCTAATTACAGAATCTGCAAAATCACTGGCTTGTTTTGTTACTGTTGCAGCTTTTTCTTTCGCATACTCAGTATAGTCTCCTGCCTGATCAGCGAAATCTTCAAACTGATCAGCCAAGTCTTCCCGTAATTCTTTACCTGATTTTGGTGCTAATAGTAAGGCTGCAACCGCCGCTGCCGTTCCACCGATAATTGCACCTAATAAAAAGCCTCCACCTTTGTTTGCCATTGTAACTGCCTCCTAAAAATTTTTATTTTTTCTTGCTAATCAGTTGTGTATTCTTGATATTCCTGAACGATATCATCCATCTCAGCTTCCGAATCCTTTTGCAGGTCTTCTGCTGTCTCGCTAGTTCCTTTACCCTTGCGATTTTTATAAAAACGATAGGCAGCACCGCCCATTTTACCAGCCATTCCGGCAGCATTTGAATTGCGGCCGACTAAAGTAAAGCGACGCACCAGATTGCGGCTGGCGCTGTTCAAATCAGACACACTTTCACTTAAATCAGCAATCGCTTGGAATAATGGATCAACCGTTGCGACCTTGCCGTTAACATCTTCTAATAAATCATTTGATTTAACCAACAGGCCTTCCACCTGACGGCTCAATAAATCGACGTCGTTCGTAACAACAGCGATTGTTTTATTTACCTCAGCTACAGTAGTATCAATTTTTTCGACTGCCTGAGCAGCTTTATTCAGTACCTTTATTAAAAAAAGGACCAAGATCAAAAAGGCGACAGCTGCAATCAACGCAGCGATTCCTCCAAGTGTCATTAAAACTTCCTCCCCAATTTACATTATTTTCTTCTGTTAAAGCGCTATTAGATTTATTATAGCAGTTTCCAGCAAAATGCTAAAGTAATATAGAAAAGAGACTCTGAAATTAGTTTTAACAGACAGTTTCCTGAATCTATTGACTAATGTCAGAGTCTCTTTAAAATCGCTATTTTTTTCCTTTGGTTTCTTGCTGCAATTCAGTACCTAACTGAATTAAATATTCCCGCAGGTTGTCTTTGACTTCTGGATGTTGCAGGCCATATTCAATGCTAGTTTTCATAAAGCCGAATTTATCACCGACATCAAAGCGTTTGCCTTTAAATTCTCTGGCAAAAACCCGCTGCGTTTTGTTCAAGGTATCGATGGCATCGGTTAACTGAATTTCACCGCCGGCTCCTGGTTTTTGATTTTCCAAAATATTGAAAATTTCTGGCGTTAATAGGTAGCGACCAATAATAGCTAAGTCGCTAGGTGCTTCTTCTGGTTTTGGTTTTTCAACAAAGTTTTTTACATTGTACAGCCCTTTTTGGACTTCAGTCTCAGGATTGATGATGCCGTATTTAGAGGTGTCTTCGTGGGGCACCCGCATTACAGCAATCGTTGAAGCATGAGTGTTATCATAATCATTGATTAGCTGCTTGGTCAAAGGCACCTTGTCCTCCATGATATCATCGCCGAGCATCACTACAAAAGGTTCATTGCCAACAAAGGCTTTCGCTTGTAACACTGCATGGCCTAAGCCTTTTGGATGCGATTGACGGATAAAGTGCAAATTAACTTCTGTCGTTTCTTCGACTAATTGCAGTAGTTCTGTTTTGCCTTTTTCCTTTAAGTTCATCTCCAATTCAACATTGGAATCAAAGTGATCTTCAATTGGGCGTTTGGCTTTACCGGTGACGATTAAAATATCTTCAATCCCGGATTTCAAGGCTTCTTCGACGATAAATTGAATTGTCGGCTTATCGACGATTGGCAACATTTCTTTGGCCATAGCCTTAGTAGCTGGTAAAAAACGAGTACCTAAACCGGCTGCTGGAATTACTGCTTTTTTGACGTTCATAATTTGTGCTCCTTTATCTTCATTTACTAAATTCATTTTCATCTTTCCCATCCCGCAGCATAATATCCCGTGCTACTTCCTTTACCTCTTTATTTTCGTACAACACTTGATAAATAGCTTCCGTGATTGGCATATCAATCTTTAAATTTTCTGCTAATTCACGAGCGGCTTTAGTGGTAGAGACACCTTCGACAATCATGCCCATATTGTCGAGAATTTCGTCTAGCTTTTGACCTTTACCTAACAAGTTGCCAGCCCGCCAGTTTCTCGAATGGACACTAGTACAGGTGACAATTAAATCACCGACACCGCTTAAGCCGATAAAGGTTAAGGGATTGGCCCCCATCGCCACACCTAACCGGCTAATTTCCGCTAAGCCGCGGGTCATGATGGCCGCCTTGGCATTGTCGCCAAAGCCTAAGCCGTGAATTGCGCCAGCGCCGATGGCAATAATATTTTTTAAAGCCGCTCCCGTTTCGACACCAATCACATCGTTGTTGGTGTAAATTCGAAAATAGCTGTTCATAAATATTTTCTGAACATATTTGGCACACTCGTCTGATAAACTGGCAGCAGTAATGGTGGTAATATCCCCGACTGCCACTTCTTCAGCATGACTTGGTCCCGATAAAACGACAATCTCTTGGCGTTTTTCAGCTGGAATTTCCTCAAATAAAATTTCCGAAATCCGTTTGTGACTGCCTTGCTCTAAACCTTTGCTGGCATGAATGATGACCGGTTGATTTTTAACATGGGCCGTAAATTCTTGCACAACTGAGCGGATGGCCTTCGTGGGAACCACGAACAAAACCGCATCTGCCCCTTCAATGGCCTCCGCCAATACTTTATATCCTTTAATCGTCTCAGGAATTTTAGTATCCGGTAAATAATGGCGGTTGGTGTGATAAGTATTAATTTCATCAATCTGGGCCGGATTGTGGCCCCATAAGGAAACCTCATGACCATTTTGCGCCAACACTTGAGCTAATGCTGTGCCCCAAGAACCAGGTCCTAAGACTGCAATTTTTTGTTTCAACGAAAATCCTCCAATTCAACAACTAATAAAATAATTTTAGCATAAGCCAGGATGCTAACCAAAAAAAATTAGAAATTTATAGGAAACTTTGGTTCTCTCCTTTGCTGCGGTCATAATCCTTTAAATTGCCTTTTTTGTGCCGCCAAATGATAATTGCAATCGCTCCGACAAATAAGATAACCGACAGCACTTGGGACACCCGAATATTTGCAAACAGATACAAGCTATCCGTCCGCATTCCTTCAACAAAGAAGCGACCAAAACTATACCAAGCAATGTAAGTTAAAAAGACTTCTCCCTGCTTAAAGAAGCCGTGGCGTTTTCTTAGGACCAATAATAAAATCACGCCGATTAAACTCCAAGTTGACTCGTATAAAAAAGTCGGCTGACGGTAAATGCCGTCAATATACATATTATCAATAATAAAATTCGGCAGGTGCAGGCTTTCAAGAAAGCTGCGGGTGGTGTCGCCACCGTAAGCTTCGTGATTCATAAAATTGCCCCAGCGGCCAAACGCTTGGGCCAACAACACACTTGGTGCGGCAATGTCTAAAAAAGTCCACGTATTGATAAACCGATAGCGGGTAAAAAAGAATACCACAATCCCACCGGCAATCAGCCCACCATAAATGGCAAGACCGCCTGAACGGATATTAAATATTTGAATCGGATCTGCTAAATACTTTGGCAAATCAAATAAAATATAATAAAGCCGCGCCCCGACAATAGCAATCGGTAAGGCCCAGAGCATAAAATCGCCAACATCATCCTTTTGCATGCCCACCCGCAGTGCTTCACGGCTACTCATCCACATTGCGACGATAATACCAGCGACAATAATTAAAGCGTACCAGTAGATTTCGATTCCAAATAAATTAAAGGCAACTCGATTGATGGTTGCGACCATGACTTACTCCAACTTTCTCTTATTCTCCAGAATTTTCTTGAATTAATTGTGTGAGACGATCCTCAAAGGTTTTCGTTGCATCGTAGCCCATTGTTTTGGCTCTGAAATTCATCGCCGCCACTTCAATGATAATCGCCACATTGCGTCCCGTTTTTACGGGGATTTTAATTTGCGGGATGCTGACCTTGGCAATTTCTTTGGTCGAATCTTCACTGCCAAGGCGATCGTATTTTTTATCTTTAGACCAAGATTCTAAATAGACCGTCAACTGTACCTGCATTGAGCCCCGCACCGCACTGGCACCAAATAAATTCATGACATCGATGATACCGATACCGCGAATTTCAATTAGGTGTTGTAAAATTTTCGGTGGCTCACCGACAACCGTCAATTCATCTTGCCGGTAGACATCCACCCGATCGTCAGCGATTAAACGATGGCCTCGTTTAATTAATTCTAAGGCTGTTTCACTTTTTCCGATACCGCTGTCCCCTTGAATTAGCACACCTAAACCATAGACCTCAACCAACACTCCGTGGACGCTAGTTCTTTCAGCCAACAGACTATCTAAATAACTAGAAGCTTCGCCAACTAATCTTGAAGTCGATAGCGGTGAGCGTAGCACAGCAATATCATGTTCTACAGCTGCTTGAATCAATTCATCAGAGGCTTCTAAGCCCCGAGAAATTAAAAAACAAGGCATGTCTTCAGTACACATGCGCCGCATCACCATCAAACGTTCCTCCGGCATCATGCGCTGGGCAAAGGCAACTTCTTTGTTGCCGAATAATTGAATGCGATCATGGGAATAATAATTAAAGTAGCCGGTCAGCTCTAAACCCGGTCTGGAAATATCCCCGATGGTAATGATTCTTTCCAAACTATTTTCTGAGCCGGTGACAATTTCTAAATTTAGCTTTTCCACCAGCTGTCCGACTTTTACAATTTCAGCCATTAAACTTCCTCATTTCCTTAGAGATTCCTTATTATTCTATCATTCCTTGCTGTGAGTTACTAGGAAAAAGCGAGGCTGACACTAGTCTTTTTACTGGATGAAATTCTGCTTTGTGTTGTAGTTGCTTTATGTCCAGTAAGTCCTTAGCAGAAGGAAAAAAATTTAGATAAGAGTTGCTACAAAATGTTTTTGAAATTTTGTTCTAGTTGCACTAACCTCTCAGTCTCATTCGAAAAATAAAAAACAGATAGCCGCATCCCTTAGCAGTCAGCTGAAGTAATTTCATGCCGACCAAGATTTTTGACTATCTGTTTTTATTAAGTATATTTGGTTAAATTGTGTTCACTGACAATCGCATTGACCAAGCTCATCACAATGGCGACTAAGACTGCCCCCCAGAATGAGGAAAGTCGAAAGCCGGCACCAACTAACGTTGAGGTTAGTTGAAGCATAAAGGCATTGATGACAAAGCTGAATAGCCCAAATGTAATCAGTGTCAGTGGTAGTGAAAACAAAGTTAAAATTGGTTTCACTAACATATTTAAAAGTGATAAAACAAAGCTGGCAAGGATGGCCGCCCAGATGCTGCTCACATGAATCGTGTTAGGCATTAAGACCGTTAAGGCCACAAAGGTCAGCGTGTTCACGACTAAGCGTTGGAAATAACTCATTAGAAGTCACTCCAATCATCATCGTCAACCTTCTCTGCTTCTTTGCGTTCTTTCTTTTGGCTTCCGTAACTGTTGCTGCGGTAATATGGATTTTCATGTCCGTAATCATCCCGGCGAGAATTCGAGCGACCTGAAGGGATAATTAAAGCCATGATGATGTATAAAAGGATTGGGCTAAACGCCGCACCGAAGGTAATCAGTACGAAGATAATTCGTACAATTGTCGCATCAATCCCGAAGTATTCGGCAATGCCTCCTAAGGTTCCTGTTAAAATGACGTTTGTCCGTGATTTTGTCAATTTTCTTTTCAATGATCTCACCTCTATCCCTCTTATTTTACAATGTTTTTATTTTATTTCCAAGCGGGATGCTGAGATTACTCAGCATCCTTTAAGAAGATATTACCAGTTGTAGTAGACAAGTTGATTTTGGCAACTTGGTCAGCAACTCTTCTAAATTGCAACAATTGATTTAATTTTTCTTTCTTTTCCCGTACTACATCGTAATCGCTTAAGCGTGTGTTGATGCTGCCAAGACTAGTTTTTGCTAATCCTTCAAAACCAACTGCTTCTGGTAAAGCGATTTTAACATTACCGTTGACTGCACTGGCATCAATTTTATTCAAATTGTCATGTTTAGCAGTCACCTTCACGTCACCATTGACTAATGAAACCCCAATGTTAGCCGCTGCACCATTGATAGATGCGGTGCCATTAACTGTTTCGACAATCAAATCCAAAATTTCGCCGGCACCAATTGTGATATTGCCGTTGACGCCTTCAATTTCCAGCATCGTCGCTTTTAATTCATCAGTTGTGATGTTGCCGTTGGTTGATTTTAAATAAATATCTCTGACATCCAAGTCGCTGACTAAGACATTACCGTTTAATAAACGGAGTTGAACATGGTCATAAGTCCGGCTTGGCAAGTAAAAGGTTAAGTCCGCCCGTACCCGTTTGTTCGGGATTTGGAAGGAAATATGATCGTCATCGACTTCAATTTGGCTGCGTTCCATCAACGCTTGTAGAGGCGTTTCGGCATCCATTTTGCCATATAAGCGGAATTTACCCTCCACTTTGACATAATTTTCAGCCCAAGTTTTGATTTCGATATTGCCATTGGCTACTTTCACATCAATTAAAGTAGCATCATTGGCTTCATATTCAAAGGTGTGCTCAAACTTCGTTGTTGCAACCCCTGGCACTTTAACGTTTAAATCTTTCCATTCAAAGTTGTCGTTGACTGATTCGGAAACAGCCTTGAAGGTCTTTTTGAATAGACGACCGATTTGACTGCCGGCTTCAGACATATTTTTGCCAACTTGAGTGAAGGTTTCCGTTGCTTGTTCTTTGAAATCATCAGGAATTTCATTTTTCAAGCTTTGGATTTTTTCATTCACCTTGCCGCTGAAGCTATCCTTGTTGGTGCTCCATTGGTCTTTGCGAATATTTTTCAAGGATTCGTTTAATTGATTTTTTTGGATTTCCAAAGTTTCCAATTGAACTTCTAAACCTTTGATAGTCGCTTCTAAGCTTTCTCTCGTTGCTAAATCAATTTCGGTTAAAGCATCCAAATCTTCTTTGGTGTTTAATTCCATCAAAGCTTCTTGGGTATCCTTTAACTCGATTTTCAAGCCAGCAATTTCAACGTTAACTTCATCCAGCTCTGCCGAAGTTTGGTTGGCTTCATCGGCTAGCTCTGCTAAAATCTTTTCTAAATTTTCCCGATCTTCTTGAGCTTTTTCAGCTTGGGCTGCTTCGGCGTCGATTTCTTCCAGTTCTTCTTCTAAAGACTGACCGAAGTCTTCCTCCACTTTAAACTCTGCTGCTTTTTCTTGTGGGCTAATGGCATCGGCTGCTTTTTCGATTTGTTTTTCATCTTTGGCAGTCGCCATACTTTCTAATAAATCTAAACCTTCTTCAGTTGAAAGGATGCCTTTTTTAACTAGTTCTAAAATACGTTCTCTTTCTTTCATGGAAAATTCCTCCTTTTTATTTGCTGAACTGGATTTTCCTTATGAACCTATTATGCCCTCTTAAAAGAAGTTTGTCATAGGACTTAAGCCCGAACTTTGCTTCCGTCGGAGAACTTAGTCGCAATTTTTCTTAAATTTTAGCTCCCTCTTTGAAAAATAAGTGCTTTTTATGCCTGCTCTCAACAAAAATAGCAAAAAAATCAGCGGCTAGCAATTACTTTAAGAGAACTTTTATAAGTTCGCCTAAATAATGGCTGGCCACTGATCAATCGCTTAATTTAGTTGCTTTCGTCGTGGTTACTATTTAATTCAGTAATTTTCCCAGTAGCTAAGTAGACAATCCACTCGCAAATATTGGTGACATAATCGGCAATCCGTTCCAAATATTGAGCAACCCGGATGTAGTTCGTTCCGCTGACTACAGTGTCTGGATTTTGTTTCATATTTTTAATCGCCTTACCATAGACTAAATCGAAAAATTCATTGACCCGGTCATCCATTTTGGCAATGGTGCGGGCGTCTTTTTGATCGGTTTTAATGTAGGCAATCAATACATTGTCCACCATTTTTTTAACAAAGTCGGACATATCACTGAGATCCGCTTCAATTTCTGAAATCCGGGTTTCCCCTTTAACTGAGATAGCTGATTTAGCAATGGAGACAGCGTGATCTCCCATACGTTCTAAATCACTAGAGGCCTTCATAATTGTAATAATTGTCCGCAAGTCGGTGGTAACCGGCTGTTGTAGGGCAATCATCTCAAAGCTTTTTTTCTCAAGGCGGACTTCCATATCATTGATTTGGACGTCTTGATCGATAACTTCATGGGCCAAAGCTTTATCATGTTTAGTAAAGGCCCGCACCGATTTATGGACAGCATTGCTGACCATCATCCCCATTTCATAAAACTGATTGTGTAAACTTAGCAACTCCTCGTCAAACTGCGAGCGTAACATCATTCGTCGTTTCCTCCTAGTTTTGTTCTGTATTCACTATCTGAAAGTAAAATCTATTATTCAACAAGAGTATGAGCAACAATTATTTTCGCTTTTTTCTACTTTAAGAAAAATAATTGTGCCACTGTCCCTATCCTTTAATCTTTAACCGAATTTTCCAGAAATATAATCCTCAGTTTCTTTTTTGGCGGGATCTAAAAAGATTTTCTTAGTGTTGTCAAACTCAATTAAATTCCCATCTAAGAAAAAGGCTGTTTTATCAGAAATCCGTGAAGCTTGGGACATATTATGGGTCACTATAATCATAGTATACTTTTCTTTTAAAGTTAAGAGCATATTCTCAATTTTACCTGTAGAAACTGGATCTAGTGCACTCGTCGGTTCATCCAGTAAAATAATATCCGGATTAACGGCTAACACCCGCGCGATACAGACCCGCTGTTGTTGCCCACCGGAAAGTGATAGAGCACTTTTATGCAATTTATCCTTCACATCATCCCAGACAGAGGCCGCCTTCAAACTCTCTTCAACCACTTGGTCGAGTTTTTGTTTGTCTTTTTCACCCTTTAGCTTAAGTCCGTAAATAACATTTTCATAGACTGAAAAAGGAAACGGGTTTGGCTGTTGGAAAACCATGCCGATTTCTTTGCGTAATTCAACGGTATCAGTGGTCGGTCCGTAAATATCTTTGTCTTTGTAAACGACGCTACCTGTAATCGTCACTCCCGGAATTAAATCGTTCATCCGATTTAACGAGCGCAAGTAAGTCGATTTGCCGCAACCGGAGGGGCCAATCATCGCTGTAATTTCTCCTTCATTAATACTCAAGTCAATTCCCTTCAAAGCCTCTTTCTTTCCATAGTAAAGGTGCAGGTCTTTTGAAGAAATAATTTCCTTTGCCATAACATTCTCCTTCTAATTGGCAGAACCAATTGAAACTTTTAGCTGTTTACCCAAAGTGACCAGACACATAATCTTCTGTTGCTTGAATTTTCGGGCGGGTGAAAATTTTACGGGTTTCATCGTATTCAATCACCTTGCCGAGATAAAAGAAAGCTGTGTAGTCACTAATCCGCGCAGCTTGCTGCATATTGTGGGTGACGATGATTATCGAAAAATCATTTCGCAGATTAACTAAAGTTTCTTCTACTGTACTGGTTGAAATTGGATCTAAGGCGCTAGCCGGTTCGTCCAATAATAAAATATCTGGCTTCATAGCAATTGCCCGAGCGATACATAGACGCTGTTGCTGACCGCCGGATAAAGCCAAGGCACTTTTATCTAAAGAGTCCTTTACTTGGTCCCATAATGCAGCTTGCTTTAAACTAGTTTCGACAATCTCGTCTAGTTTCTTTTTATCCTTTTCCCCGTGCTGTTTTAAAGCAAAGGTAATATTATCATAAATTGATTTTGAAAATGGATTTGGCCGCTGAAACACCATGCCAATCCGCTTACGCATTTCGTAGACATCGACTTTTGGTCCGTTGATGTCCACTTCTTTATACATAATTTCACCGGTCACTCGAGTATTGGCAATGCCGTCGTTCATCCGATTTAAAGAACGGAGGTACGTTGACTTGCCGCAGCCGGAGGGACCAATTAAAGCAGTGATATTATTTTCCTTGAATTGTAAATCTATGCCCTTGATGGCTTCGTTATCCCCGTACCAAACATGTAAATCATTGGTATAAAGTGCTAAGGGATCTTTGAAATCAAAGGTTACCATATGGGTTTCATCAAAATTATAGTCATTCATTAACATGTATTTTTCTCCCTCGTTCTTTACAAAAATGCTTGGCTTAAGCTGAAGTCAATTTTTTGTAAAGTCGTTTGCCAATCGCCCGTGAACTAAAGTTGAAAATCAACACAGCGATAATTAAAACGGCTGAAGCGCCGGCTGAAACTGCCGCACCATCCGGCATGGTTCCTTCTGAATTAATTTTCCAAATGTGAACTGCCAAAGTTTCTGCTTGTCGGAAAATACTGATTGGACTTGAAACACTCAACGGATTCCAATTGCCCCAGTCTAAGGCCGGTGCACTTTGGCCTGCTGTATAGATTAGCGCAGCTGCCTCACCGAAGATTCTTCCCGAGCTTAAGATTACCCCAGTTAAAATTCCCGGTAAAGCCTCAGGAATGACAACTTTTCTGACAGTTTCCCAACGGGAAAGTCCGAGCGCTAAGCCAGCTTCACGTTGCGTATAATGGACGGCTCTTAAGGATTCTTCGACATTTCTAGTCAACAGGGGCAAGTTGAACAAGGTCAACGCTAACGCCCCAGAAATGATTGAGAAGCCATAATTAAACTGAATAACAAATAATAGAAAGCCGAACAAACCGACTACTACTGAAGGCAGTGAACTCAAGATTTCAATCGAGGTGCGGATGATATCTGTTAAGAGATTTTTCTTAGCATATTCTGAAAGATAAATCCCAGCTCCCATCGAAATCGGAAAACTGATAATCATGGTAACAAATAAGAGGTAAATCGAATTAAATAATTGAATCCCAATTCCGCCACCGGCTTGATAAGATTTTGACGGTGAGGTTAAAAAAGACCAAGAAATATTTGGAATACCTCGTACTAAAATGTAAAGCAACAGAGCAGCCAAAATTAAAACAATAATTCCGGAGATGATATATAGGCCGGCAGTAGCGACCTTATCCCAACGTTTTGCGTTCATTATTTTAAGGCTCCCTTCTTACCGATTAGGCGAATCACAATATTAAAGACTAGAGACATTAATAAAAGAATCAATGCTAATGACCACAGTACATTATTTTCCAGTGTGCCCATGACCGTGTTTCCGATTCCCATTGTTAAAATAGAAGTTAAGGTAGCTGCTGGTGTCGTTAAGCTGGTCGGCATTAAAGCAGCATTCCCAATAACCATTTGAATAGCCAAGGCTTCACCGAACGCCCGGGCCATCCCAAAAACTACCGCTGTTAAAATTCCCGGCACTGCAGCCCGCAACACAACTTTATAAATTGTTTGCCAGCGAGTCGCCCCTAGAGCTAAAGAAGCTTCTCGATAATAACGGGGTACAGCTTTTAAAGCATCAACGGTCATCGTGGTGACTGTTGGTAAAATCATAATGAATAGGACAAAGGTACCGGCTAAAATCCCAAAGCCTGTGCCGCCGAACACTGAACGGACGGCCGGAACAATTACTGAAAGGCCGATAAACCCATAAACAACAGAAGGAATCCCAACTAATAGCTCAATAACCGGCTGTAAGATTTTCGTTCCGTTTTTTGGTGAAATCTCCACCATAAAAACTGCCGCACCAATTGCAAATGGCGTTGCTACCAAAGCAGATAAAACCGTTACGAAAAACGAACCGGCAATCATCGGTAGCGCTCCGACTTCTGGATTTCCACTAGCGTCAACGGTTCCCGGATTCCAAGTAGTACCAAAAAGAAAATCAAAAATATTCACGCCGTCGGTAAAAAAGGTAGCAAGCCCTTTACTCGCGACAAAATAAAAAATGGCTAAGACCACAATCACTATTAATGCGATACAGATAAAACTAATCGCCTTGCCCCGTTGTTCATTACGGGCGCTTTTGGATTTGGTTAATAAAGCTTTTTTTACATCTTCCAAGAGAGTTCCTCCATTTTCTTTGCAAACTTCTAATCTAGTTTAGCTTGGAAATATCAACTTCACATCAATTAATTGTAAAAGTTCGATATGCTTTGTAAATTTTGTGTAAAGATTATTGGGAAATAATATTCCCTTGCCAATCTCTAGCAACTTGCATTTGTGAGATGGCAATATACCCTAATTCTCCCACAATATTATTTTGAACATCATCAGAAAGGATATAATCCAAAAAGGTTTGCGTCAATTCAGTAGGTGTCCCTAACGTGTACATGTGCTCGTAAGACCAAATAATCCAGCTATTGGTTTTGACATTATCATCAGTGGGAGCTACGCCATCGATGCTCAAAGTCTGAATGTCATCAGTGACATAAGAAAAAGCCAGATAACTGATTGCTCCTGGAGTATCGGCGACGATTGAGCGCACCATCCCGCTGGAATCTTGTTCTTGTGCTTGGACGGCTGTTTGTCCATCTAAAACCCATTTTTCAAAAGTCGAGCGGGTACCAGAGCCGCTGGCACGATTTAATAAAACTATCTCTACATCATTGCCACCAACTTCTGACCAGTTGGTAATTTCCCCAAGAAAAATTTTGGCTAAATCTGCTAGGGAAATATCGGTGACTCCTACTTCAGGATTCACCACAGGCGTGATGCCGACGACTGCCACTTGATGGTCAACTAAGGCCGAGGCATCAATGCCGTCTTTTTCTTCGGCAAAAACATCGGAATTGCCGATTTGAACCGCTCCTGATTGCACCTGACTCAAACCAGTCCCGCTGCCGCCTCCTTGAACATTGATAAACTGACCGGCATTGGCGGTTTGATATTGTTCAGCAACCGTTTCAACTAACGGCTGCAAAGCTGAAGATCCAACTGCCGTGATTGATTCACCACGGTCTGCCCATGAGGCACAACCGCTCATCAAAAAAAGACCACCAGCGATTGTCGTTAGTAAGGCTACTCGTTTTAGGAAATTTTTCATAACATTGCTCCTACATATTAGTATCGATTTTCATCAAAGAAAAATTTTTTTAAGCTAGCTTATTTTAAAACATTTTGTTAAGAATGTAAAAAAATAAAAAAATAAAATCCGCAAATTCTTCACAGAAAATACGGATTTATTTACACAAAATTTACAATTGCAAACTAGCTGTTACAAAAGCGGTGAAATCAGCCGAGCGAGCCCTTCTTTAAACTTAATCAAAAGACTTCTTTGTTCGTAAATTTCCTTGGTTAATTCTTTTGAGAGCTGGCTATCGGCAAAGAAAGCCGCCCTTAATTCCTCTGCTAAATCTTCATCATAAATCACCGCATTGACTTCAAAATCCAATTGAAAGGACCGCACATCAATATTAGCAGAGCCGACAGAAGCAATCCCTCGATCGATAATCATCGTTTTCGCATGGATGAAACCATTCTCGTAGGTTTCAACAATCGCCCCGTAGTCTAATAATTCTGCAGAAAATGAATAGGTCGCCCAATAGACTAGCATATGGTCCGGCTTATTGGGAATCTGCAGACGAACACTGACCCCAGATAAAAGGGCTAATTTAAGTGCCTCATGAATTGATTCATCGGGAATATAGTAAGGCGTTTGAATTAAGATTTCTTCTTTAGCTAAAGAAATCATTTTTAAGTAGGTCATTTTTATTTGCTCATGTTCAGAATCAGGTCCGCTGGTAACAATCTGAGCTGCTTTTGTGCCAGCTGCCTCAATCTCAGGAAAGAGATGCTGTTCATATTGAATTTCCTTTGTGTTCTGAGAATTCCAATCCATAATAAAACGATTTTGCAAACTATAAACAGCATCCCCGTAAATTCGCAGATGATTGTCCCGCCAATAGCCAAATTTTTTAACTAAACCTAAATATTCATTACCGACATTGAAGCCACCAGTGTAGCCGATTTTCCCGTCAATGACAACAATCTTCCGGTGATTGCGGTAATTGATGCGGGGATTGATATAAGGCACAAACAGTGGAAAGAAAAAAGCTAGCTCACCACCGGCTGCCTTTAAGCCGGCAAAAAATTTCTCATTTACTGCGGTTGAGCCCCAAGCATCTAATAACACCCGTACTTGAACGCCTCTTTTGGCTGCGGTAATTAAAGCCTCCCGCACCTCTTGACCCAACTCGTCCGAACGATAAATATAATATTGCAAATGAATATGATTCCTCGCTTGATTGATATCAGCGATTAAGGCATCGAATTTTTTGCGGCCGTCAGTAAACAAATGAATTTGATTGCCCATCGTGTAAAGGGAATTTTCATGAAACGTCAGCATATAAATCAGCTGGCGGGGATCGGCCTGTCCCGTTTTCGGATGAGGAAATAGACCACGACTGATAGCCGCTTTTTCTGCTTCAATCTCAACATTTTTGCCGACTTTTTCTTGCATTTTCAAATCAAACACTTTATCTTTGGAGATTCCCCGCCCCAAAAAGATATATAGCACAAAGCCCAATACAGGGATGAACAGCAGCACTAATAACCACGCCCATGTCTGCGCCGTCTGCTTACGCTCCCTAAAAATAATAATTAATGACAGTAAAATATTCGCAACAATAATCACTGTCATAAAATTTTCGGTAATATATTGAATAACCTGCATAACCCGCTCCCCATTTTTCCCTCTTTCATTAGAATAGCTAATGGGCCAGTAATTGTAAAGAAGAACAAAAAAATGACTGTAACATTAGTCTTGTGAACAGATGAAATCCCGAAATGTTTTGTATTTGTCTCTGTGGTCCAGTGGGGGTACAAGACAGAAATACATGTGCGATTGCGGTCCAGTAGGTCCTCGTCGCAAATTCTCACTATCTGGTGATGCTCACCAGATAGTCCTGGGAAAAATCAATTCTGTTTTAACTAATGTCACAGCCATAAAATTTTTAAGCTTTTAAGAAACGCCGCATAGATAATACGGAACCTAAGGAACCAATAATCACGCCAATTCCCATTAACAATAAATTAATTTGTAATAGGAATGTCCCCGGCAGAACTAATGAATAGTTTGAGCGCAGGAGTGTCGGGTTCACAGCTTGATACACAAAGTGATAACCAAAGAACATGATTACGACTGGTACAATTGCTCCTAAAATACCAATCCAAGCGCCTTCTAAAAAGAAAGGCCAGCGAATGTAACCATTTTTCGCCCCAACAAGACGCATAATTTGAATCTCTCTTTGGCGGGACAAAATTGTAATACGAATGGTATTAGAGATTAAGAAAATCGCCACAAAAATTAATAGAGCAGCGGCGCCTAAACCCCAAGTTTGGACAGCTTGCGAAATCGTGAAAATCCGATCTGAATCGGTACCGCCGTAATCAGAACGATAGACGTTCGCTAAATTGCCAGCCTCTTCTGAAATGGCAACAGTGTTCGATGGATCATCAGCGCTGACGACAAAGACATCGTACAAGGGATTCGAATCACCTTCAAACAAACTCCACGCCTCACCCATTGCATCCTGTAATCTTGCTAACTCATCATCACGACTAGAAAATGACACTGTTTCAACATGATCCAATCCTTCTAATTCTGTTTGCAGAGCATCGATGTCTTCCTGCGTTGTCCCGATATCAATAAAAACTGACACGTTAACGTTGTCTTCAATATCTTGGGCCAGTTTTGTCGCATTGATAATAACAGCCAGGAAAATACCGACCAAAGTTAAAGTAATTGTTACGGCACTGACAGAGGCAACTGTCATCCAACCGTTTCGTTTTAAACTTTTTAAACTTTCAAAAACATGACGGAAAAAAGTTCTAATCATCGTAGCCATACTCTCCTTCCGCTTGGTCCCGAATAATGCGGCCATTTTCAATGGCAATTACACGATGACGAATTGTATTTACAATAGTGCTGTTGTGGGTTGCCATTACAACAGTTGTTCCTTGAGCATTAATCCGATCCAAAAGTTTCATAATTTCCCATGAATTTTCTGGGTCGAGATTTCCGGTAGGTTCATCGGCAATCAACACTTTTGGTGTGTTGACAATCGCCCGGGCAATCGAAACCCGTTGCTGTTCCCCACCGGATAGTTCACTTGGAAAGACCCGAACCTTATGTTTCAGTCCGACTAAGTCCAACACTTCCATAACTCTTTTTTTAATGTCCCGCGGCTTGCGGCCAATAACCTGCATCGCATAGGCAACATTTTCATAGACTGTCTTGCGGGGTAACAATTTGTAGTCTTGGAAGACAATCCCGATTTCCCGCCGTAAAAGCGGCACGTCACGATTTTTAATTCTTAATAAATCATGGCCAGCTACAATTAGCTTACCTTTTGTGGCTCTTTCTTCACGATACATTAATTTAATAAACGTTGACTTACCAGCCCCAGAAGGCCCTACAACATAAACAAATTCTCCTTGATTAATCTTGACGGAGATATTGCGGATGGCAGTCGTACCGTTTGAATATTTCTTCATTACTTCCTGCATTTCAATCATAAGATACTCTCCAATTAATTTAATTCAATCAGTTGCATTATAGCATGATTTTATTTCACTGTGCTTTCAGAAGGTTACATTTTCATTTCATTTAATCTAGCAGAAAAATTACTCCTCCGTCAAACTCATTTTCAGATAAGCATCAATGAAACCATCGAGATCGCCATCCATTACTGCTTGGACATTACCGGTTTCATAATTTGTTCGATGATCTTTAACCATCGAATACGGATGAAAAACGTAAGAGCGGATTTGCGAGCCCCAACCGATTTCCATTTGCTCGCCCCGCAATGCAGCGGCTTCTTGTTCTTGCTTTTCAATTTCCAATTGATAGAGTTTAGCTTTTAACATGCCCATCGCCTGCTCACGGTTTTTTAATTGCGAGCGTTGCGCTTGGCTGGCAACGACGGTCCCTGTAGGAATATGGGTAATCCGCACGGCTGATTCCGTTTTATTAATATGCTGACCACCAGCACCACTAGCCCGATAAGTATCAATTTTCAAATCATCGGGATTCACCTGAATATCAATCGAATCATCCAGCTCTGGCATGATATCCACTGAACAAAAAGAAGTATGGCGGCGACTTGCAGAATCAAATGGTGAGATTCGGACTAGACGATGGACGCCTTTTTCAGAGCGCAGGTAGCCATAAGCATTGTGGCCTTTAATTAACAGAGTAACACTTTTAATCCCGGCTTCATCGCCATCTTGATAATCTAAAGTTTCCACTTGAAAACCGTGCTGCTCTGCCCAGCGAGTATACATGCGTAAAAGCATACTGCCCCAGTCCTGTGACTCAGTACCGCCAGCACCGGGATGCAATTCTAAAATTGCATTGCTGCTGTCATAAGGCTGATCCAATAACAGAGATAACTCGTAGGCTGCCAGTCGTTCTTGCAAAAGTTTTAGACGTTCTTCTAATTCTGTTTGTAACTCGGAATCAAAATCCTCCAGCTGCATTTCCGCCATAACAGTTAGCTCTTCCACCTCGTCAGCCACTTGATGAAATTGATCATAGGTGTTTTTATTGGCATTGTTTTCATTAATTACTTTTTGCGCCGCTTCTGCATGATCCCAAAAACTCGGGTCTGCCATGCGGCCTTCCGCTTCTGCGATTGCCTCTTCTAGACCGTCTAAGTCAAAGAGACCTCCTAAAGCTTGCGACTTGTTCTTCCATTTTTTTTAATAAATTTCTAATCTCTGCTGTTTCCATAATTCTCCTCACATTTCATAAATAAAGATTGGAACAATTCATGATATCTGATTGTCCCAATCTTTCTCAACTATTTAGCTGCTGACGGCTATGCTTTGTACAAATTCCGACCGTGGCAATTTTTAAATTTCTTGCCGCTGCCGCATGGACAAGGATCATTGCGGCCGACATTTTTGAATTCTTCTGGTAACACTTTGCGAGCCAAACCATTTTGGGTTGTTTGGCTTTCTGCTGCACCAGCATCATTAACTGGCGTACCTTGAGCTACCTGTTCCCGTTGAACATTTTGACGAATTTCTGCCTTCATGTAAAGACGAGTAACTTCAAATTCAATCGCACCCACCATGTCTTCAAACATTTGGTAGCCTTCTGTTTGGTATTCCACCAACGGATTATTTTGACCGTAAGAACGTAGGCCGATTGACTGACGCAATTGATCCATTGCATCGATATGGTCCGTCCATTTAGAATCGACTACCCGCAGAACGACCACTTTTTGGAATTCCAATAATTGTTCTGGACCGTTTAAAAGATTTGATTTTTCATCAAAAACAGTCCGTGACAAATCTTCGAGATAAGTTTTAATCTCAGCAGCGGTTTTGCCTTTTAAGTCCTCTTCTTTAACGGTATCTTCTTTTAAGAGCGTGTTGCTGGTGAAATCAACAATCCCTTGCAGATTCCAGTTTTCAGGCTTGTCCAATTGGGTATGGGCATCGACAACTCGAGCAATTGTCCGTTTAATCATACTGAAGATAGTTTCAGTTAGAGTCGTGTCCTCCATGATAACGGCTTGTCGTTGACCATAAATAACTTCCCGCTGTTCCCGCATAACATCATCGTATTGCAAAACGTTTTTCCGAGTATCATAGTTATTACCTTCCACTCGTTTTTGAGCAGATTCGATTTGTTTGGTAAACATCCGACTTTGGATAACTGCGTCAGACTCTTCAATCTTCATGCGATCCAGTAAAGTTTTAATCCGTTCAGAACCAAAACGTTTCATCAAATCATCTTCTAAAGATAGATAAAATTGAGAAACCCCTGGGTCACCCTGACGACCTGAACGGCCCCGCAACTGGTTATCAATCCGGCGAGACTCGTGACGTTCTGTCCCGATAACAGCCAAGCCGCCTAATTCAACAACACCTAAACCAAGTTTAATATCGGTACCACGACCGGCCATGTTGGTGGCGATGGTTACTGCACCTTTTTCACCGGCATTTTTGATAATTTCGGCTTCTTTAAAGTGGTTTTTGGCATTTAAGACTTCATGAGGAATTTTTTCTTTGTTTAATTTTTCAGACAATAATTCTGACGTTTCTACGGCAACGGTTCCGACTAAGACCGGCTGACCATTGCGATAACGTTCTTTAATATCTTGAACGACGGCATTAAATTTAGAATTTAACGTTGGGTACAATAAATCCTGACGGTCATCCCGTTGGATTGGTTTATTAGTTGGAATTTGGAAGACTTCCATGTTGTAAATTTCCCGGAATTCTTCTTCCTCTGTTTTGGCAGTCCCAGTCATCCCAGCCAATTTTTTGTACATTCTGAAATAGTTTTGGAAGGTAATCGTCGCCATCGTTTTTGATTCGTCTTCAATTTCAACGCCTTCTTTAGCTTCAATAGCTTGGTGTAAGCCGTCGGAATAACGACGACCGTCCATGATCCGACCAGTAAATTGGTCAACGATTAAGACTTTACCCTCTTGCACCACATAATCAATGTCTAAAAGCATGATGTAGTTTGCTCGTAAAGATTGGTCTAAGTGGTGGGTTAAAGCGGTATTTTCAAGGTCATATAAATTGTCTAAGCCGAAGTTTTCTTCCGCTTTTTCAATTCCTTGTTCAGTTAAGCTGATTGTTTTTGACTGTAAGTCAATTTTATAATCTTCTTCTTCCTTCAAGCGTTTGATAAAATTGTCTGCCCGTGTATACAAAGCAGTTGATTTTTCAGCTTGGCCAGAGATGATTAAAGGCGTCCGCGCTTCATCGACTAAAATCGAATCCACTTCATCGACAATCGCATAGTTCAACGGACGTTGCACCATTTGATGGCGATAAACGACCATGTTGTCCCGCAGGTAATCAAAACCTAATTCATTATTGGTGCTGTAAGTAATGTCACAGGCATAAGCGGCCCGTTTTTCTTCAGCGGATTTTGAATTAATATTTAAACCAACTGTCATGCCTAAGAAATTATACAACTCGCCCATTTCTTCTGAGTCACGGGTTGCTAGATATTCATTAACTGTAACGACGTGAACACCAAGGCCCGCAATGGCATTCAAATAAACCGGCATCGTAGCGGTCAAGGTTTTCCCTTCACCAGTACGCATTTCCGGAATATTGCCATCATGTAAAACCACACCACCCATTAATTGCACATGATACGGATACAGACCTAAGACACGTTTGGCAGCTTCCCTTACGACAGCAAAGGCTTCAGGTAGCATTTGGTCTAAGGTTTCGCCTTTTTGGAATCTTTCTTTAAATTCATCAGTTTTTGCTTTTAGTTGTTCATCACTTAAAGCTGCCATTTGATCTGCAAATGTTTCCACTTTAAGGGCAATTTTGTCTAATCGTTTTAATTCTTTTTTATCATTTTCTACAATTTTTCGAATAAAATTCGCCATTTAGCTTCTCTTCCCCTTTAATCTATCTACGCTATTCAGCACAATCTGAACAGAATCTCCAACCTATTTTATCACTACTTGCCGTCAATGTGAATATCTTTTCACTTTGCAGCTGGGGAATCGCTGTTAAAATTAGATTTTATTAACTTTTTTTGGAGCCCTCATAAAAAATAAAGAAATTTAACTTAGTAGATGCGGTACTGAAAACATGAAGAGACGCTTTTCTACTATTAAAACAGAATATATTTTATGATTCTACGGCCTAGAAAAAGTTTCACTCTAAGCTGTGATTAGATAGTTACTAGAAAACTAAATATTCGTGCTGTCCTTATCAAAACTTTTTTCAAGAAAGCCTACTCCTTTAAAGCATCGTTAAAGAATTATACAAAAAAATTTACACAAGAAAAAGCATCTCTGCTTCAAGTAGAAACAGAAATGCTTTTTTATCAATCTGAGTTGCTGATAGATTTTTTAGACAACTTGTCGGCTGGGGCGAATTAAAACTTCGCTGACAGCCACATGTTCAGGCTGTTCGATGACATAGGCAACAGCATTTGCCACATCTTCTGCAAAAAGACTGGCGCCTTCTTTTTTACCCATCTCCGTTAAGTTGGCGGCAATTTTTTCATTGCCGACGGTACTGATTAGCTCAGTTGAAACCATCCCGGGTGAGACAATCGTTGAGCGAATGCCATTATTTTTTTCCTCCTGCCGCAGTCCTTCCATAATGGCTCTAACGGCATATTTCGTGCCGTTATAAACAGCAGAACCTGGGTATACGACATGGCCGGCCACTGAATCTGTTGTAATGATTAGGCCGCTGCCTTGTTTTCTCATGATTGGCAGAACTGAACCAATTCCGTGCAATACCCCCATAATATTAATATCTAGCATACTTTGCCATGATGCATAATCCGCCTCCGATAAAAATCCTTGGGGCATGATTCCCGCATTATTATAGAGGACATCAATTTTGCCAAATTTTTCAACCGCAAACTTCATTACATTTTCGACATCCACTTGTTTAGTGACATCTGCAACTTGATAGAAGGCTTCACCGGGTAAAGACGCTACCAATTCTTTTAAACGATCTTCTCGGCGAGCAGCTAAAATTAATTTTGCACCTTCTTTTGCTAAGCGTCTGGCAGTGGCCTCACCAATTCCTGAAGAAGCTCCCATAATAACCACAACTTTACTTTCAATCGTTGACATTGCTTTCTCTCCTTTTACTTTAAGCTACTCTTACAGTACCACGGAGCTGCTGCTTTCAGTCAAAGTTTATGCCTCATAACTCAGCTGGATTTTCCGTATCGCAAATGGTCGCACCATCACTACTATAAAAATTATTTAATTTATAATCCAGTCGAGCCAAAGTCGTTTGAAACTCCGCAATCTTATCAACTAAATTTTGTCGTTCCTTCATTAAAATAGTTTTTCTTTCATCATAGGTCTGGGCCCCTTCTAAATAAAGAGCGTTGTATTGAATCAAAGAATCAATTGAGAGACCAGCGTCCCGCATGCATTTGATAGTATAAATCCAATCCACATTTTCTTCACTGTAATTTCTTACACCGCTAGCTGTGCGTTCAATTGGCGGAATTAAGCCAATTGTTTCGTAATAACGCAGAGTCGTCGAGGTTAAATCTAATTGCTTTGCTGCTTGAGAGATATTCATAGTGTTTGCTCCTTTTAATAAATCTAGGCCATCGGTTTTTCCCAATCCCGAATTGTTTTCACGCCAGCTGTCTGGGCTAAATTTTCTAAAGCGGCCATTTCTTCGGCTGTCAGCTGAATGTTAGCAGCTTGTGCTGCATCCATCACCTGCTCAACTTTGGTCACGCCGATAATCGGCACCGTTCCTTTAGCAATCGCCCAAGCTGTCGCAATTTGGGCAACTGTTGCATTATATTTTTTGCCGATGTCTGCCATCAACTGAAGTAGAGTTTCTAATTGCGGAAGACTCTCGTTATAGGCGGCAGCACGGTCACTGCCTTCAGGAAATGGATGAGCTGTATCATATTTTCCAGATAAAGCGCCCTGTTCCAGCACCATGTAACTGAAAAAAGTCATCCCCTGCTCTTTAGCATAAGCTAAAATTCCCGCCTCTTCAGAGGAACGATGTAATAAACTAAAATGATTTTGCAACGCCGAAACCTTTAACCCTTCTTTGGCTAAAATTTCATTGGCCAATTTGATTTCTGCTAAATTATGATTAGAGACACCAATATATTTGATTTTTCCGGATTTTGCTAACGGAATTAATGCCGGTGTCCATTTGGCAACATCAGCTGGATTATGAATCCAATAAATATCAATCACATCTGTGTGAAGGCGTTCAAAACTACCTGCCAACATTTTTTCTCCCGGATTGGCGATAGCTTCGGCAATCTGCGGTGTAAATTTAGTTGAGAGTAAGACAGCTTCTCGAGGAATATCCTGCACAAATTCCCCCAGCATCGCTCCAGAGGAACCCATGCCGTAAACCGCTGCTGTATCCCATAAATTTAAACCAACCGCCAAAGATTTTTCAAAAACCGGTCTTAGCTCAGCTGTTGTTAGATGATGACCAAAGACTTGGTCGCCGCCAGCAGCACCACTGCCCCACGCCCAAGCACCTAAAGCAATTTTAGGCATATTTAAAGTTTTTTGCATCTCGTTCATAAGTAAGTCCTCCTTTTTAGAATCCTTCATAAATTAATGGCGGTCGCTTTGCAATACTCCGCCGACGCCGACATTGTCGCCGCTATTTTCTTTGATAAAAACATAAAAGGCTTCAGCCGGAATTCCAGTGACCTTCACTGCTGTTTCGGTAAATTCTTTTACAACCTGTTCTTTTTGTTCTTTTGTTAAGTGACCAATTTCAAATTGGATAACTGGCATATTTTGCACTCTCCTTATTCGTAATCGCCTAAAAGTTCTAATTGTTCCTTGCTTAAATATTCAGCATAAGCAGCAGCCTGTTGTTCTAAAGTATCAGCTTGGATACTTGAAGCACCAGTGACCACAAATGGTTTGACAAAGCGAGTGCCAATTAAATTGCTAGTCGCTTGAAACGGCCGCAATAAATCATGAACGGTATATTTAAATGGCCCATTGTGAACATAATTTTCAGCCGGTGCCCCTGGTGTCACAGCAATCAATAACTCTTTATTTTTTAGTTGATTGCCATTGGTGCCATACGCCCAGCCGTATTCTAAGACTGCATCTTCCCATTGCTTAACTAAAGCTGGTGAGCTGTACCAGTACATTGGAAATTGTAAAACAATTCGCTCAGCCGTTAATAATTGACGTTTCTCTTCCTCTACGTCAATTTTAAAATCCGAATAAAGCTCATAAAGATTTCTGACGGTGACATTTTCTTTTACATTCGCCGCTTCAGCTAAGCGACGATTAACAGTTGATTCTTGAAGATTTGGGTGAAATAATTCGACTAATGTTTTCATATAGGTATCCTCTTTGCTTTTTATATTTGGTTTTTCTTAATTACGTGGCGCAGATAATCGATTCGTTCGAGTTTTTTTTCCTGTAGATGAATCTCCGCCAATTTTTTTTGCCGTTTGCTATTTAACAGGCCCATTCGTTTTTCTGCACCGTGGGGGTCCTCAAGTAATAAGCGCATATATGTTTCAATTTCATCGTGGCTGAAATCTAAATCATGCAACGCCATAATTGTACTCAAGCGCTCCACATCCTGATCGTCATATTGCCATTCGCCCATTACGAATTTGACCACATCACACAGGCCCCATGATTCATATTCTCTGAGAATTTCAACAGGAATTTGATAACGTTGACTAACTTCTGTCTGATTCATTTTTCTAACCTCCTTTAACACAAAAAAACTGAGACAAACAAATTGAGTAGCACAGTTGAAACGCTCGACTGCTATCTCATTTGTTAATCTCAGTATGAAACCAAAAGACTGCAATGTCTAATGCTTATCTTATTTAAGATGAAATGCCTTTTATGTATTTCTGTGCAAAGGCAATAAATTTGCTGACGGTAGGTGAATTAACTTGATTAGCTTTCCAGACCAAAACAGAAGATAAATTTAGCTCTGGCTCTAAGGGAACAAAGGTCAGGCCCTCGTAACTGGAATGCAGTTCTAGCGACAAACCCAGACCGATTTTTTTTCGCATCAACATGGCACTGTTATAAAGCAGGTTATAGGTGCTGACAATATCCAACTCTTGACCATATTCACCAAACCAACTTTTGAGTTCGCTGTGGATTGATGCGCTCTTAGATACAATTAGCGCTTGATTGGCCAAATCGCTTGCTAGGATTGTCTCTTTTTGTGCCAAGGGGTGGCTCGTGGGAACTAAAACACCCCATCTTTCTAAGGCAGACATCCGCACAAAATCATATTTTTCAATTTCCACCGGCTCAATCAATAAACCCAAACCCAAAAGCCCCTGATCCATCCGAAATTTTATACCCTCTGAATTCCCACTAAACATTTCAAATTCCACCAGCGGATAATCTTCATGAAAGGCGGCAATAATTTCCGCCAGCTGATCCATGCTTTTTAACTCACCAGCACCAATCGCCACTTTACCAGAAAGCTCTTCACCAATCCCAGAAAGTTCATCTTTGATGATTTCTGACAGCTGCATCATCTCTTGAGCTCGTCTTCGTAATAAAATGCCTTCTTCCGTTAATTCGATATGATGACTTTTGCGATGGAATAATTTTACTTCCAATTCTTCTTCTAGCTGAGCCAATTGGCGGGAGAGGGTTGGCTGGGTAACATGCAACGCCTGAGCAGCCTTAGTAATATTTTCTTCTCGCGCGACCATTAAAAAATAGCGCAGGACTCTTAATTCCATTGATAACTTCACCTTCAGTTCAAGAGTTTTAATTTATTTTAGCAGTTTTTCGATAGCATTCACAAATTTATTCCCGAATGCTAAAAAAAATTGCTGCGGAAACTCGGTAAACAAGTGATCAAAGATGCTGCAAAGAATTGAAATTATCAGCAATTTAAAAAAGCGCATATGTAAAAAGATATGCGCAATATTTCAAATTTGATTATGCTTGGCGAATCGACAAGATGAAATCGCCGGTTTGATTGGTTAAAAAATCAATCTCGCCATCCAAACTGCCGAGTAAAATTAAACCATTAGAGTAGCCAATACTGCGATAAAAAATCGCCAAATTACCCCAAGGCTCAAACATAGTTAAATCGCCAACTTCCGCTGCCGTCCCGGCTGGTGAATCGCTTGTGTCAAGTGTTTGCGGCAAATCAGCAATCTTTTCTGACTGGGCATAATCCTCCATCGTTAAATCCAAAGGCAGCAACGCATAAAAATCCCGAGCCGCTGCAGAATTATTTAAAGTGGCAGTCTGGCTTTCTCCAGCCACTGTCAAAACTATTTTCATTTCTTCCACCTCCTGAGAGTTTACTAGCGAGCTGCTTGTTTCCGGTAGCAACGTTTCTTCTGTAACATCACCTGAAGAGCTACTTTCAATAGAAGATTCTGTTAAAGATGTTGCAGAATTGCTAACACTGGAAAAATCTGCTGAAGATATTGCAGAATTATTACTGCTAGTTGATTGCACAATAAAGATTAAGCCAATCGCAAGGATTACTAAAACGGCTGCAAATAAAAATTTTTTCATTGCCTCTACCTCCCTTTAGTTAATCTTTCAATCAATTTTCGGCTAACCATGAGGCAACCAATTGTGGTGTTTCATCGATTGTCTCATCGTTTATGCCAAGTCCGGGCACCAAGGTTTGTGGGCTGATGAGATTTTCGATTTCTGTCATAGCACTCGCAATTCCACTGCTGCCGCTAGTAAAAAATGGATAGACTGTTTTTCCACTTAAATCGTTTTGCATAAGCCATTGCTGAAGCGGTAAGGAACTTGAACCAAACCAGATTGGTGAGCCGATAAAAATTGTCTCATATGCCGATAAATCCACCTCTAATGGTTGCAGTTCCGGAAATTCTCCGTCGTCCTGTTGTTGCTGTACCAAATCAGCAACCGCAGAATAATTTTCCGGATAGGCCTCAACTGTTTGCAAGGCAAATAAATCACCGTTTGTTTGAGCTTGAATTTCTTGGGCTACCGCTTCTGTGGTTCCCGTTAAAGAATAATAAATGATGGCGATGTGACTCGTTTCCGTTTCATTTTCCCCATGAGAACTATCAGGAACCTCCTGCGTGCTTTCAACAGAATTACTAGTTTGCGAACTAGAGCTTGTACCGGTTGAATTGTTTTGCCTATCATTGCTACAGCCTGTCACCAAAAACAATAAACTCAAACTAAAAATACTGACAATCTTTTTCATATGCGTTTTGTGCCTCCTTTTTTTACAAACCTTATCAGTTAAAGTCGACTGGAAGTCAAGGAGAAATAGGAAAATAGTTTTTGTTTTGTCATTGATTAACTCATGTTAATCCCTGCAATTTATTATTTTTATCCTTTCGATAATAAAAATTTTTCTGTGTTCAAAATAATGTAGCCCCAACAGCTCGTTCAAGTTCTCTTTATTTTAAAAAAAGCTCTCGTACAAAAAAGCAACTTGAACTTCCTCATCAGGATTTCAAGTTGCTTACTTATCTTCAGATAAAATAGGCTATAGTATTTTTTATGCTGTTGCCGTTTATAATATGACTATCTATTAAATTGCCCCGACAACTGCATGGGGCACATAAGGCGCTTCTAAATAAGCGACATCTCCGCCGCTTAATTTTAAGTCTAAGGCAGGCAGTGCATCTAATAGATGACTTTCCTTAGTGGCACCGATAATTGGCGCTACGACTTGGTCTTTTTGCAGCAACCAAGCCAACGCAATTTCTGCTCGTTTCACTTGGTATTTATCAGCCAATTCTGCCACTCTTTGTACAATGATTTGATCTTGTTCTTTGGTCTTGTCATATTTACCCTGAGCTGTTTTATCAGTTAAAAAGCGTTTCGTTTCTGCATTCCAGTCGCGGGTTAAACGACCTGATGCCAACGGACTATACGGAGTCACCGCAATTTTTTGGTCTGCACATAACGGCATCATTTCCCGTTCTTCCTCACGGTACAAAAGATTCAGATGATTTTGCATGGAAACAAAAGGAGTCCAATGATTTTCTTTAGCCACCTGTTGCGCTTTGGCAAATTGCCAAGCATACATTGCCGAAGCTCCCAAATAGCGCACCTTACCGGCTTTCACCAAATCATGCAAAGCCTCCATCGTTTCTTCAATTGGTGTCTTATAGTCCCAGCGGTGAATAATATATAAATCGAGATAGTCCATATTCAAACGTTCTAAGCTTTTATCAATTTGGTGCATGATTTCTTTACGGGACAGTCCGCCGTTGTTGGGAACTTTTTCTTTTTTCATGCCCATATAAAGTTTAGATGCAACGACAATTTCATCCCGATTGGCAAAATCGTTTAGAGCTTTTCCTAAAATTTGTTCACTAGCACCATAGGAATAAATATTCGCAGTGTCAAAAAAATTGATCCCTAATTCTAACGCTTTTTTTACGACCTCACGACTATCCGCTTCCTCTAAAACCCACTCGTGAAAGCCGCTGTTGGGATCGCCAAAGCCCATCGCACCTAAACATAACCGTGAGACATCCAAACCTGTATTGCCAAATTTCATGTAGTCCATCTTATTGCCCTCCAATTTTAAAAGTTATCCTTATCATATCCTTTGGAGTGCACTCCAAGTCAAATAAATTATGAAACTTTTTTGAATTGAGCTGATAGTCAGACGAAGATTAGGATAATTTAAAACCTTTCAGCAATTTAACTGTAGCCTTGCTTCAAACAGTTCTTTTTAAAAATAGAAAAAAAGTAGCCATCTTCTCAAATAATTGAAAAAAAACAGTTACTCTAAATAAAATTCTAAAGGTCGAATAATGAATAAAGCCAGTTGATACACATCGGCACCCAGAAGGACACGTTTTTGGTTTTCTCCTGCTCTTTATCTTTGTATGATGAGAGGGAATTATTTACGGATAAACCATGCCGGCCCCCTTGAAAAATATGAAGTTCATAGGGAATTTGATAGTCAAACAGCTTCTGAGCATATTGTAAGGCCTGCTCAGCAGGAACATTTTGATCATATCTGGTTTGCCAAAGAAAGGTTGGCGCAGTTTTTTCATTGACATAATTTATTAATTCTAATTCAGGTGTGCGATCACGGGCAATTTTGCCTAAATCCTCTGGAATCACTTCGGCAGTTGCTAACAAACGCTGGTTTGAGGTGGCACCATAAGCCATCACCACAGCATTAGGCTTATTTCCTTCTGGTGGAATACCTAAGCGTCTTAGCAAATTTTCATCCTCCCACTGGGAAGATAGCATCCCGGCAATACAGGCACCCGCTGAAAAACCGACTGCAACAATTGCATCTGGATTTATCTGCCACTCAGCAGCCCTTTGCCGCACCGTCCAAACCGCTAGAGAAATTTCTTCTAATGGATTAGGAAAAACAGACGCCTCTTTTACAGAATAACGTAAAACAAAAGTGTTAAACCCAGCCTCCATAAAAGTGAGTGCAACCGGTTCGGCCTCAGTATCAGATAAAAAACTATACGCTCCTCCCGGTAAAATAATTAATGCTGGCCGCAAAGGAATTTGCCCTTTGCCATTAGCAGATTGGTCGTGAATATAAGTTGTCAACGTGGCTTGCCGAATTAAATTAATGGTTTGATTTAGCATATGCAGTCCTCTTTTCTGATTTTTTGTAGAAAACTTTTAGCCCATAGCTATGTTATTTCTCTTAACGGATGCTTCTTTAAATGAACTACTTCTAAAATTTTACCAGTTAAAGCTGACTGGAAGTCAAGATTAATTATCGAGTGTTTGACATTGTTATGGGGATTACTTTCTCCGAGGTTCTAAGATAATTCTAAAAAAATTGTTCTGTGCTTTGATGTTAGGTTCGACTGTTTCAAAATGAATGTACATCAAAAAAGAATTTAAAAAGGCTCAATCTAAAAAAGCTGACCGCAGAAGATTTACATCCTGCAGCCAGCTCTTATATATTTCTTCTAGTCCATAACTAATAATGACTTAATAGCATTCCGTTCATCCATCGCTGCATAAGCGGCTTGTACGTCATCTAAAGCAAACTGTTTATCAAAGACTTTTCCAGGATTGATTTCACCAGACAAGACGGCCTCTAATAAAATTGCTCGGTCATGGGTTGTGACTGCCGCAATTCCGCCTCTTAAACCAATATTGCGCCAGAACAACGCATTGGTATCTAATTCATCAATATGAGGAACGCCAACCCGTCCAACCACTGCTCCAGGACGACCAACTTTCACAGCTGTTTCAATGGATTCCTTCGTACCGACGCATTCTAAAACAGCATCTGCGCCTGCTCCAGTTAGTTCCATGATTTTGTTGACTGCCTCTTCACCACGTTCAGCGACAATATCTGTTGCACCAAACTCAAGAGCAATTTTTTGGCGATCTTCGTGACGGCTCATCGCAATGATTCGTTTGGCGCCTAATATTTTTGCACCGATTACACCGCATAAACCAACAGCACCATCACCCATTACAACAACCGTGTCGCCTTCTTTAACTTCCGCAGTTTTTGCGGCATGGAAACCTGTCGCCATGACATCGGCTAAAGTCATAAATGATTTTAACATATCATCTGAATAATCTTCAGGCTGACCAGGAATTTTTACTAATGCCCAATTTGCACTGACATAGCGTAAATATTCGGCTTGGAAACTACTAGAACCAGCAGAGTGAGTCAGACAATCTCCATCAAAGCCAGCTAGACAAGCTGCACAATGACCACAGCCATGAGTAAAAGGCACAATCACGAAATCGCCGACTTTAACATTGGTAACATCCTTACTAACAGCTTCAACAACCCCAATGGCTTCATGCCCTGCAGTGCTTCCTTTTTCTTTATCAGAAATGCCACGATACCACCATAAATCAGAACCGCACACGCTCGCTCTAACGACGCGAATAATTGCTTGATCTTCACCATTGATTTCTGGTTTTTCAAAATTTTTAATTTCCATTTTTCCTGGTTCCATAAAGACTGTTGCTCTCATATTAACTCTCCGTTTCAATTTTTAATTTTTTTCCTGATAGGATTAATAAAAACTTGGTTTTGACCATTCCGTATTAGGTTCGCCAACGCCTAAACTTTCTCGATTGTAAGCTAATTTTCCTGTTAATAAATCAGTTATTACTTGGGAAACTGCTTGGCGGGTAACTTGAGCTTCTTTGAAAGGCTCGCCCTTTCTTGTCAAATGAACTTTAGTATTGCCCTCTTCATTATATAACCAAGTGATGCGTAAAATAATATAGTTTAAACTGCTATTTTCAATAATATCAGCGGCTTTACGATAAGACGATTGCCACATAATGCCTGTATTTTTCCGATACCATTCTGTAAAGGGTCCTTCAACTTCTTGATACAAATCTGGTACATTGGCAAAGATAACTTTTTTCAAGTCGGCTGGTTCTAAAACTTTTACTAATGGCGCGATAATTTGATCACCAGTTGCATAATTCAAATACATAGCATCAACATCGGAAAGTAAACTTGCAATCTTATCAACCTCTTCAAAGGTACCGTCTACTAATTGGCAACGATTAGTCGCTTCTTGTGCCAACCGTTGTGTGACATTTCTACCATATAAAACAAGTTCAGCATTTGTTTGTTCTAATAAATCCTTTGTAACCATTCTGCCAATTTGTCCAGCAGCACCTAGAATTAATACTTTCATTTCCATTTCCTCCTAGTGTTCAGCTATAGTTTTGCTAAATATATTTTTTAGGTTGACTCCCTACCATATCTTACAGGTATCTTTCTTGTTTCAGTAGAGTAGCCAATACCTAATAATTTTCCTAAATTATCTTCAGATGAATCATTTCGAGATTAAATTTTGTTAAACCTGCGTACTTTACAGCTATATTTCAGATTGGATTTAAAAACTGTTTTTTTCCAAAGTAAATTTGATTTTACAGACTCAAATTGGCTAACCAGTTTGTCACCTCTACATGGGAATCACTCACCGTATTTCTAGAGATAGTTAAGCCCTCCACAACGGTTGCATCTGGTTCTAGTTCTTCAACCTGTGAAATAGTCCGGCCAAAACTGCTACCGCCATGGGTTGAAAATGGTACAATTGTTTTCCCTGAAAAATCGTAATCATCAAAAAAGCTCATCATCGGCATCGGTAAGCGGGCATTCCAGATTGGAAATCCGACAAAGACAACATCGTATTGGTCAAAATTTTCAATTTCTGTACTTAAGGCTGGTCTTGCATCTTCGTCGCCTTCTTCTGTCGCTTGGTCAATTAACTCATCATGATCGCCAGAATATTCCCTTTCAGTTTCAATTCTGAAAGTATCTACACCAGTATCTTGAGAAATCCAATTGGCAATCTGCTGCGTGTTTCCGATAACCTCTCCATCAACGACTACTCTACTAGAGCCGGCTACTGCATCCACACCACCAGATTCTGGCATTGAGAAATACGCAATCAGAGTTGTTGCTGGATTAAATTCGCTCGCTACCGCTTGCGTAGTTGTCTCACTGGCATTATTTTCTGATGAGTTACCTTCTGTCTGTGTGCCCTCGTCTGCCTGACAGGCCGCTAACAGGAAAGCTGCCAGCATAACCGTTGCTATCTTAGCTTTTTTCATAATATGATAATCCTCCAAAAATTTTTTTTCTTCCTACTAACACCTTAAACTATCGAGTTCACTACAGGGCAAGGGCTTTTTTGAAAAAAATTTATAAAAACGATTGAAGTTTTTCTTCATTGCTAACCTTTCAAGAGTTTACTAGACAATCCAACTTAAGATTAAATAAAAATTGTAATAATGCTGCCGACAACAATTAAAGCTAAACCAATCAAGGTCGAGCGGAGTTCTCTTGGGCTTTTCTTTTCCTTTAAAAAGAACATACCGCCTAATGTTGCGACGACGACATTTAATTGGGTGATGATGAAAGCTGTGGCTACACCATTTTCTTGTGCTGAAAAAATGTACGCTAACGCTGAAATTGAAAATGTCAGCCCAACTAGACTCGTTTGCCAGCTAGTTTTTTCAACTATCGCTTTTCGGTCAGTAACAAGAACATAGATGAGTGCTCCTAAAAAGACGCCGAGCATTTGTGGAAAGAAAATTGCCAGACCTGAAGCGTCCACCATTTTAGGTAGGGCACTGTAAATCCAATACCCAATACTTGTGAATAAAAGAATGATAAAGCCGTGTTTGAAACGATCTTTGGTTGAAGCCGAATCACTGACTGAGGTAAAAATGGCTCCGACAATTAATAAAATAATCGCCCCAAGCCCAATTAATTTATTGGTCAAAGTCGGCCATTCACCAAAAGCAATGACACTGATTAAAGATGTTCCGATTAATTGTAGGCCAGTTGTGACTGGCATCGTACTGGATACCCCCATTAGTTCAAGAGATTTATATTGTCCAGTTTGTCCGATGACCCAAAATGCTCCGGACAAAAGACTGATCAAAAAGACAACCAAAGAAATATTACCGGGTGAGAAGGCAAATTCAACAATCAAACCAATAACTAAAGCCCCAATTCCGGTACCTAAAATTTGATTTGCTGGTTTTCCACCAATTTTTCCGATAATTAATGGTTGAATCCCCCAGCCTAATGCTGGGATTAAAGCGATTAAAATATTCATGATAAAGCTTCCTTTTTAATTTTCTAGTAATTATTCCTTTTGAAAAGCCCTTAAAGGGGCTTTTCTAATCAACCATTGCCACCTTGGAAAGATGGGTAAAGGGTCATTCCGCCATCGACAAACATGGTAATACCTGTCACATAGCTAGATTCATCTGAAGCTAACCAAGCTGCCGCCGCTGCAACTTCTTCAGGTTTGCCAATCCGTTCCATTGGCACCATTTTAGTTGTGGTTGCCAATTGTTCTGGGTCAGCAAATTTCTTTGCATTGATTGGTGTATTAATTGCCCCTGGTCCAATATTATTAATACGAATATTATTTGGTGCATATTCCATTGCCACTGTTTCAGTAAATAATTTTACGCCGCCTTTTGATGCTGCATAATGAGCAAATGTTGGCCATGGAATTTGTTCATGGACGGAAGACATGTTAATAATATTTCCAGGTTTATTTTTTGATAGAAAATAATTGAGGGCAGCCTTCGTACCTAAGAACACACCAGTTAAGTTAACATTGATTACTTTTTCCCAGTCAGCTAAAGGTAATTCATGAGTGCTGTAACGATTTTCCATACCTGCATTATTGATCCAAATATCTAAATCGCCAAAGTTTTCAACTGCGGCATCAACTAAGGTTTGAACGCCTTCTTCAGAACCAATGTTGGCTTGAACGGCTACTGCATCGCCGCCAGCTTTTTTAACAATTGCGACAGCAGCTTCAGCACCTTTAGCATCTGAATTGTAATTGATGACAACTTTCATGCCTTCTTGGCCAAAACGTTCTGAGATGGCTGTGCCAATTCCTTTTGATCCGCCTGTAATAACGGCTACTTTTCCTTTTAATTCTTGATACATAATACATTCTCCTCTTCTTGTTAACTGTTGTTTGGATAACCTAATGCGCCAAGCTTTTTGATAAAGCTAGGTCGCAACTTACAACTAATCAATTTTCTTTATCTCTACGTGTATTTGTTTTGCTTAATGTATGAGAAATAAATATTCAGCCTGTTTAGTCTGCCTCAGAATATACTTCTTTAGCAATCGTAAAGGCACTCCATGCCTTAGGCCAGCCACAATAAAATGCCAGTTGAGTAATGATTTCTGAGATTTCTGCTTGGCTAATCCCATTGGCTTTGCCTTTTAATAAATGAGCTTTTAATTGCTCAAAATTTCCACCAGATAGTAATGCTGAAATAGTAATCATACTTCGAAGTTTTGGTGACAATTCTGTTTCCCTTGACCAAACCTCCCCGAATAAAACATCATCGTTTAATTCTGCAAATTTTGGTGCAAACTCGCCTAAGCGATCTCTGCCTGCTGTTTGTTTTTCCATTTGAAAAAGCCCCTTCCTTAATTAATAAAATTACTTTAAACCTTGGAGTGGGCTTTAGAGCAAGAGAAACGCCTCGCAAAAAAATTTTCAGGTACAACAATTGTTTAATGGAAGATCATTGCACCAGACACTTTACCAATCAGTAAAATTTAGATATGCTAAAGTTATTCTGATGGGGTGGTGTTTTTTTGAGTAAAGAACGTTTAGCTACATTTACTGATGCTGTTTTAGCAATTATTATGACAATTCTAGTGTTGGACTTGGAGAAGCCCACAACTTTAACATTAGCAGGCTTTTGGGATCTACGAGCCAATTTTTTTGCTTATTCTCTATCCTTTTTTTGGCTAGGATCAATGTGGGTAAATCTCCATAATGAGTGATATATTGTAAAAAAAGTTTCCAGAAGAACTGTCTGGGCAACATTGATTATGCTCTTCTTTTCATCCCTGTTTCCTTATGCCACAAATATTATGGCGACTAATTTTTCTAATGGAATTGCTCAATCCTTCTATGGATTCATTGTCTTATGCGTAACCTTCTCAAATACTTTGTCTTACGCAACGCTGATTTCAGCCAATCAAGAAAACCATAAATTTCAAGAAAGGATGAGCCATAGAAATAAATGGGCAGCCTATGATATTGGCTTAAAAATTCTAGGCTTACTGCTTTCCCTGACCATTTGGCCAGCTGCGATGAGTTTTGCTGTTCTCCTTACCTTAGTCATTTTTGTTATTCCACATCAGCTAGAAAAAACCCAGTAAAGAAAAATTTACTGGCACAATCTTTGTAAAAAATTAGCCTTCAATCAGGTAAATTTTTTTGTAAGAATAGAGATATATTACCTGCTTTGTACTTTAAGAAACTAAAGAACCCGCCATTGAAAAAATGGCGGGTTTTGTGATTGATGCATAGCCTACACTTAAAATGGTTTCATCTTATAACCCTGGTAATGTAACCCTGGTAATGGACTTCCTTTTTGATAGTGATCTGGGAAAGAATAATTTTTTAAAAGCTGAGCTGGCCAACCAAGTTGAGATAATTGATCCTAAGAAATTTCAGTGACAATAAGTGCGCTTCCTTTGGCTAACTCCCAGTTCGATAAATAATCTAAGCTGGCCACAAAAAATTTATTTCTGTTTGCTAAATCATTGCTAGATTTCAGTTGAAATTATCAATCTAATCATTTAGCTATTGCAGCCATGACTGCAATATGAAAAATATTCGCAAAAAAAAGCACCATCAAAGAGATGATGCATTTATCTGGAAAAAATTATTTTAAACGTCCATTCTTCTTCCAGCCATCCATTTAATCATCGCTGGATCAGCATGGGAGAAGAATTGGCTTGCCCCAGCATTCAATGTCGCAATTTGTGCTTTGTCTTCATCTGTTAATGAAAAATCAAAAATATCCAAGTTTTGTGCCATGCGGTCTGGATTGACAGATTTTGTTAACACGATAATATCTTGTTCCACTAACCAACGAACGATGACTTGGGCCACTGATTTGCCATATTTATTGCCAATTGTTGTTAAGATTTCGTTTTGGAAGATGCCATTTTTACCTTCTGCAAATGGTGCCCAAGCTTCTACCATAATGCCTTCTTCTTTTAAAGCGGCAATATTTTCGGCTTGTTGTTGGAAAGGATTAATTTCAATTTGATCCACTTGTGGGGTTACTTTGTTAAATTCTGCTAAGTCAACAGCACGATCGACAGCAAAGTTCGAAATACCAATTGCCTTGATTTTACCATCCGCTTGTAATTCTTCCATTGCCCGCCAAGCACCATACACATCGTTATAAGGTTGGTGTAATAATAATAAATCCACATAGTCCACACCTAAACGATCTAATGAACGTTGGAATGAAGCCATCACGCCATCATAAGAAACATTTTCCACCCAAATTTTTGTCGTTAGGAAAATTTCTTCTCTAGCAACACCTGAATTGGCAATTCCTTTACCAACGGCTTCTTCATTCATATATGATTGTGCTGTATCAATATGGCGGTAGCCAGCTTTGATGGCATCAATCACGGCTTGTTCTGCTTCTTTAGAATCGGTGATTTGGAAAGTCCCAAAACCTAAAATTGGAACTTCTACTCCGTTGTTTAATTTGACTGTTTGCATGTTCAATTCCTGCTTTCTTAATTTTTTATACTTTGTTTTTTAAAATGCTTCATAGTCCATAATTCTTCGATCTGATCTTCGGTCATTAAGCCTGCTTCAAACTTAGCTAAATGATCATCATAGGTATCAATTTTATATTCCAATAAATCTCTGGTCTTTTGCATTTCAAGTAATTTTTCATCTAATTCGTTTAGTTGCGCCCGCAGCACGTCTTTTTGTGTCCGTCGTTTATCTCCTGTTTCTTGAGATAATCTAGCAAATTCAATAACTGACTCAATCGAGACACCGGCGTTTCGCAAACTTTTTGCCAGAAAAATCCAGTTCAAATCTCGTTTGCTAAACACACGGTAACCTTTGTCATCTCGTGTCACTGGCGGGATAACACCAGCTTTCTCATAATAGCGGATGGTATCAGAGGTTAAGTCAAACATTTTAGCGACTTCTTTGATATTCATAGCTTCACCTGATTTCTATTTAATAAATTTAGTATAAACTATGAAGTGAACTCCAAGGCAAGAAAAATGTTTTACGCCAGACTTGCAAAACGTTCTACTTGAGTAGGATCACGATGATCAAAGAAACTAGATGTATTTTGATCCAACTTTTGAATGGCAGCCATATCTTCTTTGGTTAATTCAAAATCGAAGACATCAAAGTTTTGTTGCATCCGTTCAACATTTGCGGATTTCGGAATAGCCACAACACCTCTTTGTAGATTCCAACGCAAAACGACTTGAGCAATTGATTTGCCATATTTATCCCCAATCGCTTTTAACGTTTCGTTGTGGAACAAATCATTTTTTCCTTCTGCAAATGGTGCCCAGCCTTCGACGATCACGCCTTTATTTTGCATGTAGTCAATATCTGATTCCCGTTGGTAAAATGGATTGACTTCAATTTGGTCTAAGGCTGGCACAATTTCATTGAAGGAAAGTAAATCAATCAATCGATCTGGATGGAAGTTGGCGACACCGATTGCTTTCAATTTGCCAGCTTTATAATATTCTTCCATCGCCCGCCAAGCGCCATATACATCGCCGAAAGGTTGATGAATTAGATATAAATCAAGATAATCCAAGCCTAATTTTTCCATTGAAAGATCCATCGCTTTTTTAGCTTTTTCATAGCTGGCATCACTGACCCACAATTTAGTCGTAATAAATAATTCTTCCCGCTTGACACCACTGCGCTTGATAGCTTTACCAACAGCTTCTTCATTGCCGTAAGCTGCCGCTGTATCGATTAAGCGATAACCATGTGTTAAGGCTTCATACACGATTTCTTCACATTCCTTTGGATCTGGGATTTGAAAGACACCAAAGCCTAATTGAGGCATTTTTACACCATTGTTTAATGTTACGTAGTTCATCATTTTTCCTCTTTTCATTTTTTTATTTTCTTTTAGTTCCAGCGCGAACTAAGAAGATAGCTGATAGTAAAGATATAAGGACAAAAACGGTCGCAATCGTCATTTGCAATTGATAGCTTGCAATTAAATCAGAGACGCCAGCACTCAAGGCTACAACAATCGATAAGCCAACTGAGCCACCAATTTGGTGAACCATGTTAACAACACCAGCAGCTGCGCCAGCTTCTTCTGCCGAAGTATGAGCAATTCCTGCTGCAGTTAGAGGACTTAAAGTAAAGCCTTGACCAATCCCTAAAATCACCATCGGAATTGCAATCCCAAACCAATAACCAATTTCACCATTAAATAAAGCCAAGCTTCCCAAACCAATTGCGGTTGTAATCAAACCAATAATCATTAGCTTGGTGTTGTCCCAAAGCTTCGTTAAGCGAGGTACTTGTAGAGCTGAAATAAAAATAGCGACGGTCACTGGGAAAAAGGCAACACCGGTTAGTAGTGGTGAATAACCAAAATAATTTTGCATCATTTGTGGCGTTAAAAACCAAAGAGTCAACATGGAGCCAAGAAAAGTAAAGCGGGAAATATAAGCGCCCAACCGTTCTTTATTTTTAAATAGACTCAACGGCATAATTGGTGCTGCTGTTTTTGCCTCGTGATAGATGAAGAAACCAAGAAAGAGTACAGCAATGATGAACGAAATTAAGTTGTACGCTTCGCCAACAATACTATACACCAAAGCAATCATCCCAATCACTGAAACAATGTAACCAAGAAAATCAATTTTTCCTTTTTCCGTTTCTCTTTCATGAATAAACTTGGCGGATAAAATAAACATCAAGATACTGACGGGCACATTAATGAAGAAACCATCTCGCCAAGTAAATAAACTTGCTAGCATCCCGCCGATAATTAGACCAAAGGCAGTCCCAATTCCAGCCATTGAACCATAAGCAACAACAGCTTTTGTTCTGGCTTCTCCCTGATAGTTATCCATAAGAATCGCCAAGGTAGTTGGGGCTAAGATTGCTGAACCAATACCTTGAAAAGCACGAGCGGTGATGATAACACCGGCATTTCCTGCTAGACCAACAAAGAGTGAACCTAATGCAAAAATTACCAAACCGATTTGATACATCCGTTTTCTGCCGAAGATATCACCGGCACGTCCACCGAATAAAAGCATGCCACCAAAAGTAAGCGAGTAAGCATTGCTGACCCAAGATAATTGCATTTGATTCAAACCTAAATCTTCGGCAATTTTCACGGTTCCAGTAAAAATAATTGAATTGTCTAACAAAATCATAAAGTAACTTAATAAAATAATTGGTAGCACCATGTCGATGCTTTTGGTTTTTGTTTGTTGCATTGTGTTTTTCCTCCTAATCACGATCACAAAATAGACTATAAGGTATGGAGCGCACTTCATAGCAAGAGAAACACTTCAAATTTCTCTCTTTTTTCAAATCTATTTTTTATTCATTTAGTTCATCACTTCAGATGAACGTACGTTACCAACCTTACGTCACCCTTTTGGAAGGTGAATGAGTAGAAATAACGAGTTTTTTTAATAGCTATTACTAAAACTTTCTAGTAGTTAATTCTTGTATAAGACAAGGAAATCAGTTGTACTTGATTGCCTTTGTTTGAGTATACTTCTGTTACAACAAAGGGATTTACAACTTCATTTCCGTTGACAATTGCTGTCAGTTTTATTTTGTTCAGCAAAATGCTAACATCATCAAAGGAATGCTGCGTTTGTTCTTCAAAAACAATCTCTTTTAAAATAATACCTTTTGACTCGATTATCTCAATTTCACCATCTCTTGATAGGGTTACGCCCATGTGCACGAAAACTGCATCAGGATGGACGTATTTTTTCAAGTCTTTCTGGTTGCTGTCTTTTAATGCTTGCCAAATAAGTTGTGATACTTCTTGCACTTGTTCCATAATAAGCCTCTTTTCTTTTTTATTGAAAAATCCAACTATTTATCAAAATTTATTCTTTTCGCATCTCTGCTAGTGGTCACTTTGCCTAGATACTTCATGAAAAATCTTCTCGCAACATGTTTAATCACTGTTTCGATTCCTGGTATCGCATCATCTGGTGCAGTTCCTTGAACAATCAAAATGAGTTTAGCTCCATTTAAAGGAGCCTCCTTTGAAGAAATATCGATATCCATGGTATCTGACAAACGGTCGATAAATGTTTTTAAGTAGCCGGTCATATCTGACCAATAAACCGGTGTGCTAATCACTAATTGATTGACGCCGCTTAATTTATCAATGACATCAAAATATTGATCGCCTTTAAAATTTTGACCAATTTGGTTAATTTGATAGTCAATCAAATTAATTGTTTCAAAGGATTGTTTGCCAAAAACTTCTTTGGCCAAGTCAGCGCCATGGCCAGCTTTATTCATACTGGCATTTAAAAAAATATTTTTCATTGTTCTTGCTCCTCTCAACAAACGAACTTTATAAGCCCACTCTTTTCGCTAACTCTGGTGTATATCGATGGCCAATAATTTGAATTTCATCAGCTGCTTTCGTCAATGCAGCGATTTCTTCATGGGTAAGCTGTAAATTAGCAGCACCCATATTTTCTTTTACACGATGAATTTTTGTTGTACCAGGAATTGGGACAATCCATGGTTTTTGCGCTAACAACCAAGCCAAAGCAATTTGAGCTGGTGTCGCTTCTTTATCTTTAGCAAACTCTTTGATGACATCAACCAATTTTTGATTGGCGGCCATTGCCTCTTTTTGAAACCGGGGTAAAGCCCCGCGACTATCTCCACTCTCGAATTCTTTGTCGGCTGAAATAGTTCCAGTTAAAAAGCCTTTGCCCAGCGGACTAAAAGGAACAAAACCAATGTTTAGTTCTTCTAATACGGGCAATAGTTCAATTTCTGGTTCTCTGGTCCACAAGGAATATTCACTTTCAACTGCCGTCAACGGCTCCACTGCATGAGCTTTTCTAATAGTATTGACACCAGCCTCAGAAAGTCCCCAGTGTTTAATTTTTCCAGCTTTTATTAATTTTTGCATCGTAAAAGCGATATCTTCAATCGGCGTATTGGGATCAACTCGATGCAAATAGTACAAGTCAATCGCTTCAAGCCCTAATCGCTTTAACGAATCTTCAACAGATTTTACTAGCTCTTCAGGCCGACCATCTACGACTTGTTTACCATCCACGACTTTAATCCCGCCTTTTGTGGCAATCGTAACTTGCTTTTTATACGGTGCTAAAGCTTCACCAAGTAATTCTTCATTTACGTAAGGACCGTAGACCTCAGCAGTGTCAAAAAAATGTTCCCCTAATTCCACCGCTTCCTGCAAGACTTTAACCATTTCTTTTGGATCAGGCGTTTTACCATAACCAAAACTCATGCTCATCGTGCCTAAACCAATTTCACTGACCTTTAAATCATTTCCTAATACTCGTTCTTTCATTTGAACGCACCTCCATGATGTTTTTAAGATAAACTATGGAGTTCGCTCCATAGCAAGAATTTTGTTTCAAAAGTGCAGATTTCAAAAAATTTTCAGCGGCTTAAACTGAACAAGAACTAATACCCATTCTTTTTTGATAGTCATTTGCCAAAGTAGTCTCAAATTGCTGCAGCAATCCTTGACTGTCTTCAATTTTATGATTTAAATCAGTGACCATGGTATTCAATTCAAAAATCTTTTCCTCTAAAGTTTGTTTTTGTTGAAATAAAATAGCTTTTCTTTCTTGAGAAGTTTGCGATTCCCCTTGCAACAAAAGATTCACATACTCAATACTCGAATCAATCGACACGCCGGCTTCACGGATTTTTTTTGCGAAAAAAAGCCAATCTAAATCATTCTCCGAAAAAATTCGATAGCCCTTTTCGTCCCTAGTAATTGGTGGTACCAATCCTGTTTTTTCGTAATAGCGAATAGTTTCTGCAGAAATTCCGATTTTTTCTCCGGCGGTTGTGATATTCATAATGGTTCTTCCTTTCTTGGATGGTCAGCTGATTTGTTTCAAAGTAATTTATTGTAGATTTTATTTTTTAGACCTGCCATGCTAAGCTCGCAAAATCTTCATCTCATTGAAGGATTTTGCAATATCAACAGTCAGATGATTAATAATTTTGAAGCCCGTTTCTAAATAACTGATTTGGGTCATATCCTCTTCACTCAGTTCAAAATCAAAGACGTCAAAGTTTTCCTGCATTCTTTGAACATCTGCTGACTTGGGAATGACGACGATTTCTTGTTGTATTTGCCAGCGTAGAATGACTTGGGCAACTGTCTTTTGATGCTTTTCAGCAATTGGCATCAAGATTTCATTATGAAAAATATTGCAATTACCTTCAGCAAATGGGGCCCAGCCTTCAACTTGCACTCCATATTCTTTATTCACCTCTAAAGCTCGACGTTGTTGGCGAAACGGATGAATTTCAATCTGATTGATTGCTGGTTTTATTTCATTATTTAGTATTAAATCCACCAACCGATCTTCACTAAAGTTGCTGACACCAATCGCCCGAATCTTACCAGCTTTATATAATTCCTCCATCGCGCGCCATGAACCGTAATAATCACCAAAGGGAACGTGAATTAAAAATAAATCAATATAATCTAACCCTAATTTGTCTAGGGAAGTCTGAAAGGCTTTTTTTGTGGCCTCATACCCGATATCTTCAATCCAGACCTTGGTGGTAACAAAAATTTCTGCTCTAGGAATTTTACTTTTTCTAATTGCTCTGCCAACCGCTTCCTCATTCAGATAGGTTGATGCTGTATCGATTAACCGGTAACCCGCTTTTAAGGCTTCACTAACAATTTTTTCACTTTCAGCTAAATCTGGAATTTGATAAACTCCAAATCCTAATTGCGGCATCTTCACACCATTATTTAACGTGACATATTTCATTGTCTGTCATTCCTTTCACGACAACTTTCTATAGCAGTAGCTTAACACCATATCCTTTGTCTTAGAATTTGAAAAATGTTAAGATAGGTATTAACGTAAAGTTAATACAGGAGGTCGTTATGTACAATCATCTTCTTGACACCTTTATTGCTGTTGTTGAAAACGGCAGTTTTACTAAAGCTGCCGAAACGTTATTTATCTCGGCACCGGCAATTATGAAACAGATGAATTTATTAGAAGAACAATTGGGCCTGACGCTGATTGAACGCACTCCTCAAGGGATTTCCTTAACAAAATCAGGAAAATTCATTTATCAGGATGCCAAAAAAATAATTGATTTTTCTAATGAGGCGATTGAACGGGCCGACGATTCTGAAGAGGAAGAGACTTGGCGCATCAAAATCGGCTCTTCGTTACTCAATCCCAGCCAACAAATTGCTGGCTTATTAAATGCAGTCAGAAGACGTGAACCGCGTTTTTCCTTTGAAATCATTCCATTTGATGATGACCATGAGAGCATTATTTCTGTTTTAAATAGTATTGGTACAGACTACGATTTGATCCCCGGCTCCTTTACCTCGGGAAAAATTAGTCAAGTGGCAACCTATGTTGAATTAGAAAAAATGAAATTTACACTGGCAGTTCCTACCAAACATCCCCTCGCTAGAAAAGAAGTCTTAGAACTTTCCGACTTAATAGGAGAAACTATTATTTCTGGCGATACCGCACCCAATCGACCCGTAGGAATTTTACAAAATGATTTGGCTAAAAACTATCCGGGAATCAAGCAAGAAATCATTTATGAATTTTACGATATAACGATTTTTAACCGCTACGACAATTCTGATAAATTACTTTTGTCGTTACCTCAGTGGCAATACATTCAGCCGAACTATGTTACGCTGCCGGTTAATTGGAAATATGAAACCAGCTTTGGTCTGCTTCGTCCAGTGAAACCAAATAAAGCTGTTAAAAAGTTTTTGGAGTATGTCGCTGAAATTCAAGCAGATGAAACCACTCGAATTAGTTTTCATTAAAAAAGAGACAGTGTTAGCTTTTTTCGCTAACGCTGTCTCTTTTAACTATTTGAAAAACTAATCTATATAAAATATTTAGGGGAATTCATATTTGGCTCATTCTACTAACTGTTTCTTTCCCAGAATGAAACTGCATTGTCTAACCAACCTTCAGCCACTGTCCCCTGACCAAGACCAAAACCATGGTTTAATCCGTCAAAAACTTCCACTTCTGTATCTGCACCTTGAGAAGCTATTCGACTGATATAGTTTTCGACAGTCCGATAATTGGCGATGCCGTCATTTGTGCCAACATTTGCATAGGTTGGTGGCTCATTGCCAGTTATTTGCGAGAGCCCTGTATACTGCATGACAACTGCTGCCGGACGCGGATAAGAGTCTTCCCCGTAACTTTCTGTTCCATTTGAGCCAAGCCAGGCTGACATTCTCGCTCCGGCAGAACCGCCCCACAAAGAATAATCTGTTACATCGACTGCTAAGTCTTCAGCATTTTCATGGATAAAGACAATCGCTCTTGCTAAATCTTCAGAAGCGGTTTGTGCTCCGGGACGATAAATCAAAGCGAAGGCATTGTATCCTTGACGAGATAATTCTAATGCATGGGGAAAACTGTCGTGCATCGCTGCAACGTAGGAAAAACCACCGCCTGCATTTAATACAGCAACTTTTTCATTTGGATTGCCTCTAAAGAAAAAAATCCCGGTATTGTTTTTAGCAGGATCTTGCTGTTTTTCTTCATCAGAATAGATATCAAAAAAAATTTTTTCACCCTTTGCCGCTTGCTCGTATAAATAATTCGTAATTTCCACCGTCTTATCAGCATTTACATTATTGTACCAAGTTAAAATTGTTCCAACGTCTCTTAATTGCAATGTATCACTGATTTGGCGGTCGGCTGGGAAAATAAGGCGACCATAGTCAGCGAAGGTCGAATCATTCATCACATCCTGCACCCGTGTATCTAAATTGTACGGTGGAACAATAGTTGGAGCACTACTACTGGTCGTGGACATTTCGATTGACTCAGAAGTTTCTTCTACAACTGTTGAACTAGTGGCATGGCTTGAACTACTAGTTGAATTGGCGCTGCTATTTTCTGTAGTTTGTGAGCAGCCTGCTAGAATAACCATCGCCAAAAACATTGCTAAAGTTGACGCAATATGTCGTCTTCTCCATTTTATTTTCATCTAAAATCTCCTTCCAATAAAGCTTTCACCTGATAATCATCTAACAACCGCTAGACAGTATGTGTATATAATTTTCCTTCACAAAAAAACAGAACAGCCGAATTTTAAAATAGAAAAAGTCATGAATACCGCTGATCTATTCATAACTTTTACCTCTTGTTTTACAAATACTTTAGCTGATTAATCATGGTCTTCAGGTACAAAATACAGCCATTCTTTTTCCATTTTTTCAAGGGGAACCTCGAAAAATCTTTGTCCACGGTCAAGCTCGTTGATTTTTGTCATTTCACTGTCAGTTAATGCAAAATCAAATATATCAATATTTTCTTTCAAGTGCGCTTCACTCGTCGTACGAGGAAAAATAATAAATCCCTTTTGAATATGCCAGCGCAAAATGACTTGTGCATTGGTTTTATTGTATTTTTTTGCTAATTCAGAAAAAATCGGTTCATTTAACAAATCTTCATCGGCATGACCTAGTGGATACCAGCTTTCAATTTTGGTACCAAAATTTTTTATTCTGGCAATCAGCTGATCTTGTGGATAATAAGGATGGCATTCCACTTGATTAACTGCAGGATAAATAGTGGCCACTTCCAAAAGCTCTTCCAAACGATCCGATTCAAAATTGCTAATGCCAATTGTTTTAATTTTACCGGCGGTGACCGCTTTTTCTAAATCCTTCCATGCGCCGATAAAATCGCCAAATTGTTGATGCAACAACACCATATCAATTGCACCAATGTTTAGTCTATTCAACATCTTATCAATGGCTTTTTCAGTTTTGCCTTCACCGTACTCACTTGGCCAAAGCTTGCTTGTTACCCAAATTTCTTCTCTAGGAATACCGCTTTCTTTGACGGCTGCTCCCACGCCACGCTCGTTTCCGTAACCATGAGCCGTGTCAATATGTCGATAACCGAGGTTCAATGCATTTAGCACGACGCTTTTGGTTAATTCATCCCCTTCAATTTGATAAACACCTATACCGAATTGGGGAATTTCTGCCCCATTATTTAATGTGACTGTCGGGATTGTCATAATTTTTTGTTCTCCTTTTAAAATAATTTGTTAGTGGTCATTTATTTGAATGGCGACTTTAAATAAAAAAAGTAATTTTTAGCATTTATAAAATTTATTACCATCCATAAGCTTCTGGTGCCGCTCCACCGGGTCCAGGGAAAATTTCATCGAGCCTATTTAATGTAGCTTCTGATAACACTATTTCCGTTGCACGAACTGCTTCTTCTAATTGTTCTACTGTTCGAGGACCAATAATCGGAGCTGTGACAGCTGGATTAGCCAACAGCCAAGCCAAGGCAATATTTGATTCGCTTTCTCCTAGTGCTTGACACAGCTCTCGATAATCTACCAGTTGGTGTTTTTCAATCTCAGATAATTTTGCGATGCTTTCAGCTCGTCTACCAGTTTTAATGGCTGGGTTCAACACATCATTAGCTAAAAGTCCCCGTTGCAAAGGACTCCACACAACCACGCCGACACCCAATTCTTTAGCAGCTGGTAATAATTCCAACTCTGGCAATCTACTTAAAAGATTATACCTGTGTTGCTCACTAACTAAGCCGAGAAAATTTCTTTTGTCAGCAGCTGCTTTGGCATAAGCCAAATGACGAGCGCCGAAGTTACTTGAACCTGCATAATAAATTTTGCCACTGGCAATCATAGTTTCAAAGGCACCATAAATTTCATCCCAATTAATTTTGGGATCAATGTGGTGCATTTGATACAATTCCACATGATCTGTTTGCAATCTCTTTAAAGAAGCATCTAGACTGCGATAAAGTTTGTATGCTGATAAACCAGCTGCATCATTTGGGCCATCTAATTCATTGTCCATATCTAAATAAAATTTTGTAGCTAAGACAACTTTTTCTCTACGGCCTTCACCTTTAGCAAACCAGCGGCCAATGATTTCCTCTGACCAACCTTTATGTCCTTTAGGATTAATTTCCATGCCATAAATATTAGCCGTATCAAAAAAATTAATTCCTAATTCTAAGGCCCGGTCCATAATGGCAAAGGATTCTTCTTCGGTATTCTGTGCACCAAAATTCATCGTTCCCAACACTAAACGACTAACCTTTAAGCCAGTGTTACCTAATCTTGTGTATTCCATTTTTATCTCCACTCAAATTCAAACTTTATTCAACTATTTTATTACTGATTGCCATTCACCCAGGCAACTACATCGGCTTGGTTGTCTAATAAATTTTCGTCTTCAATACTAAAACTTTCCGCGATGGTTGCATCTGGAGCTAGTTCTGCAATTCGACTCAATGTATCGCCTTCACCATACCCAGCATTTGTTGAAAATGGATAAATTGTTTTTCCACTTAAATCAGCTCCATATTCTTGTAAAAAAGAAACCATTGGATTAGAAAGTGTCATGGACCACGTTTGATAGCCGAGATAAACAGTGTCATATTGCGCTAAATCAGGAATATCAGTATTGATTTCAGGATAGTCCTCATCTTCTCTTTCTTGATTGGCTCTGTCGACAGACTCGTCGTAATCGGCCGGATATGGTTCAGTAATGGTTAATTCCAACATATCCGCATTGTTTTCATTATGAATCATACGAGCTAAATTCTCGCTATTTCCACTTCTGGAAAAGTAAATAATGATATTATTAGCATCTGGTGTTAGTATTCTAGTTGCCTCTTCGGTAGCATTCGTATCTTCTCCATCTGAGGCGGCTCCTCGACCGTATTCAGTGTCTTCTAAAACCAAAGAGTCGGGAGTTCCACCAGCTGAATTTTGTTGATTATTTGTCGAGCTTTGATTGGTTGCCTCTGAATTAGCATTACCTGTTGCAGCGCTGTCTTGATTATTCGTTTGACAGCCAGCTAAAACTAATGCTAAGCCTGCCGCCATCATTGCGATTTTTTTCTTCATTTAAAAATACCTTCCATTTCTTTATTGATATTGTGAAGACTAACCCCTGAAGTGAACTACAGAGCAAGCCTGAAGTTGCAAATTCTATAAACAATTCAAATTTTGAAGTTTCAACTTCTCTTTGATATTGCATTGAAGTTTTTTTCTTGTGGGTTCAAAAAGAAATTTTATACTCCTTAATTTTTACTTGTTCACTTTAATATTTTCATCAAAGGCTTCTTTTAAAAACAATCATAGGTGGCAGCTAGTTGCCACAATTTTTTTAATCTTTGGTATAAGTTCATCAGACATTTCTCCTTTTTTTGAATCTACATTTTTCTTTTGGCATCTTGTGCAAATCAATTAGTTTTTTTAATCAGTAGTAGATGGGGGATTGTGATTCAGATAATTGCCATGTATCTGCTTGTTTTACAAAAATATCTGTATTATAAAATTGCCAATGACTTTCATAACCAAGAAAGTCAGCGGTCATAACCGACTGATAGTGGGCTACCGCCTGTTGATTATTGACTTCAATTGTTACATTATGAATTTTAATAGTTTTATAAGCCATTAAGCCTTGTTCAATCAGCTGAAACCAAGTATCTCGCTTCAAAGAAACACCGATTAAATCCTAAATAAGGTAATTTCTATTGAACAGGGTGCTTAGAGTTGCAAAATCGTTTTTGACTATCGCTTCATTTTTTAAATCAAAAATAGTTTTCATTTCACTAGTTGTCACGCTGCCACTCTCCATTTAAAATCAAATAATTTACCATCACATAATCTTTAGTTACTGACCGTCTTTTTAACTAGAAACATTTTCTTTCGTGAGAAGAGAATAACGTTTGGAGTGAACTTTAATGCAAGAATAAATAATCGACAATTTAGATTTTCTTAATATTTTAGCTAAATAACATCTTTTTTTTAAAGAAAATAAAGCACTGATTGTTCTTTGAAATCCTCATTTGGCATTTCGTCTTAACAAGATTATTCTTCAAAATGAAGACTCATATACTCGCAGGGAAAATACTGCTGAATAACCGCAACAAATTGCTGTCAAAAATTATTTCCTGTTTTTTTCAATTTCCCTCTTGACTTAGAGTCCACTTCAACAGGTAAACTATATTTAATCGGAACAAGAAAGAAGGAATTAGATGAAATCAGCAATTTTTGAAAAAGCTGGATTAGTAAGTGTTGAAGAAGTAGAAAAACCAAGTTTGCAAGCAACTGATGATGTTATCATCAAAATTGTTCGTGCCTGTGTCTGTGGCTCTGACTTGTGGTCTTATGCTCACGGCGATAATAAAGAAGCCCATTCTGTAAATGATGGCCATGAAGCATTGGGGATTGTCGAAGAAATTGGCTCAGATATTACCACTGTTAAACCAGGAGATTTTGTCATCGTGCCATTTACCCATGGCTGTGGTGAATGTGACGCTTGTCGTGCCGGTTTTGATGGAACTTGTGACCGTCATAAAGGGGCAACAAACTGGTCTAATGGTTTCCAATCTGAATATGTTAACTTCCATTATGGAAACTGGGCTTTAGTAAAAGTTCCCGGCCAACCATCAGATTATACTGAAGGCATGATAAAATCATTGTTAACTTTGGCTGACGTTATGCCAACTGGTTACCATGCTGCCCGCTGCGCCCATGTTGAACGAGGCGATAAAGTCGTTGTTATTGGTGACGGTGCTGTCGGTCAATGTGCTGTGATTGCTGCCAAAATGCATGGCGCTTCACAAATTATTTTGATGAGTCGCCACAAAGATCGTCAAGAAATGGCCCTACAATCTGGAGCAACTGCTGTTGTCGCCGAACGTGGTGAAGAAGGCATTGCCAAAGTTCGGGAAATTCTCGGCGGCGGCGCTGATGCTGCGTTAGAATGTGTTGGAACTGAAGCTGCAATTGAACAAGCTTTAGGTGTCCTGCATAATGGCGGTCGCATCGGTTATGTCGGTGTACCTCATTATAATAATCGTTCAATTGGCTCAACCTTTGCCCAAAACATTTCGATTGCCGGCGGCTCAGCTTCTGTGACGACCTATGACAAAGAAGTTTTATTAAAGGCAGTTCTTGAAGGCGATATTAATCCTGGTCGGGTCTTCACCCAAACTTATGCGTTGGATGATATTAACCAAGCCTATGAAGATATGCAAGAACGCAAAACAATCAAGTCAATGGTCGTTGTTGATAGCAGTTTTACTGACTAAACTTTGGATAGAAAAAATTACTTGAACTTTCTTTTTAAAGTGTTTTAATTAGAAATTTGTATTAAAATCTATCAAGATGCCACAACGAAAAATAAACCGTAAAAGAGAACGAGCGTTAGCTTTTTCTCTTTTGCGGTTATTTTTTGTAGATTGACTGCAATAAAAAGAGCCACAACCAGCACCATGCTTGAAGCTGTGCTGGTTGTGTACCTTTTTCATTTTTCGCCATTAATTGCGATACATTTTGAATTCTAAAAATAAATCATTGTAAATTTCCAAATACTCTGAGCCTAAATCTTCATAAACTTCAAGATGGGACAAGGTATCATCATCTGGATAAAATTGCTTGTCACCGGAAATTTCTGTCGGTAGCATCGCTTCAGCTACCGAATTTGGGGTCGCATAGCCGATGTATTCAGCATTTTGAGCGGCGTTTTCTGGTTCTAACATGAAATTGATAAAATCATAGGCGCCTTGTTCGTTGCGAACTGTTTTAGGAATCACGATATTATCGAACCAAAGATTTGAGCCTTCTTCGGGAATAACATAATGGAGATGTTCATTCTCAGAAAGCATTTCAGCGGCTTCTCCAGAAAAAGTTACCGCAACGGCGCTCTCTTCATTGATCATATACATTTTAATTTCATCGGCGACAATCGCTTTGACGTTGCCGGTCAAGGTGTTTAATTTAGCAGCGGCTTCATTTAGCTGACTCATCTCTTTACTATTTAAAGAGTAGCCCAAACTATTCAAACCGAGCCCCATCACTTCTCTGGCACCATCAATCAGCATAACATTATTTTTTAAAGCGGGATTCCACAAGTCGTCCCAGTGCTGAATATCTTCTGCGTTGACCATTTTATCATTGTAAATAATCCCTAATGTTCCCCAGAAATAAGGAATTGAATAGTTATTGCCTGGATCAAAGCTTTGATCTAAAAAGCGAGGAGCAATGTTTTCCAAGCCAACGATTTGACTCAAATCTAATTTTGTCAGCAGGTCTTCGCTCATCATACGTTGAATCATATATTCACTAGGGATGGCGATATCATAGCCAGTACCCCCTTGTTGAATTTTAGTCAGCATAGCTTCGTTTGAATCAAAGGTTTCATAATTGACTTGATAGCCGTATTCCTCTTCAAATTTAGTCAGCAACTCAGGGTCGATATAATCCCCCCAATTATAAATTGTCACCACATCGGCACCGGCCATTCCGCTGGAGCGCTGCAGCTGATTAATTCCTAAAAGTAAAACAGCAATCACCGCAATAATTCCAATGACTAAAGAATATAATTTTCTCATTAGAAATCAGTCACCTCCTGTTGTCGTCGATTGCGACGAACTTTTTTCGAGGTATTGTCCTTACTGATAAAATAATAGCCTAAGACTAAAATCATCGAGAAGATAAAGACTAATGTGCTTAGAGCATTAATTTCTAGGCTGATGCCTTGGCGAGCCCGGGAATAAATTTCCACAGAAAGGGTGGTAAAACCGTTGCCGGTTACAAAGAAAGTTACCGCAAAATCGTCTAAAGAATACGTGAAGGCCATAAAATAGCCAGCGATAATGCCCGGTGTTAAAAAGGGTAGAATAATATTTTTGACGACTTGAAAATTATTCGCTCCTAAATCGCGGGCGGCATCAATCATCGAGTCATTCATTTCCTGTAATTTTGGCAGAACCATCAGCACAACAATTGGAATACTAAAGGCAATATGTGACAGCAGAACGCTTAAAAAACCTAGACTAAAGCCACTGAAAAGCGTGCCGATAAAAGTGAAAAAAATCAAAAAACTAGCGCCGATAATAACATCCGGAGAAACCAGTAAAATATTATTAAAGCTCAACAAGGTGTTTCTTTGGCGCCGTTTTTTTGTGTAATAAATCCCCATTGCGCCAAACGTTCCGATAGCGGTCGCAATCAAAGCGGATAAAAAGGCCAGCATGAAGGTTTCCAGCACAATGATTAATAAACGCGTGTCAGCAAAAACTGCCGCATAATTGTCCCAAGTAAAACCAGTGAAGCCATTCATACTGCCGCCATCATTAAAGGAATAAAAAATCAGATAAAAAATCGGTGCATACAACACGAGAAAAACGATGGCGATATACAAATTGGACCAACGAAATTTCTTTTTCATTTAAACTCGCCTCCTCGTTTTTTCTTTTCACCGGTGAGGGCCATCACACCAAACATGGCGATAATTAAAATCACGCCAATCGTACTCCCCATACCCCAGTTTTGCGTTACTAAAAAATGTTCCTCAATTGCCGTACCTAAAGTGATAACTCGATTGCCACCGATTAAACGGGTCAACATGAACAAGGAAAGTGACGGGATAAAGACTGCTTGAACACCACTTTTCACTCCATTTAAAGATAGCGGAAAAATTACCCGCCGGAAGGTTTCAACTCCATTTGCTCCTAAGTCACGACTAGCAGCAATTAAGCTAGGATTAATTTCTTCTAACGCATTAAAAATCGGCATAATCATAAAAGGCAGCTCAATATAGGCCGCTACAAAAAGAAAGCTAAAATCTGTAAATAAAATCTGCTCTGGTCCAATGCCAAACACGCTCAAAAAATTATTGACCGAGCCATGCAAACTGAAAATACCAATAAAGGCATAGGCCTTCAATAATAAATTGACCCACGTCGGTAAAATAACTAGCATCAACCACAGCTGGCGATGTTTTAATTTTGTTAAAAAGTAAGCCATGGGATAACTGACCAATAAAGTGAATAAGGTTATTAAAAAAGCGTACCAAATTGAATTCAATGTCATCAATAAATAAGTCGAAGAAGTAAAATAGCGCTGATAATTTGCTAAAGTAAAGGCACCATTAGTATCAAAAAAAGATTGGTAGACAATCAAGAGTACCGGGGCAATTACAAAAAACAACAGCCAGATATAATAAGGAATCGAATAAAAACGTTTCATACTAGTCATCTTGCTGCCTCCTACTCTTCATAGCTTTCTAAGCGGGCATCGAAGTCTTCTTCAGATTCATTAAAGCGCATCACATGGATGTCTTCTGGCTCAAAGGAAAGACCAATTTTACTACCCTCTTTGGCTTTTCTCGTTGAATGCACCATCCACTCGTTGCCCTGCTCGTCATAACAAATAATTTCATAATGGACGCCTCGGAATAATTGGGTATCAACTTCCACCATCAGTTTACCCATCTCTGGTGTTGTTAAAGATAAATCCTCTGGTCGAATCACAATCTCCACCGGTTCGTTTTTCCGCATACCGCCATCGACACATTCAAAGCGTTTGCCGACAAATTCCACTAAATAATCCTCAATCATCGTGCCATTGACAATATTGCTTTCACCAACGAAATCGGCGACAAAATGATTAATCGGCTCATCATAAATATCCACCGGTGTTCCGCTTTGCACAATTTCACCTTTGTTCATAACAAAAATTTCATCACTCATCGCCAAAGCTTCCTCTTGGTCATGGGTCACAAAAATAAAGGTAATGCCTAAGCGCTGTTGTAATTCCCGCAATTCATACTGCATGTCTGTCCGCAATTTTAAATCTAAAGCAGACAAAGGCTCATCCAATAATAAAACTTTCGGTTCGTTGACAATCGCCCGGGCAATCGCCACCCGCTGCCGTTGTCCGCCAGACATCTCAGAGATTTCACGATTTTCATATCCCGCCAGCTGTACCATTTTCAAGGCGTCATTAACCTTTTGGGTAATTTGGTTTTTAGACAATTTTTTTATTTTTAAACCAAAAGCGACATTTTCAAAAACATTCATATGGGGAAACAAAGCGTAATCTTGAAAGACCGTGTTGACCGGTCGCTTATTGGCCGGGATATCATTGATTCGCTGGCCTTCAAAAAGAACATCGCCACTAGTCGCTTCAGTAAAGCCGGCAATAATTCGCAAAATCGTGGTCTTGCCGCAGCCGGAAGGTCCTAGCAGCGTGTAAAATTTGCCTTCTTCAATTTCAAAATTGATATTTTTTAAAACTTTTTCATCCTCGTAACTCTTAACAATCTCGTTAAAGGTAATAATTGTCCCCACGATTGCGCCCCCTAAATTTATTTTTTCTTATAAATATGATTCCGTCGCCACAATTAAAATACGACTTTTACCGCGGCTGTGATTTAAAACTTGATGACTTTCAGTCGCCTCGTAATACAGCGACTCACCTTTTTTTGCGAAATAACGAGTTTCTCCTAGCCGTAGTTCAATCGAGCCTTGCAGGACATAGATAAAACTCTCAGAAAGTGATGGTGGAAATTGTTTATACTCGCCGCTTTCTTGAAAAGTCACTAAGACCGGCTCCATTTCCTTTTCATTGGAGTCGGGAATCGGCCATTCCAGTTCATAGCCGTTTTCTTCATCGAAGTATTTCGTGGCCTCTTCTTTTTTATAATGGACTTTGCGCCCCGCCGTTTCCTCTTTAAAAAATTCCTCCGGCGTGACCCCTAGCACTTCTAAAATTGAAAAAAAAGTTTCCATCGAAGGCGAGCTTAAGTCCCGTTCTAATTGAGAAATATAGCCCTTGGTGAGATCTGTTCGCTCCCCAAGTTCCTCTAACGTTAAATTTTTTTGGACCCGTAAATTGCGAATTTTTTCGCCAATCTGCATTTTTTTCCTCCAAAAACCAAAAAAGTTTTCTAATACTAAACTTTCAGTTTACTTTTAGTCCCTATAACAGTATACGAATTTTTGCCAAAAAAACAAGGACTTTGTTAAACTTTTTTTGAAGTGTTTAGTTTATTTACTGCAAAAATGAAATTCTAAATATTTAGAGAAACTAAGCTAAAACGAAGAAGAAGCCTACAAAATTATGTTACAATTAAAAAAAATATCCACAGGCTGTTATTTAGGCTTTTTCTAGTGAAGCTGACCGAACAAATTACTTTTTAAAGTAGCATTTCTACTGAATGCTAGCATAATTTTTTTATTTTGCGGCTTTAAATGGAAACGTTTGGCTAGTTGGAATTAGATTGACTGATGTAACAGTCGCCAATAATTAAAAAATAAAAGGAGTTTTTGAAATGAAACACTACGAAGCTTTAACGGTCAAAGATGAACCAGTTTTTACTCTAGAAAAAGAAACGTTGTCAACTGAAAACTTGCCGACCGGCGATGTCACCTTTAAAGTTGAATATTCTGGCGTAAATTACAAAGATGCCTTAGCCAGCATTGAAAAAGGCGGCGTTATCCGTCAATACCCGATGGTACCGGGCATTGATGCCAGCGGCGTTGTTTTAGATAGCCAAGACCCCGACTTCAAAATGGGACAAGAAATTATTGTCACTAGCTACGGCTTTGGTGTCAGCCATCCCGGTGGTTACAGCCAAATTCAAAAGGTGCCCGCTGAGTGGGTCGTGCCTTTACCTGAAGGCTTAACTTTAAAAGATGCTATGAAATTTGGGACAGCCGGCTTCACTGCAGCTTTAGCAGTTCAAGGAATCGAAGAAGCTGGTGCGAAAAAAGACAGCCGCATTTTAATTACTGGGGCTAGTGGTGGTGTCGGTAGTATTGCGATTGCTATGTTAAAAAAATTAGGCTTTGAGCATGTAATTGCTGTTTCCCGCAAAGACTCTGCTAAAAATTGGTTAACTGACTTAGGCGCAACTGAAATTGTCACGCCAGACAGCCTAATCCCTGAAAAACCAAAAGCTTTGAACAAACAAAATTTTGATTTCGTGATTGACACAGTCGGCGGCGCTTTAGCTAGCACCTTAATTCCGCAAATTCAATATGACGGAGCAATGGCTTTATGTGGTAACGCTAGCGGCATCAAGTTAGATACAACTGTCCTGCCTTTTATTTTACGAGGCGTAAAACTTTTAGGTATTGACTCTGTTAATACCCCAATGGCAAAACGGCAACAGATTTGGCAACGCCTGGCAACTGATTTAAATGTAGCCGATGTTTTGAAAGTCAATGAACTTGCCTTTGATGAACTGCCTGCGACTTTTGAAGCACTTTTAGGCGGCACCCATGAAGGCCGCAGTGTTGTCAAAATCGCGGTGGACTAACATGAGAATCTTAATCACCGGCGGCGGCACCACCGAGCCGATTGATCAAGTCCGTTCTATTACCAATCAGTCAACCGGCCGCTTAGGACAAACGATTGTCACTCAAATTTTGGCAAAAACCGATTGGCAAGTGGATTATATCACCACGCCAACGGCTTTACAGGCACAAAAAAATCCCCGCTTGGAAACCTTTTGGATTTCCGACACAGCGGGTTTACTAAAAATGCTAACGGATTTAATGAGCAAAAATCACTATGATGCCGTGATTCACAGTATGGCGGTCAGTGATTTCACCGGTGAGGCGGCCTTTTCACAGGCCGCCTTAATCGAAAAAATGTTAACAGAAAAACCTGAGCTGACAACAGCTGGTCTGGAACAATTCTTTGATAGCTTGAGTCAGACACCGTCAACAGAAACTAAAATTTCTTCTGATACCCAGCGATTAATTTTAACGTTACAAAAAACGCCGAAGGTTATTGCGGAAATAAAAAGGATTCAACCTGAAACAATTTTAATCGGCTTTAAATTATTAGTTGCAGTACCGCCAGCAGAATTAGTGGCGGTGGCTGCAGCCTCTTTAAAGAAAAATCATGCAGACTTTATTCTAGCCAATGACTTGACGGAAATTTCCGGTGATCAACACCACGGCTACCTCTTAGCAAAAGACGGCAGCGTGACAGAAGCTTTTACCAAACCAGAAATTGCCGACTTATTGATGGCAAAAATTTTAGAAACGAGGCAGGCAAAATGAAAACAGTTCTTTTAGGAGTTTCCGGCAGCATCAGCGCCTTTAAAGCAGCCGAAATCACCAATGAATTAACAAAACTTGGTTTTCAAGTGGATGTGATGATGACCAAGAGTGCCCAAGAATTTATTACGCCTTTAACCATCCAATCTCTCTCTCATCGCCGGGTGCATACGGATGTGATGGTGGAACCAGATCCGGCTTTAATTAATCATATCGAGCTTGCAAAACGGGCCGACTTATTTTTAATTGCGCCGGCATCAGCAAATATTATCGGTAAATTAGCAAACGGAATCGCTGATGATTTGCTTTCAACAACGGCTCTAGCTATCAAGTCAGAAGTACCGAAATTAATTGCGCCTGCCATGAATACATATATGTATCAAAATCCTGCCATGCAGCGGAACTTAACCATCTTAAAAACGGACGGCTATCAAGAAATTGATCCGCGAGAAGCCCTCTTAGCCTGCGGTGATTTTGGTCGGGGCGCCTTGGCAACTACAAAGGATATTGTTGACCAAGTGTTAAAAAATTTAGGCACACCGGTTTAGGGGAAGGATTAAAAAATGAAACGCGACACACAAAAATTTGTTTTAACAGCGATGTTTTTAGCCATCATGATTTTATTGGCGGTGACACCATTAGGCTATATTAATCTAGGCTTTATGAATGCGACGACGATGCACATTCCGGTTATTATCGGGTCGATTATTCTTGGGCCGAAAATCGGCGGTGCTCTCGGCGGTGTCTTTGGTATCACCAGTATTATCCGCAACACCGTGATTCCAAATCCATTATCCTTTGCCTTTACGCCCTTTATTCCTTTATACGGGAGTGAACATGGTAGCCTGCTGTCCCTAATCGTTTCGATTTTGCCCCGCATTTTAATTGGTGTTGTCCCCTATTTTGTCTTTAAAGCTCTTAACAAGCACTTAAAGGGGAAAAAGCAGCCGCTAACTTTAGGAATTGCGGGCGTTGCCGGCTCCTTGGTCAATACGATTTTAGTTATGAACTTCATTTATTTCCTTTTCCAACAGCCTTATTCAGAATTGATGGGTGAAGCTGGCACTGCTTTATATGGCGTCATCCTTGGCGTAATTTTTGCCAATGGAATTCCTGAAGCGATTGTTGCCGGAATTGCAACAGCCGCTGTGACCGCTGTTTTGTTTAGAGTGGTGCGGAATCCTGAATTTTAGGTGGCTGGGAACAGATAGACCAAACTTCAGTGGTAAAGAAACAGATAAAACATTTCTTTCAAATTAAAAAAAATCCTGTAATAGAAGTTCAATCTAGAACTTTCATTACAGGATTTTTATCTACAGTCTTTTCTAATTTGTAAGTATTTCTTTTTTTACCAACAGAGTTTTCTTCTTAGCTTTTCGCATAACGGCTGCAAAAACAATCGCTGTTAGTACATAAAGAACAAAAGGTATCATAAACGTAGCAATGACGATTCCCAAATTACTTCTAGCTGTTTGACTTTGATTAGCAACATAACCAAAAATACTTAAGATAAAACCAGGAACTGCTCCCCCAACTGCCATAGCAAACTTCATAATTAATGAATTTAAGGAAGCAATGAGTCCGGCTGTCTGAATACCTAATTCTTGATGAATCAAATCAACATTTTCAGCGGATATACTATATTGAATAGTGTTGATTAAACCTAAACCAAACTGAACAACTAAGTACATCAAATAAAACATCAACAAATTGTGATTCAATACAATTACTGCCAATAAAATCAAGCCATTCATAAGTAAAGCTATGGTGTAAACTTTTTGTTTACCATATATTTTGGCTAATTTGGGAACCAGACTTCCAGCAATTACTGCACCTAACATGCCTATCAAGCTAGCTAAACTAAAAACTCGCTCGTCACCTAAAATATAGGTGACATAATACAAGATAGAACCACTAAATATATTGTTCGCTGCTGTTACAAGTAGCATTGACAAAAACAAAGTAAAGACTGACGGAATTTTAATAATTTTCACCATATCAGAAAAACTATATTTTGTTTTTCCTTCTTGTTTCTCTCCATCTTTGGCGCTGTCAAAATCTGATTTCTCTTTGACACTCATCGCTCCTACGATTGTAAAGAACAAAACGGTGATGACGGTGCCAGTAATCAAAACAATATACCCTTGCAATTTACTAGCAAAACCAGCAATTGTTAGCGGCGCTATAATATTTAACAACGTAGGCCCAACTGTATACGAGACTCCCTTAATCGAAGATAAAATGTTTCTTTGATTGTCTTCTTTGGCAAGAACAGGAATAAGACTATTCAAGGGAATATCCATCATATCAAAGGTGACTCCCAGCAATAAATAAGAAACAGCGATTACTAAAACTTTTGCTTGTGGGATTAAAAGTGGTGCAAACCACACTAATAAGTAATTTATACAACAGATTATTGTACCTAGAATTAAAATAGGTCGGTATTTGCCAAACTTAGTCTTAGGAAAACGGTCAATTAGAAATCCCATAATTGGGTCGGTTAAGCCATCCATTAACCTAGAAACTAAAAATAAAGTCGCAACTGTTGCCGGGCTAATCCCGACAACATCTGTATAAAAGATTAGCAAATAAGTATTGAGTAGCGTCATAACTGGTATATTTCCTAAATTTACTAGGGCAAAACCAGCTTTTTCTTTCAATGTCATGCTATCAGCTCCTTTATAATACGACTTGGGCTTGCAACAATTTTAAAGGTTCGTTCTGAGTTAAAGTATAGTTTTGTTGATTAAACACTACAGTCCCGCCATCTCTTGTAGCAAAGATGACAATCTCATCACCTTTTTTCTCAATTGTCACTTGCCCGTTCTTTACAGGTAACGTGAAAGAAACCTCATCGAATTCGGTCAAATTAGGCACTACTTCAAAAGATTCATAACCTGGGCTAGTTGGTTTTAGTCCTGCAAAATGGCGTCCAAGCAAGTAAATCGGACTCGCCCCCCATGCGTGGCACAAGCTTTTACCAAATGGATCTCCATACATCTCATATGCATCATCCCCAAGCTCATTTGGATTAAATTCTTCCCAAAAAGTAACAGCTCCTCTTTTCAGCATGCCTCCCCAATACTCTTGAATAATAGTAAAAACGGTTTTAGTTTCTCCCAGTTTACATAGCGCATCTTGCTCAAAAAATTTAAAATAGGGCGTTGTAATCTGTGTGATATCATCATTTAATAAAACATTATTTAGTACACTGGCTTCTTCTTTTTCTGAAAGAAAATCAAACAATACTGCAAAGATATTTGCGTGACGAGTCACATGACGGTTTCCAGATTCATAAGAATCAATAAATGAACCCAGCTCGGCATCCCAGAAATATTCCATCAGATTTTTTTTCAGCTTATCAAAAGCTTCTTCGTAGTGGCTGACTTTTTTTCCTAAAATAGCACCGCAATGAGCCATTGATTGATAAGCTTTTAACAGCAGGACTTGTTCAGCCGCAAGTGTCCCTTCTTTATCCATTTCAGACCAATCAATGAAAATCCAATCCTTTTCTCGCCCATAAATAAAGCCCAATTCATTCGTCTGCTTTTCAAGGTAATTCATCATGGTTAACATTTTTTCGTAGACTTGTGCTAAAAATTCCTCATCACCAGTCATCATGTAGTGATTTTCAATTCCAATCAACCATAAAATAGAGTAGTCAACAATGGTGTTCATATGTTGTTTTATTTCATTTTGTCCCCTTAATGCTAGCATAGTCCGCTTGTTGATATCCTCATCAAAAAATAAATATTGATTGATTAAATAAGATTGATACGCATCCCCAGACCAAATCCAGCGGTCTCGCTTAATACCATCAATAAAAAATAAATCGCTACAGAGTTTAAATGTCTCCTCAGACACTTGCCAAATTTTATTGACTAAAGAGCTATTGGACGCAAACTGCGCCCTTTTGTTGATAGGTAAGTATTGGTGCATAGCTATAATATCGACATTTTCTGGGACAACTTCAGGAATAAATAGATAGCGAAAAGCTCTTTTTCTTGGCACTGTTGTTTCAATTGCTTTATTTTCTTTGTAATAACACATATCAACATCCAAAGCTTCCGCTTCAGACTCACCATAACAGATAGTAACTGGTGCTTTACTTACCAATTTAGTGAAACGATGAGTTCCAAAGACTGCTCGACCAAAATCAAAGAGCGTTCCACCCTTAACCTCTGTCTTTTCTTGCCAGTCACAATCCATTTCCGTATATACAATCTCATTTGGATTTTGGTTTTGAGAGTAAAACATTTCGCTCCAACCAGCTGGCAATTCTTGGATAAAACTGCTAGCTTGCCAGCCAGCATCACTCTTTACAACTTCCCCTTCTATATAAATCGTCGGCAATTCATTGAGATTACCGATAAATACCCGGATTTTATTCTTTCCAGCAGGACAAATCAGTTTTGTTTCTAAAGGAAATTTTTCCCCATTAATTTCAACATAACCAATTCCAATCCCGTGGACAATAAATTCAGTACGTTCCTTCAAGTCATAATATCTTTTAAATTTCACATTTCTATGACAATCATCTTGATACCAGTAAGCAGGCCAGTCAAAGCCGCGTTCCTCCCTCGAAAAGTTTTGCAATAATCCTTGTCGTATTTCAAAATCTCCTGGATACCATAACCATCTCGCCTGTGTTTTTTCCATTCTTATCACCTCTACAATTCTTCTGCTAAATGTGTTGTCGCTATTTTATTTTTACGCTGTAAAACCATCATAATTCCACCCGCTATGGCTGCTATTAACACAATAGCCGCAAAGCCAAACATTGAATATTGAATATTTTCTGGTGCTACTAGATAGGGGGTAATAAAGGCAAATAACCCACAGCAAATCCGAGAAAATCCATTAATAAAACCTTGTAATGAAGCCCTTGTTTCTGTTGGAAAAGATTCTTGTGTCCAAACTTTATAAATGGCTTCACCAGCCATTGGATTGCCAAAATTATAAAAGGCAATTGTAATTGCTAAGGCGATAAATCCAGCACTGCCACCAATTAGAGCCATTCCCAGCATCGCTAAAAATTGAACCGCTGCTCCGATAAAGAAAGCTTTATTTCGATACTTGCCACCAGACACTGAGGCAAAGATAATTGTCGTAATTAAAGAAATGACATTTAGTAAAATTCCTAACCCAGTCGCCTGAGTCTGAGTTGCCCCAGCGTTTGTTAAAGCGTATGTTTGAAATTGTCCCCAAGTATTAGCTAATAGATTCCAACAGACATAAAAAATTAAGATAGCAAAGAAAAATCCAAGATAGCGATTGCTTTTACTGAACAGAACTTCTTTAACCGATTGTTTCGGACTGTCTTTAGTTACATTTTTGCTTGGCGCAGGATACCTTCTTCATGAAAAGCTTTGAATTTTTTTGAGGTTGTCCGCCAAATCCAAGTGATGGGAGAAAAAACTGTCAATATTGCAAAAACAATCCGAGCTCCTAAAACGCCTTCAATTCCAGACAATAAAAATGAACAAATATATGAAATAAAAATCCCAACCTGCCAGAAAATCTGGGTTGAAGAAACTAACCGTGCAGACACTTGTTCATTTGGCGCATCATGGGAAACAACTGTTAAACTAATCGGCAAATCGGCTCCTGATGCAATCCCCATCACCGTTACTCCGATAAGTAACATAGTAAAACTGTTCGAAAAGACACAACAGCCTGCACCAATGGCGTAAAAAAGATTTAACCAATTAAATGATTTGAATAAACCAAACATTTTAGAAATTTTACCAGCAAATAACGAACCAAAAGCAATAGCAAAAGTTAAGACTCCAGAAATAATACCAACCTGGCCAGCTGACAAATCAAGACCTCTTTGCCAAACGGGAATTGTGGCAGATAAGCCAACAATAACTCCTGATCCCAGCATGGAACCTATCCCAGCAGCAGTTGATAGTGGTGCATATTTTTTATAAAGCTTTGTTGAGTTTTCCATTTCGTGAACCCCTTCTTTCTTTGTTGACCTTATATTAACCGTTTTCATCATTTGCGACAATTTCAAAAGTTTAGTAAAATAATATCAAATCTACAGGTTATTCTTAAAAATAAATGAAAATAAGTGAACTACTTCGATGGAGATAAAAAGATGGAAGAATTGAAGCTGTTATTAGAAAAAGAAGATGCGGTTGAAATCTTACAAAGACAAACTGGGAAAAATATCAATGAAATGAATCTAGATTATTCCCGCTCGATTGTTCCAGAAATTCCCAATGAGGACTTTTTTAAAAAGGACAATATTTTTATCAATAAACATCACCGCTACTCCTATACTCCGGCACATACCCATAGCTTTGTGGAATTTAATTATGTCTACCAAGGCACTTGTCACCAAATTGTAAATGGTGAGGAAGTCTCATTAGCATCTGGACAGGTAATTTTGATGGACAAAAATATAATTCAGCAAATTGACACTGTTGGTGAGGAAGATTTGATTGTAAATATTCTATTAAATTCTGCTACTTTAACGAATGATGTTCTGGATAACTTGGGAATGCGAGACAGTTTGATTAGTCTGTTCTTTATTGAAGCCAGCCAACAAAACAGCACCCATAATAGTTTTATGGTTTTCGATTTAAATGACCTGCCCATTGCAAAGAAAATTTTAGATATCCTGATTGAAAAATATTTGAAAGACAAAAATCCAAATCATGGAACTCTTAATTTCTTACTGGCTTCATTTTTAATGGAGCTGACTGAGGCAGAAAATGTTTACACAAACAAACTTTTCCCTGCAAAAAAGAATCAACTTTACCAGATTCTAAATTATCTAAATGAACATTACACTGACACCTCGTTAACGGATTTATCTAAAAAATTTGGTTATAATAAAAACTATTTAAGTAATTTAATTAAGGAAAAAACTGGTAGTAGTTTTCAGGAATTACTAGACACGAAAAGATTAGCCGTAGCTCAAAAGTTATTGTCAGAGGGCGACTTAACAATTAGCGAGATCTCTGAAAAACTTGGTTATAAAAGTATCCCCTCTCTTTTCAAATTATTTAAAAACAAGATGGGCATCACGCCAAAAGAATTTCAGCATCATCACTTTAAAAAAAATAAAATTGAAGTTAAATCTTACTAGTAAAAAACAAGCAAAAAAGACAAGCAATTTTTAGCAATTGCTTGTCCAATATTTTTTCTATTTTATTTAACAAAGGAATAATAGATTTCTCCTTTAGAGCAGCACAATAAGCTACTCTCTCCTAACTAAATCAAAAGCAACTATCTGATTTTTTCAAATCAAACTTGTTAATCATTAGCATCCAGCCCCCGCATACGGCGGCTTTCAGCCGAAATTTCTTGTTCTCTTTTGCGATTAAAGGGATATAAAATCATCGGGATGATACCCAGCCAAATACAAATCAATGGCAGTATTCCGGTGGCAAAGCGCAGGCCGCGAACTGCTTCTGCTGATTGAACGGCTAAAGTGCCGTCGTAACCGGTGGCTGCCATAACATTTGTGTACATAATCATAAACACACTGCTGAGGGCTGTGCCGAACAAAGTAAACATCCCATTGAATAAGCCCGTTTTTCTGATACCGGTGCGCCACTCATCTTCATCGATAATCAAACTATTCATAATAGCCGTTGATGTGGCAAAGTGAATCGTGCAAATAACCACTAAACCAAAGGCAATTGATACCTGCCACAATTCCGTCGCAAAAGTCAAACCTAAATACCCCAAAGTAGCCGGCAGCATTCCGATGAAAACATTGATTCGTGTGCCGAGATTTTTGACTGAATAATTACTGACGGGCATAATTCCCAGCGCAATCAGATGGGTAACGAAGTTGATAATGGTCGCTTGAGAACCGGTCGCTTGAATAACCGAATCCATATAGTACAGATAGGCCGTTGAATAATAACGAAAAGCACTCATCGCAATCACACCGTAAAGTACCGTTGTCAAAAACGGTCGCGTCTTGATAATTTTCCAAGCCTCCGCCACTGTTTTTTTCACGCTACTTTTGTCATGGTGGAGATTGGCATACATTTCCGGAGTATCTTTTAACCCCCGCAGCGCTAAAACAAAAATAATTGTCTGCACTACTAAGACACCCATTAATATTGGAATAAATAAAGCCCGATTGCCATCACCAATTAGTAATAATGTTGGAATCATCGTTGCCATAAAAGATAACGCATAGGTCAAATAATTTCCGATTGTTCCGATATCCAAACGTTCTTCTTTTGAAGGGGCAGCTAATTGCGTATAGGAAGTATAAGCAATCCCATAAGCCGTCGAAGCAGTGTCGAAAAAGAATAACTCAATGCTGAAGACAATAAAAATGGTCCATTGACTCCACGATGGACTGCTTAAAGCCATCAAAAAAGTCGCCAGCATCATAAAAGGCACAGTCACCTTCATGATGTAAGCATATTTGCCTCGCTTAGGATTATATGGCTTATGATCGAGCCAAGAACCAATTAGCGGATCGTTGATAGCATTCCAAATATTATAAAGCACATAAACCCAGCCCACCCACGCAGCACTTAGACCAATCACATCTGTGTAGTATTTAATAAAAACTTGATGAATGATAACTTGGCTGACAGATAAAATCGGCGCTGGTAAAGAAAGCTGAAATTTTTTCCAAAAGGAAAGTCCACTGCTCTTAAACGCAAAGGATTCCTTTAAAATTTGTAGGAGATTCAGTTTTGACTTCATGCTCATTTCCTCCAAGTGACATTTGGTGTCAGACACAAAAAAGAGTTTTGAAGAAAGCTAACATAATGAAGGCTTTACTTAAAAGGGCAAAGCTTTACACTATGCCCTTTTAAATAAATTTTGCTTTAAAAACTCTTATTTCAACATTTATAAATTTAGCTCTAGTTCAACTAATTCATTCTCTGAAGCCGTAATCAATAAGCTACCGCCAGCGCTGTTGTCATGAGCCTGCAACTCAGTATTTAAGCCCATTTCTGCAAATAATTCTAAATTAACTTTGCTTAAATCTGGCAGGTAAATAGTACTTTCGCCTGTGGTCGCTTGGTAGTGCAGAGTGAATTTTTGGTTTTGATAATCATAGTGATAACTCTCAATTGCGCCAGCAACCATTTGTGGATATGGCCGGTTTAAGACGGCCGCCGTTGGACTTTCAAAATACCCATCATAATAACTCCAATAAGTATGGCCCCAGAGATAGTTTTCCAAGTATTGAATATGAATTTGACTGATACGCTGAGTTTCCGGATCTTGGAAATATGCCCCCCACTCTCCTAAAACCACCGGAACATTTTGTTCTTTTTGGACTTCACGATGAACCATCAAAGTATTTTCAATGCGCTCGGTACTGTAATTTTCAAAATGAGTGGTATCGACAACCAAGTCATAGGCATGGGGCGCAAAAACCTCCTGCTGATTGTCTTTAAAGGTTAAAGCACTGGGGATACCGATATTATTAAAGAAACTGGTCTCTAAGAAAATTAATTTACCATCAATCAGCGGCAGTAAAGCCGTCTCCAATTTATCAAAGAAGGGTTGCAAAATATTTTTTTCAAACTCCTGCACAATCGGTGTCAATAAACCCAGTGCTTGTTTGTAAATATCTAAGTCAGCTAGAGTGCCCAACAATTCTTGTTTGGCAGCATCATCCAGCCATTTGGCCATCAATTCCTCCGGCGATAATTGGAAACGATGCATAAACAAGCCAATTAGCTGGTCCCGCACCTGCGTTCCTGAAGAACCTGGATAAGGCTCATTCATCAAATCAAAGCCGATGACATTTTCTTCATCCTTAAAGAAATTGGCAACAACTTTCCACATCTCAGTATAGTGATCTTGTAGGCCGATGCCGTCAGCGGCCGGTGCATTTTCCCAAAAATGATCGATGGCCCGATTCAATCCTTCACTCAGTTGATACGTGTCACTCCATAATTGGCCATCCATATGGGGAAGGCCATCATCTAACGTCGCCCACAGCGGCGCACCGTCGCCAAATTTTTCACTATACAAATCTTGATGCATATCAATAAAGACATAAATGCCAGCATTCTTAGCCCAACGCACCTGCTCTTTTAGCTTTTCCAAATACACTAAATCAAATTCATTTGGCTTTGGTTCAACGGCCTTCCAAAACAGACCCAAGCGAATTAAATTAATCCCATTATTCCGTAATTGTTGAAATAATGCTTCACCGCCAGGCGTAATGTGTCCCAGCTCACGATTTTTTTCAACTAGGTTTAAGCCATTAAAAATAACTTCTTTCCCACTCTCCGTTAGAAATTTCTGACCTTTGATTCTAATTTTTTCCATAGTGTCCCTCTTCCTTTAAGAAAAATAATTCGATAGATAACGCTTTCAATCTCATGGTAAATACATAACTTTATTAAAAAAATACTATACAAAAATATTAGCATATTTTTCGAAAAAATTACATGACTAATCGCAGTTTTTTTATTAAAACGAGGAACATTATTTACTTTATTTTCTTTAATACAAAAAATAAATAACAGAACGAGAAAATACTGTGATACATATTACTATTTTGAATAAAAAAGATTTTTATCTGACTGATTTTATTTTTTGTTTTAAAGCATTTCACTGCCTTTTTATTTCGCTAATTATTATTTTTGATCAATAAAAAACTCACAGATTTCTAGTACTTTTCAACTAACTACTAGTTTCAACAAAATCACTCAGAAGTTTCACTTGCATTGAGAAGGATTATTCTTACTCTAGACAAATAAGGAAGCGCTACTCGTTGATTATTGGGCTTGAGCTAAAAAAACCCTTCTTATCCCGATAGAATTATCGTCACAAGAAGAGAGATTCCAAAGGTTTGGTAAAAGTAAAAGCTTTTGCTAGTTCATCTAACTAGATGAACTAGCAGAATTAAATCAGTAACAAATTTGCATCAATGCCTGCTAACGACCCGCTTCACAACTGCACAATACTTTTTAAATTAATCTTGTAAAGCAGCCGCTGACTTTAATAATACTCGGTAACTATGCCCCGCTGTTCCTTCAAAAGAAATTGTATCCTGATCAATAATTTGATAAGAAAGTTGCTGATTTTTATCATCGTAAACATTAGCAGTTGCTAAATCAGGATAGCGCAGCTTCACCACTTGCTTGATATTTGGTTTCACAGTTGCTTCGATCAGAGCTTTTTCCTGCCAAGTCAAACTGATTTCAATATTTCCCCGAGCTAGTAACCCCTTTACGAAACCATCCGACCAAATATCCGGCAATGCCGGTAACAATTGAATAAATCCTAGATTGCTTTGCATCAACATTTCTGTCACACCAGCTGTATACCCAAAGTTGCCATCAATTTGAAAGGGCGGATGCGCATCCCACAAATTTGGATAAAGCCCATCTTTAAATAATTTTTTAATCAGCTGGTGCCCTCGATTACCATCTCCGACGCGGGCCCAAGCATTAATCCGCTGCCCCATACCCCAGCCGGTACTTTCATCCCCCCGATCATTTAATGAAATAATCGCTGCTTTCAACAACTCTGGTGTCTCAATTGAAATTAAATTCCCCGGAAATAATCCCAATAAATGTGAAAGATGGCGGTGATTTTTCTCGCCAAGACTTCCCAAAGTTGTTTCGTTGTACCATTCCTTAATTTGTCCATCTTGACCAATTTCAATTGGTCTCAGCTGTGCTTGCGTTTTTTGCCAACTGCTAATTTTTTCCGTGTCTTGACCAAGTATTTTTGCTGCCGTGATAATTGCTTGAAAAAGCTGCCAGATTAGCGACTGTTCGTAAGTATTTCCTGCCGTAATCGGTCCATGCTCTGGTGAAAATGTCGGTTCAGTCTCTAAGCGTCCAGTTTTTGGATCTTTGATTAACAGCTGCTCATACAAAGCCACAGATTCTCTTAACAATGGATAAATCTGCTCTCTCAGAAATTCAGCATCCAGTGTGTATTCGTAATACTCCCAGACATTTTGCAAAATCCACGGCACCGCCGCCGGTGACCAACCCCAATCAAAGGACCAGCCGGGAGCTGTAAAGCCAAATGGCGTATTTTGGGTGTGGGCAGTAAACCCGCTAGTAACGCCAAAATAAATTTCTGCTGAAGCTTTGCCCGGAGCCACCAAAGAATTCAGATAATCAATCAATGGATACGCCGTTTCAACTAAATTTCCATTGTATGTTGGCCAATAGTTCATTTGCAAATTGACATTCATATGAAAATCAGCACCCCACGGCACACGTTCAGCGTCCCCCACCCGATTTTGCCACACTCCTTGCAAATTCGCTGGTAAACCGCCTTTTCTAGAAGAGGCGATGGCTAGATAACGACCGTATTGATAAAGTAACACTTCCAGCTGTCTTGCTTCAGCATCCGTGGCAAGTCCTTCATTATATTTATTTAGCAGCCGATCGGTTGGCACAGGAGCAGCTATCTGCCCCAGCTTTAATTGAACTCGATTAAATAACTGCTGATAATCTGCTAAGTGATTTTCTTTAATTTTTTGATAACCTTTTTTAACGGCTGCTGTTAAAATTTTTGAAACCCGCTCGTTAAGCTGTCGACTGTTTTCTCCAGTACGATAGTTGGGATAGCTATTTTGGTAATCCGTACTAGCCGTGACAAAAATCGTCACGAAAGTTGCCTCTCTGACAGCCAGTGTTTCTCCATTATTTGTAAAAATTTCCCCATCAGTCTCACCAATTTGCAATTGGCTGTTTAAAAGTAGTTGATTATCCTGCAGACTTCCGCTGACAGTAATGTTTTTTTCTACAATTTTAGTTGTAACTTCCTTGCCTAAGTTTCCCTCAAGAACCTCTTTTTCATTATGAATCGGAAAGCCTATATCAAAATTTAATTTTTCATTTTTGGCTGTGTAGTAAAGGGCAATGACATTATCGGGGTAACTAGCTAGATATTCTCTTGAAAAACTCCCACCCTGATAATCAAAAGAAACTGTTGCTAGTCCTTTGGTTAAATCCAATGAGCGAAGATAATTTTCCGCCTGTGATTCGTCCATTAGAAAATCAACGTAAATATTTCCCCACGACTGATAAGCGCCATAGCCGTTTGACTCACCAACTAATTTCTGAGCCAACTCAGCCGCTTGCTCATCTTGATTTGCTTGAAACAGCTCAATAACTTTTTGATAAACCGCTGACATTTTTTTCCCATTTTCTGCAATCGGCTTATTGCCACCATTATAGTCAGGGCGCCTCGTACTGGGACCACCATTCCATAAAGTTTCCTGATTGAAGGACAGCCGCTCTTGGCTAATCTCTCCGTAAATATTAGCCCCCATGCTACTGTTGCCGATTGGCAAAGTGAATTGCTGCCACAAATTGTCTTCTTCAGTCGTATGAAAAGCTCCAGGGGATAAAATTGTCTTGCCTTTTGAGGCAGGTTCGGTGTACCACAAAATCAGGGGATTTAAAGGTTGCCGTTGTATTACCACTTTTGTTTTCATGGGCTAACTCCTTAGAAAATAAACTCAGTCTAAAATGAATAATAAAAATGGATTTGCAGTGGCTTTGCAACTCATCCTTTAAAAATAGTGATTTCTTCTGTCAATCACTTCATAAAATGAGCTGGATTTTTTCCTTTTTTAACTCTTCAAATAGGATTGTGTTTCAAAAAAAAAAACAGCACTGAAATAACAAATATTTGCCATTCAGTACTGTTGAAATATTTGTCTAACAGATAGGTGGTAAAGAAACAAACCTATCCCTCAAACAAGGTGTTTTATTAAAAGTTATCATCCAAAGGATAGTATTTTCATGCTTACTGTAATTCATACTATCTAACGAAAAGACGATTTACTACTTAAATTAATGCCTAAAATTTTTTTAGAGCAGACCTAATCTAAATCAATTCGCACATCATCTTTTAAGATATTATCAATTGTCAGCTGCATCAAACTGATAATTTGCTCATCAGTCGGTTTGATAATCGCCGAAGACATCAACGAGGCGATTCCGGTAGCAACTACCCAACAGCCCATATTAAGAGACTGAATCTGCTCTGGAGAAAGATTTTCATAATTGGAATCCTTTGAGGCCAGCTCAGCAAAAAGACTATTAGAAAATTCCTGCATTTTATTGCCAAAACCTGATTCCTCCAAGTAAAGCGCCCGGTAAAGTTGCTTTTCCCGTTCGGCAAAATGGATGTAATTCAGCGCTAAATCAATTAGCGGCTGACGAGTGTGTTCCACCATAAAAACTTCATCTGCCAAATAGGCATAAAGCTGGTCCAATAATGCTTCCTTCAGGTCGTTCATGTTTTTGAATTCCAAATAGATTGGTTGAGTCGAACAGCCCATCTTAGCAGCAATATTTCTGGCGGTAAAACGTGAGAATCCTTCGGTTGCGACAACTTCGTATGCAGCTTTTAAAATTTGTTCTTTTGTTATTGTTTTCTTGCGGGCCATGATGATTCCTCCCTGTCTGGCGTCGGTAACAACGTTTTCAATCTCTGTTATATTTACATTTTACCACGTTTTAATTAAAGTGCAAAACTCTTTTTAGATAAGCATTCAATTATGACCATGTAATTTAATTAAACCTTCAATAAGTTATCAAAACAAATGTTTCCAGTGGTAATAATTGTTTTTAAGATTTGCAAATGCTATCATATTTCATGTAATTAAAAATAAGGGGGATTTCCTGATGTCAAGTGAATTTCAAACAGAGTTAAAAAAATATGCTCAGCTAATTACCGAAGTCGGTGTAAATGTTGAAAAAGGACATACGATTGTGGTGCAAGCCAGTGTCGATCAAGCGCCGTTAGTCCGTTTGATTACCGAACACGCCTACAAATTAGGAGCCGCTGAAGTCATTGTCCAATGGAACGATGATTTTATCCAAAAAGAATTTTTAGCCAATGCTGACGACGACCGCCTGGAAAATATTCCGCAGTATGTGGTTGATCGCTCAGATGATTGGGTTGCCAAAGGTGCCAGCCGCATCAGTATTGTCTCAGCAAATCCCGATTCATTGGCCGGTGTCGATGCTGACCGTGTCGCTACATATCAAGCAGCAGCCGGAAAAGCCATGGCGAACCTCAGAAAAGCAACTCAAGCCAATAAAGTCAGCTGGACAGTTGTAGCTGCTGCTGGTAAAGAATGGGCAGCAAAGGTCTTTCCAGATTTAAGCTCTTCAAAAGAACAAGTTGAAGCCTTGTGGTCAGAAATTTTTAAAACGACCCGCATCGATCAAGCGAATCCTGTTCAAGCGTGGAAGGATCATGATGCCAAGTTAGCCTCAAAGGCTGCTGAGTTAAACAAAGAACAATTTACTGCCCTGCATTATACTGCTCCAGGAACAGATTTGATTGTTGGCTTGCCAAAAAATCATCTTTGGGAAGGCGCCGGTAGCTTCAATGCCCGCGGCGAAAAATTTATGGCCAATATGCCAACTGAAGAAGTCTTTACCGCTCCCGATGCAAATCGAGTTGATGGTGTTGTCTCCAGCACTAAGCCATTAAGTTATGCTGGCACTACCCTTTTAGGGATGAAATTTACATTTAAAGATGGCAAAGTTGTTGATTTTTCAGCCGAACAAGGGCAAGAAGTTTTAGCAAAATTATTGGCAATTGACGAAGGTGCCAAACATTTAGGCGAAGTCGCTTTAGTGCCTGACCCTTCACCAATTTCTCAATCTGGCATCACTTTCTACAATACTTTATTTGATGAAAATGCTTCAAATCATTTAGCATTAGGTTCAGCCTACGCCTTTAGTATTGAAGGCGGCACCGAAATGTCAGAAGAAGAATTGATTGCTGCCGGTTTAAACCGCAGCCACACCCACGTCGACTTTATGATTGGTTCCTCACAGATGAACATTGACGGCATCAAAGCCGATGGCACAAGAGTCCCTGTGTTTAGAAATGGTGATTGGGCGTAAATAAAAAGGCAGCATCCTGATTCCCATATATCAGGATGCTGCTATTTTTTATCCTAAATTTGTCCAGGTTGGCGTTACTCCCCACACAAAGCCACGGTAATAACAAATAATTAAATAAAGCACTAAAATAATAATCGTACTACTTAGGCTAATGCGTTTAACAACTTTTTCTGGAAGTTGCAGCTCATATTTAGTCCCGAAGTTTTGCAACAGCGGTAGAAATAGAATTAGAAAAGGACTTATATAACGACCAGATAAGTCATCAAACGGCTGCTTGTTTAAAAGTAAATAGAATCCTGCAAAAATCCCAAGCCAATTCAATAGAAAAACACCAATAGAAATAGTTTGGCTAGCTCCAAACCAGCGCCTTTTTTTCCCTGTCAATAATACTAAAAATAAGCAAAGTAGCCACAGTATATTCAATAAATTGGGTAAAATTAATGGTGTCACCTGCCAAAGCTGTCTGGCTCTCCTCCCCATGGTTTCAACATTTAAATAATTTGTGAAAAAAACCTTAGCCAATTCCACTAAATTAATTTGCCAATGTAAAACTATCAGAAATATCCCAATCAATAAAACCCCAGAAATGACCAATAAGCTGCGCTGGTGCTTTTTTAACTTTTTGAACCAATTAAGAACTGGCTGATGGAGACTTGGTAGCGCTAAAAGCAATGGTAAAGCAAAAAGATAATTATTTTTTAAAAAGAACAATAAAATCAGCGAAGTTGTTAAGCCAAGCCACTCTCTCTTGGTATACTCTGCAAATTTCAGTTTCTGCTGTAAGTTGAAAATCATCATAATAAAAAATGACACCACAACATAACAAAAAACATCATAGCTGGGACTAGCCAATTTTTGAATAAAAGGTACCGTAAAAAGCATTATCAATGACCATTGGCCTACCTTGCTGGCTTTGATAATAAAATAAAAACTAATTAAAAAGAACAGCAGATTTGTCAGCCGGGAAAAGACCAAAATCCAGCCAATGCTCGGATAGATAAAACGGCCGATTAACGCGCCTAGCGCAGCCGGCAGATGGGCAATATCAATTCGACTAATTAAATTACTGTCCGTTAAAATATTCAACGCCACACCATCAGCACTGATTGCCGTGATTTTTTGACTAAATAGCTGACCTAAATCGATATTTTTCGGTAGCGAGGTCGCCACCATTTCAATTTCCCTAAGAGCTTCTTCTGACATCGCCTCAGGATGATTGGCACTAAACATATTGTAAACAACGCTAAGATGGAATCCTTCGTCTCCATTAGATAATGGAAACGTCACAAAAATCGACAGCAGTCCAAAAACAAACATGATCACAAAAAAAGTTATCGCCGGTTTTCTTTGATTTATTCCCACACTCACACCATCCCTCAAAAATAAGAAAAGACTACAACATAAAAGCTTTTATAGATTGACCATCTGAACCACCTTGCTTTCACTAACGCTAAATAGTATGACAAAAAAGTTGGTATGTCTCTGCTCTCCCTGCGATTACAGACCCATATAAACTATTTTGGACAGCGATTGTTGCTAAAGTTTCGGAAAATCAAATCTACTTTGACTTATGCTACAGTCTCTTTTTATGACGTCCCCTGCCGGAATCGAACCAGCAACTAATCCTTAGGAGGGACTTGTTATATCCATTTAACTAAGGGGACAAATACTTTACTATTTTATCTTTGCAAAATGTTTATGTCAAACGCTTTTAAGGTTATAATGATATAGTAATTAAAATTTTGGAGGTTTTAAAATGGTAAAAAGATTAATTAGCGCATTTTCTAGCGAAATCGCTAACATGACAGCAGCTGAGTTGAAACAATCAATTAAAGCTAGTGAAGGCCGGACAATTGCGGTGGAAAATGTGGTCTTGGCTTCACCGGCAGCTGGCGATATTACTAATGCAGAAGTGGTTAGCGCTTATGGAGCCGATTTAATTTTGCTAAACGCTTTTGATTGTTTCCGTCCGATTGTTTTTGGAATGCCTGGCACTACTGTTGAAGATTCTTTTGCACAATTGATGAATCCAGAAGTAGAAGTTGAAAATCCGATTCCTACTTTGAAAAAATTAACGGGCCGACCAATTGGAATCAATCTTGAACCAATTGCTTTTTCAGATGACATGCTAAGTGAACGAATTTCAATTAGCTCTGGTCGAACTAGCTCACCAGAAACAATCCAAAAAGCTGAGGAAATGGGTGTTGATTTCATTTGTTTTACTGGCAATCCTGGAACCGGTGTGACCAATGCAGCGATTGCAGATGCCGTTAAGGTTGCTAAACAACATTTCAGCGGTTTAATCATCGCCGGTAAAATGCATTCGGCTGGCTCTAGTGAACCTGTTGTGACACCAGAAGCCGTTGAAGCTTACGCTAAAGCAGGTGCAGATATTTTATTATTACCGGCTGTCGGAACAATTCAAGGTTTTACTGAAAAACACTTAATTGAAGCTGTTGAAATTGCGAAAAGCTACGACTTGTTAACGATGACAGCCATCGGAACTAGTCAGGAAAGTGCCCGTCCGGAAACCATTCGTCAGATGGCGATTGTCAATAAAACTTGTGGCGTGGATATCCAACACATCGGAGATGCCGGTTTTGGCGGAATGACTTTACCAGAAAATATTTATGAAATGTCGATTGCTATCCGCGGATTGCGCCATACAATTAACCGTATCGGCCGTTCAGTAAATCGTTAAAATTCTTTAAGAATAGGCAAAAAACTTTTAATCTAACTCTTCAGTTGCTATCATGTTTTTAAGGACCAAAAAAATTTGAACAGTCTTGCTCCTTCATCACGAGTGAGGTAACTGAAATTAGGAGTGATCGAAGATGAAAAAAACGTCAGAAGAAATCTACGCTAAACGTTTCCATCAGTCAAAAGTCAGTCGCGAGTTAGTTATCAAGGCCGCTCTCAAAAATTTCCACGAAGATCCTGAAAATCAACGTCCCAAAACTAAAATTCGGTATAAATTAACCAAATCAGCTCGACTTTTTGAGTGATTTGCTTTCTTTTAAAACTAAATAGTTCCAATCAAAAAAACGTCGATTTGCTTTAACAGCAGTCGACGTTTTTCATTTTCTCAGAAAATGCTAGGCAAAAGAAAAAATAGAATATTCCCATTGATTTTCCTGTTTTGTAATAGAGATTTTAGATTTTGTTTTTACATTTAGTAAATGCTAATTTTTTTTCAAGCATAAAACTATCCCCTTCTAAAAGAGCACATGCTTAAAAATAATCCTCCAAAATTGGTTTTTGTGGCAAAATTCGTTGACCCAAGTCCGTTAATAAATCTTCGGGAGCTTGAATTTTCTCGAAAAATTTTAGCTCCTCACCAGAACGAAAACCTAGCATCAATTGTGTCAAAGCTTGAATATCACAGATTAAAGTGCTGAGTTCAGCCTGCAGATTGTCAGAAACAATCTGGCAGTCCCCATTAGCTGAAATCGTGATTTGATATTTACCGGTATTCCAAGAGGCATAGCGATCTTCAGTCAGCTCCAGAATAAAATTTAAGTTTGTTGCCGCCGCTAAGAAAGAATATTCTTCTAAGAAATTTGCCACGTTGACAATTCTGCCCATCATTTCTGGTCGAACAGAAACCTCCAACGCTGGTTTAGCAAAAAGATAATTCAAATTGCTTTCACTTTTTCCAGTTTCATAATGAAATTTTCCAAAAGAATCGCGATGACTGCCACAATAGTTAGCCAAGCTCCAAAAAGCCGCTGCCGTCAGATATTCCCACTCAACAATTGTGAATTGGCCTTCATCAAAACGGTAAGCTAGATAGCCTTTAGCTAAGCCCTCTTCATCAAAATAAACCGCATATTGACTATGATGGTGCATCTCAAATTTATATTGATACCACCAGTCTGCTCTTTTTACTGGGCCCACTTGATTTTCCATAACTGCTTCATAAACGCTTTTGATATTAGGCTGAGCCTCTTGAAAACTCAGTCGCTTAACTGTGCCCACTTGAGGATTTGCTTTCGGCCAATCTGAACCGGCAATCTCGTAAATTGTTTTTTCAAACAAATACTCGTAGCCGTAACGACGATAAAAGGGATAGGAAAATGGCGCTAAATAAGTTAAAGCCACCCCCGCTTGATTCAAGTCATTTAGCATTTTTTCCATTAATTTGTTAATGCCTCCCTGACCACGATACTCTGGATAAGAGGACACTGTACCGATACCGGCCATTTTGAACAATTTAGGGCCAATCCAGATGTCAAAAGGTGTCGCTTGCAACTGACTGGCCAAAACATCATCGACCAAATGTCCGTAATTCCATGAATGCTCTACTAGGCAATCAAAACGCTGCCGAATTTCCGGTGTATCTGTTGAACGAAACGCATATTTCCCCAGCTCAAACATTTCTCGGTTACGATTTTCAATCAAACCTGTAGTTTCCATAAGTCACCTCGTAAAAGTTTTTCTATTCCTCTGACAATTAAATTCCTTATTATTTTACCATAAAGCACAACGAGAAGAATCCACCATAAAAAAGAGACAATAACAATAGCTGTTAAACAGAAATTTTTCCGAATAAATAACTAGGCACTGCTTACTTCTGGTGTCAAGTAAGCGTGCATGCTTGCCGTCTGCTTGCCTTTTAACAAGTAAGGCTCGGTAAAATTTCTGTATTCACTAATGTTATAGTCTCTCTACTTGAAGATTAGTCGAGCCTGTTTAAAATGGCATTCAATTGTATTAATGCTCCCATAAAAACTTAAAAGCCATTATTTTCTGTCAGTTCCTTAAACCACAACCCACTCTTTTTTAAAGAACGAGCAAAATTATTTTCTAAATCTACTCGATAAAATCCATAACGATTTTTATAGGCATTTAACCATGACCAACAATCGACAAAAGTCCATGTATGGTAGCCAAAGCAATTACTTCCTTCAGTAATTCCTCTGTGTAATTCAGCCAAATGTTCCTCCATAAATTCGATTCGATAGTCATCTTGTACCATACCGTCTTTAATAAATTTCTCTTCACCTTCGACACCCATGCCGTTTTCTGATACATACCATGGAATGTTTCGATATTCATTTTTGATTAACATAGCCATGTCGTATAATGCTTTGGGATAAATTTCCCATCCTCGATAAGGATTCATTCGACGTTCTGGCCAAATATATGGTTCGAATAAATCTTCGAGTGAAGTGATTGGATAATTTGGATTACTTGGGGCCTGAACCCGCATCGGTTGATAGTAATTTAGTCCAAGAAAGTCAACAGGATATTCTTTTATTAGAGCTTTGTCCCCTTCTTGAGTTTGTGGTGTCAATCCAGCTGCTTTAGTCAGGTCAATTAGCTTGCTAGGTATCTCTCCTAGAACACAAGGATCAATAAAACTTTTAATTGCAATCAAATCGGCATATTCTTTTGCTTGTAAGTCTTCATCGCTGTTACTTCTTGCATAAGCTGGAGTGACATTCAAAATAATTCCAATTTCACCAATTTTTCCAGACTCACGAAATGCCTTAACCGCTTCAAAATGCGCCAATAGAGTATGATAACCAACTTGAACAGCTTTTTTTATATCATGAATAGCAGGATAGTGAAACTCCTGCAAATAAGCAGCTTCAATGTGAACTAATGGCTCATTAAAAGTTGACCAGCGATGAACTAAATCGCCAAACTCTTCAAAAACTGTTTTTGCATAAAAGCCAAAAGCACTTACAGATTCACGAGTTTCCCAGCCACCTTTTTTCATCAACCACCAAGGCATATCAAAATGGAACAGATTCATGATAGGCTCAATTCCATTATCTAAAAGGCATTGAAAGTAACTTCGATAAAAATCTACTGCCTCTGGGTTCAGAGTTTCTCCATCGGGCAATAACCGAGCCCATGAAATAGATGTTCGATAAGAATTCATTCCGATTTCTTTCATTCGATTAACATCTTCTTGATACAAATCGTAAACATCTGAGGTATCCTCTGGACCTATTTGATTAAAGAATTTTTCGGGAGCCATTTCAAACCATTTATCCCACGTTGTCGGACTTTTTCCATCTGTCGAGCCATGCCCCTCAGTTTGTGGCGCAGATGCGGCTGCGCCCCATAAAAAATTATCTGGAAATTTTTTCATTTCTGTTCCTCCTCTAATAGTTAAGAATACTCAGTTGCTTTAATAGTTTGAAAATTAACTAATTAATTTAGCGAATCAGTCGTATATACTCTTCAACCTACTACTTTGTGGAATGAATCAAATAAAAAAGTGGCTTCATTTGGCTTTTTCAGTACCGTTACGACGGTCTTATTAAAGCTACAAAGGAATCACCACCAATTCAAAGCTGGACTTTTCTTATAATGATTAACTAAATAAAGATATACATTGCAAAAAATATTTACTGGCATACAATTGCTAATTTCCATAGCTGCTATCAATAGATTCTCTAATAAGATTCTTCCATCATTTGCAACATCTTTTTAAAATGACGTTTCTTAAAAAAGGTCATTAGTGAGCCTATTAAAAGGTCATTTAGACGTTGAAATAAACCATAGGAGACCATGGATTCTTTATAAACTAGCTGACAAGTTTCATCATTTACTGGGATAATCGTATATTCTGTAACAAAATCGTTCTTAGTAGTAGATGTCCGAAAGCGATAAATAGAATTTGTTTCAGCTTCCTCAATTTTAATTTTTGCGCTAATGTTGCGGGAAAATTTTTTAACGTATTCAAAATCTTTTAACTGCTTTTCGTTCACAATCTTCCCAGTAACTGAATGAATATCATACAACACTGAATCAATAATTTTTTTATAAAAAATATCTGCAGGTATCTTCATTTGTCGTTTGACTTCCATTATTTTTTAGCCTCCTTGGTTTTCTTCTCTTCCTTTTTTTTACCTTTGAAGTAAAAATAACCACCAACACACACTAAAGTAATTCCAGTAGTGAGGCTTAAAAAATCATAGCTAGCAGTCATTGGATTCATTGCATAAACAATGATTAAAAAACCAATGCTACATAAAAACAGTCCATTTTTTAACATTTCGAACACTTCCTTCCTTTGTCCGACTAAGCTGGTGTCACTTGAAAGTATAAGACTGAGCCCCAAGGTTGTGCTTTGATTAAAGCCTTAACTGCTTTAGCTGCTGCATCTAAATCGGTTGCTGTAGTTGTAAAAAATAATTTAATGCCTTGTTTTTCTTTGTATGTAAAACTCACATCTGCTTCATTATATGCCTCAAGCAACTCAATAATTTCATCCTGTTGCATCGCACTTGCAATTGAAATCATTCGATACACTCCTCTTTTTTATTTTATCATCTCACAAAACGGTTAAAATATAAACTAAAAATTGAGACTGCTTCCCCCTCGTGCAGAAGCGTTAGCAGTCTCAATCAATAATTAATCTTCTCCTAAACCTGGATCGATTTTATTCGCAGCAATAACGAATGGTGTGAAGATTAAGAAAGCTACGATCATACAGACAATCGTGACTATTGGTGCACGCCAGTCAGCTCCTGTTGCTAAGAAGGAGAGAAGAACTGGTGGCACTACCCAGACTACCGCCTGTGACACCGGATTCACCCAACCCATGATTGTTGCAAAGTAACCAATACCAGTTGTCACAAGTGGAGCAACAATGAATGGAATGAACATAATCGGATTTAACACGATTGGTAAACCAAACATTACTGGTTCATTGATATTAAAGATACCAGGCCCAATAGATAATTTCGCAACAGTCAAGTAATCAGCCCGTTTCGCAAATAACAAAATTGCAATCAGTAGTACAATTGTACCACCAGAACCACCAAACATAGTGTATGCATCAAATGAACCACGTACCCAGTAATATGCTTTACCGTCTTGAATGGCGTCAATAACAGCAGCGGCACCAGTTTTTCCATTATAACCTTCTTGGAAAATATTAATATTAATTAATTGTGCTTGTCCCCAAATACCTTCCAAAACTGGTGCCATTACGTTGGTACCATGAATTCCGAAGAACCAGAAGATTTGGATAAATAGCTGAACTAATACTAAGGCACCAAAGCCTTGCGACAGTCCCAGGAACGGCTCAGCAATGTATTTCTGGATTAAATCAATCAGTAGTTGACCATCTGTTACTAAACCAACTACGTAATTAATAATTGCAACAACATATAAAGCTATACTCGCAGGCAAAATAGCTGCAAAAGCTGTTGATACAGCTGGTGGCACTTGTTCTGGCATTTTAATCGTAATGTTTGCCAACATCAATTTACTATAAATAATCGTCGCTAGTGCCCCAATTATCATAATAGTAAAGTAACCATTTGCGTTTAAGTGGTCGAGCTTTAAATATCCCCATGGACCAACACTCAGATTGCTACCCGCAATAGTTGCGCCAATCCCAGCATTATTGATAGCATCCGCAATATTGCTCGGCACATTTACGCCAAGGTCAGCTGATAAATTTGGTGCGAAAGCAATTCCTTGAATAAAGGCAGCTAGTGAAACAATCCCCCCAGCTAAATCATTTACTCGATAGGCCCGGGCGAGGTTAAAGCCCCAAGAAAAGGCAAAAATTAACCCGGCAATTGCCAAGGTCCCGTTCCAAACAAAACCATTCACTCCAATAATTTGTTTGATGACGGGAATAGTATTACCGTCATAGCTCGGGTTGAACTGAGTAGGTAAATCACGAATAATTGCGTTGATCATTACGGCAATGGAACCCGCCATTGTTGCTGGCATTGTACCAATAAAAGCATCCCGTAAGGCAACAAGATGTTTTTGTGCACCAATCTTTGCAGCAATCGGTAGGATGTAACGTTCCATCCATGCAGTTAAAGCATCCATGTTTTTTCCTCCTATTTAATTAAATTTATAAAAAGTAAAGTCTCTCCCCAAAAATGAGATTTTACTTAATACCAAAAACACTTATTTGTCGAGACGACGATATAAATCAATAATTTCTTTTGCTAAGTCGGTAAAAGCGATGGCTGTCATCAAATGATCTTGTGAATGAACAGTCAGTAAAGTTACTTGCATGTGATTGCCCTGTGCTTCTTGAGTTAGCATGTTTGTTTGTGAATGATGGGCCTGTACTAAGGAAGCTTCTGCATCAGCAATTTTTTGGTCGGCTAATTCAAAGTCACCGGTTTTGGCTGCTTGAATAGCTTCCATTGCGTCGCTTTTGGCGTTGCCGCCGTACATAATTAAACCCATGATTGCTTCTAAATTTTGTTGATCTTCCACTTGAAAATTTCCTCCAACTATTTACTTGGCCATTAAAGTTTCAGCTTGATCTAAAACTTTTTCGCCATTCATCATGCCGTAATCTGCCATGTTGATAACATCCAATGGAATGCCTTTAGGCGCAAGTTTTTGCTCAAATTGAGCTTTCATGAAGCGGACTTGCGGTCCCAAAAGTAGTACATCAACATTTTTGTTCTCAAGATTGTTGTCGGCTTCTGATGCAGAAACTGCAAAAATTTCAGCATCAACCCCACGAGATTCTGCTGCTTGCTGCATTTTTGTGACTAATAAACTAGTACTCATCCCCGCTGAACAAACTAACATAATCGTTTTCTTTGCCATTCGATTCACTCCCTCTAATTTATTTCTTACACTCTTATATAAAGCAAGAAGCGTGCCAAAAAAAACAAAAGGAGAACGCTTGAATAACAAGCATTCTCCTTTTGTTTTTGTGTGCACACACTAACAAATTACTGCACACTGTAGATTTTATGTGCGTTGTCATGGGGATTAATTTGATTATTGCGGATCATTTGGACAATAAACGCTACCTCGTCATCTGGAATAATCACAGAATGACTCTTTTCGACTGGTAATAAACTAGTTTTCAGCAGGTCCATTTCCAAACGATTCTCTTTAATAAATTTAGACAATTCTTTAAATTTTCGGGATGATTGTCCTTTTTTCAAACTGTTAATCATAAAAGCAATATGGATAATAATGCCCGCTGTGACTTCCGGCTCCAATAAGGCATGCAGCTCGGATTCAACATGCTGCAAATTCAGCTGCAAGGTTCTGACTAAAGCCGGTAGCATCTCAACTTGATCCAATTCCTTACTCAAGGTCTGGACAATTTTATCTGTTGGAATTTCATCGCTGACCATCCGTTTTAAGACCGCTAATTTATCATCATTAAAAATGTCATAGGCGGAGAAGAAAGGAATATTTTGATAATCGACATCCACTGTCCCAGCAATTGCCTTAATCTCGTATTTATCCAGCAAACCGTCAATGTGCTTGCGGAACATCCGCTTTTCAATAAACTGCATCTGAATCAATTCAACTTGATTGGTATCAATGACCGGCTCGATGCGCTGATACAGTCTGGCCGCGACACCCTCACCAGTAAAGCAAGTAACAATAACAGCTTTCTTCTTCGGCTCCAATTCTTCTTCAAGAAATTGTTCTCGGACCATCATTTCAAAGGAGACTTGAATATTTTGATACATGTCTTCTAAGCTGCGACCGGAAATCGCCATTCGCAAGGCTTCTAGCACAATCATCGTACTAGTCATTGAAATCGCCTTGGTAGGAATGCCAGTTTCTTCAAAAATTAGGCTGCCAAAAGAATTCAATGACCCCATATCCGTTAATAGCAAAATGCCATTGGAAAAATGTTCCTGATTGTTTTTAATGTATTTACTCAGCTGATTGTACATATTTTGGACTTCCATCGTTAGCGGCATATTAAAGGCCTTGCCGGTGGTGGTGCCCAGTAAATCCTGCGCTGTCTCCAACATACTGCTAGCTGTTGTGCTGCCGTGCATTAGTAAAATCACAGCCACTGGATTTTCTTTGAAGGGTTGTTTTTCATCCACATCAATTGCTAAAAACATACTTAAGAAACCAATTTCATCAAAAGGAATCTCAATATCTTCGCTGTCTTCAATTAAATTGGATAAGTCAATTGCCACTTTAAATTCATTATTGTAGTCTTTACGGATATTATTTAAATCGGGATGGACAATCATATGACCATCTTTAATCCGCTCTAAGGTGCTATGTAGATGCAAGGCCAGAGCAAAACGGGTTTGTTCATTATAATGACGATTCAGACGCTCTTCTGCAATGTCATAGAGCTGATTGGTCAAGGCCCAAATATTATCAGGAATTAATTCTTTATGGATGCTGGCCTTTGCCAATTCTTCTACATAAGTTTCAAAGTAAGCATCAACATCTTTGGCAATCAACGTCTCTAAGTCAACTGTCTCAATGCCGTCTTCCGTTAGTGATGAATACTTTTCTTCAATATCATTATAGACCTGCATGTTTCGCTCAGGATCTTGAGACCAGACCACTTCAGCAGTCCCTGGTTCAAAGGTTAGGTATTGGCTTTTATTCCCAAAGAAACGTTCGACACTTTCGGGAATCTCTTTAATTTTCAATAGGCCTTTTTGAACCTGCAATGATAGATCTTTTTGACGAATCGTTAAATCCCGCTCACCATGTGTTCGATAATGCAAAAAAGATTTGGCACAGACTAATTTCAAATCTCGTTTAACCTGACCGATGTTCCCCTCAGCATCATAGAGCATAAAGGCCAAGACAGCATCTTTTTCAACAACAATCCGCTGATTCAGTCGAAAAGCCTCCTGTTTAATAAAGCGGGTGATGATGCTGTAGCGCTCATCAATAGAACGACTCGCTAAATTTGGGAGGGTGATAGCCATTGGAATGCGGCGGTTAAAGGTTGTCAAAAAACTGTCGGATGATTCAGTCGTCGCTCCAATAATTTGCACAGAAGCTTCATATGTTTGACTGCTTTCCCCTAGAGGTCGGTAAATGCCCTTGTCAATAAAGGTAAACAGCATTTCTTGTCCTTCTGGTGGCAGCCGATGAATCTCATCTAAAAATAAAATCCCACCATCCGCTGCTGCCATTAACCCGGGGCTATCCTCACCCGCTCCGGTATATGCACCTTTGCGAATACCAAAAATATGGCCGAAAAGAAGCTGCGGATTTTGGGCATAATCAGCACAGTTAAAGGAGATAAAGGGCGCATCTGCTGGCAAAGTTCCTGATTCTACGGCGAATGAATACATACATTCCGCAAACATCGACTTACCAGTGCCAGTTTCGCCAAAAATAATCGTATGTAACCCCCGCGGCGGATATAAAATCGCCGCTTTAGCCTGTTGAATGGAGACTTTTAATGAATCATTTTCTCCAACTAAATTGGTAAATGTCATCTCAGCAGAATTATCGACATGGACCTGAGTTTCTGAATTTAAACTGCTATAGACAACTGGCCGGCCAGAGGATTTTGTAATTTTATGTTCTTTATAAAGATCGCTTAAATAACGACTGGCACTGCTGCGGTCAATCTGCAGTAGGTCGGCTAAAGCCGTGGCTGTCAAGCCGGTTGGTTTATCCTGTAAGACTTTTAGAATATCATCTTTTCGTGACTTCATCGAATCCCCCCTATCAGAAAACGATCCCCCTTCATCATAACACAAAGTTATTTTGAAATGTCCTTCCGCTTGAGAAATGTAATAAAAAACAACGGTTACTTAAGTTTACGAACTTTTTTTCGACCCTTATTTATTCCTTTTTGATTATTTTTTTTGTTTTGTTCGCTTCTTTGCTTATTTTCTGCAGAAGCTTCGTGATGCAGAGCTGCTCCGTAAAGAAAAATTTCTTGACCTTCAACGCCAACGCTTTTAAGCAAACGTTGATAGTCTCTGAAATTCCCCTCATGGACAAAGGTAATCACCTGGCCTTTTTTTCCCATGCGACCAGTCCGGCCAGCGCGATGTAGATAGCTTTCCTCACTTGTTGGAATATCGTAGTTTATCACCAGTGGAAGGTTTTCGATATCCAGCCCTCTAGCGGCTAAATCTGTTGTGAGTAACAAGGTTAGCTGTTGTTTTTTAAAGTTTTCAATGGCGGCTTTTCGCAATAATTTATTTTGGTCAGAGGCTAAAGATGCCACCGGAAGCTGCCGATAAAGGAGTTTTTCTTCGGCATCGCCCAGATCGCTAAGCTCGTTGAAAAAAACTAAGCTTTGCATCTCAGAGACATTTGCCAACCTTCGTAATTCTTCGCCTCTTTTTCTTGGCGTAACTTTTAAATAATAATGTTCCAGACCGCTAGTTGATTGATCATTCTGGCTGACATCAATAATTTGAATATCCGGCCGCAACTCTTTGACCTCAGCAATCACCTTTTGACCGGTAGCCGAAAAGAAAGCAAATTGACTTTGCTGATTGACAGTCTTGATAATTTGTTGAGGCAGCACTTCTCCTAAAAGCTGATCAGCTTCATCAAAAATCAAGGTTTGAATTTGATGAGCTTTTATTTTTTTTTGCTTGATTAATTCTAACACCCGTCCCGGCGTTCCCACCAAGACTTCGGGCCGTTCTTTAAGCTTGTCAATCTGTCGCTTGACATTGGCACCGCCGATTACAGCCTGAGTCTTTAACCCGAGGGCTTCACCCCACTCTTTGGCCACCTCAAAAACCTGTATGCTTAATTCCTGAGATGAGGTTAAAATCAATAGCTGCATTCCTTGACCAGTTGTTACTTTTTGCAATGATGGTAATAAATACGCCAAAGTTTTGCCTGAGCCTGTCGGGGAGATTCCCAAAAGATTTTGGCCCGCTTTCAATGGATGATAGGTCTGACTTTGGATGATGGATGGTTCGCTAAAGCCCTTTTGTTGCCAAAGGGCTTGCCATTTTTCTGGTAATTCTGTAATAAAACTCATTTATTTTCCTCGTTCTTACTTTTTAGTCACATCAATTGGCTAGATAAAAATTTCAAACTATTATTTATCAGCATCAAAGGTGATATTTGCTTGCTTTCTTAAGGCGTAGATGACTTCGTTGACATTGCGGGCTAATTCAACCCATTCTTGATAGGCTTCTCCCAAATCAGGATCACTAGGATTTTGAATGACTTTTGCAAAATCAGTCGCCTGATCAAACATCGGCAATTTTTCTCCTTGATCAAATAAAACTGTCGTTTTTTTAGTAGTACGATGATAAAACTCCGCTTTTTCAAAGGCGCTGACGCCGCTTAAAATCAGCGTGCCATCTTCAAAATAGATTTCAGAAGGCAAAAAGGAATCACCAATTTTACCAGTTTGCAATGCGACATCGAAATCTTCATAGCGCAAGACGCCTAGGCCCAAGCCATCGACACCAGTCGAAATTTTTTGCGCAAAATAATACTGGCTGCGGGGCATCCCAAACCAGCCTAAAGCGGCATAGACTAAGTACACTCCTAAATCCATAATGGCGCCGCCAGAAAAATGTGGTGAAAAGATATTTGGCTCTTCCCCGTCTAAAACAGCGTCATAGCGGGAAGAATATTTCATATATGTGAAGCTAGCACCAATTACCTGTTTGTCACAAAGATAATCGACAATTTTCTTAAAACCAGCCTCGTGGATATTGCGGGCCGCTTCAAAGAAAAAGACCCGTTTTTGATTGGCCAACTGAATTATTTCCGCCATCTCATCTGGCGTTGAAAAAGCCGGTTTTTCTACAATTACATTTTTGCCAGCCAGAATAGCTGCCCGTGCCTGTTCAAAATGCAGGCTGTTTGGTGAGGCGATGTAGACTGTGTCTAAGTGTTCAAGTTCAAAAAAAGTTTTTAAATCCGTTGCAATCTCGACATCGCTGAAATCTTCAACAAATTTTTGAGCGGTCTCTAGCTTACGGGAATAAACAGCAGTCAATTCATATTCCCCTGTGGCTAGCGCTGCATTGATAAAGACCCGGGTAATCCAATTGGTACCAATAACACCTAAGTTAATCATCTGAACTTCCTCTTTTCTTTTTTAATTAGGATCAATAAATGAAAAATCTAAATCAAAAGGAATGACTTCCTTTAAAGTCACCTCAGTGGGGCTTACCTGACAATTATATGCCAAAACCTGAAGGCCCGCTTCAATAGCCTCAGCAAAGGCATTCCGCAAAGCTGGCTGCATGGCTGTATGAATCGTTGCCACTTTAACCGGTTGAAATTCGACAACAAAAATGACAAAGCTGCGATACCCTTCAGCTAAAATAGCCGTCAATTCAGAAACGTGTTTTAAGCCCCGCAATGTCGGGGCATCTGGAAAGGCCGCTACACCAAAATTTTCCAGTGTCACGCCTTTGACCTCAATAAAAAATTTTTCGCCGGCTGTCGTTTCGCCATAAAAATCAAATTTTGAATGCAGATGCTTGACCTCAGGCTTAATCAGATTAATTTTGCCTGTCACTTGCGGCAAATGAATCTGACCATTTTTTAAGCCCTCCGCTACTAATTTATTGGGTAGCTGACTGTCAATATTAATCCAAAAATCAGCCTTTTTCACCGCAATCAAATCATACTTAGTTTTGCGGGCAGGATTAGCTTGATAGCTAATGGCTACCAGTGCGTTGTCCATTAATAACTCCGTGCCCCGTCCGGTATTTTTCACATGGACAATCACCAGCTCATCTTCTAATAAACACTCGGCAATAAAGCGATTGATCCTGCGGACAAATCGAGCTAAATAAATATTTTGATACTCCATTTTTTCACCTGCTTCTTTAGCATCTTACCATAATTTATGGGCTTTCACTATCGTTTTCAGTGGAACAATATTCACGCTAAGTAACAGAAACCTTACAAGTTTTTTACAGAAAAGAATTCCGCTATCATCTATGTCAGAATCGTGGTACTCTATTTTTGAAAAGGAAAAAAAGGTGGATAACAATGAGAAAAAAATGGCCTCTAGTATTAGGTGCGTCTCTTCTGACCGGATTGGTTGGCTTAGCAACTTTTCCAAAAAAAGCCCCTAAGACGGAAGATGATGTCTTAAACAGCTATGTTGGTAACTGGCAGTTTAGTGATCACCGAAAGCAGTCCCACAGTTTGAAAATTGAATCGACATTTTCCATCACGATTGATGATAAACTTTTAAAAGCAGTCTTAATCGAATTGACCAAGGAAAAATTGGTTTTACGGGATGAGTATGGTTACCATATCGTTGTTCAGCTCTTAAGCGACGGACAAGCAACTTTATATGATGAGGCAGAAGATAGAGTTATTGAGTTGCAACTGGAGAATAATAAATAAAATTAAAATAGCTAAGTTAGTCGTCTTAAAAAAGGACTAACTTAGCTATTTTTGCATCTGTTTCTTGCTGACGGATTAAGAAAAAACAAAATAACCTCTGCAAAAAAAATTAATGGCTATTTTGCAGAGGTTTATTATTTCTATAATTCATCAATTGTTTTACGATCTTCTGTCTTACTCAGCTTTCCTTGACGGCTAGTCAATTCTGCTGAAATATCTGCCATGCTAACCCCTTGATTCACTAGTAGAACCAACAAATGATAGATTAAATCAGCTGATTCATACACTAATTCTTCGTTATTATTTTTTGCGGCAATAATAACTTCGGTGCTTTCTTCGCCGACTTTTTTTAAAATTTTATCCAAGCCTTTATCAAAAAGGTAATTGGTATAAGAACCGTCTTTTGGTTGATTTTTGCGGTCTAGTATTTCTTGATATAAATCGTCAATCATGCGTGTTGCCCCCTCTAGTTTTCAAAATTAGGACTTTCAATCGGCGTGAAAAAACAGCTGTGGGCGCCGGTATGACAAGCCGGACCGGTTTGATCAACATAAACTAAGAGTGTATCTTGATCACAATCCAAAAACATTTTTTTTACTCGTTGTAAATGTCCGCTAGTCTCGCCTTTTTTCCACAGTTGATTTCTGGAGCGGGAGAAAAACCAAGTATAACCGCTCGCCAAAGTTTTTTGGTAACTTTCCTCATTCATATAAGCCAGCATCAGCACCTCTTGTGTCGTCTCCTCCACAACAATTGCCGGCACTAACCCTTTAGAAAAATCTGGAATCATTTTCGCACCTCCACATGATGTTCCGCTAATAAAGCCTTGACTTCCGGCACCTTAACTTCACCGTAATGGAAGATACTAGCAGCTAAAGCGGCGGTCACCGGTGTCTTTTCAAAGACCTCTAAAATATCTTGACTGCTACCACAGCCCCCTGAGGCAATCACCGGAACACTCACCGCTTCAGCGATTACTTGGTTCAATGGTAAATCATAGCCCGCTTTCGTACCATCAGCATCCATACTTGTAAGCAGAATTTCACCTGCGCCTAGCTCGACAGCTTTTTTGGCCCATTCCAAAGCATCCAAGCCAGTATCTTCACGACCACCTCTAACAAAAACATGCCAGCCGTCACCAACTTTTTTAGCATCGATGGCAACTACAATACATTGATTGCCAAATTTTTCAGCACCGGCAGAAATTAATGCCGGTTTGGCGATGGCTGCAGAATTTAAAGAAATTTTATCAGCACCGGCCTTTAGCATTTCCTGCATATCTTCTACGGAGCGAATGCCGCCGCCGACTGTCAAGGGAATAAAAACTTCTGCAGCTGTTCGTTCGACAACCTCCACCATGGTTTTTCTTTCATCGCTGGTGGCGGTAATATCTAAGAAAACCAATTCATCTGCCCCTTGCTCATTATAAGCTCGAGCCACTTCCACTGGATCGCCGACATCCGTTAAATTAACAAAATTAACCCCTTTGACCACTCGTCCGTCTGTAACATCCAGACAAGGAATAATTCGTTTAGCTAACATTTTGCACCTCCAGCATTTCCTCCAAACTGACCTTGCCGCTGTAATAAGCTTTGCCGACAATCGCACCAGCCAAATGTAACTGAGCCAAATCAAACAAGTCCTGTTGGCTAGCCACTCCGCCAGAGGCGATAATTTTGACGGCAGGTACAGCTTTTTGCAAAGCTTGATAGTCTGCTAATGTTGGGCCAGCTAATGTTCCATCTTTACTAATATCTGTGTAAATTATCGTTTTGACACCCATCGCTGCCATCTCTTTTGCTAAGGTTAGGTAATCAGTTTGACTAACCTCTAGCCAACCGCTTACTGCTACTTTGCCATTTTTGGCGTCGATGCCGACAGCGATTTTTTCTTCGAATAATTCAACAGCTTCCCGCACCAGCTCAGGCTGACTTAAAGCAGCGGAGCCGATAATTACTCGGCTGACACCTAAACTTAAATACTCTTCAATTTGGGCCAAGGTGCGGATACCACCGCCGATTTCTACCTGTAAACCTAAATTTAAAATACCTTTGATAATATCTGCATTGACTGCCCTACCAGCCAAGGCACCGTCTAAGTCGACGACATGAATAAATTGAAAGCCAGCTTTGGCAAAAATTTCGGCTTGAGCTATTGGATCTGGATGAACGACGGTTTTTTGCTCAAAATCACCTTGGACTAAACGGACAGCTTGACCGTCACGGATATCAATTGCGGGTAATACTTGCATGATCAACGACCTCCTTAAAGCCTTTTAATAATGTCATCCCAGCTTCACCGCTTTTTTCTGGGTGGAATTGGGCCCCATAGACATTGCCCTTTGAAATCACAGCCGGCACTTTTAAGGAATATTGTGCCAGCCCATCAATATATTCTGGCTCACAATCGGCATAATAGGAGTGTACAAAATAAAAATATTCATCAGCGATTTCTTTAGTCAATGCATTCTCTTGGGTGACCATCAACTGATTCCATCCCATATGGGGAACCGGAAAAGCTTTTTCCTCTGGAAGCTTTTCACAGATTCCCGGAATAAAGCCTAAGCCATCATGATAGCCGTATTCCATGCTGCCTTCTAAAAGCAGCTGCATCCCTAAACAAACACCCAGTAAGGGAATGCCTCTTTCAACCGCTTCATTTAAAACTGAAATCAAATTTCGCTGCTTTAATTGTTCCATCGCTAAAGCATATGCGCCAACTCCCGGTAAGATCAAGCCATCAGCCGCTAAAATATCTGCCGCTTGATCGCTAATCTGACTTTCTAAACCGATAAAATCTAAGGCCTTTTGCACATTGCGGGTATTGCCCGTATCATAGTCGACAATAATAATCATCTACAACATTCCCTTCGTTGAATTGACGCCTTGAATGTCGGGATTATTGGTAATTGCCTCCCGCAAAGCCCGGCCAGTTGCTTTAAAGAGTGCTTCGATTTTATGATGACTATTTTTCCCGTGTAAAATTTTCAAATGCAAATTCATCTGCAGATTAAAGGCTAAGGCTTGGAAAAATTCCTCCGTCAGCTCGGTATCAAAAGCACCCAGTTTCGGATTGTCAAAGGCAGCGTCGAAAACTAAAAAAGAACGACCGCTCAAATCCACAACAGCCAAGCCTAATGTTTCATCCATCGGTACAAAACTTGAGCCGTATCGATTGATGCCGGCTTTATCCCCTAAGGCTTCTCGAAGGCACTGGCCTAAAACAATTCCAACGTCCTCAACAGTGTGATGACTGTCTACCTCTAAATCACCATCAACAGTCACCTCAAGAGAGATGCGACTGTGGCGAGCAAACAAAGTTAGCATATGGTCAAAAAAGCCGACACCGGTTTGGATTGAAACCGGCTCTTGTTGGTCTAAGTTTAACGCTAATTTGATTTTAGTTTCATTCGTGTTTCGCATCATTTCTGCTTGGCGCATTAGTTTTCCTCCTCAAATCGAATATCAATCGCCCGGGCGTGGGCCTCAAGACCTTCCTTGCGAGCCAAGGTCGTAATCGCTTTTTGATCTTCCTGCAGCGCTTCTTTTGTATAGTAGGTAAATTGACTGTGTTTAACAAAATCATAGACCCCCAGTGGTGAAAAGAAGCGTGCGGTGCCGCTGGTTGGCAATACATGATTGGTCCCTGCAAAATAATCTCCAACTGGTTCAGAGGCGTACTCTCCTAAAAAGATTGAGCCGGCATTTTTGATAGCTCCTAGATAACTCATAGGATCCGTGACTTGAACCTCTAAATGTTCGGGGGCAACAGCATTCATTAATTCAAACATTTCCTCAGTAGTATTGCATAAAACAATCCGGCCAAAATCGCGAATGGCCGCCTCAGCAATCGCCCGCCGTGGCAACGTTTTTAATTGGGCCGCCACAGCAGCCTCGACTTTTTCTCCTAGCTTGACATCATTTGTCACTAAAATTGCTCGGGCCAAGACATCATGTTCCGCCTGAGATAATAAATCAGCAGCAATATAATCTGGATTCGCATTTTCATCGGCAATTACGCCGATTTCAGACGGTCCAGCAATCATATCAATTGCAACTTGCCCATAGACCATTTTTTTAGCTGTCGCCACATAGATATTACCCGGCCCAACAATTTTATCCACTTGAGGAATCGTTTCCGTTCCATAGGCAACAGCGGCGATTGCTTGAGCGCCGCCAACTTGGAAAATTCGATCAACACCGGCAATTTTGGCCGCCGATAAAATCACTGGCGGAATTCCGTCTTTTCCAGGAGGTGTCACCATGATAATTTCTTTAACACCGGCAATTTTTGCAGGCAAAACGTTCATCAAAACAGAGGAAGGATAAGCAGCCGTGCCCCCGGGAACATAGACAGCCACCCGCTCTAAAGGAATCACCAATTGTCCACGAATCACACCAACTCGATTGGCATCAACAAAGGGCACTTGTTTTTGCTGCTGATGATAACTAATGATATTAGCTTTGGCTGCCTCCAAAGCACTGATGACCTCAGGCTCAACCAAGTCTAAAGCTAAATCGACAGTTTTTGCGGAAATCTCCAGATCGTCTAATAGGACCTGATCGAAGGTTTCGGTAAATTTGACGACAGCAGCATCGCCTGTTTCAGAAACTTCTTTTAAGATTGCTGCCACCTGTTGGTCAATTATCTGTTGTTGATTGTTGCTGCTTCTTTGATCCGTTGCTAAATCTGTTAAAATATCTGCCTTGCTGCCCTTTAACCATTTCATAGTGCATTCTCCTTTATTTCTTGACTGATTGTTGCCAGCAATTGAGAAATTTCAGTCCGCTTGCGTTTTAAAGCAGCCCGATTTGCAATCATTCGTGCGGAAATCTCCATGATATCTTCGTAGACCTGCAGGCCGTTTTCTCTTAAAGTCGTTCCTGTCTCGACAATATCCACGATGGCATCTGCCAAGCCTAAAATCGGCGCAATTTCCACTGAGCCTTCGATGCGGATGATTTCGACATCCTCACCTTTTTTTTGAAAATGCTGGCGGGCAACCGTCGGATATTTAGTAGCAATCATTTTCCGCTTGTAGTCTTTTAGTTCAAAGCCGGCTGTTGAAGCCACTGAGAATTTACAGCGGCCAATGCCTAAATCCAACAATTCATAATACTCGCCGGGATGTTCAATTAAAACATCCTTGCCGACAACACCTAAGTCAGCTACACCATGGCGGACGTAGGTAGTGACATCCGCTGCCTTGACTAATAAAAAAGTCAGCTCCCCAGCCGGAGAGATAAAGGTCAGCTTGCGATTACTTTCATCAACAAAACTGACGTCGATGCCGGCCTTATCAAAAAGGGCCAACGTCTGTTTTTGCAGGCGTCCTTTAGTTAGCGCAATTGTTAAACTCATCTTATTCACCCACCTTTATCAGCTCTTGACCTAATTCAGTAATCACTAAAATTTCCGGAATCTGCCAGCGTTTGGCATAGGCCTTCGTCTCTGCTAGCGTATCAAACAGAGCTAGCCTAGTTGTTTCTGTGATCAGCTGTTGCGCTTCACAAAAAGTTTCTACTGTTGTGAAAATTAGACGATTGACTTGGGCTTGCTTCGGTAAAATACCTAGTTCATACTGGGCTTCAATTAATGCGTCCAAATTTAAAGCCACGCCGACAGCAGCTGTTGGCTCCATTTCAAATTTTTCTAAAAGGCGATCATAGCGGCCGCCGCTTAAAAAGTCTTCAGCAATTCCAGCACCATAAGCATTGAAAATAATTCCTGTGTAATAATCCTTTTTGGCTACTGTGCCTAAATCAACGGTGATTGGAAACTCCGCTGTCACCTGCGTTAAGTAGCCCGCTAAGGTTTGTAAATCAGTTAATAATTGTAAAATCGGCGTCACTCTTGGCAGTAATTTCTGCGCCTTTTCAAGGGTTTTGTCAATATCTCCAAAGAGCATTGGCAAAGCTTTGAGAAAAGCATCGTACTCACTAGGGTGCCCTTCAACAAATTTTGCAACCGTCGAAATATTTTTTTCTGACAAGGCCTGTCTTAAGGCCTGTTTGTCTTCTACTGAAAAATTTAGTTCCGCTTCAATCACTGGAACGATTGCGGCGTGCCCTAATTCAAAATGCACATGGGAAATTTGCATCGCCTGCATAACACTGTAGCTGGCTAATAAACATTCCAGTTCTGCTTTGATTGAGGGATAACCGACAATTTCAATGCCGATTTGAGTCAACTCATTGCGCATCCCCTCCAGCTGGCGGCCATCTCGGAAAATTTTACCGCTATAGGCTAATTGCAGCGGCAGTTGAACCCCCGTTGTTGCAATCACTCGGCCAATCGGTAAAGTCATATCCGGCCGCAGGACTTGGGTGCGTCCTTGACCATCGTAAAAGCGGTAAAGATTATCCTGATTTGCCACCACATTAAAAACATCCTCAAACTCAATTGATGGCGTTTCTATCCGCTGATAGCCGCGTTTTTTTAAGACTTCCATGATTTCTGCTTCTAAAGCGGCACTGCCATACGCTTCTCTAAACAAGCGGTCCCGCATGCCATTTGGTAAAGATTTTTTCCAACTCATCAGTCGGCCCCCTTCAATTTTTCCTGCAAATAGTTAACAACTGCTGTCTCAGCTATTTCTTCTGTCTCTCCTGTGCGCATATCTTTGACTGACACCGTCTGTTTTTTTATCTCATCTTCACCAATAATCAAGCTAAAAGGCACCTTCAAACGATCGGCATAGCGCATTTTCTTTTTAAAGGCCGTTGCCTCACTGTAAAAAATTACCGGTACATGTTGTTCTCTAAGAAGACTGGCTAGCTTTAAACCGGCTGAAAAACTATTTTGATCATAGGGTAAGATAACTGCAGCAACTTTTGTCTGCTGGGAAATGTTTAATAGTTTATTTTCTAATAATTGATAAAACAATCTGGAGAGACCGACTGAAATACCAACTCCCGGTAATGGCGCTTTTGAAAAATGACCTAATAAATCATCATAGCGCCCTCCTGAACAAATGCTACCTAGCTGCGGATATTCATCCAAGAAAGTTTCATAAACTGTCCCAGTGTAATAATCTAGCCCTCTTGTAATACTCAAATTAATTTGAAAACGGCTTTCCGGAACATTTAAATCCCTCAGCACTTGATAAATTTCCTGCAAATTAATTAGGCCTGCTTGAAATTCTTCATTTGCAATAGCTAAATCGGTTAAAGCCGCTAAAACTTCCCTATTGGTTCCTTGAATAGCCATAAAATTCTGCAGCTGCTCAATTTGTTCACTGGTCAAGTCTAATTTCTGCAGTTCTGCTTCAAATTCCTCAGAAGAAATTTTGGCTAGTTTGTCGATTAGCCGCAAAAGCGGAGTCGGTTCTGCCAGATAGCCAATAGCTTTAAAAAAGCCATTTAACAATTTACGGTCGTTGATTTGGATAGTGAATTCACCAATTTGAAATGCTTCAAAAATTTGATTGATAACCGCTGGCAATTCCCCATCAATATAGGGATTATTGCTGCCAATCACATCGATATCACATTGATAAAATTCCCGATAGCGACCAGCCTGTGCTCGCTCAGCTCGATGAACTTTGGCAATTTGATAACGGCGAAAAGGAAAAATTAAATTTCCCTGTCGCTCAGCCACATAGCGGGCTAGCGGTAAGGTCAAATCAAAGGGTAGACAGAAATTATTTTTTCCCCGTTGTAATTCATACACCTGCTTATCCGTCTCACCACCGCCCTTTGCCAAGAGCACTTCTTTAAGCTCCAGCTGCGGTGTTTCAATCGGTGTAAACCCATAAAGTTCGTAGGTGTTGCGAATAATCGTCAGCAGATGATCAAAGGCTAACTGCTCCTCTGGCGAATATTCTGGAAAACCGCTGGCAATTCTCGGCTGGGTGATTTTCATATCGGCTGCTCCTTTATCTGATTAATTGCTTTTTAAGCTACATAAAAATTTGGAAATAAAAAAAGTCCTCTTGGCAAAAAAAGCCAAGAGGACGAGAATTGGTAAACTCCCGGGGTACCACCTCAGATTCATCTGCACTTCACAGGGCAGATCTCTGCTAGTTCATAACTAGAACATGGGTAACGGCCATCGCCGATTTTTCCTACTACTTTCAGAAAAACAACTCCTAGATGTGTTCAGCTTGATTTAGTACTTCCTTCACAGCTTTCGGAAGCTCTCTCAGACTAAAGCGCAAACGTACTTTTTCTAATCAAAGTTTTATTTTCTCATTCATTTATCATAAATTAACACAAATTTTTGCATCCGTCAAACTTATTGTGCAACCAAGGCTCTTAATTGAGCATCGACATTTTCTGCCGCCAGACGTCCTTCACGAATCGCCCAAATAACTAAGCTTGGGCCCCGCTTGGCATCGCCAGCAACAAAAACCCGTTCATTGTTGGTGGTGTAATCATCTAAAATTTCAGAAACCCCAAATTCCGCCAATAAACTATGCTCAGGGCCGGTAAAGCCCATCGCTAACAAGACCAAATCAGCCTTCATGCGTTTTTCAGTACCTTCCACCGGTTGGAATTGATTATCAACTTCAACGGTTTCAATAGCAATTAATTGACCTCGTTCCGCTCCTAAAAACTTAGTTGTAGACGTAGAGTAATACGTTAACTGTTCAGCCTGAACAAAGTGAGCTTCCGCTTGTCCGTAGCCTTCTTTATCCACCATCGGATATTCAGGCCAAGGATTAGCTGGTGTGCGTTGTTCCGGTAAAATCGGGGTGATTTCCAATTGTTTCACCGAAGCTGCCCCTTGACGAATTGCCGAAGCCAGACAGTCGTTTCCGGTATCTCCGCCGCCAATTACGACAACATGTTTGCCTTCAAGTTTACGACTAGTAGCGCCTTTGCCATGTTTTAAAACATCTTTTGTTGCTTCCGTCAAATAATCAACCGCAAAGCGAACGCCTTCTAATTCCCGCCCTGGAGCTTTTAAATCACGGGGTACAGATGCACCGCTAGTGATAATCACCCGGTCAAACTCAGCATATAGTTCCTCAGCGGTTTTATCAGTGCCGATTTCAGTATTGGCAACAAACTTAATTCCGACCTCCATCATCACATCGATACGCCGCTGCACAACGTCTTTATCCAATTTCATATTTGGAATGCCGTACATTAATAGACCGCCGAAACGATCGGAGCGTTCAAAGATTGTGACATTATGTCCCAATTGATTCAACCGCCAAGCGGCTGAAAGCCCAGCCGGTCCACTGCCGACAATCGCAATCTGAAAGTCAGTCCGGCTTTCAGGAATCCCTGTCGGACGCACCCAGTCGTTGTCAAAAGCCGTATCAATGATGAAACGTTCATTGTCATGAATCGCAACTCCCGAGCCGTTCAACGCCTCGGTACAAGACTTTTCACAAGGGGCAGGACAAACCCGGCCGGTCATTTCTGGAATCGGATTGGTGCGGCTCAGACGTTCCCAAGCCTTTTTGTATTCCCCGCGATAGACTAAATCATTCCACTCAGGGATTAAATTATCATTGGGGCACCCAGAAACTGCCCGCTTGCCACCGTAAAAAACACCGGTATGGCAAAAAGGAATGCCGCAGCTCATACAGCGGGCTGCTTGTTCTTGCCGCTCAGTTTCTTCAAGGGGCGTTTGCAATTCTTCCCAGTCGGTAATGCGCTCTTCAACTGGTCGGTAAGGGTTATCCTTGCGGGGATATTTTAAAAATCCAAATGGATCTGCCATTTTAGCCACGCTCCTTCACTGCAGGTTTTGGCGGTGCAACTTGCTCGCCGATGACACTTTCAAAGGCTTTTTCCAATAACGCATCGCCTTTAAGCTTAGTTTTCTTGCGTAATTTTTCGGTTACATTGATCATTTCATGGTACTCAGTCGGATAAACCTTCACAAAATTAGCCTGTTCGGTTTCCCAATTTTCTAAAATAGTCGTTGCTTTTTTGGAGCCTGTATAATCCCGATGTTTTTCTAACAACTCTTTTAAGATCTTATCATTTCCAGATTCTCCCAATTTAAATAACTCCACCATCTCAGTGTTTAACTGCTCTGGAAAATTACCTTCCGGATCATAGATGTAAGCCACCCCGCCGGACATTCCAGCACCGAAGTTACGGCCAGTGCTTCCTAAGATAACGGCCACACCACCGGTCATATATTCACAGCCATGGTCGCCGACACCTTCTACGACAACCTCGGCTCCGCTATTTCTGACACAGAAGCGTTCCCCCGCTCGGCCCATAAAATAGGCCTCGCCACGATTGGCACCAAAGCAGGCAACATTGCCGACAATTGGTGATTGTTCGATATCATAAGCAGCATCACTTGGCGGCAAAATAATTAACCGGCCGCCGCTGAGACCTTTGGCCACATAGTCATTGGCTTCACCAATTAGTTTCAGTTCCATTCCCTGAGTAGTAAAGGCCCCAAAGCTTTGACCAGCTATTCCGGTATATTCGTATTTAATCAGTCCTGGTGTCACTTGATAATTGCCGAAGCGTTCGGCAATCCAACCTCCCATGCGAGCGCCTACTGTCCGGTTTACATTGTTAATCGGACCAGTTAAAGCAACTTGCTGCTGGTTATCAATTGCCGCTTTAGCAAAAGCATCCAGTTCTTTCCATTGGCGCGGTTCTTTGAAGGGATCATCACATTTCCGTTCAATCGGTAACGTGCTGCCTAGAATTCTTGAAAAGTCTAAAGATTTCGCTTTTCCCTTAGCGACAAATTTAGGCTTTAAGACTTCCCCATGGCCAATCATTTCATCTACGGTTCTAAAGCCTAGTTCTGCCATGATTTCTCTTAAATCCTCAGCGACAAACATCATCGCATTGACTACGTGTTCTGGCTTACCGGCGAAAAATTTCCGCAGCGCCGGATTTTGCGTCGCAACACCAACTGGACAAGTATTCAAACTACATACCCGCATCATAACGCAACCGACTGCTACTAAAGCAAGGGAAGCAAAACTATATTCCTCAGCTCCTAAGATAGCTGCAATTGCCACATCACGACCGGTCATCAATTTGCCGTCCGTTTCTAAGGTCATCCGTTGACGCAGGTTGTTCATAGCCAGCGTTTGATGGGCTTCCGCTAGGCCCATCTCCCATGGTAAACCAGCATCCCGTACAGAATTACGAGGCGAAGCTCCCGTTCCGCCATCGTAACCGGAAATCACGACAACATCTGCTCCAGCCTTCACTACGCCGGTGGCAATTGTGCCGACTCCGGTAGAGGAAACTAGTTTGACGTTGATTTTGGCATAAGGATTGATGGTTTTTAAGTCATAAATCAACTGTGCCAAATCTTCAATTGAATAAATATCATGATGCGGCGGTGGTGAAATCAGCCGCACACCTGGTGTTGAACCGCGGATTTCTGCCACCCAAGGAAAGACTTTATTCCCCGGCAGCTGCCCACCTTCACCAGGCTTAGCACCTTGAGCCATTTTAATCTGCAATTCATCAGCGCTCATCAGGTATTCAGCATTGACCCCAAAGCGGCCAGAGGCAACCTGTTTGATGCGACTATTTAAATTGACGCCATTGGCCTGTGGCTTGAAACGATTGCGGTTTTCGCCGCCTTCGCCGCTGTTGGATTTAGCGCCGATGGAATTCATCGCTTCAGCAATACATTCGTGGGCCTCTTGGCTAAGGGAGCCAAAACTCATCGCTCCAACTTTAAACCGTTTGACAATCATCTCCGCTGGCTCAACTTCAGATAGTTTAACCGCCGGGCGATTCGCTGCAAACTCCCACATCGAACGTAAGGTGGTCGGCTGCTTGATTGCTTCGTCGTTTAATTCGCGGGCGTATTCTTTGTACAATTGATAATCGCCTTTACGAATCGCTGTTTGGAAATTATAAATTGTTTTTGGATTAAAGAGATGGTGTTCACCATCTGCTTTAAATTGGAAGCTGCCGCCAGAAGGCAAGAAATCATCTTGCTTTTCGCCGTAAGCAAAATTATAGCGGGCCAAGTATTCAGCTTCAATTTGATTTAATGATAAACCGCCAATTCGACTAGCTGTACCGGTAAAGAATTTTTCAACGACTTGGCCAGATAGACCGACCGCTTCAAATAATTGGGCACCATGATAGCCGGCAATTGTCGAAATCCCCATGCGGGACATCACTTTGATGATGCCCTTTTCGGCAGCCTGTCGATAGGTTTCGATTTTATCCGTCATTTTAAAGTCTTTAATCGTTGCGTAAGCTCCGTAAGGGTGGATTGCCGAAGCGCCAAAGCCAATCAACATGGCAAAATGGTGGACTTCGCAGACTTCTGCTGAGTCAACGACAATCGAGGCCAGCCCCCGTTTGCCTTTTTCGACTAAATAGTTGTGTAAACCAGAGACTGCTAATAAAATCGGCAAAGCCATTTGGCCTTCCTGCGAATTTCGATCTGTCAAAACTAAGATAGTCGCCCCTTCATCAACTTTTTCCTCCGCTTCTTTAAACATGCTTTCTAATGCATGTAAAAAGCGGTTGTCGTTTTCCGGATAGACATTGTACAAAATCGATTGCTCGACTGCTTTTTGACCTTTGAGTGCGACTTGCTTAATCTTGTCAAAATCAGCCGTTGATAAGACCGGACTTTCAATTTTAAGCTTGTGACAATTTTCTTTATTGTCGACTTTCACATCCGCATCCCGACCTAAAAACATTTCAGTACCGATAACTAATTTTTCCCGAATCGCATCAATCGGCGGATTGGTCACCTGAGCAAATTGCTGTTTAAAATAGGTAAACAAGGATTGTGGTTTTTCACTTAAAACCGCTAAAGGTGAATCAAAGCCCATCGAAATAACTGGCTCCTCGCCTTTTTCTGCCATTGGAATAATTAAAGTGCGAATAATTTCATCTGTGTAGCCGTTTAATTTCCATAAACGTTTTAATTCTTTTTCAGAAAAATCCTTTGCCACTCCATCAGACGCTTCAGCTAAATCTGCTACTGTTAAACGAGTGCTATCCAGCCACTCCCGATATGGATGGGCGGTTGCATACTTCGCTTTAATTTCTTCATTACGGTAAAAATTTCCCGTTGTCGTGTCGACTAGAATCATATTCGCTGGTCCTAATACGCCTTTTTCGACTACAGTAGCGGGTTCTAAATCAACGACGCCAGACTCAGAAGCTACAATAATCATCCGGTCCTTTGTGATTGAATAACGAGACGGACGCAGGCCATTGCGGTCCAAAGTTGCTCCCACCATATCGCCATCTGTGAAACATAAAGCCGCAGGACCATCCCATGGGGCCATGAAGCTTGAGGCATATTCATAGAATGCAGCCGTTTCGTCGGCTAATTTCGCTTCTGGCGACCAAGCTTCTGGAATCATCATCATCAGAGCCTGGGGAATATCCCGACCGTTGCGGTATAAATATTCCATGCAGTTTTCTAGTTTCGCTGAGTCCGAATTTTCTTCATTATAAATTTCAACATGATGGCTGCGCATCCAGTTTTCCGCACCCCTTAGAGTGTTGATTTCTCCATTATGAGCGAGAAAACGAAACGGCTGTGCCCGATCCCAGCTGGGAAAGGTATTCGTTGAAAAACGAGAATGCGTTAAAGCAATACTGGTTTCCATCGTTTTATCTGATAAATCAGGGAAAAAGAGCCGTACTTGATAAGCGTGGAGCATGCCTTTGTAAACAATTGTTTTAGAAGACAAAGAACAAATCGCCATTTCTTCTGGCGCATAGGTTTTTTCTAGCTTACGCCGCAGTCGGAATAAGCGGTCCTCAAAAGCTCGGCCTGCTTTGACATCAATCGGCTTCTCTACAAAAATTTGGACAAAGCTTGGCATGACTTTTTGGGCACCCGGTCCGCAGTTTTCAAAGACAAACGGAACATCCCGATGCCACAAGACGTGATAGCCAGCCTGCTCAATATCTAATGTAATTGCCTGTAACATATGGTCTTTGTGGGTTTCTTCCTGCGGTAAAAAAAGCATTCCCACAGCATAATTGCCCTTTTCCGGCAATTCAACCTGAGCTTTAGCTGCTTGTTTTTGGAAAAAGACATCCGGCAAAGCCATTAAAATACCTGCACCGTCACCTGTATCAGGTTCTGCCCCAGTTCCGCCACGATGATTCATCCGTTCCAACATAGTTAAAGCATGATCGACTAATTGATGGGAAGCCACACCGTCCATTTGGGCAATAAAACCCATTCCACAGGCATCTTTTTCAAATGAGGGATCATACATTGTTTTTTTAGCTTCCGGCAGTTTTACTTTCATGGACACCAACCCTTTTAAATATTTTGAAAATTCTAATTTTATTTTAATATTCTACCTTGTTTTTCACAGAATTACAATGCATTTGCAAAATAATTTTCATTGAAAGCCCTCTATTACTTTATTTTATTAAAAATAATAGCAGTTTTACTTTCATTAAAATAGTCAAAGAAAGACTTTTTTGATAAAATTAGTCTATTGGAAAGGAAGTTACGCTACATGACCCCAAATCGCGAAGATTATTTGAAATTATTACTGGAGCTGGGCGGCGACAAACGCAAGATTAACAATAAGCAAATTGTCTCTGGACTAAACGTTTCCGCAGCTTCCGTCAGCGAGATGATTAACAAGCTGGTAAAAGAGGGTTTAGTTGATCATTTTCCTTATCAAGGAGCGCAGCTAACTTTCAAAGGCACTCAGTTGGCCAGCAGTTTGATTCGTAAGCACCGTTTATGGGAAGTTTTTTTAGTGGAGCATCTAAATTATCCTTGGAATACGGTCCATGACGATGCTGAGGTTTTAGAGCATGTGACATCAGATCATCTAGCCAATCACTTGGAGGAATACTTAGAGCATCCCAAATACTGCCCCCACGGCGGAATGATTCCCGCCGCAACAGCCGTAGTCGATGAAAAAGAGCGGCAAACTCTAAAGGATTATCCAATCGGGGCGACGATTCGCATCGCCCGTGTGCTAGACGAACAGGAACTCTTGGATTATTTAGTTTCAGTTAATATTAAAATTGATGAGCACTTTACCATCAGTGATAAGGCCGCCTTTGAAGGTCCGATCACACTGGAAAATGAAACTAAAAAAGTGGCCATCAGCTTTAAAGCCGCCAGCACTATTTTTGTTGATCCACTATAAATAGTTTCCACAACGCAATCGCAATTAAAAGGAGTTTTTATGATGAAAAATGATATCCGCGTCTTAATGACGATTTTTGGCGGTACCGGTGACTTAGCCAAACGCAAATTATATCCTTCTCTTTTTCGCCTTTACAAAAAAGGTGAAATTAGTAACCATTTTGCGGTGATTGGCACCGCTAGACGAGAATGGAGCGATGATTATTATCGGGAAATCGTCAAGGAAACCATTCAAGATTTAAATCCGACAGAGGCCGAAGCAACTGATTTTGCCAGCCACTTTTACTATCAAGCTCATAACGTGACTGATACACAACATTATGATGCTTTGAAAACACTGGCTGATAAATTGGATGAGACCTATCAGATTGAAGGCAATCGCCTGTACTACTTAGCCATGTCTCCGCAATTTTTCGGGACAATCGTCGAACATCTAAAGAGTCAGCAAATTATTTCTGATCACGGCTTTGACCGATTGATTATCGAAAAACCTTTTGGCTCAGATTATCAATCGGCTTATCAGCTGAACCAAGAAATTCGGGCAGCTTTTCCGGAACAAGATATTTTCCGGATTGACCATTACCTCGGCAAAGAAATGATTCAAAATATTTCTGCCATTCGTTTTGCCAACAATATTTTTGAATCCCAATGGAACAATCGCTATATTGATAATGTGCAAATTACTTTTGCTGAATCATTGGGAGTTGAAGACCGCGGTGGCTATTATGAAAACAGCGGCGCCTTGAAGGACATGGTGCAAAATCATATTCTGCAAGTTGTCTCCTTATTAGCAATGGAGCCACCAGTTGCCTTTTCAGAAAAAGAAATTCGGACTGAAAAGGTCAAAGCCTTAAATGCCATTCGCATTTACAATGAAGCAGAAGCGCTGGAAAACTTTGTCCGAGGCCAATACGGTGAAGGCCAATTAGCGAATCAATCATTTGTTGATTATCGTCATGAGCCAAACGTTAGCCCTGATTCTACGATTGAAACTTTTGTTGCTGGTAAATTTTATATTGATAATTTCCGTTGGTCCGGCGTGCCTTTTTACATTCGTACCGGCAAGCGTATGACCGAAAAAGGAACTCGCATCAATATCGTTTTCAAACAAGTGCCAATCAATGTCTTTCGGACTGATTTAGAAGACCACAGCGAAAATAAAGATTTACCGCCAAATGTTTTAACTATTTACATTCAACCGACAGAAGGCTTTTCGATGACTTTAAACGGCAAAGAAATCGGTCAAGGCTTCAATACGATTCCCGTTAAGCTAGATTATCGCAATAGCGCTGAAACAATTGAAAACAGTCCCGAAGCCTATGAAAAATTAATTCTTGATGCCTTAAATGGAGATGGCACCAACTTCTCCCACTGGGATGAAGTCGCCCAATCATGGCATATTGTCGATGTTATTCGTCACGCTTGGGACCAAGTAACACCAGATTTTCCGAACTATGCAGCTGGAACCATGGGACCACAAGCAGCCTTTGATTTACTGGAAAAAGACGGCTTCACTTGGAACTGGCAGCCGGATGTCTGGTATCGAGATAGAAATCAATTATAAAAATAAAACAAGCCTGTGACATTAGTCTTTTTAACAGATGAAATCACGAACTATATTATATTTAGTGGTTTTCACTAGATACCATTCGTAAAGTTCGGCTTTCTTCTAACTAATGTCACAGCCTCTTTTTATAAATAAAAAGCAAACCACTGGAAAATGAGTTCCCAATGGTTTGCTTTTTTAACTTATTAAGAAAAAATTTTTAAAAGGCTTCTCAATTATTCTTCAAAACCTTTAGCAACAGCTTCAGGATATTCACCCTCTACAATATTGGCACAGTGACCGCAAATGTGTGGCAAATGTTCATGGGAGCCAACATCTTTACGCATTTGACGACAGCGTTGGCAAACTTCACCATCGGCTTTTTCCACTAGAATTGCGACATCATCAAAGCTCATGGCATTAGCCGGTGCTGCTTCCCCTGCTTTTGCAACTTCAAAAAAGTCTGGTGAAATTATCAACAGCTGAGCTAAATCACTATCAACTGCCACTAATAAATCTCTAACCTCTTGATTTGGATAGATAGTCACTTTTGCTTCAAGAGATTTTCCAATTAATTTTTCATTGCGGGCTTCTTCTAAAGCCTTCAAGACCTTATCTCTAAATTCCAAGAAGCTGCTCCAAGTGTCCGTCAATTCCGCAGCGTTAGCATACTCTTCATAGCCAGGGAACTCAGCTAATTGGGCAAAGGCTTCTTCTTCGTTTTCCAAATAGGACCAAATTTCTTCAGCTGTATGAGGGATGATAGGCGTCAATAATTTAGTTAACGCAACAATTACATCATAGAAAACAGTCTGCATACAACGGCGTTGGTAATCATTGGCGGCTTCGATATAAACAACATCTTTGGCAAAATCTAGATAGAAGGAAGATAAATCAACCGTTAGGAAATTCATAACTGTCCGATAGATATGCAGGAAGTTATATTTTTCATAGCCTTCTTCACGAATTTCTTTGATGACTTGATTTAAACGCACCAGCATATATTTATCGACTGAGCGCAATTCAGCATAAGGTACACGATTTTCACTCGCCACATAATCAGAAGTATTCGCCAATAAGAAACGCATGGTGTTACGAATTTTCCGATAGACTTCAGAGACTTGATTTAAGATATCCATTGAGACCCGTACATCTGATTCATAATCAACACTGCTGACCCATAAGCGCAGAATATCAGCACCCATTTGCTTAATCACTTTATCAGGAACAATTGTGTTCCCTAAAGATTTACTCATTTTGCGGCCTTCGCCATCTAGAGTAAAGCCTTGTGACAGGACAGCTTTATAAGGCGCAACGCCATTGATGGCCACACTAGTCGTAATACTTGAGTTAAACCAGCCACGGTATTGATCAGAGCCTTCAAGATACATATCCGCTGGGAATGTTAATTCTGGACGTTGGCGCAGGACTGCTTCATGGGAAGAGCCAGAGTCAAACCAAACATCCATGATATCTTTTTCTTTCGTAAACTCGCCATTTGGAGAATGAGGATGAGTGAAGCCTTCTGGTAATAACTCTTTGGCTTCTCTTTCAAACCAAATGTTAGATCCAAATTCCGCAAAAAGATTGGCCACATGATCGATTGTTTCTGGTGTGATGATGGGTTCGCCATCTTCTGCATAAAAAATTGGTAACGGCACACCCCAGGCTCTTTGACGGGAGATGACCCAATCGCCACGGTCACGAATCATATTATATAAACGAGTTTTACCCCACGGAATAATCCAATCAACCTTTTCAACTTCATCCAAAATATTTTGGCGGAATTTATCAATTGAAGCAAACCATTGCGGCGTTGCCCGGAAGATAACCGGTTTTTTCGTACGCCAGTCATGGGGATAACTGTGGACGAAGAAATCGAGTTTTAATAAAGCACCTTTTTCTTCTAGCCATTCAGTAATAACTGGATTTGCCTTGTCATAAAAGACACCTTCTAAGCCAGGTGCTTCTGCTGTGAAAATTCCTTTATCATCAACTGGCGACATCACTTCTAAATTATATTTTTTCCCAACAACATAGTCATCTTCACCATGACCAGGTGCTGTATGAACCAAACCTGTACCGGCATCTAAAGTAACGTGGTCACCTAAGATAACTAAAGACTCACGATCATAAAAAGGATGTTGAGCCGTCATATACTCCAGCTCAGTTCCTTTAATTTCTTTTTCCGTGTGAACATTTTCCCAGCCAACAGCTTCTTTAACAGTTTCCACTAGGTCTTTTGCGACAACATATTTTTGGCCGTCTGCAACGACCACACTATAAGTATAGCTTGGATTTACAGCAATACCTTGGTTAGCTGGCAAAGTCCACGGTGTCGTTGTCCAAATAACAAAAGCCGTATCATTATCTAATAATCCTTTGCCGTCTTTCACTTTAAAGGCAACGTAAATAGAAGCAGATTTAACATCTTTATATTCGATTTCAGCTTCAGCTAAAGAAGATTCACTTGAAGGCGACCAATAAATTGGTTTCAAGCCTTTATAGATGTAGCCTTTCTCTGCCATTTTTCCAAAGACACGAATTTCAGCCGCTTCGTAGGAAGGGTCCAATGTGATATAAGGATGATCCCAATCACCAGCAACGCCTAACCGTTTGAAGTCAGCTCTTTGAGTGTCAACTTGTGACAAGGCATATTCCATACATTTTTGACGATATTCGGCCATTGTCATTTCTTTGCGTTTAATACCTTTATTGGTTAAGACTTGTTCAATCGGCAGTCCGTGGGTATCCCAGCCAGGAACATACGGCGCTCTAAAACCTGACATTGATTTTGAACGAATGATAATATCCTTACTGATTTTATTTAAGGCATGACCTAAATGGATATTGCCATTAGCATACGGCGGTCCATCATGTAAAACAAAAGTCGGTTTGCCTTCATTCATTTTTTGACGCATTTCATATACTTTTTTTTCTTCCCAATCCTTCTGCCATTCAGCTTCACGATTTGGTAAATTGCCTCGCATTGGAAAAGCTGTTTTTCCTAAATGCAATGTTTCCTTCATCTTCATGCGTGTTTCGCTCCTTTAAATTCACTAAAAATCTATATAAAAAAACGCCCATCCCTAAAAAGGGACGAACGTATCGTGGTACCACCCAAATTTTAATCCAACTCCTTGGATTATCTTTCGTAACTGGTAACGAAGTCACTCGTATAATCTTACTAAATTCAGATTATAAGTAAATAGAGGATCTACCTAGAAACATTGCCTACCAAACTTTCACCGGCTTTGGTTCGCTATTAAGGATATTTCTGGTTTTCTGTTCTATCTTTTTATTCTGGCGCTTGATTGTCATTGTCATCAGCTGTCGCTTCGTCTTGATTATAACCGTCAAGCGTCTCTTTGACAATAATATCTTCATCGACAACTTCTGCGGCAGGCATTTCTTTAGCAGCTGGCATCGCACCAAAGCCAAATTCATCGCCAAATAATTCTTTGATTACAGTATGCGAATCCTGCACGTAAGATGAAAATGGCGTTAATAATTGCGTCCATTCTTCACTCTTCACAGTTTGCAACTGTGACTCTAGCATCAAACTTAAACGCTGATGAAAAACCCGCGTTTTTTTCTTTAAGTCATCTGTTTCACTAACTAATTCCCTCGCTCTAGCGGTTGCTTCATCAATAATCTGACGAGCTTTTTCCTCAGCCGTGGTAATTAAGTAATTTGAGCGAGCCTCAGCATCACTGACTAATTCATGGGCTTTGTTTTGAGCGTCTCCGACAATCACTTCTGATTCTTTATTGGCACTTGATTTCACTTTATCAGCTGTATCTTGTGCTACGATAATTGACTGATTCAAGGCATCCTTTAATTCATTGAAGTATTCCAATTTTTCTTCCGCATGCTTTAATGTTTTTTCCATCATGCGGTTTTTTGACAGGACCTCTTCATAGTCTTTCACAATTAAATCACGAAAATCATCAACTTCATCTTGACTATAGCCCCGCATTTTAACTGCGAAACTCTTATTTGAAATATCTAATGGACTTAGTGGCATGTTTTTCACCTCTTCTAATTATTTACGCAATACGCCAATCGTAATGCGATATTTGTCCTTTTTGGTTTTATCGCCAATTTCATTTAACTGAATACGGCCAAATCCCCGGACCGAAATAATATCCAACAAATCAACAGGAAAATCAGGCTTGAGGGTTTCTCCCCAATTCACTTTGACTTTTCCTGATTCTATCAATTGTTTCGAGCGTTGTCTAGAAATATTGTAGACATTCGAGATAATGACATCTAATCTTAAAGAACTTGCAGTAATTGTCTCAATTGACCACTTATCAATAGACTCCAAAAATTGACTGGCATCTAGTTCTTCGAGGCGGACGGAAATATTGCCGACTTTGGTCACTTGACTGACAATAAAATTACTAACTTCTTTGGCAATAAAAACCTGCCATTGTTCACCGTCAGTAATAATATCGCCAAAGGAATCCCGTTGCACCCCGGCACCGATTAAACTCCCTAATATTTTGCCGTGGCTTAAGGTTGAAAACTTTTGTGGATAGTTAACTTCAAATAATTGGATTTCAAAATCTGCATCCTCAGGCTCATAATATTCTGGATAAATCATGCAGCGGAAACGTTCTGCCTCAGGATAACCACCGTAAAACTTAAATTTTACATCCTCCTGCTGCTGAACCAAGGTTTCCACAATATAAGCCTGTCTAGGATCAAGAAAGTAAGTCAGGTACGGCGAATATTGCAATGAGACCCGCTCAATCCAATCAGCCACAGTATCAATAAAAGGGTGCTCATCTCTGCGAAAATGCTGATACACATTTGCATTCAAAGACAATCACCCCCTTTTCATATATTTTTATAGCAATCGAACAATTAGCATAACTAATCCTTGGCTCGCCAAATTTAAAATTAGAATTGCTGCTAGGATTGTGAAATCCAAGCCACCAAATCTTAAATTCAACCGATCAAATAGGCTCAAGTAAGGCTCGCAAACCCGTGCCAAAAATTTTCCGATGGAGGACTGATAGCCTCCAGGAAACCAAGAAATCAGCGCATAAGCAGCTAAGAGAATTGAATAAATTCTCACCGCAAACTGAAAAACTCTAATTATTTCAATTAACACTAACATGGAATTCCTCCTCTAGATTATTCGAAGAAATTCGACTCTGCAAGCGATTGTGCAATGCTTTTGTCTATTTCAACATCCGGCGGTGTGCATAAAAAGATTTCGTCACCAACCCGTTGAATATCACCATCTTGTGCATAGACTGTTCCGGTTAGGAAGTCAACAATTCGGCGTGCTTGGAGTTCCTCGACAGAATAGAAATTAATTAAAACAGATTCACCAGCGATAATGCGCTTGGCAATCGTCATCGCTTCAGAATAGGCTCTTGGTTCACAAATAGTAATTTTACCGAGATTTTTAGCTGAACCGGTCTTTTTAGTTCCGTTTCCGCCACCGCCACCTCGGTTCGAATTATTGCTAAGTGACACCAATTTAGGAGCTTCCTGCTGCATTTGACGGGATCTTTCAACCTGTTTGTCATCAGATTCCTTCATGGCTTTTTGAATGTTTTCACTAAAACGAGTTTCACGAACAGGATCATTCACTGCTTGGGGCATTTCTACCTGATGTTGTTCTCTGGCTTGGAAACTGCTCTCCTCGTGATTTGACCGAACATCTTCTTCGTATTCTTCCTCGTCTAACAGTCCAAAAAAATTGGCAAATTTCTTATTAAAAAGTGCCATTGGCCTACCTCCTTCACATCGCACCGAATAACATTCTACCTACACGGATAAACGTTGAACCCTCTTCAATCGCAATGCCGAAATCATTGCTCATTCCCATACTCAATTCACTACAGGGAGCTTGTTCAATTTCTAAATCCTGCACAGTAGTCTGTAGTTTTTTTAGTTGTTTAAAAATAACGCGTATCTCTGCTTCTGTCGCCGTTAAAGGCGCCATTGTCATTAAACCTATGACCTTGACTTTTTGAAAGGTTTTTAGTTCATTGACAAAGTTCAACACTTCCTCTGGTGAAAAGCCATGTTTACTAGCTTCACCAGAAATATTAACCTCAACGAAACACTTAATTTCTGTCTCAGCCCTTTTTTCAATTTCTTGAGCTAGACGCAAACTGTCCAGGGCATGAAAGTAATCGATTTGATTGATAATATCTTTAACTTTACGCCGCTGCAGATTGCCGATTAAATGCCATTTTATAGCTGTTTGATCTTTTAGGTCATGTTGTTTTTCTAAAAGTTTATCGACACGGTTTTCGGCGAGATTAATGACTCCATTTTCGACTAGCTGACGAGCTGCAACAGCATCCACACTTTTGGTCACTGCCACTAAGGTCACGTCACTAGGCTGTCGCTTGGCTTTGACACAGGCCTCCGTAATTTTCTGATAAACCCCATTCAAATTATCGGAAATCATTCGTCTCAGCCTCCAAAACTATCTTTTACGACGGAAAAATGGTGGTGTTGAAATTTCATCTGAATCGCTGTTAGTATTAGAATCAGGACGACTAAAGGTTTCTAATTCTTTTTTCTCAACGTTTTCAAATGCAGTATCTTCCACTTTAGGACGTAAAGTTTCTTCTTTACGAATATCCCAATCGCCAAAGGCACTCGTTTCTTCTTCACGAATTGGCGTTGCTTGTTCCATATCTAAGACAGGTTCTTGTCTTACTGAATGGATTTGGCTTTGACGAGCAGAAGCCCGGCCAACCCGACCTTCTTTTTTAGCAGGGTCAATTCCTGTTGCAATAACAGTAACACGAATTTCATCCCCCATGTCTTCATTAATTGACGTTCCTAAAATAATGTTGACGTCGCCTGAAGCAGCGTTGGCAACAATATCAGAAGCATCCTGAGCTTCAAATAACGTCATGTCTAATCCACCTGTGATATTTAACAAGACTTGTTCAGCTCCATCAATTGAACTTTCAAGTAATGGTGAAGAAATAGCCCGTTTAGTCGCTTCAACGACCCGTTCTTCTCCGCTAGCAACACCGATACCCATCAAAGCAGTGCCTTGATTTTCCATAACCGTGCGCACATCAGCAAAGTCCAAGTTCACGTAACCAGGTGCTGTAATTAAATCAGAGATACCTTGAACACCTTGACGTAAAACATTATCCGCTTCACGGAAAGCTTCCAACATCGGTGTCTTTTTATCAACAACTTCTAATAAGCGGTTGTTTGAGATGATTAGTAAAGTATCTACGTTTTCTTTTAATTGAGAAATGCCTTCTGAAGCATAACGGCCCCGTTTTGGTCCTTCAAAGCTGAAAGGACGAGTTACGATAGCTACAGTTAAAGCACCAACTTCTTTTGCAATACGGGCAACGATTGGTGCAGCACCGGTTCCGGTTCCGCCCCCCATACCTGCAGTGATAAAAATCATATCTGCGCCTTCAAGAGCATCTTGAATAGCTTGTTCACTTTCTTCAGCGGCCTTTTGACCAACTTCTGGTTGTGAACCGGCACCTAATCCACGGGTGAATTTAGGGCCTAATTGAATTAAAGTTTCAGCTTTTGAGTTCTTCAAAGCTTGAACATCTGTATTGGCAACGATAAACTCAACACCTTTGACGTTTTCGTCAATCATGCGGTTAACTGCATTGCCGCCGCCACCGCCGACGCCGATAACTTTAATGACTGCGCCGTCGTTTACGGTATTATCAATTGAAAATTCCATTATTCTAGTCCTCCAGTTTTCTTATTCAAAAATATTTGAGAAGAAGTCTTTGATTTTAGTTGTTACTTTTTCGCCTTTTTGATCACTAGGAGCTTCAGTATTATAAGAAGCTTCTGGTTCATAATTCGTTTCATAAGTCGCTTCTGGCACTTGTGGCTGAGCAACAACTTGCGGTTGGGCTGGTTGTGGAGCGACACTTCTTTCTTTGTCGCCTAAAACAGCACTTTTCGCCAAACGATAGACTTCATTTAATCCAGCACTGTATTCAATGATGCTGATTACGTTGGTGAAAACTGGATTTCTTAATCCCATGTGGTTAGGAACGTGTAATTTAACATTGGTTTCAAAAATGTCCTGTGCTAAATCAACAACACCTGGTAGGCTAGCTGCTCCACCAGTTAAAATAATTCCGCCAGGTAAATCCAACGCATCAATTTCAGTCAAGACTGTTTTTGATTTGCGGAAGATTTGTTCTAAACGAGCTTCGATAATTTCAGATAAATATCTTTCATCGATTTTAACTGGTTCAGATTGACCAATCACATCCACTGGAAATTCTTCACTAGCTGATGTCCGTGCTGGATATGCATCGCCGTAATTGATTTTCAAAGCTTCTGCGTTATTGAAGGAGGTATTTAAGACGGTCGAAACATCTTTTGTGACGAATTCGCCACCTTCTTGATCCACATAAGTGTATTTCAATTGGTTGTCATGCATGACAGCAGTCGTTGTTTGGCCGCCGCCCATGTCGATAACAATAGTCCCAAAATCTTTTTCCCCTTCAGATAAAACTGATTCAGTTAAAGATAATGGTGTGATTAACATTTCATTAATTGTTAAGCCAGCTTTTTCGACACACTTGCGAATGTTGTGAACAATTGTCTTAGGTCCAGTGAAAACTAAACCGTACATTTCTAAACGAACGCCAATCATTCCACGAGGGTCTTTGATGCCTTCAAAGCCATCTACGGTAAACTCTTGTGGTAAGATTGCCACAATTTGTCTTTCCGGTGGTGTTGAACGAACCATTGCTGCTGAGGCAACGTTCTTCACATCTTCGTCATTAATTTCTTTTGATTCGCTGTTAACAGCAATCATCCCTTGACAGCTTTCAACTTGCAGTTGATTCGCCGGTAAACCGACACTAACACTTTTAATTTGAATGCCAGCCTTTTCTTCTGCCTGTCTCACTGCTCTTTGAATTCCTTGAACAGTTTTTTCAATATCAACGATGATTCCACGATTAATACCTTCAGACTTAGCGTTGCCTACGCCGATGATATTCATTTGATTGTCGATATATTCAGCTACAACAACTTTAACCGATGTCGTTCCGATATCAAGGCCTACGTACATTCCAGATTTTGCCATGATTGGGGTTCCCTCCTAAATCCTTCTCCATTACTAACAGATACAATCTATCCATCATATCACTTGTAATTTTATATATATTCACTGCTTTCAATTTTAACATAAAACTACCTAAATTAGAAAGAAGAAAGTGTGATTTCCCTTGGTTTTTTTTCATTTTAAGAAAATTTACTCTAAGCTCTCACTACTACTTTCAGTTGAACTAGTTGTACTTTGGTCGGTTCCATAAGGATAAGAGAAGATTCCTACCTCCATATCAATCACACCATTTTCTGTCATCTGGGAGGCAACTTGCGGATAATATTGCATCTGTGAAGCAAAGGTTGTATAAGGCACCAACACTTGATTTCCATCCGTCATTGTCAAAGTTAACAAACGGGGATTGTCGCTGCTTGGCGTATATTGGATGACTTGAATCAACGCTTGGACATCGGTTGCGATGTCTTGATATCCGGAAATGGTTTCAGTAATAATTGTCTGATCACTAAAGTCCTGCAAGACTGGAAAGCCTTCAATTGCATCCGTTGCGGTATCGGTTAAAACCACACCGTTTTCTAATATTGGGTAATACACACCGTCTTGTAATAATACGGCTGCTTCTTGATACTCGCTGACACCAATATTTAAACTGGTCGGTCCCGTCAATGTGACATTGATGGATTTTATTCTTGGATTATCAGTTTCAACTGCTGCTGTTAATTGCTCTCTGGAAAAAAATTCTTCAAAAATATTGGTGCCAATGGAAAAATTACTAGAAGCAATAATCGTATCACTTGAGACCTCAGAATTTCCGCTGACAGTCAAGTTTTGCAATTTGCTAAAAGGTGACACCAGATAGCTGAGAATAATCAGCGGAATACCAAAAACCAAGAGCAAGATAATAATTCTGCGGCGCAATACTTTATTAGTTTGTTCTTTAAGATTAGGCAGAGTCTCCACATAAGACTTGCGGCGTTTTCCTTTTTTAGTACTGTCCAACACTTTTAATTTAGCTTTTTGTTGCTGTTTCTCAGCAACCTCATCAGAGATTCCTGACATATCCTCAGTGTCTTCAGCCTCAGTTGTTTCTTCTTTTTTATCTTGCCACAGAGGGGTCTCTCCTTGCTGTTGCATATAAGTCAAATTGGCCTGCTGCCAAGGTGATAAATTTTCCTCATCAATCTTCGGTTCTTCATTTTGAGGTGTTTCTGGTGGCTGTTCCGGCTGCTTCTTTTTGACCAAGGTCGTCCCCCCTCTCTTTAAATCATTTCTTTAATCAATTTTTCTAATCGTGTACTGGCATCGCTAATACCCTGCACTTTAGCTGCAGCCGCCATCGCTTTTTGTTTTTCAGGATGGTCCATGATGTCGTCTAAAGCTGCTAAAAGTGTTTGACCATCTAATTGGCTGTCGCCAATAATTGTTACTGCCCCCGCTTTTGCCAAGCTTTGGGCATTTTTGGTTTGATGGTCGTTGGTTACGTAAGGGCTTGGAATTAGCACAGCTGGAATCCCTAAAGCGGTAAATTCCGCAATTGAGGTCGCTCCAGCTCTCCCAACTAATAAAGAAGCATTAGCCATGACTTCTGTCATATTTTCGATATAGGGTTGAATGCTGACATTGCTACCTTGCGGCAATGCAGCAACCTCTTCTGTTAATTGTTCATAATAACGGGTTCCAGAAGCATACAGTACTTGATAAGCCCGCTTTTTAAGTTCAGGCAAAGCTTCCCTAAAAGCCTGATTAATTTTCAAAGCTCCTTGGCTGCCGCCAAAAATCAAAACTGTCGGTTGCGCTACTTTTAAGCCGTAGGCAATAAGTCCATCATTTGGCTGCATGCCCTCAACTTCTTGCCCCCGGGGATTGCCGACTAAAGAAACCTTTTCTGTCGGAAAAAAAGCGGCTGCATCCGGAAATGCAATAGCAATTTTTGTGACATAGCGACTCAAAAATTTATTGGTAATCCCTGGCACACTATTTTGCTCATGAATAATTGTCGGAATTTTTAAGCGAGAAGCTGCATAGACAACGGCGCCAGAAACATAGCCGCCTGTCCCAAGAACAATATCCGGGCGAAATTCCTTTAATATTTTTTTCGCTTGGTTAATACTTTTCAAAAAGAGCTGTACTGTTTTCAAATTATCTAATGATAGCTTGCGTTTAAAGCCTTGAATTTCCAATGCCACAAAAGGAACTCCAGCGGCTGGGACGATTTCAGTTTCTAACCCTTTTTTAGCCCCAACATAGAGAAATTCGTTTTCTGGATCTTTTTTCATGTAGTTTACAAAGGCTAGCGCCGGATAAATATGTCCGCCGGTGCCACCGCCTGTCACTAAAATTTTCATGGTATTCCTCGTTTAATTCAAATTTTTGACAGCTTGGATAAATCTGTCGCCCCGCACTTCAAAATTGGGGTACTGATCCCAGCTGGCATTCGCTGGAGACAAGAGAATGGTGTCTCCTTTAGCACTTTCACGAAAGGCCAATGGCACAGCCGTTTCAACATCTTCAGTTTCAATAATGGTTTCAATACCGGCTTCTTGACCGGCTAAGGCTAACTTGCTGGCAGTCTCACCGAACACAATCAAAGCTTTGATTCCTTCTAAAGAGGGAATCAGCTCATCAAAATCATTGCCCCGGTCAAGACCGCCGGCTAAAAGAATCAGCTGAGTATTATCAAAGCCGCCTAAAGCCATTTCAGTAGCTAAAATATTCGTCGCCTTTGAGTCGTTGAAAAATTTTCGGCCGGCAATTTCACCGACAAACTGAGTTCTGTGGGGCACGCCAGTAAAATTCGTTAAAGTCGTTTGAATTGCTTCATTAGATACTTGGCTTAATTTAGCAACGGCAATTGCCGCCAGTGCATTTTCAATATTATGCTGACCAGGAACACCAAGTTTTTCCGCCGGCATAATTAATTCATCTTGGAAATATAATTGCCCGTCTTTTAAGTAACTTCCCGTAGGCACAATTTTTTCAGTGCTAAAGGGAATAACTTGGGCTTTTGTATGTAAAGCGAGTTCAACGAGTTCCGGCTGGTTAAAATTAATCACTAAATAATCAGTCGCTGTCATGTTCTCTTGAATACGCCATTTAGCTTGAAGATAGTCTTCTCGGCTGCCATGATAATCTAAATGAGCTTCATAAATATTGGTTATGACCGCAATTGTCGGTTTTAAATCAACAATGCCCATCAGTTGAAAGCTAGATAGCTCAGTCACCATCACGTCATCTCTTGCCGCTTCTTGGGCGACGCTGCTGGCAGGAAAACCAATATTTCCTGCTAAACGGGCGATACCCTGATTGCGGTCTGCATTTAATAGTTGAGCAATCATCGTAGTGGTAGTCGTTTTGCCATTGGTTCCTGTGATTCCAATCATCGGACATTCTGCCACCTCATAGGCTAGCTCAACTTCAGTAATGACAGGGATTTCAAGTTCGATGGCGCGAGCCACCAAAGGATTATCATAGGGAATTCCAGGATTTTTGACCATCAATGAAAAATCTTCATCCAGTAGTTCAATTGGATGACTACCAGTGATTACTTTAACACCTAAGGTCAGCAGGTCTTGAGCTTCGGGATTTTCTTCAAAAGGTTTACCATCGTTTACTGTGACAAGAGCCCCCAGCTCATGCAATAATTTCGCGGCACTATAGCCACTTTTGGCCAGTCCTAAAACTAGGACTTTAAAATTTTGATATTTGGTAATCTGCTTCATAAAAAAACTCCTTTACCGAAAACGAACTCACAAAACATATTTATAAAACAATCACTAAAGTAATAACTGAAAGAACTAAACTAACCAGCCAGAAAATAGTATCAATTTTCCATTCTGACCAACCACTCATTTCAAAATGATGATGGATGGGTGACATTTTAAAGATTCGTTTACCAGTTAATTTAAAAGACGATACCTGCAGCATGACGCTCGCTGTTTCAATCACGTAGATTAGACCAACTAACAATAAGGTCCATTCCTGATGCAGTAAAATTGAAACGGCAGCCAACAGTCCCCCTAAAGCTAAGGAGCCAACATCCCCCATAAAAATTTTCGCTGGTTTTTTATTATAGAGAAAAAAGCCAATCAGTCCACCGACTACACAGACGCAGATAATCAGAACATCATATTGTTGTTGGAACCACGCAATGATTGCATAAGTTCCAAAAGAAATCGTCCCTAAGCCGGAAACTAAACCGTCGATACCATCTGTAAGATTGACGGCATTCGAAAAGCCGACTAACCAAAAGATAATAAATAGACCGTAAATAATACCTAAGTGAACTTGTAAACCAAAAACATTTAAAATATCTGTATTATTATCAAGACGATACACTCCGTAAAAAACTAAGCCTCCGGCAATCTGACCAATTAATTTTTGACCAGATTTTAAACCGAGATTTCTTTTACGGAAGACCTTGATAAAATCATCAATAAAACCTAATGCCCCGTATAAGACTAGGATAAATAAAAGAATAGCCAAAGAAGGAGTCAGTTGCTGAAGCCAAATGGCACTAATAATTCCAATAATAATAACGCCAACTAAAAAAACTAATCCACCCATCGTTGGTGTGCCAGCTTTGACGCTGTGCCAACCAGGGCCATCTCCGCGGATTTCCTGACCGTATTGTTTTGCCCGAAGATAACCAATAAACAGTGGCATAAATGCCACTGTTATCGCAAAGCTACCAGCTAAAGGGATTAAGAATTTTGTCCATTCCATTTGTATTCTCCTAAATCTATTACATTAACTAACCAAGTGTGAAGCTAATGCTATCTGTATTTATAATTTCATTTGAGGCCACGCTTTGTTCAACACAACGGCCCTCACCGTTGATGGTTACATCTACACCAATCAGACTACCAAAAGCTTCTAGTTCAGCTGCTGTCCAATCCGTCGTATCTGGCATCGCAATATTGCCATCCGTTAAAAGCATAACTCGTGTGTTAGGATCAACTGTTTCACCGGCGGCCACTGATTGCCCAGTCACGGTATCCCCTGTTCCTAATACAATTGGTGTGACAAATGCTCGGCTTAAAGAGACAGCGGCATCTGTCGCAACCTGATCTTGATAATCATCAATCGTCACAGTGGTGTTACTTGTATCTGTAGAAGCCATTTCAGTGTTTAAGATATCCATTGAACGTTTCATCAACGGATTAGCAATTTGTGAGAAGGCTGTGCGGTCATAATTTTGTGGCTGTTGTTGTGTCAAATAAAGAACATATTCTGGATCTTCAGAAGGATACATTAAAACAACAGAATAAATGTAGTTTGAAGAACCCGTAAGATAACCAGAACCACCTGTACCAGCAATCTGAGCTGTTCCTGTTTTTGCAGAAATATTATAGCCGTCCAGTGAATACAATCCATAAGCAGTCCCATAATTTTGGCTGGTTACGGTATCTTGCATATAATTCAATACTGAGTTAGCGGCATTGGCTGAGAAAGCTTGCCCGGCAACGGTCGGTTCAATAACCGTCGTGTCGCCCGTATCAGAATTAACGACTTTACTGATAAAGTGCGGTTCTAACATCTGTCCATCATTAGCAATTCCTGAGAAGATTTTCATCATCTGCAGGTTTGTAACAGTTAAAGCCTGGCCATAAGCGCTCATCGCTGTATCGACAATGTTTTCAGATGGCATTGAACCATCATTCTCACCATTTAAACCAGAATAAGTGCTCTCACCAATTCCCATTTGTTCTAAATGGTTGCGCCAAGCAGCTCCGCCCATGGCTTGCTCTAGCGTCACCATACCGACGTTACTTGACCAAGAGAGAGCTTGTCGCATGGTTAAAGTTCCCATACCTTGGGACCAGTCGTTAATTTTTGTATCTTCAATTTGAATGGAGCCAGATTGGAAGGTTTGATTTTCATTAAAGACACCTTCATCTATTGCAGAGGCAACCGTCGCAACTTTGATGGTCGAACCGGGTTCATAAGCGTCTTCCACCAAAATGTTCCGCCAATTTTCCACATCACCGATATTTTCCGGATCAAAACTAGGCCGTTGCGACATCGCTAAAATTTCACCGGTATCAGCCTTCATTAAAATAGCAGTCAAATTTTCTGGATTTGTCGCACTGTATACAGGATCCATTAGCGTTTCTAAGTAACTTTGCAGACGGGAATCAATCGTGGTGTAAATATCGGAGCCATCAATCGCTGCGGTTTCTTCAGCTGTGGTCCCTGGTAACGGATTACCGTAGTTATTTTTTTCATAGACTACAGAGCCATTTTGTCCGGCTAATAAAGAATTGTAGGCAGACTCAATCCCCATTTGACCTGTTAATTGAGTACCATCATCGCTATTAGCATAGCCGATTAAATAGGAAGCAAAATTTCCATTTGGATAAATCCGGTCTGAGGATGCATCGAAATACAATCCGTTAATGCCAGCACTTTCCATGGCTGCTTCAATCGCTTGCCGGGTTTCCAAGCTTAGGTTATTGGCTAACGTACCGAATTCAACTTGATAGCGATCAGCATCTTTCGCATCCTGTAGCAATTTCAATGCCTCGTTTGTATCAATTCCGATAGTCTGATTTAAAATAGTTGCTATCGTATTAAAATCATCTTCATGGGCATACAGCTCTTTATCTCCATTGACATACGTTTCAGACAAAATAGCGTAAACTTTAAATGAAGAAGAGCTTTCAGCGATTGTGTTACCAGAACGATCGTAAATAGTGCCTCGCGTGGCTTCTAAAACTTCTGAACCCTTGTAAAGCTCTTCCGTTTTACTTGCTAAAGAAACGCCGGCTACATGACCGCCGACAACAATATACGAAAGCCGTACCGCAAATAAAAAGAACAATCCAATACTCGTAGTAAAAAGAATAATCCCTACTTTTTTGCGATTGTTCCGCGGATTTAAATTGCGTTTATCTAAAAATCTTTTCAATCTATTTTTCATTGACTTCATTTAACCTATTTCACAGTCCTTAAATTATTTTCATCGATTGTCAGACCATTGGCTTCAGCAATTGATTTAAGCCGATCGGAACGGGATAGTTCTGTTTTTTGTTGCTCCAACTCAGTAGCTTGACCATTCGTTTCAGTAATAGTTGTTTCAATTGTTGAGATTTGGTTTTCAACTTGGGTCATTTGGCCCTGCAGACGAATCGTCAAAACGGACATTCCCAAGATGCCGACAAGAATAAAACCTAAAATAAATTTCTCCATTTTTGAGAGCCTCTTAAGATGACGAAGTGACGATACCGGCAATTTTTCGGAAATGTCGACTGGTTGAACTTTCGTAATCTCAGGAACAGCTGGTGTTTCTGGCACTTCATGTTCTCTGGCAGGTTCTTGCAGCATGTGGTATTGGAAATCTTCTACTTTTTTCGGTTCAGCCATCTTACTGTTCCTTTCTAGATTTTTTTTCAGCCACTCGCAATTTAGCACTGCGGGAGCGATTGTTCTCAGCCAATTCCTGCTCGCTCGGTAAAATCGGCTTACGGGTAATCACCTTGAGCTCTGGTTGTAACTCATCCGGTACCATGGGCAACCCCGGTGGCAAATCCGGTAATGAGCTGTATTCTTTAAACATTGTTTTGACAATACGATCTTCTAATGAATGAAAGGAGATTGCTGAAATCCGTCCGGCTGGATGTAAAAGAGAAATTGCTTGTTCCAGTGACGTTTCCACTGCTCCTAACTCATCATTGACGGCAATCCGGACTGCCTGGAAAATCCTTTTGGCAGGATGACCACCAGTGCGTCTAGCCGCAGCAGGTATCCCTAATTTAATGATATCCACCAATTCACTCGTTGTTTCAATCAGTTGCTCTTGTCTGGCCCGTTCAATTTGACGGGCAATTTGTTTGGAGAATTTTTCTTCGCCGTAACGGTAAAATATTTTTACTAATTCATGGTAATCATAGGTATTAATAATTTCATAAGCGGTCAACGGATTGCTTTGATCCATCCGCATATCTAATGGTGCATCTTGGTGATAGCTAAAGCCACGTTCAGCTTCATCTAGCTGTGGCGAAGAAACGCCTAAGTCGTAGATGACACCATCCACGCCTGTAACACCTTGTTCGGCAAGCATTTCAGCAAGATTGCGGAAATTACTTTTAATAAAGGTGACCATTTGCCGGTCAACATATTCCTTTAAAAATTCTTGCCCATGGTCTATAGCTTTTTGGTCTTGATCAAAGGCATATAGATGACCTTGATTACTTAATTGAGATAACAGGTATTGGCTGTGCCCGGCGCCGCCTAATGTGCAATCAACATAGATGCCATCTGGCTTAATATTTAAATTATCCACCGTTTCCTTTAACATCACGGTATAATGTTGGAAATCCTGCGCCATGACTTGCCTCTTTCTAACTAAAAACCAAAATCACTCATTGTTTCAGCAATTTGATCAAAATTTTCTTCCGCTTCTTTAGCATATGCTTGCCAGCGGGCTTCATCCCAAATTTCTATTCGGTCAGAAACACCAATAATCATACAGCCCTTCGTAATAGCGGCGTGTTCCCGCAAGCTTTGGGGAATGTTAATCCGTCCCTGCTTATCAATTTCAACCTCGCTTGCTCCGGCATAGAAATAACGGACAAAGGTGCGGGCATCTTTTTTTGATAAGGGCATTTCATTTAATTTTACTTCAAGTTTAGCCCACTCGCTAACGGGATAACCAAATAAACAACCGTCTAGACCCTTGGTTAACACGAAGTTTTCTCCGAGGTCATCACGTAATTTGGCAGGAACAATTAAGCGGCCTTTTGCATCAATATTATGTTGAAATTCACCCATAAGCATTGCAAAAATCCCTCCTGTCCCACTTGATAGTAATAGTCTACCACAATCCCCCACTTTCTACCACCCATAGTAAAAAGTGTTGAGAAATTCTTTGACGTTTACTTACTTTTAAAAGACAGAAGTAATTTTTATTTATTTTATCGCTTTAAATATAACGGATAATTGTCAACACAATCAATGTGATATACAAGACCATCGTAAGTAAAAAGACCAGGCGCCAAAACATTTTAAAGAAACGCCCGTACATGATTTCACGATAGTAATGGGCGTGAAATAACGCCACGCCAATGCCTAGAATCAAGACAGCAATCATAAAATAAGGTAAGATTGAATGACCATAAACGGTTCTAGAAATCTCATGCAACCCAACGAATAAAAAAGGAATTGCCAAATCAGGTGTTTTTAACCCCATTTTCTTTATAAAACGCACGCTTGCTGTCAAAAAATTACTGGCAAAAAGCGCAATTACCGGGAAAATTAACCAAAACATTATCATTGGAGAAAATGACTCCATCACTAAATTCCTTTCTCACATCAAAGTCTTATGACTATTTTTCTGATTGGCAGCTACTTTTTGAGAGTTCTTGGCTAACTTGATGTTTTCTTTGCCATCAAAAATTGTCCAGACTCTCGCCATTTTAGCTATAATAACTATACTGTATTTTCGTTACATAAGTGTTTCATTTTATTTAAAAGTTATTAAGTAATTGACTGAGAGTTAAATTTTTCGCAAAAAGTTTTTATCCAACCTACCTATTATACCTAAAAAACTTCTGTTAGCGATTAAGTTTTTCTAAACTTTCCTTGAAACCTTTGGAAAAAGAGAGTAGAATTTCAAAGACTACTAAAAAAGGATGGAGATTCATGAATAAAAAGAAAAAATCTACTTTCCAAGTGATTACTAAAGTTGTTGTCTGGGCTATGTTGATTCTAACCCTCGGAGGTATCGTCTTCCAAGCGGCCGCGATTATTTTTAACTAAAATTAAAATATCCAACCATTTCGTAACCTTTTGCCGTTACGAATGGTTGGATATTTTTTAACATTTAATTACTGTGTCGAGCTTGCCTCAATAATTCCTTGGCATGCTCCAAGGCCAATTCTGTCACTTCAGAACCAGCCAACATTCGGGCAATCTCAGCTACCCGTTGGTCTTCATCTAACTGTTTGACCCGAGTTTCTGTCCGCTGCCCGATAACTTCTTTATAGATGAAATATTCATTGTCAGCGGCAGCGGCAACTTGTGGCAGATGCGTGATGCAGAGAACTTGAGAATTTTGGGCGATTTTATAAATTTTTTCGGCAATCGCCTGAGCAACACGACCACTGACACCAGTATCTACCTCATCAAAGACAATGCTGGTGATGCCCTGCACTTTAGAAAAAATAGTTTTTAATGCCAGCATCACCCGTGATAGTTCCCCACCAGAGGCCACCCTAACTAAAGGCTTCAAAGGTTCCCCCGGATTAGTCGAAATATAAAATTCGACAATGTCAAAGCCATCGCTGTTCAACTCTTTAGCTTTGGTAAAACGAACCTCAAATTGGCTGTTTTCCATATACAAGCCTTTTAGCTCCTCTAGAATTTCCTTTTCCAACCGCAAAGCCATCTTCTTTCGCTGAACATGTAATTTTACCCCCTGTTCTGTCACCTTTTGCCATTTAGCGGCCACTTCTTTTTCCAGCTGATCTAAGCGGCCATCTGAGAAAACTGAATCAGATAATTCATCAGAAATTTTTTGATAATAGCTTAAAATCTCAGCGATAGAATTGCCATATTTCCGTTTTAATTGGCGAATTAACTCCAGGCGCTGCATCACCACTTCCAAACGGCCTTCATCCAGTTCAAGGCTTTCAATAATTCGCGTAATCTCAGAACTAGCATCCTGCAAAAGATAATAGGCGCTATGAATATTTTCGCTAATTTGCTGATATTCCAAATCTAAATCAGCAATCTCTGAAATCTCTTGGCTAGCTGAGCCGACATTATCTAAGGCTCCTTGTTGTTCGTCTGTCAAGCGTTGATAAATTGTTGAAAAGGTATCGACAATCCGATGAAAATTACTGAGCTTATCCCGCTCCTCCAACAAAATTTCTTCTTCACCAGCGGCTAACTCCGCAGCTTCAATTTCTTCTTTCTGGAAAGTCAGCATGTCTACCCGTTGAACGTAGGATTGCTCATCAGTTTTTAAACGCTCCAACTCTCGGGCTTGCTTACTGACTTCGTTATAATTATTGCGATAAGCTTCCTTAGCCTTTTGAAAATCTTTGGCACCGAAACTATCTAATAAGTTTAGATGCCGGTCTGCCCGCATCAATTCTTGATGATCATTTTGTCCTTGAATATCAACTAAGTATTCCCCTACCCGCCGTAAATTTCCTAACGTCACAATCCGGCCATTAATACGGCATATACTTTTTCCTGTCAGATAGATGTCCCGTTGCACGACAAGTTGATCATCGTTTAAATCTAAGCCTAACTCTTCAGCGACTGCCAGAAAGGCTGGCTGCTCTGGAATTTCAAAGAGCCCTTCCAATAGGCAGCTCTCACTACCTTCTCGGATAAAATCAGAGGAGCTGCGGCTGCCGGCTAATAAGCTCATGGCATCGATGATAATCGACTTTCCGGCGCCGGTTTCACCGGTTAATGCAGTCATCCCTTTATAAAACTGTAGCTGAAGCTGGGAGATTATCGCAAAATTTTTAATGTTTAATTGTAACAGCATCTGTAAAACTCCTTTGCAGAACTTCTTTTATAGATAGCCAATTAGAAACTCTTGAAGCTCTTGGGCTTGGGCCTCACTGCGGGCAATTAATAGCAGTCCATCATCATCGTTAATCGCCGCAAAAAGCTCTTCAGAGAATTGGCTTTGCAATAACTTGCCCAAAGCGATAGCACTCCCAGGAAGTGTCCGCAAATACAGAAGCTTCTCTTGAATATCAACTGAAATCAAGCCATCATTTAATAAACGATGCAATTTTTCTGCTGTATTATCCTGACTCTCTTGGGGCAAACTGTATTGATAGCCGCCTTCAGGTGAGGGCACCTTCACCAGCTTCATTTCCTTAATATCTCGGGAAATGGTCGCCTGAGTAACAAAAATATCCTCTTGAGCCAAGATTTCTACAAAATCTTCCTGCTTGCGAATCGCCCGCTCATTGAGGAGCTGACTAAGTAATTGTTGGCGGTCTTTTTTTCTCATCTACTCTTCCCTCCAAAAATTGGAATCCAATCATTTTATTTAGCTTACTTTTTTTCACAAAAAAAAGCAATGGCAGCCCTGAAGACCAAGCAGAAATTTGGTTGAACTTTAGAATTATTTCTTCAAGAGCCAGATTTTTTATTCTGATACGGAAAAAAAGCGAGCCATCAAAAGGCAGCACCAGTTGCAATGAAAAAAATGCAACATTTAGGCAAACCTTTGTTGATAGCTCGAAGCTAATTTTTTTAAATCTGAAAAAAACTATTTTTTTGCTAAATCCTGATGGGCAGCAGCCACGACGTCTTCGATTGAAACTTCTGGTAAGATTGAGCCGCTTGTCGCTGATTTTAAATGGACTAAAAATTCAATATTACCTTCACCACCAGTAATCGGTGAATAGCTTAAGGCTGCGACTTGATAATTAGCCGTTTGGGCAAAGTCCAAAATATCCGTCAACACTTGCTGATGAACTTTTGGATCTTTAATGATGCCGTTTTTACCAACGGCTTCTCGGCCAGCTTCAAATTGCGGCTTAATTAAGGCGACAACTGAACCACCAGACCTTAAAATCTTATGCAACGGCGGCAGAATTAATTTAAGGGAGATAAAGGAGACATCAATACTGGCAAATTCCGGTTGCCCCTCAGTAAAATCTTCCGGCGTCGCATAGCGAAAATTGGTGCGCTCCATCACGACCACCCGGGAATCTTGCCGAATTTTCCAAGCCAATTGATTATAACCGACATCCAGGGCATAACTGAGTTTGGCGCCATTTTGCAGGGCGACATCCGTAAAGCCACCGGTGGAAGCTCCAATATCCAAAACGATTTTGTCTTTTAAAGAAATATCAAACACCTCAAGGGCTTTAGCCAACTTCAGGCCACCACGAGACACGTAAGGTAATTTTTCTCCTTTAATTTTTAACAAGCTGTCTGTTGCAATTTTTTCGCCAGGTTTATCAAGGCGTTCATTTTTTTCAGTGTATACCAAGCCAGCCATCACACCCCGCTTGGCTTTTTCTCGGGTTTCAAAGAGGCCCTGCTCATAGGCAAGGACATCTACACGTTCTTTCTTCATGGTTCCCTCTTTCTAAGCCAATTCAAAACGGCCTATCAGCTGCTGCAAGAGATCAGCGTTAAAGGTTGTTTCGTTTTGAATGTCTCTCACAGTCGCTCTTGCTTCAATTAATTCTTTTCGCAAGGCTTCCTTTGCACCCTCCACACCCAAGAGAGCGGGATAAGTACTTTTAGCTAGCGCTTGATCACGACCAACTGTTTTACCTAAAGCTTCAGTTGTACTGATAACATCCAAAAGATCATCTCTAATTTGAAAAGCCAAACCTAAATGACCAGCAATCTTTCTCAGCAAAGATAAAATTATTGCGGATTGTTGCGTCAGCAATCCACCAGCCACAATACTATAGGTAATCAGTGCCCCCGTTTTCCGCTCATGAACTGCCATCAACTCAGACAATGACAGAGCTTCGTTTTCCCCTTGAATATCGGCGGACTGACCGGCAACCATTCCTTCGGTTCCAGCGGCAGCTGCAAGTTCTTGTACCAGTGCTAAATTTATTGCTGCCGGTAAATCTGCCTGTGCCAGTAATTGAAAGGCAGCAGTCAACAGACCATCGCCAGCTAAAATAGCTAACGCTTCGCCAAAAACTTTATGATTGGTCGCTTGTCCTCGCCGCAAATCGTCATCGTCCATCGCCGGTAAATCATCATGGATCAATGAATAGGTGTGAACCATTTCAACTGTAGCGGCCGCTTGATAAGCGCCTTGCGTCAGCTCTCCTTGAAAACCGGCAGCAATTGTCAAAACAAAGAGGGGGCGAATCCGTTTCCCGCCAGCCGCAATTGAATATTCCATCGCTTCTAGCAACTTTAAATCACTGGTATGCTGTTTTAAAAAATTTTTCATCACAGCTTCCACTTCTGGTAACTGCTCTTTAGAAAATGCAGCTAGACTACTCATTGTCTGCCCCTTCAAATAATTCTTCTTGATTATTGTCAGCCATAACTTTCGTCAAGGTTTTTTCCGCTTTGGTTAACGTGTCTTGGCATTGCTTGCTTAATTCCATGCCTTTTTTAAAGGCACTCAAAGCTTCTTCAAGTGGCACGTCTCCTTGTTCCAGCTGGTTGACGATTTTTTCTAATTCAGTTAATGATTCTTCAAATGTCGGATTGGCCATCATCTGTCCTCCTAATGTCTTTTATTGCGGCAGTTGCCTCACCATCTGCATAGTGTATTGTAATTTCATCGTCTCTCTTTAAATCAACGACCTGCCCGATAACTTCATCTTCTTTTGTTGTGTAACTGTAGCCGCGGCCCATAATTTTTAAAGGGCTTAGCAAATCCAGTGACTGGACAGCGTTTGAAAAAGCTTGTTGCTTTTTATCAAAGAGAGCAGTCATGCGGTTTTGTAATTTCTCATCTAGATAGTGTACCTGCTGTTGGGCAGCGGCGACTTTGACCGCTGGCGAATTTTGTAAAAGTCGGTGGGTCAAATTGACCACTTGGTTATTGGTTTCATTGGTCAGTGTTTGCATGCTGACCAGTAGCTGTTGCTTTAATTGATCCAGTTTTAAAGATTGGGCTTCGTACAAACGATTGGGCTGACGAAACACATAGGAATTAGCTAGGCGGCGATAGCGCTCCCCTTTAAACTGCAACTGTTTTGACAAGGCTTGCTCTAAGCGAACTTGCTTTTCTTTAATTTTCAACAATTCTTCACTGAGCACCGGTACGGCCAATTCAGCGGCGGCTGTCGGTGTCGCTGCCCGTACATCCGCTACTAAATCTGCAATCGTCGTATCCGTTTCATGACCGACAGAAGAAATAATCGGTGTTGCAGCTGCAAATATTGCCCGCGCAACCCTTTCTTCATTAAAGGGCCACAAATCCTCAATTGAACCGCCGCCACGCCCGATAATCATCGTGTCAAAATTCCCTAGAGCTTCGACCCGTTGAATATTGCGGACCAAATCATCGGCAGCTTGATTTCCCTGAACTAGCGTTGGAAATAAAACTAGCTGGGCAATTGGATAACGCCGCTGAATGGTGGTGATAATATCACGGATAACAGCCCCACTAGGACTAGTTAGGACAGCGATTCTTTTAGGAAATCGGGGGAGCAGTTTTTTAGGGGCAGAAAATAAACCCTCTTGATTTAATTTTTCCTGCAGCTCAGCTAAGGCTTGATACAAAGCCCCGACGCCATCCGGTTCCATATGCTCAATATAAATCTGGTAATTGCCGCTGGCCTCATACAGAGAAATACGCCCAACAACTAGCACCTTCATACCTTCCTTTGGCTGAAATTTCAGCTTTTGAAAGGCACCTTTAAACATAATAGCGGAAATTTTTGCCCCGTCATCCTTCAAGCTAAAGTATTGATGGGCATTGGGCCGCATTCGAAAATTAGAAATTTCCCCCGTCAGATAAACCCGCTCCAAATAAGGATCGGCTTCAAATTTGCGTTTTAAGTATTTCGTTAAGGCGGTAATCGTTAAATATTGATTTTCCATATTTTTTATTACCCTTGGCTTCTTTTAGCAGCCTCAACGGTTTGCTGCATCAACATGGTGATTGTCATGGGACCAACACCACCTGGAACTGGTGTGATAAAGTCAACAAGCGGTTCAACAGCTTTGAAGTCCACATCGCCGACTAACTTCCCTGTGTCATTGCGATTCATGCCGACATCAATGACCACTGCTCCGGGTTTTATAAATTCTTCGGTGACAAATTCACCACGACCGATAGCCACGACTAAAATATCAGCCGTTCTAGCAACTGCTGGCAAATCTTTGGTGCGGGAATGAGTGATTGTCACAGTCGCATTTTTTTCTAATAATAAAATCGACATCGGTTTGCCAACAATATTGCTGCGGCCGATTACGACGGCGGTTTTTCCTTCTAAATCAATATCATAAGCTGCAAACATTTTCATGATGCCATAAGGAGTGCAGGGAATCATCTCTGCCTCACCGGCTAACAGTTTACCTAAATTCATTGGGTGAAAGCCATCCACATCTTTTCTCGGATCAATTGCTAAAAGCACTTTTTCTTCATCAATGTGTTTGGGCAGTGGCAATTGCACTAAGATGCCGTGGAAAAGAGGGTCTTGGTTATAAGCTGCAATTTTTGTTAACAAATCGGCTTCGCTGATTGTTTCCGGTAAGCGTTCGACCCTTGAGAAAATACCAATTTTTTCTGCCGCTCTTTCCTTATTGCGGACATAGACTTGGCTGGCAGAATCTTCTCCGACTAATAAAACAACGAGGCCCGGCTGCAAACCTTTTTCTTTTAAGTTTTCTACCTCAGTTGCTATTTCTGACTGCATTTTTTGTGCGAGTTCTTTTCCATCAATGATTGTTGCCATGTTACTGCCTCCTTCATCTCTTCAATGGTCTAATTTTAGCATAGAACCAGCCCTCGGCAAAGGTTGAGCTTGCTTTTTAACCGAGTGGCCTGACCTCATTTTTACAAAATTTTTTGGAATAGAAAAAAGCCTGTGACATTAGTTAAACAGAATTGAACTTCACCAACAATAATTAGTAAGTACCACTAGATATTATTGATTTAGAACGAAGACCTGTTGCGCAGTAGGAGCATGGCCCTTTTTGCCTTGCAACCCCACTGAACTACAACGACAAAACAATATCGTTCAAAATTTCTTCTGTTAAAAAGACTAGTGTCACAGCCTTTCAAAAAATGTTTATTGATCTTTAATCACATTAGACAAAACACCGTTCACAAACTTACGGGATTGGTCATCACTAAAGGTTTTTGCCAATTCTAGCGCCTCATTCAAAGCAACTGTTGCTGGTACATCCTCAACATAAAGAATTTCAAAAATTGCGATACGCAGAATGATTAAATCCATTTTGGCAATCCGTGAAACCGTCCATTTTGCCTTTAGGTGCTTAGCGATAATCCCATCAATTTCCGCCTGCTTGGCAACGACGCCTTCTACTAATAAATCCAGATAAGTAGGGACAAAGGCATCCTCTTCATCATTTAATAAATCCTGATGATCTAATTCAATCGCATTGTAAATGGCATCTTGCTTAGATAAATCGGCATTAAAATCCAAAGGAAATAATGCCTGCAAAGCTTTTTCACGAATCTCGTGACGGGTTAATTCTTTACTCATGGGTTTCCTCATCTTCATCTGGGAATAGATCAGCTAAGTTGGGCTGCTCCGTTTTTTCAGGAATGACTGCAACAACGTGAATATTAACCTCAGCTAATTCCACATCCGTCATAAAGAGCACTTGTTGTTTCACCCGCTCTTGCATGTCCATCGCAATTTTTGGCACGGAAGTCCCATAGTTTAAATAGCAATAGATGTCCACATTAATCGCACCTTCTTCGGTGAAGGTTAAATAAACGCCTTTACCGTAAGCAGCCCGGCCTAACAGCTCATTGACATTGCTGGCTAGAGTACCCCGCATGCCGTAGACTCCGTCCACTTTTGAAGCGGCAATGCCGATGATGACTTCTATTACTTCTGGAGCAATCACGATTTCTCCTAATTCATGGTTTACGTCTAACACTAAACTTTTTTCGTCAGCCATAATCAAATCTCCTTTAATCTAATCTTCCCTTGAAATTTTCACGGGTCGCTAGTTAATAAAACAGTTCTCCTAGCTTTACTAAAGTAAAACTTCATTGATAGTGTATCAGAAATTGCAGTCTGACGCTATCTTTAAATCAATAGCAAGAAATTGGTTTACTCTATAAAATAATCAATTCCTTTGGTGAATGGGTCAAGACTTGATTGCCGTCTTTTGTAATCAACAAATCATCTTCAATCCGCACGCCGCCGATACCGGGTAGATAAATTCCAGGTTCATCAGTAATCACATTGCCTTGAACAAAGGCCTTATCTGCTCTAAAGGAAACATTTGGGCCTTCATGAATTTCAAGACCAATTCCATGACCCGTCGAATGACCAAAGGCTTCGCCGTAACCAAAAGAAGCGATATGTTCTCTGGCAACAGCATCCAATTGAATCCCAGTGATGCCTGGTTGCGCCACTTCAATCACCTTTAATTGCGCTTCTAAGACAATTTGATAGATTTCTTTTAGCTTGTCACCGGGATTGCCAATCGCAAAAGTCCGAGTCATATCAGATACATACCCTTGATAGTAGCACCCGAAATCTAGCGTAATCAAATCATTTTTTTCAATGATTTTTTCGCTGGCTACTCCGTGGGGCATTGCTGAGCGTAGACCGCTAGCAACAATCGTATCAAAGGAAACACTAGTAGCCCCTAAAGAGCGCATATAAAAATCCAATTCATTAGCAACTTGGATTTCTGTCATGCCGGGTTTAATAAAATTCAAAATATGTTTAAAGCCTTGATCTGCAATATCACAGGCCTTTTGAATTAAAGCCACTTCAGCTTCATCTTTGACTTCCCGTAAATCTTCCATTAAACCTGCGACTGGTACAAGTTCAGCTGAAATAATTTCTTCCAAAACAGAATACTCAGCAAAGCTGACAAAGTTTTCTTCAAAGCCCATGCTATTCAAATTATCTTTGTTGCTTAGATTGGCTACCTCATCAAAAATCGGCCCGCTGTTTTTGACAATCTCAAAGCCTGCTGCTTGTTTGCCAGCTTGCTCCGTGTAACGAAAATCTGTGACAAAATAAGCATTTTCTAAAGTTATCAACGCTAGACCGGTAGTGCCGGTGAAATTTGTGAAGTAGCGTAAATTGTAGGGACTAGTAATTAAAAAGCTGTCTAATCCCTCCGTTTTCATCATCTGCCGTAATTTTTCAACTCTTAAACTCATGTGATGGCCTCCTCTTAGTTTTCCTAACCTATTATAGCAGAAAAAAACACAAGTAAAATCTCCCAGCACTTTTTTCCCCAATACTTTTAGAAAAATTATGAAGATTTTTTCATTTTTATTTCATGGAGAAAAAGTTTTTTTCTTTCTCAGCTCCAGTAAACTAATTATATCAAGTTCATATAGAGGAGGAGTTCAAAATGGATCGTAAATTGTTGTTAAAATTAGCCGCTGGTGCCGGCACTTTAGTGGGAGCTGGCTTATTATTGGCCACCTTGTTTAGCTATTTAGAATATTATCGCTATGGTTTTTTCATTGATATGGAGGACCGTTTGGAATTATTTTTACCGGCAATTTTAGGGATTATTTTAATTGGCTTTGCGCTGTCACTACCGGCCCTATTTAAAAAATGGGCCAACACCAATCCAGAAGACAAGCATTGGAAGGATTTCTAACCCATTAGGTACCACCAACTTATCGACAAAGCTAACGCTGAACTGGAGGCTTACTAGATAAGTTGTTTAAATAAAAAAGCACGAGCTGGATAATTGGACCTGTTTTACAGGTTCAACCAACTTGTGCTTTTTATTATGACTGCTGTTTTTTGCCAAAGCGATTTTTTAAGCTGCGATTCAAAACTTGGAAAAAGCCTAATGAACGAACCATGTGATCAGCTGGCACATACTCTCTAATTGCCCGTAAAACCTTTTTGGGCTCTTTTGAGGCAAAGGTGAATAAACCATTTTGTTTGGTTCGAATAGCATAACGGGGAATCCATTTTCCTTTGAAAATCACCGAAGCGATGACCACATCGACTTCCTCCCAAGGAATTTGAATAAACTTGCGGGAATCCCTCGTATCATAATATTCAAACGCATTATCCCCTACCATGATTTTTCCATAGTTATTCATTCCCATAAAAGATTGTCCATCAATTGTTAAATCAACCTTGGTATTCAATGATTGTACCATCTTCATCGCTCCATTTCTTTCTTTTAGTATAAATGAGCCTGTTATAAATTTCTAATAAAAGGGACTATCACTTATCTGTAAGTAACACTCCTTAATTTAGAAAAACTGACAGGAGCCAGTTTAAGAATAGCTGTAAAACGAACTATTCTTAAACAAAAACCCCCGCAGAAAAAATCTTACATAATGTTTAAAACGTGTAAGCCAACACCGACTACAAATAGACCGATGATGATGATGATTGGAGAAATTTTCTTCTTCAATAACCACATACACAATAAAGTCAGAAGTAATGCAGCTAATCCAGGAATCAGACTGTCCAGATTATCTTGTAGGGTTGTCGTTTGAATATTAGACAAGGACAAACCTGAAGAATATTGTTCAATAGCTGATTTAATTCCCTCTGTACCGCTTGGTAATTTACTCCAATCGATGAAAGCACCATCAGATAATTGAACCTGTGAAACAACTGGTGTGAAGGAAACACTTACCCAGCGTTCAACGAGTGAACCTAGGACAAACATCCCTAAAATAGAAGCACCTTTAGTTACTTTTTGCAATAAACCGCCGGATAAATCTTCTGTGATTTTTGAACCAGCTTTGTAGCCAAATTCTTGTGTATACCACATGAAGGCCATCCGAATAATATTCCAAGCCACAAAGAAAATAATTGGGCCTAAAATACTGCCAGATAATGCTAGAGAAGCGCCAAGGGCACCTAACATTGGGCGCACAGTGAACCAGAAAACTGGGTCACCAACACCGGCCAAAGGACCCATCATGCCGACTTTAACCCCTTGAATTGCCACGTCATCAACTGGTGCGCCATTGGCCCGTTCTTCTTCCAAAGCCAAAGTTACCCCAAGGATTGGTGAAGCAATGTATGGGTGAGTATTAAAGAATTCCAAGTGACGTTTTAAAGCGGCACTGCGGTCTTCTTTGCTTTTGTATAATTTTTTAATTGCTGGAATCATTGAAAATGCCCAGCCACCGTTTTGCATCCGTTCATAGTTCCAAGAACCTTGAATGAAGGTTGAGCGTAGGAAAACGGAAGTACGATCTTTTTTAGTTAATTCGATTCTTTCTGCCATTTTTTTCTCCTCCGTTTCCTAATAGTCATTCAAGATGTCGCCTAAAGGATCGCCGGTGTTTGAACCGCCGCCGCCTGTAGAAGAACCTTGGTTTTCTGTAATGTTTAAGTAAATCAAAGCAATCGCAACAGCTAACGCACCAATTGCAATTAATGTTAATTCGCTGATAGCTGCAATGACAAAACCGATAACGAAGAATGGCCATACTTCACGAGTTGCCATCATGTTAATAACCATTGCATACCCAACAGCTACCACCATACCACCACCGATTGCCATACCATCAGTTAACCAAGCTGGCATTGAATTTAAAAATCCGCTAACTGTTGCAGCTGGGATTAATAATAAAGCGCCAGCAGGTAAAGCAATCCGGATACCTTGCATGATAACCGCAATAATATGCCATCTTTCAATTGCTTTGTAGTCACCTTTTTCAGCAGCCGCATCCATAAAGTGAACGATTGGCACAGCCAAAGTCCGAACAATCATGGTTAAGAATAAACCAGCGACAGCCAATGGAATCGCAACGGCAATGGCAGTGTCAACACCATTTTCGCCTTGTCCACCTAAAACTAAAATAATTGCTGAAGCAACTGAAGCTAAAGCCGCATCCGGTGCAACAGCGGCACCAATATTAGCCCAACCTAAAGCGATCATTTGCAATGATCCCCCAAGGATAATACAAGCTGTCAAATTACCAGTAACTAAGCCGATTAATGTACACGCAACTAATGGTTGATGGAATTGGAATTCATCCAAGATACCTTCCATACCAGCTAGAAATGCGACAAGAACGACCAGAATCATTTGAATAATATTTAAATCACCCATGGAATTTCTTACCTCCTAGTTAAACTTTTATTTAGCGTTTGCTAATTCATTTTTAGCTTTTTTCAAAATGTCGTCCATATTGTCTTTGGAATCGTTCGGCACTTTGCGGACATCAAATTTGATGCCTTTACTTTCTAGGGTTTCAAAAGCTTGAACGTCTTCGTCACCCATTGATAAAACTTTACTTACGACTACTTTACCGACTGAGTGAGCCATCGAACCGACATTGACTTCTTTAATGTCAACGCCGCCATCGACTGCCCGGACAACATCTTCCGGATTTTCAAACAACAATAAAGCTTTAGTGTCACCAAAACGAGGATCTTTAGAGATTTCAATCAGTTTTTCGATTGGGATAACATTGGCTTTTACCCCTGGAGGAGCAGCTTGTTCAATCAATTTCTTCCGTAAATCATCTTTTGATACCGCATCAGAGACCACAATAATCCGACTTGGGTTAACTGACTTGGTCCAAGCAGTTGCCACTTGACCATGAAGTAACCGGGAGTCGACCCGTGCTAACACAATTTTTAATTTGCCATCGCCTAATACCGTTCCTTCTGGAATTGGTCCGCTTCCCTTAGTTTCAGCTGGTGCCATTGCTTCTTTTGGTTCCAACTCTTCTGGGCGAATTCTAACTCCTTCTTTTGCTACGGTTAAGACATGGGCAGCAATTTCTTGAGCAGAAGTCATGCTAAAGCGTGAAGCATAAGCTTCAATCAGCATTGGCAAATTCAAACCGGCTACGATAGCCCATTTGTCTTTATGCTCTTCAAACAATGTATTGGCCTGGTTAAACGGTGTGCCTCCCCAAAGATCGACTAAGAACAATACTTCGTCTTCTTCATCGAAGGTAGCAATTGCAGCTTGTAGTTTTGCCTTTAAGTCATCAGGTCCTTCGCTTGGTTGTAAAGTAACAGCCTGCACTTTTTCCTGCTCGCCGAAAATCATTGAGCCGGATTGTAAAATGCCGTTAGCGAATTCGCCATGACTGGCAAGGATGATTCCTACCATTTTCTTTCCTCCTACAATTATTTTTTACTGATGCTAATAAATAATAAAATTAATTCAAAAATGCCGGCATCAGCAATTAGCTCAGCTTTTCTTTTTTTAACAAATCGGCCAAGCTGACCTTCCGATCTGCGGGAACTTTGCGGATTTCAATTTCAATACCTTGAGCTAAAAGATAATCGAACGCTTTTACATCCTCATCATCAATCGAGACAAAATTGGTAATCATTTTTTTGCCGGTGGTAAAACGCATCCCACCGATATTTAATGACGGCAACTCGACGCCTCTTCTGACGATTGCAGCGACATCTTGCGGATTGGTGAAAAGCAGCATGACTTTATGATTGCGAAACAACAAGTTATGGTAAACCTCAACCATTTTGTCAACAGTGATCACATTGGCTTTGACACCGGGTGGCACTGCTTGGCTCAATAAAAACTTTCGCAAATCATCTTTGGCAACTTCATCGCTAACCACTAAAATTCTTTCGACCCCGGTTGTGCGGGACCAAACGGTTGCAACTTGACCGTGAATTAAGCGGTCATCAATCCTCGCAAGACGAATATCCATGCTCATCTTGAAATCCTCTTCAGGTTACTATTAAAAATCTAAAAAATTTTTGGATTTTCAACCTCGCCCTCTTTCCATAAATATATAAAGCAAGTTCCGTGCCAAAATACACTATAACAAAAAAATAACTAAATCAGCATTTCTTACAATACACAAAAAGGATACACTAAAACAGTGTATCCTTTTTGTGTATTGTTGCGCTGTATTTTCAAACTTGATTATTGATAAATTGCAAAACAAAAAATTCTTCCACCTCGGGAACTTCTAGATGGAGGCTGGTATTAATTTTTTGGGTCAACTGATGCAGCTTGTTATAGGCTGGATTCTTTTTCATTTCCTGTAACTCATGTTGATTCACCGTCAAAGTTTCTTTTAAAATAATCCGTTCAATCGCACCAGCTAAATGGATAACTAAATTAATATAGGTTGAGTAATCCATAGGATGGTCGAAGAATGTGTCAAACAGCTCATCGGTAAACTGCCACAAAGGCTCAATAATTTTCTTACCGTTAATAAATGTAAAACTTTCCAGTATATAGTCGACGGCAATTTGTTTGGCAGAGCTTTCCGTCAGCTCAATTTCTTGAATTTGGTGTAAATCATTTTCCAGTAAAAGATTTTCCAGCAGCAGTTCAACATCTTGATTGATAAAATTTTCTAATGGCAAAAATGGCGCATTGATTTTGGGATCAAGAATTCCTGTGACTGCGACAATTTCACTGTTTTTTTGCAGCTCTTGGATTTTTTCTTCTGCGGCCATCACAGAGGTAGTCGCTACCTGAATGTTTTTAACCGCTGACGTCTGCAGTGCCTTCTCAATAATTTCCTTGATGCGTTGAGCAGTTCCCTCGCCAGTCGTACAAATTGCCAAAATTACTTTATCCTCAGCGATGACACTTTTTTCTTCATTCGTTGTTGTCAGCTGACCATAACCTTGAAATTCTTTAAGGGATTCAAACAATTCGGCCAAATCCGTCCCTAAAACTGACGCTTTTCGTTCAGCCTCCAAAACAAGAGGTGTAGTGACCATATCTAAGGAACGCACCATGACACCTGTCTCTTTTCTGATATTATCAGCAAAGGAAGTTAACGATCCCATGTCCACCAATAGCAAAACACCATTGCCTTCATTGGCATCGACGACTTTTTGTTTTAATTTTTCATAGGCAACAGTCGGACTCATATCAAGGGGCATATCGACTGCCTGTAAGCGGTCAGTACCCAGTAATTTGTTGACTACTTGCGCCATGCTGCTGGCAGTGCTAATACCATGAGCGGCGATGACCACGCCCACACGACCGGCACTCTTACGATGTTTTAATGAAATCAGCAACACCGTTAAATAATAAATTTCATTTTCGGCGACTGTCACCGAAAACTTTTCTTCTATTAAATGATGGATATAGGTAGCAGCTTTCATTTCCTTTGGAAAGCCAGCAGCCATCTCTTTAATATTGTCATTGGTCACTCGCTCTTCACCTAAGCTCATCTTTCTTAAAAGAGAGCTGATGTGCAGACTAAAGGCGTAAATAAAATTTTGCTGAAAGACTGGGCCGAATGTCTTCGTGGCATAGGCTAAAATCTCTTCCGTCAAATCAATCACCTGAGGCTCGACAAAATCCCCCAGCTTATTATCGGATTCAAAGGTGAAGCCATGATTTTTATAAAATGATTTCAAATGAATATTAATATCTGTCGAAATAAATTGATTGATAACATCTTGACTTAACCCATCCGCCTTTAACAAAGCGGCTTTATCGCCGATAATATCATATAAATTATAGGGTAGCTCATAGGAGTCGCTTTGAAAACGCAATGCCGGCTCGTTGGGATCTACCGTCATTTTGGGTTCTAAATATTTAGCCATCTCCGCTAAACGATTACGATCACCGGCTAATTCGATTAAACCGCTGCGGATATTTTCTGATAAATCCTCGACGGTAATGGTGATTTCCTCGTTGCTCATCTGATTCATAAAAGCCCGGGCACAGACTAGCTGGATATTGGATTTCAATTGACCGATATTACCATAGGTAACGCTACCAATCAGCGCCTTAACAACATCCTCCATTACACTGATGCGCCGTTGGATGCGGCCGGCTTCAATCGCCATCATAATCCGCACCAAATCGATTTGCTCCTCCGCCGGCCGTTCATAAAATGGCGGCAGCTGAATATTAATCGGAATCCTTCTCACAAATGTTTCCAATAAAGAAGAAGAAGGATCTTCGGTAGTAGCTCCTAAAATCCGTACATCCGCTCGGCGATTTTTAGAATTTTCCCCCAAACGATTATAGGTGCCATTGTCCATAAAATAGAAAATCATTTCCTGACCTTCTGGCGGCAAGCGATGAATCTCATCTAAAAAGAGCATCCCGCCATCAGCTTGTTCAATGATTCCTTGTTTGTCTTCATTTGCGCCGGTAAAGGCACCCTTCACATAGCCAAATAAATGACTCATCAACAACTCAGGATTATTAGCATAATCCGCACAGTTAAAGACAATCAATTCATCCCTTTGAGCAATCACTTCATTGGCCTTGGCAAATTCAAACATCGCATGGGCAAAATGCGTTTTTCCAGAGCCCGTCGGACCGGTGATTAAACAATTTAACCCTTTTGGAGGATATAAAATTGCCGCCTTCGCCTGATCGATGGGATTTTTCATCGAGCCTTTGGAACCCACCAGTCGGGAAAAAATATCCTTCATCGGCGTCTCTTGACTGCCGACAAATTTTGGCTGGAGTTTAGCTAAATTATTTTCTTTATAGCTAGGCACATATTTTTCGACCTTGGCGGGTGCTGGATTAGCTACCGTCTGTTGATTGCCGCTAAAATAATAACGAACAGGACGCTGATTCGTCTTTTCGATATAGCCATCCCGCACCAATTGATTTAAATCTTTACTACTATTGGTCCGCTGAATTTCTAAGGCCTCAGCCACTTCGTTTGTTGTCACGCCGAGATATTGGTTCGTTTGAGGATCTTTTACCGTTTGCTTTTTTACAAAAGCCAACACCTTATCCACTCGTGCCATTTTCCCACCTCCTAAAAAACCCTTGTATCGTACCTGAAATTCCTGATTTCGTCTAGCTTTTTATAACACATCTCTTTAGTCCTTTCAAATATTTTACTTTTTAGCAGTAGCTTTACGTGAAAAAAAAGAAGCTGAAACACTAGTCTTTTAACAGATGAAATCATGAACAATAGTAGTTTGCTTCTACGGTCCAATAGGTCCTCGTCGCAAATTGACAATAGCTAGCAGTTTCTATTAGTTATTGTTCGTAAAGTTCAGTTCTGTTTTGACTAATGTCACAGCCTCAATGGATTAAATTAGTGTTGGCTAATTCCAATGGCGTCTGTAACTGGGATTGAAAAACAAATACAATTGGCTTCTGTATTGAAACCGACTTTTTCTTTGACCGCCTGCATGATTTTTTCGCAGGTCTCATCATCTGTTAAAAACAAAATGATTTCCCGCTCAGAATCAATCGTGATTCCCATAAAGACTTGATGGCGAGCCCCTTCTCCGCGAGCATTCAAAATGGTTGCTCCGCCAGCCCCAACCTTTCGGGCCACTTCCACCACATCATCAGCGTACCCCGCTGTACAAATGACGTGCAGTGCCTTTTGAATTTTCGTTTCATCAATCATAGTTATTCTCCTATTATCAAGATTTTCAATTTTGTTTAAAAAGAGACCTTAAAAGACAATATTGTCCACCGGTGAGGAAAAAGCAATTCCGGTATTCGGCTGATCGAAATGGCACTCGGTAATTAACAGCTTATAAATTTTTTCCTTTTGATCGTTGCGAATGATGCAGTTGATGACAGTTTTCTCTTCCTCCGGCGTCAAGCCCAAAAGCATTTCTAAATAATTCTGGCTGACCGTCCCTTGACCATAACTTGTGGTGATAATTGGACAGCGGTTATCCGTCAACAATGTCAACACCCGGTCCTTTTTGCGACGGCCGGTGATAATGGTCATCATCGAAATCTTTTTTGGATTTTTCATCCCAGCTAACCTCCCTGCACTTTAATCTTCAGCTAATTCGTCACTGTCATCTTCGCCCTCTAAATATTCTTGAATCCGGGCTAACTCGTCAGCGGCATCGGCTTTCTCAATTTTTTGACTGCGGCTACTGTAAATAATACCCAAAACCTGCACGGCAATCAACGGTGTCACCGAAATAAATGCAATAATCCCAAAACCATTGGTCAAAATCGACTGGGCCGTCTCCGGATTTCGCATCGCAACTGCCTGCGCTATCCCTAATGTCAGCGGCGTCAAAAAAGCTGAGGTCAACGCGCCACCAGTTACCCCGCCAGAATCAAAGGCTAGGCTGGTAAATAATTTTGAAGTAAACTTCATCAAAACTAATGCAATGACATACAAAGGCAACAAGAAATACATAATTTTGATACCTGTCAAAATTTTAACAACTGACAAGACAACGGCACAACCAATTCCTAAAGCTAAGGTGATGCGAATCGTCATTTTTTTGATATGACCATTTGTCAATTCCTCCAGCTGATCGCCTAATACGGTTACAGCTGGTTCTGACAATGTAATCGCCATTCCTAAGAAGAAACTGATTAATAAAAGCAGCCCTTGATAATACTGAGGCTTTGCGGGATCCAAAAAAACTTCCCCTATGTATTTGCCAGCAAAAGCAAAACCATAATCAATTCCCGTTAAAAAGACTAATAAGCCAAAATAAACTGGAATACTACCAAATAAAATACGGGCAAACCGTTTCTTCGGTAATTTAACAATAAAAAGCTGAAAGGGAATAAAAACTAAAATAACTGGGAAAAGAGCCAATGCGACATCCACAATGTTGCCTTGTAAAATATCTAAAAATCTTCCCGAGACAACCGGATCATAAGTTTGATCTAATTGCAGTACGCCATTATTTTTCAAATAAATATACAAGCCATACAGAAAAATTGCAATAATCGGTCCCACCGAAGTAATGCCGATAATTCCAAAGGTTTCATCATTGGACTTATGGCGGCTCATCGTTTGAGATACCCCGATACCTAGCGCCAAAATAAATGGCACCGACACATCCCCGGTAGTCGCACCACTGGCATCAAAAGCCAACCCGATAAATCCCTCTGGTACAAATAAAACCATTGCAAAAACAATCGCGTAAAGCAGTAGAAAAACTTTTTTAATATCCCAGTTTTTCATCAAGCGCATCAAAGCAAAGCCAACGGATACACCCGTTCCTGTACTCGCCAGCCACACAAACGGCCGAATCCCCACATCATCAATCACCAAATGTGTCTGCCGCGCCAATACTTCGAGCGCCGGCTCAGCCACTGTCACAACAAAACCAAACACAACCCCAAACAATACAATAATCCATAAATTTTTCAGTTTGATTAGAGACTGCCCGACAATTTTGCCAATCGGTAAAATGCTCGCCTCCAAGCCCACTAAAAATAACGTTTGACCAATAACTACACTGGCATAGCCTACTAATAGCCGCAAATAATCTCCCATATCATCAAAGGGTGCAATAATTACACAGACAATCATGACAATGATGGCTAGTGGCAGGGATGACAGAATGGTCTCCTTTAGAGTAGTCACTAACTGTTTAATGACCCATCACCTACTTTCTCTATTTTTCACAACACTCTCCTTCTTATTTAAAGTATAACATTAATTTAAAAACGCATTCAAGTTTAATCGTTTGAAGAAAAACGATTAAATTACTGAATGAATTTTAAAAAGGCTGCATTTAGTTGTTGCCAGTCAGTTACGGATTCCTGTGGTAATTTTTTAGCCTGATTCTCCATAACACTGATTTGTTCTTCAATGTATTCATTTAAGACGACGACTTTCGGAACCAGCTCTAGCTCATTGACGGCCATTTTTATTTCCAATAGCTCATCTACCGCCAAGCGTAAATTTTGCGGTAATTCAGCCGCTAGTAGTTCACTAAAAGACATCGGTGGATTGGTATTTTCATCAAGAACCCATTGGCCCGCTAAAATCGGCCGCAAAACATAAAAATATTTCTTAGCCTTCACCAAATCCCCCTTCAGATAATCACGATAATTGGTACTCGCCATGTGCCAGTAATGATACAAGGATTTCTTTTGCGAAAAATAAGCAGGTAACAATTCTTTTAACTGGCTAAATTTTTCATTTTGATAATAGACAATCGGTGAGGCACACCACTCAAATAAGGTCGGATTCGAGCGTTGCAAGAGCTTCAAAGCTTTTTTAATATCCCAACCATTGATATCCAACGTCTCATCTAACTGCCACTCAATCACATCCCGCATTTCATCCAGGCGCGGATAGTCTTCTGCCTTGCGCACGTACAAAAAACGTACATCATAATCGCTGTCCGGTGAAGCAAATCCCCAAGCCCGACTACCCGACTCCACAGCTAAAATAATTTCCACTTGTTCGCGTTCTTCAATCTTTTTTAATTTTTCTAGAATAATTTTCTCCATCTCTCCACCCCTTAGCTGGTCACATTTTTTTATTTTCATACTCAGACTTGATAAGCTGAAAAATTTTGTTAACGTTCACCACTTCTGAATAGACTCATATAAAGATTGTACCAAAGATTTGAAAATTTAGAATTAGTAAAAAGCCAGTCTTCACTTCAACGTGAAAACTGGCAGGTTGATATGAGAATCTTTATCCTTGAACCCCTTTTAAACTCACTTTAATTGTTCTTAAACAGTGATTACTATGAAAAATTTCATTTTTTCAATAATCGCTAGCCTACGCCGCTAATTTCCAAAAGACTTCGACTGAATTATTGAAAACTGTCGAAAATTGTGGCTCTTGACATAACTAAAATACACACTTGAAAAAAATCATCAAGTTCGGTAATCATGAAAGTCCACAAAAACTTAGGAAGCTTGCCCCAATAAATATTTGACTAAAAAAATGATTGATTGACCGGCCATCTGGTATCCTCCACACTGGGTAAAAGCATCTGGATAAAGATAATCAGCGACCCAATCCTTGGCAATAAATACAGGAGAAGCCACCAATTGCTATGGTCTCGATCATGCAATCTTCTAGCTCTTATCGAAAAATTCGCAATCCAAATAGCAAACATTAAAATCGACAGCCCCATGTAAAAAAAACTCGAATACCTAAATGAAAAAAGTTCACTGGCAAATAGATAAACAACAACCACAATAATATTTACAAGTTGTGGCCACCAAAACTGACTTCTTGTCGCTCGTCCCTCCATATTAAACATATTTCTCCAATACTCCTTGTATGCATTTGCCATTTCCCCACTCCCCTTTTTAATTTAACTATTCCATATAAATATTATTCAGTCAATAAAAATAATTAAAAATTTATTTTTCGAGAAATTTTTAGTTGTCTTAGCAGGAGTTTTCCACTCTAATCGAGAATAGAAAATTAATTTTTGTGGTTTCCATTGCACAGTATTAAATCAGATTGCTCCCGCAAAGTTGCAGACATAGGTAGATTCTATCGGGAAGCGTTTTGAATTTTTTTAAGCAACAGTTCTATACAGCTTTTTATTAATTTAAAATGTAAATCTTGTATTTTTAGACGAATGCAAAATAATTTATTTCTGATGAAAAAGCTACAATATTTAGGAAGCTTCAGTGTGCTAAGTCCGCAAGAAAAATGAATAAATAAAAAAAGCCCCATCCCTTGCCATGCAAGAGATAGAACTCTATTTTAAAAATTATTGAGCTACTGGATAGACACTCACTTGTTTTTTGTCGCGGCCTTTGCGCTCGAAACGCACAACGCCGTCAACTTTAGCAAATAATGTGTCGTCGCCACCGATACCAACGTTAGCACCAGGGTAAATTCTTGTACCGCGTTGACGGTAAAGGATTGAACCACCAGAAACAGTTTGGCCATCAGCACGTTTCGCACCTAAACGTTTAGATTCTGAATCACGTCCGTTAGATGTAGAACCGCCACCTTTTTTGTGGGCGAATAATTGTAAGTTCATTGTTAATAACATGGTCTGCACCTCCTATTGATTGGTTGTAATAATTTCGACAAAATCTGGATACTCAGCTTCAGTTGCCTGAAGACCTAAGAGCAGATTTTCCAATAAAATCTGAGCAATATTTCTTTGTTCAGCCGTAATATTCTCCACCATTTCGACATGAAGGTAACCACCTTCTGTATCGTTGGTTTCGATTTTCGGCGCAAATCCAGCCAAAGCATCAATGCCATTGACTCCACTGATTGCCAGTGCAGATACCGCAGAACAAACGATATCGCTACCGTAAGGACCAGCCTCTGCATGACCAGTTAAAGTAAAAGCTTGAATCCGACCAGAATCACTCCGCATAAAAGTACCCTTGATCATTTACTGGGCCTTCCTTCATCGCTATTAAGCGTTGATTGCGTTGATAACAACTTTTGTGTAAGGTTGACGATGACCTTGTTTGCGGTGAGAATGTTTTTTAGGTTTGTATTTGAAAGTTACGACTTTCTTTTGTTTGCCGTGTTTTTCAACAGTTCCTTCAACAGTTGCACCAGCTACAGTTGGCGCACCAACTTTAGTAGTGTCACCACCGACCAAAATCACTTCATCAAAAACAACTTTTTCGCCAGCTTCAACAGCTAACTTTTCTACGTAGATGGCTTGACCAACTTCAACTTTCAATTGTTTGCCACCAGTTTTAATAATTGCGTACATGCTTAACAGCACCTCCTTAAATTAGACTTAGACTCGCCATCCCAAGTGACAATTGCTTGTGCTTAAGACTTGTTCTGAGCGGTTGTAGCTGTGGAGACCACAATTACAACAGTACAATAGTATCAAAAAAAGAATTCAGCGTCAATGAAAATATATGAAAACTTTTCTAAAAGAAGCGACGACTCTTTAATGTTTAGCAACAATTTTCTTAATGGCATCTGCTAAGTCCCGCATAAAAAAAGCGGGATTTTTTTCAAAGGCTGCTACAAAGGAACCCTCAGGCAGCGTCAGCTGGTCAAGAGGCTGACCTAAAACATCTTTGATGATGATACTTTCATCTAGCTGGCCCCAGTCAACAGACCAGTAGTGGCCTTCTAAGTCACCATCAAACATCGTTTGAACTTCTTCTAATAAAAATTTTAAAATGGCACTCCGGCGACTGGCATCCCCTAAATGTTCTGTGTTCCAAGTTTGCCACTGCTGAATTTCTGTTTCGTACATTTTTAAGCCCCCTAATCGCTGTATTATCCCACGATTGTTCGAAAAACTAAAGGGTAAGGTCTAGCTGCATCGTAACAAATGGATAGTGACCACCATTGGTTGCTTGTAAATACTCGCCGGTTTTGACAAAACCGACATTTTGATACAACTTCTGGGCCCGTGTATTAAATTCAGCAACGGCCAAGTTGACCCGCTTCACAGAGTAATTTTCTTGAATGAAAGCCAAAATCAACTGAAAAAATTCTTTTCCTAATCCCTGACCAGTTAAAGCAGGTCTCATGCCCAAACCGAAAATAATTTCATCGGAATTTTCTGCTGGTTCCAAAACAAAATAACCAAACAATTCTCCTGCCTTGATTACTTGATAATAGCTGTCCCCCCGCTGCTTAGCATCCATCATCTCCTCATAATCTTCAGGATCAGCGCTTAAATCATAAAAAGTATACTCTGCTGGATAGTGCCATTGCTTGGCAATCATCTCTGCATTAGCCTGCGTCAGCGGGCTAATTTTAAAATCAGCCCTTTCATATAGTACCTGCAAGTCCTCCCAATGGGCTTTTGTCATAAAGTATTCATTGGAGCTGAAAGTTTTTTGCAAGCTAGGGGAGCTGTAACTGCCAGCTTGTTCAAATTGAAAACCCAAACCTTCTATTAAGTTTTGTGAGGCTTGATTTTCTGTAAAACAACAGGCGTAAACTTTTGTTACCTGTTGTGAAAAAACGTCTGTCAGAACAAGACTTACCACAGACTTCATAATTCCCCGCCGTTGAAAATCCGGGTGTAAAACAAAACCTAGTTCTTTAATTTGTGGATCATGATCTTCAGAATCATCATGCACCGTGATATGCCCAATCACCTGCAGTGTTTGCTTGTCTTCAATCCCATAGGTTTGCTGATTGTTCAACAAATTTTGCAGCATCGCTTCTGCCTCCGCCAAAGAGCCGGCATGTCGCCAGCCGGCTGCCTCTCCTAGACCCGAAATTTTTGTATAAGCATAAAAATCAGCTAAATCTGTTTCTTGAAAGGGTCGTAATCTAACTTGACTAGTTTCCATTTTTATAAGTTGCCTCCTGAATAGTTTGTAAATATTTTTCTCGTGTCATCACGTAATCAATCATTTGAAATGTCTGCTGTAAAGTTGGCGAAGTGTAACTGCTGGTCCCAGAAAAAGTGAAGCCCAGCTTTTTAATTAAAGCCTTGGAAGCCTCATTGTCTTCAAAAAATCCGGCATACACTTTCTCTATCCTCCGATTGAATAATTCTGCCAAAACAACCGCCACAGCTTCAAAAATAATTCCCCGCCGCCGATAATCTGGATGCAACACAAAACCTAATTCTTTTTCCTTGGAATCATTGGCTGCCGACTCATCATGGATTGTCAAATGCCCAATCACCCTACCCGTTTTTTTGTCCCCAAGAGCAAAAGCAAAAGGATTATTAATCAAGCTTGGCAAATCTTCTGCCGCCTCAGCCAAATTTTCTAAATGGCGCCAACCCGCAGCTTCTCCCAAGCCTGGTATTTTCGCATACTGATAAAAATCTTCTAAATCCGTTTCTTTAAACCGCCGCAATAAAACCTGTTGTGTTTCCATACTCCTTCACCTCACACCACTCTATAAATAGTGTACTAAATTTTTTATCAAAATAGTGGCTTTTTTCCTGAAACAATTTCTTTTTGAAAATAAAAGACTTTCACCAACTCCTCAACAAAAATTTCTTTAGAAAAATCATTCAGTGACCACCGTGTTATTTTGTTAAAAATAAATGTTGAAACACTGCTGCAGTTCTGGTAAAATCATTGATGTTGCTAAAGTAAAAGCAGCTCACAATTGAAACGCCTTTACTTCTGCTGATGTCATAGTAGCTCAGCCGGATAGAGCATCCGCCTTCTAAGCGGACGGTCGGGGGTTCGAATCCCTCCTGTGACGTAAATAGAAACCTTCAGAAACAAAAAAAGTCTTTAAAACCCTATTTATTCGGGGTTCTAAAGACTTTTTTGTTTGCTTATAATTACTAGAAAACTTCTCGAATGCAAATTTTTTGCATTGTTTAGTGAGTGCTCATTTAAAAAAGGAACAAATAAAAATCGTATCCCAATCTGCAACCCCTCCAGCCGTTTAAAATTCAATCAACATTGAACCTGTATTGCTGAAAAAAATGGCAGTCAAGCTTTCTTCAGGCCGAGGGTAGCACCTTGTACCAGTTTTTCTTAGACTTTTTTGACGCATGCCGCCGTTTTTCAACCTCCATGCGAAGGGTTGAAATATTTTGAACAGTCGGAATGTCCCGCATCACAATCAAGCGATCCTTCGGGACATTTTGCAGCAAATAATTAGCGACAAACAAATCACACTCAGGAAGATTGTCTTTTGTTAATGTGTGAAAGTCATTATTCAAAGGAACGATTATTATTTTAGAATTGAAAATTTGCCAGAAATAATCTGTCAATGCTTGAATATGTGCTGGCCCGAGGTTGCTGCAGATTCCTACTTTAATAGCTTGACGATTATGCTGTAGCATCTCCGGCAGACCTTCCCAAAAAATCAAAATTTTGCATAAAATATCATCATAATAATTGCATATATCTAGTATGTGGTACTTTTTCCCAATAGCTAAAATGAGCTGCTCAATCAACTCAGAAAAATCGTGATAATTCATTTCAACGGTTGGCCGAGAAAAGTTATTTCGCTGATAAAATATGTAACGAGGATACGGGTAAATTTTATGCTTAAGATACGTTGAGATAAATAAATTTTTAATTCGATAACGGCTTAAATCATCAATAGTCAAATTTGCTTTTTTGACAATTTGTTCAATAAAATCAGCGGCAGCTAACTGGAGACGTTCCTCTTCAGCTGGATTATCCCAACTGACCTCTTTCCAAAATAGCGTCAATAAGAAATCCTTTTTAACCAGCGGCAAGTTTTCTGTAGAAACTGCTTCAAATTTATTTTGTAGTTGCAGGAGGTACTCATCCAATATCTGATTAGTTTGAAGGAAACCAATCTTTTTTAAAGATTTTTTTGACTCGATGAAATTCCCCTGTTGTATACGAATCAGTGCAACACAGGCTGTAAAAGAGCTCTCATATAGTTCTACATTGTTCAAATTAAGTTTCAACTCATGGTTTAAAGTCTTGAGAATTCCTGAAATTGTTCTCTGATCAAAAGGAAAAGGCCATTCTCGAAAACCATAGGCTTCTATAAAATAATTCCGGAAAAAAATCCGCAATTGTTCCTCATTTGTCCCCTTCAAATTGAATGGATTTTTTTCTAGAATAATCCCAAAATCTCGTAATTTGCGGCTTAGACGCACTCCCATACGATATAGACTAGAGTTACTGACAAATAGATGATTTTCCCAGTATTTTGAATTTTTATTGGGCTTGAAAAAGACTCCCTCCAACAATTGAAACTCTAACGAATTTTTTAGAATATCACTATAAATTGTCTGAACAGTTTGATTCCCATTTTCCATCACACGGAGCCCGGTTTTCGTATTAAGGTCAATCTTTAAAACTTCCGGCCAGTTTTCCTGAAAAAAATCCAAGTCACTAATGATAGTCTTATTTGTGGTATTTAGTTGGCGGGATAAGGAATCTAAGCTTACTCGTTTAAAAGATGTAAATAGTAAATTTAGCAAAGAGATGCGTCGATTCATTGTCGTGTTCAAAACTGCTTTCATAGTTTGATTTCCTTTCTGATTCATATAATCATAAAAAATTGGCAGATACGCTAAGAAAAATGCCTTCACCTCCCTTTAAATGCGCTTATAAAAAATACAAAGTGCGTATTTATAAATATAATTTTAGCTTTTATAAAAAAGCTCATTTTATCTACCAATAAATTCATTTTTATGCTTTTTTATGGAGAATAAAATAGAAGCAGAACCCTGTCAATTTTTGATAAAGTGACAATCAGAATCCTTGAAAAAACTCAGCAATTGTGAATTGTTTAGTGTGTTGATTTATGTGTTCCCTTCTGTTTAAGTTATCTTAAAAAAGGCCAAGCTTAGCATTGGTTCTGGAAGTCAATTTTATAACAATTTATATTATTTATCGATTGGATTAAGAACGAACATCTTTTAAATATTTTTTTATCAGTCGCATAAAAAAAAATGATACCGGTCAATTTTAGTATTTCCATAAACATAATTGATTGCAATCTGCAATTTCGATTTTTAAGACCACTCTTAGCTGCTATTCGTTAAACAATCTATTAGTAGCTAGTCATATGCGATAAATTTCAATGGATGTTTGAAATTTTGCTTACAAAAACCAAAGCTTTATAAAAGAAAAAAAGCCGCTAACAAAAATCTCTTTTATGCTTTGGGCTTAAAGAAATTTTTATTAACGACTTTTAATACTCGCTTGTGGATGGAAAAGATATTCTTACTATTTTATTTTACGACTATTTTTTATAACTCTGCATACTCAGTTAACCTTGTTTAAATCCTTTTAATTTTCAGTTGTCTCATATATTAATAACCTTTTGGCAAAGCTTGGTGTAAAACCTTCAAGGGAAATCATAGTCACCACCTGTCTAATGTCGGTAGCATGAATCATTAACTCATCACCGATGTAAATTCCCACATGATTAACTTGCTCATTTAGTCCAAAAAAAAGTAAGTCTCCCGGTTGTAAAGCTTCTAAAGGAATGAACCTACCTAATTTTTTTTGGTTCTCTACTCCCATTGGCAAATTAATATTTGTAGCTTCTTGAAAAACATATTTCGCCAAACCGCTACAATCAAACCCCAAAGGCCCACTCGCACCTAAAATATATGGTTTCCCCAGTTGAGCACCAGCCGTTTCAATGAGCAATCGTTGTTCACCTGTCATTGCAGATTGTGTACTGTCATTCAAAAGTGACAGAGCAAATGTATTCTCCTTGAGATGTATCTGCTTATTTTCCAGATGTTCTTCTATCTCTTTTGCAACATCATTTTTCGTAGCTCTTTTACGATAGTCTTGGGATAACATTATCAATTTTGGATGCCCAGAAACTGAATCAGATAAAAAGATACTCATACTTTTCTTTAAATTCTTCCGTTTTCTCAAATTGAATCCCTCCTCCAAAATTGATTATGCTAAACTAGCTCGTTCGATATTTTTTTATTTTAGACATTATTAAATATTTTATCATTGAATTAGTTTTTCAGCAAAGTCATTTTTTGTGGAGGTGGGAATTTTCTTGCTTGTTGGGTTGGGAGAAGGTATAGAAAAAGACATCCACTTGTTTTGGATGTCTTTCAGGACTGTTAAACTCTGACCCACTCGCCTAGCCACTGTTGTTTGGAATGATTATATTGACGTTTGTGCAAGATACCATTGATAAGTTTGAAGCGCCATTCAATAATTGGCTTAAAGGTTGAGATTTGAGAATCTTCTATCGATGGCTCGGATGCTATAGCTATGCTTGGACCAACAATCAATGTACTAAAAAGAACAGAAGCTGCTAACAAAATTTTCATTTTCTTCACTAAGATCATCTCGTTTCGTTTATTATTGGCAAATCTTTTACAAATGGCTGATTTAAATCAGTAGCCTCTCCCAAGTTCTTCCCATTAAGAATTAAATAATACTTATTATCACTCGTTCGAAGAATATATCCATCGGAAAAATCTTCTAATTTAACTGTTCCCTCAATATTCGCTATATCCTCACTATAAGGCTCAAAAACCGTGCTAACAAAAAATATCGGCAAGATAACTAGGAGTAACAAAATGGCTCGATTGGTCTTACGGACTTCAAAGCCATCCATTAGAAAACTGACGCGCTTTCGCAAAATTGCACTAGATTCAGAGCTGAAGTGTACGACATTGCGCTTCTTAATGGCAGAGTTTTGAAGCTTGGTTAAACTTTTTTTATTGACGGACACTAATGACTCCACGTAAGCAAAATAATCATCTTCGCCAAGATTCTTAGTGACCTGCGAGTCTACTCGCATTTCGATAACTAGACTTAGTCCCTTGCGTAGCAGGTACATCGGCGGAAACCACCAATAGATGGCCACAAGCACCTCTAAAAGATATTTCAATAGAATATCTTTATTTTTGATGTGTTGCAGCTCATGGGCCAAAATAAAGTTCTTTTCCTGTTTGGTTAAATCAGGAATATCTGCCAAAATAATTTGCGGATGAATGGCACCTACAGTCACTGCTGAAGAGACAACATTTGAGATAGAGACCTTAATCTTCTGATGGTCAATATTCTCTTTTATCGTTTGATTGATCTCTTGAAAACTAATACTGTCTGTTTCCAGACGATTGACATTTTTTGTTAATTTCACATGCTCCCTCAGTAAACGGCCCAACTGAATGACAACTCCAATCGCCCAAATACTGCAAAAAATGGTCAATATTGAAACGGTCAAACTGCCAATAGTTATTTCATACAAAAGCCACTTGTAAATGGTTGGAAACAGCCAGGTTGATTTGATTGTTATGGCAGTTGGAAATTCAATCGGAATCATCAGCCGCAGAAAAATCATTAAGAAGAGGGTAAAAATAAAATCAGCACGAATCTTCTTTAAACTTTTCTTTGACCATAAAAGATAGAACAGTAGCAGAGTTAAAATCAGAACAAACCCTAATGAGGTTAAAATGGAGGCAACTGATAGCACCATATTAATTTCGGTCCTTCTTGATCAATTTTTTCCTTTCCAAAATTTGTTTTTCTAACTCATTCAGTGACTCCATGTCCTTGGTGGTGTCAATAAAATTGGTAACCAATTTTGACAGTGAATCTTGCGACATTTCCTGTGCGATAAATTGTTCCTCGCTAATCGTTGGCAGGTACTGGCGAGTTAACGCAGTTTTGTTGTAGCCAATGCCACCAATCTCCAACAGGTTATTGACAAAAAGCTTTTTGACAACTGCCGCCACCGTATTTTTGTTCAAATCCGGATCCTGCTCAATGACGTCCGCAATAGAAAGCGGTTGATTCGTTCGCCAAAAAACTTCTAAAATTTGGCGCTCCCGCTTCGTCAGCCTATCCATAATTATCAACTCCTTATTACCGTAATACTATTATTATAGCAATATTATTTTACTCTGTCTTGCTATTTCTTTAAATTGAGTAAATTTTTAAGAGAACCTTCCTAAAATTTCTCATATTTAGTTGTTAAACCAAAAAAATTAACGCTTATTCATCCCTAGTTCTCCGCTTCTGGACACTAGAAATTTTATGCAAAATACATTAGACTCAACTTACTATTAAATTATAAATCAGGTGCACACATGAATCTAAAAGAAAAAGCGCGACAATTACCGGCTAGACCTGGTGTTTACTTTATGGTGGACAGCCATGACCAGCTTTTATACATCGGCAAGGCGAAACGACTGAATAAACGGGTAATCAGCTATTTCATTCCCTCGACTCCTCAGTCGAAGAAAAATCAGCGGATGATTTTTCACATCGCTGATTTTAGCTACCAAACTGTCGATACTGAATTAGAGGCGCTATTATTGGAGCAACAACTGATTGCCAAGTTACATCCGCCATATAACCGCCTAATGAATTATGCTGAGCGTTACCGCTATTTGATTTTTACTGACCAGCAGTTCACTATTTCAAAGGAGCCAACCGCTGAAGCTTATGGCCCTTTTAGCCAGTATAAACGTCTGCCGGAGGTAATTCGGGTGCTGATTGAACTGTATGATTTACCGAGTTCCCGCTGGAGACTACCAGCAGCTAGAGAATTACATCAAAAAAGACAGTCCCTTTTGCCACAACTTTCCCACGAATTAAAAAATCATGAAATAAAACAGACATTGCTTGGTGGCGGTGCTGCTTTAGAGAAAATCAATTATCAGCAAAGTAAGGCGTTGGAAATATTAGCATTTGAATGGGCAAAAAGTCTTGAAGAGGATAAAGAAATTTTGCGGAGATTTCAAAAACAAGCTTTGACTCTCCACAAAATTTTAGCTCCTAAACCTAGAATTATTGCCGACGAGATAGATGCTGACACCACTAAGGCCTTTTTAGTTTTTCAAGGGAAATTGCTAGCAGAAAAAAAGCTGCCAACTAAGCAATTCACCACAAACATCACTGAATTTGAAAATTTCCCACTACCACCCGTGGAGCACTTCATCCCTTTTAACGAGCTGGACAATCGTTTAATTGTTGCCAGCTATTTTGACAAAGTTCAGGTGATGATTAAAAAGGATAAATAATCAAATGAAACAAAAAAAACATATTAGTATTAGAACATCCGAGCTTAAATTACAGCTTTTCTTTTCTAATCATAATATGTTTCTTTTAGTTTTTCACCCAATTAGATATCTGCTTTTAAAAAAAGCATTCCATAAAGTCATTTCAAACTAGTTTAAAAAATTCTTCCAACTCATTTTTTCGTGTTAAAAGTCCGAATTTTTACATTCTAAAGAAAAAGTCACCTTCGAACATTAGTTTCATGAAATCAGGAACTATTGCATCTCTGTTCCAATCCCGTTGCCATTCACAAGCTAATTGGGATAAGCTAGTAAGCTGAGCGCCTGCTTGTTCGACACGGCGTAAGGCTGCTTCGTGGGCTAATGTTGACGTGCCGCCAATGGCATCGACAACTGGATAGACTTCATAGCCTTCTTTTAAGGCGTCCAAGGTTGGGAAGGTCAAGCAAGCTTCGGTCCACAATGCGGCAATAATTATTTTTTTGCGGCCGCTGTTTTTGACGGCTTCATAAAATTCTTTATCCTCCCACGCATTAATCGAGGTCCGATCATAGGAAACCTCATCTTTTAAGATTTCATTGAGGGGTGCCACTGTGTCTGCATCTCGACCAGTCGCCACGTTGACAGTCGATAAAATAATCGGCACATCGTAGGCCTTAGCAAATTTTGCCAACAGCCCAGCATTTTTTAATAACTCATGGTGGTTGATAGAATTGACCGCGTTCACTTGCACTGGTTGATAATCAATAATCAACACAACTGAGTTTTCCGGTGTTAATAAATGGTCTTCCTCGGGATTTCTTCTTGTAAAGCTTGTCATAGTTTTTTCCTCCTAAAGGTCTGGTATCCTACTATTATAGAAGCTCTCAGCTTGATTAGAAAATAAAAACCCTTTCTGTTATTTGACACGAACAGGATAATTGACGAAATGTTAATTATCAGGACTAAAAACTTCATTTTGCTTGCTGGCAAACTAATCAGTTTGGGCAAATCGTCAACTTTTTCTTGATGTTATTACGCATTCTTGCATAGCTCCATAATTTTATTTGATGATTGGCTAAATCAAAAACCTCATCACTATTTATTATTTTGAAAATAATTTATCAATAAATCTCCTTCAACTACTTTTTAATTTTAGAAATTTTTGAACGACTGACCAATTATTTTCTAGTTTTACCTCTAAACATTTTCTTTTTGATAGAAGTTAATCCCCACCTCGGTATCCTCCACAAGAGTATTTTGCGGGCTCTTGAGTAAAAGCAAAGCAAAATAGAAATCACCTGAGCAGCCGCCTGCATGAACAGCAGCTACTATAGCAAAAAAGGAAGCCGATAAAATGTTTAAAGAATAGAGTAGGACAAGACAGCAGCTAATGATTACAAAAGGCGCCAAAATAATAATTAGAAATTGCGTTTTTGTATAATAGGAATTCGGACTCGTCGCATAGGCCATGCCATTTTTAAAGCCAAATTTGACTTTTCCTTCCAGATTAAATACTTTGAAAAAGAACCCATGAATCAACTCATGAACAATAATTACTACAAAACTTACAACAACAAACAAGAACAGCCCGATTAAACTAGTTTCTTCACTACCTGCAGTGGGCTGCAGAAGTTCTGCTAATATGGCAAAAATTCCAAAAAAGACGATTCCCAAGGCGATTGCCGCCACATTCAACCACACAACCGCCCGCTTATTTTCCATAATATTAATGCTTTTAACCAACTTCATTTTCTGATCCTCCTTATAAAAATATAAAGACTCACCAGTCGTTACAAACTTAACTGGTGAGTCTTCTTGATTTTGCTTTAAGCTGCTGAACGAGCTCCTTTATAGAAGCTTTTCAACAAATTTTTTGAGTTCATCAAATAGTTAAACTCTGTTTATTAGTTATTGCTGTAATCGCCTAAGATATCTCCCATGCGAAAACCGCTACTTTCTGAGTCAACGCCGCTAACTTCGTCCGTTGCAGTTGATGCTGTAGTTGGTTCAACTGATGCAGTAGGCGTGCTGCTGGTTTTCAAATAAGCTTCTAAGAAGTCATCAAAAGAAGTTACCGCCAATTTTTCCATCATATAATGTCCGACACGTTGCGCCTCGCCGTCTAAGTATGCTTGTTTTTCTGTCTCTAACGCTTTAATTTTTTCATCAAATTCGTTTAATCTTGTTGCCAAAATAGCCACTTCCTTTTTTCATAGTGTGATTGTTTTCCCTATTATATCAAAAAAACTAGCAAACTCTCATTATTTTTTGATAATTTTTTTAATAGCAGGGTAATCTCTAACAATCAGGGCTAACTTAAACAATAGAACAAGCTACCACGAGTGGGAAATAGCATCTGTAGTCGCTTAAAATGCTATATCTGAAAAATAAATCATTTTATAAATGCAAACGCTTGCAAAAAACCGAGAAATAGGTATAATAAAGAGTGTAAGGAACCAAGATTCCCACAATTAGTTTTTAAGTAATTTAGTTTTTGTAAAGTAGTATTGTGAATGCAAATTCTGGAAGAAAAGAGGCTGATTGACACGCACGAAGTAGGTTGCGTGTAAGAGAATTTAGGTTTAAAACATTATGAAAGGCGTGGGGATTTGATCGTTTCCTTACTAACTGAATATGACCTAACAGGTGTTTAAAAAAACAGTTGGAGCAACAATGGACACTCCATCGAGATTTGTATGAGAAGAAAAAACACAAAATCCTGTTAGGTCTCTTTTTTTGCGCTTTTTTTGAAATTGGCTTTAATTAATTAGCTTAATTATGACGCATCGAAAAAATTTATTCCACGATTAGCACATTGCTATCTGGACATTTTAAGGGATTTTTCAATTCCTTTGTGCTCAGCTTTTCCTGTTCAAGTCCCTTCTAACTATCATTCAACTCCCTCTGACCGCAACTCTAACTCCACCTGACGCTGCCATCTTTTTATTCAGCTAGCTGGTTATAATTTGTCAGAAATTCCCTGTCAAGATAAAATAAGAATGAGTTTATTTAAAAAGGGGCGTTTAGAATGACTTTATTAGAAACTATGATGCAGCAATTAGAAAAAGAAGAAGCCAATATCATCGAAACTCGTCGAGACTTTCATGAATATCCGGAGCTGTCCTTTCAAGAAAAAAGGACGTCGGAAAAAATTAGCGCTTTTTATAAAGACTTAGGGATGACAGCCCAAAGCTGCGGCACTGGTTATGGATTGATTGTTGATATTGACACCGGCAAACCGGGAAAATGTTTGGCTTTGCGAGCAGACTTCGATGCTCTGCCAGTTACGGAAGCCAATGGACTGAGTTTTGCATCAAAAAATCCAGGAGTGATGCATGCCTGCGGTCACGATGGGCATACCGCCTATTTAATGCACGTCGCAAAAGTTTTAAACGAAAACAAAAATCAGCTGACCGGAAAAATCCGAATTATTCATCAACCAGCCGAGGAATTAGCCCCCGGTGGTGCATTAGCTATGATTCAAGACAATTGTCTTGCAGGTGTCGATAATATTTTAGGGTTACATGTCATGTCTACCATGAAAAAGGGGACGATTCAATACCATCAAGGTGAGACACAAACCGGCCGTTCAAATTTTACTCTGACAATTAACGGATCTGGTGGTCACGCCTCTCAACCACAGCTTTCTAACGATGCTATCCTAGCTGGCGCTTATTTTGTAAATATGATTCAAAGTATTGTTTCCAGACGCCTCGACCCTTTTTCAATGGGCGTCATCACGATTGGTTCCTTTGATGGCAAAGGTTCCGCCAATGTGATTAACGGCAGCGTCACCTTAAAAGGCGATGTGCGCTATTTTGACAATAGCACCAAAGAGTTAATTCAAAAAAATATCACAGAAATTGCAAAAGGTTTGGAAGTCGCCTTTGAAGTCAAAACAGATTTAGACTATAACGACAATTATCCAGTTCTTTATAATGACCCGGATTTCACTGAATATGTTGCAACTACAATATCTAAAGCAAATATTTCAGAAATAACTGACGTGTTGGAATCTGGTAAACAAGACCCTTCTGAAGACTTTGCCTATTTTGCTCAACAGGTTCCGGCCAGTTTTATCTATGCCGGTTGCGACGTTAACGACGGCAAGAAGCATCCCCATCACAGCCCAGAATTTCTGATGGATGAAGCCTGCTTAATTGTTGCCGCTAAAGCCGTTGCGGCAGTGGTAGTCGATTATTTAGGGGAGAAATCATAATTAACTTTTCTTTTAATCTCAATAATTTTAAACCTATTGCTTTTTAAAACAGCAACAGCATTACTAAAATAAAAATGATAACCACTCTTTAACAGATAGGCATTTTATGCATGCAGACTCTGTCAAAAGAGTGGTTATCGTTTTTTTACCTCTGCCAGTTTACTTAATTAATAATCAAGTAATTAAACTTTTCGATACCGTTTCATTCCTAAAATATTGATTAGTGTAAAGAGTATGATAAAACCCGTCAAAATGATTAAATCTTGCCAGATATCACTCCAGCCCTGTCCTTTTAGCATAACAGAAGTCAGTGCATCCCCTTCATAAGTCAGCGGAAAGAAATAGCTGAGACTTTTCACCCAGTTTGCCATTGAATCTAAGGAAATAATCCCAGAAAAGAAAATCTGCGGAATGACCACAATTGGTAAAAACTGCATCATTTGAAATTCTGAGCTGGCGAAGGTGGAAACAAATATTCCCAAGACCAGTGCCACTAACGCCAATAAAATATTGGACACCAGCACCCAGCCAATATTACCTGCAACATCCACCTGCAAAACATAGATTGCAAAAAAGACAATTAGCACAGTCTGGATGATGGCAAATACGCCATAGCCTGCTAGATAGCCTAAAACAATTTCACTGCGTTTGACAGGTGTCGCCAAAATTCTTTCCAAAGTTCCAGAAGTTCTCTCCTTTAATAAAGCAATCCCCGATATCAAAAAGACAAAGAAAAAAACAAAAAAACCAATCAAAATTGGAAAAATTTTATCAAAGAAAGTGGTACTGCTATCGCCGTAAACATAGGAATTGTCAACGCTGTAATTTGTGACTGAGTACTCTGTTCCCGTTGTAGCTGCAGCTTGCTGCAATTCCTCGGCCATATCTTTAATCGTGTCTGCGGTCAGAACATTTGCCAGCAGCACTTTGAGGGCACTCGTCTGGCTTGGATCACTATTTTCATAGACAACTTTAATCGTGGAATTGCTAAGACTGATAAAAGCAGCAAGATTATCCGTTGCAACCGTCTGAGAAATATTGGTTGCCGCAAAATAATCTTTTACAGTTACATGGTCAGATTCTTCAAGAGCATCTGTGATGGCTGTCGGCACACTAGCATCCACTCCAATTGTCAGAGTTGGATCATCACTAGAGGTAAATAACACATTCATCAACGATAAAATCACCAGCGGCGCAATAAACATCAATGTCAGGGTTCGTTTATCCCTGAACATTTCCCGCAAAACTCTAAAGAAAATCGCTTTAAATCGAATCATTTGCTAGGCACCTCTGCTTTCAAAAAAACCGCTTCGATTGTATCAACCTTAAATTGTTTCTTCAATGCTGCAGGACTTCCCCAAGCAAAGACTTTACCTTCAATGATTAAACCGACTAGGTCACATTTTTCAGCCTCGTCCATAACATGGGTAGTGATAATAATCGAATTTCCTTGAGTAGCTATTGTCCGTAGCTGTTTCCAAATTTCCACCCGCAAACTAGGGTCGATTCCAACAGTCGGCTCGTCTAAAACTAAAAGCTCTGGTTTGGCCAATAGTGAAATTGCTAACGATAGCCGACGCTTCATACCGCCAGAATAATTTTGCACTTGGATTTTAGCTGCATCGCTTAAATTGACTAAAGCCAAATTTTCTTGAATCGCCGCTGCCAATGCTTTTTTCTTTAATCCCATTAGATTTCCAAAAAATTGTAAATTTTCTTCTCCACTTAAGCTCTCATACAAGGCATCACTTTGTCCCATATAACCAATTTTAGCCAAAATTTTTCGATTTGGCATCGTCACGTTAAATATTTTGGTGGTTCCTCGATCCAATTTTTCCATCCCCATCAGGCATTTAATCGTCGTGGACTTGCCAGCACCACTAGGGCCAATCAGACCTAAAATTTTCCCCTTTTCAATTTCGATTGTGACATCCTCCAACACACGGCGTTTATCAAAACTTTTATAGGCATGCTGCATTTCAGCAATCATCATCTCTGCCATTTGCCCGTCCTCCTTTTAATGGTCAAGCTGTAAATTATCTTGTTCTATTTGGAGTATAGACTTAAACTAATTTATTTCAATTATTTGAAATAGATAATGGACAGAAATCGAAAATTGATTAGTAATGGGTGTTACTACTCATTAAAAAGGTGTCTTGTTGTTTTTAGTCAGCAAGTATCCGATTTGAATAAGCAGTGACTTTAGTATGCTTTTTAAAGACTTTGATTCATTAATAGCAAATTTCGAAAAAGGCGAACATTCTCCATTTTCTAAAAACCTATTTTCGATAATAAATAGACAGATTTTTGATAAACCAGTATGATAGTATCGAACAATTATTATTGGGTTTATATTTTTATTCGGATAAAGAGGTGTCTACGTGACTTTTATTGAAGATTTAATTGCGGCAATTGGGGTTGTCCTGAACGGGATTCCCCAAGGTATTTTAGCAATGACCTTGGGCTTTGCGGTCTTTCCTACTACATTTTCATTTATTTTTGCTTCGGCAGTCAACGGAATTTTCCATTCCGTTGCGCCACTTTCCTTTCAAGCGGAATCCTTAGCCATCACAGGTGACATTGGCAAGACTCATAAGGAACGGATTTCGATTATTTTTTTCGGCTCATTGATTATGTTTTTTATCGGAGTTTCTGGATTGCTTACACAAATTGTCGACTTTCTTGGGGAGAATATCATTTCTGGTATGATGGCCGGCGTTGGAATTATGTTGGCTAAAATTTCCCTTAACATGGTCAAATCAGACCGAGAAATTGGCCTTGTATCATTGATAACGGCGGTTTTCATTTATTTATTAACGAAGGATTTAGTTTGGACCATTACGCTGTCAGTTATTTTAGCCACTTTGTATGCTCGCATTAAAACAAAATACAGCGTTGATCTACCGGAGCACGTCACCCAAAGAAAATTTGTTTTTACGAAACCAATAATCAATACGGCGGTGGTTCGTGGCGCTCTTAGTTTAGCTTGTTTGAATATTAGCGCCAATATTTCTTATGGATTATTAACTGGGCAAATGACAGGTATTGAACCCAATCCAGTCAACTTAAATCTACTGACAATCACCCAATCGATTGCCGACCTTGGCACCAGCTTGCTCGGCGGTGCTCCGGTTGAAGCAGTTATTTCAGCTACTGGTAGCGCACCAAATCCCGTTCTTTCAGGGATTTTGATGATGCTGATTATGGCCGTGATTTTATTTAGCGGCCTGTTACCAAAAATTGGTAAATTTGTACCCAGCTCTTCTATCTCAGGCTTTTTATTTGTTTTAGGCACCTTTATTGTCTTCCCTGACAATGCCAGCCTAGCTGTAGCCGGCACCGATTCAACAATCGGCGCCATCACCTTATTAATCACCGCCGTGGTCGATCCGTTTTTCGGATTGGTAACCGGTGCGTTTTTCAAAATTATCTTACCGATTTTAGGATTAGGAGTGTAAACATGACGGAGAAAAATTTTTACAACTTAACAGTCGGCCAACTGACACGCCAATTGCCTATCGTTCCAATTACAAACGACATGGCGATTGCCTCCTTTGTCTTATTAGGAGACGCCGAGCTGACCCATTATGCAGCAAAATTATTGCTTGAAAAACTACCACAAGATTTTGATTACATTGTGACCTTTGAAAGCAAAGGCATCCCGCTAGCTCAAGAGCTGACCTATTTAGCCGGACAGAAAAAATATTTTGTCCTCAGAAAAAGTATCAAATCCTATATGGAAAATCCGGTCACGCAAAGTGTCAATTCAATCACTACAAAAGAGGAACAACTTTTAGTATTAGATGGGACAGATGCCGCTGAACTCCAAGGCAAAAAAGTTATTCTATTAGATGATGTTATCAGCACTGGTGCTTCTATGCAGGCAGCAGTAGACCTTTTGGCTGCAATTAAGCTTGAAATTATCGGAAAATTCGCGATTTTAGCTGAAGGCGAAGCAGCCGACCGCACAGATTTAACTTACATCACCAAACTGCCACTGCTCGAATACCCATCATTAAAAGAAATCTAATCCTTACAAAAAACCACTAGAAAATTCTTTGCAGATTTTCTAGTGGTTTTTTAATGACATTGATATCAATTATTTATAGGTTGCGTAAAAGACATATACAGCACCCATAATGCAAATAAAAACATCAGCCCACTTGCCACATAAACAATAATTCCAAGGACAGGTGCGACTTTTTGAGCTTCTTTTGGTTGATTGTTAAACGTATTGCCGGCAATTAGCCGCAGCCATTGCCCCTTTCGAAAATGAAAACCGATTGCTGCCAATGCACTAGCAACAGCAACTAGTAAAATTTCTATAAGGATAACCATCGCTACCTCCTTAACTAGTTTAAAACAAGCAGAAAAGATTTTTCCATTAGATTGTGACTAGCTTATAAAGTGGCTTCTCTCAGCTCTTGCCAAAAAGACCAGCAGAAATTTATTTATTTTGACGTAAACACCAAAAGTCAGACTAAGAGTTATCTTTTTGGAAACAGTACCTATTGCTTATTTTGCAACTTTTTTTGCAGATTGAAAATATCAGCCAAGGCCTTTTCACCATTCATATTCCCGAAGGTTTTCATATCGATGTCTGCACAGGGTACATCAATCGTTGCTAATAGCTTTTGTAAACTAGGCGTTTTATAGCGAACCTGAGGGCACACCAGCACTTGATCTACATAAGGCTTAAACAGCGGCTCCAAATTATTTTGGGTAATTTCCCCTTCTCCACCATATGCGATGAGTGTCGGAAATTCAGCCGACAATTGTTCAAAATCCTTGATTACCTCGTGCAAATGGCCAAAATGGACGGCTTCAGGGTCAGCCGCCTTTGAAATTTTCTGACAAAACATACTCGATGTCATCCCGCCTGCACAACAAATAAAAATCAGCATGATGTATGCTCCTTTATAAACGTATTGTAAATCTGTAAAAATGTATCAGGAGCTTCGGAAAAAGGCCCGTGTCCACAATCCGCAAGCGCATGATAGTCTATCAAAGAATTTTGCTCTTTGACCAGTTGAGCACTTAGTTTCTCTTGAGAACAAATTGAATCTAAAACCCCCTGAATAATACAAAGGGGGATTTGCACCGAGTCAAAAACACCAGCCAAATCTGCATCAAAAAACCAATCACTCATCTGATAAGTATAGTGTAGGGATTTAGACTGATTTTCCTCTGATAAAATATACTCTCGAATTGCCGGCTGAGCAAAAAAATCCTGCGGCGATAACTCAAGCATCTGAGCAAATCGCTGCTTCTCTTCAGCAAATAATCTATTCATATACTGTTGCTGGCCTTTTTTAAAAAAGGCTCTTCCTTCAGCTTTGCTAAAGAAAACAGCAGGACAGCTGAGCAACAATCCCTTTACGCAAGTTGGCGCTGCTTTGATAGTTTGCAGAGCCAAGTTTCCTCCAAAGCTCCCGCCAAATAACCAAATTTCTTTTTTGGCAAACAGCTTTTTAGCAAAATGAATGACCTCCAAGACATCTGCTATCAGCCTCTCTTTAGAAAATTTTTCTGTAGCTGGAAAATAAGAATTCCCAGCTCCCCGCTGATCAAAATAGAGACATAAATAATCTTTTTCCAATTGTAAGAAAGCCTCAATTTCTCTCAAAGGACGATAGCCACTACCCGGGCCTCCGTGCAAAAAAATAATCAGCTGCTGAGCCTCTTCATTTCCTACCACTAAAGAATCCAGCCGAACTTTATCATCAGTCAAAATTGAAAATACTTGTTCCATAAAATCCTCACTTTTTCACAATTATTTTCTATTATAACGCAGTAAACTTCATTTGATAAGGCTTACTAAATTTAGATTCTTATGTTGAAATTACCTTTTCCGGTGTTTGAAAGCAGAAAAAAAGCTGTGCCATTACTTAAAACAGAGCCGAACTTTATGAACAATATCTAACAAATTGCACTCGATATTGTTAATTTGCGACGAGGACCGATTGAATCGCAAGGACTCACGTACTTTCGCGAAGCCCTGTTGGTCCACAGAAACAAATACAGAATAGTTCAGAATTTCATCTGTTAAAAAGTTAATATCACAGCCTTATTTTTACAGCTATTTACACTATAAGCTTATATCAATCCATGTTTAATACAGTAATTATAAATACCATCCTCAGCTACATGACCGATTACTTCATCCGCAACCGCCTTTAAATCCTCAGAGGCATTGTCCATCGCAACACCCCAGCCAACAGCCTTCAGCATTTCAATATCATTATTCCCATCGCCGAAAGCCAAAGCTTCAGACTGATCAAAATTATAGTAGGCTAAAATCTTGGCAATACCTGAACCTTTTCCGCTACTCAGAGGAATAATATCCACTGCTCGATTCCACCAAGCCACAATTTTAGCATTGTGAGTCTCCTCCATTACCTTATCGTAATCTTTTTTTTCTGAACCCAACATGACTTGGAAAATATCTTCATTTTCTACTACCTCAGCAAAATCCTCAGACACAATCACCGGTTGGTGGGCAAATCCAAAATATTCAGCTAAATCCGCATCCGTTCCATTCGCGATTGTCTTGTTTTTGGTGGCAACAGCGACAGGACGTTGCAATGCACTCGCATTTTGAATTATCTGCCGCACATCTTCAGTCGGAATCGGATTGCTTAAAATTGTTTCCCGCTGATTAAAACAATACGAACCATTGAAGGTCAAAAAAGCATCAAACTCCACCTGCTCAAATTGCGGCAAAGCAATCGGACTACGCCCTGTCGCAATACAAATGATGATGCCCTTTTTTTTCAGCTCAATCAACGTCTGCAGCATCTTTTCAGAAATCTGCTTTTTCTCCATATCAATCAACGTGCCGTCAATGTCAAAAAAAATAATTTTTATGTTTTCCATGGTTTGCTCCTTTTATAGATAATTATATCCGATACTTAAATCTTTTATAGGTTTCATTTTATCAAAACTAAATACATTGAACCACTTGAAAAGAATAAATAGCTTATTCATTAGAGAACTCATCCGTTTCGGCAGAACAATTATTTTTCTATTCTACAGGAAATTATGGTGAACCTTGGCAATCTGGCTTTGTAGTCAATTTTAATCACCTGGTGCAAAACGTCCGCTTTCTTTTGAACGAAATTTGTTTTGCTGGCACACGAGACGAGCTTTTCCACACTTTAGATTGTGGACAAAATTAAAATCTAGCTGTTATTTCTTCTCCTGATAGCTACGCAAAAGGTTAAGTAAATATCTTTGGTTCTCCAATAATATTGCACAACTGAGTTCGACTATTTATCTTACCGTTTCAAATTTTACAAAAAATGAGAACTTTGATGACAAGCAAATGAAAAGTTAGATATATCAATCCATTGATGGTAGCGCCAGTTTGCAGGTTGTGGAGCAGGGAAATCAGGTGCAGATATAATTTCAACCTTAACTAAACAATTCATTTTTATTTGAAAGCTATAGAAAACATTAAAACAACCATCGTCATTAAAACCTCCAAATTCCTATTTGTAATATTTGATTTCCTCTCTACCTTGATTTTACTCAAAATACACGTAAGTTTTTGTTTTGATAATTGCTATCAAATGAATTACTTTCTTAGATTTTTATCTTAATACGGCAAGAAGATTCAAAAAAATCCCCCTCCAGATAAAAAAGTTTGATAATATAGAATCTAGACAGGTGGTATTAATTTGAAAGTTACAATTTATAATTTAAATGAAAAAGCCGATAATCAACTTGCCTTTGCAGTTATTATCGCGAAATTTGAAGCTAAATATCTCTTTGTTCAACATAAAAATCGCAGCACGCTAGAAATACCTGGTGGGCATCGAGAGGCTCATGAAAGTATTTTAACCTGTGCCCAGCGTGAGCTTTACGAGGAAACTGGTGCTTTGGACTATTCAATAGATCCTCTTTTTGTTTATGGCGTGCAAAAAGATAATCAGGAAGAAGATTTCGGCTTGGTCTTTTTTGCCGAAATTTTGGAGCTTGAACCTCAGCTTCATTTTGAAATTTCCAAACTCCACTACCTTGATTCAGCACCGAAAAATTGGACTTATCCACAAATCCAACCCAAACTCTTTACCCAATACCTCACTAAACATGATAAAAACCACAGACTTGGCGACTGCTAGTCTGTGGTTTTTAGAAATAGATTTAAGGTTGGTACTCAATTCAAAACAGATTCGTAAACTTTCTCAAATAAAGCAATTGTAAAATCTCCTGAAAATTTGATAAACAGGGCTGAAAATCTATTTTTCTCAAAAAAATTGGGTGGCTTCATGCCAAGGTTTCCAGAATCAGACTGATGATCTGCTATGAAACCGACTCTTTATTAACCGTAAAGCTTAAGGTTAATAAACCCCACCATCTGGCATTTCTTGTTGATTGACAAAATCCAGATGATACAGTTTTTCCCAATGATTGATATTCAAGGTGCCTTTGGTTAAGTGGACAGCCAAGAAGCAACAATTCTCATCGGCTTCATTATTGGCCATATCATACCACTCGGCAAAGACCGTGCGCAGTTTTGTTCGAATTTCTGCATTTTTAGGATCAAGGACCCAGCCGAGATTTTCCGCCAAGGCATTGGCGGTGAACATTTCCAAATTGCCGGCTACAGAGACTTCTGGGTTGTGGGCAATTTGTTTCATTTTATTGGACTGGGCATGGGTGATAATATAAAACGCGCCCTTTTCGTAATAGGCATCCACCGTACGGACAACAGGTCGAGGCTGTTGATTTTCCGCTGACTCTAAAGCAATCGTCGCTAGAGATATCAGATTGTCCTTACCTCCACCAAATTTTTCTTCCAATAATTGTAATCCTTCTTCAAATTGATTCATTTTCCTTACCCCTTTTTTAAGTTAATTTCAGCCACAGAGCTGGTCGTAAACCGCCGCTATTGTCATGAGTCTGGGGATGAATTGTGTTGCTGGAATAGTTAAAGGTGCTATTGCCTTGAATTCCAATGACCCCATTGCCCCAAATATAGACGGCTGTCCGCTGATTTTTTCCCGACGAGCGTAGCCACCACCACCAGATATCACCTTGATACACCGCAGACCGTAAAGGATTATGAACGTCCTTCCTTTGAAACCAGTACCGCTGCTTTTTCGCCGGCTGATATAACAGCCGGCTGCTGTCGCCAAAATATTTTGCGGCGACTTCTTCAATACTTAGTAGGAAAATTTTATCTAGTGTAGCCTCGCCCGCATCCGTTTTATACCATTCATTAGCTGGATTTTCATTGACTACTGGCAGAATTTTTTGACGTTCGTCTTCTGTGAATGTCGTGAAAAACTCATTATTTAGATACTGACGAATATCACTGGTTGACCAACTAACCTCACCGGCTTGATTATGATAAGGTCGTTGGCCAATTATATCTTTGGTAATTAACAAAGTCCTCTCTGGCTCAACAGCTAAAACCTTCCATTGATACAAACCAAAAGTAATTATCTCACCTATTTCCATTTGTCCCTCTCTTTCTTTCGCTTTCTTGAAACCAGTTATTAGCTAAAGAAATTCATTAAAATTTATTTTTTCAATTTGATGGGAACATAAACTTCCAATTGTGCATAGCCGAGCTGTTCCTGCAGCTCAGAAGAAGTTACGCTGTGGGATAAATCATAATGCCCCTCGTATTCGTTCAGTTCAAAATTGTCACTCTCAGCAATCCATTGTTTAATGGTGCCATAGACCGCTTGTTCATCGGCAACATCGTCTAAAACCGCCGTTGCCGCAGCATATAAGCCACCGGGAAAATCAATTAGTTCATACTGAAGCTGATTAGGGAGTGCGTAAAACCAAATCAAAGAGTTGTTACTGCACTCAAACATCATAAAATCCCGCATAAACCATTTGTCTTGGCGCTGCTTGTCAAAAGCTGACCACCAGTTATTAAACTTGGTCAGTTGCCCAGCTAGTCCAAAGGGATTATCAGCTTCTTTTGCATAACCTGATGAAACCATTTTACATGCGGGAAATTCAATTATTCGGATTGTTTCCATACTTCACACCTCTTATTATTTTCTTTTAGCTTACCAAGAAAAAGCGCTTGTTTCCAATTAATTTCTGTCGGAAAAATTAACTAAAAAGATAGCTAGCTGGTTGTTTATCTTCTACAAACAACCGACGCTTTTTCTCTGCAATAACGCAAAAACCCCGACCAAATTTCTTCAGTCGGGCTAGGGGGGAATTATTAGGTTTCTTCAAGGCTTCGTGCTTTTTTCAGGCTAAGCTAATTAAGCTGGATAGGTCTCAACATCGATGATGGCTTGTTTGAACATGTCTCGAGTAATTTCATAGGGTACATGCACGATGTCATTTGTGCTCATCGCCTTATCAAGAATTTTATCCAAGTCACAGGAGACATCCAAGCCCATTTCGGTCATTGAAACCGGCAATTTATTTTCTTCCATAAAATGATACACTCTTTGGAAAAGTGCATCCTGGTTGTCCATTTTTAGTAATGCCAAAACGCCGTAGCTGACAGAAGCGCCATGCAGATAGTTTTCCATTTTTTTCAACACCGTAGTGCCGTAATAGAAGGAATGAGCCATTGCGGAATTGTAATCATTAATGACCAAGACAGATACCAAGCCAGTTGTGACGATAATATCAGCGACAACCTGTTCTAAAGCAAAGGAAGAAACACCTTTAGCATTGTCCTGCAAGGCTTGCGTGCCGTAAGTCAGCAAACGATCGGTACACATTTTTCCAATCTGGATTCCCAGTGCATCGGTATAATCCAGTTGATCGCCGCGGGCAGAGAAGGTCGATTCAATTTCTTTTGAAAGGGCGTCGCCAACGCCAGCCCACAGATATTCATCTGGAGCTTGCGCAATAATTGTTGTGTCAATAAAAGCATGCGTTGGCGGTTTTGATGGGAAGAATAGGCCTTGCATTTCTCCTTCTTCCGTGTACATAACACACACAGCAGTTACCGGTGAACAATTAGAGCCGATTGTTGGGAAGGTGAAAACGGGTTTGCCTGTTTTTTCACCGACTACTTTGACTGTATCACAAACCCGGCCGCCGCCGACAGCAAAGACCACATCAGCTGTCTGGACACTAGGGTGGTTAACTAATTTTTCAACATTTTCATACGTAGAGTTGCCGCCATACCATAAGTTGTCGATGATTTCGATTTCAGTAGTTATTGATTGTTTAATTTTAGTTTCGGCAGCGGCTAATGCTTTTTTGCCGCCAATCATGACCGCTTTGGTTCCATAACTTTTGACAACCTCAGTCACTTCCTCATAAGCACCAGCTCCAAGGGTATAATTAGGTAAAAACACGTTTTGATTTTGACTCATATTCTTTTCCTCCTTCATGTTTAGCAGACAAACTGGCCAAGATTGGTCCAGTGATTTGATGAATGACCATGCCAACAGCCGCTGGAATAACTGCCGTCGGGATAGTAGCAAAATGAGCATTTGCTAATGAGATTGCTAAGCCGGTATTTTTCATACCCAGCTGGAACATAATTGATTTCGCTTGTTTGCTGCTAACACCTAGCAAACGACTCACACCATAGCCTGCACCGTAACCGATGAGATTATGAAGAGTCACCAACAGAATCACAATCAGACCAGATTGAACAATAACGGCACCATTATTTGAAACTGTCCCGGCTACGATTAACAAAATGCTAACTGATGATACTAGGACAAACGTTTTGGTAAAACGTTCAATATGCTTTTCAATTAATTTATGGACAATCACACCTAAGATGATTGGCACCAGCACCATTTGTAACACGGAAAGCAGCATTTGCATAAATGAAATATTGGTGTAACTTCCAGCCAGCACCAATGTTAGTAATGGTGTAACAACTGTAGCCAATAAGGTCGAGACAGTCGTTAATGAAACTGTTAGGGCCACATCCCCTTTGCCGATAAAAGTCATCACATTACTAGCCGTTCCACCAGAAACTGAACCTAATAGAACAAAACCAATAATCAAACCAGAAGAAAGGCCAAAGAGATTTGCCAAACCAAAGGCCACGAGGGGGCTAATTGTAAATTGAAAAATAATTCCTAAAATAAAGGCTTTCGGCTGGATGACAACCATTTTAAATGCGTCTAAATTCAAGGTCATCCCCATGCAAAACATAATAATACTTAACAAATTTGTCGTTTGTGCAGGTATCCATAAAAACGGCTGAGGAAAAAAGTAGGAGACAATCATCAATAAAATCATAATGTAAATCAAGTATTTATTTACAAAGTTTGCTGTAGCATTCACGATTTTCATATGGTGTAAGTTCCTTTCAATTCAGATTGACAACTTTTTATCAGCAGTCTTTGAAAGCACTCGATTAAAAGTTATCGTGAAAGTTGCAAAGATTCACTAATTTATTTTCTGTTACACTCAATCGAGTTTCATAATTGAGTATAAAAAAAACATTCCATCAAAGAAGTTGTCTTCTTTTAGATGCAATGTGAACAGGGACTTTTGAATTTAAAAAATCAAAGAGTCCCTACACTAATAATAAAATAATGACCGCCAAGTTTTTGTTTTTCAGCATAATAACCAACCTCCACAATTTGAATTTTCTGAATATTCTTAACTATTTTTATTCATCTTATTAAATATCTTTTGTTTTGTCAACTATAAATCTAATCTTTTTTTAATTTGTCTGAATTTTCATTTTTCTCTTGCAAAATCATTGGGGAAAGAAATGCGGAAATTGAAGATGAATTATCCGTTATTTTTGCTCTAAAAGTTTAAAATATTTTGAGATGAATTAATTGAAATTTAAGGGGGATCTGATTGAAAAAACTAAATTATGTAACAAGAAAAAATCTTGCATTTTTTAAATAGCCTTATCTTGAAACAACACAACATGTTTTCCAAATATACTTTACCTAAAGGAAAACTATAAAAGCAGCCGATATAACTCAGCAACAGAAAAAACTGTAGATATATCTATGGAAGATTTATATCTGTACCGAGCTTTTATTAGTGAAGAAAGAAAATCCGACAAATAGACCCTAAAGACTTCATCAGTCTAATGGGGTTGCGAAGGGTTTGTTAAATGTTTGATATCACCAGACAAACGAAAAAAAATTGTCCCCTCAGTGTCTACTTGAAAGCTTTGGCAATAGTGATTCATTTGCCTTAAGTTCTTTAATTTTGCTATAGGTTTCGACCATTAAAAATGATGCCCCTATGCCCAAAATTAAACGATAGGTTCCCATTTCAGGCTTTGACAAGCCAGTCGTTGTCACAAAAATATTAAAGAGCTGGATAGGTACCATATGAAAGAAAAAAATTCCCTGTCCATATTTTTTTAAATAGCAAAAATTGCTCTTTCCACGATAGCTTAGCAAGATCAAGAAAAAGAAGAAGCTCAGTGGAATCAATAAGAAGAAAAAATTGACATCTCGTCCTTGATTTGAAAAAACTAACCAACCCTCTGTTAGAAAAAATAAAGCAGATACACCTAAGCCAAGAAAGTTTAGTTTCGTCTTTTGCATAAGCTTTTCATGGTGTTCTGCCAAGTAAAAGCCGATTAAGATAAAAATTCCGGTAAAAAATAACCCATTTCGAGTGGTTAAAAAGGTAGCAAAATATTTATCCATCACTGTGTTCATAAACGTGCCAGCCAAATAAGCGGAATAAGTCTCGCTGGCCCCGATTACATAGAAGACAACTAAACCAAGAAAAGCCTTTAGATAACCCCACCTATCGATTATTTTTTTAACAAGTATAATCCCTACAAAAACAGCAGGAAAATACCACAGATGATAAAAAACACCTGTGTAAACTAAGCCAACCAATGCGGCAATTGGATAAAGAAAAATGGGAAGCTGCAGATATTCCTGAATAAATTGAATCCCTAGTGGCAGATAGATAATCGACCAAATCACATATAGTCCAACATTTTTTTTGAACCATTTCTTTTGCCCCCATGATTCCTTTTGAGCATAAAAAAACACATTGTTGATAACAAAAAATGGCACCGCCAGCCTAGCAACCATATTTTTCAGAAAAAAATGGAGCTCTTGATTTGCTGTGACGGTACCAGAATGTACTAGAACAACAAAAAGCGCAAAAATAAACTGTGCTAAATATAGTAATTGAAAATCTCTATTGTGTTTCATTTAGAACGCCCCCATGTCAAACCCCTGTTGATAAATTAAGTTTACAAGATGGGGAGGCTGAGTTCATGGGGCTTAAGTTGCACTGCGGACTCATTAATTAGTCTGGCTGAACTGATCTGAACAACAGACCTTCAATTTTTTTGCTAGTAGCTATTAATCACTCCGTTTTGAAAGAACAGAATGGAGATTAACTCACTTTCAAGTCTTTTAAAACTTGAGTAGGATAGTTTAACTCTCTCTATACTGTGGGTAAATTTTACCATTGCATAATTTTCGTCAACTCTTACGAATTAGGAAATAGTTGATCCAAAGTCACCAAGACACCCTCTTCATCATTTGATGGACAAATGTAATCGGCGACAGCTTTGACATTAGCGGCAGCATTTTCCATGGCGTAGCCTCGACCGCAATAAGCCAACATCTCTAGGTCGTTGCCGCCATCACCAAAGGCGGCACATTCTGCTGGTGTGATTCCCCATCGCTCAATTAATCTTTTCAGTCCAGATGCTTTATGCAGTCCGGGAATGATTAAGTCGATTGAGCCATGGCCGCTGCTAGTTGGTACTAACAAGCCCGCTAATTTTTCCTGAAAAAGTTTCAGATAGTCGTCTGTTTTTTCTACGGGAACAGTCGGGGCAAATTTCAAAATCTGATCATCAACTTCAGCAAAATTATCCACCCATTTCAAACGATGGTAATAAATATTTGTTAGGTCGAAAAATTCTTGGCTGACAGTGCCCCGCTCACAGTAGGCGCTGTCGAGTCCACACATAACATTTTTTATTTCAGGATGCTCTTTGCATAATTCCAACACTGCTAAAATGGCTTCCCTAGAAATATTTCCAGAAAAAACCAGCTCCGTTTTATCCTTTACTAAAGCACCATTTTCAGCGACAAAGCTTAACTCATCATAATAACCTGGAAAATGGGAACGCAGTTGATAATATTGATTACCGCTGGCTACAACAAACTGACAGCCGGCTTCCTGCATTCTCGCCAAGGCCGCTTTAAAGTGCGGCACATCGTAGGTGTAATCACTGCGGACGAAGGTGCCATCCATATCAACGGCAACAAGCTTAATGTTATAAGGGTTTTTACTCATGACTTTTTCTCCAATCAATTTTTATCTTTTATTTAAACTACACTTTTTAAAATTCCCGGCAAAAGTGTGTAAATCGACCTTCCAATCATTGCTTCAAAATATTCCTTGTATTCATACGTTTTATTCCAACGAGAGACAGTAAAGGGAAAAATACCGTACCGTCTAGCTGTATCAATAAATCTCACTTCAAGGGGGCAAAAACCTTCTGCAACAGCCAGTGCATCACATAATATCAGCAGTTTGTCATAATCATCGTACTCAATTAAATTTAAAAAATTTTCCATAAACTGATATTGTTCTTGAGAAATATCCACCTCAGCAATATCTGCGTGAATATCTTTTATGGGAAATGAATGGGTCAGACAAATTCTAGCCACATCTGTCCAGCCCTTTGCTGTGGCAAAATCATAGCCGTCAATCGTGTGTTTTAAGGCGGAGCGACCATTTCTTCGGCCAATGTCGTGTAAAAGTCCCAAAATATATGCCTGTTCTCCATCCAATATGCCACTTGCCTCAGCGATATATTTTGCGGCTAGGCCAACATTTCGTGAATGCTCTACCCAAGGGCCGGGATTTAGCCGGCTAGCTATTGCCAATTCATATTCGGCAGCTGCCAAACTTAAATTTCCTGTCATTTTCTGCACCCCTCTCTATTTGATTGGTCAATTAATTTTCGCAAGCTTAAAAATTTAATTTTTTTAAGTGACTTTAAGTCAAAATAATTATATACTTAAACAAACTTAAATGCGAGGTGTTTTTGATGAATCAACAAAATCGTTTGCTGTTGATTATGGATAAATTGAAGGAAGAAATGTCACTGAGCTTAAATGACATTATCGTAATCACCGGCGCCTCCAGAGATACAGCGCGGCGGGATATTATTCGTTTGGCTGATGAGAATCTTGTTACCAGAACATACGGCGGCATCAGCTTGACCAACTCTTTCAATAAGTTAGATGGCTACCTCGAACGAAACGATGATTTTGTAGCCATAAAAAAAACCTTGGCTAAAAAAGCGGCCGCATTAGCCAAAAAAGGGCAAATGACTTATCTAGATGTTTCAACAACCGTCGCTTTAATGCCCCAATTTTTACCCAAAAAAGAATTGTATACTCTTACGAATTCAATTGATATTGCCGATCAACTATTAAGAAACACCGAGAATAAAACAACACTGTTGGGGGGCATCTTAGATCGAGACACCCGCTCAGTAAAAGGCGGTCATCCGCTATTAGAATTGTCAAAATACAAACTCAATCTGGCTTTTCTTAGCTGTGCAGGGATTGATGCCGATGGTGTGTATTATGCCTATGATGAGGATATCGACATAAAAACTTTGATTCGTCAGCAAACCGAACAGTTAATCCTCTTATGTGACCACACTAAAATAGGCTTAAGCCACAATTTTTTACTGTACGACTTTACCCAAGTTGACTATCTGATTACCGATAGACTGCTGCCAGAAAATATAGCAAAAAAAATTGGCCCAGATAAAATTATTTATACATCAAAGTGATTGCCTGTGTCTGGCATTAGCAGATGACTGATATCAGGTTTTAATCACTTCTGCTCCGTTAAAGAGCTGAAATTACAGCAAAAAAGCCAACCTGTTATCTAAGGTTGGCTTTTATATTATGAGCGAGTAGGTGGTAAACTACTGTTAAATGAAATTTTTTCTATTTTTCTAGCCTCTTTTGATAAGCTGATTTCATCTGTCTACTTGACTCGTATTCTAAATAAAAAAGATTTTTATTTGTTAGACTCTGAGGATCAAGCCCCCGTTCAATCATCAGCTCACAATGGAGTAGCGAATTATTGACCCAGAAGTAATTGGTTTTTTCTTCAAAGAGATATAATAACAGCTCCCCTTCCTCTGGAGACTCAACTGGAAATTCCAAAGGTCCATAATCCGTTAGACGGCCTGAAAAATAATCATGACTGTCGCCCGTCCGTTTGATTTTATAAGCATGAAAAACTAGCGGTTGAATATCCAGCGTAATATCGAAGCTGGCATTATATTTCTGCATCTCTAAAAACGATTTGCTGATTTTCTCTAAAGGAAACTCCATAATCTCAAACCTCATTTTTAGGTACTCCAATAGCTGTTGACTGCTCTTCATCCGGCCTGCGTGTACCTGTTCTAACAAATAGGCTAGATGTTTATCAGAAGCGGTTGCCATAAAATCCCTCCATTTAGGTTTATATTTGAAAACACCTCAAACAATAAACTCGCATATCTCTTATCCTAACATACTCACTTCCAACGAAAAAATACAGTCATAACAGCTATCAAAAAAATAAAGTTCGCTGTCCTAAGTAAATTGGCTATTTCTATCTTACTTTCATTTTTGGTCAAATCAGCGTCATTGTTTTCTATATTAAGAAGTGGTTTAATAGAATTAAGCAATAATTTTTTTAAAAAAATTACGGGCTCCTTTAATCAGCCCGGATAAATGAGGTGAGCAAATGAGAAAACTTGTCCCTAATGAAAAACTTGATTTGCTGTATTCGCTTGTTTTATTTTTAATCGGCGTTATCTTGTTATTACTAGTGAAATTTATTTACCCAAGTATCGGCTTTTTCAGCTTCTTCATCCTATTTAATCTGAGCTGCCTGCCCTCAGCTTTTCGCCGTAAACGCCAGATTAAAAATATCCAGCAGTTAGCCGCCAAGCTTGATTTGTCATTAGCAGAGGTTCGTAGGATGCTGAATCTTCATCAGTATGACTTAACCGACTGGAGTTTCAACGGCTCCTTTGTCTCTGTCCGCAAAATTTATCGCTTGGAATATTTGTTGGAAAAAGAATATCTTTTGACCTTCGGCACAGAATTTGTCTATCAAAAACCAAACGAAAAAGTATCTCATAAACCTGCTTAGAAAAAACCATTCCCAATTATTTTTGGAAATGGTTTTTTACGGTAAGATTAAGTAAACAATCTCTAAATTTTATTGCCAGAAACTCTCAAACTTGAACTTTTCATTAGTAAAATCACCGTTAAATATTACTCTGGCGGCTGTTCAATGCTTCTAGCGAATAATAGAAGTGGGAAACAGACCTTCAAATCTTAGCCAAGTTTAGAAATCTTGTAAGTTTTTCAAAAAGATTCCTCCGATAATTCACTAATTGTCAGACTCCATAGATAGTGAAGGACTCTTTTGGCTTTAAAGCGACGGAACTTGCTTTTAAGGAATAACCAGCTGATGTCATAATCTCTTGTATAGTCCTTTCCTCAGTGCAATGCCCCGTCCTTCCCTCAACATACTTTAGATTTGGCAAAAACTCCACAATAGCGATACGCCCAGAATCATTTAGTTTTCTTTTCAAATTTGCAAAGTATTGCTGTGGAGTTGTCAAATCGTGAAACATATTGCGCATAAAAAATAAATCAACGCTATTGTCTCCTAGCGGTAAGGAATTATCCTCTGTATTTACTAATAAGGTGCGAATATTTTTTAGGTTCTGCTTCACAGACTGCCTTTCAATAAAGTCTAAATGACGCTGATCCACATCAATCGCTACTACTTCATTTCCCAAGTTAACTTTTGCAAATTGGTAGCTAAAATGGCCCCCGCCGGCTCCAATATCGACAATAGTTTGCCTATTTTTTATGTCAAGTTCCGTGATAATCCTTTCGCTATTACCTTTAGCCTGCCTATTTAAATAATGAAGCAGCAAATCATACGTAACTGTCATAGTCGCTCCTTTCATGGTTAAGAAATTTTTTCTATTCAACGCTTTTTAGCACACCAATCATATCAACATTTTTGACTTTCGCTTTTAAAAGCAAATTGCATAAAAAGGTCACACTCATTACAATGGCCCCCGCCAGCAATAAAATCCAATAAGGCAGGTTTGTTGGCATTGACTGTAGGTCAGTAGTTAGCGCCTCGATAAAATTTTTAAATAGTGGGTTTGCAATCGGCAATGAGAGAACAACCGCCCCAAGAGCAATCATAAAGTTCTCCTTAAACACCAATTTATTTACTTTAACTTTTGAATAGCCTAGTACTTTTAGTGTTGCAATATCACGATTTCTATCAAAAATATTAATCGAGGAAATATTGTAGATAGTCGCAATTGTCAAAAAAATTGCGCACAACAAGAAAATGATTACCATCGGAACGGTTGTAGATAATACTGCAGCCATATTTGACTGAATATCTTCATTTGTTGAGTAAATTACATCCGCATCTATTGCTTTGATGTCATCAATTAGTGCAGTTTGCCTATCCTCATCTCCCGTACTTATTAATAGGGTTGTTGGCGTGTAGTCTATTCCTAGTGTGTGTAGATAAATATTACTAGTAATAAGGAAGTTATTTGAATATTGTGTTGAAATATCTGTAATTTTTGTCTTGATGGTCAGACCAGCTTGATTTATAAAAGTTAACTCAATAAAATCGCCAACCTTTTTGCCAAGCTTTGTAGCATAGACTTCAGGAATGACAACCCCGTCTGTGAAATCGGATAGAACTTGATTTTCTGAGTCAAATGTTTTTAATAAATTTGCCCTTTGATTACTTACATACAAAGTTGTCGTAAGTGAGTCTGACTTACTCCCTATCTCAATCGCCTGCACTTCCATCTGTTGGCTTTCTAACTTGTCATATTTCGATTGCAGCTGGCGTTCAATTGTAACAGCTTTTGCAGAAGTGATGTTTAAATCATAGGTATTAACCTCATGAACTTCTCGATTGACGACTGTATTCATGGCGTTATAGTAGCCAAATGCGAATACAATCATGATGAATGAAAGCATTAATCCAAATAGATTTAGGAAAAAGCGTTTTTTGTTTAAAAAAAGATTTCTCACAATATACTTATTTCCATATGATAGTTTTTGCCAGACAAAGGGAATTTTTTCAAAAAGAATTCCTTTAGTATGTTTGGGAGGCAGCTGGCGAATTAACTCAGAAGGCTTTTCTTTTAGCACTTTTCTTGTGGATAAACCGATTGCCAACAGACCAAAAGTAAAAACAAGTAGAAAGGAAGGCAAAATAGTTGTCGGAGAAATAGTCACTTCGTAATTTGGTAAAGCATACATTGCGGCTACTTGCATGTCACCAATACGAATAAATGCAAAATATGCACCTAAACTACCCAAAATAGTCCCAAGCAAACTGCTTAAGAATGTGTACATAATATAGTACATTCTTATAAAACTAGGCTTTCTTCCCAATGATTTCATCACACCAATTTGTGTCCGACTTTGTTGAATCAGTCTTGTCATCGAAATAAAAGTAATGATTGCAGCCACTGCAAAAAACAAAATCGGAATGACTTTACTCAAACTCTCATCGGTTGTAATTAGACCTTGTAAATTACTATAAGCTGTTGAATCTTCAGAAATTGAACTGGCAATATAGCTACTCTGATATTCCTCAGAAATGGATTCTACTAACTTGCTCCTATCTCCATCAGCTTTTATAAGAACTTGGTTGTATTCAATTCCCTTCGAGAGTGATTGAGCCATTTCCTCAGAGATATAAGCTACACCATACGTCCTTGGTTGCGGTGTTAAATCCGAACCAGCAACCTTCATTACAAATTCAGGATTTTCGATAAGACCAGCAACTGTCAACTCTTCAATCTGGTCTGCAATTGTAACTGTCATGGTACTACCAACTTGATAGTCATGGGCGTTGGCATAGTCGCTATCAATTAAGATTTCAGCCTCCTTTATCTCAGTATTGCCAGCAACCACATAGGATTGATTCAACTGTGAATTGTTTGAGGTAGAGAAAATATTCAATTCTGAAGTATAATCGTCAAATGTTTGCGTTCCTGCAAGAGATGTTCGCCCCTCAATCGTCTGAATACTTGGATATTCTTCGGCGATTTTTTCAATGGTCGCTTGATCTATAGTTGAAAAAGTCAATGTTACATCGCTCAACTGATAGTCCTCATAATAGTCTTGAGTATATGTTTTTAAGCTACCTGCAACACTCGCTAGACCAACATAGAGAAAAGCGCCAATAGCAACAATTAGCACAATCGTAACAAATTGTGCCAAATTGCCTTTGATATCTCTCAATAATTTTTTTAATAAACCTTTCATCCTACCACTCCAACTCCCCAACAGAAATTTTATTCGTATTCAATACAATTTTCTCCACTTGGCCACTTCTAACGTGAATCACCTTGTCCGCAATTTGAGCAATTGCTGAATTATGAGTAATCAATACCACGCATTTTCTCATCGTCTGGTTTAGCTCACTAATTAGCTGTAAAACTTCTTTTCCCGTCTCGTAATCAAGCGCCCCAGTTGGTTCATCACACAATAAGATAAGGGGATTTTTAGCGATTGCCCGTGCAATTGAGACTCGCTGCTGCTCACCACCTGAGAGTTGGGAGGGAAAATTGTTCAAACGATGACTCAGCCCTACTTTTTGTAAAATCTCTTTAGGATCAAGTGCATCATTTGCCACATCTGAAGCAAATTCAACATTTTCTACAGAAGATAGATTTGAAATTAAATTATAAAACTGAAAAACAAAACCAATTTTTTCAGCACGATAATTAGTCAATTCTTTATCCTTGAATGAAACAATGTTGTTGCCCTCCACAAGAATTTCTCCACTCGATACCGTGTCCATTCCACCTAAAAGATTTAGAATGGTACTTTTTCCTGCCCCACTAGCCCCCAAAACAACAATAAACTCACCGTGATCAATAGAAAATGTAACATCCTTGACTGCCTCAATCTCTTGATTTCCTACACGATATTTTTTTGATACTTCTTTAAACTCAATCATACTAGCCATGCTTTAACCACCATTCAACTTTATTTTTATATTTCATACTTCATAAATACAATTAATATTAAACTTCATATTTCACCTTTAGTCAACTTTTTCATGAAATATATATAAAAATATTTCATTTTGTCTGAATTATTTGGTAGTTTGTTTAAGTTAGAAATATATGGTATTCTTTCTTTGTTCAAAGAAAGGTGTTGTCCTATGGAATCTAAAAGAGAAACGATAATCTTTGCAGCATTAAAATTGTTTGGTCAAAAAGGCTTTGCTAAAGTGACCATAAAAGAGATAGCTGCCGAAGCCAAAGTATCTCAAGTCACCATTTATAATAATTTCAATAACAAGGAAACGCTGGCAGAGGAATGTACGAATGTCTTGTTTGATAAAATTGAATCTATCTCAGAGGAAATTTTGCAAGAAGAGTTACCCTATCCAGAGAAACTAAATAAAGTTCTAAAGGCCTGTAATAGTGAAATTGCCCAATCAATCACCCACTATTTCAGCTCTCAATCACTAGAGGATCCTAAGCTGACGGCAGTATTGGAAAGTGCCATCACCAAACGAAAAGATGCCATTTATTTAAAATATCTTGAATTAGGTTATTCAATGGGCTATATCAACCCAGCTATTGCTAAAGAGTCAATCATCGCTTTGATGAATACAATCAATTATGTTAGAAAAATGGATTTTCAAGACCTCGATCAAGATAAACTAACCGAGGATTTACAGCAGCTTTTCCTCTATGGGATTATTGGTGTCAAGCCTGATAAGGAACGAGAATTGGATAACGATGTATTATTAACTCTACTAGCTGACCAGGTTAGAAAAAGACTTTAAGCAGCATCCCTAAAGTCTCTTTAGATTCTAATGCTGGACGAAAATAGGGGGTTACAACCTCCAAATTTTTTCATAATAGATAGCACCTTCTAGGCTGAAAAGTATTAGAAGGTGCTATTTGTGGCAGCAAATAATAAGTTCATCAACTCATTAATTTTAGCTGGCTTCAAGCTTTTCAAGTAAAAATTTTACAAAAATTGGTTTGATTTTTAGCATTCGTTTTCTGTGAGAATTAATTCTTTTATCAAAAATTGAGTTTGTTTGAGTTTCTTACCATGAAATCCTATGACTTGCTTCAATCAAGAAAGCGAAAATCTAATTTTAAAACAGGTTTTGGAAACTAAAACAATTATTCCCTTCCCAGACAGCATTTAGTAGGAATTTGCCACAAAAAAAATACCTACCAAAAATACATGGCAGGTATTTTAAACAAATTAGTAGTTTTTGAACTAAGTTTAAAAATTTATTCTCTGAAAAAATTTGAGATGCTTGTAAAACCCAATAAATTACCAAGACGACCATAAGTCTCACAGCCATTGGTCGAGGATAAAGAATTAATAATTTTAAGCGGATACTGAAGCAGCAATCCCTGCCGCTAACTGATCAAACTCATTTTTTTGCGTTTCTGAGAGCGTAGTAGATAACGTGATTGGTTCCGCAATATTTTCCCAATTCTTGAACTCTGCGAAAAATTGGGTTAGTTGCTTAGTCGCAGTTGGTGACCAACTACCGTTTCCAATTAAGGCATATTTTTTATTTTGAATATCCAATTGCGCCATCTCATCTAAAAAAGCTTTCATTGGCGGAAAAATATTTAAATTATAAGTCGAACTGGAAATAATCACATGCGTGAACTTAAATATATCTGCAATAATATATGAAGGATGCGTTTTAGAAACATCATAGATTCGTAAATCAGTGACGCCTAAATTTGAAAGTCGAGTTGCTAAATAGTCAATTGCCGATGCAGTATTACCATAAATCGAGGCATAAACAAGTACCACTCCTTTTTTTTCAGGCTCATAAGCACTCCACTTGGTGTAGCGATCCCAAAGGTAAGAAGTATCTTTACGCCAAATAGGACCATGCAAAGGAGCAATCATCTGAACATCAAACTCACTAACTTTTCCCATTGCCTTTGTTACCTGTTTTCCATATTTTCCTACGATATTTGTATAATAGCGTCGGCATTCTTCACCATAGAGAAGGTCATAGTCTAGTTCATCGGCAAATAAATTTCCGTGAAGCGCTCCAAATGTTCCAAAAGCATCAGCAGAGAATAAAATCTTTTCGGTTTTTTCATAAGTAAACATCACTTCAGGCCAATGAACCATTGGGGCAAAAATAAAGGTTAACTCATGTTTTCCTAAAGAAAGTGTATCGCCTTCTTTCACTTGATGATAATTCTCTTTCAAATCGACTTGCGGGTAGAACTGATCAAGAAAGTTTAAGGCTTTTTTATTGGCAACAATTTTGCCGTTGGGATAAAGGCGACTCAATTCAACAATATTTCCGCAATGGTCTGGTTCCATATGATTGACCACAATATAATCTAAATCTCGACCAGCCAATGCCCCCTGAACATTTTCTAAAAATTGTTCAGTTACAGATGAATCAACTGTATCAAGAATCGCTGTCTTTTCATCGTTAATCAAAAACGAGTTGTACGAAATACCATTGGGCAATGGAAAAATATTTTCAAATTTCTCCAGCCTTCGATCATTACAACCAACATAGTGAATAGATTCCGTAATATTTTGAACAGTTTGCATATAAACACTCCTTTTATTTCTTCGAAAGCCTTTACATATGATTGTACACTTCTTCACTAGCTCTGAAAAGAAAAGAGTAAAACTTTTTTAATACCACATCAAGCATGGAAATATTGAAAGGTATAATTTGAGCTTTTTGCTATCAATTTTTCGGTGAGTGATTCATTTATATTTGCTAAGCAACTTTGAAGCTTAATGTCATTCCCATAAAAGCATCGGATATCTCTAGTCTAAAACAGGGATGAAATAGGTTATGTTTTTTCACATCGGCTTTAATAATCGCAATTATTAGGTACTCAAATCATCTATTCAAATGTCTTTTCCCAAATAAATACCCGCCAGATTAGAATCTGGCGGGCTATTACAAGCTATTTCTTATAAAGTTCATTACGAGAATAAAGGTATAGAAGATTAACTTCTCAACCCTTTGCCAGTACGAATCAAATAATAGCAGGCAGTGTAAAGAACCAGAACGAATAAAACTAATATTAAAATCGAAATTGTTATCGGCACGTCCTCTGTACCCAAAAAGCCGTACCTAAAACCAGAGATCATATAAACAATTGGATTGATTTTTGAAATAGTTTGCCAAATTGGTGGCAGCATTGAGATAGCATAGAACACGCCACCTAAGTAAGTCAAAGGCTGCAAGATAAAGGTTGGGACAATGGATACATCATCAAAGGATTGTGCGAAAATACCATTGAGTAATCCCGCCAATGAAAATAGAATTGCTGTCATTAATAATGTCAACACAACAATAACCCATGAATGAACATTGAGGGGCACGAACAATAGGGAAACTATTGTAACAAATGTGCCGACCAGCAAACTTCTCCCCACGCCACCAAGAACAAAACCCCAGATGATAACATGTGGTGGTACTGGCGCCACCAATAATTCTTCGATATTCTTTTGTAGTTTTTGTGAGAAAAATGAAGAAGAAACATTTGCATAAGAACTAGTAATAGCTGACATCATAATCAAACCCGGTACAATAAATTCCATGTAGGAAAAACCACCCATATCGCCAATTCTGCCACCTATCATTTTCCCGAAAATGATAAAATATAATGAGGTGGTAATCACTGGTGGGACTAGAGTTTGCACCCAAATGCGCATATAGCGGTTCGTCTCCTTGACTGCGAGACTTTTTAAAGCTGTAAAATAGAGACTAAGCATCATTTTCCTCCTGCAGATTTTTCTCTTCTGTAATTTTTAGAAATAGTTCTTCTAGACGATTCGATTTATTGCGCATGGATAAGACCTTCAACCCTTGATTGCTGAGCTGGCTGAAAATATCATTTACTCCTTGATTTCGCTCCACTTCAACCGCTAAGGTCAGCTCATCTTCTAAAAGATAGTTGTACCCAACTATTTCAGGCGTTTTTTCAGAAGGGGCTAAGTCAAAAATAAATGTTTCAAACTGTAATTTTGATAAAAGATTTTTCATACTAGTATTTTCAATAAGCTTCCCCGATTGAATAATACCAATATTTCGACAGAGCATTTCTGCCTCTTCTAAATAATGGGTTGTTAAAATAATCGTGGTGCCATTTTCGTTTAGCTCTTTTAAAAACACCCACATTTCCCGTCGAAGTTCAATATCCACTCCTGCAGTCGGTTCATCTAAAATCAATAGGTGCGGCTCATGCATCAATGCTCGAGCAATCATTAGCCGGCGTTTCATCCCCCCAGAGAGCATGCGAGCACGTTCATTGCGTTTTTCCCATAAATTGGATTGCTTTAAATACTTTTCACTACGTTTTAGAGCTTCCTTTCGGGGAACACCATAATAACCAGCTTGATTCACCACAATTTGTTGCACAGTCTCAAAAGGATTAAAATTAAATTCTTGTGGTACTAAGCCAATCTGCTGTTTTGCCCTTTCCAAATCGGTATCAATATCATATCCATAAACAGTTACTTTTCCGGCCGTTTTATTGACTAATGAAGTGATAATGCCGATTGTCGTTGATTTACCAGCGCCATTCGGTCCCAAAAGAGCATAAAAGTCGCCTTTTTCAACTTGTAGGTCAATTCCCCTTAACGCTTTTACTCCCGTATCATACTCTTTTTCTAAATTCTCTATTTCAAGTGCATAAGTCATTCATATTTCTCCTCATTATTAAATCAATTATTGCTTTGTAAAGTCACTAAAGCAGTATTCATATCATTCTAACAGATTATTCTTTGACTTTATAACCAAATGAGTTTAGCCTTTTAGTCTAATCAAAGATTCCATAAAAATGTCAGCCATCGTTCCACGCAAGTTAAGCTATACAAGGACTACTCAACAAAACTATTTTGAGCTTTCGAAACCGATTTTTTCAAATATCCCATCTACAAGACTAAATGTCATTTCATCACGATTGACTTTACCCAAAACCTTATCGCTATTTACTAATTCAAGTAAAAAGTCAGCCATCTGATCAGCGGTATGATATTGAGGAAAAGTTTCTTGATAGTTCACTGTCGAAACATTTTTAGCGACGGCTTCAAAATTAGTTTCAACGGGCCCCGGTGCTAAGATTTTCACTTTTAGCAGATGCTTATTCACCTCTAATTCTTTAGCCAAGCCTTCAGTAAAAGCACTGACAAAAAATTTACTAGCTGAATAGACCACCGACTCATTAAAAATTGAATAGCCCGCCAAAGAACCAACATTGACTAAAGTTGTTCCTGCTACATCTCTGTATTGTGCCACAAATTTTGTAGATAAATAAACCAAGGCCTTAATATTCAAATCAATCATCTCACTGATGTCTTCTAAATCCATCTGCTCTACAGTTGTCTTCTTGCCAAAGCCTGCATTGTTCACAAAGGTTTCAATTTGATAGTCACCTAAACTGGCCCAAAACTCTTTTACCTCTTGTTCTTTAGACAAGTCAACACTTTTTACAATGATGGAACTCTGACACTTACTTTCTAACTCTTTTTTGAGTTCCTTTAAAGCTGCTTCATTTCTAGCAGCTAGGATTAAATTTTTTCCTTCTTCAGCAAATTTAATTGCAGCAGACCGCCCAATTCCAGAACTAGCTCCTGTAATTACTGTATATTTTTTTATCACTTTATTGTCATCCCTTCACAAATTATTTCTTAGTTTTCCTGTATTCATCATTTTTCTTCGCTTAATGCTTAATTTACCTACTTCACAATCCCAAGTAGAAAATTGTAAGCTTCAACTTCATAATTTATCTGATTAGGTGAATACCCCTTCCTCCTGCAAATTATCATAAGGATACCTGTTCAAGTCCACTTTAAGTCAAGAGAAAAGTTTTAAGGCTATAAGCATTTTTTCTCCTTTACAATTTCGTGCAATGAAAACCATATATTTTTTGCTCAATACTGAAGGTTTATTGCGGTATATCTAAAAAAACGGCTGTACCCTTGGTTAGAATAGAGCCGAACTTTTACGAAGAATATCTAGTAAATTTGAATTTGCGAAGAAGATCCACTAGGGCACAGGAACAAAGACAATATAGTTTAGGATTCCATCTGTCATAAAACTAATGTCACAATCCCTTGCTTCTCATTTGAGATACTGTAATTTTTGAAACTAAAAATTAATGGCCTTATTTTAACAGCTAGATAGTCTAGCTATGCAATTACCTTTTTATAAAAAAAAGCCCACCAAACATTAATTTGGCGGGATATATTGGCTTGTCAGCAATCTGCGAACTAGTTATTAATTTTTTGGTAGCTATTTTCCTAACAAAAATAAAACACTTTTAATTAATACAGGTATGCAAACAATGCCGATACTAATTGATGTGAGCTGAGCGGTGCGCATATTTTTTTTGAAAAGTTTCTCGTTCATTTCTTTTATTTCTTCTTGCTCGAAATCTGTTCTCCCATTGTTTTCCATACGTTACCCTCCATTTGAAAGTATACTTACTTTAAAAAAAGTATAACAAAACATCCGTATCGTTAACAGAGCATACTATTGAATATTTCGCTATCTACTGTTATCTACAAAGTCAGTAATGTTAAGATTTATTATTTAGACCAATGAATTAACTGCCTTTTTCACAAGAAAACACCCACCATGCGTTAGTCTTGCCGACTACTTTTTCTAATGGTCATTATGTGAGATAACTAAAATTCTTTGTAAAAAGCTACAGAACTTCCTTTGTCACACGAAGTAAATCCGAATTTCTCATAAATAGGAGGTTTCTGAACTTAAAAATAAATTTATTGGTGCCCTACTTCCTAATGTATAGTCCCTAAATTTAATTCAATATCCTCATTGTTCATAACGGCAGCCGCAATCCCATACTCAATCGTTTTAGCGATGATTTCGATTGACATTGAAGGTACATTTACTGCTTTTCCAACGGTTTGACTAGGTTCAAAGGGCACATGAATGAAACCACCCTTAATTCCTAAGTTGTTTTTCTCAATCGTATAAAGTAAATTGTACATAATTTCATTACAAACAAAGGTACCTGCACTGTATGAAATATAGGCAGGTAGGCCATGGTCGCTAGCGTTTTTCACCATTGCCTTAAGTGGTAAAGAGGTGAAATATGCATTTTTCCCATCGGCTTGAATGGCTTGGCCTAAAGGTTGGTTGCCTTTATTGTCAGCAATCCGGGCTTCAATTAAATTAATCGCGACATGTTCAAAAGAAACTGAAGCACGACCACCAGCTTGTCCGACACAAATGACAATGTCTGGCTTTTCGGCATGAATCATAGCTGCAACCTTCTCGCTACTTTCTCCAAAAACAGTCGGTACTTCTAATTTTACAATTTCTGCACCAGCAATTTCTTCTGGCAATAATTTAACAGCTTCAAAAGCTGGGTTTACTTTGTCTTCACCAAACGGATCGAATCCGGTAACTAATACTTTCATTTTCTTAATACCTTCCTTAACTAAATAGAATCATATAAAAATTTAAAAAACTAACATAAACAAGGCCATCGCAACTTGATTTTTGATTACGCCGTACCTGGCCTTCATTCCAAAAATAGATACTGGAATGATATTAAAATTGGCTACAATTGGTTTCATCTAGTTATCGCGAAAACCACAATCTAAAGTGACCATTCCAATTAAAGCAAGGTATGGCACCATAGGCAAATACAAATAGCCCACCTTTCTGACCGTCATCACGTAATCGCCAAGGAGGATTATGCCGACTTAAAAGTTCTTACTAAACTATAAGTTTCAATCACTTCTTTTTATAAAAAGCAAGGATATAAAAAAATAACGGGATAAGTATTTTTCCAGATAGTATCAAATACTTAAAAAAATTAACTCCCAGCGGGCTTAAGTTTCCTATAACCAAGTCAACTATTGCAAATACAGTCAATACAAGTGGCACAATAAGCGCCCATGGGCGAACAATCAATTTATTATGAATCATAACTAACCTCCTCCAACCTTTTAACTATACAATATAAGAGCTTAGTATTAGCTTGGTATAACTTGATTTATGTGAACCTTTAAAAATCCATCTCAAAAATTTCCGATTTTGATTTGCATGGAAAACAATTAATCCACCAAGAATTGTTTTGATGGCTAGCGATTTTTCTGAGTCAATAAAATCGTCTCTCCAAAATAAAATTTCTATCCTACTGAACATATTTTTTAAAAAACGATTTCGCCCAATAACCATATACTAATGAGCATAAGAACACAATGCCTACCAGTAGGAAGAGATTAGCACTACTCTTGAAAATTAAGAAGAGTAAGATTAATAATACCGTAAATAGAATGAAGAATGTTCCCGCAAAAAGAGTAAAGACATAATTCTTCTTATTCCAGGAACTATAATTGTGGAATTTCCTATATAAAAATGTCCCTATTAATCCAAAACGCAAAAAAATCGCAGAATTACTTGGTTTTATTTCCATGAATTAGCCCTCTTTTCTAACTTTGTTATTGTAAAATGGCAATGTCTTAAGCACTCCTGATCATGTTTAAAATCTATTCTCAACTTATGTGAACTTGATGTTTTATAATAACGTCTTCATTTTTCTTCTGACACATAATGACACTGAGCCTATATTTTGAAAAAATGTTTCTTATAAGGTTTTAGTTATTTTGTCTTTTTAAAAACGACCGTCTACTTTTCCTTAATAATCGAAACAGTACAGGAGTCAAAGCAATTGAAATAGTTCCTATAATCATGGTTAATATAAAACTGTCTATAAAAAAATGCTAATCATAGCACGATTAATAAGATTGGCAATGTTAGAACCTACAAGAAAAGCAAAAACTTTTTCGCTAGCAGAAGAATCTTCCCACCATTCTTCGAGAATTCCCTTTTTCATTAGCTTTTTCTCCTCCCTTTTCATTTTTTGTGACATAACAATCATACTCATACTTCTATTGGTAAAGCAAATCTTTTTGTCCCCATAAGACTACACCTGAAAAAGCTCTTTCAGTTTAGAAGATAAATTTCAAAGAAAGCACCGTTACACACACAATAACACCTATCACGACATACAAGGTGCTCATCCTATCACTTCGCTTAGATTCAAATTCAGTTCCTCTATACTGCCTTTTTTCTTTCATAAAATACAAAGCTCCATAGCCATTAGAAATAATAATTGCCAATAAGACAACATACATAGCGTCGCTCATGTAAAAAATGTTAGAAATTCCGGGTAAAAATAGAAATATGAATAATAAAATGTTGGTCAGCTCTGGTCCAAAAGTCAATGCTCGTTGCAATGCAAATGCTCTTTCTTTTTTCTTAATATCTTCCACGATATCTGATCCCTCCAATAATAAATTATCTAAAGATAAATCAAATAAATTTGCTAAACGTATGAGACTTTCGATATCAGGTAAAGTTTTTCCAGTTTCCCAATTGGAGATTGTTTTATTTGAGACAAATAGTTTATCCGCTAATTGTTGTTGGGTTAACTCATGCTTTTGTCGATTTTCTCGTAACGTTTGATTTAATTCCATTTATCTTCCCTCATACTTTATTATTCTTGGCATAATCTGTCTTTCCAATGTATTACATATTAGATAAAAAGTCATTAGAAAAAGATTTCTAATGTTGATTTAATAGGGTTTATTTAATTGCATGGAACCTAACTCACATGAACAAACCTAAAAAATTTAGACAAAGGGAAAAACCACTAGCGGGGACTAGTGGCCAAGGAGTAAAAATGAAAAAGTGCTTTAATTAGGTTTGTTTTATTGGGATGAGTTAACAATAGTCTGAAGATCTGAATTTTTTGTGGATTTAATTTTGTGAATGTCGAAAGTGTTTGTAGCGAATTTATGAAATCAATCATTAGATGACTAAAAGTCGTAATTAAAAATTTTAAAATATTATGTGACTAAAATGAAAAAGAATATAAAAAACAACTTCCCCCGTAAATCATTTATAAAATCCAAGTAAAAGTTTATTCATTTCTAAAGAAAAGCTATGAATAATTTATAATCTTTAGAATTACTTCGTGTTATAATAAATTCGATTTATAAAAAGGGAGTTAATCAGATGAAAAAAAAGGAAAATATGGGCTGGTTCTAGTGGTAGCATTATTGGGATTAACAAGTTTTGAAACGACGGCCAAAGCCCATACTGAAAACTTTTTCCGGTTATACAATTCGAATACTGGAGAGCATAGATACACTTATAGCCGTTGGAATCGTGATGACCTCATAGACATTGGTTGGCGGGCAGAAGGTGTCGGCTGGGTTAGCAATTCAAATGATGGATACACAAATATTTTCACCTTAAAAAATCCTGCTACAGATGAAGAATTTTATACAATTGATAAAATTGAGTATGATTATCTAAGTCTAATAGGTTGGGAAGCACTTGGTCCCGCAGCCTTAATGACCTCGGCTGACCAAAATATTGGCGTGCCGATATATCGTTTATACAATCCATATGAAAAGACCTTCAACCATCACTACACGGCATCAATTGACGAACGGGATTGGTTAGTCAGCTTAGGCTGGATTTATGAGGGGATTGCCTTTTATGGATCAGTTAGCGAAAATGAAAGTGTCTTTGAATATGTTATAGAAGATATTGGAGAAATAACTATTAAAGGATTGCTAACCCCCTCTACAATAACTGATCTTGTAATTCCCGATCAGATTACTGACAAAGGGTCTGCCTATCCTGTTACCAAAATTGATCTCGCTGCATTTGATGGAGACACACAACTCCAAACACTTACCATCTCAGATAGCATTCAAAGCATAGGTAGGTCAGCATTTGAAAACACTAAATCTTTACAGAAAGTAACTCTAGGTAGTGGAATTAAAACAATTGAATTTGCTGCATTTTCTGGTTCTGCCATAACCGAAATTACTATTCCAGATAACATAACAAGAATCGAAAGTTTCGCTTTTAATGATTCTTCTTTAGAACAAGTCACTTTGGGAGTAGGTCTAGAAATGATTGGAACCTATGCTTTTAGCAGTACTAATTTAACCGAGATTACTATTCCAGGTAATATAAAAAATATTGGATCTGGGGCTTTTTTTGAAGCAGAATCACTTCAAATGGTTACTCTTGACATTGAGATTGAAATAATCAATCAAGATGCCTTTTCTTCAACCGGAATAACAGAAATCACTATCCCAAATAGTGTAGCAAGTATTGGGGGAAATGCCTTTTATGATACCCCATTAGTTAGTATCAGCTTACCTGATAAATTCCAACCAACTTATGAGAATTTTCTCCCTGAAACACTAGCTTCTGAAAATATTCATTTCACTAGCTAGTCTGACCCCCGCCATGCAAAAAAGGCGGGGTTTTTGTCTTTACACTCACCCATACTGTTGCTGTCTCAAACTATCCGTGAAGGCTTGCTTACACAAGTTTTTTTGAATAAAAAAACTCTATTTAAGAGTTCAATGGTAGTTTGACCTCTCTATATTATAAATTCTGACAGTAACAAAAAAGCAACTAGAATAGCGTTTTATCCAAATACATGGAACTTAATTTTTGTTCCTTAAGGAATATAGTGAAATACTATTTGTTTGTCTATTAAATCCCACATCAATAGAATCTGAGTTTAAACTGAATTCATAATCAATGCTCTTCTTAACAAGACATTCCTCCTTTACCTTCAAGATTAGATGTAACCGTAAAAATACCGACACCAGAAGTTAGCCAAAAGGCTAATTTTTGGTGTCGGTAAAATAAGCTCAGTACATTTTTTTTGATGGACCTTACTCTTACTAGGTTAAAAAAATCATAACTCGCTCTATCTTTTATAAAATTTTTCTACTATTTCTTAGTTGCTATCAACACTGATTCAACAAAAATTGATATTAGAGGTTTTTTTGAGCTAAGTTTTTCAAAAAAGTACATAGCTTTTGCTAGCTACTTGGAAAATCTAGATACAAGGAAACAAAATCACTGATCAAACTTTCTTAAATAAACTGAAGCCTTAATTGAAAAAGCTTCCTTGCTGCGGTGAGAGTGTTACTGATTTTCTATGTTGTCTTTATCCTCTATTTAATCAAATCGAATAAATGTCCTCATCAAAACAACAAATACGTGTACGCTCTATTCGCTGAGTCTAATTAATTGAATTTATTGAATTTGATTTTCCGTAAGTCTAGTCTACAAAATCACTTCATGCTTACAAAGATTTCCATTATAAAATCCGAACAAGTCTCAAGCTTGTTTCTTAGCCGCTAACTTGTGCTAGCGGCTTTTTCCCAGTCAGCTAAAAAGCGACATCTATTTTCCTGCAGTCTATAGATAATAAAAATTATTATCTAAGTTGACTTCCTCATATGTGACGTTCTCAATTGTTGAATCTAAACTCTTCGCTGTAAAACAAAGTCCTTCTGCACTCTGAACGACCATGGTTCTATTCGACAAATCATAACCGGACCAATAACGAGTATAATCAGATATTGAGTCCGTCTCTTTTTGCTTGCCAATCCCTCTGGGAATAATAAACGGCCGGAAAACGGCATATAACGTTGTGAGGCCTTTTGCAGAGTCAAAAGAATCAATCATATTAGAAAAATAAAAGCTACGTATGAAACGAGAAGGTGACGTGTAATCTCCGGGCATTCCCAAAAGGCCAAAGCCGGTACCATTTTCAATTGGATTCAAAGTCACGTCATTTTTATAGTTTTTCTTTGCCACGTTGATATTTTCCAAACCTATATAATTGCGAATATTAGTTTTATGGTAATCATATTCAGGGCTGTTTGTCATCACACCGATATAGTCATACAATTTGAACTGCCCATTTAATACGGGTTCTAAAACAATCCCGTCGCCGGATTCATCGATAAAGGAATAATGTAACGGGTATTGGAGTTCAATCCCATTAAAATTATATGACTGATTAACCAGGGTATAATTAGAATAGGCTTTTCTTATTTCCGCAACCGAGCTGAAATTGGTTAAGATATAGGTTACAAATTCTTCTGCTAAAACCGGAGTATTGCCGCTTTCCAAAATCTTGTCTTTTTCACATCTGGTAGCTTCAATTAAGACTTGGGTATCTCCCACTAAACCGCATTCGTTAATACCATCATATAAAATGGTCGTATGATTGGTGCCAATTCCTAAAACCGAATACTTGCTAACCCAGTTATCCAATTGACTGGTTATCTCATAGTTTTTTGGAAATGAAACAACCTTTACATCTCCGTTTAACCCAGGGTCCTCGCCAAACATCGCCACATTTAAATCCATCGTTCTTCCAAAGAAGATTTTTCCATCTTCAGCAGTAAGTTTTATTCCTGTACACATAAAAATCCCTCCATCATTGTAAATTCTTTTTGTTTATTATACTCCATCATTCATTAATTTATAAAACCATATATCGAGACCAGACTGGCTCTTGTGTGAAGCAAACATATTTTTTAGTCAAAAATCTAAGGTAAAAATGACAATTATTACTAGGTTATTTATACTATAAGAGATACTTTAGTTTACTATTCAGCAAGAATGTTTAATTGGCAGCTTCAAGCCTAAGGCAAATTGTCATTCTATAACAATTTTCTGGTAAATAATTCAGAAGAAAATCATATGGATAAAGAAAAAAAAGGAGGAAATGATGAAGAGAAGTTCAAAAATTGAATGGGTGATAAACTGTGATGTCGCTAAAATATGGGCAGTGGTCACTAATAACACCGATTACCGCTGGCGCACTGACTTAAAGGAAATTCAGACTCTCTCGGAAACTGAATTTATTGAGGTCTCCAGTGATGGAACTCAAACAGCATTTCGTATTACAAAAAAAGTAGAACATCAGGAATATTGTTTTGCTATGAACAACAAACTCTTTTCCGGTGAATGGATTGGAAAGTTCACTCCAATGCCGGATGGTTTCACGAAATTAGATTTTATCGAACAGATTGAGATAGCTAATCCCTTGATTTATATTTTATCTTTTCCTATGCTGAATTTAAAAAAATTTCAAAGAAGTTATATGACAGATTTAGAAAAAAAGTTAGTAGATGAACAGTAAACGGGTTATCAAGAAATTTTTCATAGCAGTCTAAAAAGGGCTTTTGTCTTTCTATCACATGATAATCTGGATAAAGAAAAAGACGCTACCAGGGATTAAAGGTCAGAGACGCTAGTTCATTTTTCGACTATCTCCAGCTAGTTGCTTAGTGAGTTGCGTGCGACCAACCTTTTCCCAAAAAAATGTTTTCCTAAAAACAAAAAAGGAGCCCATCGGCGGAGACCGATGGGCTTAGGAGTAAAAAATGAAAAAGTGTTTTATTGGGTTTGTTTTATTGGGATGAGTTAATAATAGCCTGTAAATGTGAAGCTTCTATGTCCTTCCTATTGTAAAAGATTGAAAAAGCATTGTGATTTTGTGAAATCTGTTGTGAGCTGATTTATAAACCGGCTTGTTCTTTGCTAAAAAGTCCAAGGTCAGAGGTGTTTAGTTGGATAATTAGCTTGAGTTGTTAGAGCTTTCTTAACCATCTAAAATTAGCTGACAACCTAAAATAGGCTCATCAAATTTAAGTTTCTGCCTGATTATCACTATTGACCACCAGCTCGATTTTTAAGCGCTCGGGGTCTTCAAAAAAAGCTGCATAATAATCTTTCCCTCCAGCAAAAGGATAACCTTCTGCGTACAACTCATTGCAACCTGCTAAAAGCAGTTTTTGCCGCAGTTCATCAACCGCCTGCGGGCTAGCCAAGGAAAAAGCCAAGTGATTGAGGCCAATGTTTTTTCTGTGATAGCCATTTTTCACAAACTCTTTTTCTGCCTGTACAAAGACAATATACAAACCACCCATTTTATAACTAAATCCATCAGGCCACTCTTGAAAAAGCTTATAGCCTAGTTCTGACAGCAAAAAGCTATAAAATTTTTTAGAGCATTCTAAATTGCTCACATAAATTTCAACGTGATTGATCATCTGACTCACCTCGTGGAAAGTATTTTTAAGTTTTTTTTTCGACATCTAGGTAATCTTTCAAATCTGCATTTCAGCAAACTTTTTTCTGTTACTTAAAATGATTTGATTTACTAATCATAAATCCTTCATCATCTTAATAGTTTCTGTTTGATAGCCAAGCTTTTCATAAAAGGTAACAGCCTTAGTGTTTTGAGAAAACACGTTTAATCCGATTGCCGTATATTCATTCTCCATAGCCCACTTTTCTGCCAAACCTATTAGCTTCTGACCTATGCCTTGGCCTTCAGCCTCTTTACTGACTACCAGCCGAGAAATATACCCATATTCCTCGCCACTAATCCAATCAACTTCTGCTTGAAGCTGAATAAAACCCAGCAATTTCTTCCCATCCTTGACTGTCAAAATTAGTCCGGATTTATTTTTCAAGTCCTCTTCTAGCATGTTCACTTGTTTTTTTATAAATTTTTCTTTATCCACTCTTCTTGGTAACGAAAAATCAGCAAGTCTCAGAACAAGGTTGATTAATTCTGTCGTATCTGTAGTTTCATTATAGGTATCAATCTGCATTATTTTTCCCTCACAATTAAATTGGATGATTGTTCTTTTGGACACTCACAATTAAAAATTTACTTCTCTTCAATAAATGATAGCAAATCTTTTAGATCTTTTCTAAATGAACTCTTCATAGGCAATAAATTCCACGAGTATTTTCTATGTATCAAAAGAATTTATTTAGTTGACTAAAGGTTTACAAGTCTAAGGCAGAAAAAAACTACTACAAAATTTGAGTTAAACCAAATTTTATAGTAGCTTTTACAAATTATAACTAAAACTTTACTCAAACTGCCCTAAAATATCCAGCATCTTAGGATTATCATGTAAAACATCGCCAATGGAAGTCTTTTGATCCATGCCTTTGATTAAAGCCATTTCCTCAGTGGACAAAGTAAAGTCGAAAATGTCAAAATTTTCTTGAATCCGTGTCAGATGGCTAGCCTTTGGAATAGCAATGATTTTCCGCTGCATAAACCAGCGCAGGATGACTTGAGCTACCGTTTTATTGTGGGTACTAGCAATTGTTTTCAAAATGGAACTCTGAAGAATTTCTTCCTTGCCGCGACCTAAAGGACTCCATGCTTCTAATTGAACGCCGTCTTTAGCCAGCCATTCTTCGGCTTCCCATTGCTGATTTAAAGGATGAGTTTCTCTTTGAACCACCATCGGGGCAATCTCGTTGTGCTGCGCTAAGTCCCGCAGGCGGTCGGGATAAAAATTACTGACCCCGATTGCACGGATTAAGCCTTCTGTGTATAATTCCTCCATCGCCCGCCAAGCACCATAATAATCATTAAAGGGTTGATGGATTAAATACAAATCTAAATAGTCCAAGCCTAATTTTTCTAAGGAGAGCTTAAAGGCTTTTTTGGTATTTTCATAACCGGCATCTTTGTACCACAGCTTAGTTGTGATAAACAGTTCTTCCCGTGGTACACCGCTTTTTTTCAAGGCGGCGCCCACTTCTTCTTCGTTATAATAACGTGAAGCAGTATCAATCAGCCGATAGCCAACCTTGATTGCATCTAAAACCGCGGCCTCCGCTTCGCCGGGTTCGTTCATCAAAAATACGCCAAAGCCTAGTTTTGGCACTTGAACACCATTTCTTAACGTAATATATTCCATGTTTGCTTCCTCCGTATTAATTATTTTTTCGACTACCCCGATAAATAATGACCACAGCTGCGGCTAAAGACAAAATCAGCAGCAAGGTACACAGGATGATTTCCCGACGATAAGTTGCAACGGCACCAGTTATGCCGCTGGATAAAGTCGTAATCAAAGCCAACCCGACTGAACCACCCATTTGATGAATCGTGTTAACTAGTCCCGAAGCTGAACCAGCTTGGTCTTCAGAAGTTCCGATGACACCAAGGGAGGTCAACGGACTTAAAGTTAATCCTTGGCCAATACCGATGACCACCATTGGCAGGGCAACACCCAATAGATAACTTGTTTGCTCTGTTAAAAATAACGTCATGCCGTAACCTAATACAGATAACACTAAGCCAATAATTAAGATGCGGATGTTCCCATATTTTTCCGTCAAAGCAGCTGTTTGGTAAGAAAAGAAAAAGACAGCTAAGGTAAGCGGAAAAAAGGCAAAGCCTGTCAGCAGCGGTGAAAACCCAAAATGATTTTGCAATAACTGTGGCGTGTTAAACCAGTAAGTAAAGCTGGCAGCTGTAAATAAAAATCTAGCTAGATAAGCGCCACTGCGGCGTTTATCATAGAATAAATTCATTGGGACTAAAGGTGAGGCAATCTTATGCTCCACTAAGATAAACAAGATTAAAATGATTACGGCGCCGAGAATAATCGGCAGCTGATAAGCCTCCGCAGAAATACCATAAATCAAGGCAGACATGCCTAAGACGGATAGTAAACTGCCAAGCAAATCAATTTTGGCCTTCACGGCATGACTGCTTTCAATAAACTTTAAACTAGCCAAAATCAAAATAATAGCGATTGGCACATTGATAAAAAAACCATCCCGCCAACTAAAGACGCTGGCAAAAAATCCGCCTAACACGAGACCAATGCTGGCACCGATTCCAGCGGTGGCGCCATAAAGAGCAATCGCCTTAACCCGTCTTTGTCCTTGATAATTATCCAAAATCAAGGCCAAGGTCGCTGGAGCTAAAATGGCCGAGCCGATACCTTGGAAAAAACGAGCAATAATAATTTGAGCAGCAGAGCCCGCCATGCCAACGAATAACGAGGCAATCGCAAAAATCACCATGCCTAAAATAAACATCCGGCGGCGACCAAAAATATCGCTAGCCCGACCGCCAAAGAGCAGTAGTCCACCAAAGGTCAGCGCATAAGCATTGCTGACCCAGGTTAATTGCAGCGGATTTAAATTTAAATCTGCTGCAATTTGCACTGAGCCGGTGAATACAATCGAGTTATCTAATAAAATCATAAAGTAGCTGACTAAAATAATCGGCAAAATCCAATCAATTTTTCTAACGCTTGTTGTTTCCATGGGTGTCCTTATACTTCCTTCCAAGAGGTAAATCTGTTTTGTATTTCATTTAGCTGCCAAAGCTGGTCAAAAATTTGACCGTTTCTGGATCATAGTGGGAGAAAAATAGACTTTCCTTTTGATCTAAACTTTGAATTTCTGCCATCTCGCCATCAGTTAAGGCGAAATCAAAGACTGAAAAGTTTTCCGTCATGCGTTCTTGGCTGACGGTTTTTGGGATGACTACCACATTTCGTTGAATCAAATAGCGCAGGGCCACTTGAGCTACTGACTTGCCATGATTTCCGCCAATTTCTTTTAAAACTGCATTATTAAAGAAATCATTTTTTCCTTCGGCAAAGGGACCCCAAGACTCAATCTGAGTACCGTATTCCTGCATAATTTCCTGAGCTTGACTTTGCTGATTGAAAACGTGGGTTTCCACCTGATTAACCATCGGCTTAATGCGGCTATAAGTTGCGATATCAATGAAGCGATCCGGATAAAAATTGCTGACGCCAATGGCTTTCAATTTGCCGGCGTCATAGGCTTCTTCCATTGCCCGATAAGTGCCGTAATAATCATTGAAGGGCTGATGAATCAGCATTAAATCCAGATAATCGGTCTGCAGTAAACGCAGTGATTCGTCAATCGATGCTTTGGCTTTTTCATAGCCACCGTTTGTAATCCAAATTTTTGAAGTGATAAAAAATTCCGAACGGGGAAGACCGCTTTTTTTAACGGCATTGCCGACAGCCGCCTCATTGCCATAGGCTTGGGCGGTATCGATTGAACGGTAGCCCGTTTGAATCGCTTCACTGACGACCCGTTCGCATTCTTCTAAATCGGGAATCTGATAGACTCCAAAACCTAAAATCGGCATTTTCAGACCATTGTTTAGTGTTACATATTCCATAATTGTTCCTGCTTTCTGTTTTTTATAAATCTAAGTTGATTTGGAATAATTTTGATGAAAATTAGTTGCGAATTCTCAACTAATTTTCCAGGAGTTCATATTGCGGGCAACTTGTGGATTCGTCTTTTCGTTAAACAAGCTATGCTTTTGATTTAGCTGGTTTATTTTCATCAGCTCAGCTTTAGTCAATTGGAAATCGAAAATTTCAAAATTTTCTTGCAAATGAGCGCGCTTCACCGATTTAGGAATTACGGGAATTCCAGATTGGATTTGCCAGCGTAAAGCAATTTGCGCTGGCGTCTTTTGATATTTTTCGCCTATTTCAAAGAGCAGTGGATTAATGAAGAAACAGTTTTTACCTTCTGCCAATGGCGCCCAGCTTTGAATCGTAAAACCAAAATTTGCAGCAATTTCCCTTTGCTGCTGCTGTTGGAAAAAAGGATGCAGCTCAATCTGGTTGATGACTGGCTTCGTTTCCGTGTTCATAAAAAAATCCACCATCCGACTCGGATAAAAATTAGACACCCCAATGGCCCGAATTTTACCGGCTGCATAAAGCTCTTCTAAAGCCCGCCAAGCGCCAAAAACATCATTGTAGGGCTGATGGATTAAATATAAATCCAGATAGTCCAAGCCCAGATTGTCCAAGCTTTTTTCAAAAGCGGCGCTGGCACGCTGATAGCTGGCATCTTGAATCCAAAGCTTCGATGTTATAAAAAGTTCCTCCCGGGGCAGGCCGCTTTGTGCAATCGCTTGGCCAACCGCGGCCTCATTGCCATAAGCGCTAGCGGTATCAATCAGACGATAACCAATATCAAAAGCTGCGCTGACAGCCGCCTCGCATTCAGCCAAGTCGGTCATTTGAAAGGTGCCCAAGCCTAGCAGCGGCATTTCAACACCATTATTTAATGTTAATTTTTCCATGATGTCCTCCTCAAAATCAGCGTCCTAACCTGATGTGATTTATGATACTCCATCAGGCTTTGACAGAGAATCTCCAATAAGTTACCATTGTATCAACTAAAAGTTTATGCAAAAGGTGGGATTCTCATGCTGAGTCCAGCAGTTCAAGTCTTTATGACCGTCGCCAAAGAAGGCAGCTTCAGTAAAGCTGCCCAAAAACTCTTTATCACCAGTACGGCTGTGATGAAGCAGATAAATAATTTAGAAGCCCAACTAGGTTTTGCCCTTTTTACCCGTACAAATCAAGGTGTGCTATTGACAGATGCCGGTGAGAGTCTCAATAAAGACTGCCTTAACCTGCAAAAAACCGCCAAAGAAGCTCTCCAAAAGGCGCGCAAATTATCCGATACAACCGCGATTATCCGCTTAGGCACCGCCTCGTTGTCACCGGGCAAACCCTTGATTGATCTGTGGAACAGCTCCTATGGTAATTTTCCCGACTTTCAGCTTAATGTAGGTCCCTTCAATGAAAATCATACTCAAATTCTTACAGTTCTCGACAATTTAGGCACTGACTTTGATTTATTTGTTTCTCCCTGTGATGCCAAAAGCTGGCTAGAACACGCCAATTTTCTACAATTGGGCAGCTATTCAGTTGAGATGGCGCTGCCTCGAAATCATCCCTTGGCCAGCAAAAAAATGCTGGAGCCCACAGACTTCAGCGGCAAAACGATTATTATTTTTAAAGAAGGCGAATCAGACACAATGGATCAAGTTCGTCGCTTATTACAGGAACAAAATAGCAACATCACGATTGAAAGCACGGACTTTTACGATATCGACACCTTCAATTACTGCATCAAAAATAACTACTCTCTTTTGACCTTAGATGGCTGGCAGGACATCCATCCCGCTTTTAAAACCGTTCCAGTCAAATGGAACTTCCAGATTCCTTATGGCATTTTGTATGCAAAACAGCCAGCAACCCAAGTTGAGGATTTTATCGAGATTGTGACAGCGATTCAGACTTCGCAGCCTTAGGGGAATATTGCTAGAAAAAAATCCCTTTCCAGTCCAACTTAAGTGAACCTGCTGTTCATCTTAAGAAGGACTGAAAAGGGAAAGTTTTTTTAATCCGCTAATTCTCTTTTTAATTTTTCGTTATCGTCCATTTTAAAGAATGGATAGTAGATGGCCATATTGATGGCGATTGTAATAATTTGGATTACAGCACCGCTGATTTTACCGCCACTAGCTAGAAATCCAGCAATAACTGGTGGTGTTGTCCAAGGGATGACTGCCCCAACAGGTTTTCCAACAAGACCCCAATCCATTGCAAAATACGTAATCAGTGTTGTAACTACTGGTGCCACCACAAAAGGAATCACCATTTTAATGTTTAGGATAGTCGGAAATCCAAATAGTACAGGCTCGGCGACTTGGAAACTAACGGGAGCAATTGATAGTTTTCCGAGAGTTTTATTTTCTTTACTCTTAGAGAAAAGGAAGATTAAAATTGCTAGTGCCATTACACACCCCGCGCCACCGGAAAAGACAAAGTTATACAAAAATTCGTAAGTAATAATATTTGGCAATTCTTCTCCTGCTTGATAAGCAATCCGGTTAGCATCGGAATTTTGCAAGAGTAGCGGTTCAATAATAGGCCCTGTTACATTGGCACCATGAATCCCAAACATCCAGAAGAAACATTGAATGAAGATTACAAAAATGATACCCGGCAAAGTTTTTGTTAGCACGCTTAACGGCTTAGCAATCGTGTTAGCAATCAAAGCGTGAATATCATCAATCCCCGTGTAATGGGCAAGCAACATGATGATAAACCAAAATAAAATGATAAAAAATCCTGGTAAAATAGCAGCGAAAGCTCGGCTAACATTCGGTGGAACTGTTTCTGGCATCTTGATTGTGATATTGCGATTGACAAAAAATTTAAAAATTTCAGTGGTGATTAAAGAAACAATAATCCCAACAAACAAGCCAGCACTACCTAAATATTGCATAGGAAAGCCATTATTATCCAAAATTGGGGTTAACAGAACGAAGGAGCCTAATGATAAAAGTCCTGCTGATAGAGGATCAACTTTATAATGCTTGGCAAGATTATAGGCAATTGAAAAGGTTACTGCTAACCCAACAATCCCAAATGTTGAATTGGAAGCTTTATTAAGAAACGTTTGAATTCCGATGTCTGCTAACCAATCCGTAAAACCTTGGACAGGAAAATTCGCAACTAACATAAACACTGAGCCGATAATAATTAATGGCATCGCACTTGCCATGCCATCCCTTAATGCAACTAAGTGACGCTGACTGCTGATTTTGGCTGCAATATTTTGAACTTTATCAATCATTTTAACCACTCCTTATCGATAATTTGATTTCCCTAACATAATCATTTGATGGCGATAACCCCGAATTGCTTGACCTAAAGCAAAAATATTTTGTGGCAGGCAAATGCCATTGAAAGAATCCCCAATATGCTGAATATCAGCACCACAAGCTTTTGATGCTAAGCCAATTTTTTTAATCGTGTCAATGTCAGAGGAGTCTTGACTCGTACCATTGGCAGTTAAAATTAGCACTTTTTCTTTTATCGTTTTACCCACATTAAAGGCTTTGACATAATCAACAATTTCTCTTAAATCCTGTTCCATAAAATATGGCACAGTGTATGGTGCTGGCACCAGCAAAACATCAATTCCTGCTGAGATAAAGTCTTTTGCAATTTCTAAGTTCATGACCGGCTCGTCTACCCCGGCACCATGCATTTTTCCAGCGATAATTAACCCATCATAATGTTCTCTAGAGAGTTGGATGGCATTTTTTATCGCTTTATTTGAAACCCCAGCCCCGGGATTACCTGTCAAGCAGATAAAGCTGAAGCCTAATTTCTGAGCTTCCTTCAAGGTCTTTGGTGAAACAATCCGACCGATTGAGATTTCTGTTCGTTCTTCATTCATTGGTGCATTTAGATCAACTGGTTCCAAGTTGACGCCAATCGCTCGACCGGTGGCCCTTTTTATCCAAGTAATTGGATTTTCAGTAATATCATCGGGAACTCCCCGGATAATTGGATGTAACAAATCAAGTGCATTGAACATTAAAAGGTCCGCTCCTGCAGCTCTTTCTAATTCTGCATTGGTGACACCATTTAAAAAAGGATGATGCGTGGGTACGTTTTCCGCCATGATGGTCCGGCCTTCAGAGGCTAATATGGCTTGTTTTAAATCTAAGGGGCTTACTTCTAAAAAATCTTTTGCGGAAAAATCTAAAAGTCGTTTCAAATGAATTCACCTTTCTTTTGTTAAAATTTGTTATAACAACACTACTTTTAAATATATAATAAAACGCTTACTCGAGTTTGTCAATAATTTTTTGATAACTTTTATTAAGCTATCAAATCCTTTATTGACAAAGTTTCAAGTCTGAACGATAATGTTGTTATAACAAATTGAGGTGAACATAATGCGTGATAGTTCAAATAAAATTCCCCTTTATTATCAACTAGTAGATACCTTACAAGAGCAAATTGAAAATGAAATGAAGCCGAATGATAAACTTCCAACGGAAAAGCAAATTGGTGAGGAATACTCCATGAGTCGCACCACGGTTCGGTTAGCCATGCAAGAATTGGAAAAGCGTGGTTTTATTTATCGTATCCAAGGAAAAGGCTCTTTTGTTTCGGCTATCAAGCCGGAATCACTAAATTCTTTTTTTGACTTAAATCTCATGAACCATTATCTTGGTGAAAATCGTCAGGAATTAAAGCAAGATATTTTACTCTTTACAAAAGAACCTCCTAAAGTTAGCATCAGTCAAAAAATGGGCTTAAAAAAAGGCCAGAATGTTCTCAAGGTTCATTTACTGCACAAATTAAGATCAACTCCTGTAGCTTTTGAAAGACTAATTTTAAAAAACCAATATTTCAGTTTTTTAACTGAAAAAACTCTAACAGACCAAGGTATTGACCAACTCCTCCATGATAATAACTTGACTCTAAAAGCTATTGAGGAAACTTATAAAGTCGTTAATTTATCCAGTGAGGAATCCGAAATTTTAGAAGCTAATTTTGAACCTGCTTTAGCAATTTTCAAAGCAGGATACAATGAAGATAATGAGATGATTGTCTTAAGCGAACGGAAAATCTTAACCAGCAAGTTTTGCTATCAAAACTTTGTTGGGAAATGAAATATTGGTTATTTCAACTAGTAATACACTTGGGACCACTTAATTAAAAACGACTGGTAAAAGTCAGCCTTTTGCGCTAACTCTCACCAGTCGTTTTATTACTCAGTCAAAAATTGACACTCATTTTTAATTTAATCTTTTCTCTCTTCTTCCTTCAATATCCTTATTCAAACAACTTCACCCGTTCCAGTTTGGCTTCATAACCTTCTTCATAACTGTAGGTCGTTCCATCTAGGAACAAATCCGCCATATCACTGGCGGGAACCAAGTAGCCAACTTCAAAGGTGACTGCTTCTTGCCCGGCAATAGTGCCGATATTGTAATACCCCTTACCCTCACCATGATTGCTGAGATAGACGAGGTCACTAGAATTGCGATAGCCAATCTCCGCATATTGCTGTTCCCGATCAAAGAGATATTTAGGCTGATAAAAACCATCTACTGCTGTTAAGATTGAAGCATTCGCTTGAAAATAAAAATCAGGAAAAGCAACTGTGCTTAAATTTTTCAAAGTAACATTTAGTTTGACTAGCTTCATTTGGTCTTGGGTTTGAGCAGCCACTGTATCTAAAGTGTCCTTCCCATCTCCTCGGTTATAAAGAGTCTCCGTATATGTCAAAAAATTTCCTGCTTCATCAACTAAGCCCTCCTCCTTCATCCTCTCAAAGAAACCTTGCACAGACCAGTCGCTATCAGCATTTTCAACCTCAAATAAATTGTCGCTGACTGTCACATCATTGACCGTCAAAGCAAAATCTGTCTCATCATCAAGTTGCTGGCTCAAGCTAAAATGCTGTTCTTCGCCAACTTTTTTAATCAACTCACTATCCGTTGAGATGCGCCAAGGTGCCTCGTTGCCGCTTATTTCAGTTTCAGACGTTGCTGCTGTCTCTTCTTCAAAATCTGAAATTAGATAAGAATCTGAGGCGAGACCATCACCAGCCGGAACCAACTCAAGATTGCGAATAAATTCCAGTAGCTCTGATTCTGGAATGTCTTTGCCAATGAACAGTTGCAGCACATATCCTTCCTCCTCAAAAAGAACAAAGGCCGTCCGATCAAGATTGTCTGAGGCTTCATTTGTTTTTTTATGAATCAACCAGACTTTGCGACCCGCTAGCTCCATTTCTTCAGCAGAATCGGTATAGAGAGTCTCCAAATCCGTCTGTCCTTCATCAATTTGCAGCAACAGGGTGGAAATCGAGGCATCAGTAGCATCTGGATTGTAAAATTTCGCCGGGACTTCTCCTTCATTCTGAGGAATTGGTTGCAAGCCTTCTGGTAAGTAATGAACTTCTAAGCGATATTTTTCCTCTTGTTTTTTTTCCTGATTGGTAATTGAAATCAGACTGCTATAATTATGTTGTGAAAAGTATGTTTGCCAAACTTTACTGGCCCCGTAGACTGTTCCGGGAATAATAAAAAAACTAGCTAGCGCTGCAACAATCGTCAAATTCCGCTTAGAATAACGAATTTTATCTAGCCAAGTAAGCTTTTCGCCAGCTAACAAAACCCGTTGCTGGATATTTTTTTCGTTACTGGTATCAAATTGGTGGCCCATCATAGCGATAAATTGATCTAAGTTTTCATCGGATAGACGGCTTAAAGGTATTTCTTCATAAGCTTTCATTTGTGTAGACCTCCTTGGGCTAATAATAAAAATTCCATCTCTTTACGAATCTTCTTCTTGCCTTGGTACAGACGATTTTTGACTTCCTTCAAATCCATCCCCATATTTTCAGCAATCACTTTCGGTTTTAATTCATAAAAAAACCGCTGCAGACAAATTTCCTTTGTTGGCTCATCAATTAATAACAGGGCTTCAAAAAAGATATCCCAAATATCCGCATTTTCTTTTTCCGCCTCCGGTAAATCCTCCAATGGAAAATCGGTGATTTTTTCAAATAGGCGTTTGTTTTGCTTGAGCTTGTTTAGGCTCATACTTTTGGTTAATAGCGCTAGGTAATTCTTTAAAGAGCCTTTTTTCGGATTGTAATTACTTTGATTTTGCCAGTAGCGTAAAAAGACATCACTTACCAATTCCTCGACATCTTCTTTGCTGGCATGACGACCTAAAATTGATAATGCTACTGCATATAGCAATTTAGAATATTCTTGAATCAAGGCTGCTAATTCGACTTCCTTTGTTGCAGCCATCTCTTCTTTCAGCAATTTGCCATTCCCCCTTCGCCTATATATACAGAGAAATTTTCAAAAAGACTTAACTTATGACAAATTTTTTCAATTTTATTTTAGTCCTTCTTGGGCAATGTAGATAGTCCTTACATAGAATTTTACCCGCAATAGTGAGTCACAAAAGAGAACACGGCTGAATACTTTGACAGCGAGTTTACAAATAAAAAATCGAGCAGCTTCCCCCTCCGTGATGGAAACGAAGACAGGGTAGACACTCGATTTTTAAACTATTTTTTAGTTTTGTTTATTCTGAATCAAAGGTTTAACTTATCTAAAAAGTTAAACAAATTCTTTTAACCTTCATTAAACGGGCCGCTAACCACCACTTTTCCTAGCATATGGCCAGTTTCGACATCTTTTGTCGCTTGTTTTAAAGTCGCAGCGTTGATTCCATTGTCATAGACTTTATTGACCGTCGACTGCAGTTCGCCTTGCTCGGCCAAATCGGCAATTAAAGCTAGGGCGGCACCTTGTGAGTCCAGCAAATAATCATGATCAGTTTTGGCAAACATGTATTCCCAATCGAAACTTACGGAAAGATTTTTCCAGGCGCTCAAATCAAGTGCTTGAGTGACGCCGACAATCGTACCAACGTGTCCAAAGGGCTGAATCAATGGCGTGATTTGTTTAAGGTAGGCGGTAATATCGAATAAAACCGCGATATAATCAACTTTATCAACGCCTAATTCCCGTAGACTTTCGGCCAAATCCTCATGATAGTCAAGGGGGTGGTCAGTCCCAAATTTTTGCAGCCAAGCAAAATTTTTCTGACTTGCCGTGGCATAGACTTCCAGCCCGGCCCATTTTGCCAGCTGACTTAAAATAGAACCGACACCACCAGCTCCATTAATCACCAGAATTTTTTTACCGGAATTGGCATTTTTTGCTGGAATCAAGCCAAATTTATCAAAAAGCAGTTCATAAGCTGTCAATGAGGTTAATGGCAGAGCAGCGGCTTCTTCATTGCTTAAATTGTCAGGAGCTAAAGCGGCAATTCGTTCATCGACTAGTTGAAAGGCTTGGTTGCTGCCGGTTCGGGTAGTGGTTCCCGCATAAAAAACCCGCTGGCCCACTTTAAATTTTTCGACTTGGCTGCCGATTGCTACGACTTCGCCAACAGCATCAAAACCCAACACACGAAGGTTTTGGCTTTTGGTGGTCGTTTGTCGCAATTTTGTATCTACGGGATTCACCGAAATCGCCTGAATCTTGACTAATATGTCCCGTGGTCTTGGCGTCGGAACTTCAACTTTTACATCAATAAAACTGTTCTTTTCATCAATCGGCAGGCCTTCATAAAAGCCGATTGCTGACATCATTTTTTTCTCTGGCATAATCTTTGCCTCCTTCTACAGCTAAATTATGGAGCAAAGCAGCCAAAATGAAAATGATTTTGACTTTTAAGTAGAAAACTATTCCCTCCACTCGTCAAACGGCCTGTCTTAAAGTGACTAAAAAGTATTTTTCAATTACAGTCCTAGATTCTGCAAAATCTGCTGATAACGCTTGGTGGCCAGTTCACTCACCTGGCCTTTTTTACAAAATTCCAGTTTATTTAACTTTGGCGAATGCCGCTCCACTACAATTTTTCCGTCTTGCGTTTTGCTTTGTAAATAAGCAAAAGCTTCAAAAAAACGGGCATCTGTTTGCGCCACTGGATAATGGGATAACACGTAGACATACTGAAATAAATTGTAATCAGCAAAGGGATACTCGACTTGTTTAAACAGCTTGCCAATCCCATAATGGCAGGGGCTGATGGGCGTTTTAATTTCCCAATGCTTCAACAAAAATGCGACTGCTGCAGCTGCTTGCGGATTTTCGCTAAATTTTTCTCGGTGTAAAAAGGCATGCAAGACTAATAAGGTGGTCAATGGCGTTGAAAACTCTGTTTCAGGTCCCCGGCCATAACTATATTTATTGCATTTCCAACCGCCATCAGATTCTTGTGTTTCCAAAAAATAGCTAAAGGTTTTATCTAATCGGAAATCCTGCGCCTGTCCCAGCTGGCACAAACTCAGTAAAGCCAAGGCGGTGTAGCAAGGGTAAATGCCGCCCTTTGGATAAAGTTTAAAGCGGCCATCTTCTTTTAAAACTGAAAACAACAGTTCCACACTTTCTTGAATAACAGGCTCTGATACAGAAACCCCTAACTCCACTAAATACGTTGGCGCGATAACTGCATTCAAAGGACTGCCCTTCAATAGACGCAAATCAGAAGTAGTCCAATAATCAAAATCAAACTGGTTTTTAAAACTGAGAATCCATTCAATATCTGCTTGATAGGTGTGCATGTTTTGCCTCCTTTAAACTTCTAATTGGCTATCCTCTTTACTTTAATTTTTCCTCCACCACTTCTTTAAATAACCGAGCCGGCGCAATTTCCAGTGCCCTTTCTTTGTGCATCAAATAAGTGCGGCGAATAAAGGAACTGCCATCTTTAAAGGCAATCTCCTTTTTGTACCCTCCATAATTGACTAAGGTAATCTCGGGAACAATCGCCCAGCCCAACCCTTGATGGACAAACTCAACACAGGAATTGGCGTTGTCCACCAGAATATTTTCACTGGATAAGGTCAGTAAATCATTTTCAATCAACCAGCGATTGACCTCTTCTTGAAAATAAAAATCGCTTTTGCGGGAAATAAACGGCCGCTTACGCAATTCTTCAAAGGACAATTCCTCTTGACTGATAAGATAAATGCGATCCTCTGCAATCAATTGCCGCTGAAAATTCCCACCAAATTCGCCTCGGATAATCGCAATATCAATCTCGTCAGCCACTAATTTTTGATAAATGGTGCGGCTGTAATCCGCTGTGATATTTAATTTGACTAACGGATTTTGCTGGTGAAAAGCCGCTACTAGCTTTGGCAGTTCGTACTGGGAAAAATTAATCGAACAGCCGAGATTCAAGCTACCCCGCACACCGTTTTCAGAAAATTGCAGCTGATCCTTCAGTCTATTCAACAGACGTTGGATTTGGATGGCGGTAGTCAAAACTTCTTCGCCTTCCGCTGTAAAGCTAACACCGTTTTTTGAACGCAAAAATAATCTAACGCCCAGCTTCGTCTCTAATAGTGACAGGCGTTTTGATAACGACGACTGGTTGATAAATAACAATTGGGCCGCCTGCGTAATATTGCGGGTCTGTTGCAGTGCCAACAGCATCTCAATATCTTTTTCATCCATCAGACTCGGCTCCTTTCATCACTCTTTATTTACATATTTTACCATACTATCCATTCCTTTTACGCATGGTTCAAATGCTTTTTTTACCTTTTATTCTTATGCTGAAATCGGTTACTTTTAAAGAGTAGAAATTTTAGAGGAGGCAGCATATGAAAATCGAAAAAGCAGCAATTGCCGGCACTTTGGAATCCAGTGACGTCCAAGTTACCATCACCCCGAGTCAAGCCGGCAACCAATTTTTAATTGAGAGCAGTGTCATGAGTCAATATGGGAATCAAATTACCGCCTTGGCTCAAAAGGTGGCGGAAAATTTGGAGATGGAAAATGCCCAGATTAAAATCATCGATAAAGGGGCTTTGGATTGCACGATTAAAGCTCGGATTGAAACCGCCTATTTCCGCAGTATCGGCAAAAATAAAAATATCGCTTGGAAGGAGCTGATTTAAATGGCAGAAAAAATTAGACGTTCGATGATCTTCTTAAATGCGCAACGGGCGACTTTGGTCAAAGATGCCTTTGTCTATCAGCCGGACTGCGTGATTTTTGATTTGGAGGATGCTGTGGCGGAAAAGGAAAAAGACTCCGCTCGCATTCAGTTATTTAATACTTTACGGGATATTGACTATCAGGGAGTGGAGCGCTGGGTACGGATTAATGCGCTGGATTCAGCTTTATTCGAAGAAGATATTCGGGCAGCTGTCGCCGGCGGAGCTGAGGGCATCCGCCTACCCAAAACCGAGACTGCCGCAGATGTTCAATTAGTTGAGAAACTCGTGGCAGCAGCCGAAAAAGAATTTAACGTACCAGTCGGGCACACCATGCTGATGGCGGCGTTAGAATCGCCGCTGGCCATTATCAATGCTTACGAGATTGCCAAAAGTAGTGAGCGTTTGATGGGCATTGCTTTAAGCGGCGGCGATTTCACCCGCACCATGCATTCCAAACGGACGATTGCCGGTCAAGAACTATTCGTGGCCCGCTCGCAGATGCTAATGGCAGCCCGGGCAGCTGGCGTGATGGCTTTTGATACGGTGTATACGGATATTGATAATCCGGAGGGCTTTGTCGAGGAGGTCAACTTTATTAAAGACCTCGGCTTTGATGGCAAGTCGCTAATCAGTCCTAAGCAAATCAGCGTCACCCACGCAGCTTTTACGCCAGATGCTGCTGAGGTTTATCATGCTGAGCATGTGATTCAGGCAATTGAAGATAATAAAGAAGCCGGCATTGGTGTTTTAATTGTCGATGGTAAAATGGTCGATATCGCCCACGTTGAAGGGGCTCAAAGAATTTTGAAACTGGCAAAAGCTGCCGGCACCTATAAGGGGGAATTAGTGTGATTAATCAATTAGGTCGTGAGATTCCAGATGAATATTTAACTGATGGTCGGGAAGTTTTTCAAGGGCAATATTACCGTGAAGGCTATGAGTTCACCAAAAGTGCCCCCACCGTTAAAGCTCACGTTAAACCGCAAGAAAGTAAATTAGTCGCTTCCATCCGTGAAGCTGTTATCGCCGCTGGTCTAAAAGATGGCATGACAATTTCCTTCCATCACCACCTGCGCAATGGGGATTATGTTGTCAATCTGGTGATGAAGGAAATTCACGCATTGGGAATCAAGGATTTGTTAGTCTGTGCCTCTAGCTTAAATACCGCACATAACTATTTAGTTCCTTGTATTGAAGATGGCACGGTCACTGGTATTTCTACCAGCGGGATTCGTGATGAAATCGGCGAAACAGTTTCTGCCGGAAAATTAAAAAATCCAGCAATTATCCGGACCCACGGCGGTCGAGCTCGGGCAATCGAAGACGGATCCGTTAAAATTGATATCGCCTTCTTGGCTGCCCCAACCAGTGATGAATGGGGCAACGCCAGCGGAAAAGGCGGAAAATCTGATACTGGTGTTCTTTCTTATGTTGACGGTGATGCCCGCTATGCTAATAAGGTGGTCATCATCACAGACACTTTAGTTCCCGCACCAAATTTCCCTGCTAGCATCAAAGGGATTGATGTTGATTATGTGGTGGAGGTTGATTCAATCGGCGATGCGTCAAAAATTGCTACCGGCGTGCTACGCTTAACGACAGATACTAGAGAATTAATGCTCGCTGAAAATGCGGCGAAATGTATGTACCACTCCGGCTTATTCAAAGACGGCTTCTCCTTTCAAACTGGTGGCGGCGGACCTTCTCTAGCGACCACGACCTTTTTGAAGGAATTTATGGACAAAGCCAATGTCAGATGCGGCTGGGCCATGGGTGGCATCACTGAACCCATCGTCAATTTATACCGTGACGGCTACATCAACACCTTATTAGACGATCAAGCCTTTGATTTGGCATCGGTTGCTTCGGCCCATAGCGACCCACGGCATTTTGAAATTTCCGCTTCTCAATATGCCAATCCCTTTAACAAAGGAGCCTTTGTCAATCAGCTAGATTTTGTCATCTTAGGCGCTTTAGAAGTTGATATTGATTTCAATGTCAATGTTGTCCAAGGCTCCACCGGCATCCTTCAAGGAGCCCCCGGCGGTCATACCGATACTGCTGCCGGTTCAAAAATTGCGATTATTGTGGCGCCGTTGATTCGCAGCCGGTTAGCAACCGTCCGCAATCATGTGACTTCTGTGACGACACCAGGAGAAAGCATTGATATCGTCGTCACCGATTATGGCGTTGCAGTAAATCCCGCCCGCCAAGATTTACTGGAAGCCTTCAAAGATACCGATATTCCGCTAAAAACCATTGAAGAATTGCGGGACTTGGCCTATCAGTATGCCGGAGAACCGGAAGATATCGAATTTGACGACCAGGTTGTCGCCTTGATTGAATATCGCGATGGCACTTTAATTGATGTCGTCAGAAAACCCAAGAACTTTAATAAATAATCTGCTGACTGAGGGCTGAAACTGTGGAAATTTCGCAGTTTCAGCTGCCTCAGTTTTTTTGTTGAAACGTGATTGACAGTCCCTTTTAAAGAACTCAAGAATCTTTGGAGAAGGCTTTTGGAGAGACTTTTTGCTTCCTTATTACGCTGGATAAATTTTGAATAAAACTCAGTTTGCTTTTTCGGGGATTCTCCTACCGGTCGTCTAGCTACCTCCGTTTGCAGCTGATCTTTCACCAGCTGCTCTGTTTGAGCAACCGCTGTTTTTTCCTTTGGAGGGCGGCTATTACCATCATCAAAAATTACGGTAATCCGTTTTTCAACGTATTTTGCTCCAACAATTTCTGTGTAAAGCTGCACGCCATTGCGCTCAAATAGCTTTAAAGCAATAATCTCCTCCATCGCTTTACGTACTGCTTCAGCGGATAAATTTTGATGACAACACTCCACGATAATCCGCTTACGGCTGCCGTCTGCATTTTTAAATAAAAGATGTAGTTTGCGCATATTCTCGACTCCCCTTTTCTAAAAAACCCGTCATACTATATACAACTTGAGGAAGAGAAAAATCAACAGGTGAGGTGAAAAAAAAAATAAAAAACTGCCGAGAAAAAAATATCAGCAGTCCATCTGTAATATTTAATTAATAAATAAAGTAATTGGCAAATAATTTTTCATACTCTTGATGCCGTGTTTCATCCGGTACAAAATAATTTTCTTGCACCTCAGGCGTTAAGTCTTCTGTCTGATGCAAATAATATAAGCCAAAAATGGGTTCATTCTTTTCCGTCAGGTAGCAGGTCGCACCTAGAACATCCGCTGTCATCTGCGAGAGCTCGGCGGTTTGGAAAAAACCGCCGTTAACGGTAATTTCAATCATTTCTCCGAGACTCTCTTGCAGTGTTCGAATGTTCATCAAAACACCCTCGGTCACGGCCCGAACAAAGTCAGCCTTGCGATGCTGGCTCGTAATTTTTTGAAAACTAGCCGTTTGATCCATATCCCATAAAGGGGCCCGCTCACCGTTAAGATACGGAGCAAAACGCAATCCTTTAGCGCCGATTGGTGAAACTGTTAATGCTGCCGGCAGTTCTTGATAAAAATGAGCCGCTTCTTCAAATAAAATATCGCTAGCCCAAGCTAAGACATTGCCACCGTTGTTTGACGGTGCGCCGGTTACATACAGTTCGTGATGCAGATAATAACAAAAATTTTGCCGGATTGGATCAAGGCGGGGACTGGTTCGCAGCTTCCGCAAAGCTGCACTAGTCCCGATGGTTAAACTATTTGGAATGCCGCTAGTTTTAAAGCCAGCATAGGTCGCTAGGCTGCCATCACTGGCACCAATCATGATTTGACAATCCATTGGCAATGAAAAGTCAGTCGCAGTTTCAGCTAAAATCGGAAATAGCTCGGTAGTGTCTGTCAAAGGTGCTAGTTGTTTTTCTGACAAATCTAGAAATTCTAAAATTTCTGCATCCCAGGTTAAGGAATTCAAATTGAGCAGGCCAGTTGCTGAGGCCGTGGCCAAATCTAGACACCATTGGCCAGTGAAAAGCTGCATCAAACACTCCTTAAGTCCATACCATGACATATTTTGCGGGTAAGTCTGTTGCTCATTAAAGTACATAATCTTGGCAAAGGGTGTCATCGGATGAATTGGCGTGCCGGTTTTTAAGTAAAACTGGCGAGCGGTATCACTGCCTTTAAATTTTTTGACTGTCTCTTTGGCTTGGGCATCTGACCAGAGGAAAATATTCTCAGAAGAGTCATTTTCATAAGGAAATAAACTGTGCATCGCCACACTAAAACCAAGTGTTTTTATCCGCTGTCGCAAATCATCTGGAATAGCCGCAATCCCCGCCCTTAACTCTTGATACAGCTCACTGCGTTTTTGAAAACGGGCAGCCCCCACTTGATAAGTTTTTGACAGCTGCAAGGTCTCCCAGACAAGCTGACCGTTGTCAATTAAACCAAATTTAATGGCGGTAGTCCCGATGTCGATACCTAGAAATAGTGTTTGATTTTGCATGATAATCCCATCCTTGTCCCTGAAAAAATTGCAAAAAGGCTGAACTGTGCCAGAGCCAGAGTTCAGCCTTTTAACTTATTTATATTCCTGTTCGTCTGCTACTTCAAATTGACGGGTCTCGATAATTGATTTATACCACAGTCCCGACTTTTTCATGGAGCGAGTGCGTTCTTCATTTAGCTCAATCCGCACCAAGCCATAGCGATTTTTGAAGGCATTCATTGGAGAAACACAATCAGTAAAGGCCCAGAGCATATAGCCTTCACAGTTGGCTCCTTCTTCGACAGCTTTAATTAAATAGCGTAAGTGCTGTCTGATAAAATCAATGCGATAGCTATCCTGCACCATCCCAGTTTCATCTTGATACTGCTCTTCGTTCTCCCGGCCCATGCCATTTTCAGTAATCAGCCAAGGAATATTGCCGTAATTATTTTTCAGATAAAGGGCCATATCATACATCACCTGCGGATAAATTTCCCAACCGCGGGAATTATTCATCTGCTTGCCTGGTAAATCAAAGGTGTCATAGAAAATTTCTGGATGAAACGGTGTCTCTGCATTTGGCGCATATTTTGGTGAGCGCACCCGCTTAGGATAATACTGGTTGACCCCTAAAAAGTCCAAGGTATTTTCCTTAATCGTCGCCAAATCTTCAGCGGCCGTTTCAATCCAAACCCCATGAGCTTGACAAATATCAATCAATTCCTGTGGGTAAATTCCTTTAATCATTGGTGTAAAGAAAATCTGATTAAAAAATAAATCATACATAGCGGCGGCTTTTTGGTCGGCCTCAGAGCTAGAACGGGCATACACCATCTCAGGATTTAAAACACAGCCAATCCGGCCTCCTTGATTTAATTCATGATAAATTTCAACAGCCTTGGCACTAGCCAAAACTTTATGGTAATTCCACAGCAACCACTTCTGCGTGTTTTGCTCATGGGGCCAACGCATCGCATCTAAATAAATACGGGTCTGCGGCACAATCGGTTCGTTAAAGGTAAACCACTGTTTGACCCGGTCGCCAAAACGTTCAAAGGCGATTTTGGCATAGCCAGCATACAAATCAACGACTTTTCGCGAAGACCAGCCATCGTATTTATCAGATAGGACTGCAGGCACTTCATAATGCTCCAAGCACAGCATTGGTTCTACACCCGCTGCTAACAGTGCATCAATCACATCACTGATGTGCTGAGCATAGTCTTCATCAACAATTAATTGTTCATGATCAGTGAAAAAGCGGGCCCAATTGATAGAAGTCCGATAATGCGTTAGCTTGATTTCCTTCATCAAGTCAACGTCATCTTGATATTTTTCCATAAAATTGGTAGCAACTGCTGGACCATAGCCGTTGTGCCAAACAAATTTTTCATTTTTATACCAACGATCCAAATAGGAATCTTGGTTTTCCTTTTTGCCAACCCAGCCCTCAGTTTGCCAAGCGGAAGAAGCGGCACCGATAATAAAATTTTCAGGAATTGTGATTTTCATAAAGCTCTCCTTTGATTAGCGACTTTCTTTATTAGAAATCTTAACGAATGGTAGATAGATTAAAATTGCGACAACAATACAGACTGCCTGAGTGATGACCGCACCGATGTCGCCAGCTGTTGCCAAGTAGGCATTCACGATTGGTGGCATTGGCCATGGTACCATCACGACGGCTTTGGCAGCAAAGCCTAATGAAGTTGCAAAGTAACCGATTGTCCCAGTTACTAACGGTGTGATGATAAATGGAATCGCCAAAATCGGGTTCAACATAATCGGCATTCCGAAAATCACCGGTTCATTTATATTAAAAATACCCGGGGCCAAAGATAGCTTCGTAATTTCCCGCATATCGTCTCGTTTACCCACAAGTAAAATAGCAACTAATAGACCAATGGTAACACCAGAACCACCCATACTCATATACATATCCCAAAATGGCATCGTGATAATATTCGGAATCTCTTTACCGGCTTGAAAGGCCTCTGTATTGACCGCAATCGCAGCTAATAATAACGGTTCGCGGATTGGTTTAACCATCTGATTACCATGAATCCCAATCACCCAAAAGACTTGAGCTACTAGCATTAGAATTAAAATTCCCGGTAAACCTTGCACGACACTTTCTAAAGGTCGTTGAACAATATTATAGATGATGTCATAAGCATACTGACCGGTAATTGCTTTGATAGCAAATCCCGCACTGGCAATTACTGCTACCGTGATGATTGTTGGAAATAGCGCTGAGAAACTAGCCGATACATTGCTTGGCACAGTGTCTGGCATTTTGATTTTCAAGCCTTCTCGTTTGCCTAACCAGCTATACAATTCGACTGAAATAATTGCAACAAACATCCCTAAAAATAATCCTTTAGTGTCAGTGTATTGTTTTGCTAAAACATTTTCCACTAAAACGGTGGTATCATTATTAACCAATTCATAGGTTGTTGGATTGACTGATAAATAAGACATGACAGCTAAAATCCCAGGAAATACCCCATTGATTTTGTTTAGCTTAGCCAGCTCAATCCCAATTAAAAATACGGCATAAATTGTTAAAAAGCTCAGCGTTACGTAACTCACCGCTGACGCAATCGGTTTCAATTGTTCTAAGAACCTTAGTGCATTAATCTGAGCTAAACCATTCTCAGCATCGAAAACCATTGCAGAAAATAATGTCCCGAAAGCCCCCGTGATAATTACAGGAATTAATGCAGAGAATGCATTTTTAATGACCATGATGTAGCGTAGATTGTTAATCTTGTTGGCGAAGCTCCCTAGTACATCGGTTAGTTTGTCCATAAAACCACTCATTTTTTCTCCTCCTCAAAATAAAAAAGTCATCTGATGTATTTCAATATAAAATACATCAGATGACTTGTCAACTTTTTTTTAAAGCGTTTTCTATTTTTTTTTCATAATCTTGCGAAACTCCTTGCGATTAGTGGCCATATGGACTGTCATTGTATCAAAGGCCTCCAGCTCGTCATGATTGCTGATAGCCTCTACAATGTCTGAATGCAAGGTTATCGTCTCACGTTTCAATCGCTCGACATTATAGCTTTTGTTAAAGAGGGCGATAGATTCGTTAATTACTGGAATGATATGGGTTAGCCCGACATTTCCACTAGCCTGAGCAATCGTCGTATGCAGTTCAATGTCCAATTGAACGTGATCATCTGTTCCCTCTAAAAAAGAGATTTCAATCTCATCTTTTAAATACGTGATTCGCTGAATTTGCTCTTCTGAAGCATTCTTAGCTGCTAGCGCTGCCATCTTAGGTTCCAGCAAGTAACGTAGCTCAAACAAATCTAAAATCATCTTGTCTTGATCTTTTATCAAAGAAAACCCTAGGGGATCTGTCGCAATCCCCCGCTTATCGCTAATAAAAGTCCCTGATCCTTGGCGTACCTCTAAAATATTACGGGAAACTAGCACACGAACTGCCTCCCGTAAAGTGCTGCGTCCAATATCTAGCTCCTGAGATAACTGGTACTCATTGGGGAGTTTATTGCCAATTTTTAAATCATGCGTTTTGATAAAGGCAATGATTTTATCTGTTGTCTGTTCTACCAAAGTTTTTGTCGCTTCCACAAGCATGCCCCTTCCCTAATTCATCTGATGTATATGCTTTCATTCTAATTAGTTTTCTAATTTTTTTCAAGTAATAAAATGAAAACTCTTTTTTGATAAAAAACATCTGATGATATTAGAAGGCATTATTCAGCATAAGCGTCTGAAACTAGTAACAAACTGATTCTCTAAATTGTATCAAGAATTTTTTAGTTCTCCCACAACCTCAAATCCATCTCAGCAAAATACAACTGCTGACTGCCGGTAAAACGAACTAAAACCTGTTCTTTTTCATCATAGAAAACGACAACACCATAGATTCCCTTAAATGGTCCATCCAAGGGAGTGACACCATCGCCAATTTTAAATTGTTTCATATTATTTTTCCTGCTTTCTTTAACTTAAGTTCAGTTACATTTTTTTATCTAGAATAAATAGAGAGCTGATGCGGGTGCCAATCAGTAAATATGGCGTTACAATGCCCATAAAATAGAGAAATTGAAAAAGATTTTCCTTTTGAAAGGCTAGTTCAAAAAAACTGATGCGTTTTAAGAAACCAAAATCTGAACACAATAAGACTATTAGAACAAAGGTTGCCAAGATGGCAGCCGCACCATACGTAATTTGATTGCCTTTACTGACAATCAACTGCCAGCGCTCATCGTTTTGATAAACACGGCGCTTTCTTAATTCAAATAGCACAGTGCCGAAAGCCGCAAGTCCTAAAATTAGCAGACCAAAAATATTGAGTAACTCAAGCACATCATTCATCCTCTTCCATCTCCTGACTAAACACCTCTGTAATCGGTACAGCAAAGACTTTGGCTAACGTAAAGGCCAGGTCCAGCGAAGGCGTGTATTTGTATTTCTCAATTGAAATGACCGCCTGTCGCGATATACCAGCTCGCTCGGCCAAATCAGATTGCGTCCAATCTCGTTCAGCCCGTAAAACTTTCAAACGGTTTTTTATCATAACTCCGTCTCCTTTAGTAACAGCTACTAAACATATTGTAATCACTTAGTTACATTTAGTCAACAAGAAGAGACAAAAAAGTATTCAACCTCACATTTAGTCTTGGTTGAATACTAAAAATTCCGATTTAATTTTGGAGATTTAAGAACTGGCATTTAATTTAACTATTCAGACAGCTTTCCAAAGATGAGCCATAAGCTTTATGAAATTCTCAGCAACTACACTCCTGTATATTTAGCAAAATACAAAAAGTCCATCGCCGGTTCCAGCGTAAAACGGTCCAATGTTGTTTGCGTGGCAGAATCAACTGGTGGATTTTCAACTTCATAGATGATTTCCCCGTTTTCAAAAAATTCCACCGGCGAGACATCGCTGGTTATCGCGATTAGCGGATGGCCGGAAAAGAATAGATGGGTGTGCAGGGCTGCTTCTGTTGAGATGTGCAGCAGAAAAAAAGCGCCAATCACTATGCCCAGTGCCCAGCCTAAAATAAGATTTACTTTCTTTGCCTTCATTTGATTCCTCCTATAAATTAAGCCCTTTCAAAATAGTATACTTGATTTGTGCTTCTGCAGGACAAAACTAGAGGAAAAACAATGGTTCTTTAAAATTTTTTACAAAAAAAGCCCGCCAATCCTTTTACAGACGGCGGGAAAATAGTATTGATTAAAGCTTAGATAGTTGCTTCTTCAAAGTTTTTATTTACTTGATCCCAGTTAATAACTTCCCAGAAAGCTGCGATGTAGTCAGGGCGCACGTTTTTGTATTTCAAGTAGTAAGCATGTTCCCAAACATCCAAGCCAATCACTGGTGTTTTACCATCAGTTAATGGAGAATCTTGGTTGCCAGTTGAAGTGATTTCTAATTTTCCATTGTTGACTACTAGCCAAGCCCAGCCTGAACCGAAACGGCCAGTTGCCGCAGTTTTGAATGCTTCTTTGAATTTTTCAAAATCGCCAAATGCATCATTGATAGCATCAGCAATTGGGCCAGTTGGCTTGCCGCCAGCGTTTGGTCCCATAATTTTCCAGAAGAAGCTATGGTTAGCGTGGCCGCCGCCATTGTTGCGTACAGCTCCACGAATATCTTCAGGGACTTCATTTAAGTTCGTTACTAATTCTTCAACAGTTTGTTCGCCAAGTTCTGGATATTTTTCAATTGCTGCATTCAAATTAGTCACATAAGTGTTGTGGTGTTTGTCATGATGCAAATGCATAGTTTCAACATCGATATAAGGTTCCAAAGCATCATAAGCGTAAGGTAATTCTGGTAAAGTGTAAGCCATTTTAAAGTCCTCCTCGAATTTTAAGTACAAGATAAGAGTACCATTCACTTGTGAAATCTTCAAAAGATATGCTTCCTTATTTTCCCGCTATTCTTCCGTTGTTTTTTTAAAAATGAACAATTTACTGAAGGCATAATTGGCAACCACAACCAGCACTTGGGATACCAGCTTGCCAACAATGACATTCCATTTGAAAACGTCAACAATCACATACAAGGAACCGTTATCTATTCCCAGTGATAAAATCCGGTAAAACATAAATTTCAGCCATTCCCACACCAGCTGACCGGCAGTTTCGCTCTTTGTTTGGAAAACAAAAATTTTATTAGTGACAAAAGCAAAAAGGACTGAAATGAACCAGGCGATTGTATTCGCCACAATATAATGATGCAAAAAAGCGTTGGCGATAAAAAAGACGCCCATATTGACGACAGTCGTTGCGCCGCCGAAAAATAAATAGGATAGAATTTCCCAGTAGCCTTTATCCTCTAAGATTTTTTTCCATTTTTTAAAAAATTCCATAACCTGCTCCTTCAAAAAGTTCTCCTATCTATCTTAAAATAAAAATGTCTAGAATACTAGTCATCCCCGTCACAAATCTGTTCACAGTCAATTCACTGAAAAAGATGATAATAAAAAACGCCTTCGCCAAATTCTTCATCAGGTTTTGGGCTAATTGAAACAAGTGCCCTTCAATAAAAAACAATCTTCAAGAAAAAGCGGGACTTGCCTTGTGTTTAGTGCCGCTCTTCGATAGAATACAAACTAGATAGATTAAGAAAGGAACCATCATGACAAACTGGAAATTATTTTTAGCTTCTTTTTATCAATTCGACCACCTGCAGGCTGCCCGCAAAATTCCTTTTTGGAAAACAATTCTCTACGCCTTGTTTCTAGGGGTGATTTTAGCACTGCCGATTGCTCAAGGGGTCTTTTCTTTTTTTGGTGATATTCAGACCGACGGCACACAGATTGCCGCTGAGATTCCTGATTTTCATTTTGAAAACGGTGAAATCGTCACGGATGACACCGAGGGCTTTATTTATCAAACGGACACCATAGTCTTTACCTTTGACCCAGAAGGCCAGCGGACACCGCAGGAAATTTCAAGTGATTTAGTAGGCAACTTATTTAGTGTTGGCTTTTCCAAAAATGAGCTGATTATCGCCTTTGCCAACTCGGATGCTATTGCGGCCGTCTTTGGCTCCAATATTTTTGAAATTCCCTATGATAATGATACTTTAGCGCAACTGACTGGTGCCGATGTCCGCCAGATGCTGACAGAAACGCAACTACCTTTATGGATGGAAGCTTTAGTCTTTTTATTTTTACTCTATCCTGTTTGGCTGAGCCTGATGTTTACCTTGCTTTTTGGGGCTATCACCTGCTTTTTATTTAGTACACTAAGACGAATTCGTTTAACCTTTTTTGAAACCTTGAAAATCTCCGTCTATAGCGCAACGGTGCCGATTATTTTATCTGCGCTGATTTCTTTCTTTTTACCAGACTTTGATGTTTCACTGTTTACAATGCTTTTGACCCTCTTCATCTTTTCAAGGGCCACCAAATCATTAGCTCCTAAACCACCTGTTATCAAATAAAGACAACCTCCGTTAGTTTAAAGCTCTTCACCAGGATAGCTGAGACTGACGGATTTTTTTGCTGATTATTTTTAAATTGGAAATATTTTGAGTTTATTAAACCTGTACACTTTTTTTCTCCACAGTCAACCAACCAGCCTTTCTTCCCGCTAAACGGCGAGATATTTTGCTGAAAAAGGTTGCCTTTGCTACAATGTAACTAGCAAAATTTACAAAGAGAGAGGTTTGCTTTATGACACAACCAATAATTTATGCCACCCGAAATTTTAAAGACGAGTTTTTAGAACAAATCAAAACGATTGCCCCAGACTATCGTTTCCAAACTGAGCTAGCGCCAGAGGATATTTCAAATGTCGAAATCACTATCGGCTGGGATAAAAAGCTCGCTCCAGATTTATTAGTCAACCATCGTTTGAAATGGGTCCAATCCATTTCAGCAGGAGTTGATTATCTGCCCCTCAAAGAGTATCAAAAAAATAGTATTCTGCTTTCTAATTCCAGCGGCATCCATGCCACAGCGATTACTGAGCATATTATCGGCGTTTTATTAGCCTATTATCGAGATTTACTGACGATTGCCCAACATCAGGAAAATACGCTGTGGCAGCATCGCAACGAGCTGACAGTCGGCCAATTAGCAGAAAAGAAAATGCTAATTGTCGGTACCGGCCATATCGGTCAGAAAACAGCCCGAGCAGCCAGCGCACTTGGTGTCCAAGTCTACGGAGTGAACACCACTGGACATCAAGTGGATGGCTTTTTTGAAACCTACACCTTCAAAAATTTAAACAAAGTGGCTCAGGGCATGGATATTATTATCAATATTCTGCCTTTGACAGCCGAAACAACTGCCATTTATGATAGTACCTTCTTTAGCGGGCTGCATCCTGCCAGTATTTTTATGAATGTTGGCCGAGGTCCTTCAGTTGTCGAAGATGATTTGGCGAAAGCCTTGGAATCAGGCGAAATGGCCTTCGCCGCTCTGGATGTCTTCAAGACAGAACCATTACCAGCGGATAGTATCTTATGGCAGACAAAAAATCTGCTAATTACCCCCCACATGTCTGGTGAATTGGTCGGTTTCCAAAAGAAATTTATGAAAATTTTCTTAGCCAACTTGAAATCCTATGTCGCCGATGGAAAATTGGTGGAAAATGAAGTGAGTTTGGATAAGGGGTATTAAAGTTTTGAACCTGTCGATTGTTCGGCAGGTTTTTATTTTTGAAAAAGTCTAAAGACAAAGAGAGTTCCATGCCTCGTAAAATTATCTTCTACTTCTATTTTGTAACCCTTATCAGTCTCATAAACAGACTAGTTTTCCTCAAAATCCACTGGTATAATCAACTTATTACGTGTTTAAGCACCTCAAATACGTGAAATAAATGACAGAGGATTTAATTCAAATGTCCACAACTTCAAAGGAATCCACAAGTATTTTTGCCTTTCTAAAGCAACAACTGGGCCTAGCCATTTTTTGTTTAGTGACTGTTGCACTTGTTTATGCCCCTAAAATATTCAATTATAGTTTCAGTATCGACACAGAAAGAATGTTTGCCGATCCAGAAGGAACATTGAGCTGGTGGCTGGCTCTAAACCGCTATGGCTTAGTATTTTTAAAAAGAGTTTTACCCTGGGGTACTTCTATTTATCCTGTTTTTATAAATGTGATGACTTATTTTTTGCTGACAATTACAGTTTTACTTCTTTGTTACATGTTTTGGCGATCCTCAAAAAAAATTTCCACACCAACCCTCTTTATCGCTTCGCTAGTTGCCATCACTGCTCCTAGCACAATTGAGCAGACTAACTTTATTTTACAAAGTATAGAAGTCCAGCTAGCTGTTATTTTTCAACTAATAGCTATTTTGATGATTCAAATATCTTTTGAGAAGAAAACCAAAACCGTATCTACTTTATTGCTGACAGGCTCCTTGTTTTTATCAACTTTTTCGTTTGCTATCTATCAATCTTTACAGGTTTCTTTTGTTGTCCTAGCAATCCTTAGTGTCTACTTAAAAACCACTGAAGAAACAACTATTGTTGACTATCTTAAACAAGCTATCCCATATATCGCTATTCTTGCTCTATCTTTCATTGGCTATTTAGTCATCAATAAGCTTGTCTCTCAGATTTTTAATATTGCCGCAAATGGTTATATTTCCTTTGATTTTTATTTTTTACAGATCCCAATAAAGAATTATATTGTTGAAACTGCTTGGCTGCTGATCCAAAATCTTTTTTCTATTCATAGGCCTTTTTTCCTTGGTTTTGCCTCTGTATTTGGTGTGTTATTCCTTCTAGCTGTCCTTTTCAATCGGAAAAATACGCTACAACGAAAGATTTCTTTAATCATTACTGTTGGCGTGCTATTTTTATGCGTCAGTTTCCTAATACTGACACTTGGGTGGGTAGGACCTATTCGCAGTTACTATCCAACCATTTATTTCGTCTTGTTCTTCTTGACAGCTGCGATTGCTACTGAACTTGACTCTCTAAAGCTCAAACGTGGCTTACTACTATTTTCCTTAGTTATCAGCCTGTTTCAAAGTTTTTCAACTTTCCGTTTAGGCCAGACTACCAATACGATTTTTCAAGAAGAGCGGACAATTGCTGAAAGTATTCAAACTGAAATTGCTAATCTAGGGATTACTGACCCTGAAAATTATCAACTTGTTGCTTACGGGGAAATTGATTTTTCTGGTTTACAAATTTTGAAAGGTGAAATCATCGGCGCTTCATTTTTTGAATTCGACACCGATGAGCCGACTGGAAACACCCGCAGAATCGCTGATTTTCTATTCGCTGAAGGTTTTCCCATAGGCTATTCTGAAGATTCGGCCAAATATCAAGAATTAGCCGCAGTAGCACAATCCATGCCAAGTTATCCAGAGGATGGTTACTTGCAGGTTATTGATCATTATGTAGTGGTGAATCTTGGGGAACAATAGCTAGTCTATCTTCATTTCTTGAAATGAATGATGGGCATAAAAAAAGTGACATAGCTATTATCAGCCAATTTCTATCAATAAAAAGAATCACAAATTAATAGTTAATAAGGAAAATAGAGTTTTCTCAAATGAATTTATATTTACCCTCTCAGCTAATTTTATTTATGTTAAACTGATTCGTATATTACAATTAATCGACCAGCTTTAACTTTAAAAAGAATTATGTGGTCGAATAGAAACAAGGAGGATTTATTTGAATACAGAAAGAGCCACGTCAAAAAAGAATTGGAAATTTAAAGTTATCGAAATAGCTTTAATTGTTTTTGGATATTTTATTCTGAGCTTTTTAGCAACAGGTTTTTCACTTAATAATCACATCATTTTTGACGGTAACGATATGAATTTTCACCTCAACCGAATCTTAAGTTTGGAAAACGTGCTCCAGTCACCGGTAAACTTAGAAGTTCTTCACTCTGTAGGATTGCAAGTAAATAATTTTTACGGTTGGCTGACATTGTATCCAGCTCTATTGTTAGTAAAACTAGTTGATAATATTGGCGTTGGATATAACCTTTATATGCTCTTTATCACGTTACTGACTTTTTTAAGTTCGCATTACTCTGCCCTCAAAATAACTCACAGTCACCGAATTGGTTTCATATTCTCTTTACTATACGTCTTTTCAACATATCGAATGGTTAACATTTATACTAGAGCGGCACTAGGTGAAGTTATCGCAATGACTTTTCTCCCTTTAGTTTTCTGTGGAGTTTACTTAATACTTAAAAACAATAAACAAGGAATCTTGATGCTGGCCTTCAGCTTTTCTTTAATTGTATATAGTCATGTAATTACTTCATTCCTCGCTTTTTTATTTGTTGTATTATGCTACCTATCCTATGGTATCACCCATCAAAAAAAATTTATTGCTATCACACTATCTTTCGTTAAGTCGGGATTTCTAATTTTACTACTTAGTTTAGGTTTTCTAGTACCATTATTGATTAATAGTGAGTTTCAAGAATTAAATATGCCGTTTATTGCAGATCTAGCTTCGAATAGTTTTAATAGTGGCACGCTTCTAGTAGAAGGATTAAATAATTCATACAGTACGATTTCACTTGGCTTATTGATTACAGCACTTTTAGTCACAACGCTATTACAATTCAAAAACTTAAATAAAGTTCAAAAAGTAGGCTTAATTCTAGGAGCTTTAGCATTCATTATGTCAACAAAGCTTTTCCCTTGGTCAATTTTACAGTCAACTCTTTTTACCAACATTCAATTTCCTTGGCGCTTCTTGGGTCTTACTTCGTTATTTATAGGCTTTGCTGGAGCAATTTATATCAATGAAATAATTGGAACAACACGATTTAAGAAATTAGCTATTGCAGTATTTGCACTGATTTTAATAATGTTAAATATGGGATCTATACGTGCATCATCTGAAAGTTTAAATGCTACTGACTATTCGCAAGTTACTTTTGATAGTGTGACCAGAAATGTCAGTCTAGGGCGTGTTGATTATTCACCAGTATATTCAAAAGAGCAAGAAGACCAGCTTAGCCAACAAATAGTCACTGCAAACGGATTACCTGTTGAAGCAGAAGTTACTATCTCCGCAAATCAACAAAACTACGGTTTTATTGCTGAAAATCAGTCAGAAATTGTCTTACCAGTTTTTAGGTATGCTGGATTAACTCTGACAAACAATGGCCAGGAAATTGAATCTGAAGATACCGGACCATTGGTCTCATTTCAGAGTCAGCAGGGAGAAAATAATATAGTAGTCTCTTACCATTATCCACTATTAAGTAAATTAGCATGGATTATATCAATAACTAGCTTCTTAATAGTGATAGGGATCCAACTATTTCGGAAATACAGGTGACAGAACAACAAGGATAAAAAGAGTTACTTCATCCTTTGAGTACTTAGTAAAAAATTTATATTCATTTTCTCAACAAATATTATAATCTTTTTTTACTTCGCAGATGCACGGAGTCTGGCTTTAAACAATTACTTAAGCATATTTCATATTTACAATAAAGTCCATGAAGATTAGCGCCGTCAAAAGATTTAAAATAAGCAAGTTCCAAATTAAAAAACTACTCTTTGAATCAAAGAGTAGTTTTTTTATATTTCACTAACATATTACTTTGAAAAGTACACACAAGAGTCCAGCTATCCTCAAAATGTCTAGTGTCTAAAAATGCTATTCTTCCTCAACCCGTACCTTCTCCTCTGTCTCCTTGACAATATAAACAGGCCGATTTTTTGTTTCTAAAAAAATCTTGCCGATGTATTTGCCGATAATTCCTAGAGACATCAGCTGCAAGCCGCCGACAAAAAGGAAAATTGAGACCATTGACGGCCAGCCGCTAGTCGGATCTCCGTAAAAGAACGTCCGAAAAATAATAATCAGCATAGCGATTCCTGAGCCCAGACAGGAGAAAAAGCCCATAAAAGAGGCAATATTCAAGGGCATATCAGAGAAATTAATAATGCCATCAATTGAATAGTTCAACAAAGACCAAAAGGACCAAGAGGTGTCGCCAGCAACCCGTTCACGATTTTCATAGGAAAGGTATTCGGTTTTAAAGCCCACCCAGCTGAAGAGGCCTTTAGAAAAGCGGTTGTATTCCCGCAGCTCTAAAATAGCGTCCACCATTTGACGGGTCATCAAGCGAAAGTCACGAGCGCCGTCTACCATTTCCGCTTGGCCGATTTTATTGATGATTTTATAAAACATGCGGGCAAAGAAGCTGCGGATGGCAGGCTCGCCTTCCCGGTCAGCTCGCCGAGTGCCGACACAATCTAAATCAGGATCGGCTGCCAGCATGGCAATCATCTGCGGCAGTAATTCTGGTGGATCCTGCAAATCGGCATCCATCACCGTCACTAGTTGGCCACGGGTCGCCTCTAAGCCGGCTAAAAGGCCGGCTTCTTTGCCAAAATTGCGGGAAAACGAGATATAGCGGACCTTGTGATCTTGCTGTGCCAATTCCCGCAGGATATTAAGGGTATTGTCCTTTGAGCCGTCATTGACAAAAATATATTCAAACTCATCCTCCACTAGCTGCTGAACTTTTTCCATTTCAGCATAAAATAATGGAATTGACTCTTCTTCATTATAACAGGGCACTACAATTGATAGCATAATTGATAAAATCCTCCAAAAATTCCTTTAAATGCAACATTCTAAAGTTATTGTAATATAAGTAGCACTAAAAAGAAACAAGCGCTGGCTTTTTTAAGCTGCGCTTGTGACTACTTCAATATTTATTCGCTGAAGGTATACTTTGGTTCCTCTAGTTTTTCATCATAATCTACTAGCAAATCATAATCGGCAAAAAACCAAGCATCTGTTTCTTCTACGAAAAATAAAATACCATCAATGGTTTCCGAATAAATTGGTGCTACCGGCTGGTCAACTGACATCCCAACGGAAAAGCCCTCATGGACGTTCGTTGCCCCGTAAACTTTTCCATAAAAATGCACGCCGCTGCCTGCTGGAAAGGTCAGCTCCTTTTTAAACCACGCCAACGCTTGATCTGTTACAGTAATTTTCACAATTAGCCCACCTTCTATTGATTCATCTTCTCATCTAAATATTCTACATCATCTGTCTCCCCAATTACCAATAAATTGTCTGCCTGCTGCACAATTTCATCAGCAGCCGGTGAGACCACGACTTGGCCATTTTTGCGGCGAATGGCCACTACGGTCAAACCAAAATGCTGGCGGAAGTTCAGTTCCATCAACGATTTATTGTAGAATTTTTCATTTTCGACATGAATTTCAGCTAAGGTGAATTTATCAGAGAGCTCAAGATAATCCAAAATATTTTTAGAGACCAGCTGATGGGCAATTCGTTCCCCCATGTCCCGCTCCGGATGAACGACTTTATCGGCACCGATTTTTTCCAGCACCCGAGCATGATAATCATTGACCGCTTTGGCTAAGACATTAGGCACGCCCAACTCTTTGACCATCAAAGTTGCCAAAATGCTGGCCTGAATATCTTCACCAATCGCCACCACAACACAATCAAAATTACGAATCCCCAAAGAACGCAGCGTCATCTCGTCTTGCGCATTGGCCACAACCGCATGGGTCGCAATATTCATATATTCATTTACCCGATCTTCATTGCTATCAATTGCCAGCACTTCCATGCCCGCCTCAATCAAAGTCCGACAAATACTGCCGCCAAAACGACCTAATCCAATAATCGCAAAGTTCTGCTTCGTGCTCATCCTTCTGCCTCATTTCCTAAAATAGCTTCATAAGGAAGTATATCAAAGGGGGCTTAAAAAAACTAGCCGACAGAAAGGAAACTTAACAGTCTATTTAGTTAAACTTAGAGGAAAACTCCTCATCCCATCAACTGCCATTTTTAAGGCTCTTTGACAAATGAAGAGCTTTTGGTAGACTTTAAACAAGACACAAGTTATTTAAAGATGGAGAGAAAAACAATGGGAAAAAGTTTTACACAGGAATATTTTTTATGCTCGTTAAATCCTAAGGGCGCCGCTGAATTGGTTAACAGCGACGAAGGAGCTGCTATTTTGTTTGCCAGCGCCATATTAGAGTTGCAATTTGCTGGAATCATCGAGTTGGACAACAAAAAAAGATTTGTCGTCGGAAAGGACCTCCCTCCTCAACTAAATTATCTGCAACCGGTCTATAATTTTATTAGAGATAATAAACCCAAAACAATTGAAAGCTTAGGCGAAGATTTCTATTTCAATGATAAGCTGCCAAAAGCCCTCTTTACATCAGTCGGAGCGTCTTTAGTTCAATTGGGTGATGCAAGTGAAAAGCACAATCAAGGTCTATTTAAAAACAAGACTTATATACTGCCGGAAGAAAAGATGATCATTGCGATTATCGAAAAGATTCGAGCAGAACTATTGGAAGATGGCAAAATTACCGATGAGGTTGTGATACTATCAGCCCTTTTAGAAAAAAACTCGCTAATTAGAAAGTATTTTTCTAAATACGAGCGTGACGTAATCAAACAGCGCTTAAAGGAAATTCGCAAATCAGATTCCTATCAGCTGATAACCAAGCTGTTGGATGGGATGGATTCATGGATTGCCATCTTCACAACTACCTTTATTACAATGAACTGACGGAAACAAAAAAATAGGACTTTAATGATTGGAACAGCAGTCATTAAAGTCCTATTTCCTCTAAACCAACCAAAAAATGTTCTTTCGCTGTTTTTTTTATCCAAAATAATGAAGGGCTTTACAACAAAAATTCCGATTTTCTTTGCTACTAAGCCATTCTGCAGGTTTTTTTACAACAGTTCCCTTGAAATTTTCTTCACAATTATGTTGAAAATTTGCTACAATTTAGTTAAAAAAGACAGGCGGTAGCTCCGTGTTTAAAACTATTCTTCTCACCTTTATCGTGGCCTTGATCAGTGCTAAAATTGCCCAGCGATTAAAATTGCCGGCCCCATTTATGACCGGCAGCATGATTGGTGTGGCTCTTTACTCTGTTTTTGTTCATGATTTATTTATGCCCAGTTATTTTAAGACCTTTGCGCAAATTGTCAGCGGCGCTTATATCGGCCAGCAGATTTCCAAACGGGACCTGCAGACCTTCCCCAAAATGGCCAAACCGATTCTCTTTTTACTGCTATTATTTACGATTAATACCTTTGCAATGGGCTTTTTATTCTTCAAATTATTTGACTTTGACTTGATTACCAGCCTGCTTTCCTGTTTGCCAGGGGGGATTATGGATGTTTCCCTTATCAGTATTGACATGGGGGCCAAATCAGAAATTGTCGCCACGATGCAGCTGATTCGCTTAGTAGGAATGTTATTAATTCTGCCTTATTGGATAGAGTTTTTAATCAAAAAGCTTAATAAAAATCAAGACCCACCCGTTGAAGTTGCCGAACCAAAATTGGAAAAAACTTTAAATCACGGCACTAATTCTGCTTTGGCGAATAACCTGTTGATTCTCGTGGTGGCTGCTATAGGCGGACTGATTGGCGTCTTTTTAAAGATTCCGGTTGGAGCTTTAAGCTTGTCGTTAGTCTTTTCCATCGGCATCAAGCTCTTGAAAAATACTGCTCCTTTGTCTAAGCATATTCGCTTTTTTGCCCAATTGATTGCCGGTTCAATTATCGGCAGTACGATTACTAGAGACAGCATTTTAAATATGGGCAGTTTGATTTTGCCGGCGATTATTTTGCTCTCCAGTTATCTAGTGATCAATGTGATTTTTGGTGTGACTATTTCCCGCCGCAAGCTTCTGGATTTCCGCTCGGCTCTTTTTGCCTCATCGCCTGCGGGAGCGACTGATATTTCCTTGATTGCCGGCGACCTTGGCGGCGATATGACAAAAATCGCCTTAGTTCAAATTAGCCGTACCCTCTACACAGTTATTTTTCTACCGCAATTTATTCGCATTGTCATGGCCTTTGTCAGTTAAAATTTCACCCAAAATAAAACTGTCAGCTCAGTTCTGCTTCATTTTTGAAGACAGTCACTGTGCTGACAGTTTTTTTATGATTTAACTAAGCCGTGTTTAAAGGCATAAATTGCCGCTTGCGTGCGGTCCTCCACTTCCAATTTAGAAAGAATATTGGAGACGTGGGTCTTCACCGTTTTCAAGGTGATAAATAACTCATCGGCGATTTCTTGATTGCTCATCCCTTGGGTAATCAGCATCAAAATTTCAACCTCTCGATTGGTTAAATCCTCATGCAAGACCGGCTCGTTTTTCCGGCTGAGGCGCTCCATCATCTTGGTGGTAACTTCTGGCTCTAAGACCCGTTCCCCCCGCTGTGTTGCCCGAATCGCTTCGGCAATTTCACTTGCCGTTGAGGTTTTCAATAAATAGCCCGCTGCTCCCGCTTCAATCGCCGGATATACTTTTTCGTCATCAATAAAACTTGTGACGATAATAATTTTCGCTTCTGGCCATTCCTTTAAAATTAATTTAGTGGACTCAATGCCGTCCATTTCATCCATCACTAAGTCCATTAAAATCACATCCGGTCGCAACTCCAAGGCCAATTCATAGCCTTGTCGCCCGTTTTCCGCTTCTCCTACCACTTCAATATCGCTTTGAATCGACAGGTATGACGACACGCCTAAGCGCACCATCTCATGATCATCCACCAGCATTACACGAATCATGCAGATTCCTCCTCTAAAATTGGAACCTTGATTTCAACGCTGGTTCCTTGTTTTTTAAAACTGATTATCTTGACGGTCCCGCCGACACCAGCGACCCGTTCACGAATATTATTCAACCCATAACTACCGGCCCGGCTTTCGGTGACATCGAAGCCGACACCGTCATCCACCACCCGTAGCAAGACATTCGGGCCAATTCGATGCAGATAGACTTCCAATTCCTTGGCTTTGGAATGCCGTAAAGTATTCGACAATAGCTCCTGCACCACTCTAAATAATTGATCTTCAATGTTCGCTGACAATTTGACTTCCTCAGCATCCCACTTTAACTCAATTTGAATTTTTGTCTGCAATTCCTTCAGCAGCTGCTCAATCCCCTGCTTCAAGCTTTTGCCTTCAAGACTGACTGGCCGCAGATGCAACAATAGTGCCCGCATTTCTGATTGGGAAGCATTAATGATGGACGTCACTGTATCCAGTTGCTTACGTAAAGGCGCCAAATTTTCATCTTGATTGGCGATTTCATTTAATGCCGACAATAGCATCATCGCCGCAAATAATTGCTGAGAAACGGAATCATGAAGCTCCCGCGCCAAACGATGGCGCTCCTGCTCCAAGATTTCCTCTTTGGTACTACCATCCACTAGTTGCGGCAAACTATTTAAAGCCTGCAGCTCCCGGGAAATTTCCACTAATTTTTCTTGAATTCGTAAAACATCTCGGTTCATCTCATTTAAGTAAATATTATTGGAATAATCAATTTCCTCGGTTAATTTAGGATTATCATAATTGCCATTCGCTAATAAACGCAATTTTTCTTCAATCGCTTTACTACCGGAGCGCTGCAGCCAGTTAACAATAAAATAAGTCAGTAGGCCCAACACGGCAGCAATCACCACCAGATAGACTAGGTAGGGGATAAAGAAGATTTTCTGAGTGACCAGTTCCACCCACCAATGAGTGGTGCCGCTCGCATAAAAAAAAGTAAAAAGAATAAACAAGAACAACACAAAGTAGGCAAGCATAGCATACAATGCAATCAAAAGGCGACCTGGTTTTTGCATCATACGCGAATCACCTCTAAGTCACCTACCAACGTGTTGGTCAAAATTTTCAAGCGGCGAGGATTTTGGTCGTAATCGCTACTATACAACGTCACTGTCTCATTCTTCAATGCATCCTGCGTATTTTCAAATTCAATTTGTCCATAGAGGGCCGAATGCTGCAATTGAATTCCCACACCCAGTGGCACTAAAATCCGGGTCCGGCCAAAGCCTTTACGAATAATGACAATACTATCGTCTTTTGGTAACAACGTGTTGCCCAAATCAACAATCGTGTCCCCTGCTAGCAGATTCAAATTGATGTCATTCCATTCATAGACATCATCGCCAATCCGCTCGCTGCCTAGCCACTGCATTTTTTCTTTTTGATTGTCATGATCCTGAGGCTCCGTTGACTTCACGATAATCATTTGTTTTTTACGCCAAAAAGAATTTTTCGTGATATCAACCCCGGAAATTTCAATTCCTTTAAGACCGATATACAGCACTGCTAAAATCAGCATTATCCAAAAAGCCGGCGAACTCGCCAGACCTAAGAAAATCATAAATAAACCAAAAATCAATTCAAAACTTTGGAAATTTCCCCGGCCCCGCTTACGTTTGCGCAAACCTAAATAGACACAAAATATTCCAAAGGCTAATAACAATAACAGCGCCGGATTGGTCAACACCTGATAGACGCCAAATAAAAATAGTAAGATTTCAACTACAATAAAAAAACGTAGTGAGCCCATGCAATTGCCCCCTTCTTCCGTGATTCTATATCTATCTTAAAGCTTTTTCGCTCCATTTACATTGGACCTAAGACCTAATTGTTAACTATAGCAGTTTTGAAAAAATCAGTAAATAACTTTTAGAGAATATTTTGAAAAATAATTGCGCAAAATAGCTCGAGAAATCCTTTTTATCCTTAAAAATTAAGATAGTGCGTCATCGAAGTTTTCTTCCGCCTTTTTCCATCTGCAAAACGCAAAATTCTCTCTAACAAAACTAACGAACAATTTCGTCACCTTGTTACCTATCATTTTCAAAAATGTTATCTATAGGTTTATAATTTACAGCATAAAAAGGTTTTATGGGAAGGATAATCACTATGGCTAAAAATAGAAATGCTGTTGCTCTGATTCTGGTTACCATTGCAGTCGCTGTGTCCTATTTGTTGTTACACTTAACTGGTTTGAGCACCTCTACTCTAACAATTCTTGGAAGCGGCTGGAATGCCGTTTTAGCAGGATTGGCCGGCTACTTTTTACTGAAGAAGCTCTTTACCAATCAATTCAAGCACTTCAGCATAAAAACCAGCTTATGGGGAGCTCCTCTAACTCTGGTAGTTGGTCTGGGCTTTGGTCTGATCTATACAACTCTCTTTGGTCGGATTACCCAAAACTCGATTGAAAGCACCTTTCAGCCACTGATTTTATTAACACAAGTGCCCCTGATGATTATGGGAGAAGAAATCATCAGCACCAACATTTTACTGGCCTTAAAAAAAATTGGCCTCTCCTTTACGGTTGCTTCAATCCTCGTTAGTATTCTATTTGCCTTTTGGCACGTTACCGTCTATGGACTTCATCCGTTACAGTTATTATTTACCTTAGCCCCCGTGCGTTTTTTGCTCAATTATCTTTGGCATAAATCCGATAGTATTTGGGTTAGCTGGCTTTGCCATTACCTTTACGATGCCGTAACTTTACTGCTTCCGCTTTTGGGGAGATAAGATAAAACAGGGTTCCTATTACAAGTCTATTATTTTGTATACTTACTGATTCACCCTTTTCTTAGATATAAAAACAGCCCAAAATTCTACTAACAGAATTTTGGGCTGTTAAGCTATCTTAAAACTAACGATTGATTGAGCGAGCTTGTCTCGCTACTGTGTGACGTTTACCACGGATTGCATCAGATAGCTCTTTGATATTTTCGATACCAACTAATCCCATATTTGCATCTCCGATATGCTGAATGTCTACACCTAACTTTTTGTTTGCAAGAGCAATTTGTTGAATCACTTCAGGTTGAGAGCTTTCTTGCGAAGTTCCAATAGCGCTCATTACTAATTTATCTTTAGAGTGAGCGTATTTTACAACTTCCCGAATCTCTTCTTCTTCAATGCCCCAAACTGTTCCGACAGCAGGAACTAGGACAATATCCGCTCCCGCATCGACAAATTGTTTTGCCGTTTTCGCACTGGCTACTGGTTCATCAACACCAGAGCTATGCATTTTTCCAGCAATAATCACACCATTAAAATATTTTTTTGCAACTTTGATATTTTCTTCAATTAATTTATTTGTTACACCGGTTCCAGGATTTCCAGTTAATAGGATAAAATCAAATCCTAGTTGATTCGCTCTTTCGAAGGATTCTTTCGAAGCTTGACGCCCAGCAGAAATTTCAAGAGTTGTTGACATCATGTCACTTTTAGAATCAACTGGTTCTAAATTGACTCCGATAGGTAAGCCAACTAACTCTTTCATACGATTAACGACATCATCATTTGGAATACTAGTTTCAGCAGTGTATTGTCCTTCATAGGCTGCTACAACGATTGGATGGTTCACATCAAATGCATTGAATAAAATCATGTCGGCTCCATACGCTCTAGCCATTTCCGCCGCTGTAATATCACCAGCTACCGATGGATGAACTACAACATTTTCACTTAGAACGACTCTTCCTTCGCTTGCTTTGATACTTTGCAATAGCTCTTCTCGATTCATCTTCAGAATTTCGCTAGAGTTTGCACTAATTAATCTTTGGACCATTTGGACACCTCTTCTAAATAATTATTTTTCAACTGATGATTCTTCAGTTGTGTCATTTCCACTAGCTACCTGCTCTGTAACCAATTGCCGTTTATCACTCATTAAAAAGAATGGTAAATAAATTAACATATCAACAACAAGTAAGATAATTTGCCATAACGGACCCGTCCAGTCTCCAGTAGCTAACCAACCTGAAATAATCGGTGGTGTCGTCCATGGAACCGCAATCCCAATTGTGCGACTAAGCAAACCAGTGACCATAGCAAAATAAGTGATAATTACATTAACTACTGGTGCTATCACAAAAGGAATTAGGTAAAGCATATTGAACATAATCGGCATACCAAACATCAAAGGCTCACTGATATTAAATAGGTTAGGAACAACCCCGACCCCTTTCATTGCTTTTGACTGCGCACTTTTTCCAAAGAAAAGGATGGCAAAAGCTAGACCCATTACAGCCCCACCACCACCTAAATAAGCAAATAAATCAAAAAATTGCGATGTAAAGATTTCTGGAAGCGGTTCGCCAGCTTGTAAAGCAAGACGATTGGCATCGGTATTAGCCAAGAAGATTGGACCAGTCACTGAACCGACAATATTTCCCCCATGGATTCCCATAAACCAAAATGCACTATTTAAAAATACTGTCAAAATGGCCCCAAATAATGAACCACCCAAGATTCCAAGTGGTCCCGCCAAAACGGTTGCCAATAACTCATGCGCATTGTCAAAAAATGTTTCAATAATCAAAGATGCAGCAATTGCTACTAGTAAAATAATTGCTCCAGGAATTAACGCTACAAAGCTTTTACTTACAGCTGGCGGTACTCCTTCGGGCATTTTAATAACAATATTTCGATTGACAAACCATTGGAATACCCAAGCGGATAAAAGACCTACAAGAATGGCGATAAAAAGGCCCCGGCTTCCTAAATATGTCACCGGCACTCCTTCACCTAAATCAGAGACAATATTTGGAGTTAAAATCAACCAAGCTGAAACTGAAATTACCCCAGCACTAGCTCCATCTACATTGTATTGCTCAGCCATACTTCTGGCAATCCCAAAAGCACCAACTAATCCCATAATTCCAAACGAAGAATTTGTTGCATGGGTTAATGCCGCCGAAATACGGCCATCCATTAAACCACCAATAAAATTCGTCCATTCTTCAATTGGAAAGCTACCGATAATTAGAAAAACACTTCCGATGATAATTAAAGGCATTGCTAACGCAACCCCGTCACGAATGGCAATCAATCCTTTAATTGAACCAATCTTCACGGCATATGGCATCAAGTGTTTCTCCATAAAAGCTTCAAGTTTCTTCATAGATTTTATTCCCCCTAAAAATTTTTTATTTTTGTACCTTAGTAAATTTTACCATAACTTTAGTTACAATTAAAAAAACATTTCAGAAAATTCAATCTATTTTTTCAACAAACAACGCTTCTTTTAAATGAATCATACTTCGCAAAGAATTATCACAATTAACAAATCGCTATGATAGTATAGAGAATATTTCATGGGATTAAGATCAAAAAAAAACACGCTACCGTAATTTCCTTTTCAAGGAATTGCAGCAGCGTGGCTTTCATCTTTTAAATTAAATCATTTCAACCTTAGTAATTTTCACTTGCATGTCGCCGCCGGGTGTTGCGATGGCTACGACATCATCCACTTTTTTGCCAAGTAAGGCTTGGGCAATTGGTGAATCGTTAGAGATGCGACCGGCAAACGGGTCGGCTTCGGCACTGCCGACGATAGTGTATTCTTCTTCCTCGCCGTCAGGCATTTCGATGAAGGTCACCGTTTTACCGATAGATACTTCATCATTGTTGACATTGTTATTGTCAATAATTTCAGCAAAACGCAGCATCGTTTCAATTGTGGTGATGCGGCCTTCAACAAAGGCCTGCTCATCTTTAGCTGATTCGTACTCTGAGTTTTCAGAAAGGTCACCGAAACTGCGAGCCACTTTGATACGTTCGATGATTTCTCCACGTTTTACGGTTTTTAAATTTTCTAATTCTTCTTCTAACTTGGCTTTTCCGTCAAGTGTCATTGGATAAACTTTATCCGCCATACTAATCTTCCCCTTTTTTTCTTCCATCTATTATAGTCTTGATTTAATTTAAATGTTATCGATTGGTCTATTTCTCTGGTTAAATCGAAAGCAACCCCTTGCAGAGAAAAAATCACTCCACAAAAGGTTACCATGACTAAGAATAATTGTAAACTAGTTATTCACATATTCCTCAACTAGTTGTTGATGCTCTTCATATGTTTCAGCAAAATAGACATCACCGGTATCAACATCAGCGACAAAGTAGTAATAATCATTCGCTGTTGGATTCAAGGTCGCCTCGATTGACGCCAAACCTGGCGAATCAAACGGCCCCGGTCCATACCCAGTATTGGTATAGAGATTATAAGGTGAATCCACCTCTAAATCGTCATATGTGACAACTTCCTTGTGCACACCTAACGCATATAAAATCGAAATATCTGATTGCAGCGCCATGCCAGCATTAATCCGGTTAATAAAGACTTGCGCAATATTCGCCCGATCTTCAGCCGTCACACCTTCCCGCTCAACCAATGAAGCCAGTGTCAAGAATTGTTGCACAGTATAGCCTTGATTTTGAATACTTTCAAAATAAGGACTCAAGGTCTCGTACATCGCCGCCACCATTTGATCGGCTAAACCTTCAGCAGTTGTCGTGTCTGCGTAGTAATCATACGTCGCTGGGAATAAATAACCCTCCAAGCGATATCTCACACCCTCCGCCTCGCTCGCACTCGTCAGCATTTGCGGATACAACGCTAAAACTTTTTGGAAATAGGCATCGTCGTTCATCACCGCTAAGAAGTCATCAGCGGTAATTGCCCCCTCCGTTGAGGTTTCGATAATATCGGCAATGCTGGCGATATCATTGCCCTCCGGAATAACAATCTTGGCATCGGCAATCGCCTGCGGCTCAGCCGTTCCACCAGCCTGCAGCAACGTTGAAATTTCATCCAGCGTCATGTCAGGCGACATTTGGTAGTAGCCTGATTGGAAGCCGTCGACATTATTAAATTTTGTCCAGTAATTAAAGACTAATCCGCTGACAATCACATTGTCATTTTCTAAAATGTCACCAATCTCTTTATTCGACGATCCACTTGGAATATTGACCTGCACCAGCTGTGAATCTTCCGCATCCCGAGGCTGCAAAGCCCCTTGAACGAAGTTATAGAAGGTCACGCCTAAAATTGTTCCTAAGACAGCCAATGTTGCCACCACAATCAAAACAATCCGCCGCACTACTTTTCGTTCCTTCTTGCGGGTTTCATATTTTCTCTGGCGAGGTGGCATTTCTGCAATCTCCTCCAGAGTCGGGTCGGGCTCTTCTTTTTTAGTCTCGTGATTCTCCTGTGACCGTGAGCCCACGCTGGAATAATCAATATCCTCAAGACTTGGCGTTGGCTGCTCGTTAACTGGCGGCAACGGCTCTTCTGTTGTATCAGAAAAATCATTAGACTCTCGCCAACTAGGTGTAACCGCTTCTGGCGGCGTTGGCGTATTTTCTAGATTACTGTCAACTGAATTTGTATCATTGGACTCAGTATTTGTTGATTGTGTCGGCTCATTGGTTTCATTCCTCGGCGCAATCGGCTCATCCATCTCCAGCGGCGTGGCATCATCAAAAATCCGCCGGGAAAATCGTGTCTCCCGCCCCCGCTCTTCATCCGTTTTTGCCCCGCCATTATCAGCACTATTATTACTGTCAGTCCCACCATTTAGAGACTGCATAATTTTGTCTTTAAAGGATTCCTCTGGTTTTTTATTATTATCGTCAGCCAAAGTTTTTCCTCCTTCATTTCATTCATTTAGTCATGCTTTCAGCCATTTCACAAAATAAAAAAGATGGCTAGCATCTCCTCGCTTCAGTGTTTTCTATAAAACAACACACTGCCTCACTATCATAACTCCTATAATTATACACGAAAGCCCCTCAAAAGAAAACCTGAAATCAAGGATTCCCCCACAAGTCAAGCCCCTGTAATGATTGCAAAATTGGTGAAATAAAAGAGCCGTCTAAACTTTCTTTAGACCAGCTCTTAAATCGTTTGTTTAAATTTTTTGATTAGAAATTTTGCTGAAAGGTGGCTGATGATAGTCCGAATGGTGCATCAAAAAAGATGAATAATAAATGAAAGAAATTTTCCATTTACTATTCACCTTTATTCACTAACTTAATTTTCGTTGAAAATATCTCGAGTATAAACTTTCTCCTTCACATCTGCCAATTCAGGCTCAAAGCGATTAGAGACAATCACATCCGACATTTCTTTAAATTCTGCTAAATCTTTAATTACCTTCGAATTATAAAAATCATCGGCATCCAAAGTCGGTTCATACACGACGACCTCAATGCCCTTTGCTTTAATCCGCTTCATAATCCCCTGAATCGAAGAATAGCGGAAATTATCCGAATGTGCCTTCATCGTCAGCCGATAAATTCCCACTCGCTTGGGATTCCTTGCTAGAATCTGCTCCGCAATAAAATCCTTTCTTGTGGTATTAGCTTCAACAATTGCACCAATCAAATTGTTGGGTACTTCATCATAATTAGCCCGCAACTGCTTGGTATCTTTTGGCAAGCAGTAACCACCATAACCAAAAGATGGATTATTATAATGAGTGCCAATCCGCGGATCAAGCCCAACACCTTCAATAATCTGTTTACTATTCAGACCCCGAGATTCCGCATAAGTGTCCAGCTCATTAAAATAGGCTACTCTCAGTGCTAGATAAGTATTGGAAAATAACTTAATGGCTTCTGCTTCGGTTGAATGAGTTAACAACACTTCCACATCTTCTTTACAGGCGTTCTCTTTAAACATGTCCGCAATTTCCTGTCCACGTTCAGAACATTCGCCAACGATAATTCGTGACGGATATAGATTGTCATATAAAGCTTTGCCTTCCCGCAAAAATTCAGGAGAGAAGATGATATTTTCTGTCTGATATTTTTCTTTGATGCTTTCAACATAGCCCACTGGGACAGTCGACTTAATGATAAAAACAGCATCTGGTCGAATTGCCAATGCTTGTTCAATCACATTTTCCACTGTAGAGGTATCAAAATAATTTTTCTTTTCATCGTAATCTGTCGGTGTTGCAATAATCAGATAGTCGCCAAATAAAACGGCTTTCTCAAAGTCATTGGTGAACTCAACCTGCAAATCATCTCGTTCTAAAAACTCATGAACTTCCTGATCTTCAAGAGGTGAAACTCCTTTTTGCAGCATCAAGATTTTTTCTGGAATAATATCATATGCCATTACTTCTTCTTTTTGTGCTAAGAGTAATGAGTTGGCCAGGCCGACATAGCCTAGGCCGAATGTTGAGATTTTCATAAAATTCTCCTTATACCATTATCAAATTTTATTTTTTAAACTACTTAACGGTAGTCGCTGAATAATTTCTTTTGTAGTCACCGGGTTCACTATCAAATTAACGATTAGCAACACTATCGAATTAAAAACAACTAATACTATACCAAAAAGAAAAAAGCTTACATATGAGTCTATTTTCAAGTCAAGCCATAATTCAAAAAAAATAAGAAAAAGCGAACAAATCATATTTATTACCCAAAATCTTATGAAGCGAGGCACTATTTTATCAAAAAGTTTCATATGGACGTAGCCTATTTCTAAAATGCATAATTCAAACGCAACCAATAGAACAGATATCAATATCCCATAGAAACCAAAAATGAAATAAAAACTCGGTAAACTAAAAACAAGTGTAATAGAAGCAAGCAATTGAATTTTTTTCCCTATTCCAAAATTTCCGGACATGTTTATCATATTTCCACTAGGAATATGAAGTATCTCAAAATATGAAATCAATATCATTAGTAGAGCAATTTTAGGATCAATATAGTTTGCATCCGTTAATCCAAAAGAATAAATTCTTACGAAAGGAATAATTAAAACTGACGTTGTTGTTAAAAGAATTGAAACTATAATTATCACAATTAATTCGTATTGTAAGAATATCTTGCTTATATATTTTTTTTCCTTTTGAACAAACAATTGTCCAAAACCTATTTGAGGTGCATTTATAAATGCATATACAGCATTCTTCAGTAAGCTTAAAATACTGTTGTAGACCATATATATACTTGCACTAATTGTACCTGAACTCGCAGATATAAATAGTATAGGAGCTGTAGTATAAATCATCCCTGTCATTTTTTGAATAAAGACATCCTTAGTTCCTTTCACCAAACTAAAGTCGGGTTTTACATTTATAGATAGATGGGAATAATTCTTTTTAAAAACATAACCGATTAATAAACTATTTAAAATGGAGCCAAACATTGTTGCACCACGAACTAATAAGATATTTCCATGACTTAAAATTACGACTAAAATTGCTATTTGGGTTAGTACTACTGTCACTATTTGAATGCTGTTTAGAATGTACTCCTTCTGTTCAGACTGTATCATTATTCGATATTTGGTTGCATAAAATAACGAAAAAGCTGAAGATATTACAGCCATATAAAAAATCATTAGAGATATAAACATTGATATACTAGTTTGTATAAAAAAAATATAAATTGTTGAAGACAATAACCCGAGAAGCAAGAAATATACGCCAATTTTTTTAAAAATTACGTTTGTAGAAGATATAATTTTGTTTATTAAATCAATATTCCGTTCTGAGATAGGAGTAAATAAAGCGACATTTGTCGCTAAAGTAAAACCACCTTCTAAAACCATCAGCATGTTAATAAACTGAGAAACAGTAGAATTTAGACCATTAAAATCTGAACCATAATTCTTAATAAGCAAACGTGTAATTATCAACCCAGCAAGTCCATTAATCAAAATTAAAAGGCTTGCGGTTAATGCTGTATAAATACTTTTTTTATTTTTATTCATCTTGAACCTCTTTCTATCAAAATTGATAGAAACTTTGATTTACTGTAAGAAGAGATGTAGTTAGGTAACTGCTTTTCTATTTCTTTTTTGGAAACAGTTTTATATCTATTTTCAAAACAAAAATTTTGGATTCTTCTTTTTTGTTCTTCTATATCAAAGTTCCAAGGAACAAACAATATCAAAGGATAATCTTTCAAATATTTTATGCTTGTATCATGTCCACTTGAACAAAAGTGAATAATTGGCTTCCCTAAAGACATTAGCTCAAAAATTTTTCCCGGAACTTGATGCTCTGTTTCATTTCCAATATTAACAAATATATTTGCGTCTTTTTGAACAGTAATACTTTCTTCCAAAGGAAGAAAATCAATAATATCAATTTTATTACACCAATCATACTTTTTAACCAATCGCTTGCCCACAATATCAGTCATAAAGTATAATCTAATGCAACTATCAAGAGATAAGAAAATTTCAATCGCTTTTTGTGGCGATCTAATTTTTTCATATAGCCTACCTGAAAAAAGACAATTTATAGTATTTTCACTAAAAAAATCAGCTTTAGGTATATCAACATATTCATTCGGATTGAGGGAGGGATATGGTACTTCAAACATTTTAGATTCATATCTTTTAAATGGAGTAGCGATATAACTAGCATACAGCTCCGGCGTTAGTAGAATTGTATCCGAAAAAGCCATGCATTTTTGCTCGAGTCTATAATTCCAATTTCTTTTTAAATTATTTTTGTTCGAGTCATTCATTGAAAGAGGATCAAACTCATACATGAACCACTTTATTCGGTCCATGTATTTTCTTTTTAATTTCAAACCAATTTTATGACTTTTAAAAGGGTGAGATATAGTTAATACTGTTGTGAATCCATCTGTTATTAATTCTTCAGCTAGCTTCATTATTTTACTGTCTAACCAACCAGCATACTCATATTGTGGTTCAAATAAGCCTAAGAAGCCGTAAAAAAATAATCCCAAACTTTTCAAAGCGATGTATTTAGCCGGGTTAAGAATTTTTTTTTTCATAATTTTAGAGTTTACAATTTTATCTCTAACTAATTGTCGTGTATCATCAACCCTATGTATTTCTATACCAGACTCCACTTCAAAACTAGCAATATTGCTGTTCTTTCTGTTAGTTATAACTTTAACCTTGTAGTCTTTATCAACCAACGATTGTAGTAATGGACGTATTGTGGCACCCACTGAAGAGGGGTTTGGTGAATAATTACCGACGATTACTAAAACTTTTTTCAATTTTTTTCACCTACAATACTATTGATTACACTTAACCACTTTTCTTTAACTACTCCGAGTTGAAAGTCCCTTGAACGGACTAATGATAAGTTTTGATATTCTCTCCTCAAGTCAATCGACTTCATCAATTTGTCTAACTCAATAAGCATGCTCTTTAAATCATATTTTTCAATCAATACGCCATATTTACCATTTTTCAATATTTCCTTTGGGCCTTCATTTTCAAAGCACACAATAGGCAGTCCACAAGACATTGCCTCGACAATAGAAACACCAAAACCTTCCCATCTACTAGTTGATAAAAAAATTGATGACTCTACATAAAAATTTACTAATTGTGAGCTGTTCAATTCTCCAACAAAATCTATTTTATTCATTAAACCTTTTTCACTAATCTGGTCTATTAAATCTTCTTTTTCATCTTGACTTCCTGCTCCAGCAATTGATATTACCCAGGATTCAGGAATGTTTCGAGCAATTTCAAATAAAAAATCAAAGCCTTTGATAAAAAAATTTATTCTGCTGACAAAAGATATTTTCTTTTGTGAAAGAGAAGAAATGGAAACTTCTTTTAACGGATTGGGATTATCGATTTGAAAAACTTTAGTATTAATTTTTTGAATTTCCAATACATCATGGTTAGTTAAACAAACGACCGCATCAGAATATTTTAACCCCTGAATAAAACTTTTACTAAATCTTCTGTAGTAATTGTTAACATAGACATCAAAGTTACTATGCATCCAAGTAATATACTTAGGTTTCGAATAACTTTTTTTTAACTCAGGTATTAAAGCAGCGGAGTTACCTTGATTTAATATTACCAAATCTATTTCTTTTTTTTTTAAAAAATTGGACAATTCACGAATTCTATACTTGTTAAAGCTAGTATAATTATATTGTCTTGTAAAAAGATATTCAGAATATTTTTTTATTTTTCTATAAAAAAGATTCTTATCTATGGTAGTAGCTCTTTCCGAGAACAAAAATTGTTTTGGCAAATTCACTTTATTTTCATCTTGTGAAAACTGGTAATAATACACTATATAACTCTTTGAGAGTTCCTGTCCGACTTCAGATACCGATTTTTGAACGCCACCTGTTAAAAAGTCATCATTTACGAAACAAATTCTCATCTTCTCCTCCTTTTTCAACTGTAATATTGTACGAAATAAGGTAAATTAAAGAGTGTAACATCCAGAACCATCCTCTTGTAAAAAGCGAGCTAGTACTCATAGAACAAAAAATAAAAGCACTTAACAACCCTAAAAAAATCAAGTTTAGTTTGAAACTTTTTACTTCATTATTACTTTTTTTATATAACATTTGAAACGATCTTATATACATCTTAATGTATAAATATAAATAAAAAATAAAAATTAAAAAACCAGATGTTACAAGAATCTCTATCCACCAATTATGAATTGGTAATAAACCAAAAGTTGGATATATAGCATAGAATTGCATCATATATTCGATATTCCCTACACCAATTCCAAGTCCAAAGGATTTTGTGAGAAAATACAGTCCATTCTTTATTAAGTTAATTCTAGTCAAATCCGAAGTCGGGTTAGAAAAATCCAGATTTTGAAAATTAGCTTGGTTAACATTTATCCAAACTCCAAATGAAATCACTATAATAAATAAGCCAAAAATCACAATCAATAGCTCTTTTACTGTAATTCTTCTAACGAGCACTTTATAGATAAATACGAGGCCGACTCCCAGTAAAGAACCGATAAGATTAGCTCGTGAACCAGCCAAATATACCAAAAGTACACTCGATAGTATGACGAAATCACTTATTAACTTCATATACCTTTTCTCAAATATTTCCTTCAACAACAATATAAAAAAAATTGATAAAGTCAAAAATGTAGAAAAATCATTCGTGTTATAAAACGTCGATGTGGGTAGTCTTAAAGATTGATATAATACTTTATAACTATCAGAAATAAATAGGTAGTTTCCAGTAAAATACTCATACCAGCCTAATATGTTATGAAAAATAACAGCGATAAAAACACATATCAAAATATTCTTTAATATTTGTTTGGTATTAACTACTTTAAAAAAAGTGAATGTTATCATAGCACCCAATAAAAGCAACCTAAAGTTTGGTAAAAAATAATCCAGCTTTTCTCCTGTCCAAAACAAGCTCAAACACGAATAAAATACCCAAATCCACATGAATTTTACAGCCAAGTTAGACTGGGCTTTATTTCTATTTCGATTCAGTAAAATTATTGCGAAAAAAACCAAAACAATAAGAAACTGCCAAGTATAATATGCATAAATAGGGATAATATTATCAACAAAAGATAATAAAATTGCAAAATAAAGCATTCCATAAATTGTCTTTCTCAATTAGATTTCTCCTATTTTGTTTAATATTCTTTCCAATATATTTTCCCATGAGAATTCAACTAAAAACTTTTTTTGATTTTTTTGTAATTTTCGTTTACTCAATTCTGAATACCAGGCTTCAATATTATTTAGATTGATTCCTATGTCATCATTGGAAACAGTGAAAATAGAATCAATAGTTTTCGACAACCCTTCTTCATCGCTTGAAATTGAAGGAAAGCCTCGGCATAAATAATCAATAAGTTTTAATGTGGTATCTATATCAGCTGATCTTTCATACAGGGCTAAAGCACTAACACCTATATCTGATTTATCAAAAACTTGATCCAAGTTTTCCCCACTTAATCTTCCATGAAAAAGAACTAGTGACTGCATATTTAACGATTTTACCAATTTTTTTAATTTCTCTATTTCTGGACCATCTCCAACAATATGAAAAAAATATCGCTTTCCATTTCCCAACATATTCTCATTAGATATTGCTCTAATAAGACGATCAAATCCATGATAACCATACAGAGTTCCCACTCCGATGAAATTAATTTCTTTTTTCTCCTTAAAAGATACAATTCTTTCGTGGTAGTTTTCAGGATTTACCCCATTTGTAATAGGATACATTTTCTTCAATATTTTCTTTTTTGAATTACTTAATAGAATAGGTATTATTGTGCTTTTTTTAAATAAATAAGGGAAAAACATAATTTCTAATACTAATTTAAAAAAAGTTAAGTAGGGTCTTTTGGCAACAGATAGTTGTTCCTTAAAAAAAGGATAGGTTGGGATTTCATAAATAATTTTCATGTCTTTTTTCTTTGCACTTCTGAAAAGCAAAAGCTGTCTATACGAAGGTCTCAGAGTATGTCTATAATATAGTAATCTAGATTCCCCATCATCTACAAGCTGATTAGCAAGTTTATTCAATTTTCCAATTGAAAACTCAATTTTTAGCTCATTGAGTTTATCAAACAGCCCATTTTTGAATACAATAAAGACTATTTGTTCTTTTTTTTTACATAAAATCACGCATTCACCAAATATTCTGCTTAATACCAAAGCATGAGATTCAATTTTTTTATATATTCCACTAAATTTATCATACTCTATATTTGCAACATATATAACTTTATTTTTTTTAGTCAAAATATTCACCGATAATCTTTTTTAACGATTCTGAAATGTAATACGACTTCTTGTTTAAATCAAGCTTACTAGTAACTTGACTTTCATGATGTTCTACCTCAATTGAGGAATCATAAAATATCTTACCTGATTTCAATCTGATTTCTTCGGCGATAAATGCCTCTTCGCTATAAAGTAAAGACATATAATCTTTTTTTAAATTATCTAAAAATTTAGATCTCAGGATGAAGTAAGAGCCGTGTGCAGAATATACAAAAGTACTTTCTTTTTTTTTGCTTGCTTTAAAAAAAATTTTTAACTTAGACATTCTAAAATAGAAATAAGCCAAAGTAGGGTGTGAAAAAATTTTTACACGTTTTTCCAAATATTTTTTTGTATATCTTTTCAAATATTGTGGATTACTATACACATTATTTTCTGGAACATAAACTGACGGCGCAACGCAGAATATATCTTCTGAATATTCATTATTAAAAAATTTTTGCAAGAAAAACTTATCGGGTATAACAATATCAGTATTACTAAAAATAACCCAATCACTAATTATCTTTTTGTATTGACTACTCCTGTATCCATTTAGAAGACCATTTAGATAACCAAGATTACTCTTTGGATAAATTATTTCACAATGGTAATCTAGTCCCCTAACATATTCATTTAAATTTGAAGCATCTACTTCAGAATACTTATTCATTATTATTGTCATTAATAAATTTATTGATTTTCTATCTTGTTTTTTCATCTCTGATAGGTAATCAGTAACATCGGAATAGTTATCATAAAAAATGATTATATTTTTTAAAGCTTTCATTTCTCCCACACCACACGATTCACATAATCTGTATAAGATAAAATTATTCTCAATACTTTTTCTGATACATTAGGCATTGAATAATCAGCAACTTCTCTCAAAGTATTTTCTCCTTGAGTTTCTAATACTTCTAAACCCTGCAAAATACGTTCTTTATCCAAACCAACCATCATAACAACTGCTTCTTCCATTGCTTCAGGTCTTTCATGAGCTTGACGAATATTTAGAGCTTTGAAGTGCATGATTGAAGACTCTTCACTTATTGTACCACTATCACTTAGGACAGTTTTTGCATTAATTTGAAGCTGGTTATAATCGTTGAATCCCATAGGTTTCATTGTTTGAATTAAATTATGAAAGACAATTTTCTTTTCTTTGATCATCTTCATGGTTCTTGGGTGAGTACTGATGATGATTGGAAATTTGTATTTGTCAGCAATTGTATTTAACGTATCCACTAAACTTAAAAAGTTTTTTTCTGAATTAATGTTCTCTTCTCGATGAGCAGAAACTAAGAAATATTTTCCCTCCTCAAGTCCTAGTTCACTTAAGATTGAAGAGTTATCTATATCAGCTCTTCTACTAGCTAATACCTCATACATAGGACTACCAGTTTTTATGATTCTATCCGCTGGCAACCCTTCTCTAAGTAAGTATTCTCTAGCAATATCGCTATAGGTTAAATTAATGTCCGCAGTATGATCTACGATTTTCCGATTGGTTTCTTCAGGAACCCGCTGATCAAAACAGCGATTGCCGGCTTCCATATGGAAAATTGGAATATGACGTCGTTTCGCTGCTATCGCACATAAGCAACTATTTGTATCGCCCAATACTAAGAAGGCATCTGGCTTTACTTCTTCAAGAATTGGGTCAATCTTGATTAAAATATTCCCAACTGTTTCAATAGCTGTACCTACTGCTGCATTTAAAAAATAATCTGGTTTTTTTAAATTGAAATCTTCAAAAAAAACTTCATTTAATTCATAATCATAATTTTGTCCAGTATGGACTAATATATGCTCAACAGCTTCAGAATTTTCGAGTTTATTTATTACGGCTGAAAGACGAATAATCTCTGGCCTTGTTCCAACTACTGTCATGATTTTTAATTTTTTCACGGTTAAACCTCCACAAAATAGGTGTCAGGTTCATCTGGATTGAAAGATTCGTTTACCCACATGACCGTAACCATATCACTAGTCCCTAAATTTTCAATATTATGAGTATAACCAACTGGAATATCTACTACTTGCAATTTCTCACCAGAAACAAAATACTCGATAATTTCGCTCGAATCAATCTTTCGAAAACGAATTACTCCAGTCCCACTAACAACCAAAAATTTCTCGTTTTTCGTATGATGCCAATGATTTCCTTTGGTAATATTAGGTTTCGAAATATTGATTGAAACTTGTCCACGATCTTTCGTGCGTAAAAACTCAGTAAACGAACCCCTTTGATCAACATTCATCTTTAAATCGTATGAGAAATCATCTTCAGGTAAAAAACTTAAATATGTACTGTATAAGTTTTTCTCAATTCTATCAGAAAAATTGGGGAGGGAAAGATTCTTTCTGCTTTCTTTAAAAGATAAAATTAATCCCTTTAATTCACCGACAGATATCTTATCAATTTCTGGAACATAGCAGAACCCGTCTGCTGTTGTAGGATTACCATTTAAACAACGGATTAGTTCTTTTACTACATCATCAATATATGAAAGCTCAATAACAGCGTTAGGATCATTTACTACAATTTCTTCACTTCGTGCAATTTTGTAGCAAAAAGTTGCAACTACTGTATTATAATTTGGCTGTGACCATTTACCATATAAATTAGAAAATCGATAAATATAAACTTGAGCACCTGTATCACTTTGATAATTTCTGAGCAGGTCTTCTCCAGCTTTTTTACTCTCCCCGTAAGGATTTTTTAAAGCTGCTTGAATTGATGAGGATATCATAACAGGACAAGTATTGTTGTATTCCTTTAACTTATTAAGTAATATAGAAGTAAATCCAAAATTCCCATCCATAAATTCCTCTTCTGTCTCTGGTCTATTAACCCCTGCTAAATGAAATACAAAATTAGCTTTATTACAAAACTCATCTAACATATACTCTGGTGTGTTCTTATCAAAACAAAAAATATTTTCAAACCCTTGATTTTTCAATTCTGCTAGCAAGTTTTTTCCAACAAATCCGTTTGATCCTGTTACTAGAATATTCATCTATCTTGCCACGCTTTCAGTTCTTCTTTTACATAGTCTAAAGCCAAAAGTTTTTCTTTGATTTCGTCAACGGTTAGTCTTCTAGTATTGTCTGAATTATACTCCCCTTCTTCAGTCAACTTTTGACTACCATCAACAAAATATTTATCATAATTTAAATCTCTCGTATCAGCAGGAACTCGATAGAAATCACCCATATCTTTTGAAACTAAGAATTCTTCTTTGGTTAATAAAGTCTCATATTTCTTTTCACCATGTCGAGTTCCAATAATGTGAATATCATTATCGACATTAAATAATTCTTTAACTGCCAGCGCTAAATCACCGACTGTTGAAGCTGGTGACTTTTGAACCATGATATCGCCGGCCTGAGCATTCTCAAAAGCAAAAACAACTAAATCAACTGCTTCCTCCAGGCTCATTAAAAATCTGGTCATTTCTGGATCAGTAATTGTTAGTGGCTTTTCGGACTTAATTTGATCTATAAAGAGAGGAATCACAGAACCCCGAGATGCCATAACATTCCCATATCGAGTTCCACAAATTGTTGTTTGATTTTCGCTAACTGTTTTAGCCTTAGCAACAAAAACTTTCTCCATCATTGCCTTTGATATCCCCATTGCATTGATGGGATATGCTGCTTTATCAGTAGAAAGGCAAATAACTTTTTTTATTCCCATCTCTACAGCGGCAGTTACAACGTTATCGGTACCCATTATATTGGTCTTTACTGCTTCCATTGGGAAAAATTCACATGAAGGTACTTGTTTTAAAGCGGCCGCATGAAAAACATAGTCTACCCCGTACATAGCATTTTTCACACTATTTATATCACGGACATCCCCTATGTAAAACTTTAATTTATCACTGTTATATTTTTTTCTCATATCGTCTTGCTTTTTCTCATCGCGAGAAAAAATACGGATTTCTTTAATATCAGAATCTAAAAATCTTTTCATTACTGCGTTACCAAATGAACCGGTACCGCCGGTTATTAGCAGTGTTTTGTTTGTAAACATTATTAACCCTCCATAAAATAATTATCCATCATATCCATCAACATTTTTTTTTCGAAATTTTTCTCGTAATATTCTCGAGAATTTTTACCATACTCAGTTATTTCCTTAGTGGATAATTGACTTATTAGACGAATATTTTGAAAAAGACCCTCAACATCGCCGGCCCCACTACAAAAACCACTTTTAGAGCTTCTAATTATTTCACTTACTTCTCCATCTGCAGACAACAATATTGGAATTCCACAGGCCATACTCGACTGCAATTTAGCCGGGATTGTCATTGAAAAAATATTGTTTTTGTTGAGACTGATAAAAGAGAAATCAAATGAAGCAAATAAATCAGGAATATCTTCAGCTGGAATTGAATCATAAAAAACAATATAATTTTCTAACCCTTTCTCCTTAATCTCGCTCATCAACTGATTTTTGAATCGACCATCGCCCACAATATGAAATTTTACTTTTAGTTTTTCGTCAGCGATTTTTTTTAAAACCTCTGATAAAATATTTAGGCCTTGTGCAAAACCAACATTACCCGCGAAAACAATATTTTTAATACCTAATTGTGGATTTTCATCTAGTTTATTTATAACTGGCTTATAAAACTCTTCTGCATATTGAGGCCAAAAGATTATTTTTTCTTGTACAAAACCTCTGTTTTGTATATTTTTTTTAAAACTTTTTGATGCGGTGAAAATCAATTTGGAATTACGATATATATAATTTACCATCTTATCAAGGATTCCAATTACTAATTTGTTTTTTATGCCCGTTATTATTTCAAAATTTTCTGGCCATAAGTCCAAGACATATATGTAGTGAGGGATATTCATTTTTTTTGCAATTCTCACACCAGACAATGCTTGTGTCATTGGGGAAACTTCATAGGTAAAAACTAAATCAAACTTTTTTTTATTCTTTGTCATCCAAAAGAATCCAGATATTACAAAAGAAATGTAATTTAAAGCCATCATAATACTCGATTTCTTCCTAGGTATAATTGGTATTCTTATTACATTAACTCCCTCGTATTCTTCCTTTCTTCTTTCTTTTAATGAGAAACCTTTAAAAAAATCACCACTTGGGTAATTTGGAATTCCTGTTAGTACAGTCACATCATAGCCTCTGCTGACCCAGGTCTTACATATATCATTAATTCTAAATTGTTCTGGATAAAAATATTGAGATACAACTAAAATTTTTTTATTCATTATCACTTATTTCCAAACTTCTTTTTATACTGGTTCTAAAATCTATCAATTGCAGATGATTAGCCTTTTTCTCATAACATAAATTCCCGAACACCTTGTTGCTTAATTTACCAATTTTCCCAGGGAACATACATAACAAAATTACAAAACCATTTAGCAGTCTAGTAATAAAAATTTTCTTCCCTTTTTCTGTAGAGATTAGCTTAACAAGATAACTGGTATTCACATATTCATCATTTTGTGGAAAAAAAACCCCATCTTTAAAATTTTCAATAATATCTTCTAGAAATAAAAATAGATTATCTATAAAAAGCATTGATCTTCTATTATTAATTTGTGGAAAAATAGGAATTTTTTCTGCTAACTTTACTAGCTGAGGGAAATTGCCTTTGCTTTTCGGTCCGTATATCATTGGAGGGCGTAAGATTACCATTTTAAAACTTTCTTCATTAAGTGGAAGTAAATTTTTCTCAGCTTGTAACTTGCTGTCCCCATAAAAATTACTTGGTCTTGGAATAGTTCTATCTGTAATCACTTGATCCTTTTTCAGTCTATTTTCTTCACCATAAACTATAATAGAACTCATATAGATGAATTGCCCGCTTTTATCAGATAAATCTTTTTTATACTTATTTGCAACTTCAACCGCTAAATCACAATTTATCTTATAGTATAGTTCTTTAGTGGCATTATTGACATTTGAAACATCTGCATGAGCTATACCGGCTACATGAAAAATACTGTCATAGCAAGAAAAATCTTTATCTCTCCAATCATTCCCTCTCACGCTTATAACATCGATTTGAAAATTGTTCTTATTACTTTCTGCCCATTTGATAAAAGAGTCTCCAATATAACTTTTCTCGCCTGTAATTAATATCTTTTTCATTAATCTTCATCCTTCGTCAATGTACCTGTTCCTCCCTCTAAATGACCGTCTTTCTTCAAAACAGCTTTAAAAGTTCCAAAAAAACACTTGGCATCTAAAAGTAGTGACAAATTATCAGTATAATCCCCATCAATTCTTGCCTTATGAGCTATTTCAAGTTCATCTCTTCCACTAATTTGTGCAAGTCCCGTTAATCCAGGGCGTATATCATTCGCTCGGTATTTATCTCGCTCTTTAATCAAATCATATTGGTTCCAAAGGGATGGTCGAGGCCCGATTACTGCCATGTCTCCTTTAATTATATTAAATAATTGTGGCAATTCATCCAAACTAGTTTTACGAAGAAATTTTCCAACTTTAGTAATAAAATAATCAGGATTTTCTAACAAATGTGTTGGCATCTCTTTAGGAGTATCGATTTTCATGGTTCGAAATTTGTAAATGTTGAAACATTTTTTATTTTTGCCAACCCTTTTTTGTGTAAAAATAATCGGGCCTTTTGAGTCTAATTTTATTGCCAGACAAAGAATTACCAAAATAGGTGAAAGAACTATAATCCCAACTAATGAAAGTGCAAAATCAATTGCTCTCTTAATCCCATTTTTATACACTCTCATCTCTCCTTACTTATTCGATGCATTTGCAAAAGCAACAATTTTTTTTCCTAACTCTTGATTGTCTCCTGATAAATTCTCAACAAAATTAAAAACTTCAGTTAAAGAGAATCCTTTAATATTCCCAACAAAGATTTTTTCGTAAACTTCCTCATCGTTTCGTTCTTTATCTAATAATAACTCTTCATAAAGTTTTTCGCCTGGTCGAATTCCAGTTTCAATAATTTGAATTTCATCTTCAGAGTATCCACTCAAACGAATCATATTTTTAGCTAAATCAACTATTTTGACTGGCTCACTCATATCTAGAACAAAAATTTCTCCACCTTTTGCCAAAGCACCAGCTTGGATAACCAACTTACTAGCTTCTGGTATAGTCATAAAGTAACGTGTCATTCTAAAGTCTGTTACAGTAACCGGTCCGCCATTTGCAATTTGTTCTCTAAAAACCGGAATCACACTACCTCTAGATCCCAATACATTTCCAAATCGAACCGCTGAAAATTTAGTGTGTCCTTCTTGATTTAGACCCGTAACAATCATCTCAGCAATTCTTTTTGTAGCACCCATAACATTTGGCGGGTTGTTAGCTTTATCAGTAGAGACCATTACAAAGTTTTTTACATAGCATGATTTTGCAGCTTCTGCAACATTTTTTGTACCGTATATATTATTTTTAACTGCTTCCTGCGCGTTATACTCCATTAAAGGGACATGTTTATGTGCAGCGGCATGATACACAATATCAGGTTTGTAATGATTCATCACTTCGAATATCTTATCTCTATCTTGAATGTCAGCAATCACTGGCACAATAGCTGTAACCTTATCTCGATATCTATTATTTAATTCTCTATCAATCAAATAAATTGAATTCTCACCATGTCCAAGTAGAATTAGTTTTTTAGGATTGAATTTGATAACCTGACGACAAATTTCTGAGCCTATTGAGCCTCCGGCACCAGTTACAAGTATCACTTTGTCTGTTAGCTGATCTTTAATAGCAACAATATCTAATTGAACTTCTTCTCTCCCTAACAAGTCCACTACATCAATTTCTTTCAAGCGAGAAACATTGATTTTTCCGACAGCCAACTCTTCCATCGATGGCATCGTATTAACCTTAACCTTAAGATCTTCTACTTGCTCAAAAATTTCTCTTATACGAGTTCTTGGAATAGACGGAATAGCAATTGTGACCATATCAACATCATTGTCTTTAATAAATAGGGGTAAATCCACTATACTACCCAAAACTTTTACTCCAGATAAATATGTGGACTTTTTATTGGGATCATCATCGACGAAACCTACAACGTTAATATCTCCAGCTGTTTTAGATCCGACTAAACTATTATATAGAATTCGTCCACCTTCACCAGCCCCCACAATTAATGTATTATGAGCTTTAATCGAACCGTTGCTTCTCATGTTCCTAGACTCAACAAAGAGGCGCCATAAAATTCGACTTGCGATTATCAAAAAAGTTTCTAATAAGAAAGTGAAAAGGATTGTTCGTTTACTGTACCCATCGTTTATAAATAGTAAAACAATAAAAGTCGATGCAGCACTTAAAGAGCTTGCAACAAATATTGCTACCATCTCACGTACATTTGTATAACGATTTATTCTTGTAAAAACTTTAAAAATGCTACCATAAAACAAGTAAAATATAACAGACGAAAGTATTGATATCCAAACGGTGTTCAATGGTAGACGAACAAAAGGCATCATAAATAAATACGATGCCAAGTTTGCGATAGCAATCAGAATTGAATCCAATGCAACTAAAATAAATATTTTTCTTTTTCTTGTTAACTCGAACAACTTGTCCGCCTCCACACAATCTTACACAATTCTAATTTCCGTAATAATAGTAGTATCCCTTATCACTAGCGTCCTTAGAGCCGTTATAAACAACTCCAAGAACATGTGCTTTTGTTAATTCAAGTAATTCTTTAGCTTTCATCACAGCATCTTTTCTAGTTACATCTTCACGTACTACTAAGATAGTTCCATCTGCCTTAGACGATACGATTTGAGCATCCGTTACGGTAACAACAGGCGGCATATCGAAAATGATAATGTCATACAAACGACTTAATTCATCCATCACCACATCAAATCTTACAGAGCCTAATAATTCTGAAGGATTTGGTGGTTTAATTCCACTAGTTACTACAAATAAGTTAGGAACATGAGTAGCATTGACCACATCACCAACTTGCGTTTCTGTACTCAAAATAGTGCTTAAACCGCGATTGTTAGTTAATCCAAATGATTTGTGAACGGTTGGCTTCCGCATATCTGCATCAACTAATAATGTTCTTTGTCCAGAATTTGCGAATACGACCGCTAAATTAGCCGAAGTTGTTGACTTTCCTTCTCCCGGTCCCGATGAGGTGATAACAATAGTTTTAATTCGTTTATCTGCAGAAGATGAGAATTGAATATTCGTTCTAATTGTCCGATATTGTTCGGTAATCGGCGAGCTTTGATCCACCATACTAATCAAGCTTACTGCAGAAGTTTCTTGTTCTTTATTATGCTTTTTTGCCATGATATCCTCCTACACCCGTCGTCGTGTTCTTCTTGAGATTTCTTCATTGATATTTTCGGAGCTTGAGCTCTGAGTTTGTGGAGTACCAGGTTGTATTGACGGTCCTGTACCTGTTTCAGTTGATTGATTAATTGTTGTCGCTTTTTTAATAGAAGAATTTAATTCTTTGGCAGCCATATTAGGTACCACTCCTAGAACTGTAAAGCCAAGATTCTCTGTTACAAAGCGATCATCTTTAACAGTTCGATCAAGTAATTCAAATAAGAAAGCCAAACCAACTCCTAGGATAAAACCAAGAACAATGCCAATCAGAAGGTTTCTTGTGTTGTTTGGAGATACAGGAGACATTTCAGCTTGAGCCGAAGAAATAATCGAAATCTGATCAATTGTATTGTTCAAAACTTCTGCTGCTGTGGTTTGAAAAATATTAGAAGTGACATTTGCAATATTTTGCGACATTACTGGGTCATCAGTTAAAGCTTGAATATAAAACATCAAAGAATTATCAGTATTTTGGACAACTGAGATGGCTTCTCTTAAATCTGATGTAGATAAATCATAACCATATTCTTCAGATAAAGATTGTTGCACAGCGTCAATCACTCGATCACTAGTGATTAACTCAGTATAAGTATTAATCATTTGTAAATTCGTATTGACATCATTGACAGTGGTGGTGCCTGAAGCATTTTGCGGTAAAGTCACAATAATCTGCGACCGTGAGCTGTATTCAGGTGTAATTACAAAGAAGGTTACTACACTGGCAAGCCCTAACCCGACAAAGGTCAAGGTGATAATCAATGCCAGACGTTTTTTCAAAATGTTAAATATTTCCCTTAAACTAATTGTCTCTTCCATCTTATCTCTCTCTCTTGTATGAATTGCATACTAAATTAATAATTGTAAGTAGTTCCGTAATCTGTTGAACTGGAGCTAGTACCGTAGCTGCTGTCAGACAAGCTACTTGAAGAACTGCTGCTCGAACTTGCGCTTCCTCCCAATAGACTTAATAAAGTAGCTAACTGATCTTCCAATTCGCCACGAATATTAGTGTTGGCAACATTGCCGATACTGCTTTGTAACGAATAGTAATTATCATAATCGGCATCGTTGATTAAAGCACCATCAGCCATTAAATTATTGAACTCTGCACGAATGGTATCCACTGTTGTGACTTGTTCAGATACGTGATTAAGATATGCATTGGCTAATTCTTTCCAAGCACCATCTTCAAAGCTGGCAACTTCTGCTTGGACACCAGCAACTTCATCGGCGGTTAAATCATCCCGCATTACTGTGCCCTCAGCATAATTTACCCAATCACTTGGAGCGACTGAGAAAAGAGCGTTGATGGAATCTTGCATCCGTACCTTGTCTAAGGCTTGTTGTGATAAAGCCAATAAAGCTGTTTTTTGATTGGCAATATCTTGTAGTGAGCTTGGCGAGTCACTGTCAGAAATATCAAAGTCAGAACTTGAGGTTAAAATTTGATTTAGTTGGGTAATACCTTGATTAATAGTATCAACTGTAACACCCGCTGTTATAAACTGTTGATTTTCATCGGTAAAGTAGCCGTTGACTGTGGCAGTTAAGGCAGCGATGGTTGCGGCACTTTCATCTGCACTACTTTCAGCATGTTCTACCCTTGCTTGATTAATTCGGCTAGCATAGCTTCGATACCCAATAAAACAAGTACCTACCGAAGCTATAATAATGACCCCTACTAAGACCGTTCTCAGGAAGGACGACTTCATTCACTTCACTCCTACAAAAATTATTTATTTTTCGAAAATGAAACTATTATTTCATCCATTTTCATTTGTCATAAGTTAATTTCGTGTTATCTACTCATATCTACAGGCATACCATAACAATTCTACTTTGGTGAAAAACCTTTGTCAATGTAAATCAGATTTAAAAAACTTCAGAAAAACAATTGTTCTTTATATAAAACAGGTTTTTTGAAGTAAAAAATAGTAATTATGACTAACTCCTTAGTTTTCGAGGAATTAATCGGTGGATTTTGCTGATATGTAGAATCTTAATTTTTTTTTAAGTTCTGTTATTACTTTTTAAAACCAGCTAAGACTTTTCTTAACTTTCTTGATTTCCGGAATATCGACTGGATCACCATTAACTAAGTTCCTAGTGATTTCCATCATCTCGTCGACCTTTTCTTGACCATATCGCTTAGCAATTTCCTCATAGGCCTCCTGCAAATAAAAATTGCGGCGGTTAATCCCATGAGCATCTGAAGCAACCATGTGCAAAAGGTTGCGGTCCATCATATCAATTGCAGTTTTCTTAATGGATTTTCCAAATTTCCCGACAATACTTGGGGCAGTCAGCTGAGTCAGCACTCCCATTTCAATAAAAGGTTCTAACCGGGTGATATCTTCTCTGAATCCAGCGTTCCGTTCTGGATGCACAATCACTGGGACTTTTCCACGGCTCAAGAGTTCATAGAAAACTTCTTCGGCGTAATTGGGGATTTCTGTTGAAGGAAATTCAATCAAAATATATGTATTGTCCAAATCGGTGAATAAAATTTCACCTTTATTGATGGCTGGCAGTAAATCGCCAAACAACCGCACTTCCTGACCTTCCATCAAAATAATATCAATCTGGTTGTCATCAAAAACTTCTTGTAACTCGCCAACTTTGCGAATAATATCAGAAGCGTAGTTCAGATAAACACCATTGTGGTGATGGGGGGTGCATAGAATGTGGGTGATTCCCTGGCTGACTGCCTTGCGACCCATGTCGAGACTGTCTTGAATCGTTTGGGCGCCATCGTCAACATCCGGCAAGATATGACAATGTAAATCAATCATGCTGCATCTCTCCTCAAGCTTTTCTTGTATTTAATAGGTATGTTTTTTTCAATCTGCTCTACATTATACACCAAAATACTGGTGCTTGCAGTGGAATTTTAAAAACATAACACAATTTCAATCAATCATTTTACTCATCAACCAAACATCTAAAAATTTGCCTTCTGCCGTAACCGCTCCCCTTTCCATCACGGCTTCTTGCTGGAAGCCAAAATTTTGATAGAGATTAATGGCCCGTTGATTACGGGCCTGAACGGTTAATTCTAGTCGGCGAATTATTTCAGTTTCTTGAGCCCAGAAAATTAACTCCTCTAATAAGGCTGTTCCCAAACCAATTCCCCAAAATTCTTTTAGAATGCTGATACCGATTTCGCCGATGTGGGCAATCTTCGGCGAGCTATCACTGTGGATGGAAGCCAAGCCGACGATTGCTTCGTTGGCTAGTGCGACAAACAAGACATTATTCTCGCTTTCATAAATTGCCGCTAACTGTAAAGCTTCTTGTTCTTCAGTTAAATTCAAGCCGGTTTCATCCATCACGAGAAAATCGGTTTCGCCACCGATTTTTTTACTGAGGGTTAAAATTTCTGCTGCATCTTCCGGCACAGCCTCTCTGATGGTGATTTCAATTTCTTCTGCCATGTTTTACCTCCAATTGCCTTGATAATTTATTTTAGCTCAAGGGAATAATTTGGTAAACTGAGGAAAAGGACTTTTATTTAAATAGAAGACACATTTTTTTCAACTTCTTATTTATATAACATGCTTAGTCATGCAGAGTAAATTTATATTTGAGTTTGTGAAGGCTTACTTAGAAAAGGGGGTACACTGTGAAACATAAAAAACGCTGGCTGATAGTGCTCGGCCTTTTACTTATTTTGGGATTAGGCTTTTTGATTGTGCGGGACAATCATCAGGCACTTGTTCATTTGCTTCATCCACAAATTTCTTCAAAGGAATTGCTGGCGGATTTTCGAGCTCATCGGTTTGGTGATGGTTTTGTGCTGATTGCCTTAATTATGGTGATGTGCGCTGTGCCAGGAGTGCCGAATTCCGTGGTCTGTATTTTTGCGGGGGTCTGTTATGGACCTCTGTGGGGCTTAGCAATTAATTTAGTCGGCAATGTCGGCGGCAATTTACTTAGCACGCTGGTGACTAAAAAATTTGGAGTCTCTAAAGATACTCAGAAAATTGCCCATATTATGGATGATATTTCTAATTTTAAATATCCTTTAGTTGGGGTGACCATTGGCTACATGGTGCCCTTTATCCCCTCTTTTTTAGTGAATTATACTGCGGCTCATTTAAAATTTAAATTTCCCGCATTACTGGCAGCTATTGTCTTAGGCTGTTTGCCTAGTTCTTATCTCTATGCCTTTGGTGGCGATGCGATTTTTAATGGCTCCCATGAAAAAGCCATTGCAGCGATTGCGGCTGTGCTTTTATTGGTTTTACTGTATGGTTTTATTCGCCGGCGCCATCGCCAAGCTCCGAAAACTAAAAAAGGCTAAGACATATGAAGTGCCCCTCAAAGGTTAGTTTTAAGCCTAACCTTTGAGGGGCGCTTTTTTTTATTTAATCCGCTGACAGCAATTCTGATTTCTCAATTTTGGCAAAAATTCTTTTTTCAAAGTCGAGGCTTTTTGCGCCGTTACTTTGAAAATCAATTTGTCGTTGATTTTCGTCCTGCTGATTTTTTTCGATAATTAATTCAAGATAATCCTCCGGCAGATTATCTTCTAAAAGAGTGCCCCACTCAATGACTGATAAGCCCTCGCCTTCAAAATATTCGTCTAAGCCGAGATCATCCGTCTGTCCCATTAAGCGATAGACATCCATGTGATAAAGTGGCAGGCGGCCGTTTTCATATTCTCGAATGATGGTGTAGGTCGGACTTTTTATCATCTGAGGGATGCCTAAGCCGCTGGCAATCCCTTTGGTCAGGGTTGTCTTACCAGCGCCTAAATCACCGGTCAACACCAAATTGTCACCGGCTGCAGCAACTTGGCCGATAATTTCCGCTAATTTTTCAGTATCTTCTAAATTTTTAAGCAGCATAATTTTCTCCTTAGCGCATCCAATTTTTCCTAGCATAGCACGGATTGACCGAAAAGATAAACTACTTTCATTCCGCAAAAAAAGCTGCGGGCTAATTTCAACAGCCAATTAGTGAAAAGAGCGGTTTTTTCGTGACAGGTTTGCCTACAAAATTACCGATTTCCCTTAAATTGGTGCAAATTAGCTCACAGCTAACCGTTTTGATCTTTTTTAGTCCAAAAGTGTTTGAGTTGCGGTGATAATTGCCAGTTTATAAACGTCTTCTTCGTTCGCTCCCCGAGATAAATCGGAAACTGGTTTATTTAAGCCTTGCAGGATTGGTCCGATTGCTTCAAAGCCACCGAAACGCTGGGCGATTTTGTAGCCAATGTTTCCTGATTGTAAATCTGGGAAAACAAAGACAGTTGCTTGGCCGGCCACTTCAGAATTTGGCGCTTTTAAAGCTGCTACTGAAGGAACATAAGAGGCGTCAAATTGTAATTCGCCGTCAGCTTTTAAATCAGGAGCCATTTCATGGACTAATTTAGTTGCTTCAATCACTTTATCGACTTCTGGTGATTTCGCTGAACCTTTTGTTGAGAAACTGAGTAAAGCTACTTTAGGGTCGATGTCAAACAAGGTAGCAGTCTTGGCAGAATCCACTGCAATTTCAGCTAACTCTTGTGCATTTGGATTAATATTGATACCGCAGTCAGAGAAAATATATTTTTCTTGGTCACGGCCACGAACCATTAGCATTGCGCCACTTGTGCGGCTGATACCTGGTTTTGTTTTAATAATTTGTAAGGCAGGACGCACAGTTTCACCCGTTGAATGAATGATTCCGCTGACCATACCATCGGTAATGCCCATGTAAGTCAACATCGTACCAAAGTAATTGACGTCTTTTAAAATCTTTTCAGCATCTTCCTTTGTCGCTTTCCCTTTACGGCGTTCTACGAAGGACTCAACCATTTCGTCCCAACGATCAAATTTGTCTGGGTCAATGATGGTAAATCTTTCCGTTTTCAAGCCACGGTCATGAGCGGCTGCAACGATTTCTTCTTTGTTACCGATTAAAACCGGTTCCAATAATTCCTCAGCGTATAGACGAGCTACAGCGCCTAAGATACGAGGATCAGTTGCTTCTGGAAAAACGATTTTAATGTTACGGTCTGCGATTTTTTGTTTCATACTTTCAAAAAGTTCCACGGGATTTCCCTCCACACAATTTATAATTACCCACATATACTAACACAAATTGAATACAGTTTCCAGAACTGTGTTAGCTATATTAACTGAAATTTTTCAAGATTTCTCGAAAAAAAATTTGTTTTTATTGTAACAGACAAGAATAATTTTAAACAGAAGTCGGCAGCTGCCAATCAATCGGTGTTTCTCCTAATGCAATCAAAGCCTGATTCGTTTTTGAAAAAGGTTTAGAGCCGAAAAAACCACGATAAGCCGACAGCGGACTCGGATGCGGCGCCATTAGGATAATATGGCGGTTGCCGTCAATCATCTTGGCCTTCTCCTGAGCCGGTTTGCCCCACAAAATAAAAACAAGCGGTTTCTCCCGTTCATTTAATTTTTCAATAATAGCATTGGTCAGCTCTTCCCAGCCATGATTTCGATGAGAATTGGCTTGACCGTTTCTCACTGTCAAAACCGTGTTCAATAAAAGCACGCCTTGTTTGGCCCAAGCAACTAAATTACCATGCTTAGCTGGCTCAATGCCTAAATCATTCTGCAGCTCTTTGTAAATATTAACTAACGAAGGCGGGATTTTAACTCCCGGCTGCACAGAAAAGGCTAAGCCATGAGCCTGATTGGGTCCATGATAAGGATCTTGCCCTAACATCACGACTTTGACCTTTTCATAGGGTGTTAGCTCCAAGGCTTCGTAGATATGATACATGTCCGGATAAATCGTCTGACTCTGATATTCCTGTTTCAAAAATTGCCGCAGCTGCTGGTAATATGGTTTTTGAAATTCCTCGGCTAAAATTTCCTGCCAGCTATTATCAATTATTGTTTTCATCTTTCCTCCTTATTTGACTTATTTGCTAGGTAGCCTTGATCCTGTAATATTTTGCGATTCAATAAAAGACAGCTGACTAGCACTAGCTGATACAGAGTGAACAATCCGATAAATTCAATTTTTTTCAGACTCCAGGTTAAAAAGATGATATCCAATACCCGTAGTGGATCTGTTAGAAAATAAATCGAATGCAGCCGTGGTGCAAAACGGCCGGCATACATGGCCAGTGCGGATAAAATACAAATGGTCACTACAAAAATTGGTCGAAAATATTTCCCCAGTGAAAAGCGCTCTTGGTAAAATTTTGCCAGCAGTAGCATTTGTGTGAAACCCCAACTTAAAAAGGCCACTACCACAATGGCCAACAATAAAATTTGCCCCCAGCCAAGTAAGTTTTCCTGGCTAACCCGAGTGGCATTGTCATAAAGCTGATATAAATCCGTGTGGATGATGTCTGTGCCTAAATAAGGGATATTGGGAAAAAACAGCAACCAAAATGCCGAGGCCCCCAAAAGCAGCCACTTATTTTTCAGCTTAGGCAATTGAAACGCTATTTCTATGGGAATGTAGGCCAAAAAGCCATTTAATACTAAAAAATCAAAGGGGGTGTCATAGGTGATTGCGATTAGCAAGACCACCAGCCCCCGAATTAGCCAACGATAAATAAGTTTTCCTCCTCAATTTTTCTCAAGTTTTATTATGACAGTTCTGCTGGGAAATTTCTACTTGGAAGTTGATGAGATTCTCAGTAAATCACAAGAAAATTCACGAAAAATATGATAAACTGGACTGGTGGAAGGTTGGTGTAAAATGATAAAATTAATCGCCTCAGATATGGATGGTACAATACTAAATACGCAAATGTTAATTTCAGAAGAAAATACACAGGCTGTAAAAGATGCTCAAGCACAGGGCATCGAGTTTATGGTGGCGACTGGCCGCAATCGCCAAGAAGCCCTATCAGCACTTGATGATGCTGGGATTCAATGCGCCATGATTTGTTTGAACGGCGCTCAGGTCTTCGATAAAGAGGGCAATATTCTCTTTAATGCGACGATTTCAAAGGAAGAAACTTTAAAAGTACTGGATGTTTTAGATCAAGCCGGGGTTTATTACGAAGTTGCCACCAATAACGGCGTCTATTCAGAAAATCAGACCAAACGAATCGAAAGCTTTGTCGCAATGATTACAAGCCATTTAGAACATATCACCTATAAAATGGCCGTGGCGATGGCCTCAGCTAATTTAAAGCTGCTGTCGATTCATTACGTAGACAGTATCCGAGAAGAATTGAAAAATCCGGATATCGAAGTCTTAAAGGTTATCTGTTTTTCTATTGAAGGCGGCAAGATTTTAGAACCTGTCGGGGAAAAAGTTTCTGCGTTAGGCAGCGTTGTCGTGACTTCTTCAGGCTTTAATAATATCGAAATCAATCACAAGGATGCTCAAAAAGGGATTGCTTTGCGACATGTCGCTAAAGACCGGGGCATTGACTTAGACGATGTGATGGCCATCGGTGATAATTTCAATGATGTCAGCATGTTGCAGATTGCTGGTGTCAGCTTTGCAATGGGCAATGCTGAGCCAGGGGTCAAGAATTTTGCAAAATATGAAACAGACACCAATTTAGAAAATGGTGTCGGCAAAGCAATTAAACGGGCGATTGCCGAAAAATTGTAAACTGGATTTGGGTTGTTGAGGAGGTGTCACAGTGGCAGAATATTTTATTCAAGAGCGGCAGTTGAGTAGCGTCACCCGCACCATCGTCAAGGACGAAGCTGGAAAATCGCTTTTTCTTTTGGTCGGACGCTGGGGCACTCGCGGCGATGCCCTCTCCTTATATGCAATGAATGGTGAATTAGTCGCCAGCATCAAACAAATCGGCTTAACCTTTGGCACCCGTTTTGAACTCTATTCCCATTTTAAAAAAGTTGGTACGATGCAGAAGATTTTTAACTGGCCGGGGGATTTTTATTATATCCGCCAGCTCCATTGGACGGCTCAGGGAAATATTTACAATCACCAGTATAAAATCCACCATTTCAATAAAAAAATTATGACGATGGATAAGGCTTCAATGCTGACGGGAGATTATTACGTGTTGGATATCCCAGATGCTAGAGACGCCCCCGTTTGCATTTGTGTCGCAGCGGTGCTGGATTATTGGTTATACAATCGCAAAAAAACTTTAAGTCCCAGCAACAACAGTTTTGTCTGGGCCTTGGATTAAACAAAAAAAAAAACGATTTTTCACCCTCCACATTTAAAAATTACTGGCGGGCTGAGAAATCGTTTTTTTATTTAAAATTACAGTTCTTTTTGCATGTGTTCATAGAGATGACCGCTTAAAATTTTCTCCCCCACCACTTTAAAGCCTTGGCGGGTATATAATTTTTTGGCGAGGGGATTGCCGGTATCCACACTGAGTCCGATAATTTTTTTATCGGCTTTATGGGCTAACTGCGGCAAAGCGCTCAATAAAGACGAGCCGATGCCATGGCCTTGAAACTGGGGATTGACGGCAATCGAATCCAGATACCATTCATTTGGGAAGGTTTCTTTTTCAATAAAAAGTTGCTGGTCGCTAGGAACTTTATAAGCCGGCAACAGCTTTTGAAAAGCTTGGTCTATCTGATCTTCCTGATCGTCGCCATAGCCAAATGAAACTCCGGCGACTTGGCCATCGATTTCATCGACTAAGCCGTTACCGTATGCATAACGATAAGTCGCATCCTCCATCGCCTCCAGCATAATTTCCTTTGTCAAATCAGCTCCCTGCTCTTTGACAAAGGCAAGCTCCATATCTTTAAAAATAATCATCAGCAGGTCAACAATTGCTGGTCCGTCTTCTCTTTTAGCAAAACGAATCATAGTTTATCTACTCCTTCTCACTAAGTTATCTTCAAGCGCTAGCCTTTGCTAGTTTTCGCCTTCGATTTTTTGGGTAACAAAATAGCCATTGCTAGGTTTGCGATCAGCTATCTCATGACAATAAGGGCATTCAATAATCTCATTTTCCACTTTATGTTCTACCACATGGGTCACTTCATAAAAATTAAAAGTGTGACCACAGTGGGGGCAAGTCATCTTATCCATTTTCTTCACTTCCTCTGATTTACTTGTGGAAATTATTCATGCAGTTCTAAAGGCAGCCCGTCTGGACCGAAGAAAAAAGTCATCTTTTCACCGGTGAAATCATCTATCCGCAACGGTTCGCAGGCAATACCTTTTTCAGCTAGCTCAGCAATCACTGCCTCAATATCACTGACTTTAAAAGCCAAATGCCGCAATCCTCTTGCCTCTGGATAATTTGGTCGAGGTGGCGCATCTTTGATTCCAAAAATTTCTAGCTCACTGCTTCCCAGCTTTAAATCTAATTTGTAATCATCCCGCTCTGCCCGATAATTTTCCCTCAGCACCTCAAAGCCCAACAAATCTACATAAAAGTGACGGGCCCGCTGGTAATCACCGACAATTATTGCCACATGATGAATCGTTTCAAACTTCATCAGACACCAACCTTTCTTAGCTAGTTTACCGTAAAATGAAAATTTTTGCTTGTTAGAAAGCCAGAAATTCTCAGGAAATTAAAAAAATTTCAGAAATAATACTGCTTAGATGCGCTTTTCTATTTCAAAAGAGCACAAAAAAACTGCAACAGATCGGCCAGCTGGCTTAACTATTTCCAGCTGACCGCTTGTTGCAGTCTAGTCAGTCACTTTTTAGAAAATGACTGTTTCGATTGTTTCGACATATTTGGCGCTATCAGGTTCAACAAAAAGCTGTTCCCGATTTTTCTCAAAAATCCCAAGTTCGCAAATGCTACTCATCGCCTGGCGAACAGCCTCTTCTGTCAGGCTTTCAGACGCTAGCGCGGGTCTCAAAGTATGCTTTTTACCGGTTTCATTTAAGAAGGTTAAATGTAATTTTTTCATGGTCTTGCTCCTTTTCTTTTAATTAAATAGGCTCATAGCGAGTGACTTCAGTTTTCAAAGTGCCTAAATACGTTGTGTCCTCCGGAGAAATCTGATGCATAATCTCACCAAGCTTTTGAATCGCTTCTGGGTCGGGATTTAAAACGACGTCGTTAAAATGCTGCTTAGTAATTTTATCACTGCCAAATGGTGTCAGCTCAATCGATAATTTGGTACTTTCCAATGTTGCCATAATAGTGGCCTCCTAAATTTTTTTGGTAAGCTCGTGCGATGACTTACACTATATACACAACTTCAGAACAGAAAAAATCAACACCTAAGCTAAAATTTTTTTCAATTTGTGACAGATTTTTATTTTCAAGCGACTGACCACGGAAGTACTCACCTGCCAAAATGCGGCAATTTCTCTTTGGGAATACCCAGCCAACCGCAGTTCAATATAAATCCGTTCCCTTTCCGTAAAGGCCGTGTTCAAGGTCAACACGTCCTTCAGCTCACAAATTTCTTCAAAGGACCAGCCATTTGTTTCCTCATATTCAGTCAAGCTTTTTTCTCTTAGCTTGCGCCGCCAATGAGTGCGTCGCAGATTTTGAATATCCCAAGTAAAACGCTGAAATAAAAAGCCCTGCCACTGTTCAAAGTTTTTTTCTGGATTGGCTATCAGCCACTCGTATAAATTTAAACGCAAAATCTGCAGATAATCGTCATACTCCGGATGAGTTTCAAAAATCAATAAGCGACTTAAGACGCCTTTTAACATTTTTTCTGCCTTCAACAATATTTGATTGTAATCCATTTCTATTGCTCCTCTATTTTTTTATCAACCGGTTGTTGACGTCAGTATAGCGGAAAGGCAGTTCCCCATATTCTTGAAATTGGTGCAAAGCTATTGAATGTTGAACTTCTTTTAAAAATCCTGTAAATTTCCATATTAATTCCAAAAACACTTTAAAAAAAATAAGATTCTGGAAATCAGTTTCTCGCAAATCGATTTTCAATCTATTAAGATAATTGTAGCGTTACGAATTCCTAACACTTAACTTAACCAGATGACTAATCATTTAAAGTAAAAGTAACTATGCCTAGGGCAATCGAGAGTACGTAGCAAAAGGAATCAACTTTTTTGCTGGAAATAGCTGTTTGAAGGTTATCTGAAGAAAATTCTAGTCCCTCATCGATTTGAAAATGTCTTTTTGTTATAGCAACTAGAATGGAGGAAAAAAATGGAAATGGAAGCTGATACACTGGATTCAAATGAAAAAACTGGTAGTCAGAGCTATAGTCAGCTAAAGGATCTTTTAAAAAGAGGGTATGCAACTGCTGAAGCCACTTTAGCAGCCGCTGAAGGTCTCATTCCCGGTGCCATTGGTCCAGCTGACAATCGTGTACTTGCAATTTTGCCGCTCTCTTACTCAAGTAAACAAAAACATTCATTGGTAGTTTTAGACGGACGAGTCAAACTAATTTTAGAATCTCCAAAAAACTGTCTTGATACATTACTGTTATTTCAACTAGGAGTGAGAGACCCACAGGCATTCTTAGCTAGCTTCAAAAAGTTCATTGGAAATTGTCGCTATAAACTACCTTGTACCACTCCAAATTTCACTTTATTTTCGATTGAATCTGTTGAGAATGGTGCTTGGCTCAATATCAGTATGATTAAAGATATCAAATACCACGATAAAGGCGGCACAATCACTTTGTTAGACGGATCTGTTTTGCCAATTTTCACTTGTCGGCGTTCCATAAGCAAGCAATTGAAACTAGCCTACCAATGTGCGGTCATCCTCAAATTGAATTTCAGCGGTTTAACCCCATTGATTCATTTACCAGCAAGTATTGCTGAGCTACTCAATGTCCCAGTAAATGATTTTAATAAAAAAATACTCCATGAACTTGAATTGACAAAAGACTGGCCCGGAAGCTGGGAACTTTCTCAGTGCTATCAAGATAATTTGATTAAAGCTTGTTTACGTAAGGAGCGGGAGCAACGTTGAAAATCATTTAGCTGCTATTTACTACATATGTACAGTTAATGCCCTTACTTGTGCAATCTGCTAAGACCTCACAGATTTTTCTATCACTAGAAGTCATCTCAAAAAAAATGACACAAAAAAAGCAATGACATAATGCTATATACAACAAAATCGTTATGAGCCGAACTGAAATCGGCTCTAGCCCTATAAAGGCTGTTTAACAACTTGTTGTACGTTTATGTCATTGCTTACTTTTAATATTCATAATAAAGATTACCGCTCTCATCTCTATTGCCGCAGAGATAATTATTCAGTGATTCCCAATTGTTCGTCGGCAATTGCTTTGACCCGAGCAATTTCTTCGGCAGAAACGCTTTGGTAAGAAACTCCGTCCTGCATAAAGCCCGTTCCCTGTAATTGATCACCAACAATATTAGTGAAACTATTGCGATAATTCAACGCAATTGACGTCATCTCATCAAAGGTAAAGTCAGTCGTCATATTGCTAGAAATCGCATTTAGAATACTTTGATATTCCGTCACACCAGAAAAGCTTAAGACTTTTTGGGCAATCGCTGCGATAACTTTTCTTTGCCTTTCTTGACGACCGTAGTTGCCATTGGGATCATCGTAACGCATTCTGGAATATTTCAAGGCATCCTCGCCATTCAAATTGATGGTACCAATACTAAAATTGGTGCCTTCATAATCAAAGGTGAAGGAATTATTGACTGTAATGCCGCCAACCGCATCCACCAATTCTTCTAAACCAGCCATGTTAATCGTAATGTAATGATCGACTGGCACACTCAACAGATTCTCAACGGTGTCCATCGCCATTGCCACTCCACCATAGGCATAGGCAGAATTTAATTTTTCAGTGGTACCATGACCAACGATTTCTGTGTAGGTATCTCGTTCTAAAGAAATCATTGTCGTTTGACCTAACTGTGGATTAACAGTTGCCAAAATCATAGTGTCAGACCGGCCCTGTTCATCGCGACCTAATGCGCCGGTATCAATTCCTAATAAAAGCACTGAGAAAGGCTCTTGCTCTGAAATTTCAGCAGTCGTGCCGGTTTCTTCCCGCAAAGTAGTGCTCCGCTCTGCACTTGCATAGGTGTCATTTGCTGAACTTTTTACATCAAAATATATTTTAGCGGCCACACCGACAACACCAATAAAGGCTACCAGTAATACGCCAAAAACCCCTAAGATTACTTTCTTCTTCGTAGACATTCCTTCGACTCACTTTCCCTGTTACTAATTATAATTAATAAGTATACTGTAGTTTCTCAACAAAATCATTTCTTTTTTTGAAAAGACTACTTTGCCGCAACCTTTTTCAGCTGTTTGCTACGTAATTGACCGCAGGCTGCATCAATGTCGGTGCCGTGCTCTTTACGAATTACACAGTTGACGCCATTTTTCTTAAGAACATCATAAAATTTTAAAACATCCGCCATCTCGCTACGGGAATATTGATCATGTTCGCTGACTGGATTGTAAGGAATCAAATTAACATAGGCAAGCTTTTTCTTATCCTTCAATAAGTCCGCCAACTGCTGAGCGTGCTCCGGCTGGTCGTTAACATTATTTAACATAATATATTCGAAGGTGATGCGGCGGTTGGTTTTTTCAATGTATTCATCGACGGCTGCCATCAATTTTTCAATTGGGAAGCTGCGATTGATGCGCATAATAGAAGTCCGTAGCTCGTTGTTAGGCGCATGCAAAGAAATCGCCAAGTTTACCTGCAGACCATTTTCAGCAAACTCTTTAATTTTATGGGCTAAGCCACTAGTGGAAACCGTAATATGGCGAGCGCCAATTGCCAAGCCTTTGGCATCATTGATGATATGCAGAAAATCAATTAAGTTATTGTAATTATCGAAAGGTTCCCCAATACCCATGACGACCACGTGAGACACCCGTTCGTCTTGGCCCCGCTCGTCAAAATAGTGTTGAACCTGCATGATTTGGGCGACGATTTCGCCGGCGTTCAAGTCTCGTTGCTTTTTCAAAAGACCACTGGCACAAAACGTACAGCCGATATTGCAGCCGACCTGTGTGGTGACACAGACGGATAATCCGTATTCTTGTCGCATTAGAACGGTCTCAATCATCAATTTATCCGGCAATTCAAATAAATATTTCACCGTGCCGTCATTTGATTCTTGGACAATCAATTGTTTTAACGGATTGATGACAAAGGCCGCCTCCAATTTTTCAATCAAGGCATGGGACAAATTGGTCATCTCGCTAAATTGGTCTACCCGTTTTAAATAAAGCCATTCCCAAACTTGGGTGGCCCGAAATTTCTTTTCCCCTTGCTCTTCAAACCAGGTGATTAATGCTTCTTTATCTAATCCATAAATCGATGCTTTTTCCAAAATCTTGCCTCTTTCTCAGAATTCCTCTGTTCAATCTCCTCTGCTACTATATAAAAATAAAACTAGAAAAGCAACCTGCTGCAAAAAATTTAAACTTCTGTTTATTTCTGAAAAAGGCTTAATAAGTAGCTCTTAATCAGCTTTTTAAAGATTCCCGCAAACAAAAAAGTAGATATTTCAACCTTTTTATTACCAACTTTTTCTAAATGCTCTGAAAGCCAGCTTTTGTTGGTATACTTAATACAGGAGGTGGCAAAATGAAAAATGATTTGGTGGTTGCAATGGCAAAGTTTGATTTATTTGGTAAAGACTCCAGTACAATTGTCCTGATGGGAATTTTTTTAGTTCTACTCTTTTTTGTTATAAAATTTGCTGTTCGAGAAGGGATTAACAGCTCTCAGCTAGTGAAAAAAAATCAAGAAAAAGATTAAAAACTGCTGGAAGTCACAGGCCAAGCTAACAAGCTTGGCTGTTGCTTCCCGCAGTTTTTTAGGCGGTCACTTGACGATAAACTTTATTAAAGTAGAAGATGCGGGCAATTAAGTAATAAATCACTTGAATAAGCACAAACACACCTAAAACTTCCCAACCCGCCAGCTGCATATCCATATTAAAGACATGATACATTGCTGTGAGGGCCACCGCTCCGTGAATCACCGAGACAATAATCGGCGTGAAAAAGAGGATGCCGACCTGTTGATAGATCATTTTTTTCAATTCTTTTTTCGATAAGCCTAGCTTGTAAATCATCCGGAATTTTTCCACATCCACATCCATATCGCTATAGAGGCGGAAATAAAGGAAGCTGCCGGCTGAAACAAAGAAGACAATCCCGATAAAGATACCGACGAATAAAACTGGTGCATAGCCGTCTAACGTCGTTTGCCGCAAGAAAGTTTTTGGTTGCGTATCAACAAACTCAGCAAAGATTTTTTTGCCTGTCGCAACCAAGGCATCATAATCTGCTCCAGGCGCTACCCAATTTGTCGATTGATATTCAGTCAATCCGCTCGTATTTACAGAGTCAGGCACTAAATAATAATTATTAAAGGCGGCGACAACTTGTGTTTGCTCTGTCCCTTTCACTGTGTACTCCGTGCCATTAATGCTGACAGAGCTTGGAGTCTCGCCGCTTGTAAAATTCGTGCTAGATAAAGCTAAAACTTCGCCATCAGCCAAGCTTAGTTCTGGTAAATCAGCTAAGTTTGCCAGCTGATTGTACTCAGAAACTGTCATGTATTGATTGCCGCTGTTCGTATCCAAAAAGTAATGAACAGTTGTTGAGTTAACCGAAATATTATCTTCGGCAAACAATTGGTTTACCTGCGCTACTTCTTGGTCCAATTCTGCCGAAGGAGTATTGTACACTGTCACTTCATAAGGATTCAAATCCATTTGACCAACTAGTAATTCTTGCAAACCGTACAAGGTCCCAATCGCCGCAAAAGCCACCGTCGTAATAATGGAAACTAAGAAGAAGGAACGGGCATTGTCCTTCATTCTAAATGAAAGATCTGAAAAGACAATCATATTCGTTTTTTTCCAAAATAGCTTTTGCCGCTTTTTCAAGGATTCGATTAAGCCAACACTAAATTGGTTAAAGAATAAACTCGTCCCAACTATGACGACAAAAATCACCGGTAACATTACAATTGGCACCATTTGCCCGGGGACTAAAATGGCAACAGCATAGCCACCGCCGATTAAAATGACTGATAAAATAGCCTTTAAAAATGATGGCTTGATAACGCCTTTACCAAACTCGCCGGCTTTTAATAATTCCTGTAAAGATAATTTTGGCAGGCGGAACTGGATGAAAAAGGAAATCGCTAAAAATAAAACAAAGAAGGAAGCAATGGTAATTAAAATGGCTTGTGTTGGAAAATAAAAACCAAAATCAACGTGGACTAAAAATTTAGAAATCCATAAAATAAGTTGCGAAAAGCCAATTCCCACGATACTACCGAAAATTGTCGCAAAAAAACCAATTACTAAATTTTCAATAAACACCATTTTGCGTAGCTGCTTGGGACTCATCCCTTGAATCATTAGCACGCCAAATTCTTTTTTACGGGACTGCAAGAAGACATCCATTGAATAAAGCACGAATAAAAAAGCAAAGCCGTAAATAATCACTGCAGCAGCGGTCATGCCCGTTTGTACGCTGGAATTCAGCCCATCAGACAAAGAAGGATGTTGCGCAAAAACATTAAAAGTGAAAAAGACCATCACAGAAAACATTGTGCTTAAAAAGTAAGCCATGTAAAGATGGCGATTTCGAATGGTATTGCGGATGACTAATTGATTAAAACTCATTGTCGACACCCTCAATTCTGGCTAGCTCGGTGATAATCCGGTCATAAAAGCGCCCTTGATTGCCATCATTATGCATTTCATCAACAAGTTCTCCATCTTTGATGAAGACGATCCGCTGACAAAAGCTAGCGGCCAAAGGATCATGCGTGACCATTAAAATGGTCGCTTGTTCTTCTTGGTTTAATTGACGCAATAGGCCCATAACATCCCGCGAAGATTTTGTGTCCAAGTTACCCGTTGGTTCATCGGCCAACAATAGTTCTGGATGATGAATCATTGCTCTGGCAACGGCTACCCTTTGCGCTTGGCCCCCGGAAATTTCTCCGATTCTTTTTGGCAATAATGTTTCAATGCCTAAGCGGGGAGCTAAATCCCGCACTTGTTTTTTCATGCGGCTGACTTTTTCACCGTCTAAAGTCAGCGGCAAGACGATATTTTCTTCCACTGTTAATGTCGGCATCAAATTAAAGCTTTGGAAAACAAAGCCTAATTCTTTGCGGCGAAACTTGGCAATTTCTTCTTGATTTAAAGTATTCGGGTTCTTCCCATTTAACAAAATGCTGCCGCTAGTCGGCTGATCAATGGTCGCCAAGAGGTTTAAGAAGGTTGTTTTCCCACTTCCTGAAGGTCCCATGATGCCAATAAATTCACCATCTTCAACCGTCAGATTAATCCCCTTTAATGCCTCATATTGCAATTCATTGCCATATACTTTTCTAAGATTCTCAACTTGTAACATCGTCATTACTCCCTTATGTATCATTTTCATTGTTTGTTAGAAACTATTAGCCACATCTTTTTAAAACAAAGTCAGTGTTTAATCCATCGCCTACTATACTCGTTTAAAAAAAAATAGACCATGTAATTTTATTACTTTTCTCTTACAATTTTGCAAGAACTTTAAATTGTCTTTCTAACAACCCTTCTTTGAAAACTATAAGGCCGGATGACCCTAATTTCATGGGAATAAAGTTTGACAGCACAATCAGACTTTAGTTGTAGATGATTCGTTTAGTTATTTATAGCCTCCAGAACGCAAAAAAAGAGCCTAGTCCCCACTAGGCTCTTTTCGACACAAGGTCATTTATAATTGTGCTTTTTCATTTTCTTAAACTTTATCCTTCATTATCCCGTTTCGCTCTAATTTCTTTAGTTAATAATGGAATAATCTTTGTGGCATCGCCAACAACTCCAAAGTCAGCAACATCAAAAATTGGTGCAGACTCATCTTTATTAATGGCAATGATGATATCACTTTCCTCCATACCGGCAACGTGCTGAATCGCACCTGAAATACCGCTGGCAATATAAAGATTTGGCCGAACAGTCTTACCGGTTTGGCCAACTTGCCGGTCTTTTTCCTCCCAGCCGGCATCGACAGCAGCCCGTGAAGCTGAAACTGTGCCGCCTAAAACATCCGCTAATTCTTCCAGCAGCTTGAAGTTGTCAACGCTGCCCATGCCACGACCGCCGGAAACCAATACGTCAACATCCATGATGTCCACCCGTTCGGTTTCTTTTTTAATCACTTCCAAAATTTCAACATTTTGGTAATTAGCTAGATTTGGCACGCCGTATTTCACCACTTGGCAATCAGGATTCGCCATTTTTTCAGCCTGCTTCATCACACCGGGACGAACCGTCGCCATCTGTGGGCGATGATTTGGACAGAGAATCGTCGCCATCACGTTGCCGCCAAATGCTGGCCGAGTCATTAATAAATTATTGGTTTTTTCCTGCACCTCTAAACGCGTACAGTCAGCTGTTAGACCAGTGCTGCAACGGGCTGCCACCCGAGGAGCTAGGTCACGGCCAATTGCTGTTGCGCCGTATAAGACAACATCAGGTTTGTATTCATTGACGACTTCTGTCATCGAATGGGTATAAGACTCTGTCATGTATGTTTCTAAAGCGGGATCTTCAACAACAATTACTTTATCAGCGCCGTGAGTGGCTAATTTATCTACGAGAGCTTCCAAATGATTGCCCAAAACTACCGCCGTGACTTCCGTATTTAAAGTAGCGGCTAACTTTTTGCCTTCACCGAGTAATTCATAGCTGACCCGCGCAATTTCACCGTCCACTTGTTCAACAAAAACTAAAACGCCTTTATAATCTTTCATATCCATTTTCTCACCTCCGAATGATTTAAATGATGTACTTGGTTGCTAGTTTATCCATCAGCCATTCCACAGACTCCGCCACATCAAGATTGACCACAGTGCCGGCGCCTTTAGCTTCTTTATCATAGGATTTAAAGACGCGTGTTTTAGAGCCCTTCAAGCCGATTTGATCATCGGCTAAGTCTAAATCAGCCTTGGTTAAAATGTGAATTTCTTTAGCGTAAGCATCAATGATTCCCCCTGGCGTCATATAGCGAGGCGCATTTAATTCAGAAAGCGCCGTAATCAGACAAGGTAGTTTAGCTTTTATCAGATGATAGCGGTCTTCAAATTGACGCTTGACGATGATGCTATCCTCTTCCATTTTAATGTCTTCGGCGTAACTAATATTGGCAAGGCCGAGATGTTCAGCAATCTGTGGGCCAACTTGCGCTGTGTCCCCATCAATCGCCTGCCGGCCTGTAATAATCAAGTCATAGCCCCCGATTTTTCTAATTGCTGAGGCAATCGTGATACTGGTAGCATACGTATCCGCACCACCAAAGGCCCGGTCAGAAATTAAATAGGCTTCATCTGCCCCCATTGCCAAGGCTTCCCGCAACGCAACGTCTGCTTGCATTGGTCCCATGGTCACAACAGTGACGGTTGCACCAAATTGATCTTTTAAGCGCAGGGCGGCTTCCAAGCCGGCCTTGTCGTCAGGATTAATAATAGTCGGCACACCTTTACGAATTAGAGTGCCTGTTTCAGGATCAAATTTTACTTCCGTTGTATCGGGAACTTGTTTTATACATACAAAAATATTCATCGAATCATTTCCTCCTGTCTTATCGTAACATTGCGCCGGAAATAACCATCCGCTGCACTTCACTGGTACCTTCATAAATTTCGGTAATCTTCGCATCCCGCATCATCCGTTCCACCGGATAATCACGGATGTAGCCGTAACCGCCGTGCAACTGAACACATTTCGTCGTCACAGACATTGCAGTTTCAGAAGCAAATAATTTTGCGATGGCCGCTTCTTCAGAGAAGGACTTTTGATGTTCCTTGGCATAGGCCGCTTTATAAACTAACAGCCGTGCTGCTTCGATTTGGGCTTTCATATCAGCCAATTGGAATTGCGTGTTTTGGAAAGCTGAAATACTACGACCAAACTGCTTACGCTCTTTAACATAAGCCACTGTTTCATCCAAGGCGCCTTGGGCAATCCCTAAGGCTTGAGCGGCGATTCCAATTCGGCCGCCGTCTAACGTACCCATTGCTACGCCAAAACCTTTTCCCTCTGGGCGCAAACGATTTTCCTTCGGTACAATACAATTTTCAAAAACTAATTCAGTTGTCGATGACCCCCGGATTCCCATTTTCTGTTCCTTTTTCCCAATAGTGAAGCCAGGGAAATCTTTTTCGACGATAAAGGCGGAGATGCCTCGATTGCCCTTGCTTTTATCCGTCATAGCAAAAATAATATAAATGTCAGCAACTCCACCGTTCGTGATAAAAATTTTAGTGCCGTTCAAGACATAGTGATCATTAACTAAGACAGCCTTTGTTTGCTGACCAGCTGAATCTGTACCAGCTCCCGGTTCGGTTAACCCGAAGGCGCCTAATTTTTCACCTTTAGCCAGAGGAATCAAATATTTTTCTTTTTGAGCAGCGCTACCGTATTTACTGATTGGTTCACAACACAAAGAAGTATGAGCTGAAACAATCACACCGGTAGTTGCGCAGACCCGGCTCAATTCCTCCACACACATAGCATAGGCTAAAGTATTAGCCCCTTCTCCACCAAACTCTTTGTCAATTGGAATGCCCATAAAGCCCGCTTTCGCCAATTTGACAACTGTTTCCGCAGGGAACCGCTCATTCTCATCAATCTCATGGGCTAACGGTTTGACTTCTGTTTCGGCAAAATCCCGAAACAATTGTCGCATCATGATCTGTTCATTACTCAATTCAAAATCCACACTAATTCCTCCCTAAGTCTAAATTTTTCAACAAGCCAGTTGCGTTACACGTTAAAGCATATTCCAAACTACAGAAGAACTCTGCAGTAGTGCCAATTTTTTAAGAAGAAGTTGACTTCTGATTTAATTTTTTAAAGAATAAAAAATTTATTATGTGATAAAAAACACAATATCGTGATTTCAGCAAAAAAACAATCTTCAATAGTAAAAAAGCGCTTACTATTTATTATGAAAACCATAACGGAATTTTATAGCCTTATATTATAGAAGAAACTCGCTACAAAATTCCTGTTTGAGCCATTAAAAACTTTGCGAAGCCGTTTCGCTTTTTTGAAAAATCCTTAATAATTTTAACAAAAAAGTACCATTCATTACCAAATTAAAAGGAATTTTTTTCTGTTTTAATTTAAAAATAAACCATTTGCTTAAGCGATTCAAACGACCCATGGGTTTATTATAACATTCTTCATCGCTGATTTTCCAAAAAAATTATATTGTCAAGTTTTTTGACTTGACCACTAAGTGAGTTTAAAAAAATGAAATACGAAAATTCTTAAATAATTAAAGAAGAAAAAAACCTCCGAGGAAAACTCCTCAGAGGTTAAAATTTTTAGAAATTAAGCTTTGTTAACGTTAGTAGCTTGAGGGCCACGATCTGATTCTTCAACGTCAAAAGTAACTGCTTGACCTTCTTCTAAAGTTTTGAAGCCGTCACCTTGGATAGCTGAAAAGTGAACAAATACGTCACTTCCGTCTTCACGAGTGATGAATCCAAAGCCTTTTTCTGCGTTAAACCATTTAACTGTACCGTTTTCCATCTTGATGAACCTCCTTGTGATTAATCACAAATATAATATTGTAACATTTGCTCTTCTTACACAAGAGGTGCAACAATTGTCAACTACCTAGAGCTTAAATAAGACAAACAAATTTACAAAAACAATTCTACTATTATTAGGGCATTTTTTCAAGTGCCTTGATTTATTTTTTTCCAGAAACCCTCTTCCCGCAGACTAATATAAGATTTTTCACCGGTGATAATGTGATCCAACAGTTCAATACCCAACATTTCGCCGCATTTAATGAGGCGGGCGGTAAAATCTAAATCATTGCTAGAAGGCGTTGGATTGCCGGAAGGATGATTATGGGTAATTAAAATACGCGCCGCTGAACAGCGAACACCAAAGCGGAAAATCTCTCTCGGGTGGGCAATTGACTGGTTCAACGATCCAATAAAAATTGTTTTTTTGACAATGATTTCATTTTTCGTATTGAGATACAACGCCCGCAAATGTTCTTGATGCCAATCTTTTTGCTGTAAAATTAATTGCTGCGCCAAATCATAACTGGAAGTCACTCGGCCAATCTTAGGCTGTTGCGCCTGCTGAATACGCCAGCCTAATTCCAGAACAGCTTTCAACTCTAAGGCTTTAATTTGGCCAATTCCCTTAACTGTTTTTAATTCCTGCAATGAGGCCTGCTTGATTTCATAAAGGCTGGAAAAATGCTGTAACAAGGCACCGGCCAATTCCATAACATTTTGGCTGGCATAGCCGGTCCGCAAAACGATTGCCAACAGTTCTTGATCTGACAAAGCTTTTTCACCAAAATTCAAGAGGCGCTCCCGTGGCAAAGAGTCCGCCGGCATTTCCCTTAGTAATAATTTTTCCTTCATACAAAAAACTCCTTTGCGTTTTCATTTAAAAATACGCAAAAGAGTTTTTCTTGCAATTAATCACCAAAATAATCCGGCACTTTTTCCAAAGAATCCAGCACATGCAAAGTCTTCGCCAGCAAATCATCCGTCGGTACTAATAAATCGGGTACCATGATGACCGGAATGCCCGCTTTATGAGCGGCAAGCACGCCATTTTGGGAATCTTCTAAGACAAGGGTTTCCTCTTTGGCAGTGTTTAGTCGCTTCACGGCCACTTCAAAAATCTCGGGGTCAGGTTTGGCCCGCTTGACGTCTTCTGAGGAAACAATGTCGATAAATTCATCTTTTAATTGAGCATTTTCTAACAGCAATTCAATCACATGCCGCTGATTGCTAGAGGCAACAATTTTGGGGATTTTTCGTTCATTCAAATAGTCCATTAATTGATGAACACCAGGTTTTAGAGCAGCTTCGCCATTTTCAAACATCCGCAAAACTTCCGCATGGGACTCGTTGATAAATTTATCAACGGCTTCTGTTCCTTTATCTGCATAAATTTGATGATAATTTTCCCAGACTTCCTCATCAGAGACTCCTAAAAAATCTAAATAGACCTCTTTGCTATAGGCAAATCCCAACTCATCAGCAACTTTTTGCGTCGCTTTATAATAGAGCATCTCCGTATCAAAAATCAGTCCATCCATATCAAAAATGACACCACTAAGCTTTTTCATCTGCTCCTCCTAATTCTAATAATAATTCCCGCACCTGCGAAATAAAATACAGCGAGCCAGTGACTAACAACAATTGATTGTCTTCAAAATTTTCTAGAATTTCCGCCAAACCAAATTGCCATAAAGAAACAATCGTCAACTGCTCATCCACCTCATTGGTATAATCCTTCAGCTCCAGCGAACGAGGATAATTAAAAGTGGTTAAATAAATTTCCACATTGGGCAGTTGTTTCAACAAGGCTAGCATACCATGAATTTCCTTTGTAGCGACGGCAGAAAACAAAATTTTTATTTGATAGCTGCCAAATTCCCGCTGCAAATTGTCCACTAAGCGCTTGACTGCATGTTCATTGTGGGCGCCATCTAAAATGATCAGCGGATTTTCACTCAGACGCTCCATTCGCCCAGGCCATTGAGCTTGCCAAAGGCCTTTTGTCACAAATTTACTTTGAAAATTCTGCTTGGTTAAGCGGCAGTATTGATAAAATAATTCAATCGCCATCCCCGCATTTTCACTTTGATGTTGACCAATCATCGAGACCCGCAGTTTCGGAATCTTGCCAGCTTCGTTACTAAAATTAAAAGCCTCGCCCCATTCTTCATCGGGATGCAGATAGTCAACCTGATATTCTTGGTCAAAGCGATAGATGGACGCTTTTTTTTCAGCAGCCTCAGCTTCGATGACAGCTAGCGGGATGCTTTCAATATTACCAGTTACGACAGGAATGCCGGCTTTAATAATGCCGGCTTTTTGAGCGGCAATCTCCGCTAACGTCTCGCCAAGGATCTCCATGTGATCTAAACCAATCGTCGTGATTCCAGTTAATAAAGGGTGCACGACATTGGTTGAGTCCAGCAATCCGCCGAGGCCGACTTCAATGATTGCAACATCCACTTTTTCTTGAAGAAAATAATCAAAGGCCATCCCCGTTAATGTTTCAAATTCGGTGATACCGGCAATGGCTTCTTCTTGATCCATTTCTGCCACAATCGGCTGATAACGAGACACTAATTCTATGATAGCTTCATCAGAAATACCTACGCCGTTAATAGCAATTCGTTCGTTAAACGTTTCAATGTATGGTGACGTGAAGGTGCCGATAGACAAGCCCAACTCCTCCAGCATACAGCGCAGATAAGTTACCGTTGAGCCTTTGCCGTTCGTGCCGGCAATATGGATTGTCGGGACCTTCAGTTCAGGATGGTTTATTTTTTCCAGCAGAGCGCTGACTCGTTCTAAGCCCGGTCTCGAGCCAAAAGGCAGACGGCTGTGAATCCAGTCAATCGCCTCAGCAACAGTTAATGACATTTTCTTTCCCCTCTCCAGATAACTTCCCCGCTTATTATAGCAAAAGTTTTCCTCAATGATGCACCAGATGCTATCGAATCTCAGTAAAAAACTGCCGACAGAAAATTTCTATCGGCAGTTTTTTTCTTTAACTAATCGTCCGCAGATTTTCAATCCGTTCACGAACGGTTGCTTGTTTGTCTAAATAATCTTTTTCTTTGGCTTTTTCGCCGGCAACCACATCGTCTGGGGCATTCGCGACAAAGCGTTCATTGGATAATTTTCCTTGAACTCGTTTGACTTCGCCATCTAGCTTGGCCAATTCTTTTTCTAGCCGCTGAATTTCCTCTTCAATATTAATCAAACCTGCTAGCGGCAGATAAATTTCAGCGCCGGTTAAAATCGCTGACATCGCCAATTCTGGGGCAATCAAATCGCTGCTAATCTGTAATTCATCCGGATTACAGAAGCGTTCAATATAGTTGGTATTTTCAACTAAGAATTTACCAATCGCTGGATCGGTCGCTTTAATCAAAAGGGTAATTGGTTTTGATAGCGGCGTGTTAACCTCTGCCCGAATATTTCTAACAGAACGAATAAGTTCCGTCAAAACAGCCATGCCCTTAGCTGCATCTTCATCGTCAAATTCTGGTCGAACAACCGGATACTCGGCAACGACTAATGAATTGCCAGTATGAGGAATCTTACTCCAAATTTCTTCTGTAACAAACGGCATAATTGGATGCAACAGGCGTAAAATCTGGTCCAATGTGTAAACCAAAATACTCTTGTTTGTCTTTTTAGAGGCTTCATCATCCCCGTAAAGAACTTCTTTACTCATCTCAATATACCAGTCACAAAAATCATCCCAGATGAAGTTGTACAGCTGGCGACCAGCTTCACCAAATTCAAAGCGGTCAAAAAGGTCAGTGACTTTGGCGATAGTTTCATTTAAGCGGGTTAAAATCCAGCGGTCTGCCACTGTTTTTTCTCCAGTCAAATCAATCTCTTCAATTGTCATGCCCTCAACATTCATGATGACAAAACGTGAGGCGTTCCAAATTTTATTGATGAAATTCCACGCCGCATCCATTTTTTCATAGCTGAAACGCACGTCCTGACCGGGAGCAGAGCCATTGGATAAAAACCAACGCAGAGCATCGGCGCCGTATTTTTCAATAACATCCATCGGGTCAATCCCATTGCCTAATGACTTGCTCATCTTGCGGCCTTGTTCATCGCGAATTAAGCCGTGAATCAAAACATTTTCAAAGGGACGCTCTTCAGTAAATTCCAAACTTTGGAAAATCATCCGGCTCACCCAGAAGAAAATAATGTCATAGCCCGTCACTAAAGTGTTGGTTGGGAAATAACGTTTGAAGTCCTCATTATCCACATCAGGCCAACCCATTGTTGAAAATGGCCATAGAGCCGAAGAAAACCAAGTATCTAAAACATCAGGATCCTGCTGCCAATTTTCACTATCCGCTGGTGCTTCCATGCCAACATACATCTCACCAGTTTCTTTATGATACCAAGCAGGAATTTGATGACCCCACCACAGCTGCCGCGAAATTACCCAATCATGAACATTTTCCATCCACCGTAAGAAGGTTTGATTAAACCGTGGCGGAAAGAAATCAACAGCGTTGTCAGTTGCTTGATTTTCAATTGCTTTTTCAGACAATGGCGCCATTTTTACAAACCATTGCGTTGACAAACGTGGCTCTACCACCACGCCGGTTCTTTCAGAATGACCGACACTGTGATTCATTTTTTCAATTTTTACTAGACGGCCTAGCTCTTCTAAATCTTTGACAATCAGTTTGCGAGCTGCAAAGCGATCCATGCCGGCATATTTGCCAGCCAAATCATTCATCGAGCCGTCTTCATTCATCACATTAACCCGTGGCAAATCATGGCGATTGCCGACTTCAAAGTCATTTGGATCATGAGCCGGGGTAATTTTTACAACACCGGTTCCAAAGTCCATGTCCACATACTCATCAGCAATGATGGGAATTTCTTTTTCCATCAAAGGCAAGATTACCGTTTTACCGATTAAATTTTGATAGCGTTCATCATCTGGATGAACTGCCACGGCAGTATCTCCAAGCATTGTTTCTGGGCGGGTCGTCGCAATTTCAACGGCGCCGCTGCCATCCGCCAAAGGATAAGTCATGTGATAAAAGGCACCTTCAATATCTTTATGAATGACTTCAATATCTGAAAGAGCGGTGCGAGCTTGTGGGTCCCAGTTGATAATGTATTCCCCACGGTAGATTAAATCTTTTTCGTATAATTTTACGAAAACTGTGCGGACTGCTTTTGATAAGCCTTCATCTAAAGTGAAACGCTCCCGAGAATAATCTAACGACAAGCCTAATTTAGCCCACTGTTCACGGATATGGCTAGCATACTCGCCCTTCCATTCCCAAACCTGGTCGATAAATTTTTCGCGGCCTAAATCATAGCGAGAAATTCCCTGCTCTCTTAATTTTTCTTCAACCTTCGCTTGTGTTGCAATGCCGGCATGGTCCATGCCCGGCAGCCAGAGCGTGTCAAATCCCTGCATCCGTTTTTGGCGAATAATCATGTCCTGCAAAGTCGTATCCCAAGCGTGACCTAAATGCAGCTTGCCAGTAACATTTGGGGGCGGAATAACGATTGAATAGGGCTTGGCCTTAGCATCACCACTAGGCTTAAATAAATCCTGCTCCAACCATTTTTTATAACGCCCAGCTTCTACTTCAAGGGGATTGTACTTTGTCGATAAATTATTTTCTTCCGTCATAACAAAAGTCTCCTTTTTTAATTTTTTTCAACACAGCCGCTTTTTTGGAAAAACAAAAAAGCCCTAAGATGCCAAAACATCTTAGGACGTAAGTTGATTGATTACGCGGTACCACCTAAATTGCAGAAATTTTCTGCCTCTCAAACGTGAGGTAACGATCACGATTCGTTTTGCTTTACTCGCTGCAGCCGATTCTCAGCTTCAAATTTTCAAGCAAAAAACTCTCAAGCTACCTTCACCAACCTTTTGTGAAAATGTTCCACCAATCATTTTCTCTCTCTGACAAAAGCTGTTGGTTACTCCTCTTGGTCTAAGTCTTGCCTCATTCTACAATGTTAAAAAATCAAAGTCAAACAGAATCTGAAAAATTATAGCAATTCCTCAGCCGCCTGCAAAGCTGCTTGATAATCCGGCTCTTGAGTCTGCTCGACAACTAATTCACGATAACATAAAACCCCTGTCGTATCCACCACAAAAATTGAACGGACTAAACGCCCGCTGTCAGGCACAAATAAACCATAGGCATTCCCAAAGACAGAATTATCATCGTGTAAAATTGTTAAATCCAAACCTTCAGCAGCACACCAATTTGCCTGTTCTTCTTTGGTGTTATTAGAAATTGTCACAAAGTTCAAAGCTGGATGCTCGCCAGCAGCTTTGGTAAATTGGCGGGTCTGGATAGCGCAAACTCTTGTATCAATATCCGGCACAACGCTAATAATTAAAGGCTTATCCAATAAATCTTTTAGTTGCCAGCTTTTATCCTGACTATCAGCTAATTGAAAATCTGGGACCTTTTGCCCTACTTCCGGTTGACTTCCGACTACCTCATGAACCTCACCACGTCTTGTAATTTGCATAAATTCTCCTTTTCAAACTTCTTTTTTATTTCAAGGTTAAAGCATTACCTGCTCAAATATCCTGCAGAAAAATTTTCCTGTTAAATTTATTATAGGAGAACCACCGATGAATGCAAAAAAACTGCCTAGAGGGACGACAGTTTTTGAAAACTATTATCAAAATAAATCAAGGTTTGCAGCTCCGTGGTCAAATCGATGTACTGCATCGTCACATAATCTGGGACATTCACTCGATCTGGAGCAAAATTTAAAATCGCTGTGATGCCGGCAGCCACCATTTGGTCAACGGCTTCTTGGGAAAACTGGCTGGGCACAGTAGAAATGGCCAGCTTAATATTTTCAGTCGTACAAATATCCGCTAAGTCTGCCATCCCATAAACTTTAACCCCATCAATCTCTTGCCCAATCAAATCGGGATTGTTGTCAAAAATGCAGACAATATTTAAATTTTCGTTGCGGCGAAAATTATTATTAACTAGCGCTCGCCCTAAATTTCCACAGCCGACTAGTGCAATTCGCTTTTCCTCTTGAGTAGCCAACAAACCGCTAAAAACCTCAATCAAATAGGCCACATCATAACCGTACCCGCTGCGTCCTAATTCTCCTAAATAAGAAAAATCCCGACGAATTGTCGCTGACGGCACTTTAGTAACCTCACTGAAGTCCTTCGATTTGATGCGACTGACTCCTGAATCACTGAGCATTTTTAAATAACGTAAATAGACAGGCATGCGGCGAGCAGTCGCTTTAGGTAATACCTTTTCTTTATTTACTCCCATCACTCAAATCACCTTCCAAAGACTTTGTTAAACGCTTCACATGAATAGTTTAGCACAGAATATCTTTGATAAAAAGAAAAATTTTCTCATAATAAAAACAGAATAGTTTAATTATTACATATTTTGTGAAAAAAGTGACAGCAAAAAACAGCTGAGTCGTTATGAATCAGCTGCTAAAAATTTTACTTCTATTAATATTTTTTGATTAAGAGCTGCTAGAAAATTATAAGAAATCAGCGAACTCCGTTGTTTCCTGTTGTGCTGAAATTTTTTCAACTTTGATGCCAGCAAAAGCTCGAGCTAATAAGCCTTCCACATCGAGACGCTCTTCATATTGATGAACCTTATCAATATTAGGCCGCGTCTTTGGTTGTGGCGGTGCAAAAATCGTGCAGCAGTCTTCAAAGGGCTGCACAGACAATTCAAAGGTCTCAATTTGTTCGGCAATTTCAATAATTTCTAGCTTATCCATCGTGATGACCGGCCGGATAATTGGCGTAGCCGAAACTTCATTGATGGCGACCATGCTGTGTAAAGTTTGCGAAGCCACTTGGCCTAGAGATTCGCCATTGATAATTACTAAACCTTTGCGGGCCTCCCGAATCATATCCGTTAAGCGCAGCATCATTCTTCTGGTGATTGTCATCCAGTACCCTTGCGGCAGACTGCGTTTAATTTCTTCTTGAATCTCGGTAAAAGGCACTTCAATAAACTGAATGTCGCCACCGAACGCGACTAATTTTTGTGTCAGGTTTTTGGCTTTTTGCAAGGCTTGCTCACTGGTATAAGGTGGGCTAGCAAAATGAACGGCTTCAATCTCAACGCCGCGTTTCATCGCCAGATAGCCAGCTACCGGCGAATCAATCCCGCCAGAAAGCATTAGCATTCCACGACCACTGGTTCCCACTGGTAAACCGCCAGCGCCTTTAATCGTTTCATAAGAGAGATAGGCCCCTTCGTCTCTAATTTCCACCCGCAGGTTAATATCAGGGCGTTTCATTTGGGCTTTGATGTCTGGAAAAATATCAACAATCGCATTGCCTAAAAATAATTGCAGCTGCTGGCTGTCAATTTCAAAGTGATGGTCGCTGCGCTTGCCGGTAATTTTGAAGGTTTCTGTGCCGGTATAAATTTCCTGCATCATTTCCTGCGCCTTAGCCTTAATCACCGCTAAGTCTTTTTCCACTCGAATGCTAGGGGAAAAATTTTGAATGCCGAAAACTTTTGTTAGCTTCGGAATAATTAATTCGCTGTCCTCCCCATTTAGCAATAGATGCATCCGATCTCTTTCTCCCCGCACCCGCAAGTTGGGAAATTCTGCCAAAGCTTCTTTGACATTTTGAGCTAGTTGCATAATAAAGGTCCGGCGATTTTTGCCTTTCGTGGACAATTCACCATAGCGGACCATAATTTCTGAGTATTTCACGTTGGTTCCTCCATTTTTCTCGTCTGCTAATTCACTTTGGAAAAGCGTTGATACAATTGCTGAAAAATAATCATAAACTGTTCCACTTCCGCCATCGTATTGCTCTCATCCAAACTCACCCGCACTGCACAGGTTGCCAAGCGACTAGGTACATGCATGGCACCTAACGTTGAACTTGCTGTTTTTTTGCGGCTGGAGCAGGCACTGGTGGTGGAAAGGTAGATTTGCTTTTCTTCAAAGGCGTGGACTAGAACCTCACCGCGGATTCCTTCCAGGGCGAAGCATAAAATATTAGGCGCAAAATTTTCTTCGCCGGTAAAAAAGTGAACCTTCGGAAAAGTTTTTAAATCCTCTGTTAAGGCTTTTTTTAAGTTTGTCGTGTGCTGTGGGTTTTCCGAAATTTTGTCTTGATAAAGCCGTAGTGCTCTGGCAGTGGCGACAATTCCCGGTAAATTTTCTGTGCCGGAGCGCTGATTGTTTTCCTGACCTCCGCCGTTTAGTAACGGGGCTAATTTACGACCGGCCTTCCAATAAATAAAGCCGACACCTCGTGGTCCGTGGAATTTATGGGCTGAAAAAGTGGCGAAGTCAACTCTTTCTGTAAGCCATAAATCCTGTGGCACCTTGCCGATAGCCTGTACCGCATCCACATGAAAATGAATTCGCGGATAAGCCTTTAACAGCTCGCTGATTGCTTGAATCGGCTGAATGCTGCCAATTTCATTATTGACAGCCATCACAGAAACTAAAATGGTGTCTTTTTTTATTAGTTTGGCCAATTCCTCCACAAGGACAAATCCTTTTTCATCTACTGGCGCGATGCTGACGTCAAAGCCGTTAGCCGCTAATTGTTGAGCCGTTTCACTGACTGCCGGATGCTCAATGCCGGAAATAATTAGATGATTGCCAAATTCTTTTTTGGCAATGGCCGTACCCTTTAAGACCCAATTATCCCCTTCTGTGCCGCCGCTGGTGAAAAAAATTTCTGATGAAGCTACTGCCAGTTGTTCTGCGATTTGCTTGCGGGCTTGTTCCAATAAGCGATGGGCCTGATTGCCTAAATCATGCAGGCTGGCCGGGTTCCCAAAAATCCGTTGACTGGTTTTGGTATATGTATCAAGTGCCAGCGGATAAATTGCTGTCGTTGCACTATTGTCAAAGTAAATCATGGTATAGCCTCTTTTCTAAAATTCTTTCCTATTATAAAGGTTCTGTCACTTCCTTTCAAGGCGTTGAAAATTTTGACGGGTAGCAGCGAGTTGACCTTAAAACTTTTTTAATGAAAGCTTTGGCTGATTCGAAAATGGCAAATTTTTGCCCGCAAAAAAGCCCCGAAATTTTTTTCAGGGCTTTTTCTATATTGGAAAAACGTCTTTATCGTATTCTCAGACTAGGTCTGGATTCTTAAAGTAAAAGGATTCAATGCGTTGGAAAGCGCCAGGTTCTACTCTTTCCAGGGCAGTGCCAATCGTATCAAGGGATTCTTGATAGCGATAGCCATTGTTGAACAACTCCATCGTTTGGGTGATGGCATCGCGGATTTCTTGATGGCTGTTGCGGTAGCGGTTTGCGTATTGCAACATTTGCTCTGTTAGAGCAGCAGCATCGACGAGATCATCCGTTTTTTGTTGTAAGGTTGCTAAATCTTCTTCTGACAATTGTAAGAGCTGATTGATTTCATCCATATCAATACGAATCTTGTTGAGAGAGTTATTGAATTGTTCAATCCGATCAGTCGTTACGTAGAAGAATTCCAGATAATCTTCTGGAAGACCAGGTAAACGTTGTTTTTCAACATAACGTTTTAAGGTCCGCAGGCGGAATTCAAACTCTTCCACCTTGACTTGTGCATCACGTTCACCTTTACGCAGATTGCGCATATCATCATCGATTGCCATTTGTTGGTTTTCGATATCATCCAAGATGCGGTATACGTCTTTGAAAAAGACTTGCGCTTCTGTATAAGGAATTTCGTGATCATTAATTTGCGGTTCCATTTGTTGGTAGCGACGAGTTAACTCGTCTAACTCCGTTTGGAAACCACGAGCTCGACCTAACTCATTATGATTTAACGCATAACTTTGTGAGGTGTGATCTAATTCAATCATCAGCTGACGATTGTTTTTCCCAGCATGATCAATATAGTCTTTGATTACTTGACGGTTTTTCAGCACGTATTTCCGTGCGTTCATTTCCCGTTCTAACGTATCGTACAGGCCATCAATTTGACTGGCTGTATCTCTGTTTGCGACCTCAGCGGTGCTGACTTCAGTTTTTTCGATATCTTTAAGAGAGTTTTCGATACGTTTTTTCACTTGTTCAATACGCTCCGGAAAATCATCCGGCAGCTTGTATTGCTCATCGACCATGCGCTTATACGCTTCTTCAATTTCTTGAACTTGATCAGGGAATACTCGGTTTAGATCTTCGAAAACGCTAGGAATTCGTTTCACTAAGTCAGATAACTCATAAGTGTGCTGTTCGGCAAGCTCTAACACTTCCCGAGCTTCAATCGGATCACCGGAGGTATTTAAAGTCACAAACTGAGTGAATTCAATTTCAATATTCTTGACTTGTTTTTTCAACTCAGAAAGTGCTGGACCAAAGATTGAGGAATCAGTCTTTAATTCAGCCTGTAACTCTTCATACACATCCAAGGCTTTTTGAACTTCAAGGGAGTTACGTTCTTCTCCATCTCGTAATTCTTCAAGCCCTTTGCGGATTTCTTCCACTTCGTTTTCCATCTCATCCATTTTTCCATTTGCGGACTCGATAGCTTGCTTGGCACTGAAAATTTTGCTGGGGCGATTGTTTAAGCCTTCAGCGTCCATAATCATTGTTTCTAGTGTGCCGAACTCAACGGTTGAAACGGCAATCCAACGTTGGCTCCATTCACGGAAAGTATTTTGGCTGGAACCCACCATATGCATCTTCTTGACATCATCAACTTCTTCAAACACCGGTAAGTCAAATAGTTTTTCCTTACGTTTTTCCAGTTCGTCTATTTTACTCAGGTTTTGCCGCCGTAACAGCAGTAAAACCAGTCCTAAAATTGCTAAAATCACTACGACCGCGATGAATATGATGATGATGATGTTCACGTTACTTCCCATTATTGTTCCTCCGTTTTTAGTAACACATAATTGTATAAGAAAAACCGAAGTATTTTACACCTACTTATTAGGGCGCAGACATCTAATCTAGATTATATCATAATCATTATTGGATGGCACGGGATAATCCCGAAAAAATTTACATTTTTTTTCATAAGCTAATTTCTAAATTTTCTTGTAATAGCAAGGTTTTTTCGACAATTGTTACTGGCCAGCAAGGACTTTGAGTAATTATTTTTGATCCTTAATTAGTCTAGCGAAATTTTCAAATGAATGCTCTGTTACTCTTTTGCTGAGTCCTTTGACCAGCAAAAAATAGTCACATTTGTTTTAGCGGGTAACTGTCTATCTTCCATACAAGATTATCTGGACTACGCTTTCTCCTGTAACTTTGCTAAAGTCTGACGAATCTCAAAAATCGTTTTTTCCATTTCCGCCAGTCTTTGATTGGCAGAAGCAATCTTTCTTTTTGCAGCAAAAACTTTATTTGGGCGGGCATTTAAACTTTCCGCCATCATGATTGTTGTCTCTAACGTAGCAAAGTCCGCTTTTGTAACGGTTTGCCAGCGCTGATTCACCTCATCAAAAACAGCCTTTTGAGCATCCGTCAAAGAAAGTTTCTCAGCTGCTGCAACTTCATCAAAGATTGTCATATCAAATAATTTTTCCTTTTGTCTTTCGACCTGTTGAATTTTGTAGCGATTTTGCCAACGTTGAAACAGCAAAAATAACCCAAAGCCTAGTAAAATAATAATTCCCACAATCAATATGAAAACAACAATTTCCATTTCTGCTCCTTTACTTGGCAACTTTCACTTGTCACCATCACTTTAATAACTAGCTGCCATTGCAAGATTTATTTATAGAAATTATATCACACTCTAGTTAAGCTCTTTGAGACAGCAATCATCTATCACTAGCATTTTTTACTCCACTAATTTCTAAATTTTCTTGTAATAACAAGGTTTTCCCTTTAAGTATCCCTAAGAACTACTTGCTTTTATCGACTAGTTTTTGTATTCTTAAAGAATCTAAGAGTTCAGGAGTGAATTTTGTGAAAGTAATAAAATTTGGCGGCAGCTCGTTAGCCTCCGCGAAACAATTAAAAAAAGTTTTGAATATTGTCAGCAGTGACCCTGAACGACGCTTTGTCGTTGTTTCCGCCCCTGGTAAACGAGAAGGCGATGACATTAAGGTCACGGATATGCTGATTGCTTATTACGATACATATGCTTCTGGCGGCGATACTGCAGAAATCTGTGGCGATATCATTGAACGCTATAAAAGCAATACCGATGCACTTGGCATTACAGCTATTATTTTACCGGAGATTGAAAATAATTTAAGAGGATTGGCTCAACTGCCAATTGAAAATAATCGCCATTTGCGGGATGCTTTTCTTGCGAGTGGTGAAAACAATAATGCAAAACTGGTGGCGGCTTATTTTGCCCATGAGGGTCTGCCGGCCCGCTATATTAATCCAAAAGAATTAGGAATGTTTGTCTCTGACGAACCGGGGAATGCCCGGATTTTAAAAGATTCCTTTGCTAAAATTTACCAAAATCGTGATTCAGCTGAAATTTTGGTTGTCCCTGGTTTCTTCGGCTATACAGAAGATGGCGAAATATGCACCTTCTCAAGAGGTGGCTCAGATATCAGCGGAGCGATTGTCGCTGCTGGTATGCAGGCTGACCTCTATGAAAACTTTACTGATGTTGACGGTATCTTTGCCGCTCACCCAGGCTTGATTCACAATCCTGAACTGATTGAAGAGCTGACCTTTAAAGAAATGCGGGAGCTGGCCTACGCTGGTTTTAAAGTTTTTCACGATGAAGCGCTACACCCAGCTTATACCTTCAACGTGCCGGTGGTGATTAAAAATACCAATAACCCGAGTGCAAAAGGAACTTTTATCCGCAAAAATCGTGAAATTAATCATCAGCCAGTAGTCGGAATTGCTAGTGATTCTGGTTTTTCCAGCCTATATATTACAAAGCATTTGATGAACCGTGAAGTTGGTTTTGTGCGACGGATTTTAGAAATTTTTGAAGACTTGAATATCAGTTTTGAACACATGCCTTCAGGAATTGATGATGTGTCGATCATTATCCGAGATCGCTACCTGACGCCGGAAAAAGAAACGCTATTGATTGAAAAAATTCAAGAAAAATTAGAACCCGATGAAGTTCACATCACCCACGGCCTGAGTTTAATCATGGTCGTTGGCGAAGGCATGCGCCAAAAAATCGGGATCATGGCCAAAAGTGCCAATTCATTTGCCAATAAAGAAGTCAATTTAGAAATGATTAACCAAGGTTCCTCTGAGGTCAGCATCATGTTCGGTATTAAGAGCGAGCACGAAGCTCGCGCAATTCGCTCCTTGTATTACACTTTTTTTGATTAACAAATAATCTGCATGCAAAAAAGCTTGAAAAGCCAGCCAGTTACACTAACTGATGACTTTTCAAGCTTTTTTAGATTTTAACCATTTTTTTAGTTTTTTTCCTCTGCTTCTTTGATTTGCCGCTGTAGCTCCTCTGCAATTTTTACTTCTGGAGCAAAATCGGTTTGCCAATTAGCAGGTTTCATCACTTTATTAGTTACTGGGTCATAATGGGGCTTGCCATCAGGAAAAAGTTTCCCCATATTGGCTTGGTGAACAATTTTAATAATCGCTTCAGGATGAACCCCCATCAATGAAAAAGAACCGTAAATAAAATACAATAAATCTGTTAGTGCATCCACCTGTCCCACCAACGAATCTGTCACAGGTTCATTTTTGGCCAAGACTTTTTCCTCAGCCAAATCAATACTTTGGTGGAGGGCTGTAACAAAGTCTTGAAATTTTTGTTGGTCATTATCAGCAGCTGCATATAAAAATTCCACCAGTTCTTCGGCTTTAAAGCCAGCACGATGAAGCACATCTGTTTCGTTAAAAGCGGTTGGCTTTAATGGTTTTCTAGGGTCGAAGGTATCATGAAATTCCTCCGCCATTTCAAAAGGGGTTTGTTTACTCATTTTTTCCTCACTCAATCACTCCGTAATGTTTCATGGCAAATGCAATGCCGTCACTCTCGTTGGAATGCGTCACAAAATCGGCAATCTCCTTAACCTCTTGTCGCCCATTGCCCATGGCAACACCATAGCCCACATGGGTCAGCATATCAATATCATTTAAATTATCGCCAAAGGCCATGACTTCGGATAACTTAATATCATGCAGTTGAATAAAGGCTTCAATTCCGTGTAATTTCGAACCGCCTTTCGGTGTCACATCCACCGAAAACTGATTGGAGCGTTGAAAATCACAATGGGGCAGCCGTTCCCGCAATAAATGGTCCCCGGACTCACTGCTCAACATAATACACTGATAAATCGGCTCATTCAAAATGGACAATCGATGGTAGCTCTTCTTTTTCCGAGCCTTACGCAATTTTTGCAAACCAAACTTCAACACTTTAGAAGTTAAATTTTTTGGTACAAATTTCGTTAGACTTTTGGCAAAGACTGAATTGCCAAAAGACACAGTGCGACTGCCATCCAGCCGGTTTCTAGCGCCAAATAAAATTTGCCGATTGTGTCCATCGGCATAGTCGACAATTTCATTTAGCACCTGTTTAGAAAAAGGATTCTTGTAAATATCCTGCTCTGGCGTATAAACTAATTGGCCGTTATAGGTCACAAATACATCCAATTCAATGAAATCAATCATCTCACTTATTTTGACTGGGCTGCGGCCTGTCGCAATGCCGCAGAGAATCCCTTTTTTGCGGGCCTCGGCAATTGCCGCCTTCGTTGTCGCATCCGCTTGGGAATCACTGCCCACAAGCGTCCCATCAATATCAAAAAATATTGCCTTTATCATGGCCCCACTCTTTCTTTTCATATTCCCACTTAAAATAAATCCAGCTGCTTAGGATTTAAACCTTGATAATCCAAACCCAATTCCTTCACCATCATCAAAGCATTGCCGGCTGCATGACCGCCGGAATTATTATTGAAAATAACCGCCACTTCTCGACTGGCCTTAGCCGTTTGCCGGATTGAGGCTGCTAATTGTTTAATCTCTGCCCCATTATAATCATACAAGGTGCGTTTTTGCTGCCAATTAGCGCCATTTTCCTGCCAACCGGGAGCATTGCGGCCATGGAAACGAAACATCGTAAAATCTGAATTGGTTACAAAGTCATCAAAGGGCACGCTACGATTGGCCACCTGCGGCTCATCAATAATGACCAAAGAAAATTGATTTTCCTGCATAAACTTTCGCATGGAGTTTAAAACATTTTCTTGATACCAGCTTTCAGAACGAAACTCAATGGCTAATGGCACATTCGGTAAAAGATGTCGCAGCTTTTGCAGATAAGCCACGTTTTCTGAAGTGCAGTCGAAAAAACTGGGAAACTGACAGAGAAAACAAAAGAGCTGCTTACTGTCAATCAATGGCTTCAATGCTGTCAAATAGGCTTCTGCCATCGCTTCTTCAGAAGAAAAATACTTATCCTCTCGATTTTGTTTGGTTAAACCGCCATACATCTTGATAATAAACCGAAAACTCGGCGGCACCTGTGTCAGCCAATTAGCAACCGTCATCTCCTTAGGAATTGCATAATAAGCGGTATCCAATTCCACTAGCGGCAAATGGCCAGCATATTCAAAAAGACTAGCTTTGGGTTTCCCGGTTAAGTTAATGTGTTCATCAAAACGGGTTAGGCCGATTCTAATCAATTTTATCTGCTCCTCTTGTTTTGTTATTCATATAGTATACAATAAGCAAAGAATGACATGCAAAAAAATCTCCTGAGGTGATGGTATGAAAATTTTAGCGCTGCACACCGGCGGCACAATCGCAATGAAAGAAAATGCAGCAGGCAAAGTAGCACCTGATGCCGGCAATCCTTTATTAACCTCTGCACCAAACTTACCAACAGGCGTTGACCTAGTCGTAGAAGAAATTTTTAATGTTCCTTCTCCCCATATTACGCCTGAGCATATGCTTTTATTAAAAAAGCGAATTCAACGGGCCGAAGCTGAAAATTTCAGTGGTGTGGTGATTACCCACGGTACCGATACTTTAGAAGAAACGGCTTATTTTTTAGATACAACCATCGGCGGCCTCATGCCGATTGCGATCACGGGAGCCATGCGTTCCAGCAATGAAATCGGCAGTGATGGCCTGTATAATTTTGAGTCGGCGATTCGGGTGGCCGCCTGCCCGGAAGCTCAGGGCAAAGGTGTCCTCGTGGTGATGAATGATGAAATTCATACTGCTCGCTATGTAACCAAAACCCACACCACTAATGTAGCAACTTTTCGTACGCCAACATTAGGACCAATCGGCATCATCACCAAACTCCATATCCGTTTTATGCAGGAACTAACTAGCAGTGACCGCATTGATATTCAAGCGGTCAACGGGCTGATTCCCATCGTCAAAGGCTACGCCGGGATGCACGGAGATTTAATTGAAGCCCTCTCAGAATCTGACATCGACGGCTTAGTTATTGAAGGCTTAGGTGCCGGCAATTTACCGCCGCAAACCTTGCCGGCCCTCAAAAAATTACTGGCAAAAAAAGTGCCCGTCGTGCTCGTCTCCCGTTGCTTTAACGGCATCGTTGAACCGATTTATGACTATCAAGGTGGCGGTCAAGAGCTGCAGCAATTAGGTGTCATCTTTTGCAATGGCATCAACAGCCAAAAGGCCCGCTTAAAATTATTGATTGCCATTAATAGTCAGCTAACCGAAGTCGAACGCAAAAGTTTTTTAGAAGAATAGCGAATAAAAAACCGGCAAAGATTAAAAATCTTTGCCGGTTTTTTTCTACTTACTCCGCCTTCTCCCAAACAAAATTCGCTTCACAGCAAAGCTCTTCACCCAGTCGGATTTCATGGCGGGTGACGACTTGCTTATCTTTTTCGACAACCTCCACCAAACTATCCACCGTCGCACCATATTCAACCTCTTTATCAAATCGAATGTTGACGCTCAACGACCGGTGCTCGACTAAAAATTGGTAGTCCAGTGCGTTAATCATCCAATTGAAATAAATGGAATTGTTGACATGATGATTGCTGTCAATATCATAAAAACGGACCCGAAACGGTAGCGTCTTTCCTGCCTCCACCTTTTCAATTGCTGGAAATCGGCGAATCGATTTTACTTTTGTGCTCTCATAAGGGGCAATGACATCATCCGGCACGCTAGTCACTTTGCGGGCTGTCATATCCATTAAGACAAACACCGACTCAATTGCCACCAGTTCATTGCCAGCCGCATCGTGAAACCAAAAGCTGCGGTAACAGAAAAATTTATTGTATTCTTTGGCCTCCGTAGTAACTTGGCAAACTTCGCCGACTGTCGGCATTCTTGTGATAGCAATTTGATAATTGGTAATCACCCAACCTAAGCCTAGCTGATGGATATACTCATTCCCTCGATTAAACAGTGCGCTCTGATCTTCTGAAACCTTCACGGCAACACTTAAGAGTGATGGAAAAGTCATCTGCTGATTGACATCACATTCATAAAAGGTTACTTCATGCTCTTTTGTATATTTTTTAGCCACAAACCTGCCTCCTCTTTCCTAATCGCAAATTTTGCGACAAAACTAAAGCTTCAATTCATTTTAGCAAAATCTAGGAAACTATCAAAAGAAAATCTGAAAAAAATTCTCGCTTTTGCAACTATTTTTGAAAGGATTTCAAAGTTAGTGCTAGTTAAATCCCATTCGGTCGGTTTTTGCCAACTGTAAAATCTTTCTATTTCATTGTTGAAGCAGATTGTTTCGATAAATATGATTTGTTTGCTATTCTTTTACAAGGAGAGGAGGGAGAAAATGATTTTCTTGCATATTGTATTAGGAATTATTGCCTTTGCTGCATCTGTTAGCCTTGTCGTTGGTTTCCGTGATGTGATGGATCAGTTAAACGGCTTGCAAAAATTTGGTATTATCGGCTCTTTTATCGGAATTATCGGTTCCGCAGTGTTAGGCTTTATGTCTGCTAAAGTGGATATCAGCTTAATTTTCTTAACGTTAGCACTATTAGCTGTCTTCACGATTGTTTTATTTAAGAAAAAAGCACCAAAACAAGATTAATTTTTGCACTTATTTTATCGACTGCTAGCAAACAGTTGGCTTACCTAAGAATGCTTTTTTAATTTTTTTACTTTATCGGCTTTCAGAGATTGATAAAGTTTCAAAAATTTTAAAACGGCCTTTCTTTATATAGCCGCTGTTGCTAGCGGTCTTTTTGTGTACTCTAGGTTTTAATCTAACAACTATTAGCCTTTATTTCCGCAAACTCCCTCCATGCAATTGTTACTTCACAAGGCGAGAATTTTTTTAACAGATGTGTTGGCTGAAAGAATTAAGGTCACTGCTAAAGCTGAAACAATAGCTCATTCAGAGCACCCAGAAATTTTGACCATCCGCCTATAGGAAATTCAAGAATTGAAAACAACGCTTATAAGCTTATGCCTACATCTATCTCTTTTATTGCACAAACATACCTAGGTGTTTAGCCAACACGATCGCGGTACTCCTCTCATGATATCGTATGTAGGCTGATATTGGCAGGAACTATGCCATAGCTCAACCTGAACCAAAAATTTATCAAAATTGACTGGTGACCTATGCCAGTGATTGCTTCCAAATCTCAACACAGGAGATGATTAGTTTCATGGATGAATTGGCTGCCCTCATTACTGACCTAAAAAAAGAAAGAGGACTTTATTCTTTCCAAAAAAAACGAGCTAGCTTTTTGGGAGATGGCCTTCACCGGCGAAACTTGGTTATCATGAAAAAAGCAAACACTAATAAAAAAATTGCCCACAAAAAGTTAGTCTTGAATGCTAACTTTTGTGGGCACTTCTCTTTGTTTATTTCTTCTATTCTTCACTGCCCATTGCTTTACCAGCAAAAGCTGCCAGTGCACCGCCGACTAATGGAGCCAACAAAAAGACCCAGTAATGGCTGAGAGCCGTACCGCCGGCGAACAATGCTGGTCCTAAGCTTCTTGCAGGGTTTAAAGAGCCGCCAGTTAAGTTCAGCGCCACAATAATTAAGAAGGCTAAAACTAAACCAATCGCAATTGGTGCCATTTGCGCATTACCAAATTGTTTGCTAGTGACCATTAAGATAACAAAAATAAATAAGAAGGTAATGATTACTTCCACTAAGAAAGCCATTCCTGCACTGATTTTTGAAAAATCATTTTGCCCATATTGACCACTGTCTAAACCTAAAGCAGAAATAAAAATAGATAACACACCAGAAGCAGCAATCGCTCCTAAAGCTTGGGCGACAATATAAATTAGACCATCTTTGACTGACAATCTCTTATTAATCATCATCGCCGTTGAGACTGCCGGATTAAAATTCCCACCGGAAACACCGCCTACTGCATAGGCCATAATCGTGATGGCTAAACCAAAGCTCAAGCCAATTGCCAAAGTATCTCCTTGGGCAATCACAACTGTGCCGGTTCCTAAAAACACTAGCATAAAGGTTCCTAAAAATTCTGCAAAATACTTTCTCATCGCTTCCACACCTCTTCTAAAACTGAAATAATTGCAGAGTTAATATAACATAAGTTTTAGAAAAAATTAAAGGATAAGTCTTTATTAGAACGTTTTAAAACTACTTTAAAACAGCAATTAAAAGCGAACGTTTTCTTTTTCTGATTCTTTAAAATAAATGAGTAAATATAACGAAATTATTTTTGGTAAACCAAAAAATATGAAAAGGTTTAGCAGGTCAAGACCATTATAATTTCTCCATTAACCGGATCAACTTGATGCGTATTCACAAAACCAGCCGCTTCATAAAATTGAAAAATTTTTTTATTTTCCTGATGAACACTTAAGAAAATCTGAGTTATTATCCAATTTTGTTGTAGATAATCAACTAATTCTTTTAGAAATCTTTTGCCGTAACCCTGATGCTGAAATTTTCGATCAATCATCAAGCGGTCAAGCCAAATCGACTTCGTTTTTTCATCAAAAGCCCCCACCATCGCAAAGCCGACAATTATTTCGCCATCTTGCAAAGCTAGAGGAAGCCAATTTAGCGATTTGTCAAAGACCGCTTCTAATAAAGAGTCTTTATTCGTTTCAATATAATTTTTTTGGTCAGTTGTTACTGATAAATTTGCTACCTCACGCCAATTTTCTTCGGTAATTTCTTTTAGATATAGGATAAAAAACACTCCAATCTGAATTTATAACGCAGTTTTTCTTTAAAGATAGCATAAACTTGTCTTGGAAATGAAGTGTTACTTTAGTTACTCGTTCCCTTAGTAGAAAGTTTAGACAGGGTGCAGCGTTTCAAAAAAGGATTTAGAAAGGAAAAATCTTACAAAAAATGCCACTAGATAAGAAAACTGATATTAAGATACTTTTCAAATTTTATTTGATAGCTGGCTAATTTGGTATTAATTGTTCAATCACAGTCTGATGAAATGTTTTTTTATTGTGATATAATAAAATTATCAAATGGATAAATTAAGAAAGGATGATAATTATGAAGACACTAGATGCACTTTCAGACTTTTTTGATGACCGCCGGAAAGCCAAAAGCCGTAAAATTCGCGAAAAAAATGACAAGTTACGCCAAGCTGGGAAATATTCTATCAAAAAGGGCTGGGGACCAATGGTTAACACCGGAAGTGGTGGGCTCAATAAGGATCCAACTTCTCGGGTGTTCTTCGTTGCTCAACAGCAAAAAAACATTTCTGAAAACAACGAGCTAAGTGAACGACGATCCGGTCAAGTGAAACGGAAATAATCAGGCCCTTGCACTCTAAGCCAAAAATACAAGCTGAACTTTCCAAAGTTCTCTAAAACAACAAAAGAATCAAATATCAAAAAATTTAGACCTGTCAAGAGCTAACACTGAGCTCTTGACAGGTCTCTTAATTTTCTAAAAAAGTTTGTAACAATTGGAATTTGATTCTGAGACTACTGAGAACACTCATCTTGCTAATTTACCTAACCCGTTTTTCTAAAAATTCTGTTTGCCCTAGATTTGCTTATGTTGATAGTGCAACAAAGTTTGTTCAAATTTAAAAAAATTGCAATAAATAATTTATTAAATTAGCGAGCAAAACTAACTACAACCCCTTCTAATTGCTACTCATTTTTAGAGCATATACTTTGCTTTAAGCTTCTGCAACTTTCGTAAGAAAAAAGTTTACTCAAGAACTTCGAAAAGCTTTCGTTTGGCCAATACGATAAAAGCAACGATTATCAGCAGCAATCCTGAGAGGATAAAAGCGGAGGTGACGTTAAAAATATCAACTAATCTCCCCATAAAAAGAATTGCTAGAGAAAAAACTGCCGTGTACATAATATTAATTGTTGAGTACACATAGATTAATTTATCAGCTTTTGTCTGTTGCTGAATCAAGGTATTTTGCGGTATGCTCTTGATTTGGGAAAAAATACCGACAAAAATCGAAATCAATAAAATAAATAAACCATTGTTCCAAGTAATAATACCTAAAGTCACTAGCCCACTCAGAGCCGCACCACAAAAAATTGCCAGAAATTTATTTTTATTAAACCAATCAGATTTAGCGATTACAATCCCGCTTCCCATTAAAGAACCAAAAAAGAACGTAGCGTTAATATATCCCCACCAATTGTCAGTTTTTTCCATGAACTCTGTAACAAATACCAAAATAATCGAAGAAACCCATACGCTATTTGCGACGGCTTCAAAAATATTGAGCAGCAGTACAGTTCGAAGTAAAGGCTGCTGCATCACATATTGCCAACCAATAACAAGCTCTTTTCTTAGTGAATGATTAGCCTGTTTTTCGACTGCCGTTTTCGGTAAAAAAAATAGTAGCAGGGTGGCAATCAGGTAAAGTCCTGTGTCTAGCCATATTAAATTAGTTACAGAAAACCATAATAACAGTGATGTCCCGACCGCCCAGCTGCCGATATTAACCAGTTGAATCATAGTATTAACTAAACTGTTGGCTTTAATAAGAAATTGGGCCTGCACATATTTTGGTACTAAAGATAGACTAATTGGATCTGCGCACCCATCTAAAAGTGCGATTAGCATCACGAATGCATACAAGATTCCAATATTGGGGCGTGCAGATAGCGATTGAACATAAACCGCTAATAAAATCAGCAGAAAAGTTTTGCTTAGCTGCGTTTTTTTCAAAATATTCTCCAAAGAAAAACGCTGGGAGATGACAGGTGTCAAAAAACCGCCAATTGTCTTTGAACTAGTCAAAATGACAGGCACAACTGAGGCCGCCAAAGCCGAATTAGTCCAGGAAAAAATCGAGCTGATAATTGCAACAACATAGATTGTGTCACCGATATTAGCAATTGTCTGCCCAGAGAGCAAAAGTTTAAAGTTCTTATTATTAATAACAGCGTCCTCCTCTATTAAATTGATTCAAGTTATCCGTTAGAGTTTCTCTTTTATAGAAATGCTAATTTTGATAGCTTCTAAAGGAAACTTTCTCCACGTTTCTCTATTTATTTTTCTGATACTTAAATCTGTCTCGAAATTGTAATTATCATGAAAATATTTTTGAATTTATGCTATTAATCATACCATAATTTTCTAATGAATAACTTTTTTTGTAGACTCTCAACACAATATAATAAGGGAAGGGCGCAAGTTCTATCAGAAACACTGAGAAACCGCAAAGAAAGTAAAAATAGCCCTTCAATTATCTGCAAAAGAGTATTAAAAAAATTCCAATTTAGATTTTACTAAGTTATGAGAATTAATTTCTGCTGCTGACACTTTTGTTATGACACGACAAAATAGACCTGCTAAAACTCTAACTGAGTTTTAGCAGGTCTATCATTTTATAAATTTGGCCCTTTTTTGCCCCTTTTTATTTACTAGGGTTCAAAAACCTTATTACGCCAATGCTCCCATTGGGTCCCATGGAGCTAAAACAGTTGGTTTGGCGTCAAAAGCCGCCAATTGCTCGTCAGATAAAAATTCCCGACGGACAACGATTTGATAGGTGTATTCATCCATCCAGGCATCGCTCATTACGAAGAAGCCTTTGTCGCCGACTTTTTCACCCCAGCTATTTTCAACTTTCCATTTAGTTGATTGGCCGTCAACGATGTCAACTCCAGTCAAGACCATCGCATGGGTCATCAAACTTTCCCCGTAATCCAAACGATCCGCTTTGGTCATTGTGAAGCTAGTGTCAAAAAGGCTGTTCATGTCATAGGCATCTAACGCCATGATACCAGTATCACGTTTTGAAGATTGACCGACATCGCAACCAAACCAAACGGATTCCCCTTGTTCCAATTGGGCAATCGCTAGCTTTTTAAAGGTGCTCATATCCACATTCAGATATTTTACAGCTTTAGCGCCGACCACATTGCCAAGCATTTCTACTGTATAGGATTTGTTATAAGGCTTGTCGGCAGTTGGTGCATTGATGATGCTGACATATTGATCCAAATCAACTCCAACATATTTGTCGTAAAAACTCTTCGGTGTTAAGCCACGATCTAAATAATAATTTTTATCGGCATCTCGGTATTCAAAGTCGAAGGTTTCCGGTGGTGTGCCTAAAGAAATTGCTAAGAAATTATAAACACCCTCTAGCATTTTTTCTTTGGTGGCTTGGATTTCTTCACCAGAGGCACCATCTGCCACTAATGTCCGTAAGGCAACGGCATCTTTACGTAATAATTTATTTAAATAGTTGTTCAAATCCCGTGAGCTTGAACTATTTTTGCTTTCCGGCATAGCAACTTTTGGCACAACGCCGTATTTTTGGAATAAGGCCACAATCATATCCCATTGACCGCCATCTTGTTGGGGAGTTGCCAGTAAAAAGGCAACCTTGCGACTAGTCAATTCCTCTTTGGCAGTCGCTAAAATATTTTCATAGAAGTAATTGGCCTTTTCATATTTGTCCCAAAAGAAAGTATAGTTTTGCGATAACTCAAAATCTTTTAGGTCAAAGCTGTTAATCATTTTGTGGCGGAAAGTATTCAATGCCGCAAACATCCAGCAGCGGCCAGATTGCATTTGATTGGCAACCTTACCCGTAGCTAAATCTGTTGAAAATACCGGCACGTTATTGACGTTGCCTTCTAAAGTTTCTCCGCTAGCACTGATTCCATTTTTGACGACCGCTCTTTGTAGGGCAGTTTGTTTGTCATTTTTGGCAAACGCAGCAGCGAAGCCAGCTGTTAATTCTTTTTTAATTTCTGACATCTTTTTCATTCCTCTCAATTTTTCGTGAATTACTTAGTACCAGCCATCACCGATATTTCGGGATAACGACTGGCTTCATACCATTTTATCTTACTCTTTGCGTTAAGAGATTTCAATCATTAACTGCACACAAAAAGGCAGAAAAAACTGCGATTAACAGTTTCTCTGCCTTAATGGGTAAATGTTTTCAAGGATGCCTTACTCACTATATTCAGACTCATCTAAAGCCTTCATTAACAGTCCTAAACGGATAATACCAATTTTATTTTCATCAGACGCATATTTGCGGGCATTTTTTAAGGTGAGGGTTTTAATTTTCCGTTCTTCTTCCTCAGCTTCATCAATTCTTAATTCCACATTGTTTAAAGCATCGCAAATTTCATCTTTTGTATAGAAAACAGTATCATGGGTCCGAATTTTTTGTCGCTTAGCTTCCTTAGTTAAAGTAAACGCCAATTTCAAACGCATATTTGTTAAATCCTTCAAAGCTGCTTGCTCCTCGGTTGTTCGATAGCTGCGAATCTCCTGTTGATTAACGCCGGTGTGGCGGGCAATTTCATTGCTGCTAACATCTGATTCTAATAGACGTTTAACTAAAGTTGGATTGACTACAAATGATTCTCTCATAACTTTTTACCTCCTTTTTCTTTATACTTTTATTTTACTCAGATTGAGTGAAAGTATCAGTTTTTTGATTGTCAGACAGATTTTATCATAAAAAAGAAATATAAAAAGATAACAAAATAAAAAAACAGCCATCTTTCCGAACACTAAAAAAATCGTTGTGAAATAAGGAATTGCAGATAACTTTATTTAAAATTTTAGCTTTTAATAACATAACCTCTTCATAGTATCTCCACTTTTCTATTTTTTTATTGTCTCTGAAAAAAAAGAAAAACCGCTCCCATCAAAATTGGAAGCAGTTTTAGCTAATCTTCTGGCATAAAACCAAATTGTAAAATCGTTAATTCTCGCCGTAAACGCTGAATAACTGGCGCTAAATCTTCGACAGTCTGCCATTCAGGGTGTAGGGCCAATTCTTTTTGAATCCGCTGTGTTTCAGCGCTTAAAAGTAAATTCAATAAATCATTGACCTCTTCTCGACTGATTCCTTCCTTCAAAGGAAGCTTAGCGGTTAAAGGCTCTACTAAAGCCAGACTTGTTGAAACATCTGCTGTCAGTCGTTCAGTTAAAGCCTGTTTCAGCGACTCTGGTAAGCTGTTCATCTCCCCATAGGCCCGCATCAAAAATTGAAATTGAATTGGAAAATCCAGCTGCAATTGGATTTTATAGGTCGTAGACTCCACCACCATCTCAATTAAATCATTGGCCTTTTGCCAAACCGATAAATCTAAATGGTCATAAAAAAATTGTGTGACATAATCATAAGTCGCTAGATACAATTGACTTTTATTACCAAAATAGTGAAAGACTAAACCTTTTGAAACACCGGCAGCTTTGGCAATGACCTCTGTCTTGGTCTCTCGAAAACCGGCTTGACCAAATAGTTCGGCACTCACTAAAAGCATGGCGGCCTCTTTTTCTGGATCTTTTTGGACTTCTGCCATCTCCTCACCCCTTATCTCTTTGATTGTAGCCAACTAGACTGAAAATCAAGCAGCCAAGCACAGCCACTAATATTAAAAGAATGGGCATGAGGCTGAGCTCTTCAAAGGGCACATTACCAATCCAGCCAAAAGGCGAGACATTATTTAAGCTGTCCGCTAAATTCAGCAAAGGACCAAACAATTTGATTAATGCGCTAAGACCTAAATAGCCCCAGAAAATTAATTTAAATTTAGGCAGGCAGCCAACAATCACAAAAGCGATACTCAAAAAGAATAGCACCTCTGGTAAGCAGCCAGCCACAGTTTGCCAAAAATAACTTAACGGGATTTTATTTTCTAGCGTAGCATTTCCTGAGAAAAAAGTTCCGCTGATAGTCGCCAAATAAACTAAGACAGCCTGCAAAGTGCCGACAAACAAATAACTGCCAATTAAACTAGTGCGGGAAGTTGCCGAAGCGGCGATTAAATCTAAATAGCCTTTATCTTCATCTTTGACTAAGCGAAAGACAATTGATGCACCACTAATTGCGGCTAAGATGGCATAAAACACACTGACAAAGCCGATAAAATTTAACAATAAATCTTGATTCGCAGCATCAACTTGGTCGACGCCTAACAAAGCTTCATAAGTCGGATTAGTTTTGATAATGTCCCCCACAGTATTAAAAATCGAACCGTAAGCTGCCCCCAAAACAACACCGCCAACAAGCCAACCCAGCAAACTATTTCTCTCTAAACGCAGCACTAATGCCAACGGAGAATTTAACCAGCGACTCGCCTTGTCCCGTCCTTGGCGGCTTTCGATTAAGCCGCTGCCGATATCACGATTTTTTACCAATTGCAGGGCTAATAGCCCCATAACTGCCGCCAATAACAACATCAAAAACACCGGCAGCCAATTGTCTGCTGTGTAAATTTTTGTTTTTTGCAGCCAGCCAAAAGGAGAAAGCCAAGTAAATTTTGGATTGGCAATATCCGTCATCATGCGCATTAAATAAAAAACGCCAAAAATTCCATAGCTGAGAAAATAACCACTGCGGGCATTATTGACGATTTGCGCCACGACTAGCGCAATAAAACCAAACATCACACCGACTGCCGCCAGCACGCAGCCCATCAAAATATCACCAGCATTCGTCGCTCCATTTAAACGAGCGGCTAGCAAACTCAAATAAAAGAGCATCCCCATGACAGCATTGATTAAAACAATTTCAACTCCCGTGGCTACCACTTGGGACAGACGAGCCACTGAACGGGAGCGAACCATTTCCAACAGACCGCTGTCCTCTTGCGCCCGTGTGTTGCCGATGGCTAGCGAAATATTCATGAACACAACGAACATCCCCATAAAGACTAACATTTCTGACGCAAAAACATTCGCCGTTGTATAAGGGGGCTCAGCTGTAAATTCGCCGAACATCGAGACCATTGCTGGCAATTTTAGCGTGGCAATAATCGCTTCAATATCTGTCTGAGTACCGAATAAAGTATTAAATTTTAACGCAGCCGCCGCAAAAAGTCCGCACAGCACCACAATCCACAGCAAATGGCGCATGCGATTTTGTTTAAGATTTATTTTTAAAAGATCCGTCACATGATTAAGCATCTGCGGACACCTCACCGTAATAACGTAAAAATAAATCCTCTAATGTTGGCGGTGTGGCGGTGATGGCCAGGACCGCCTTACTGCTTAAATAATTCATAATACCAGTCATTTCTTCTTGATCAACTGAAAAAACAGCTTCTGTTTCAGCTGTATTATTAAAGCTGACTTTGTGAACCCCTTTTTGTTCCGCTAGTTCTGTCAACGGTTCTTTAGTGGTCACAGTCACTTCCATACGGGTCAAATGGCGCATCTCCGTCAAGTCACCGCTTTCGATAATTTCTCCTTCACGAATAATCGCAATTTTATCGCACATTTTTTCAACCTCAGATAAAATGTGGCTGGATAATAAAACACTTTTGCCAGCTTTTTTTAGCTTAAAGACCTCTGTTTGAAAAGATTTTTCATTTAGCGGGTCTAAGCCAGAGGTTGGTTCGTCAAAAATATATAAATCCGCCTCCTGTGACAAAGCGGCAATCAAGGCAATTTTTTGGCGATTACCTTTAGAATAAGTGCGGGCTTTTTTCTTGGTGTCCAATTGAAAAATGCTAATCAAACGTTCTGTCTCGGCATTGCGCTGCTAATTATTTAAGCGCAAGAGCAAATAAATAATTTCGCCACCAGTTAGATTAGGCCACAAATAAACATCCCCCGGCACATAGGCCACCCGCGGATGAATTTTCATATCATCCCGCCAGACATCTTCCCCAAAAATGGTCGCTGAACCGCCACTTTTTTTCAACATACCTAACAGCACACGTATCGTCGTCGATTTCCCCGCGCCATTCAGTCCAATAAAACCGACAACTTCACCTTTCCCCACAGTAAAAGTCACATTTTTCAGCACTTGAAATTTGCCAAAGTTTTTTTGCAAGCCTTGAATCTCAATCATATTTTCCACATTGATCACCTCTTCTGCTTAACAATACTCTTGATTGACTTCCAAGTCAATGACTTGCGGGTCAATCACTTTGAAAATAAAAAACTAGAGAAAAACGACAGTCAAAACTGAGCATTTTCTCTAGTATTCCGTTTATCAAATTTTCTTAGCTACAAGGTATTTTTGAAAAAGACTCATTTTGGTAGCTCCTTTAATTAAAAAGCTGCCTTCATGATGCGGATGGCCCGTTCTACACCATAATCAGCCTCAGCATCAAAAACTTTATCCCACTCAAAATTCAAAAGACAAATACGTTCGTCCAAACTGCCATTCCAATGTGGTTGCAAGCCTGCTTCGGTGAATAACTTAACTATTTTTTCGCCAACTCGAATGGCCTGAGCTTCGTCACCATTCGTACTGTGAAAAGCGAGATATAGCATGCGGGATTCAGAATCTAACGCTCGTTCAATATCCTGCTGATGGCAAAAGCAATATCCTTGGCGGGGAATCTGCTGTTCTTGCATAAAACGAACAACTTCTCCAACATCTTCAAGTCCTTCACTGATGTCAAAGCCAGCAAAATCAATCGCAATAATGCCTTGGTGATTCAATTGGTCGAAAATTTTCCGCAGCCGCAAATAATTCATTTGCTTGTCAGCTGAATGAGCTTGCTGAACTGCTTGAATGATTTCCTGAATCGTTTCTTCAGATGGTTTTGGTAATTCATAATCTTCGAAAATCTCACTTAGATACTCGCTTGCTAGTTCTTGTATTTCGTTAACTGAAAAATAGCCACTGTTGACAGTGAAATTTAGCGCCTCAACGATTTCCTTCTGCACATCTGTGTCAAAATTGTTCATCTGCAATCACTCCCTCAAGCCCATATTGATTATCACTAACTGTATCTGCTTAACAAATTCCAATAATTCTCAAAATGATTCCCGCTGAATAAAGCTCGTACCCAACTCAATTTTTAAAGGCACTGGCGGCTTTTCTTCGCTGATGGCCAACAGCGTGTCGACAGCGTGGCGTCCCAGCCACTCGGTATAAACTTTGACAGTGCTCAAAGCCGGATTAGTATATTTGGCAACGCTAGTGTCATTGAAACTGATTAAAGCAACCTCAGTTGGAACACTGATTTTCGCTTCTTGTAAAGCACGTAAAGCTCCGATGGCAATTGCATCATTGGAGATGAAAAAAACTTCTGGTAATGGTTTTTTCTCAGCTAAGAAGTTTTTCATCACCTGATAGCCTTCGTCAACTGTAAAACCACTAACCAATTGCCACTCTTCGTTAAATAAATTGGCATTTTCTAAAGCATCTTTGAAATAGCGATAGCGCAAATCCTCTAATAGCTGATGTTCGGTTTTGGTATATTCAGCTTCGGCAATCATGCCAATTTTTTGATAACCTTTTGCTTGAATAGCTGTCATCACCTGCTGAATGGCCTGTTGAAAATCGACAAAAATAGAGGAATGGCCAGCTTCTGTAGCATCGAAATCAACAAACAACAGCTGTTCATTGGCAGTCTCCAATTGCTTGATTTCAGTCTGGTCAAATTTTCCGAGGGCAATCAAGCCATCTGCTTTTTCGCCGCTTAGATTCGATAATTTTTCCCGTTTAATTTGTAAATTTAACTCTTCGGCACGCTTTTCAATCCCTAAGCGAATAGCCAAATAGTATAAATCTTCTAATTCTTCGGCCTCGTTGTACCACTGGACCAATTGAAAACTGGTTTCACGGGGCGCCCGCTTATTTTGATGCTTGGTGTAATTTAAAGCCTCCGCTACTTCAAAAATTTTTCGCTTGGTATCTTCGGAAACCGAAATTGTGCCGTCATAATTTAAAACGCGGGAAACCGTCGCTGAAGAAACGCCGGCTTGATCGGCAATATCTTTGATTGTCGCCACTTGATTCCCCCCTTTGTTCTAGTCTTTGATTTTTATAATGTTTCAATGAATTTTTTAAAGGCATTTTGCCCCTTGGAATCCCGTTTGAAAACACCAGCGTCTTCTAACACTCGTAAAAAGACATAGCCGATTTCATCCTGCAAAATCTGAGTCACATTGGCCGGTGTGATTTCGTGTTTTTCTCTAATAGTTGCTGCCCAATCATGATGATATTGTGCTAATGCATTTTCTTGGTCCAGTAAATATTTTTCAACTTCGGCCATCTCTTCTTTAAGACGTGGCGGTAAAATCGCCAAGCCCATCACTTCAATTAGACCGATATTTTCTTTTTTAATGTGCTGAACATCTTGGTGAGGATGAAAAATTCCATCGGGAAATTCTTCGGAAACATTGTTGTCCCGCAATACCAAATCCAATTCAAATAACTCACCGTTTTTGCGGGCAATCGGTGTAATGGTGTGATGCGGCGTACCATCTTCAGAAAACGCCTTGACGCTGACACTTTCATCCGAGTAATTTTTCCAGCTGGCCAAAATATATTCAGCTGCATTGACTAGTTCAGTGATTTCTGCACCTTGTAAGCGGATTACCGACATCGGCCATTTGACAATCCCAGCCTGCACCTTGTCAAAGCCCAACAACGTAAATTCTTTTTCGATTGGTGCTAACGCCATCGGAAAATCATGACGCCCCGCTTGATAATGATCATGAGACAAAATTGAACCGCCGACAATCGGCAAATCTGCATTGGAACCCACAAAATAATGGGGCAGGACTTCAATGATTTGCAAAAGTCTTGCGAAGGTTTCCCGACCAATTCGCATTGGCCGATGCTCCTCTGATAGAACTATCGAATGCTCGTTGAAATAAGCATAAGGTGAATATTGAAAGCCCCAGCTTTCGCCGGCTAAATTCATGCGGATAATCCGATGATTGGTGCGGGCCGGATAATTCGGCCGGCCAAGATAGCCTTCATTTTCCATACAGAGCATACACTTCGGATAATTGACCTGCACAGCGTTGTGCTCAGCCGCAATTTGTTTAGGATCTTTTTCCGGCTTCGATAAATTAATCGTGATACCAAAATCACCGTAGGCCGTTGCGACTGGAAATTCAATGTTTTTGGCAATTGCCCGAGTTTTGATGTAATCATTATTTTTACTGAGGGCAAAGAAATAATCTGTCGCCTCCTGAGGTGAATTTGCATAATGCTGCGCAAAAAAAGCATTCACAACAGATGGTGGCGGTGTTAAAAAATCCATTAGTTGGGCTTCTAAAATATCCACCGCCCACTGTGCATCTTCAATAACACCATTTTTTTTGGCGGTGGCAATTAGTTCATCTAAAAGCTCGACAGCTGGCCGCTCAGTTTTTTCTAAAGGCTCATCGGCTAAGGATTGTTCCCCAATTAGAGCAATCACGCGGTTTTGTAGATATAAGCGGTCCATTTCCATCCAGCCGCCGTTTTTAATGGCGTAAGTTACAAATTGTTTGACTGTTTGACTCGTCATTTCTCACGACTCCTCTATTTTAATTCCAGTTTTATTGAAGAAAGCCAGCCAACTGAAATCAGCGACTGGCAGATTTTAAAGCTTATTTTTGATCGTCGTAGCCTTTAGGATGACTGACATGCCAATTCCAAGCCGTGGCAATAATATCTTCCACACTCGTGTATTTTGGCTGCCAACCTAAAATTTCTTTGGCCTTTTCGCTAGAGGCCACTAAAGCGCTGGGGTCCCCTGCCCGACGTGGCGAAATTTTCGCCGGAATTTCTTTGCTGGTAACTTTGCGGGCTGCCTCTAACATTTCTTTGACAGAGTAGCCGTTGTTGCTGCCGAGATTAAAGGTATTGCTCTCATTGCCAGCCTTTAAATATTCCAAAGCTAAAATATGAGCGGCAATTAAATCTTCGACGTGGACATAATCACGGATATTAGTCCCATCAGGAGTGTCGTAATCATCTCCGAAAATTTGTAAAATTTCCCGCTGACCTAATGCCACCTGTAAAATAATCGGAACTAAATGGGTTTCAGGCGTATGGTCTTCACCAATCGAAGCGTCAGCCTTTGCGCCCGCCACATTGAAATAACGCAGGGCAACAAATTTCATATCGTAGGCACCGTCACACCACTTCATCATTTTTTCCATCATCAGCTTGCTTTCGCCGTAAGGATTTTTTGGGTTAGTTGGTGTTGTTTCTTTAATTGGCATTTCCTTTGGCTCACCATAAGTTGCAGCAGTGGAAGAAAAGACAATGTGCTTCACATTGAATTCCTGCATGACTTCCAATAAAATTTCCATGCCGTACACGTTATTGTTGAAATATTTTAAGGGATTCGCCACAGATTCCGCCACTAAAGAGCTAGCCGCAAAATGGATGACGCCTTCAATACTTTCCTTTTTAAAGACACTTGTTAAAAAGGCTTTGTCACGCACGTCGCCTTCGTAAAAACGGGCATCAGGGTGGACGGCTTGCCGATGGCCGGTCAATAAATTATCCACGACGGCAACATCATATCCCTTTTCGATTAGTTGATCCACTGCATGAGAACCGATATAACCGGCTCCGCCTAGAACTAAAACTGTCATCTTTTCACCTCGTAGATTTTTTATAATTTGCGGGCACCATCATCGATATTGGCTTTGTAAAAATCAGCATTGTAACCAATTTTTTCTTCATAAGCAGTCCCAACTGCTTTTGTGAAATTATCTAATTCACTTTCCTTTACTAAAGCGATGGCACAGCCGCCAAAACCAGCACCTGTCATACGGGCTCCTAAAACACCAGACTGAGCTTGAGCATTGGCCACTAATGTATCCAATTCGATGCCGGTTACTTCATAATCATCTTTTAAAGATTGATGGGAGGCATTTAGTAGCTGGCCAAACTCAACCAGATCTCCCGCCTGTAAAGCGGCTTTGGCTTTTAAAGTCCGCTGATTTTCATAGACTGCATGTTTTGCCCGACGGATTAAGACTTCGTCACCGATTAAAGCTGTGTTGGCTTCAAATGTGGCTTCGTCTAATTCGCCCAAGCTTTCAATATCAAGTTTGGTTTGCAGGCGTTTCAAAGCCTCTTCACATTCGCTGCGGCGCTCGTTGTATTTTGAATCCGCTAATTCCCGACGCTTATTAGTATTCATAATGGCAATCACATAGTCTCCAAAGGCGGCCGGTACTAATTCATATTTCAAGGTATTGGTATCCAATAAAATCGCCATATCTTTTTTGCCCATGCCAATCGCAAACTGATCCATAATGCCAGAATTGACACCGATAAATTCATTTTCGACTTTTTTCCCAGTTTTCACTAAGTCCAACATCGAAACCTCTAAGTTAAATAAATCCTTCAAGACCACACCGGTTAACAATTCAATCGACGCTGACGATGAAAGGCCAGCGCCATTAGGAATCGTGCCATAATACAACACATCAAAGCCTTCGTCAATTTGATAGCCAGCTTCTTGTAAATATTTGACCATTCCTTTAGGATAATTCGTCCAATTATCCTCTTTGCGGTAATCCAAATTTTCCAAAGGAACTTCAATCACTTCCAGCGCCGCAAAATTTTCTGAATAAAAGCGGATTTTTTGGCTACCATTTTTACGAGCATAACCATAAGTGCCGATTGTGATAGAAGCCGGAAAGACATGACCGCCGTTATAATCAGTGTGTTCGCCGATTAAATTAATTCGACCTGGTGCAAAATAAGCACCGGTAGCTTCAACACCAAACACTTCTATAAATCTTTTTTTCAAGTTTTCCATTTTTGTTTCCTCCAAATTTAAAAGATAAATTTGAATGTCGTGTGACTTTCAAATGTTTCATCCGCTGTCAATTCGATTTCACCGAAGCCTTCGTGATTACTTGCATCTGGCAGGCCCTGCGTTTCCAACGTAAAGGCGCCATGAGTTGTAATCGAATCAATCGGATCAACGCCCCAGTTGTAGGTGTAAATCACGACTGAGTCTTCTTCGGTGGTCAATTCCACTTGCAAACTGCCATCTTCATTAGACACCTTGACTTGCGGTGTTGTTGCTTTATTCAACAGCCATGGATGGTCATACCCATTTGCTAATTTATTTTGTGGGAAATCATTATCAAAGCCCTGTTTGAAGGTTGCACCCGTACGAAAATCAAAGGAGGTTCCAGTAACATCTAAGATTTTACCAGTTGGCAGGTTATCTTCCTGTAATTCTAAAAACTGATCCGCCAAAAGCTCCATGCGATGATTGTCAATCGGCTGCTTGAAATCGCCGTTTAAATTCAAGTACACATGATTGGTTGGGTTCAACAGCGTCGCTTTTTCAGTCGTCCCCCGATATTGAATCTTTAATTCATTGTCTTCTGTCAATTGATATTTGACCTGCAAATAAATTGGTCCGGGGAAACCATTAAATCCGTCCGGCACTGTTACATAAAATTTTACTGAATTTTTTTCTTCCTTCACTTGATAATCCCAATAAAAAGTTTCCAAGCTATCAGGACCGCCATGCAACGTGCTACCCTTTTCATTAGTGGTAAATTGATGAGTGACACCTTGAATTTTTGTTTCACCCTGACTGATACGTCCAGCCACCGGCCCGACAATTGCCCCTACATAAGGATTATTTGCCAAGTAGGCTTCATCGCTTTCATACCCAAAGGCAATATTTGTTGCTTTGCCCTTTAACGGCACAATAATTTTCACAATGCGAGCACCGAAGTTACTCACCGCTACCTGCATGCCATTATTATTTTCCAGTGTTAAAAGTTTTGCTTTTTCAGAACCAAAATTTTTCGTTGTAATCGCCATCTCTGTATCCCCTTTCATGCATCCATTATAAATCATTTGTTTTGATTTGGGAATAGAAAAGTAAAATATTTAGTAAATTTATTACTGAATCATGCGTTATAATAAAAATTGCTAGTGGAAAGACGACAAGAGATGCGTTTTACAACTAATTTCCTTCCACAGCTTGAGATTAACTTTTACGATTGCATATTCTCTTGAGAATTTCTTTGCTATACTGAATGAAAAATTTATCAAATAAATAGGAGGACATAAAAATGCAGCATTGTATCTTTTGTCATGGAATCAACGGGAAACAAATTTTAAAGGAAACGGCCTTCTTTTTTGTTGTTTTGGACATGGATCCTATTCAAGAAGGTCATCTCTTGCTTATCGCAAAAAAACATTATCATAGCCTCGTAGAAATCCCAGAAGAAGAACTGATGGATTTGTTTCGGCTGGAAAAAGAAATGTTGTTGTTGTTTGAAGAGCATTTTTCAATGCTCAGGGTCAGCTTTATTCAAAATAACGGCAATGTTATGGATGCCGGCACGCATTTTCACCTTCATTTAATTCCCCGCTACCCTAAAGATAATTTTTGGGAAAATCAAGAAGTAGTCTGGCAGTCTTTGGATTTAACTTTATTGAAAGAAGCAATGTTGAATAGTTAGCAGCTTCCACTTTTTAATAGAAAACACGCTTTACACTTTTTTAGTCCATAACAAACTTACAAGACAAAAAATAGCGCCTTATCTCTAAGACGCCAAGTTCCTGTTTATTTAGTTAAGTTTCCGGCCGTCAATGTCTATGCTTGAAACTCCATAATCGGACGGAAGGTAATGATTTGCATTTTCCGGTAGAAATCGGCCGGTAATTTTTTCCAAGAGGCGATTAGGCGTTGGAAGAAGGTCGGTTCAGCACTGATTTCATATTCATTTAGCGTATAGCCAAAGGATTTTTCGCAATCGCCGCTGGCTAGTTTTTCAAATTCCATAACAGCATCGGCTTCTGTTTCAGCAACACTTACTGTATCAATTTCAATATATGAACCTTCAATACTTTTTGTTTGTTCGATAAAATAAATTTTTTTAGTCTCTTTCATATAAATCACCTTTATTCAGTAGATTTAGCTGCTTGTTTGATTAGTTGTTTTATTGCTATGAGACTACTTTAAAGCAAATTAATTAACTATTTATGAACAAAAGGTGTAAATTTTGAAAAGAATCATTAAGTTAGCTTAAAGATGTTTGGCTTTCTTTAAAGTCCTCCTAGCAGGCTTGGCAAATCAGTATCAGAAGAGTACAATGCCGTTTTTTCAACTAATAAACTAATTTCCTAATCTGTCACCTGTTTTGGTAACCACACCTGCATCAAGGTCCCGCGATTTTCTAAACTCTCAACAGAAATCTTTCCGTTATATAAATCAATAATCTGCTTTACTAAAGCTAAGCCCAAGCCATTTCCTTTGGCTTTATGAGCTGTGTCCCCTTGATAAAATTTATCAAACATATGCTTTTGAATCTCCGGTGACATACCCACTCCGTTGTCTTCAATCTGCACTAAAATTTCATTTTGATTCTCCAATAGTTTGACGCTGATTTGGGCGTCAGTGGCGCTGTACTTGATGGCATTTTCTAAAAGATTCAACCAGACTTGATAAATAATTTCCTCATTGGCCACACAAGTCACCTTTGGCAGCTCAATTTCCCAGTCGATATTCAACGCATTCCATTCCGGCTCTAAAAATAAAATCACATTGCGAATTTGTTCATCCAGACGAAACGGCTCCTGCTCCAAAATAACTCCTTGCGATTCAATCTTGCTAATTTTTAAAATATTTTCCGTCAAATGACTTAGCTGGGTCGTGCCATCTAAAATTCGTTGAATATATTCCTGCCGCTCCTCTTCCGCTAAATTCGGATTTTGAATCAACTGCACATACCCGCGAATGGTTGCCAGAGGCGTCTTAAATTCATGGGAAACATTGGCGATAAAATCACTCCGCAGTGTTTCAATACTGTTTAATTCCCACACCATGCTGTTAAAGTCATGGGAAAGCTGCTCCAATTCGGTAATTTTATAGCCTTCAGGGACTTGGATGCTAAAGTCCCCTTTCGCCACTTGCCCCATTTTTTTACTAAGATTAGTGATAGGCCGCAGAATTTTGCGGGCCACCAAAATGGAGACACCAGTAGCCACAATCACTGTTACGTACAAAAAGAAAATTAAAAAGAATAGCGGCCGGTCCTGATGGGCGCCAATCACATTAAAATAAAAGAGAAAGGCTCCGACTAACGATAGCAGACAGGCGGTTAAGAGCAGCATACCAAAAATTATGCAGGCAAAATAAATCCACAACTGCGAATGAATTTTCTTCTTCATGTCTTTTGCACCGCCTTATAGCCGAGTCCGCGAATCGTGATGATTTCAAAATCATCACTGTCGGCAAATTTATCTCTTAACCGTTTGACATGAACATCAACAGTCCGCTCCAAGGTATCGGTATCCATCCCCCAAATTTCCTCCATCAGCTGCTGGCGGGTAAAAATTTTATTGGGATAAGACAGCAGCTTATATAGAAGTAAAAACTCTTTTTGCGGCAGCTCAGTCACCTGCTCGCCTTTTGTGACTTCATAGGTCTCTTGGTTTAACAGGGTCTTTCCCACCGCAAGTTCTTTTTCATGGGCAATTCGGGCCCGCCGTAAAAGTGCTTCTACCCGCAAAACCATTTCGTTGACATCGATTGGTTTGACCATATAATCATCCACGCCGATACCAAAGCCTTTGCGTTTATCTTCATAGGACTCTTTGGCGGTAATAACTAAAATCGGCAGCTCAAAGCCGCTTTGCCGCAACTCCTTGGCTAGCTCAAAGCCGTCCATCTCCGGCATCATGATATCTGTGATAATTAAATCAACATGGTGCTCCTCTAAAACGGTCAGCGCCTCTTCGCCATTATTGGCGGAAAGAATTTTAAACCCAGCCGTCTTTAAAACGCTTTGGTACAATGCGTTCAAATTTTCATCATCTTCTACGATTAAAATTGTAATCATCTTTTCACATCCTGTTTGCCTGTCGCAAGATTTATTCTCATTATACTAAATATAGGCAACTTCTATTAACTAACTGTGAAGTCTTTTTTTGAAAAAATTAGCCCACTGTTCACAAACAGTTAATAATGATTGCCTATTATCAGCCCATTCACCAGAAAAATTGCCAATGTCGAGACAAAATGAATCAATTCTGACAAGTTGTTCCTAGTCGCTTCATTGGTATTTTTGTTCATTTTAGGTTAATAATAGAATGATAGTTTTAGTCAAATGGTACTAACGGTATATCTTTTAAATAATGCGACAGCCGCTTTAACTCCTTCTTTTCAACGCTAAACCCCAACATGTAATAACAAAGTTGGTTTTGTTGTATTTATTTAAAAGAGCGTACCGCAACTGCAAAAAAGCCTGAGACCATCACACACCTCAGGCTTTTTCTGCGGCCTAAAAATAAATTGTTTTGAAATGAAGGGATGTTGTCTAATGTTAGAACTAAAAGATATCAAAAAATATTATAAAGTCGGTGAGACAATCACCAAAGCTTTAGATGGCGTGTCTGTTGCCTTTCGTAAAAAGGAGTTTGTCGCTATTTTAGGTCAGAGTGGTTCTGGGAAGACCACCATGCTAAACGTTATTGGCGGCTTAGACAATTATGACTCCGGTGACATGGTGATTAACGGCAAGTCGACAAAAACTTTTAAAGATGCCGATTGGGATGCCTACCGTAATAATTCAATTGGCTTTGTCTTTCAAAGCTACAACCTAATCAGCCATTTGGGAATTATCGAAAATGTTGAGCTGGGGATGACTTTAAGCGGTGTTCCCAGAGAAAAGAAAAAGAAAAAAGCAGAGGAGGCTTTAATTCGTGTTGGCTTAGAAGCCCACATGCACAAAAAGCCCAATCAATTATCCGGTGGTCAAATGCAGCGAGTCGCTATTGCCAGAGCGCTAGCCAATGATCCAGACATTCTACTTTGTGATGAACCGACTGGAGCATTAGATTCAGAAACCAGTTTGCAGATTATGGAATTGATTCAAGAGCTGTCTAAAGAAAAATTAGTAGTGATGGTGACGCATAATCCTGAATTAGCCAAAAATTATGCCGATCGGATTATCGAATTTTCCGATGGTCGAATTATCAGCGACTCTCATCCCCATATTGAAGGAAAAAAAGGCGATGAATTTACTTTAAAACGCACCAAGATGCGTTTTCTTACCGCTTTGAATCTTTCCTTCAACAATATTCGCACAAAAAAAGGCCGCACCTTTTTAACGGCCTTTGCCTCCAGCATTGGTATTATCGGGATTGCGATTGTTCTATCTTTATCGACAGGTTTTCAAACACAAATCGACAATACCCAGACGGAAACTTTGTCTCAGTTTCCCATCACAATTTCTCAGGTAACGACGGCCGCAATTGGTTCATCAGCGACTGCTACTACTGACAGTTCAGATACCAGCACAACTGACAGCAGTGACAATCAAGCGGCTGCTGATAATCAAGTAATTGCCCAAACTAGTCAGCAGGATGCGGCGACTCATATCAACAAAATTGATAAAGATTTTGTCGATTATATTAATAATCTTGATGCTGATTTATCCAATAATATCGGCTATTCCCGTGGCGTCAATATGAATTTGATTCGTGACATTGACGGCAGCTATCAGCAGGTCAGCTTTTCAAATCAAGCGGCTACCTCTAACAGTGCGGCCAGTTCGTTTTCTAGTGCCTCTGGTGTTGGAATTTCAACATTTCCCCATCAGCAGTCTACTGATAGCGGCAGCTTTTTAGAAGAAAACTATGATTTATTAGACGGTAGCTATCCTAGTGCTGCCACCGATGTCGTTTTAATTGTCGATGAAGACAATACGACAAATATCAATGCCCTGACCAACTTAGGCTTTGATGTCACGAACGGTGAAGCAATTGATTACAGTCAAATCGTCGGCACAACCATTGATGTCGTGAATAATAATGACTACTATACGCAATTACCAACAGGAACGTTTATTCCCAATACCGATTTGGAAAGCTTGTATAACAATAGCAACAATACAACTTTGACAATTTCGGGTATTTTACGGATTAAATCTGATTCCAACTTAAATCTTTTGGCAACGGGAATTGCCTACAGCGATACCCTGAGCCAACAAATTATTGACAACAATCAAAATTCGACAATTGTTGAAGCGCAGGAAAATAGCAGTACCAATGTAATGACCGGCGAAGCCTTGGACGATACTAGTAAAGAACAATTGCTAGCTTATCTAGGTGGCTCTAGCTTGCCAACAACAATTTATATTTATCCGAACAGCTTCAATGATAAAACAGAAATTCTAGATTATTTAGATGCCTACAATGAAGGCAAAGATGAAGCAGATCAAATTGTTTATACCGATTTAGCAGGAACTGTGACCACTTTGACTGGCGGTATCATGGACGCCATCACCTATGTTTTGATTGCCTTTGCCGCGATTTCGTTGGTGACCTCGATGATTATGATTTCCATCATCACCTACACCTCTGTTATTGAACGCACCAAGGAAATCGGTGTTTTAAAAGCTTTAGGTGCCCGTAAAAAAGATATCACCCGCGTCTTTGATGCTGAAACCTTTATTTTAGGAATCGCCTCTGGAGCTTTAGGGGTGGTGATTGCTTGGCTGGCAACCTTCCCAATCAACGCAATTTTGTACAATATGACCGACTTAGAAAATGTGGCCCGCTTAGAACCAATGCAGGGCATCATCTTAATTCTAGTTAGTACAGTCCTTACCATGCTAGGCGGTCACATTCCAGCCCGCATGGCAGCCAAAAAAGATGCTGCGATTGCCTTACGTGCAGATTAATTTTCATTTCAAAAAAAGTCAGAGAGGCTGTATGGCCTTCTGATTTTTTTGTTGTTGATGGACTATTGTGCTATCACATAAGGTATTTTTCATTTCTAATCTCAGGCCAATTCAATCTTCGCAATTAGTCTCGATCAATCAACATTTCCTTTAAAAAGAAACTGGCTTTTTCCATCGTGGGAATTTTTAATAAATGGCCCTCACCGACACCAATATGCAGCGAGATATTGCGGCCTGCCTCTGTATTGCGATTTTCGTCAACAAATTTTACCACACTATTAATCGGAATTTTCCAATCCTCTGTCCCGTGCCAAAAAAATAAGGGGCGGCCATTAAGTGTTTCTGGATGAGCACTTAAATCATAGGCCGGCGTCCAACTCATTAAATCGCGATAATCACTAGGCAAAAAAATATTCGCTTCTTTGCGGCGCATAATTGTCGTATCAATGAACGCCTTAGGACTAGGCGTGCCCATCAAGCAGACTGCGGCATCAATTTCAGGATGATGAGTCAATAGAGCGGCCGTCGTCATGCCCCCCATTGAAAAACCGCCAACGCCCAGGCGACCATTATTCGGTCGGTTTTTTAAAAAGAAATCACGTATTTTTTCAAATTCAAAAAGATTGCCATGAATGGTTTCCCAAAAAGTTAACGAGGGCACTGTTGAAACCGGCTGATGTCGCTCCCCGTGATTCGGGGCATCCGGCAAGCACACACGAAAGCCTAGTCCTGCTAAACGGCGAGCTTGCGTCATCGCCAAATTTTTATTAGTTTGCCAACCATGATAATAGATAATCAGCGGCAGCTCGGCCTCCTGCAACGCTTCCTCCACCACTTCAAATGCCGGAATATCATCAATCATTAGATGAATTTTTTTACTAGGCATTTTAAAAACCCCTTTCATTTGTCTTCATTATAACAAAAATTATTTTAGGATTCTCACGATTGGCTTATGACTTTCTGCACGAAAGAACAAGCTGACACTTAACCGTTTTAAGAAATAAGAGCTTTTTAGATGAGAGTTTTATTAGAAATAGTTTTTCAGTTTGCTATGAAAAAAATTTGTAAAATAAATTTCTATCCAGTCTTTTTCGTAAAAACTAAGGAACACCAAGCTCTTTTCTCTAGATTTAAACAAAGATATCTGATGAAAAGTATTTAATAATTCTTTCAGAAAGAGTATAATAAGCCAATAATCTTTTCTTGAGGAGTGCATTATGGATTTACTTATTGGCATTATTTTAATTTTATCATTCTTTGGGCTAGTCCTTTATTCGGTGAAGGGCTTTAACCTAATGGTCGGCTTTTTTTTAATGGCTTCTTTATGGACCATTTTGCCGATTATCGGCCATCTTTCTGAGGGTGTCAGCTGGTCTGAAATTGGTACGATGCTGCAGGCTGTTTATCAAAATGCACCGGAAACTTGGGGAGCCGTTTTGGTCAATGTCTTCTTCGGAGCTTTTTTTGGGCGGGTCCTTTTAGATACAGGAATTGCGGCGACGATTATTCGTAAATCAGTAGAGCTTGGCGGCGACAATAGTGGTTTAATACTGGTTATTGTGAATATTATAACAGGTATCATTTTCACCTCTTTAGCCGGTGCTGGTCCGGTAATCTCGATTGCCATCGTTGTTTTGCCGATTCTATTTTCAATTGGAATTCCTAAGGCTGTGGCTCTGTTTTCTTTTACCGGCTCTGTAGCTGCCGGAATTTTTATCAATCCGATAAACTTTACCCAGTATCATGCGTTTTTTGAAACCGGCTCGAGCTATACCTATAATCAATATTTTAATTTTGGTATTATTGGTTTCGTTGTGATGCTTGCAGTTGTTTCAGCCTTTTCCCTTTTCTTTTTGAAAAGAGCCAATCCAGTCTTCAATTGGGACAGTGCCGATATCGAAGAGGATGAAAGTGATGTCAAGAATGCACCTAATATTGCTTTATTAACTCCATTTCTCCCAGTGATTGGAGTGATCTTCTTAAAACTGCCAGTCATTCTCTGCTTTATTTTAGCGTCAATTTTTGCTTTAGTTGTTTGCCGAGAATTAACTGAGGGCTTCCGTGCAGCCAGTCGGACCTTTACAAAATTATATTCGGATGCGGTTAAAGAAACCTCGGCTTTAGTTGGGTTTTGGATGGCCTTGTCGATGTTCAATGCCGCTTCATCCTTTGCCGGCCCTTACTTTCAAACAGTAATTGGCGGGATTATTCCGACATCAGCTTTGGCGCTGTGTATTTTATTTATTATCTTGAGTCCTTTAACTTGGTTTAGAGGACCGATGAATTTAGTCGGCTCCGGAGCGGCCATTTTAGCGGTGATTATGCAGGTGAATCCTGATTTACCGATTACTTTTTTATATCCCCTCTTCCTGTCGATTTTAGTCGGCATGGGCCACTTTGATATCACAACTTCTTGGATTTCATGGGGACTAGGCTATGCCAAAGTTGAAACTCGAGATTACATGAAGATGGCGCTGATTCCTGGGATGCTAATTTGTCTGATTTTAGAAATGATAACCTTTATCTGGTTTGGAAATTAAGGAGGTCCACCAATGAATAGAAAAGTCCGTGTTGGCATTGATGTTGGCGGAACCCATACAAAAGCGGTGGCAATTGATAATGCCACCAAAGAAATTATCGGTAAATCTTCTGTCAAAACGACTCATGACGATCAAAAAGGGGTCGCAACTGGTGTGGTCAATGCTTTTTTAAAATGTCTTCAGGAATATGAAATTGCCCCTGAAGAAGTCGTTTTCGTTGCCCATAGCACCACACAAGCGACCAATGCTTTGCTTGAAGGCGATGTCGCCAAAATTGGAATTATTTCCACAGCGGAAGGTTTTTTTGAAGGCTTAATTACCCGCAAACAAATGAATATGAAAAATATTGATTTAGGCACCGGTCGGGAAATTGAAATTCACAGCCGTTTTATTAAGCCAAGAGAGTTCAATCCTAGCCGGGTTAATCAAGCCATCGATGAGCTCCATGATTTAGGAGTAGAGGTCTTTGTTGTCACCAGTGCTTTTGGTGTTGATAGCAGCAAAAAAGAGCGCCTGATTGCTGAGACTATAAAAAAACGTGGCTACCTCTATACTGTCGCTTCAGAAATGACAAAATTGTACGGCCTTTCCCGTCGGACTCGGACTGCTGTCTTGAACGGTTCGATTTTACCGAAGATGTTGGAAACCGCCAATTCAACGGAAGCCAGTGTTCATTCCTCTGGAGTGGATGTGCCATTGATGATTATGCGGGGCGACGGTGGCGTCATGGACGTCGCCGAAATGAAAAAAAGGCCCGTGCTGACAATGCTATCTGGGCCAGCCGCTAGTGTCATGGGGTCTCTTATTTATCTGCGGGCCTCAAATGGTGTTTACTTTGAAGTTGGTGGCACTTCCACCAATATTGGTGTCATTAAAGATGGTCGCCCAGCTATTGACTATTCCCAAATTAGCGGCCGTAATACGTATATCAGTTCCTTAGATGTCAAAGTTTTAGGGGTAGCTGGCGGCAGTATGGTGCGGGCCAATCAGCAACAGTTGGCTGATGTCGGACCTCGAAGCGCCCATATTGCGGGGTTAGACTATGCCGTTTTTACACCTCTCGAAGAAATTGTCGACCCGCAATTAGAATTTTTTGCACCAAAAGAAGGCGATCCCAAAGACTATGTGGCCATTCGTCTGGCCAGCGGTAAACGTGTCACCATCACCACCACCTGTGCCGCCAATATTTTAGGCCTAGTTAAGCCAGAACATTTTTCTTATGGCAACATTGAATCCGCCCGCAAAGCGATTCAGCCTTTAGCAGATTATCTGCAGCAGACGCCGGAAGAAGTCGCAGAGGGAATTTTACAAAAAGCCTTTGCCAAAATTAAACCTGTGATTCTTGGCTTAGCAAATAAATACAAGCTAGAGCAAGAACAAATTTCTTTAGTTGGCGTCGGTGGTGGCGCTTCGTCATTAATCGTCTATTGTGCTGACAAGCTCGGCTTGAAGTATAGTATTCCCGAAAATGCTGAAGTCATTTCTTCAATTGGCGTCGCTTTGTCTCTCGTCCAAGATGTGGTGGAACGGATGATTCCCAATCCTACCAAAAATGATATCAAGCAAATTAAACAAGAAGCAATGGATAAGGCAATTGAAAGCGGCGCAACCAAAGAAAGCGTTGAAGTCCACATCGATATTGACTCGCAAACACAAAAAGTAACAGCGATTGCCACAGGCTCCACGGAGGTTCAAACTGGTGAGGATAATTTGAAAATATCCCAAGCTGAAGCCTTCGAGTTGGCTCGGCAAGATTTCCAAGCCCTACCGGAAGCAGTTAGTCTAATCGACAGCACCAATTACTTTTCGATTTTTGGTATGAATGCAGCCACCGGTGAAGCGATTCGTTTATTGGATGACAAAGGCTTTATCAAGGTACAGCGGGGCAATGCTCGTGTCCGTAAAACCTTTATTCAAAATTATTTAGATGTCCTGCAAAACTTCTGGGAGGACATGGCCAATTATAAATCTGATTTGATTATTCGCCCTGATTTTTATATCTGTGTCGGTCCTAGATTAATGGATTTTTCAACCCAGGATTTCCAGCAATTATTAATGCTTGTTGACTTGGAGTTGGCCAATGTCAACTCTGAAGAAGAAGTCATGATTATTGCCGCCAATCAACTTTACTAACAGGAGGTTTGTGGTGGCTATGCTAACTGATTTGGAATTAGCCTATTGGCAGCTAAAAAAAGACCGTCTCTTTTTTAAAATTCCTAAAAAAGAAATTTTACCTGAATGCCGCCTGGCCTTAAAAAAGGGCCAGGATTTTTTTGAAGCCTTTCAAGAGTATGACAGCTTTGCATTATTAGAATCTTTGCCCATCACTCTCGTCGAATCAGAAAAAGAAACTTCACTAAGGGGACAACTGCAAATTTTTCCAAAAACACAGCATGCTGAGTTGAACATTTTCACAACCACGATAAAAAAATTGCAGCAGCAAACGGGACTTCCCTTTTCACAAATAAAAGAATTGGTTATTGCCCATGAGCTTTATCATTACCTCAGCGAATTTCAGCTGGGTCCGCAAAGGGAATACCCAAAATTGCAGATAACCACCTTTCAGCTAGGTCCGCTACATTCAAAAGCAACTTTGCAAGAATCAAAAGAAATCACAGCCCATAAATTTGCCCAGCTACTGACAGACCTTCCCTTTTTAGCAAATGCTCTAGATTTTTCAGACTTGTGGCAACCAGAAGGGTCAAGCAGCCGGAGAGTTCAAAAGATTCAAGAGGAAGTTGTTGGGCTTGTTGGGGAAGAAATGCAGCGAAAAAAATAGTCCTAATTTTTCACATTCTTTTTGAAAGTAAAATCCCTGAATTAATTAAAATTCAGGGGATTTTGCTTTCATTTTTTCTATGGAATGATTACACTTCTTACACCTAAGATTGTTCTGACTGAGAGAAGTGAAAAACATATACTACTGAGAGTGCATTTTCAAATTTTAGCATCTGAGATTTGTAAATAGTGTTTAACTGCACCGATTAAGTTGGCTTCGTTTCTAAAATAACAGCTTTCAAGTGGAGAATGTCTAATCGGTATTGGAATCTTTTGATAAAAGGATTCTAGAGTTTCCGATAGCTTTTCCATATAAAAAGTATTTTGACTTATACCACCACCAATCAGTATTTTCTCTGGATCAAACATAATTTGAAAGTTGAATAATTGTGTAGCAAAATTTTCTGCATACTCTTCAAAGGGCTGAACAAATTTTGGTTCTCCCTTCTGAATAAGCTGGAAAGCTTCTTCACCGTCTAATTCTCGTCCATAAATCTCTGAAAGTTTAGCAACAAAGTGAGGAATGCCTACTTGGTTTCCTACAACTGCCTCAAACCCATATTCTTCAAACCTTTTTGTAAAAATAAGTGAAAACTCTCCAGCATATAAATGAGTGCCGCGATAAACTTCCCCACTCTGAACGATAGCACATCCAAGACCAGTACCAATTACCAATACTAAAGCATTCTCAACATTCTGCAATTTTCCTTGCCACAACTCTGCTTGTGCTGCACATCGAGCATCATTTTCAATTGTAACTGGTAGATTTAACAGAGTTGCTAAGTTCTCAGCAAAATGAGAGTTGTTGTTATACTGGAGCGCCCCTCCTTGAAAAATATAACCATTTTGAGCATCAATTGTTCCAGGCAATACTAATCGCGCAACCTCTTACAGCTGAAAACTTATTTTTGATATTTAGAATTAAAGTAATTAGCTCTTGCTGGTTAGTTTGAGGTGTCGGTAGTCTTGCTATAGTCCCCAAAGTATTTGTAAGGCAATCGTAAATTCCATATTTTATAAAGGTTCCGCCGATATCAAATACAAGCAATTCCATATATTAACACTCCTGTTGTTCGTAGTTTACCAAACTCTTTTTCTAAAATCATTTAAGTAACACTTCTATCGCAATAATTAATCCAATTTAAATTAGCACAACTCTTACTAAGACTGTTTTAACTGAGATTGTTGACTTGTCAGACTGCTTACTGTTAGGTTTTCCATTCCTTGTTCCTTTATTAGTTCTTGCCGATCTAAGGTTTTGATAAACGGTAAGTAGACTACAACCATTACTGCCATACTAACAATTCGTAAAACTAGCCCTTGCCAACCCATTATGAAAAAACTTGAAATCAGTTTAGGTACAGTCCAAATGCTTGCCATACCTAACGCTAATGTTGGATCATAATAGGAAATAAAGCCGCTGATAGAGCCGAGGTAACCTATAATTCCGGTGATAAAGGTACTCAGGAAGAATGGAATAAATAAAACAGGATTTAACATGATTGGCATCCCAAAAATAACTGGTTCATTGATGTTGAATAAATTGGGAACTGCAGAAATTTTAGCAAAGGAACGATATCGCTTGCTTTTGCAAAATAGTAGAATAGCCATCAACAAACTCAAAGTACTCCCTACAGCATCGTTGTTCAAAAAACTGTTCACAATCATGATATCTTTATAAGGAAGCACTTCTCCTGCTTGGAAAGCTGCCACATTCATTAAAGCCATATTCATCAGCAATGGAACTAAGGCACTATTTATAGCATTAGGATGGATTCCAAAAAAGAATAAGCCATTCGCAATCATCCCAATTAAAATGATAGCTGGTACTGAGCTACCAATTTTGGTTATCGGATTGCCAATAAACGTTTGAATAAGGTTGAAAATGTTCTCCATTGGTGTATAACTCAATCCAATCCGCAATACTACTACACTAATTAAGATAATAATTGCAACAACTAGTGGCTCAAAAGACTGGTTGACCATTGGTGGTACGCCTTCAGGCATCCGAATCAACAACTTTTTATTTTGTGATAAGCTGACATACATTTTGGCAATAATTAGACCTAAAACGATAGCTACAAACATACCGGAACTACCTAAATAATCATAGGAGAGTGCCGCAATTTGCTCTTCTCCGACAGTTTGTGGCATTAAGGTGATATAAGAAGCTATTGAGATAAATGCCGCCATTAGTGGATTGGTGTTTGCCTTATTCAAAAGTTTTGTGTAAGAATAAGGGATGGAAAAAGCAATCAACAACCCAATAATGTTAAGGGTTCCTCCCTGCAAAGAATTGAAGTGTTCAGTTAGACCCACTTCATTGAACCAAGCATTTACTGAAGCAATTGGAAAATTACCTAGAATTGAAAAAATAGATGCTCCTAGAGTTAATGGTAACGTATACATCAATCCGCCTGAGATTGCTTGAATTATCTTATTCGCACCAAATTTAGAAGCAATTGGCAAAACCTTTTGATCAATTAAATCTTGGAATTTTTCATAAGAACTACTCATTTTACTACATCCTTTCTATTGGAGGAAATATGGATCCTATATCAAAAATTTATGCATATTATAATACTGAAGGTAGTCAAGCTACCTACTACAAACTGGCAGATTTCGTTTTAAAAAATATCAAAAGATTGCCTAACTTATCCATTACACAATTTGCTGAAGAAACCTATGTATCAAAGGCGACTATTACTCGATTCATTCATTTTTTAGGACTAGAAAGCTATCAGGAATTTAAAAAATATTTCGGCCGAATTACTGGAACATCAAAATTATCTTTTCTAAAACTAACAACTCCTGAAGTTAAAGAGATTCAAATGCATCCTGACAATTTCTTAAAGCAATACACACAGCAGATTATTACTATGATTCAAGATACTGCTGAAACAATGAATATTTCAGAAATTGATAGCCTAATAAAGGCAGTTCAAACAGCCAATCAAGTAGCTTTTCTTGGTTACAGTGACTCGAATTCCATTGCTAAAGATATTCAGCTTGGCTGTCTGGCAATTGGTAAAACAATTGAGGTTGCTGAAAGTCAGAAAAAATTTGATGATATTCTTGAACGATTTGGAGAACAGGACTTAGTTATTATTCTATCAAATTATGGGAATTTCTTTACTCACCACAAAATATTTTATGATGAACTTATAGCTAAAGAAGTCCCCCTAATTTTAGTGACACAAAACTATAGTTCGATGGAATCTTTTCGCTTTCAGCAAACTATATATCTGACTACAAAACGCCAGTTAAATATTGGCAATTACCCTATGCGTATTTTTTCGGAATACTTTGTAAGACGTATTTTACTACAACCATAATAATACTATTGTTTATGAGTTAGCTTTGATTAGTTTTTGATAAAAATCAAAGCTATCTTTTTTGTATCGCCGCATTGTTTTTTCTTCAAAGTTAGTACGATCGACATAGACCATACCATAACGTTTCTCCATACCATCACCGACACTTAACAAATCAATAAAGGACCATGGATTAAAAGAAATTACATTCACACCATCTTTAACCGCCAAAGCCATTTGTTCAATATGTCGATCAAGATATTCAACCCTGTCTTTATCGTGCACCTGATTGTCAATCAATTCTTCTTCCTCTGACCAACCACACTCCGTAATCACAATCGGAATAGACCCGTAGCGATCTGATAACTGCCGTAATCCATAACGTAGACCTATCGGATCAAAATTCCAACCCCAGTCCGTATGACGTAACTCCTTATCTTGGATTCGCATAATACGTTGAAAGATGAATTGATCCTCTTTAGCTTCTGGATTCGCTTCAACAATCGTGGTGCAATACCAGTTCACTCCTAAATAGTTGGCTCTACCTGACAACAAAATTTCTGTATCATCTGGTTTAGTATCAATTTTGATGTCCAATTTAGCTAATTCATTTTGAAAATAGACTGGGATTTCCCCACGAAGAGCTACTTCCATTTGAGCAAAAGAATAAAAATCCTCTAACTCTTTAGCCGCCATCATATCATATGATTTTTTTGAGGCCGGTAAAGTTGTGATATAAGAAACTGCTGGTCCTATCTTGCTTTCAGGAAATTGATTTAGGCAAAGTTTACAGACTTCAGCTTGTGCTAGCCACATATGATAATTAGCTTGGAAAGCAGCTTGATAGCGGTTCTTAATCGGCTGATCCAAATCAATTCCAATCATATCTGAAGCGACAACTAAAACAGCCTGCTCATTAATCGTTAACCAATATTTCACCTTCTTACCAAATTCCTCCAATAAACACTGTCCATACTTAACAAAATCAGCAACGGATTTCCTTGAAATCCAACCACCATATTTTTCAATTAACCCAAGTGGCTGATCAAAATGATACATCGTCACAATCGGCTCAATACCATTTTCTAATAAGGTATCAATCAGCTGATGATAAAATTTTAAACCTGCTTGATTTGGTTCCATCTCATCCCCATTTGGAAAAATTCTTGGCCAACTAATAGAGAAGCGATAGCTTTTCAAACCAAGCTCCTTCATCAATTGAACGTCTTCTCGCCAATGATGGTAATGGTCGACTGTAACTTTAGTATCTAGTTGCTTATCACTTTTCTTGAAAGAACGAACATCCGCAATAGAGAGGCCTTTGCCATCCTCTCGATATGCTCCCTCCACTTGGAAGGCACTAGTTGATGCTCCCCACAAAAATTTTTTTGATAGGTGATTATATTTCATCTTTATCGCTCCTTTTCTATAATTCTATTTTAATGGTAACGCATTCATTTTTGGTTTCGATTCTTTATCTATTAGTTGCAAAACAGACCTAGCAGTTTCATCTTTATGAAACTATCAAAAAAAACCACTAAAGACAGAATCCATAATGATTTTTGTCTTTAGTGGTTTTGACGTTTCCGTTATCATGAATATTTTGGACATAAAAGGCGCAATCCTATATCGTAAATTTCTTCTTTCTTGCCTTCTATTTCTTACTCGCTTGAATCATCAATACATCCCCTTTGTCGTACCGCCTTCTGGTTTTTGAATATTCAAAAGGAACACCAGAATTTAAATAGACGACTTGTTCGACTTCTAAAACAGGATCTGTGATTTCGCAGTCAAGATATTGTTGGTCTAACTCACTTGGTTTATCGGCATGGATACGCCGATTGGCTAGCCCCATTTCCAGCCCCAAATCATGTTTTATATAATGATAAATCGAACTGTTCAAGACTTCTTCAGAAACTCTAGGGATAACCTCAACAGGCATAATTGTGTATTCCAATAAAAGTGGGGCCCCGTCAAAAAAACGTAGCCGATTGATTTCATAGACTGCCGAGGATTTGGGAATTAATAATTTTTCCATCTCCAACGGACTTGGAAAACGAACATTAAAACTTAAAATTTGACTAGTAATTTCTCCTTGAGAACTAAAGCTGGCTGTCACCCCATCATAGACATCAATCTGATTATCTAAATTCGCTAAAGTATTGGTATTTTCTTTAACAAAAGTACCAGAGCCCTGTCGACTATATATTAGCCCTTCTGCCTTCAAAATATCCAAGGCCTTTTGGATAGTGACCCGACTTGTTTGATACTCTTTTGCTAATAAAACCTGTTCTGGTAATGCACTGCCGCCGACGTAACTGCCTTCTAAAATTTTTGAACGCAAATCAGCTGCAATTCTTTTGTATAAACTCATCTTTACAACCTCATTTCTCATTTTCAAATCCATTATATTGGTTCTTTTAAAAGAACACAACAAAATTTGTATTTACAAATTTTTAAATTTGAGTTGTCATGGCTAAAAAATCGTGCTAAACTATCTTTTGTAAGCGTTACAAAAAGAAAGGAGCGCAAGAATTTGATGAAGAAAGAAAAATTTTTTTGGGGCAATTCTGTTTCCAGTATGCAAACGGAGGGTGGCTGGAATGAGGGCGGAAAAAGCTTATCTGTCTACGATATTCGCAAAGCCACTGAGACAGCCAGCGATTGGAAAGTAGCAAATGACAATTTCCATTCCTACGATGAGGATTTTGATTTTATCAAAGACCTCGGCATGAATATGTATCGTTTCCAAATTTCTTGGAGCAGAGTTGTTAAAGATGGCGATGGTGAATTTAACGAAGAAGGAATTGCCTATTACGACAAATTGATTGATGCCTTATTGGAACGTGGAATTGAACCGATGATTTGTCTTTATCATTTTGACATGCCTTTACATCTTGCTGAAGAATATAACGGCTTTATGAGTAAAGAAGTCTTAGCCGCTTTTGTGCGGTACGGCAATGAAATGGTGAAACGTTTTGCCAGCAAAGTTAAATATTGGATTATTTTTAATGAGCAGAATCTTTATCACACACCGGAAGCTTTCAGAATCAGCGGCTATCAAAAGGGTGAAAAAACTGTCGATGATTTGTATAAAATTTTGCATAACGTGATGGTTGCCCATGCCCGCATCGCCACTTTTATTAATGAACAAACTTCAGCGTATGTTGGTGGAATGTTGGCTTATTCTGAAGTTTATCCAGCTACAAGTAAGCCTGAAGATATTTTAGCCGCTCGCAAATGGGATGAATTTATTAATTATACTCTGTTAGATGCTTATACAAAGGGTTTCTACTCCAAAGAGATGATGACCTTTGTTGAGACAAACAATATTCAAATGAACATTTTAGACGGTGAATTAGCCGACATTAAAAAAATGAAAAATGATTTTCTCAGCTTTAGCTATTATGCATCCACTACGGTTAATTCTGAAAAGATTCCTGAAGGGACAGCCCCTAATTTTTATTTATCCTTTGGGAAACAAGACAATCCCAATATTCCAACCACCGAATGGAATTGGCAGATTGATCCTCTTGGCTTTAGAGATGTCTTAAATAAAATGTATCAGAGATATCGCCTACCAGTCTTTCCAATTGAAAATGGCGTCGGTGTTCAAGAGGAATGGGACGGTAGCAATCCAATTGATGACCAATACCGCATTGATTATCATAAAAATCATTTACAAGCGATGTATGACGCTATGTTTATTGATGGCGTTGAAGTAATGGGCTATCTTGGCTGGGGTCTAATTGATATTTTGAGTTCTCAAGGGGATATGCGTAAGAGATACGGTCTGGTCTATGTTAACAGAACCAATCATGATTTGCGGGATATGAAGCGTGTTCCAAAGAAGAGCTATTATTGGTTTAAAGATGTTATCGCCAGCAATGGTGAGTTGATTTATAAAAAGCAAGTAGATTAAATACAGAACATTTAGTTTAGGAGGTTTTTTAAATGGATGGTAAATCATCAAAAAGAATGGATAAGTTCGTTGAGATTGCTTCAAAAGTTGGGGAACAAATTCATTTACGGTCTTTGAGAGATTCGTTTGCAACTATTATGCCGCTATTTATTCTCGCTGGGTTGGCGGTACTCGTCAACTCAGTTATCTTCCCTTTCTTATTTGAAGGTGATTTTTTAGTCACCGTGCAGCAATTTGGGACAGCAATTACCAACGGAACACTGAACATAGCCGGATTATTGTTATGTCCGACCATTGGTTACTTTTTATCAAGAAATCGGAATTTTGAAAATCCGATTTCAGCCGCAATTATGGCCTTGGCAACTTTAATTGTGATGATGCCTTTGCAGCTCTCAATTTCATCAGTAACTGGTGATGTTGAAATTGCAGCAACCGGAGTTCTTTCTTTCTCTAATCTTGGTACTTCATCAATGTTTGCCGGAATTATTATCGGACTGGTCGAAACTGAATTATTAGTATTCCTTTCCAAAAGAAAACATTTAAAAATTAATTTAGGTGAAGATGTGCCACCAGCAGTGTCGAAATCATTTAACGTTTTAATTCCAGCAATTTTAAGTATCTCAGTTTTTGCTGTGTTGGCTTTAGTGCTGAATATCACCTTAGGAACAGATTTAATCACCCTGATTGTCAATTTAATCCAAGAACCTTTACGGGGTATTAGCACCAGTCTCTTTGGCTATATTTTCTTGTATAGCTTTGGTAATTTCCTGTTCACCTTTGGGATTCATCAATCGGTTATTAACGGCTCCTTCACTGAGCCTTTTATGACACAAAATATCAATGACAATATGCTTGCCTTTGCCAATGGCATGGAGCCGCCACATATTTTAACGGTCTCTTTTCAAACTGCCTTTGCACAAATGGGTGGTACAGGCGCAACCATTTCGCTAGTAATTGCTATTTTAATCTTTTCTAAGTTTAAGCCTTACCGGGAAATTGCTAAACTAGGGGCGGCACCAAGTCTTTTTGAAATCAACGAGCCGATCATTTTTGGTTTACCGATTGTCTTTAATATTCCAATGATGATTCCCTTCGTTTGCTTGCCTGCCCTGCAAACTTTAATCGCTTATTTTGCAACGTCGATTGGATTAGTAAGTAAGACTGTCGTCCTCGTCCCATGGATAACACCGCCTGTCATCAGCGGCTGGTTAGCGACTGCCGGCGATTGGCGAGCTCCTGTCCTTCAAATATTACTGATTGTCTTAGGGGTTATCATCTATCTGCCTTTCCTAAAAATCAGTGAAAAAGTATCGATTAAACAGGCAGAATTAGCGCGTGACTTTTAATTAATCAACCATTGAAATTAATTTTTGTAAAGAAGGTATGTTATGGATAAGCAACTTAAATTTCCGGAAAATTTTTGGTGGGGCTCAGCCTGGTCAGCAGAACAGGCTGAAGGGCGTGGAACAACCGGCAAAGCTGAAACCATTTGGGAGCGTTGGTTTAAAGAAGAACCCAATCGCTTTTATCAAGGCATTAGTTCCGCCGTGACAGATGACCATCTCCATCGTTTTAAAGAAGATGTCGCATTGATGGTTGCAACGGGGCATAATTCATTTCGAACTTCGATTTCTTGGGCTAGAATGTTTCCTGATGGCGGCACCGGAGAAGTCAATCCGCAAGCCATTGTCTTTTATCGAGCACTATTTTCTGAAATGAAGTCCAATGGTATTCAAGTTTTTGCTAATTTATATCACTTCGACATGCCAGCTAAACTGCAGGACATTGGCGGCTGGGAATCCCGGGAAGTTGTAGCGGCTTATGTTCATTTCGCAGATACTTGTTTTAAAGAATTTGGTGATTTAGTCGAACATTGGTTTACCTTTAATGAACCCCTTGGACCAATTTTAGGTGGCTATCTAGAGGATTTTCACTATCCAAACCTGATTGATTTTAAACGAGGTGCCCAAGCTGCTTTCTTTACAATCTTAGCTCATGCAAAGGCTATCGAAGCCTTCAAACGCCATCAGCTTTCCAGTAAGATTGGCGTCATTCTAAACCTAAGCCCAACTTATCCTCGAAGTAAAAATGAAGCAGATGTCAAAGCTGCTGAGATTGCCGATTTATTTTATACCAGAAGCTTTTTAGATCCGATGGTGAAAGGTGTTTTTCCAAGCAAGTTAGTACAGCTGCTTGAACAATACGATCAAATGCCGCTTGATTTTCAACCAGCTGATCTCGATTGTATCAAAAATAACGTCGCCCAAATTTTAGGTTTAAATTATTATGAGCCACGGCGAGTAAAAGCTCGCTTGACCGCGATTAATGAAGCGGGGCCTTTTCTACCAGACTGGTTTTTTGAGCACCATATTATGCCAGGCCGGCGCATGAATGAATACCGAGGCTGGGAAATTTATCCTAAAGGCATTTTAGATCTTTGTCTGGATATTAAAAATAATTACGGAAATATCGAAGCCTTTATCTCAGAAAATGGCATGGGGGTTGCAGATGAAGAACGCTTTATGAATCAAGTGGGTCAGATTGAAGATACCTACCGCATTGATTATATAAAAGATCATCTAGCTTATGTCTGGCGAGCAATTGAAGCCGGCTGTAATCTCAAAGGATATCATCTCTGGACCTTCATCGACTGCTGGTCTTGGATTAATGCCTACAAAAATCGCTATGGTTTAGTTTCCTTGGATTTAACCACGCAAAAGCGAACCATCAAACAAAGTGGTATTTTCTATAAAAAAATGAGCGCTGCAAATGGCTTCGAGTATAATATGGAAAATCTAAACTAATTATCAACCTAAAGAATTAAAAGAAATCAGTCACTCCTCTTGGTGCACCTGCCTTGAAGATGACTGATTTTTGTTTGAGCATTTTGTTTGAAACTATCTCTGCTCCTGACTAATTGCTTATAAAAAAATCCACCTGATTCCATCTATTAGACAATCGTCTATAAAAGGAATCAGGTGGACCAAGTTTATTGATTAATTTTATTCCATGGTGAAAGACTACCTAAAATTTGGTTTGCTGGGCTTTGGATAATCGATTTGGTAATAACATCATTAGCTAAACTGTTGCCGGAAATTTTAGTAGCAGCAATCGTTGCACCTTGGCTACTTCGATTATTTGTTGAAACGCTGTTGACCTTTGTATTGCCAGAGAGCTGTGCTGAGTTGCTATTAGCTTCAGCTGACTCAGAAGCAGCAGAACTGGTTTCATCAGCGTTTGGTTTTTGATCGTAGTCAGTTAAATTATAGGCTTCAATCAAAGCATTTAATTTCAAATTATAATAGGTATCCGTAGCGTAACGACCAGTTAAAAAGGCGGTGACATCTTGATAAGAGTCAGCATTGACTTTCCAAGTCTGGCTGTAGAAGGAGCTGTTACCTTGAATTCCCCCTCGCAAAAGTTCAGCGTAATCTTCTAAAGATTGGCGGTAACTAGGGTATTTTCTGAAGCTGGCTTGAATGGTATATAAGGTGCCAGATCCGTCATCTTCTTGAGTATTGAAACTAACACTTTCGCCATTGTAGTTGCCTTTAATACCAAATAAATTAAAGTTTGGCTCTGATGATAGGCGACTATTTCCTGAGCCGGTTTCTAAAATTGCTTGGGCAATCATAACGGATGCATATAAATCGGCATTCCAAGCGATTTCTTGGGCATCTTTACCGATGGCTTCAATAAATTCTGCCGTCGTTTTGTTAGCAGTGACAGAATAATTATAATTACTTTCAACAGAACCGCTCGTTAACGGCGGTTGAATCGCTTGAATTACCTGCTGTTCTGCTGGTGTTGCGGTTGTTGTTCCCTCTGGAGCCGGTGTTGGCGTTGGTGACGGCGTTTCTGTGTTACCCCCCGAAGGATTTTCTGGTGCTGGTGTCGTCGAGCTGTCGGTAGTCGATGAGTCATCAGTAGCAGTGCTTGAACTGGAATCAGTCGTTTCGGACGGCTCAGTTGAAGAACTTTCTATCGGTGCTTCGCTGCTTGAAGTGGATTCAGTTGGCTCGGTGCTGACGGAAGGCTCTGTCGATTGACTGCTCTCCGTTGTGGATTCTGTCACTGGCGGTGTTGTGGATTCGACAACCGGCTGTGAACTTTCGGAAGGCTCTTCAACTATCACAGCAGAACTCTCTGAGCTGACAACATCAGCAATCTCCTGACTGCTGTCGCTGACCGCCGCAGTTTCACTGCTTTGCACAACTATTTCTGATTGCTCTTGGGCAGATGTTTCATTAAATAAATGGGACTGAAGATAAAAGGTGCCAGCGCTGACCAACACAGCGCTGCAAATCAACAGACCATTGACAACTTTTTTATATTTCATTTTTCAGTGTTCCTCCCTAGCAGACTTGCATAAAACAGAGTCCCTTATTCCTCTAATATCTTTCTTTTTTACCCGAAACCGAGATTTTTTTACGAGAACGATTACTGCCCCCACTAATTCGATTGCGGTTTGAATTCAAATTGCTTTTAAGTTTCACTGGTGCTCTTGCCTCTTCTTTGCTTGAATCCTTATCATCGCGATTCGCCATTCTTTCATAATTAAAAGCGTTAAAGCGTAGATAAAAGACCATTAACAAACAAAACAGCAAGAAAAATAAGTGACTAATTGTAACGTTATCTCGAAATGGCGTGAGATAAAAAACAATCAACAGAATTAAAAATAACAACATAAAGACAAGCGAGGCAATAAAGTAAATTAATGTCAACAGCTTGTACTGTTTTGTCAGTGCATCTTTGCTAAATTTCATTAACTATCCTCCAACAATTCCTATAATCTCCTCTTGGGAAACCAACCCAAAAATTCGACTATCTAAAGATATTTCTCGGTTATCCCCTAAAACTAAATAATAGTTGGCGGGAATTTCTTCAATTCCAAACAATTCTTCAAGAGAAAAATTATTCGTAATTGTCGAAAATGTATCACCGACTGGAAGACCGTTTATGTACAATTGTCCATCTGCATAATACACATTTTCACCTGGTAAACCAATCACCCGTTTGATGTAGGTTTCTTCCTCATCCGTTGGGGGATGAAGAACAACAACGTCAAACCGATCTGGTTCACCATGACTGGTGATTTGGACAATTTCATTACTTACTAACGTGGGTTCCATAGATTCGCCATGTACGATATACTTTGGAAAAATAAAACCATAAAGCAGCATACCGCAATTTGCCAGTAGTAATACTAGCCCAGCGATTATTAAACTAATCATCAATTTTGACTTGTTAGCCACTTTATTTTCCACCATTAAGCTCCTTTAGTCAATATCAGCCTTATCTTCACTGGCGATTTTTTCTAGGATAATCGTTTCACCTTGTAATAAGTCGAAGTAAGCGGCTTTGCTGACTAGATTATCATAATCCATTTTCATGATTTTAACATGAGGCTTGCCGATACCAAACCATGTTCTGGCGTGGACCTTAACCCGCTGCTCAATCATTTGCGATTCGTAAAGCGCAAAGCTGATTTCGTTGGCGGAAAAATTATCTTTAATATGATCCACTTGACTGCGTTCATAGGTAATTCGATCGCTAGAAACCGTCATTCTTTCAGAGCGATTTAGCATCTTACCATTCATCTGCCACATTTGTTCCAAGTATTTAGTTTTCTGAATCAGATAGGTGTATTCCCGCAAATCAATTTTAAGAATCTTATCCCAATCCTCATCCGCTTCATCCGCTTCACCAAAATAACTGATGCTATTAGCTATCAATGATTGTTCTAGGCGCTCAATCATCAGCTCTAATTTTTTATTGGTATTCTTCACCTTTTGGCGGTTAAGTTTTTCATGCTTCAGTCGATTTTGTAAATCCTCAACTTTTGACGCTAGCTCTGGAAAAGCTTCCTCTTCAGTAAGCGAAAGTGTTTCGGTTAGTACCTCTGCCTCGGCTTCCTCCGCAAACTCTTCAACTTCCTCTTCATCTAGTGTTGCTTCAATGACTTCTTCAAATGCCTCATCCACTTCTGTTTCTGCTAGTTGCTCTTCAACGTCCTCTGTTTCCTCCAGAGGATCAATTTTTGCCTGCAGCTCCTCTAGAGAAATCATTTCCTCACTAGAGGCCATGTCACCGCTGTTTTGAACCGCCTGTTGAACCTGACGAATAATCTCGGAAATTTTTTCCTCCACCAAAGCCATCGCCTTGCCGGAAACTGACGCAAATTGCTGAAGCACACTTTCTTGAAAATTGATCTCAAAAGGGAATAGTTTCTCTGTGCTAGCCAACGGGACAAAAGACGCATAATAGAGATACTGCTGGCGGCTTTCCGTCTCCTTCAAAAAAATCCAGGCGAATTGTGGAAAGGTTGCTTCTAGCTGCTGCCAAAGCTCTTGAGTCATTGACAGCGGCTGATCAGCAATAATTTCCACATGGTAGGTTGGATCTGTAAGTTGAAAAATATTTTGAAAATAGTCACGAATCGCTTCATCAGAAGGTGCTTCTGTCAGCTGTTTGTTTTCAATCATCTGACGACAAGCTGCTGTTAAACTCTGAAACTTATCTTTTTCAATTATCGTTACTCCAACCGCCGGTGCTGGCGTTGGATAGATAGCGGTTTGAATCATTTGATTTTTCAAGCTATCCTTCCTTTCCAATGGTTTGATTTGATTGTTAGAAGTCTAATCTAAATACTGATCAAATACTTCCATTGTTTCGCCTTTGATTTTAGCTAAAGTTTCTTTAAATTTGTTGATTTCATCTTCATATTCCTGCACCCGTGCTTGGGCTTCAGCAATCATCTGCTGAGCTTCCAATTGGGCATCGGCAATAATCCGTTCACTCTCTGCTCTGGCATTAAAAATCATATTTTCTTCTGCTTCAGATAATTTTGGAGCAACCTGTGTTGGTTGTACGACTACAGGCTCTGTCGGTGCGGTAACCGGTTCTTCAACTGCAGCAAATTCAACATCCATTTCTTCAACAGCCGCTTCAACTGTCGGCTCTACCACTACAGGTTCAGTCTCCACCGGAGTTGAAACTGGCTCTTGTATCGCTTGAGCTTCCTTTTCAGCCAACTGTTGCTGTAGCATTTCAACTGATTTAGCTAATTCATCATTTTTATTCGTAATCTCAGCTTGCAACTGTTTTTCCTGCTGGCTGATTGTTTCAGCCATTCGAGCGTACTCTTGATCTCTTTGGGACAGTTGTTCCTGTAACTTGGAAACAATCGCTTCAAATTCTTGTGTGACCGCAGCTGGGGCTGGTTCTGGTACTGGTGAAGCAACCGGTGCTTTCTCAGCAAAGCTCGTTGCGATTCTGGTCACTTCTTCTTGTTTTAATTCTAATTGTTCCTTCAAACGAGCTACGGTTTCCTCTAAGCGATCAATTTCTGCTGTAGACTGCGGTTCCGGTGCTGTTTCAGAATAATAAGCTTGATCAGGAGTTTCATAACCGGACTGTTTTTTCTTAGGGCTGGTTTTAGGTCCAGCTTTAGCTGCTGGTTTTTTCTTACGAACAGGTTCTTCATACTCTTCCTCTTCGTCATCATCATCCCAGTCATCGTCGTCATCGTCTTCATCCCAATCGTCATCATCTTCGTCGTCCCAGTCCTCATCATCGTCCTCGTCGTCATCGTCCCAGTCGTCGTCATCTTTTTTCTTACGACCAAAACCGAAGAAGCCGCGCTTTTTCTTTACCGGTTCGTCATCATCTTCGTCGTCCCAGTCCTCATCATCGTCCTCGTCATCATCCCAGTCCTCATCGTCGTCATCGTAATCCTCATCATCTTCGTCATCCCAGTCTTCCTCGTCTTCGTCATCCCAATCTTCTTCATCATATTCGTCATATTCATCTTCAAACTCTTCATCGTAACGACGTTTTTTATTTTTTTTGTTTTTGTTTTTCCCTTTACCAAACATAGTGACCCTCCAAGGTTTTTAATTTTCTATTCATATATACAATAAGTTCTTTCCATAATTTCCCTTAAGAAAATGCTGATGTAAGCAATTATCCGAAAAATTGCTATATATATTAAATTATAGTATTAATCGGCTTTCTGGTCAATTTAATTATGAATTTTTCAGATATAAGAAAATGACTTATTAAAAAAGCAGAATAATAGCCTTTTAACCTATTCACAGGAAAATTATTAGTTACATAAATCAGAGACTTTTTCTTGTAGCGCCTGATTTTTTGTAGCATTTAACAACTTTGCATCATAGTTAAAATTCTGTGCAGACAGCTGAGCTTCTAGATGGCAAAAAACGACATCAAATCGTGAACATCATCCCCTACTAATTATAACTTAGTTGCCGGGTAATAATGGATATTAATTAAAAAATAATAAAAAAAGTTTTTATTCATTTTTTTGCTTTTACTCATTTATTGACTAGAAAAAAATTTTTAGTTGCTTTATTCGATATTTTGGACTATCCTATTGCTAGTCAAGCGGAAGTGGCGGAATGGCAGACGCGCACGCTTCAGGCGCGTGTGAGCTTAGCTCGTGTGGGTTCAACTCCCATCTTCCGCATAAGAATCGATTGAGGGCACCTGAAATTTCAGGTACCCTCATTTTTTTGTTTAAATACACTGGCCCCGTTACCTTCAGCTAGCACAGAATTAATGGCCCCATCCTCATCAATGAGATTTACTACATAGTCTCAATTACGACTCAAAACTTTTAATTTGTGGAAACACTCGGATTTCCATCCTTTAAATTGACTGAAACTTAGAGGCAAGCCAAATTACCTCACTGGATTGCACTCTGAAAAAATTAGTCTGTATCTGCTTTTGTTTCCGCAAATAACTTCTATCAACTAAAAATCTCTGTGTGTCAGCTGGTAATTCCTGCAACAATAAAGACTAATCCAAGCACCAGACAAGTGATGGCTGCTAGTTGGCGACGTTTAATTAATTGAGTATCCTTTTGACCAGCGCCAATTGGCACATTAATTATGCGAACCAAAAATTCCGCTTTCGTAAAATAAACCACTCCAGCTAATAGTAGCAAAACAGCCCCAGCCAGAAGTAGCAACAAACGAGCTGAAGGTAATCCTAGCTGTCCTAAATATAAAACACATTGCATTTTCACCACATCTCCTTTAACAGTCCTAGCTCCCTTTAATTATAACATGCTATTGAAAAAAATTTTTTAAACTTTCTACTTGCCTTAAAGTCAGCTCTAAGTTGTATGATGAGTTTACAAACTTAGAAAGAAGGAATACAGATGTTAAATGAAACTTATACCTTAGCAAACGGCCTATCCATTCCTAAAATTGGTTTTGGAACTTGGATGATTGATGACGAAAAGGTCGCTGATGATTTCAAAAATGCCATTGCAGTCGGTTATCGCCATATTGATACTGCACAAGCTTATGCAAATGAAGTCGGTGTTGGAAAAGGCGTTAGAGATTCAGGTGTGGCGAGAGAAGACCTTTTTGTGACCACTAAACTCGCAGCCGAAATTAAAAATTATGATCAGGCAGTGGCCGCAATTGAGGAGTCGTTAAAAAAATTAGACCTCGGTTACATTGATTTAATGATTATCCACAGTCCAAAGCCTTGGGCAGAATTTCAAAATGACCAAGATCGCTTCTTTGAAGGCAATTTAGCAGCGTGGAAGGCTTTAGAAGAAGCCTATGAAGCGGGGAAAATCAAAGCGATTGGTGTTTCAAACTTTGAAGAAGCTGACCTGCAAAATCTTTTAGACCATGCCGAAATCAAACCGATGGTCAATCAAGTACTGGCTCATATTGGGCATACACCTTTTGATGTTATTGAGTTTTCGCAAAAACACGATATTTTAGTAGAGGCGTATTCGCCAATTGCCCATGGCGAAATGATGAGCAATCCGCAAATTACTGACATGGCTGCAAAATATGGTGTCTCCATTCCCCAATTAGCAATTCGCTATTGTTTGCAATTGAATCTTTTGCCATTACCAAAAACTGAAAGTGTTGACCACATGAAAAATAATGCGGATGTTGCTTTTGACATTTCAGATTCTGACATGGCGATTTTAAAAGCCATCAATGACTTTGATTACGGTGTAAACAGTGAAATCCCCGTCTTTAAACGAGCATCAAAATAATAGTTTTAAAGTCTCAACCAGTTTTTCTGACAGTAGTAAACAACAGGAAAAAAATAAATTTGCACGACCTCGTAAAGGGAGGCCGATGCAAATTTATTTTTTTATTTTAAATTCTCTTTTTAAACTAAATACGTTAAATCACTGGCAACGGTTGGATAACCGATAATGTAGTCCTTCATAGTGTCATGGGAAATTTTTTGGTCGATTACAAGGGCTAGATAATTTATCAATTCATCAGCTTGACCACTTAAAGTCGTCGCCCCTACCAACTGATTCTCTTGATCAAAATAAAGTTTCGCTTTGGCAGTTGGTTCATTTAAGCGTTGGTAGGTAAACCAAGCAGTCAAATCCTGTTTGACCATTTTAATGCCGTTCCCTTCATCGGTAACGCCAACTTTTGCTAATTTAGGACTGCCATAGACAATGGTCGGAATTGTTGAGTAGTTGATGGGAGTTTGATTGCCTAGCATAGCAGAGACTGCATACTCACCTTCAAAAGTTGAAACTGGCGTTAAGCGTGGCTGTGTTTTTGCTAAAACATCTCCGCAGGCATAAATATTTTTAGCAGAAGTCTGCAAATAGTCATTGACGCTGATGCCTTTTTTTGAATACTCAACTTGAGCTGCTTCGAGATTTAACTCTTCGACATTAGGAATCCGACCAGTAGCGCACAAGACAAAATCAGCATCCAAAGTTGTATCATCAGCCGAAAGGTGGTAGCCATCGGCGGTTTTTACTATTTTTTTGATATCTGTATCGTAAATGAAGCGGATGCCCCGCTCTTTTAATTGAGCAACCATTTCGTCAACTAGTTCTGCGTCAAATTCTTTTAATGGCCGGCGATTATGCAAAATAATCGTCACCTCTGAACCGGCCGCATTGGCAATTGTTGCCAACTCAAAGGCAATATAGCCTCCGCCGATAACGGCCATCCTCTTTGGCATGTGTGACAAGGCCAAAAAATCAGTGCTATTGCTTAAATATTCTTGCCCATCCAAATTTAACAGATTAGCCCGCTGACCTGTCGCAATTAAAAATTGCGCAGCTTCAATCTCTTCCTCATTGACTGTGATGTGATTAGCATCTGTAAATCGAGCTTGGCCATAAATAGTTGTAACACCGTAATCGGCTAATCCTTTTTGACGGCTTTCAGGCACCGGGTCGGTAAAACTGCGCTTGAAGGCTTCAATCTCCTCCCAATTCATCGGCGCTAGTTCACTGAAACCTTTGCCAACTAATTGATTCACCCGATCACGGGCTTCCACGCCGGCAATTAGAATTTTTTTGGGATCACAGCCGCGATTTGGACAGGTGCCTCCCCAAAGATCATCTTCAATGATGGCGACATTTTTGCCGGCATCCTTTAATTTATAAGCAGCGCTTAGACCAGCGACGCCGGAACCAATGACAACAGCATCAAACTTCAACATGGGTTTTTCCTCCTTTTTTTTGACTGAGGTATTGGAAAACATTTTTACTAGTTAAGTGACCAATCACTTGCTGCGTGTGATCAACAATTTGCAATTTTTCTGCATCAGCTAATAAAACATAGGCCTGATCTAACGTCTCGCTCAAAGAGATTTGCGGCAATGTCTCAGCAGCCGTCGCCTCTTCGTAAAAGCCATCCTCCACCAACAATCCAATGGAGATAAAATCAGCTTGAATCTCACCCTCTTCTTCAAAAAAGGCTTCGATAAAATCAGACTCCGGATGAGCCAAAATTTGTTCCGGAGTATCGCATTGCAGCACTTTACCTTCCCGCATCACGGCAATTCGGTCACCCAATTTTAACGCTTCTTTCATGTTATGGGTAACAAAGACAATCGTCGTTTTTAAATCTTGATGAATTTTCAAAACAAGCTCCTGCAAGGCTGTCCGAGAAATTGGATCTAAGGCGCTAAAGGGTTCATCCATCAAAATAACTTCTGGGCTGGCAGCCAGCGCCCGCAAAATACCAATCCGCTGTTGTTCCCCGCCGGATAATTCACTCGGCAGGCGGTGACGATATTCTTCTGGATCTAAATCCACTTGAGCCAATAATTGATCGACTCGTGCATGGCGTTTTTCCTTTTCCCAGCCTAACATTTCCGGGATGACTTCAATATTTTGGCGGACAGTCATCGTTGGAAAAAGAGCAATTTGTTGCAGCACATAGCCCATTTGCCAGCGCATTTTTTTGATGTCGTAGTCTTTAATCCGCTGTTCTTTAAAGTAGACATTGCCATCGGTCGGTACTGTTAAACCGTTAATCATTTTCATCGTGGTGGTCTTTCCACTACCGGAAGGACCTACCATCACAAAAATTTCACCTTTATTAATTGTCAGATTTAAATTTTCAATGACACGATTGCCATTAAATTCTTTGCTGACCTCTTTAAATTCAATTATTTTTTCCATGTTTATTCCTCCAACAAGCCTTGATCTACTAAAAAGTCGTGGGCCACATCGGCAGGATCGGCACCTTCTACATTGACCTGATAATTCATATTGCTCATCTGTTCCTCTGTAATCAATCCTTGCAATTTATTCAAGGCCGTTACCACCTCTGGATGTTCATCGGCAAAGCTCGTTTTCATCAACGGCGCCCCTTGGTATGGCGGGAATAAAGCCCGGTCATCTTGTAAGACTACTAAATCATATTGCGCAATTTCACTATCTGTCGAATAAGCATCCAACAGATTAATATCACCATTATTAATCGCTTGGTAACGCAACGCAGGCTCCATACTTTGGACGCTTGGGAAGTTCAAGCCGTACAATTCTTGAATGCCTTTATAGCCGTCTTCCCGATCTATAAATTCTAAAGTAAAACCGGCTTTGATTTGATCTTGAACCTTCATTAAATCAGAAATTGTCGTAATATCATTGGCTTCAGCAAAATCTTTTTTGACCGCTAAGGCATAAGTATTTTGGTAAGCCATCGGTTCTAAGAAACTCATTTGGAATTGTTCATCCAGTAATTTTTTAGCCTCGGTATAAGTATCCTCAGCAGAGAACTTCACCCCTTGATCATCTTCAGGCAAGGTGACTAAGCTTTCTAAAACTGTTCCAGTGAACTCTGGATAAATATCAATTTGATCATTTTCCAATGCGCTAAATAGGAAACTCGTTTTCCCAAAGTTTTCTTTTAGTTCAACATTAGCATCTGGATCTTCCTGTTCAATCAATTCTTTATACATATTGATTAAAATATCTGGTTCTGCTCCTAGTTTTCCGGCAATCGTGATGGTGTCCTTTGCAAAAAAGCCACTTTGATAAACAGAGAAGCCACCAAAAATTAAGACCAACACGGCTAAGGTGAGGACAGTAAATTTTGGTTTCAAATACTGCATCAATTTGATTAGACCAGAGAAAATAATTGCCAGTAAAGCCGAACAAATTGCACCAATTAAGGTTAACGTCGGATCGTTACGATCAATCCCTAGCATGATAAAGGTTCCGAGACCACCAGCGCCAATTAAAGCTGCCAATGTGGCTGTTCCGATAATTAAAACCAGTGCTGTCCGAATACCCGAAACAATCACCGGTAAAGCAATCGGTAGTTCAACTTTAATCAAGCGGCGCATCCGCGACATCCCAAAGGCTGTTGCCGCTTCTTCAATTGAAGGATCAATTTCCGAAAGACCAATATAAGTATTTTGAAAAATTGGCAAAAGCGCATAGACCACTAACGCAATCAACGCTGGCGCTGTCCCAATCCCGACAAAGGGAATTAATAATCCTAATAAAGCGAGCGACGGAATAGTTTGCAGCACACTGGTAATCTGCAGCATCACTTCCGCCATTCGTTTATGGTTGGCCAGCCAAATGGCCAACGGCACCGCAATCAAAATTGCAATCAACAACGCAATAATTGAAATCGATAAATGCTGGAAGGTGGCGGTTAATAAATCGTCCTTCCGTTCTAAAAACGTAGAAATTAAATTATCCATAATAAACGTAACCCATTCCTCTTTTAAATTTATTTTAAGTATAGCGAAAGCCACCTTTTCCACCAAGCAGGTTGACTTGTTCCAGCGAAAAGAGCTAAAGGCTGATACTTTTATGAAAGCGTTAGAAGCCCCTACCCGCCAACTAACTTTATAATGTGCCACTTCTCTTCATTTTTTTAAATTAAAATAAATTTTTGACTTTCCACGAGTGGGAAATTGTTCTTTATTAGAACATACTATTGACATTTATTATGACGTACTATATATTTTTTTTAGATTGATAAGAACATCACATTAAAAGGAGAGCAGTAGATGAGCAAACTTATTTATGATTTTTCAGAGGGAACGAAGGAAGATTTGGACTTATTAGGCGGCAAAGGAGCAAACTTAGCGGAGATGACTAGCTTAGAATTACCTGTGCCTTTCGGCTTCACCATCACCACTGGCGCCTGCATGGATTATTTAGATACCCTTTGCCTTTCCCAAGACTTACTTGAGACAATCAAACAGTATGTCACATTACTGGAAAATAAAACAAATAAACAATTTGGTGCTACTCGTAATCCCCTCTTGGTGTCGGTCCGTAGCGGTTCAAAATTTTCGATGCCCGGCATGATGGACACTATTTTAAATTTAGGTTTAAACGATCAAACCGTAGTAGCTTTGGCAACAGCTACCGGCAATCCAGCCTTTGCCTATGATTGCTATCGTCGGCTAATTCAAATGTATGCCGATGTTGTCAAAGGCGTTGACCGCAGTTATTTTGAAAATTATTTAGACCATTACAAAAAGGAACATGAGTATACAGAAGATAATCAATTAACAGGGGCTGACTGGCAACGGGTCACAGAAGCCTATCAGTTAATTTATATGGAACATATTAAAGAAAAATTTCCACAGGATCCTTTTGAGCAATTAACCGCAGCGGTGCAAGCAGTTTTTGCCTCTTGGAATAATCCTCGAGCCAAAACCTATCGCCGGCTGCATCAAATTTCTGATGATTTGGGTACTGCCGTCAATATCCAAGCAATGGTCTTTGGCAATACTGGCGAGCAAAGCGGCACAGGCGTGGCCTTCACCCGCAATCCCGCAACCGGTGAGACTGGTATTTTTGGAGAATATTTAATCAACGCCCAAGGGGAAGATGTCGTTGCGGGGATTCGAACGCCGAAAGAAATCAGTCAGTTACAAACAGAGCAGCCCGAGGTCTATCACCAATTTGAAAAAATTTGTACGATTTTAGAAGACCATAATCGGGATATGCAGGATATCGAATTCACGATTGAAAATGGTGAATTATTTATTTTGCAAACTAGAAACGGCAAGCGGACTGCCAAAGCCGCCATGAAAATTGCGATTGATTTAGCTGAAAGCGGAGCGATTACAAAACAAGAGGCCTTGAATCGAATTACGCCAGAAATGATTAATCAATCTCTCCACCCTGTTTTCGATGAAGAAGCCTTAAAAACCGCCGAACCATTAGTCAGCGGTTTGCCAGCAAGTCCCGGTGCTGCTACCGGAAAAATTTATTTCACAGCGGCAGCGGCGAAGGATGCCCATGACGCCGGCGAAAAAGTTATTTTGCTGCGGCAAGACACTTCTCCAGAAGATATTGAAGGCATGGTGGTCAGTGAAGCCATCGTCACATCCAGAGGCGGTATGACATCCCATGCGGCCGTGGTCGCCCGTGGAATGGGGACCTGCTGTATTGTGGGCTGTGAGGCCTTGGAGGTGGATGAATTTATGAAACGGGCCAAAACCGGTGACGTTGTTTTAGAAGAAGGTGACGTTATTTCCGTGAACGGCAGCAGTGGCAAAGTTTATCTCGGCAAAATTCCGACAACCTTAGACAATGATTTTTCAAAATTATCGAAGATTTTGGAATGGGGCTTAGCGCTTGGTGATTTAAAAGTGCGGGCCAACGCTGAAACTGCTGAAGATATTCAGACAGCTTTAAAATTTGGCGCTGCCGGCATCGGCTTAGCCCGCACTGAGCACATGTTTTTCGGTGAAGAGCGCATTTGGGAAATGCGCAAAATGATTTTAGCTGACACTAAAGCCAGTCGTGAACAGGCTTTAGCCAATTTAGAAGTCTTTCAGATTCAAGATTTCCGGGAAATTTTTAGTTTGACGGCTGGCCTGCCCTGCACCATTCGCCTGTTAGATCCGCCACTGCACGAATTTGTGCCAAAGGAAGAAGACTTGAAACGGGCCGCTACAGAAACCCGCAAAAACCTAAGCGATATTCGTCAGCGAATTAGTGAACTAGAAGAGGTCAACCCAATGCTCGGTCATCGGGGTTGTCGTTTGGGGGTTACCTACCCAGAAATCTATGAGATGCAGACCAGAGCGATTATCAAAGCTGCTCTAGAAGTTTCTCAGGAACAAAATATTCAAATCATCCCTGAAATTATGCTGCCGCTAATCAGTGAAAAACGTGAGTTGGATTTTCTGCGGGAGGTTTTAGAAAAAACAATTCAGGAAGTCTTCAACGAATATAATTTTGCGACGCCGTATAAAATCGGCTCGATGCTAGAAATTCCTCGGGCCTGTTTGACAGCAGATCAGCTTGCAGAAAACAGCGACTTCTTTAGCTTTGGCACAAACGATTTAACCCAGCTGACCTATGGCTTTTCCCGGGATGATTCCGTTAAGTTTATTCCCGAGTATATGGAAAAACATATTTTAGCTAATGACCCGTATCAACATTTAGATACACAAGGAGTTGGTGAGTTGATGCGCACAGCGGTGAATAAAGTTAAACCGCTGAATCAAAAAATTTCCTTTGGCGTCTGTGGAGAAGTCGGTGGTGATCCTGCTTCAATCGCCTTTTTAAGAGAAATCGGCGTCGATTACGTTTCTTGCTCTCCTTATCGGATTCCCGCTGCTATTTTGGCAGTCGCCCAAAGCAGCGTTTAATTTATAGCAACAGGAGTTTGAAGAGGCTGTCTAATTAGTCTTTAAGCAGAACTAAAACCAAACTTTATTATATTTGCTTCTGCGGTCCAGTAGCTCCTTGGCGCAAATCAGCAATATTTAGGAATTTTCTAGATATTGTTCGTAAAGTTCGGTTCTGCTTTAACTAATTACACAGCCTCTTCATTCTTTTTGCTATGATAAAGGAAAAAGTTCTCAAAAAGGAGTTTTATGATGTCACTCTTTCACCGGCAGCACCGCAAAATTATTTTAGAAAATCCTTGGTATACCCTTTATCTCGATGCTATCAGTCAGGAAAGAACCGGACAAAGGTTGAATTATTTTGTCATTGATATGCACAACGAATCTGTAGCGGGAATTATTTTAAATGCCCGCCAAGAAATTTTATTTGTGGCAGTGCCTCGTTATTTACTGGACACTCTTAGCTGGGAAATTCCCGCTGGCAGTCTTGAAGCGGATGAAACTCCCGAAAGGGCATTGGCGAGGGAATGTCTAGAAGAAACCGGCTATCAAGTGACAATTACTGAAAAATTGTACGAGTATTATCCAAGTAACAGCATCACCAATCAAAAATTTGCTATTTATTTAGGCTATTTGCAAGAAGAACTACCACAAAAAGCCTTTGATCAAAATGAAGTGCAGCAGGTCGAATGGCTGACTACTACCAAAGTCAAAGAATTAATTAAACAAAATACAATTACTGACGGGCTGACTCTGACAGCCTTATTACTCTATTTGCAACATTTGACTGAATAAATCTGCATTTTTTGTGCAACATGCAATTGAGTTTTTCTTGTGACTCCCTTAAAATAACTTTATTAACAAAATTTATAAAGTTATTGGAGGCTGCTATGAAAAATTATCAAAAAACGCTCTATGCTTGTTTCACCGGCTATATTGTTCAGGCTATTTTAAATAATTTTATTCCCTTGTTGTTTTTGACCTTCCGCAGTCAATACGGAATTTCTCTGACACAAATTTCATTGCTGATTTCAGGTAATTTTTTATTGCAGTTGGCGGTGGACTTTGCAGCAATCTTTTTTGTAGATCGGATTGGTTATCGGGTTTCAATTGTCTTAGCCCATTTGTTTGCTTTCATCGGACTAGGAAGCTTGGCCATTTTACCCAACCTGTTGCCAGATCCATTTATTGGCTTATTATTATCCGTTTTAATTTATGCGATTGGCGGCGGTCTATTGGAAGTCTTGGTCAGCCCAATAGTTGAAGCCTGTCCGACTGACAATAAGGAAAAAGCTATGAGTCTACTCCACTCCTTTTATTGCTGGGGTTATGTTGCCGTGGTTTTAGTCTCGACAATCTTTTTTGCGATTTTCGGCATTGCTAACTGGCCGATTTTAGCAGTGCTCTGGGCCTTGATTCCCTTAGCCAATATGTTTATTTTTACCAAAGTACCGCTAGCTCCAGTTGTGCCTGAGGGCGAAGTCAGCTTAAGCAACCGGCAGCTGTTTGGTTTGAAAAGTTTTTGGCTCTTTTTAGTGATGATGGTAGCCGCCGGAGCCAGCGAGCAATCCATCAGTCAGTGGGCCTCGACTTTTGCCGAGCAGGCCTTAGGTGTCTCCAAAGCGCTGGGAGATTTGGCTGGCCCAATGCTTTTTGCAATTATGATGGGGCTTTCCCGTTTACTTTATGGAAAATACGGTGAAAAACTCCAATTAAATAAATTTATGCAGGCGAGCGGCTTTCTCTGTCTAGCAGCCTACTTACTCGTTGGACTAAGCGGCAATCCATTATTTGGTTTTATCGGCTGCGCTTTAAGCGGCTTTTCAGTTGGCATTTTATGGCCGGGAACCTTCAGTCTTTCTTCAAAATATATTCGTAACGGCGGAACAGCGATGTTTGCTTATCTGGCTTTAGCGGGAGATTTAGGCTGCTCAATTGGACCGGCGCTTGTGGGAACCGTTGCTCAAAATTCTGGTAATTCATTACAGATGGGGATTCTCAGCGGCAGCATTTTCCCAATTATGCTAGTTGCCTGTGTCTTTTTAGTTGGTGTGATGAATCGTCGGCGGGCTGGTGTTGTGTTGAAAAAAGTTTAAAATTTTCTACAAAAAAAAGATTTACCTCACGCTGCCGAAAACATCTCAGGCAAGGCTGGGTAAATCTTTTTCTTTAGCTGATAGCTGTCAGCTTATTTTTTAAAGCTACCGTAAAATGGGCTGCTGTTTTTTCTTGAATTTCCTCTAAAACTGGAATTGTCATTGATTTCTGTTAAAGTCAGTTCGCCGTTGATAAATTCAAACACCGCTAATTCGGTGACAATCATATTGACACAATTCATTCCCGTTAAAGGTAAAGTACAATCAGTTAAAATTTTGACTTTTCCCTTTGCGGTATGTTCCATGGCTACGATGACTTTTTTGGCACCAGAAACTAAATCCATGGCCCCGCCCATACCCGGCACCATTTTCCCAGGAATAATCCAATTGGCAAGATTGGCCTTTTCATCCACTTGTAATGCACCTAAGACGGTAAAATCAACGTGACCGCCACGGATTAAGGCGAATGATGTGGCGGAGTCAACAAAGGCTGCTGATGAAGAAACCTGTGCCGGTTGACCACCAGCGTCGGTGACATAGGCTGGATCAAAATCGCCAGCATTGCCGGCACCGACAATGCCGTTTTCCGTTTGAATCGTCACGTCGACGCCTTCAGGTAAAAAACTAGGAATCATTGTCGGCAGTCCAATACCTAAATTCACCAGAGCACCATCGATAAATTCTTCTGCCACTCGTTTGGCGATAATTTGTTTTGTTGTCAATTGCTTTTCCATTTAGCTCACCTTCTTTGCTGTGACAAAATCTACTAGAACTCCCGGCGTCACGATATTTTCCGGCTCAATCGCAGACACGAGATGATCTGCTTCGACGATTACTGTTTCAGCCGCTAATGCCATCAACGGGCCAAAGGTTCTTGTCGTTCCTCGATACCAGACATTGCCGCTTTCATCTACTTGAAAGCCGCTGATTAAAGCGATATCCGCTTTTAATGGTCGTTGAATTAAATATTGTTTGCCATCTATTTCCGTTTTGCCGATGGTATAACTTTGGTCTTCGACAATCGTGCCAACTCCAGTCGGCGTGATAATCCCACCAAGACCGGCACCGCCTGCGCGAATCATTTCGGCTAGAGAGCCTTGTGGAATTAAAATAACTTCTAGCTCACCGGCATTCATCTGTTGTGCCACTTCAGGATTCAAACCAACGTGAGACGCAATCAAAGTTTTGACTTGATGATTGTGAATTAATTTCGCAATGCCGTAAAAATCTTCTCCTTGAGGGCCAACGGGCATTGAGGCATCATTGGCAATCACGGTTAAATCTTTAACGCCACTAGCTGCCAACGCTTCAATAATTTTATGGGGATTACCACACCCCATAAAACCGTTAATCATCAGTGTGGCACCGCTAGGAATTTTTGCTACGACTTCTGCAATCGAAATTTGTTTATTCTTCATTCGTTTCACCTAAACCTTTTCTACAATCAGCGCCGTCCCCATGCCGCCACCAATACATAAAGTGGCCAAACCTTTTTTTGCCTCAGGTCGTTTTTGCATTTCATGCACGAGAGTCACAACAATTCTTGCGCCTGACGCACCGATTGGATGACCAATGGCAATTGCGCCACCGTTAACATTGGTGATTTCCGGATTGATTTTTAATTCCTGTAAATCCGCTAATGCTTGCGCTGCGAAAGCTTCATTGGCTTCAACTAAATCCAAATCCGCCACCGTCAGGCCAGCTTTTTTCAAAGCATTTCTAGTGGCTGGTACTGGACCCATGCCCATAATCGAAGGATCGACTCCCCCCTGCCCCCAGCTGATAATTTTTGCCAACGGTTTAAGTCCGTGGGCTTCGACGGCTTCTTTTGAAGCAATGATTAAAGCTGCTGCCCCGTCATTAATGCCCGAAGCGTTGCCGGCGGTCACCTTGCCATCTTTTTTAAAGGCTGGCTTTAGGCTGGCTAATTTTTCGGCTGTTGTTTTGCGGGGGTGTTCATCGGTATCGACGACAATTGTTTCCCGTCGATTTTTAACAGTTATCGGGACAATTTCATCTTTGAAACGGCCAGCTTCAATCGCCGCAAAAGCTTTATTTTGCGAATTAAGGGCAAAATCATCCATTGCCTTTCTGGAAAGTTGCCATTGTTCGGCAATATTTTCAGCGGTGATACCCATATGATAATCATTGAAGGCATCCCAGAGACCATCATGAATCATCGTATCGACAAGCTCCGTATTGCCCATTCGAGCACCGAAGCGGGCCGTTTCTGAAACATAGGGAGCATTGCTCATGCTCTCTGCGCCACCGGCGACAACAATCTGATTGTCGCCAGCTAAGATTGAACGCAGGCCTTCGATAATTGTTTTCATACCGGAACCGCAGACCATATTGATTGTGGTCGCTGGTACTTCTACCGGCAGGCCGGCTTTGATGGCAATTTGCCGTGCGACATTTTGGCCTTGTCCTGCTTGTAAAGTTGCGCCGAAAAAGACTTCGTCAACAGCGTCAACTGGCACCTGACTTTTTTCTAAAACTTTTTTAAGAACTGCCGTCCCTAAATCAACGGTTTTTAAACTACTTAACGCACCGCCGAAAGATCCAATGGGACTGCGTAAAGCTTCTACAATATAAACTTCAGTCATCTAAATTTCTCCTTTAAGTACCAACTAAATGGCACCAGTGATAAGCCCTGATACTAAGATAATAATCGAGACCAGATAAGCCCACGGAATGGTTTTCCGCTGATGTTCCCCAAGGTCGATACCAACTAAACCAATCAATAAGAAAGTTGCAGGTGTTAATGGACTAATTGGGAAACCAGTCGTCATTTGACCGACAATTGCCGCATGACCAACGCTTAACGGATCAACACCAACTTGAGCGGCGGTTGATGCCAAAACTGGTAAAATTCCGAAATAAAAGGAATCTGGATCAAAGAGTAAACTCATCGGCATCGCTAAAATTCCGACAACTAACGGCAGAGAACCGGCCATTGAAGCAGGAACGATTGAAACTAAACCATCTGCCATCGCTGTAATCATGCCACTATTGGTCATGATACCAGTAAAGGAACCAGCCGCAAATAAAACGCTGGCCATCGTCAAAGCTTCATTGCCATGGGCTTTAATTCGTTGATTTTGTTCAGCAGGTGTGCGGTAGTTCACTAATAAAGCTAAACAGAAGGCAATCATAAAGACAGCTGCTGGTGGTAACACGCCGGAAATAATGGTAGCAATCGCAACAATAATCAAAATCAAGTTTGGGATAAACATTTTAGGCCGAGCAAATTCACTAGCCGTAGAAAATTCGGTGTGATCGAATTCAATTTCTTCAAAGCCGCCTTCTGCAATTAGGCGGCGTTTTTCCCGCAGGCCTAAATAGCCAGAAATTACAATGGCCGCAACCATCCCGATACACACTGGGATAAACATCGTGCCGTAAAAACTCATCGGCGAGTCAGCTTCCAAAGCGCTCGCTGCCCGGATGACCGGTCCACTCCAAGGTAAAATATTCGCACCGGCTGCAATTGCGACGATTGTCGCTAATGTTGAGCGACGCATGTTTAATTTTTCAAAAATTGGTAAGAAGGCTGGTACTACAACTAAGAAAGTCACGGCACCTGAGCCATCCAAGTGAATAAACATAGCTAAAATGGCCATACCGACTGCAATTTTGACGGGATCTTTTCCCACCACCTTTAAAATTCCCCGAATAATTGGGTCAAAGGTACCCGCATCATTTAAAACACCAAAGAATAAGACCGCAAAGATAAACATAACACCGGTGCCGGATATAGATTGAATCCCATCCAGCATAAACTCGCCGAGTTGCGGGCCGAAGCCCGCAAACAGCGCTGTTAGAACCGGTACGATAATTAAAGCCATAACTGGAATCATTTTTTTGCTCATGATTAACAGTAATAAGACGACAATTGTAATTATTCCCCAAATTGCTAACATAAGGAACCTCCTAAATATCCATTTCTAATAAAGCACTGCTGAGGGCTTTACCGTGGGTATCAACTGCCAGTGAACGGGTAACCCCGCCTCCCAAAGTATTGTCCAACACAAAATTCAAAGCGTTTAATTGCGGTAACTCATAACGATCGACTTTAGTTGTGCCAAATTCACTAAACCATTCCATAACTTTTTCACTCGTCACCACGGCTTTAATCACTTCATAATTTTTTTCTTCATAGGCTATCAAAGAAATTGTTGAAATGTTTCCCTTGTCACCAGTTCTTGAATGTGCAATATTATATAATTTCATTTTTATACTTCCTCCCAAACTAATTCTAAACTTGGTAAATCTTCCGGAACTAAGACAGAGGCCACTGAGACAATTGAGGTTACTTTGCCACGGGCGCCACCGCCAGCACTTGGTCCGTTAGTATATAGTGCTTCAACTTCTTGACCAACTTTAGCGGCCAATGCTTTGTCGTGGGTTCTAGCAGCAATTCGCAAGCGAATTTCAGAAAAGCTCGGGTCACTACCTAAGAATTTATTGCCTAATTTGTCTTTGTAAAGACTATCGACGCCAATGTAATCAATCCGCAATTCTTCATAGTGATAGCCTAATAATTCAAAGCGTTTTTCGATAATTTCCGCTGCCAATTGGGCCCGTTTTAAGGCGTTATGACCGCCGTATGAAATCTCTCCTTCACCGATAAAGCCATCGGTATAACCAACGCTAACTTTTAAGCTGCCAGTACGAGCTTTACCCGTTGCCCCAGCAACTGCAACTCGATCTGTAGCAATTTCCGTCAGCGTAACTTTAGAGAAATCAGCGACTACATCTGGTGTTTGGTAATTCGTTGGGTCTTGAATTTCATATAATAATTGTTCTGTGACCGTATCAACGGTCACTTCGCCGCCTTTATCGGACAGCTTTGTAATTACGATATCGCCGTTTTCGCTCACTTCGGCAATTGGGAACCCTAAATTCCACAAATCCGCAACATCTTTGTATCCAGGGTCAGCAAAGTAACCGCCAGTCACTTGACCAGCACATTCTAGTAAATGGCCGACGACCGTGCCTTTACCGAGAAAATCAAAATCATTAAATTCATGACCAAATTCATGCATCATTGGGCCAATCACCAAAGCAGGGTCAGCAACCCGACCAGTGATAATAATATCCGCACCGCCTGCTAAAGCCTCCGTAATTTTTTCACCGCCGATATAGGCATTTGCCGATAAAATGTTTTCTGCTAATTCAGCCAATGGGCGACCAGTTTCCATCACCGGTTCATTTTTGAATTCAGACAATTTTTCAACAATGTCATCGCCGATTAATGCGGCGATTTTCAAGCCGCCGACTCCATGCTTCTCTGCCAGCTCTTTAACTTTTCTAGCGGCAAAAATCGGATTTGCTGCCCCCATGTTGGTGATGATTTTAACTGGATGTTCTTTTAGTAGAGGTAAGATTTTTTCAAAGCGGTATTCCAATAATGGATTGTAGCCCTTTGTTTCGTCGGCCAATTTTTCTTTTTGCGCTAATGCAATGGTCCGTTCAGCCAAACATTCAAAGATAATGTAATCTAAGTTGCCCTCCTTGATTAAATCCAAGGCCGGTTCAATCCGATCGCCACCATAGCCTGCTCCTGAGCCAATTCTAATTGTTTTCATTTAGTTACTTCCTTTCAAGTTTTCTACACTTCACTATTAAGCAAGTAGCGTGCCAACTTTTTTTGAATAGAAATCAGGTTTTAACGAAAAGAATTTTTTATAATTTCTAAAAAATTAGAACGAAATGGAAGCGATTACCTTGAAATCCTTTTCAAACCAAGTATAGTAGGTGTTTGAGTAGAAAATTCTAAAATTCTAGAATTTTAGGAAAGGTGGTTCCCAAATGAAAGTCTCACCAGAAACCCAATTAATTTTAAATGCGATTTATTCGCCTTTGTTGATGATTGACCCTGAAGGTACGATAACCTTTGCCAACCAAGGCTATCAAAAAATGACCGATTTAATTCCCGCTGAAATTATCGGCAAAAAATTAAAAGATGTCCGCCCTGATTCTCGTTTAACCGAAGTTTTAGATTTAAAGCATCCCCTGCTGACGATTCGTAGAGAAATTAAAGGCAAAGAATTTTTCACCAATCTCGTGCCGATTATCGAAAATAATCAGGTCATTGGGGCGATTTCCAGCTCAATTGAATCGACTGATTTAAAAATGTATAAAGAACGGCTGCAAAAATCAGAAGTCACCATTAAACAATTAAAAAATAAAGTCTATGCCACCCGCTACACCTTTGACAGTATTCAAGGGCATTCTTCCGCCCTCTTAGCTACTATTCAACTGGCCAAAAAAATTGCCAAAAGAGATTCCACCGTCTTGATTCAAGGAGAGAGCGGCACCGGAAAAGAACTGTTCGCCCAATCAATTCACAATAGCAGTGAGCGGCAAAATGCGCCTTTTATTCCTATTAACTGTGCCTCATTGAACACTGAAATGCTGGAGAGCGAACTGTTCGGCTACACTAGCGGGTCTTTTACTGGTGCAAAAAAAGAAGGCAAGAACGGTGTCTTTGTCGAAGCGGAAGGGGGCACGGTTTTTCTCGACGAAATTGGTGAGATGGATTTATCTGTTCAGACTAAATTGCTGCGGTTTTTTCAAGAACGGCGGATTCGTCCTCTTGGTAGCAGCAAGGAGATTCCTATCAACGTTCGAATTATTTGTGCCTCCAATCGAGACTTAGACGGGTTAGTAAAAAGTAAAAAATTCAAACATGACCTCTTCTTCCGTTTGGCAACTTTTACTTTAAATATTCCTGCTCTTAGAGAACGCAAGGAAGATATCATCCCGCTGGCCGAATTTTTCTTAGAACGACAAGGCTCTGCTATCATGATGGACAGCGCCTTTGAAGGCTTTCTGAAAGCCTATGAATGGCCTGGTAATATCCGTGAGCTGCAAAATGTGATTGAATATTGCAGCGTCATGACCACCAATGATAAGCTGACTACTGATTTGCTGCCAAAATATCTCGCCAATTATCAGCATACTGTCACGCCAACTACCGAATTGGCCGAAGAAGACATTATTCCTTTAAAGCAATATGTTAAGCAGAAGGAAAATGACTACATCGCAGAGCTTTTCAAACGCAACGGCACTGATATTGAAGGCAAGAAAAAAACCGCCAAGCAATTAGGCATCTCGCTGGCGACTTTGTACAATAAATTAGGCATGTAAGGAGTTTAATATGGAACAAGGTCTAGCACCGATTTATAATCAACAAACAGAAATACTAATTCTCGGCAGTGCCCCCAGCCAAATTTCGTTAAAAAAAAAGCAGTATTACGGTAATAACGGCAATCAATTTTGGAAAATTCTCTTTGAATACTTTGACATACCTTTATCGACCGACTACAATCTACGGGTAGAGGAACTTTTGAAGCATCACTTGGGCCTGTGGGATGTCTATGCCAGCTTTAATCGAGCTGGCAGTTTGGACAGCTCCTTTAAAGAAACTCAGCTCAATGACTTTCAAAAATTGCGGAAAGCAACTCCGCATTTGCGTCTTATTGTTGCCAATGGTCAAAAAGCCTACAACGAAATTTTAGCCCATGATTTATTTCCTGATTTGCCAGTGGTGAGTTGTCACTCTACTAGTGGGGCCAATAATGGGAATGCGGTGGCGCGAAAAGCGCAGTGGTTTGAGGTGTTGAGGAGAAAGTTTGCGTGAGCATGGCTTGGCAGAATTTAACACTTAACCTATCTCATAACTTCACCGAATATTTCACAGGTGAAAAGCAAACTTTGTTGATTAAAAAAATAAGCAAAAGATATATGCCAAGCAGTCATTCAAAAAAAGAGTAATTGGATTCGTCAATTACTCTTTTTCAAAGTGTCTATTCTCGTTGATTTTCCCGTCTTTAATCCCCACAATTCGGTCACATTGCTGGGCGATGGCTTGGTCGTGGGTCACTAAAATAACCGTTTTGCCCTTTTGATGCTCTTGCTTCAATAAATCGATGACCCGTTGTGAATTGCTGGAATCTAAATTGCCAGTGGGCTCATCTGCCAAAATTAAATTGGCATCGTTGATTAAAGCTCTAGCAAAGGCCACTCGTTGCTGTTGACCTCTAGACAACTGGCGGGGATATTTTTTCAATTGTTCGCTGATATTAAGCTGTTCCGCAATTTCAGCTAGATGATTGATTTTAGCTGCTCGTTCACCTCTCGGCAGATACTTAGCCGGCAATAAAATATTTTCTTTGACAGTATAATCTTCAATCAGTCCGAAGGTTTGCAGGACAAAACCAATTTCCTGATTCCGAAGCTTAGCTTGTTCCTTGGCTGAAAGCTGTGCGGTCTCTTGTTGATTAAATTGGTAGCTGCCCGCTTCAAAATTGTCCAATAAACCAAGAATCCGCAGCAGCGTTGTCTTACCGCTGCCAGACTCCCCAACAATCGCAAGCATCTCGCCTTTTGAGCAAGTAAAGTTGGCAATCTCCAACGCTATAAAATCAGTCTCACCACTTCGATAAACTTTTTGAATCCCATTTAAAGTAATCATTGTTCTCTCCTAAAAAATCTGCCATTCTTGAAAAGTTTGCTGCTTAACGTCGCAATAGTGACCACTGAAAAGCCGCAGAAATAAAATAGTCCCCCAGCAATCTGCGCTTGCCTGCTCCAAATTTCTTGAAGATAAAAGCTGTTGAAAAGGAACATCAGCGCCCAAGCCATCACAAATAATAGCAAGTATTCAAAAATTAAAAACAGAAAAATTTCTAACTTGGTAGAACCGATTGAAAAATAAATTTCATAGACTGACTGTCTTTTTTTGAAGGTGAAACTAATGATTACCCCCAGCTGAATAAAGGAAAACACTAATAATAGACCTAGCAGGTACAATTTATTCTGATATTGATATTGATAACTTTGGATTGTACTATTATAGATGTTCCGATCATTTTGAAATTCTAAAAGCTGATACCCATTAGCTTGGCCGATTTCCCGAATTTCTTCAGCGAGGGTCAGATAGGATAATGCTTGGTCTTCTTCTGGAGACACTAAAAAGAAAAAGCCGGTGGTTTGCACATCCATTGACGAGCTTTCCCCGTGAAGCGCAGCGGTTGTCTGGGGTAAAATTAACATGCTATCGAGTGAAATACTATTTGTGCTACCCTGCCAATAATTCAGCATTTCAAAATCTTTTGAAATAAACCCTCTGATTTGATAGTGACTCTTCACCGTTTCTAATAAATTTTCAGCTGATGCACCAACAACTTCCTCTAAGGTGATTTCATCACCAATTTCATGGGAATTCTGATAAGAACTCCCTAGCAAAATCCCTTGAGTTTCTCCAGAAAAATCACTTTCTAAAAAAAATTCTCCTTCTACAATTGGTAGCCCAACCTTCGCTAAAAGAGCTCGGTTCATGATTGCGAGATTAGGATGAATTAACTTCTCGCCAGTTTCAGCTACAGATGTCGGTTGTCCTTCAGCTGGAATTAATCCTTCTGACTCAGCTGCTAGCTTTCCTGGATTTCCCAAGTAATAAAAGGCTTCTGTTGAAAAAAGCTCTTCTGCACGACTGATAATTTGCGTAATATTTTTACTGGGGATTGCTTCATAGGAGTTTTCAAATAAACGAAAAGAAGAATTTTGTCCAATACTCTCATTTAAGGCTTCTGTATTATTTCGATACTCAAAAAAGGCTTGAAAAAATTGCACTGAGCAAAGGGAAACAATGCCAATCATCAGTACCAACAACAGCTTTATAAAAAATTGAGAGGTGATTTCAGTCACGAGATAATTTAGTTTTCTCATTCCTCTACCCCCGTTAAAATGTCAACCACACTCACTTTTCTGACATAAACAGCGGAAAAGATAAAGAGCAGGCTAAGCAATAAAGCATATACAGCAAAAACTTGAAGCAGCCCTTGAAAAATAGCATTCCAAGAAACGCTAAAATAACTGCTGAAGGCCATTCGCCCGACACAGATTATCAGACTGGCAAAAACAAAAGCTGTTGTAATCAGCAGGAAAAATTTTTTAAAGGTATCACCAACCAGTTGCAAAGTGTTGGCACCAACCATTTTGCGAATGCCCAGCTCAAACTGCCATGATTCAAAGCGCTGATAAAAATGAATTCCCAAAGACAACAAGACCACTAAAAACAATTGCAGAAAAATACCATAATACTGTTGCATAATTTCATTAAAGATATTGTTGCCAAAACTGAGGGAAAATTCTAAAATCTTCCCCATGTAGGTCTCTTCATTCTCAGCATAGGATAGTAGCTTACTAATCTTTGTCGTTGCCTCTTGAGAAGAATCGCTCAGCAATTCCGCGTCCACAATATTTGCTGAAATCCATGGCACCGCTAGTGCCGAATCAGCCTTCAGCAGAATGTCACTGTCAAAGGGCGAATCAGCCAAAATCCCCTGAATAGCAAATTGCTTTCCGTAAATTTCTACAGACCGACTGCTTTTCTCAGAAGGGCTTAGAGTCGCCAAAACATTTTTACCAATTAATACCGTATCTTCAGCAGCCTTGGTTGAGGAAAAACTTCCCTCCAACATCTCCATCTGTTTTGGAAACCGTTCAGGAAAATAAATTTTAACTCCTGATGCATTGTTGTAGGCGGGTAGTGAAAATAAGAAAAAATCCGTAGCCGCCGTCTCGTTTACTACCTGATCGGAAAAGCTTTCACTGTCAATCGTCAGATTAAGGACATCCAGACTAACCCCTTTTTTACTATAATAATCTTGATAAGAAGTAAAAAATCGCACCTGATTATTTACCAAAGCACAAATATACATAAAAATGGCAAAGGTAATTACCATAATCAGCCAGACGAAACTATTTTTCTTCAACCGTGTCATCATCTTATCCCGCCCCAACTAAAAGTATCAGAATTTAAGCAAATGTTTCATCATTAATAGAGACTGTTAAATCTACTTCCATTTCTGCGTTTGGATGTTCATCTAATGGCATCTTAAACACAATTAAGCCTTTTGTAGAATTCGTTTCAGCATCATAGACTGGTTTTTCAGTATATTCCTCCCACAATTCCAACTCCTGATTATTAAAAAGAGCCGTCGCTTTATAAGCCATTTCGGCTGCTTCAACATCTCCAGGAATCACCAAATAGACGGGAATTGGATTCCATCCTTCATTTTCGCCATAGAAACTGAAGGGTAGATCTGTGTCAGCAGAATAAGTATACGTCGTAATCCCGTCAGCATCTGTGACCCCTGCTGATTCCGGCTGGCTATTGGAGTCTGGTAAATACATAAAACTTTCAAAGATTTCACCAGCTTGAATAAATCGTAACTCCTTGTCTTCTCCTTGCAGAGTCCCTTCATAAGCACTTTTACCTTTTAAACTCACCTTGAGAGTATTCGTAACAAATTCATCATAAGTCATTTTAGGGCTGTTTACCTGAGTACTAATGATTTCATCAATCGGATAGGTTTTAACCTCAACTTCTGGTGTAGAATCTCTTAAAAAGAATACCGCAGCTGACAAAACAAAAATCAGACCAACAACACCAACGATTATTTTTCTTTTCATGATACCCCTCCAATTAAATAATTAAGTTCAGACTGTGACATGGCAATGGCGAGAGTGCGAACAAACTTTCACCAAAATGCGGCGAAAACTCAGCAATAAATACTTCTTTGCCTTAATAAAATTATGTTGAAACTGTTTTTCTATCTTATATAAATAGTTTAGCAAAGGTCGTAAAAACTCACAATGGGAATAATAAGTAATATTTTTTTAGTTTTTTGGAGAAATTCGACAGGAAATATATTGTGAACTAACTTATTGTTCATCATTTGGGTCGTTCTAGCGAATATCCATTTATTCAAATGTACAAAAAAACAACTAGTATGAGTTTTTGATGGATAATGACTCAGATTAGTTGTCTTTTGGTTCTGTGGTTTTTATTTCTAATAAAATAACCATTTATCACTCATAGATAGAAGAATTTGATTTCTACTTATTAAAAATAACGTTATAAAAACCAAATTCAGAAGAGCTTTTAGTTAGCCCAATTTTCAATGTCTTAGCTCCTGTTACATCAAATTGAAAATGTTGAGAAGTAATTTGAGCCTGAACGGTCTCTTTGTCTTTCGGTGTACCATCTAGATAAATTTGAAGTGTTGCATCTTTTATTTGGTAACCTGTCGAACTATCTAATTTACCTACATCAAACTCTATTGATGAGTATTTACCATCCAATCTTATAAGCACATAAGCTTCACTGTAATTTGAATTCTCAATAACAAATCCGTTAGCTAATTCTTCTCCCCCTACCTTATATTCAGTTGTAGAATATGAATCATTGTCCACACCTAAATTCACATAACTTTCACCACTATAAAGAATGGAATAATCATCTATTAATGCTTCTTTAGTAACTTGCTGACCAGTTCCTCCAATGTAGAGAATATTGTCCAGTTCATCATAAGTTACATCAGTATCTAATGAAGAGCTAAGCAAATTTTGATTTACATATACTGTATCGTTTATTAATGCAATTGATGCTTGACTACTGTTTTGTAAGTCATTCTCAACTAAGTCTGCTTTTTTAAGATCCGCGTAATTCTGTTCATTTAAATCACTTATCTTAGCTTTTAGCGTTTCTATCTCTTCCGTATTTTTTACAATTAAGTCATCCTTATTACCGATTTCTTCTTTTAAAGCGTTATTTTCATCAATTTTTGCCTCAACTTCTGGAAAAAATATTTTAGTTCCTTCCTCAGGTACAATCATCGGAACTATCAATGCTGCTAGAGGAACTAGCTGCGCTGCAATTAATGCAACAATTTCTTTTTTACTTTTTTGCTTGTCTTCAATTTTACTATAAACGTAAACTGACAATATCAAACTAACAACCACAACTCCAATCAAAACATACTTTGCCATACTTTACCTCCTTAACTTTAGATAGAATAAAGAAATTTACAATATTAATTATACCAAGATGAATAATTATTTCAAAACTATTTTTCAGCTATTTTAACTTTAAAATGTTTTTCAAATAAAAATAAACAATTATAACTTTAGAGATATCTTCTACTTCAGAATACTTCTTTGAATGAGAACCAATTAATCAGCGATCTCAGTTTTTGCAACAGCTTAAAAAAATATCGAAATAATTTCTAACAATTTTGCAGTCAAATTGTATTAGTCTTTCTTTAACTTTGAATTATTACTAAATTGTAAGCAAACTTTTTAAACTTTAAATGTCAAAAAAATCATTCAACAATCAGCAAAAACTACTGTTGAATGATTTCGTATTCTTCTCTCAAATCAACTCAAAATTTCTCAATAACTCTCCCAGCCCAACTTCTCGCCAACCTTTCCATACACATAAAATGAACTGCCCGCCAGTAAGGCCATAAATCCTAAAAAGAAATAAGCAGTTGTCATGGAAAAGGAATCATTTAACGTACCCGCAATGATGGGAAACAAGGTCATGCCAATGGCGTAAATGGCTTGGAAAAATCCCATTGCCGTTGATTTCTTTTCAGCTGGAACCTCCATCATGGCCTCGGAAGTCAAGAGTGAGAATAAAATACCGGTAGCCATACCTGGAATCAACTGTAAAACATAAATCAAGCCAACCGAGGGGCTTAAAGGAACGGCAACGCAATAAACCGCTAACAAAATGAAACTGAGAATAATCCAATTTTTCTTTGGTAATCTGTTGATGAAATCAGTCGATGCTAAGCGGGCAAAAAAGACGGCGGCAACCATGTAAATTATTGAAGATATTCCCACTAGAAGACTTGAACCACTCAATGTTTGAATAATCTGATTGGTAAAAGACATTGTCGTTGACATCTGAATCCCTTGTTGGATAAGTGCCAATAAAGAAAACAATAACAAACGGCGATTTTTGCCAATCTGCAATAATTCCCTTAATTTGATAGCCGAAGGTTGACTTTTTTGATTGATAATAAAAAGTGAAAAGCCAAAACCGATGAGACCGGCTAGTAAACTAAAGAGACAGATGATTTGCATCCCCAACATGTTAAATAACAATGTGCTGGTAATGAAACCTAACAACATGCCTAGATTATTCGCCATAATGATTTTACTTGTTGCACTCGTTTGCTGCAGCTTAGAAAAATAACTCAGATATAAAACCATAAATGAAATCCAAGTAGCGCTGGCAAATCCAGATAAAATATTTGCCACTAAAAAACCGACACCGTCTGGACTAATTATTCGGATTAGTGATGCAAATCCCGCCAATAAAACACCTATCGTGATGAAGAACTTATGATTGCCCCGCAAATCAGCCATAACTCCGACGGGTAAACGTAATAATAATTGCGAAATTCCGTAAGCGCCAACAATCATACCGACAAAATTTGTCGACACATTGATAGCTGCTAAGTATGGGGTTTGATAAGGAATATAAACATACTGGGCAAACCAGAATAAAATAACTATCAACAAAATTAATTTGGGCTGTTTTTGACTTGTGATTTTCACAACAAATTCCTCCTCAATAAACTAGTGACTATCTTAACGGTCAGAAAAAGAATTTGCAAATCTTTTTTTAGGGAAAAATTCACGAAAAAATTTTTTCGGAAAAATCTTGACTATTTTTTGTAAGCGTGTTAATTTTGAATCAAATAAAACAAGATGCAGTTTGACATGTTACTGGTAAAGCAGGCAAGATCGAATGTACCTGAATGATATCCATGGGCGACCAATGGTGTTATTTAAGTATGTTTGATCTTTTTTTGTTAGCTGACATCATTTCCGCTGGCCAACGGAGCAAACCTGATTTTATTTTTTTAGAAAAATGTTGTTTTGCTTTTATTTAACAAAAGCGCTTACTATTTTGCAGCAACAGAAGTTGTAGCAATCTTTGAGAAGGCTTACCAATTTCAGCAAATGCTATACTCGAAAGCATCTCAGCAATGTTTTACTTATTCAAGCAGTCTAAAAAGAAAACAGTTCATGTTTTTACAAATAGTGTCTCTGAAAACAAGGAGGAACCCAAATGAACTACAAAGAAACAGCTCAAACAATTTTACAGCAAGTTGGCGGCAAGGAAAATGTCAGCGGCCTGACCCATTGTTTTACCCGTTTACGGTTTAATTTGAAGGATAAATCAATTCCTGATAAGGAACAGATTTCCAATATCGAAGGTGTTATCTCAGTTGTCGAAAGCAGCGGTCAATATCAAGTGGTCTTAGGCAATAAAGTCGAAAAAGTCTATCAGGAATTAGAACCTCTTTTAGGTGATTTAGACCAGATGCCGGCGACGGAAGAAAAAGTCGGTTTCGGCACCCGCATTTTAAATGCGGTGGCGGCGATTTTTACACCGACTGTCCCAGCGATTGCCGCTTCAGGGATGTTAAAAGGGATTTTATCGGTAGCGGTGATTATTGCCAATAATTTTTATCAGACGGATATCACGACTTTTTCAACCTATACGATTTTAAATGCGACGTCTGATGCCCTCTTTTATTTTATGCCAGTTATCTTAGGCTACTCGGCTTCAAAAGTCTTCAAGTGTAACGAATACATTGCCATGATTGTCGGAGCAACTCTTTGTTATCCAGCGATTGTTGCGCTAATGACTGGCGATGCGGCCGTCACATTATTCGGCTTGCCCGTGACACAAGCAAGCTACACTTCTTCAGTGATTCCGATTATTATTGCAGTATTTATTTTGTCCTATGTCCAACGCTTTTTGGATCGCATTATTCCTGAAGTTTTAAAAATTATCATGGTGCCGACCTTCTCACTATTAGTTATGATTCCAGCCACGCTGTTGATGTTTGGACCGATTGGCATTTACATCGGTGAATTTATCAACTTTATCTACTATTATATTATGGGACTTAGCCCGATTTTATTAGGCGCCTTTATCGGTGGTATCTGGTGTGTCTTGGTTATCTTTGGTGCTCACCGGGCGATTATTCCAATCGGGATTAATGATGTGGCCCAAACTGGTCGCCAAAATCTTTTGGCTTTTGCTGGTGCTGCGAACTTCTCACAAGCTGGTGCAGCCTTAGGAGTTTTTTTGAAAACAAAAAATAAAGGCTTGAAAACTGTCGCAGCCTCTGCAACAGTCACCGCCCTCTTTGGAATTACCGAGCCAGCGATTTATGGAGCCAACCTGCGTTTGAAAAAACCAATGATTTACGCAGTAATCAGCGGGGCTTTAGGTGGAGCTTTGATGGGCTGGGGTGGTTCATATGGAACAGCCTTTGCTAATCAAGGAATTTTAACCATTCCGGTTTATGCAGATGCGGGAACGAAAGCTTTTGTTTGTTACCTACTAGGCTCAGCAATTGCCTTTTTCGGTGCTTGTGCTTTAACAGTTATTTTAGGCTTTAAAGATTTACCAGAAGACGAAAAGAAAAAAGCGGCAACCGTAACAGAAGCAACTTCAGAGTATACTATTTCAGATACAGATTTAAAAACCTTGTCACCTGTTAAAGGGATGACAATTCCTTTAACTGAAGTTAAAGATGAAGTCTTTGCCTCTGGTGCAATGGGTCAAGGAATTGCCGTCTATCCAGAAATCGGTGAAGTTTTAGCTCCGATGGATTGCGAAGTCTCAGTCCTTTATCCAAGTTTGCACGCTATTGGGTTGAAATTAGATAATGGTATTGAAATGTTGATTCATGTTGGCATTGACACCGTTGAGCTTAACGGGCAATTTTTTGAAGGCTTTGTTAAAGCGGGTGACCACATTTCCAAAGGAACTAAAATTGTCAGCTTTGATCTTGATAAAATCAAAGCGGCCGGCTATGATCCGACAACTTCTATTATTGTCACCAATACAGCGCAGTATCAAGCAGTTGGCTCAAGCCAGCAGGCAACCATTGATTTTGATGAAGACTTATTATTTATTCGAGAATAGGAGATTTTAAGATGAAACGTTTTGCAGATAATTTTTTATGGGGTGCCTCGTCCTCCGCTTTTCAAATTGAAGGCGGCTGGGACGCTGATGGCAAAGGGATGAGCGTTGCCGACTATAATTCTTTCCAACGCTCTGCTGTTCAAGCAGATAGTAAAGTAGCCAGTGATTTTTATCATCACTATCAAGAAGATATTAAGTTAATGAAAGAAATGGGTTTGAAGACTTACCGTTTTTCCCTTTCATGGGCCCGCATTATTCCTGATGGTGATGGTGAAGTCAACCAAGCAGGGATTGACTTTTATAATCAGGTGATTGATGCTTTATTAGCAGCAGATATTTTGCCTTTCATTACCCTGTATCATTTTGATTTACCCTTTGCATTAGTTGAAAAATACAATGGCTGGGAAGATCGTCGCTGTGTGGAAGCTTTTCAACGTTACGCTCAGGTTTGTTATCAAGCTTTTGGTGACCGGGTGAAGGACTGGCAGGTCAATAATGAACAGAATTTAATGATTCGGGTCAACGAGCGGATGAACATGTATGATGTAGCCCCGGAAGACGCTGAAAGAGTTCGAGCGCAGATGGATTATCATATGTTTGTCGCCCACGCCTTAGCCACCAACGACTGTCACAAACTGGTGGAAAATGGTAAAATTGGACCAGCTGTTTCCTCAACAATGACCTATCCTAGTTCCAATCGACCTGAGGATGTCTGGGCTGCAAAAATGAACGATAATTTCAAAACCAATTACGGTTTAGAGATGTATTGCTTTGGGGACTATCCCGGATATTATAAAGAGTATCTAACTAAATGTGGTATCTATCCGAAAACACAACCAGAGGACGCCGCTATTTTAAAAGCGGCCAAACCGGATTTTATTGCCTTAAATTATTATCGGACGCTTGTTGCCAGCTATCTGCCTGTCGATGAACAGCATCCCTATGGCACAAAAGAAAAAGATATCGATTTTGATTTGTATGGTTTCTTTAAAGTGGAACGCAACGAACATTTGGCATCTTCAAAATACGGTGCCCAAATCGATCCGATGGGTCTGCGCCTAGTCTTAAATGAATATTATCGTCAATACCGTTTACCATTGATTATTACTGAAAATGGCTTAGGCACTCCTGACGTCTTAACAGAAGATGGAAAAATCCACGACGATTATCGCATTGACTATATTCGTGACCATATTGCTGCTTGTTATGATGCCATTCAAGATGGCGTTGAACTCTTTGGCTATTGTCCTTGGTCTGTTATGGATTTACTCAGTTCCCATCAAGGTTTCAAAAAACGGTACGGTTTCATTTTTGTCAATCGAGAAGACCATGATTTGAAGGACTTGGCTCGCATCAAAAAAGATAGCTTCTATTGGTATCAAGAGGTAATCAAACACAACGGCTTAGAATAAAAATGGAGAACACGCGATGCAAATACTGAAGGTTATGAATAATTCTTTAGTCCTCGCCCTCGATGAGACCGGTACTGAATGTGTCTTAATGGGTAAAGGCATTGGCTTTAAGCAGTCCATCGGCAATCCCGTTGACGATGAGAAGATAGAAAAAGTCTTCCTATTAAAAGATAAAAAAGTCCTGCTGAATTTTGTTCAGCTAGCCAGTGAATTAGATGACATTTATTTTCAGCTGGTGCAAAAGATTGTCGCTTATGCCCATGACACTTTTAGGATGGAAGTCATGGACTATCTCTACCTCTCCTTGTCTGATCACATTGCCTTTGTGGTCAGTCGCTTGGAAAACGGAAATATCGGCGAAAACTTTACTTATATCGAAGTAATCAATCATCATCGAGAAGAATATCTGATTGGTAAGTATGCCGTTCAATTAATCAATCAAGAATTGAACATTCAGCTTCCGGAAAGTGAAGCTACAGCCATCGGTCTTCATTTTGTCAATGCCAAGCTCAACTCATCGGCTTTCCAAAAAGAGCAGGAGGTTGCCGCCCTCGTAAAAAATATCGAACGGCTTGTCGCCCGCTCCTTAAATCTTGAGTTTGACAAAGATAGTTTTTCTTATTCCCGATTCTTAACTCATCTGACTTATTTTGCCGAACGAGTCTACGAAGAAAAACTTTTTGAAGATAAAGAATCCGAAGTCCTTTTTAAGTCTTTGCAGGAAAATATGCCTCAAGAAAGCGTCGCCATTCAAAATATTCAGCAGTTTATCTTAACCAAATATCACCAAGAGCTTTCCCAGCAAGAAAAAATCTATCTACTAGTTCATTTACACCGGCTTGTCAGTGAAGCCAATAGCCATACTTGAATAAATAAACAGTCTCAGCAGCATCTTTCAGACACATTAGCAAACTAGCCGAATAGTTTGCTGACCATCTTGAAAGAACTGCTGAGTTTTTTGTTTAATTAATATTGAAGATGCCTTCTCCCAATCCCCCGTTTGCTAAAACTTCGATAAACACAAAAAAAAAAACCACTCAAAAGCCTTAATCAGTAACCTGACCTGCTTTTAAGTGGCTGTTCAACCTTTTTATTTCCTTCATGCAACACCAAAACCGCTACATATGGTTAACCAAAAAATTCATCCATAAAATCATCGTATTCTTTTTGATCATATTTTTCGAATTTACCAGCTTCATGTAAAATCTTTTTGATTTCGTAAATCGCTTTGCGTTGTTCAGCCCAAGCTTTGATTCTGCTGTCAGTGTCTTCGAATTTTTCTAAAGTAACATCCAATTTGTCGATTGTATCGGCAATTTTTTCTAAAGCTTTTTCTTCTTTTGCATCATAATTTGTCATGATAAAGCCTCCTCAAATTGGTTATCCTACACAAAATAGTATAACGCTTCTGTGTAGATGTGTTAAATAATATGATTCTTTTATGATAAACAGACTATTTTAAAATGTTTTTTTCTACAATCTAAGTCTGACGTTCCAAAATAAAACTTGTTTGTGATAAAGCTTCACTGCGGACCCGCAAGTCCTGTGGAAACAGCTGATATTTGAAATCTTCTAAGGTGAAATAAAACATCCGCTCTAAATCGTTGGTAAAAGCTGAGGCAAGGGCTTCATCTGTGTATTGCAGCTTCAAGGTCTCATCATCTTCTGCGACAACCGTATATAAATTTTCCTGTTCCTTAACAGTTGTCAGCTCATCTTCTGAAAGTCCTTCTTTGTCCACGTCTAGATAGACCGAAACATTTTCTAAACGATAACGATTCGTTCCAGTTGCCTTCAAATCACCTTCAAAAACCATATTGATATAATCGGTATTTTGAACATTTTTGATGGTAAAGCTAGTTTGCTCCTCTTTAACATCTAGCTGATAAGTCGGATTATCAGATGCAGTCCACGTTCCCATGATTTTGTTATGAAAGGGATAAAAACGATAGATGCCAAACGCCAAGAGCAATAGCATCACGGCAATCGCCCCATAAATCAAGCGATAGACTTTTTTTGAAACAGTCGGTAGCTTAGCCAAGTTCTCATCAGAGATAAGTTCTTCATCTTCTGATATTTCTTCGACTACTTCTGTATCTAGCGGGCTGTCATTTTCAGCTGTTGTTTCATCAGACTTTGTAGAATCGATTGCAGCTGTCTTTTCCTCTTGCAAAAGTTCTGCTTGTTTTTGCTGGTCTTTTGCTAATTCTTCTAATGATTTGTTTTCGTCATTTTTCATTTGTCAGCCCTCCTAGACATCATTTCTTGGGGGGCGTTTTTTTGAGGAATTCGGCTTTTTCTGCGGTCCTTTTTTCCCCTGTATTTGTTGACGTTTTTTGCGTTCCCGCAGCTTGCGTCTCCGCAACGCTTCTTCCCGGCGACGACGATCTTTACGTTTTTTCAAGTAAACTAATAAAACAATCAAAAGAATTACTAAGCCTAAGATGGACAATCCGATAATAATGTACAATAGCGTATTGTCTTCATCCAAATCAATCGCTGATTCATTTAATTTTTTAGCTTCATCTGCTGTAATTTCAAAGGTCTGATCCCATTCCCAGTGCTGGCCGGTTGCTTCTGAATCGGCCGTCATCCGCAAGCGGTAAGTTCCCGCTTGGAAACGTTGGCCTTCCCAGCTTATCACGTAATCAAAATGTGAATTAGGTGCAAAGCGATATCCAGTAACATTGGCTTCATGTAACACTTCATCACTGCCATCACGGTAAACCTGCGCAGAATAAGTAATGTCTTCTAAAACATTGGCTTGATTATTTTGCAAAGTCACCAAAACTGCATTTCTCCCAGAAGTCTGGCCGGCTGCTACATTGAGTAAATCCAATTCTGCCGGTACCTCAGTATCTGTTTCTTGTAATTTCAAGCCAACAGTATAAGCAATTTGATTTTTTATGGAGACACCCGAACCTGAATCAGCCGTTTCGCTTTCTTCATCTTCTGGCAAAGAGACCCGCACTGCGCCTAAAATCATACCATCAAAAGACTCTTCCGGCATTTTGACTGACAATTGGGTTGAGACCGTGCTGTTAGCAGGCACGGTAACCGTCTCAGGTACCGTTACCAAATCGCTCATTCCGATCTGCAAAGTATTGTCCCGTTCATATTCCTCTCCCCGCAAGGAGTAATCAATCGAACCGGTCGAATTAGTCGTAGCATTGGTAATCGTCAAAGAAACCGTCTGCTCCTGATCTGAGCTATTGGTTAATTGCAGCTCTAAATCCTGCTGCTGTCCTGGTGTCATCCGCAAATCATAATAGGTGACATCTGATGCTTGATTTTCCGGCAGAATTGCTTTTACTGAAACTTGTAAGTTATCAGATGCTGCTTGGGCTAATTGCGGCCAGCTGACAAAAAGCAGCACCAAAAAGAAAATTCCTGCAAAGGCCTTAAAAATTTTGCTGTTCATGTAGAATGCTCCTTAAGTTAATCACTAGTATGTACAAAGAGATTGCACTTGAGTCAGATGAGACTGTGTCATTTGTTTTTTTACAGATAATATTTCAGTTCTGTTTTAACTAATAACTCAGCCTCATTTTTTCTGTCAAAGGAAAAAATGCTTTTCAGCTCAAGAAAATTTAGTTACTTATCTGATGGAAAGCACTGACTCATAGCGGCAATCCCATTTCGCAGATTTTTAAAAATAAGTGAGAGAGACTGTTTATTCCATTGCTAGATTAAAATCTCAGCGGAAAACTTATCTTCTATCTGTTTTTATAAAGTATCGTCTAAACTCCAAGTCAGCGTTGAGCTGTAATTGCCGGCAATCATTTCATTTGAAGGCACGAACAATTGAACTTGGTCATTTGTTGTCGCTGTAGTATCAGTCGCAGCTGCATAGGCGTTATTGAATACTAATGAAGAAACAGAACCGTTTGACGTATTGCCAGTAGAAGTTGTGGTCTTCATTAATTCATAAGAGCTGCCTGGTGTTAATTCTACGTAGTCACCAGAAATAGCCAAAGCTGACAATAGACTGCCGTTAGTTGCAGTTGTATTGTATTGTTGGTTATTTGTTGTTGTGAAGCCAGATAGACGAATCCGTGTGTTTGTCAAAGATGTGGTCGGTGAAGTTGGATCATCTGCAAAAGTTGTCGCAGATAAGTTCACTTTAAAGTTACTGCTTGCGTTACCAGTCATATCTTGAACTTGCACAAATTGATAAATATTTCCGCCGGTACCAACAGAAGTGTCATCGTAAGTATAAGCGTGAATTTTTGAATCAATTACTTGGTCATAGGCTGTTGCAGCAACTGTGCCAAAATCAAAATTTGGCACCCAGTTAAAGCGTAAAGTCGCTGTAGTGGAACCATTTTTACCGTAAGTTGCGTCCATCCCGATTTTATCATTGTAGGTTCCTGGTTTAATAAAGCCCTCAAAAGTTGGGTCAGTACCGGCAGTGATGGTCACTTTACCGTCTGTTGTTTGGCTATCAGCTGAAGCAGCCAAAGCGCTTGGTGCAAAAGCGACAACGCCCAGTACACCTAAAGTTAAGCCTGTCATAATTTTATTTGCTTTCATTTTTTCATTTCCCCTTTTTTATAATGCGTCTGCTAATGTCCATGTGAAGGTTGCTGTGTATTCTTCAGCGTAGGCCACATCTGTTCCTGGAACAAATAGTTTCAAGCCTTCATTGTCTGCGCCTGTAACAGCATATGGATTTGTAGCTGTCGTGTCATTTGGATTGTACTGTGACGTACTTGAAAAAACTAAACTAGAGTCAGAACCGTTTGTGTTAGCGCCTGTCATGATAGTTAAATCTTCTCCCAAAGTAGCTGAGACAGTTGTGTAACCTGTTGAACCAATTGTTAAAGCTGTTGCCGTTGCTGTTGAACTCGTGTTAGCTTTTAATGAGTTATAAGCCGTTGCTGCGTAAATTTGTACGCGAGTGTTTGCTAAGTCTGGTGCTGTACTTGCTGTATCAGATGGTGAAAAAGCAGTCGTTTGTTGTAATGATAAGGTCCAGCTGTTGGTTGCTTGGGCCGTTTCATCTCTGACTTGGGCAAAGACAGGAATGTTGGTGCTTGTTCCACCGTCAACGGTTCCAGTATTCCAAAGTGAATTGTAATATTTATCCTTTGTGCTGACGTCTTGTGTACCAAAATGTAATGTCGGCACAGATTCAATTCTCAATGGTCCATTTGTATGACTGTTTTCACCAGGATCTGGTGTAACTGTATTGCCGCCATCTTTATCGTCTGGAGCAGTTGGATTGCCCCCTTCTGTACCGCTATCGGCGCCTTTAAAAGTAACGTCGCCTTCTGTCGTTGTCTTGCCAACTTCTGCAGCTGCAGCTGGTAAGGCAAAGCTAACTGCCATCAATAAAGCAGCTGAAGCAGTAACCCAATGTTTGATCTTCATTTTTCTTCCTCCGTTTGATTTATTGTTAGACAGGAGAGCTAAACTTCCTGTGTTACCTAGAAATTTAGCCGCCCTGATTAACGCCGATTAAAGCGTGTCGTTAATTGCCCAGTTCAAAGTGGTTTCATATTTACCATTCGAAATAACTTGGTTAGCTGGGATAAACAATTTAACTCCTGGATTAGTTTCATCCGTATTTTTGTTTGCATAAGTTCCTAAAAGAACGTTATAGCTACCTGCCCCGCTACCAGAAGGTGCACTAACTAAAGTTGTTGCTGAGCTAGTCAAATCTGTATAAGCAGTTGTTCCTGTATTAGCTAAAGTGATTGCTGATGTGCTGAAGCCTTCAGTGTTAGTCACAAACATGTTTTGGATGGAAAAGACCACGTTTAATTGGTCAGCACTATTTGCTGCATTGGTTAATTTTTGATTGTTAGAAACAGTCACATTCCAACCTTGTGTGCCCCCACGCAAATCACGCACTACAAAGAAACTTGGACGAGTGTGAGTGACTGTAGTATTAGCACCACTTGCATCTTGTTCTGTCACTGTTTGGTATTTAGCGTAGTAAGTGTTACCTGCACTGCTATAGCTAATCGTGTGGCTACCAAAATCAAAATCTGGCACATAAGCTAAACGCAAAGCACCGGTTGTTGAACCGCCATCGCCGCCGCCAGGGTTACCTGGGTCAACTGGTTTTTCACTACCGCCATCGCCATCGCCGGGGTCACCAGGTTCAGTGGTGCCGCCACCGCCGCCACTAGTATCTGCATTGAATTCAACAAAACCATTTGTTGTTGTACTACCTGCTGCTGCAGCTGAGGCATTCACGCCACCAGCTAATGTCAAAAGACTCACTACAGCAAGCCCGCCTAAAACTTTTTTCTTCATGTAAATCTCCCCTTAACTTTTCTAAACTCTTATAAAGCTGCTTCAAAATTCCAAGTTAAACTTGTCGAATAGCTGCCCGCTTGAATTTTATCCGTATTTGGAATGAATAAGCTGACACTTTGAGCTGCCTCTGAAACAGACCTACCAAAGGTAATAATCCAAAAACCGGCCGTTTTTCCTTCGGCATCTTTAGCAATCGTGGCACTTTCTTGGGTGTCAGCAGCAATGGTCACTTGCTGTCCTAAAGTAATCGCCTCTTCGCTAAAGCCTCCCGTAGAATTGGCTTGGATATTTTTGAAGGTCATCGTAGCACCCGCAATTTTATTGCCGCTTTGACTAGCAAGCGACTGGCTAAACTTGGCTGTTAAATGCCAGCCATTTTTGCTGCCGCTGCGGTCTAAAACTTCTACAAAATTCGGTACTTCATTGGTTGTGCCATCTACTCGAGTGACCGTTGGATTTTTGGCATAATAAGTCGCATCACCTGAGGCAATTTCATGACTACCGAATTGAAAATCGCTGGCATAAATAATGCTGTAATCGCCGCTGGTTGCTGCTTTGTCAGTTTGAATCGGCAAATCTGGAAAGAGCGGATCAACAGCTGTCACATTGTCAGTTGCTCCAGTCGTAAATTCGATAAATCCGTCAGTCGTTGTTTCATTAGTAGCCGGTGCTGGTGTGGCTGCCACTAAAAATGGCAGTCCCGCAGTTAGAGAAAGCACTAGATATCTTTTTTTCATCATGCACTCCTCCTCTTCCACCAGCGGTACAAGACAAAGGCAACCAAAGCTATTCCAATCAAAAATAATAATGATAAGGTGACTTCTCCAGTATTCGGCAATTTACCACCGGTGCCTGGCAATACTTTTCCAGGAGAGGTAAAAGTAATGCCGATATTGCTGTCCATACTTGTGGCGCTGGCAGTTAGCGGCAATTGGAAAATGCCACAAAAGATTGTTGCCAAAGCCATTAATTTAGCAAACCGCTTTTTCATTTACACTCCCCCTTTAATAAGTATCGTTCAAGCCCCATTGAATTGTTCCTTGATAATCACCGGTTGTTGTCGTGCCAGTTGGTAATAGTAACCGTAGGCCAATTGCGCCACTAGCCGACCAATTAATCGCTGTCGTCACCGGTACAGTACCTTCAGAAGGATTCGTCTGGGTGAAAATCGTTGTATCATTCGTGCTATCAATCGCTATTGGACTGCCAGAAGCCCCTTGATAATACAAAATATTTTTCAAGGTATTGGTGCCATTGGTAAAGTCGCTGGACATTTTGGCCGTGATACTCCAATTGCCACCTTGTGCGGTCGTTCCCGCTGCACGGGTATCGACAATCCCCATATCAAAATCATCCTCTGGTAAAACCGTCTGATCGATAAAGGAGATGCGAGTATCTTCAAATTTCAAGGCAGATGTCACATCACCAAATTTCAAGACTCCTTGGAAGGCAAACGTTGCTGTTAAATCCGTAAAATTAATGGTCCCCGCCTGCCAATTTTCGTCGGCTAACTGATAATAACCGGTGGCAATAATCGCTTGGATAAAACTCACCAAATCTGCATCGTCGCTAATGGTCAGAGATGTGTCATCCTCTGGTACAGTAGCTGTGTAGGTTGTTGCTTGATTTGGTACTAAATCTGCATTAATTGTCGCGCCCGCTTCATTAACCATCGAAATCACGATGTCTTTGGAATAATTTTTAACCGTTAACGTCGTTGCATAGGTGGTTGTATTCCCAGCCGGGTCTGTCAAATTAATTCCGACAGCGTATTCTCCTTTTGTTAAGGTGCCAGTCGCATTGGTCAACCAAGTGTATGCATCCGCATTAGTAGTTGCCTGGTCAAAACTAATCGTTATGTCAGTCGGCAAGGTTAATGTTGGATTCGTATCTGCTATCGAAGCTGAATCGACAAAGGCTGACGCTGCAATAGGTACATCATTGTAAGTGGTTTGCGCTGAAACTGTTCCAGTCGGTGGCGTCTTGTCTAGGACGGTTACCGTTTTTTCTTCTGATTTCAAATTGCTAAAAGCATAGACATGAATCACATTCTCCGCAGTGAAGGTTTTATCAATGCCCAACGTCGTCAAATCAACAGACCAATCTCCGTTTGAGTCAGCGATAGTCGTATAATTTGCTCTAGTTGTAGCTGGCATTGTCGTATCTTCAACCGGAGAAGCAACATTATCAGCAGTCCCATTAGCTTTCGCTGACGTGGTACCATTTAAGGCTTCTTCCCACACTCTGATATACGTTCCTGGAAGTGCATAACCGCTCACCGTATGAGAATCAGCACTAGTCGGATTATCATTTGGTTCATTGTGAATAGCTACGCTAGGATCTAAAATCCGTGTAAATAAGACCCGCTGCTGTCCTCTAGTTGTAAAGTTAGCTTTAAAACTATTTAACGTTGCCGTTGTCATTGAGTTGGCTGCGGTAATCGTTGGTGTAATCCCAGAATAAGATAAATTCATACTGGACATTGGCTCATAGCCATAAGTGTAGCCGCCATCACCTGTTGTGCCGCTGGCTTTATTACCAAAGGCCCACTGATAAACATTTTGAACAGAAACACCTAAGTTACCACCAGAATAAATTAATCCATTGTTTGTAGCAGTGGCTGACGTCATAGTTGCCGTTCTTTGCAAATTAACTCTCTTTGCATCAGTAAATTGGAAAGTGGATCCAGAGCCTGACATATACAACAAATATTGTGAAGTTGAAGTACTGTCACTCTGGACATCAAATGAGCCACCGGACGCAATAACAAATGACACATTATTATTTCCATATAGTAGACTCGTTGCAGAGGCTCCCATATTCGTTCCTTTTATTGAAAAGTTACCGGAAACATTTATCGACCCGCCATATAGATAAACTGGATTATATTGCAAGGTACCATTCGTTGAGCCGCTATAATTATCGACAACCACATTTAAATTCGCGTCTTCTGCCACTGTTAGTTTGGCAGTCGATGAATATAGCTGTAGAGCCGCTCCATAAGTTCCACTATGGTTGGTTAAATTAACCGTTGAACTCTTGCCAACTGTTACTGCACCCCGAATATCTAAGTTAACGGCATATCCTTCAGTGGTATTAATCTCAGAACCACGAATTATATCGACTGTTGCATTTTCACCAACCGTAAAATTACCACCATTATTTACTGTAATAACATTCGTTCCCCGTGACTCGATGTGAACATTAGCGTTGTCTTCAATGGTGACGTTAGATACATTCAGGTTTTGTTGATACTGGTTATTCAATGCCCAAGTCCGAATGGAAGTACCATCTTTTTTCTTTGATGTCCAATTATTTTGTTGGGTCATTGAAACAGTGTTCTTCATAACAACATTTGCATTTGTAGACTCTAAAAATTGATTTCCAATACCTACATAATTGTCAAAACGCATCGTTCCACCATTTGCACCATTACTGAAAATCATCGTGCCGTAATAATTTCCATGATAGACATTCATATTGCTATAAGTTAGGTCCCAATTGACACTGCCATAATTATTGTAAGCAGTAAAATCAAAACAGATAGCACCAAAATCAATCGTATAGCCTTGCCCATCAATGGCAACTGTTCTGGCATTTCCTTGTAGATAGAAATACACATGCGTTTCACCACCGCTAGTATTCCCGTATGAGGTTGCATTAGAAACATTTGCTGCCGCCTTTGTATACGGTGAATAGATATAGTAGTTTGAAGAGTACGTGGTAGTGGAAGCAATTAAATCACTAGTCAAACGGACGTTACTAACAGAAAAATCATTAATCGCAATCGAATATCCTAAGAAATCAGAAACTAATCTCGTATTTGTTGTTGAAGTTTTATCATACGAAATCGCCGCATTCGTTCTTGGCGCTCCTGTCAATCCTTCTGCCGCAACTTCTGCTCCCGTATGGGATGTGAGACTAAACGGTCCAGAATAATTTGAAGAGACAAAATTGATATTCGCAAATGACAAATTCCAATAGCCAGCTATTGTCCCTGAAGATCCGGAAACATAACTAGAGGAATTCAAAAAGCCAATTGCTAAATTACCAAAATCAAAGGTATAACCATTACCATTAATGGCTAATTTTCGAGCGACACCATTTTTGCTAACATACAAGTAACTATTTTGCGCAGAATCAAGATTAATCGAATCAACACTGAACAAGCTACTGTAATTGGCTAGTGTCCCTGATAAACTAATATCATTTGCCAAATTAATCTGGCTAACAGAAGGTGTAGCCAACGCAGTCACAAACTCTTGCCAATTTGTCACATTGGTTCCTGTGTCTGCCAAAACTGATGCGGATCTAAGTCTGCTAGTGCTTTCTTCATCACTTTCTGTACTTTCTTCTGAAGCTTGTCCGTCTACCTTCGCCTCACCTACCTCAACAGTCACCGCTTCTGAACTTTCAGTCAAATTAGCATCTTTGACCTGCAGTTGATAGCTGCCAGCTGCCGTAGCTGTTAAACGAACGCCGACTTCTGTTGCTGAGGCATCAACGGAAATTTTCAGCTCACGGCTGTCTTCATCAAAGGAAAATTCTGGCAATGCCCCGGTGTAATCAGTTCCAGTCTGCCAATCATTTTGAATGGTTTGATCAAAACTGATACCTTCTGGTAAAACCATCGTATATTCCCGCTTAATGGAAACCTCGCTTGAGCTGGTTTCTGTTAAAACCTGAGATTGATCAACATACGGAAGGTCGGTATTTTCAGTGGTTACAATCTCACTGATTGACCGCTGATCGCTAATTTTTACTGTAAATTGCTCATCGGCAGCTAACTCCTCAGAATCAAACTCAGTCGTTAAAGATAATGACTGCTCTTGGGCAAAAATCCCACTAATTCCAAAGGCTAATTGATAGCCGATGACGGAGACAATTGACATTAGCGCCAGCAATTTGACTAACAGAAAAGCTTTCTTATTTTTATTCTTCATTTCATTCACTCTTCCCTCCTTTTAAAACACAGCATTAGGGAAATATTTCCAAATAGTTGCTGCCGCTATTTGGTGCTGCTTGATTGTTTTGGCTTAAATACCCCAACATTTCATCGGAAATCCGATAGCCTTTTTTCCAATGAGTTTCAATACAACCGCTAGGAAATCCGGCTGCATGGATTTTTAGGCGAATCCGGCTCACTAATTGGGATAGCTGGGCTAAATGTGATTCGGTCGGACCGCTTTGCCATAGACGAGCGGCGACTTCCTTCCGTGTCAGAAACTGACCTTTTTCTTGATACAGCAATTTGAAAAGTTTTCGTTCACGACTAGAAAGACTGTCTTGGATGGCCTCGATTGACGTTTCAAGAGTCGCCCCTTGAGACAAATCATTCTGTCCATTAATTCCTGACAGCTCCGGCGAGCAACGCTGTGCCTTTAAGGTTTCAGACAAGGCTTCCCGCAATTCCTTTAAAGAACTGTCAGGTTTTAGCCAAGCATCAACGCCTCTTTCTTGCCAATAACGTGTCGTTTCTTCTGAAGGAACCTCAGAATCAATCCGAAAAATTACTTTTCCAGCAACTTCCCGATGAGCCAACGCAGCACTTAATGTTTCATCTGCAATTGATTCACTGAAGAAAACTAAATTGACGAGATTTAAAAAACGAAAATCATTTTGATAGAGGATTTGATGTAAGATATCGGTCGAACACAGCACCTCGTAACCCAAAGTCGTCAAATTTTCCCGCAATTCTTGGTTGATCATGTAATTTTGCGTCAAAATTATTATTTGTTTCACTCGTTAACGCCACCTGTTCTGTAATTTATTGGTGAGACTGTGACATTTGTCTATTCAACAGATGAAATCCCGAACTATCTTGCATATGTCGCTGTGGTCTAGGAGTTCCGCAGGACAGAAAAAGCTGTGCTTCAACAGTCCAGTCGGTCCTTATTTCAAATTGACAATATTTTGTAGTTCTTATTAGATACGGTTCGTAAATTTCGGTTCTGTCTTAACTAATGGCATAGCCTCAGAATTTCTATTGTGAGCGTGATGGGTGTGCAAAAGTCATGATAAAAAATTGAAAAACGGGAAATTAAACAAATAGTTTTCATTAGTCGCTGCCGAAAAAAGTTTTTAGCCAGCAAATTAATGCTCTTTTTGAGGAACACCTCGCTTTTCCTATTTTAAATAGGAGGTTGTGTCTAAAAATTGAAACAGAAGCAAACTTCGTGAGTAATATGCAGCAAGCAAAGTGGAATACTGCAGCTGTAGGACGATAAATTATCGCATCCTTGAAGTATTCCTCTAATCGCAAAGTTTTATCTGTAATAATTCTGACGACACAGCCTATAATCCAACAACTCCCCTCCTTTCAAGTCAAAAAATAATTATGTAAAAATTCAGCTTTTTTTATTCATTTAATTTCGAAAGTAAATACGTTTTTTTGAAATTTCATGAAAATAGAAATTAAACTCTTTTTTAGCTACTTAAACTTTGCGGCATTTCTTATTTCGCTCAAAATAAAAAAACTAATATCAGAAAAAAATTGTTAACTTTATGCACAAACTAAAAAATCCCATCCCTTATTTTTTAATTTTATTAACTTCTTCCGTCTATTTTTATTCTAATTGAATTTTTTCTGAATTTTTTTCATAAAAGGGCAGATTAGCTGACCTTAAATGGAAGAAATAAGGTGCCTTACCTAACTTATTATGGAAAGTAGCTGAAAATTTACTAATTATCTACGAGAAATTCTTTAAAAATGAGGATTTGGCATTTTCTTCTAACAAATAATAAGCAGTCGCCAACTTTATTTTAAGGAGAGCAGAAAATTGATAAATTTTTTGTCAACTTATAGCCATTCCACCAATTGAATGGCTAGTCTTTTTACGGAGGGAGGGGTAGACTATCCTACTGAGTACTTTTACTAAAAGCAGTCAGGTAATCAAAAAATTCTTTTTGGGAGGGATTCCAATGGAGTTAACGCAAATTTTAAAGGTGCGTGACTTTGAGTTGATGCGCTTATTGGAATATTTGGAGCAGCAGGATGGTGCTGTGAAGAAAAAGGATGTCTGTGAGGCCCTAAATATTTCAACTAAGAGCTTGCGCAACTTGATTCAGATGATTCAAGAGGATTTCAATGGCGATATTATCTGTGTCAATCAATTGCAGGAACTGCAGGTTCTTTATCAGCCTGACTCTTCTTTTTTAGCCTTAAAACAAAAAATTTTCCAACATTCCGTCAGCCATCAAATTTTACTGGCGATGCTGCTGGATCCTAAACTGACGATTGAAAAATTAAATCAGCAGCTTTTTTTGAGCACCTCCAGTATTAACCGACGCTTGACGAAGCTTAGAGGCTTGTTAGCAGACTATAAATTATCCTTAAAGCATTTGAAAATTGTCGGACCGGAGTTACAAATTCGCTTATTCTATCTGGCTTATCTTGAAGAAATTTATAGTCCGACAGCCACGATTTTCCCATATAACCAGCAGGTCGTGAATTTTCGCCAAGGGATTGCGGAATTATCTGAACGCCAGGATAAAATGAAATTAAGCACCTACAATCAATATCGTTTGGAGTTAATTTTATATATCTCCTATTACCGTTCCTTTTTCCAACAAAAAGAGGAACAGGATTATCAAGAGATTGTTGACTTGCCTTATCCAGAGCACTCGCCTTATTTACGGAAAATTTTATTGGCAAATAAGGATAAGTTTCCAGCGAAATTGATGACGCAGCACGAATTGGGCTTGCTCTTGCAGTTTACTTTTTGCCTACCGCTAGTTTCCCATGATGGGCGACTGTATCAAAAATTTGTCCGTCATCAATCCCATAAAGACACCTTGATTTATCAGGTCTACCAATATTCTTTAAAGATATTGGCACCACTTTTTCAAACAGTGACAGACGTTGAGTACCGCAAACGGCTCCATAATATGCTCTTTAGCATTCTCAATACGGGGCTTTTATTTTCCAGTAAACTGACGGTACAAAACAATATCGAAGGGACACTAGAGGATATCCAAGATAACGGAGCTTTGCCACTGATGAAGTTTTTAACCGTCAGCATTCACCAAATTAATCAATTTGTTGCCAGTAAAGGGCTCCATCCGATTAATTTGCTGTATTTACGGGAAAAATTGGGGATTCTAATTTTCCAAGCGGACATGTATACCAATACTCAAATTAATGTTGGCTTATTTTTTGGCAGAGACATTTATTACGCCCAAGTAATCTTCAACTTTTTGAAAAAACGCTTGAAAATAAATCCAGGATTGCAGTTTTATAATTTATTACAAGAGGAGCACTCCTGTGATTATCTTGTTACGAATGATGCCCTCTTTGCAGAGGAAAATCGCCATAAATTTAAAGATAGCTTTATCATTGATATTCAAAACACCATGCCAGATACTGAAAAAATCTGCGAATGGCTCTATGAAATCTTGATTGAAGAGCATAATAAGCGCTACTTAGCACTAGGTTATGGTGAGATGTAAATTGAGACAAAAAAAGACTGAGATTCAGATACGATTTAGAAAAGTCCTCCACAAGTTAACCTGTGGAGGACTTTTCTGATGTGTAGAATCTCAGTCTTATTATTCGATTTTCCCAAAGCGGTCAAAGGGGAATAAAATCCATTCCACTTTGCCGACAATGTTGTCAGCAGGAACTAGACCAAATTGGCGGCTGTCGACAGCCATCGTGCGGTTATCGCCTAAAACTAAATAGTAATTGGCTGGGATAATCTCCGCAGCGTTGCTATTAGCTAAACTTGGTGTCGCTTCAATAATCTCACTCATCGTGAAATTATTTTCCGGCGCTAGATAAAAACTACTGTTCACGTCTTCGTAGAAATCCTCTGTTACCCACTGATTGTCAACGTAGAGCCGACCATTTTCGTAGCGGACGGTTTCTCCCGGCAGCCCAATCACCCGCTTCATACCAATCTGTGAGGTATCTTCTGGACTTTGCAAAAGGACAATATCAAAGCGCTCTAGGCCTAAGCTGTTCGTCTCCTCTGTTTCATCAGCGGTTAGTTTGCGGTAGATAATCGACTCTTGATTATTCAAAGTCGGATTCATATCATCACCGGCGATTTCACCACGGCCAAAGAAAATCATAAAGATAATTGAACCAGCAATCAAAACCAAAAAGAACAGAGTAGAGAAAATCGATAAAATAATTTTCCACCAGCTGCGGCGTTTTTTTCGAGGAGCTAGTCGCTGTTTGTTAGTTTTTCTTGGTTTTTTCTTAATATTTTGGTCTCTAGCTGATTTTTTAGCGTTGGGTTTTTTAGGTTTTTTTGAAGACTGCGGTTCAACAGCGGTTGAAGTTGGCCGTTTTTTGGGTTTAGCCGTTACAGGTCTGCCTGATTGGCTGCTGGTCTTATTTCCGGAACCTTTTTTTGAATTCGGTTTTTTCTTTTTTGAAGCATTTGGCTTTTGACCCGCTTTTTTTTCTTTAGGCTCAGCCTTGTTAGCAGCTGGGCGCTTTTTTTTCGTTGATTGATTTTCAGACATCCATTTGCCGCCTTTTCTATCTGCATAGATTTATTCTTACTCTCATTATGCCCTAGATGAAGGAAAATTGGCAAGCCCACCTTAAAGTTCAAAACAGCCACCTTTGCTGGAATCTATAATATAGCAGAGGGTTTAAACCAAAAAAGTTTCTTATTTATTGCTTTTTGAAAATTGATACGAAAAATTTAGCTATTACTTAATAAAAAATCGGCCTCAAAAGTTAGTAGAGTTGTCTAACTTTTGAGGCCGCTGCAATTTATTTTGATTTTCTTACCCAAAAGCTAACTAGTCCTTCAGCATCGCTTCATACTGATAAGGCTGCAGGTTTAAGCTTTTTTTGAATTGCTCAGTCAGCTGTTTGAAATTTTGATAGAGCTGTTTTTCAAGAGTTGTTTCTTGAATTTCAGTGTGAATTTTTGCTAACAATTCCTGCCGTTGGCTGACACGGGATAAAACATGTATCACCATCAAATTGGCAGCATATTCGCTTAAATAATTATCATATAACAACACTTGAATCGGCAAACCCTGCTTGACCACTTCGCCAAGGGTTTGTTTCATGCCAGCTAAAACTGGCGCTGTCGCTTTTTCATCCACCGTAAAATGATCCAGCTCCTCCAGTAAAAATTGTTCGCTGACCTCATCATATTGACCATCTTTTATTCGTTGCACAAAACGGTTAATTAAAATCACGCCACCATTCATAACGCTCAAAAGTTCTTTACTGACATAATCCAGCTGCGCTTCGGCGCTTGGATATTTTTCAGGAATTGCCTGCGTATCTTTGGCAATCGCCTGAGCTAAAGGCTGCATAATTTCCGGGCGGGTATAGATTTCTTCTGCATATTGGGTGGCTAAATTTTCGCCAATTACTTCTAATTCATCAACTGCGTTCATCTTCTGAACCCCTTTCATTTCGATAATTATAAGTTACTTTGGCATTTTTTACGACTATTTGTGCTTTAGCGATTCCTTCGCTAATAATTCTTTGATAAGAGGCAGCAAGTCTGCGACATCTGTCAGAGTAAAATCGGCTGAAACCTCTTGAGTTGCCGCTTGCCGCCGGCGGTGATTGAGCCAAATCACCCGCCAACCAGCAGCCTTGGCGCCGATGACATCATTATCAAATGAATCGCCGATGTAAATCGTTTCAGCAGCTCGAATGTTTAATTTCGCTTCGGCGTATATGAAAATCCGCCGGTCAGGCTTGGCCAGTTTGACTTCACCGGAAATGAAACAATTTTTTGCCGGAATATAGCGAGTCAGTTTCAGCTGTTTTATTTTAGCCTGTTGCCGTTCACTGGGGCCATTGGTAATTACCCCCATGGTCAACTGCCGATCTTTGCCCAATTGTAAGACTTGGCGAATTGTCGGTGCTAATTGGATATGCTGTAAAAATTGGCTGTAGCTTTGTTCAAAGGCCAACGCCTGCTTTTCAGAAATCGACTGCTGAATTGCAGCCATTGTTTCTGTGATGCGATAGACCCGCATCTCCCAGAGACCTAGTCGACCTTTTTCAAAGTCTTCAAAGACGACATCACTAAAATGTCGATGCAGCTTATACAATTCTTCTAAGCTGGCATTATCCGTTTGCGCTGCCAATGCTGGAAAATTTTTCTCAAAGGCCAAACGAAAAGGGTCCAGCTGGTCGTAGGCTGTATCATCAATATCAAAAACTAAATTTAAGCTCATCTAAACATCCTTCTATTGTGAAATAGATAGAGACTGCGTCATTTCTAATAGCCCCACAATCTTTTTTTTGCGGGAGCTATTATTTATGCTGCAGTCTCTATTTTTTATTTTTATTAAACTAAGTCTGCTCCAAGCGTTCCTTTGAAATGTTTCAATGCCCACTCATGGCCAACCGGATCAAAACTAGCCACAGCATCTTGATGAATCACAAGCTGATAGCCTAAATTATAGGCATCAACTGCCGTATGGAGCACGCAAATATCTGTGCAAACACCAACTAAATGCAACTCGGTAATCCCCCGCTCCCGCAGGCGAATATCCAAGTCGGTTCCGCTAAAAGCCGAGTAGTGACGCTTGTCTGTCCAATAAATTTTATCTTGCTGCTCATTATAAAGCTCCTGCAATCGACCGAACAGTTCCCGTCCCTTGGTACCAGCTAGGTTATGGGGTGGAAATAATTTCATCTCAGGATGGTAGGAATCACCGATATCATGTCGGTCGACCGCCATCACCACAAAATCACCTTGAGCGATAAAATCTTCGGTTACTTTAACAAGTGCCGGTTCTATCGCTTGTCCCGCCACTCCGGTGGTCAAAGCGCCATCGTCAGCAACAAAATCATAGGTATAATCAATGACTACTAAACCCTTCATAAAAAATCCTCCTAATTATAAGTCTAATAAAATTTAACAATCAAGTGAATGCCTTTAGACAATCGTGTGGACAAATTTTAGGACCATTTCCGCCGAGCGCTTACCGGCCTCTAAAATAAACTCATCAAAGCTTTGCGTGGCTGCTTGGTCGGCCGTATCAGAAATCGCCCGCAGCACTAAAAAGGGAATCTTAAATTGAGCGGCCGCTTGAGCAATCGCCGCCCCCTCCATCTCACAGGCTAGCGCATCAGGAAAGTCAGCTAAAATCTGTTCAATTTTAGCAGTATCATCGATAAAACTATCCCCCGTCACAATCAGACCTGTTTTGACATTTAGCTGAGTCGCATTAGCAGCCTTCGTCATTTCTTCTATTAAATACTTGCTAGCTTCATAATATAAAGGCATCCCCGGCAACTGTCCTTTTTGATAACCAAAGCCGGTGACATCAACATCATAATAGGCAACTTTATCTGAAATCACTAGGTCGCCAACGGCAAGGCCCTGACCGATGCCACCAGCCGAACCGGAATTAATCACCATATTGACGCCGTATTGCTGAATCAATAAAACGGTGGTGACCGCCGCCAGCACCTTGCCGATGCCCGAGCGGACCACAATTACTTCATGCTGACCAATTGAGCCGGAAATAAACAAGGCTCCGCCTCTTTCCCATGAAATCGGCCGTTCAATATTTTCTCGCAATACTTTAATTTCTTCTTCCATCGCACAGATAATTCCTATTTTCATCGTGACTCTCCTATCTCTTATAAATCGTTTTTTTCAACTAAATAGTCAACCTAAACCAAAAAGACAAAGGCCATAACAATCACCAATAAAATAAAGACGATGACAATCGCTTTATTTAAAAAATGATTGCGTTCACGGGATTTGGCTTTCTCACCGCTGCGGGTTTTCGTGATGGGTTGATTTTTTTTGCTTTCCTTGCGGTAAAACTTTTTAATCTGCTTTTCTTCCCGCTGATATTCTTTAGCCGCCGTTTTGCGAACCTGCTGCTGTTGTTGTTGCGCGGCCTGCTGACGTGCTTCGGCCGCCTGTTGTTCTAACTCCCGCCGCTTGCGCAGTTCACTGCGGGTAATAAGTGGTTCTTTGGCCACAGCCAGACCTCCTTCATTGATAGTTTAAGCGTGCTGCTTTTTTAATAATTGCAGTTCATAATAAGTGACCGCATAAATCGTTTTGGCGTCATAGATGGCGCCGCTTTTTACAGCGGCTTTTAACTCTGCTAGCGTCATCGCCACTAATTCAATCACTTCATCTTCATCTTGGGGTAGTGGATTTTCTACTTTAACCAAGTCTTCTGCTAAATAGATATGTAAGACTTCATTCGCAAAGCCTGGCGACAAAGCCATTTCCGCTAACTTTTGCCAACTGTGGGCCCGAAAACCAGTTTCCTCTTCCAATTCCCTTTTAGCCGTCTCATCGGGATGACGACCTTCATCCTTCTCAATTTTTCCAGCTGGAATTTCCAGCATAATCCGTTCTAAGGGCTTACGGAACTGGCGCACTAAGAGCATGCGACCATCTTCTAAAATGGGAATCACGGCAACACCGCCGGGATGGAACACCAGCTCCCGTTTTGCAGTATCCCCGTTGGGTACCTTGACTGTATCTAAGTATAAATCAATAATCGCTCCGTGATAAATTTCTTTTCGTTCCAGCGTCTTTTCTTCAAAATCCTGATAGTTTAACACAAGCTGTCACCTGTCCTTTTCAAATCTTTTCTTATTGACCATAGTTTACCACAGAAAATTGTTATAAATTTCCTAAATACCAAAAATCAACCTTTAGACTGATACTATTTCTTAAGCTATCTATGCTAAAATATAATCATTAAAGGGAATCATTGCCATGAATTTCTCATGACAATTATGTGAAATAAAAGATGATTTACGATTCCCACAGGCAGAATAAAGGAGGGGATTCTATTGAAAAAATTTGGAACTTTCAGGCTCATTCTAATATTAATCGTCTTTGTGCCACTAGTGGCTATCTTCCAAGATGAATTGTTAGGACTCATCTTTTCCGGTGTCTTAGTCTTAGCTGTTTTATACTGGATTGGTACCCGGATTGGCAATAAAGGAAAACGAAAACCAGAGGAAATGCCCATCATGACCAAGGAAAAAGAAGATCGCTATGAACAATTAGGCATGACCACTAGCGAAATCGAATTGTTCCGGTCAACGATGAACGTTGCCAAAGGACAAATTGATCGGGTTCAAAGAAACACCGCCCAGTCGTCGAAATTAAAAGCCATTGATTTGCGTCATGACACGGTTAAAGCCGCCAAAGCTCTATTTAAAGAATTGGTGAAGGAACCAACACGCCTGCATGATGCCAGTCATTTCCTTTATACCCATTTGCCAAACATGGCAGATTTGACTGACAAGTATTTGGAAATCAATCAGCATGAAGTCAAAAGTAAAGAGGCCTTTGCAAAACTTGAAGAAAGTGCCCAAGTGATTGATCAACTGTCGCTGTTAATCGTTCAGGACTATCAACAATTTGTCGCTGATGATTTAGAAGAGCTAGATGTTGAAATTTCCATTGCAAAACAAAGTCTAAACAGGGATAATAAGTTGAAGAGCGAGTTAAAGTAGACCTGCTGAAATAATTAAGCTAGCTTTTCGAAGCTAGCTTTTTCTTTCAATCAGGCTTGATTTTCAAAAGCAACCTGCACCAACTTAAATATAAATTGAAGAAACACGGAGGAAAATGATATGGCAGATGACAAGTTACCAACATCGCAACCGACAAATACCCTAGAGGATTTATTAAACAATCCTTTTTCAGCGCCGGTGGTCAATGAATTGACCGACCATCAAAAACAAGAAATCAACATGCTGCAGGAGCAAAAAATTGCTCCCCGCTTAATTGATAAATTATCACCGGAGTATCAGCATCAGGCTCAAGAATTAGCCAATAAAATTGATGTCAATGATTCACAGGCGGTCATCACTTATGGCTCAGCAGCGCAAACCAAATTAGGCGAGTTTTCTGAATCGATGCTCAACCACGTTCAAGCCAATGATATTGGCCCCGTTGGCGATTCCTTAACTGAATTAATGTATCGCTTAAATGAAGCTAATCCAGATGAATTACGGGCTGGCGAGGGCAATTTTTTCCAAAAAATGTTTGGCAAGGTGAAGCAATCAATTTATGAAGTGACCGCCAAATATCAAAAAATTGGCGCGCAAATTGATAAGATTGCCGTCAAATTAAACAAAGAAAAAGATGGCTTAATCAAAGATAATCTGATGTTAGAACAGCTTTATACTAAAAACAAAGATTATTTTGATGCCTTAAACATCTATATTGCTGCTGGCGAATTAAAAATGGAGGAATTGCAGACCAAAACAATTCCTGAAGCGATGGCCAAAGCCAATGAAACCGGCGACCAGATGGATGTCCAAATTGCCAATGACTACAGTCAATTTTTAGACCGTTTAGACAAACGGACACATGACTTGCGGATTGCTCGGGAAATTACCATCCAACAGGCACCACAAATCCGCCTGATTCAAAATACCAATCAGGCATTGGCGGAAAAAATCCAAGCTTCGATTAATACGGCAATTCCTTTATGGAAAAACCAAGTGGTCATTGCCCTGACCCTTTTACGCCAAAAAGATGCGGTTACGGCGCAACGTCAGGTCTCTGAAACGACCAATGAACTCTTGAAGAAAAATTCAGAGATGCTAAAAATTTCCGCTATCGAAACCGCCAAAGAAAACGAGCGGGGCATCGTCGATATCGAAACGCTGCAAAAAACCCAAAACGATTTGGTGGAAACCATCCAAGAAACCTTACGTATTCAACAAGAAGGCAAGCTGAAACGCCGCAATGCCGAAACCGAACTTGTTCAAATGGAAGAAGATTTGAAACAAAAATTAATGGAATTGACTCAGTAAGACATAAAATCCCCCGCAAGTTCATTGAAGAGCTTGCGGGGGATTTTTAATTTTTTCCCTATATAATCTTAATAGCGGAACATTAAAACATCCACTAAATTCGCTGTATAGAAATTATCACCATTGACAAAGTCAGCATACAAGTCCTTTGGTAGAGCAATCAACAGATTATCAAATTTCAAATCACCTGTTTCAACCGCTTCAATCAAGTTATCATAATAGGCCTTATCACTGGCTGCCTGGTCAAAATCTTCTCCATATAAGTCTGTATAGGTTTCAGGATCTTTAAAAATATACGTATCCAGACTGTCCTCTTGATGATCGACTAAATACTGGAGATTGGAACTGAGATATTGTCGCAATTCTTCTTCCGTTTGATGTGCGCCAAACTGTCCATTCAGCCGAAGTAATTTAGGATAGTCCTCCTCCAGCTTATTTTGATATTCCGAATCGTAAATTTGACTTTGAACATAAAGGTTCCCCACAGTCTCGACTGTTGACTGAGGTCGGCCAAAACGAACACCCACGTTAAAAGAAGACGGCATATATTCACCACTATTAACACTAGGCTCGACAATCTTGCCGGAATAAAACGTAATTTCCGGGTAATTTTTAATCAATTCTGAAACTGCTGCCCAGCTTTGATCCTTTGGTCTGACTTCTAATTTGACCCAAGCTGAATCCGGCAAATCCGCAATTCTTGAAGCCAAATCATCTGCTCCGGAAAATTCAGTGTCCCCTGTTAAATTTACCTCGGCTAAAACACTGCCGTAATAATTAGCATCACTACTGCCATAATTTGTTTCGTCCTGCAATTGATTACGGTTCAAAGTATACATTCTAGGAGAATAAGACTGATTAAAGTCATCGATAAAACTTTGTGAAATTTGATAAGTCCCTGCCCCACTATGGCGAGCATATGTCGATATTAACCGATTTTCAGAAACATTCACTTGATTTAAGACCCGCTGATATACTTCAAAATCGCTCGGTTGATAACGCTCATAAGAAGAACCTTCAACTTGTCCTTCCGTCGGATTATAATAATAGCTATCAATCGCCTTTGGGACTAAATACACGCCGCCACCAACTATCAGCGAAACCACAACGATGACTAGTGCCACCATCTTCAGATAGCGACGGCGGATTTTTTTCTTGACATCTTTTTCCTGTTGAACCTGCTCCTGTTGATTTTTTTCATAGTCTTCTAGGGCCGCCAGTTCCTCTTTTTCTAGCAAATCATCAAAAAGACTCGCAGCATCCGCCATTTCCTGCTCAAACGCTTGGGCTTCTTCTGGTGACATTTGATAATTCCGATATTTTTCTAAACGCTCCCGATAATCTTTCATTTATAATCGCTCCTTTAACTGTTTTCTCCCACGATGCAACAAGACTTTGACATTATTTGGCTTGAGCTGCAAAAATTCAGCGATCGTCTGAATCGGCATCTCCAAAAAGTAATAAGCCAACAAAATTTCTTGATAAGGTTTTTTTAACTGCTGAATTTTTTGAAAAAGGGCTTCTCGTTCATCAGACTGAATAAATTCCTCCAAGAGGTCAGCTGTGGTTTCTTGATATTCCTTTTTTAAATACTTAACTAATTTTTTCTTGTTTTTTTCCTTGCGCTGGCCGTCATAAAAATAGTTGCGCATCACTCGAAACAGCCAGCCGCGATAATTATCACTGCTTAAGGAATCATAAATCAATAGGAAGCGGTAAAAAGCTTCCTGCACTAAATCCTCCGCTTCAAAGCGGGAATGTGTCAATGAAATCCCATAAAGCAGCAGAGCCGGATACTCCTTTTCAAAGAGCTCCTCAATCCACCTTTCACCCATTTACTCCCCCCTTATCCCTTATTTTCCCCTTTTCACAGTAACAACGTTTGAGTTGCCAGATGGTTACAAAATTTTGCGATTATTTTAAAAAAATCTGTACATGGTATAATTATAGCGAATATGGGAGGGCAAACATGAATTTTTCAGCAGATTATCAAAAAAGCTCCACAGCCATTACTGTTCAAAAAGAAAATGGCACTTTAGTAGATTATTATTTACGGCAAAATTTTGAAATCCACTTTAATACTTTGCCAAAAAAGTTGACGCAAGAATGGCACGCCCATCAATATTTGCAGGAAATTGTTTTCGTCCTAACAGGTGGTCTAACCGTTGAAATTTTTGAAAGGAATCAGTCAGTAAGAAGGATTGAACTGGCTGCTCATGATTTAATTACGATGAATAATAGCTTGCATCGACTGATAAATCCCTTCGAGGAGGCCTGCCAGTTTATTGTCTTTCGTTTTATTCCTGAACCAACTGACTACGGCAGAGATATTACCAAAGATAAGCTGTGGTTTTCTGATGAGGAAGTCGCCCAACTAAGTCAGCCCAGCTTTAAGCTTGAGGAACTTCAAGAATCCGAAAAGAAGAACTATCTAAAAACTCTTTTTCAACACTAAAAAAACTCAAAAATCAATTGGACTGGATGATTCCCAAAAGTTAGCTTTTGGGTCGCTTCATTTTTACTGCCTTTGATTTTTGAGTTTTAAATTTTATTCGTTTTCTTTTTGTTCTAAAACTAAAACGCTATGTTGATAGCCATAGCCAAAATAGATGATTAAGCCGATGACGATGGCAATGCCGTAGACAATCCAAGTAATTGCTTGAAAACGCAGCATCAATACAATTGAAAAAATAATGGACAGTATCGGTAAAATCGGACCGAATGGGACTTTAAATTCACCGGGTTTGGCAGGTCCAATGACTTTATTTAGGCGTAAAATACCAAAAGCCATTAACAATAAATGACTCAAAGCAGCGATATTCGTTAGCTCTGCCAAAATAGACAAAGGAAAAATTCCTGCAAAAAACATCGCCACTACGCCAGCGGCAATGGTCGCATTTTTCGGTGTCCGGTGCTTTGAATCAATCAGCCCCATTTTTTTCGGCAGCAGACCGTCTTTACTGATAGCAAACAGCAGTCGTGCCAGTGAGTACATCATTGCAATCGTCACCGATAGCAACGTTAAAATGGCCCCCACCGAAATTATTGATCCCACCACTCCGTGACCGACATAGCGCATCGCAAAGGCTACTGGATCTTGGACGCCCAATTCAGTAAACGGTACAATTCCTGTTAAAATCAATGTCACAATAATATAGAGAACTGTCGCAATCGCAATTGACCCGATAATTCCCCGGGGAATATCTTTTTGCGGATTTTTAACTTCTTCGGCGGCCATTGCCACCGCATCAAAACCTAGAAAAGCAAAAAAGACTAGAGCTGCGCCGTCAATTACACCAGAAACGCCCATCGGCATAAAGGGCACCCAGTTTTCTGGTTTCACAAAGAAAACACCTAAAATTATAAATAAAGCAATAATTGCAAATTTTACATAAACCATTAAATTATTCAAACGCAGAGCTTTTTTGGCCTCCAAAGAAACCCACCAGGTGACAAAAATCAAAACTAAGACAGCGATTAAATCGACATAAGTTCCATTTTGCGAATTATAGGCACCGCTTAAAAATTGCGGCAGCTGAATATCCAGACTGGTCAAAAAGCCCCGCACATAACCGGACCAACCAGAAGCCACTGAGGAGACTGCCAGCATAAATTCTAAAATCAAAAACCAGCCGGCTAACCATGCGATAAATTCTCCAAAGACGATATACATATAAGCGTACGGACCGCCCAACGCCGGCACCCGTGAAGCGAATTCCGCAAAACATAAACCAGACAACACTACTACAACGGCCGCCAATAGAAAGGATAAACTTAAAGCGGGTCCAGCATAGGCTTGGGCCGCTTCACCGGTGACAACAAATATTCCGGTCCCGATGATGGCACCGATTCCCAAGAAGATTAAGTCTTTGGTCTTTAATTCTTTTTTCATGCCACTAGTACCTGTGGGCATGATTGCTTTTTTTCTAAATAAATCCATCTCTACATTTTTCTCCTTACGCCCGCATATAGCCTAATAAAATTCCGCCAGCGATGATTGACAAGCAGCCAAAGATTACAAACAGCAGCTCTTTTTTAGTTTTACGTTCATGCAAAATAAAAATTCCACCTAATGTCGAAATAATGATTCCCATTTGCGACAAGGAAAACGAAACCGCTAGTCCTAAAGTTTGGACCGTCACTAGCAAACAAACATTTCCCAAGCCCCACATTAGGCCGCTAATCATATTTTTCCAGACGTATTGATTAAGCGTTAGCTTTTTGGCGGCAAAGGAAAGTGCGCCGATATTCATCCCGATACTCATCGGTAAAATAATCGCCAAGGCATCCAAGTCGGCCCAAGTAACGATAATTGTGTACGCACCATAGCCAAGAGTCGAATAAACCAATGCCCGCAAGCCTTTGCCAAAATCTAACATTTTATCAGGCGTCCGTGGTTGGCTTTGATCATCTTGGCGAGCAGTCAAGTACGCACCTAAAACTAATAAAATCAAGGCGGCAATGCCCAGTACAAAATCTTTTGTACGGGTCCATTCATGAAATAAAACAGCGCCGGCAATCGTATTTAGCACCAATTGCATACCAGTTGACATCGGCAGACCGACTGAAACACCTAAATGCTTCATCGCATGAAACTGACCGTTCTGTCCGGCCGACCAACAAATGCCGACCACAACACCGATGAGAATTGTCCACCAGGTTAAAACCGGCCGCACAATAATAAAAACGACTGACGCAAACAGCAGCGCCCCTAAAGTCATCCCCAATGTCTGCTGATTGGCTGTGCCGCCGATTTTACCGCTGACTAAACCAACACTTCCCCACATCACCATCGGTACTAACGCAATTAAAAAATCCATTTTCTTTCCTTTCAAAAAAGCCGCCGTCCTTTTGAAAACGACGGCTGTCTGCTTTTACTCACTTTGGCAGTTTACCAGATAGCGGGAGGTGGGACAAGGGGTTTTCCTGAAACCCTAAGAATCCCGTTGAATGTCGCTAAACAAATAGCTGCGAATCGCTGTTTCACCTGCAGCCGCCAGATTCTCTGACACTGAGTCAAGCGCCTCAATTAAAGTCTGGGGCCGATGAATCGCAGCAATAACTAAATCTATGCCCATTGGGTAAACTCCCGAAATATCCCCTTGATAACTGCCGACAATCGCGACGACTGGAAGCTGGAATTTTTTTGCTAAACGGGCGACACCCAGCGGCGCTTTGCCTTCAAGAGACTGACTATCCAACCGGCCTTCACCAGTTATCACAAAGGCAGCATCCCTGATTGCTTCTTCAAAATTTAGCAAATCTAAAATTTCTGTGATGCCTTGAATGACCTTGGCCCCTGCAAAAGCTAACAAGCCTGCTCCTAAACCACCAGCTGCACCGCTGCCGGGTATATCAACAACTTTTAAACCTGTTGTTTGGAAAATTAATTGACCATAACTTTCTAACCAATGATCGACTTTAGCTATGTCATCTTTCTGAAGGCCTTTTTGCGGACCATACACTGCGGTTGCGCCATTTGCACCAGTCAAAGGATTAGCCACATCTGCCAAAATTTTAATCGTTGTCTTTTCGATAGCCGGATGAAGTCCGCTACTATCAATTTGTGCTAGACTTTCCAAGCCTTTTGCTCCCGGCAAAATTTCGTTTCCTACCGCATCTTTAAAGGAAACACCTAAAGCTTGGGCCATCCCAACACCTCCATCATTGGTGCCGCTGCCACCTAAACCTAAATAAATAGTTTTCGCACCGGCCTCAATTGCCGCCAACATCAATTCTCCCACGCCATAAGTGCTGGCCTGAAAGACATCATCACTCTGGGGATTAATCAAAGCCAAGCCACTTGCCTCTGCCATTTCGATTACAGCTTGCTGATTGGGCAGTAAGCCATAACGGGCCGTCACTTTTTTGCCTAATGGCCCCGTCACAACGGCTTCTTGAAATTGACCATGCATCCCTTGGACCAAGGCTGCCACAGTTCCTTCCCCGCCATCGGCGATCGGGATTTCTTGAATTTCAAGCTGCTGATTAACCCGTCGAATTCCTTGAGCAACCCAAAAAGCTACTTGACTGCTCGTACCGCTTCCCTTAAATGAATCCATCGCAATAATAATTTTTTTCATTTGTCTGACCTCCAAAATAAAAAACTTATGACGCAAACCTGCTTCAACGAAAAAAATCATGCTGACTCCCTTTCGTTGAAGAAAAAATTGCTTGTGTCATAAGTTTCGCAACTACCGCTCCTCCTGATAATACCGCAGCTTGGGAAAAGCTAGCGTCATGGTGGTGCCTTGACCAACTGTCGATTGCACCGATAGTTTTACGTTTAGTTTTTCTGCTAAGTTATAGGCCAAGTACAAGCCTAATCCTGTTGAATGTTGTTCACTTCGGCGGCCATTTTCACCGGTGAAGCCCTTATCAAAAATTCGTTTCACATCTTCACTGGGAATTCCAATGCCGTTGTCTTTGACAGATAATTGAATGCCGTCAGGGGTATTTTCCATTAAAATCTGAACTTCGCCGTTGACTGGCGTATATTTTATTGCGTTAGACAGTAGCTGCCGAAAAATGTAGCTGAGCCATTTGGCATCTGTCAGCACTTGATAATCTTCCCCGAGAATTTCCAATTTCAAATTCTTTTGGATAAAATGATTAACTTGACTGCGGACCACCGGCTGAACTATTTCTTTTAAGGAATACTCTTGAATCAGGTAATCCTTAGAAAATGTATCTAAGCGGGCGTAATACAGCACTTGTTCAACGTATTCATCAATTTGGGCAATTTCATCTTCTAAGAGCAAGTATTTTTCATCGGAAATATCATCTTCAATGCTACGGAGAATCAAGCCGGCAGCTGCCAGCGGCACTTTGATTTCGTGTACCCACGAATCGATATAATCCTTTTGATCCTGCTGCTTTTCCACCAAGTCCTGCATCGTCTGCTGATGTTCCACTAGCAGGTGGTTGATATAATTTTCGACTAAAATTTCTTCATTGTTTTGACCGTCATCAAAAAATTCCTGCAGCACATCTTCAGCCTCCTCAGTCATTTGGAGACGCCGCCACCAGTGTCGGCGAGCTAAATAATAGCCCCCCAGAAAAATCAGTAATAAAAAGCCCTCTAATAACGCCAGATAACCAATGATTGACCAATCAACATACAGACTGGGGGTCAGCCACATTAAAAAAATCGTCAAGACGACAAACAGCAGCCAGCCGATGATAATCAGCCAGCGGTCCTTGAGATATTGCCAAAAACTCATTTGATTCCCGCCTCTTTCATCTGTTGCCCATTTTTTTCAATCAAGGCACAAGGTATCCTTGGCCAACTTTTGTTTCAATATAGCCCTTCATGCCGGCTTCCTCGATTTTTTTCCGCAGACGATTGATATTGACCGTCAGCGTATTGTCATCGACAAAGCGCTCATCCTCCCACAAGGCCCGCAACAATTTTTCCCGACTGAGAATCTTGCCATGCTTTTTCATTAAAATATACAATAGCCGGTATTCATTTTTGCTGAGGTCGACAATTTGACCGTTGATTTCCATGCTGGAATTGTCAATATTTAGAGTTAAGCCGTTATGGGCCAACGTTTCAGCACTGCCTTCAGAATAATCATAAGAACGCCGCAACAGCGCATTGATTTTCGCTACTAGCACATCAATTTGAAAGGGCTTAGTGATAAAATCGTCTGCCCCCATGTTCATCGCCATAATCATATCCATATTGGTGGAGCGGCTGGAAATAAAAATAATCGGCACCTTGGAGATATCACGGATTTTTTGGCACCAATAATAGCCGTCAAACACCGGCAAATTGATGTCTAGTAAAACCAATTGAGGCTCTTCCCTTTCAAAATCCAGCAATACATCATGAAAGTCAGTTGTGCCAAAGGTAGTAAATTCCCATTTCTCCAACTCCTCCATCACCAAGTTGCGAATGACCGCTTCGTCTTCTACAATCATTATTTTCGCCATCTCAATTGCCCCCTGTTTCTATTAAGACCTGTCTGGAATCCATGTCACTGCTAGTCAATCAAAAAGTTTATCGTCCTCAATAAATAACTTGATTTAGACAAGCTGTCCAAGCAATTATTTTATTAACCTGCATTTACTTCAAACTTCGATTGGCCTATTCAGTATTCTTTAGGTAAACTAAACCTCTTGCAGCAGTCTTGGATTCCTCACATTTCACTTTATTTCTACATCTATCATAGTATCAAAATTTTCGCTATTTCGCTAATAGACCGCTGTTTTCTGCAAAAAAAGAGTCCTGCTCTTTACTAACTTTTAAATAACTGGCAAAAGTTAGTCAGCAGAACTCATTTTTTAAAATGCCGGCAGAAAGCCGACCTCAGCTAAGCGCATCACGACGATGACAATTAAGCCAATTAGAATCAGGCTCATATTGACACCAAAACAGATGGCAATTTTTTCACTGGTTTGGCGTTGTTTGCCAAATTTCATCGTCAAAGCCACGATAAAATTCGTGCCGTATAAAAGCAGCGTTAAAGGTAATAAAATTGCTTTAACCAACTCCATCACTTCCTTTTTACTGCAAGTATGCAGTCAAGTTTTCTGAGTTGACCTTGTCGATTGGCGCAAAGAAAACTTCTAATACGGCTAAAACCTTACGATTGCTGCCGGCGATGTCATTTTCAACCTGTAAAACGAGTAACGGCTCATGCAGGCTCATCCGTAACAAGAACCAGCCGCTGCCATATTCTCCACTAACGCTAAAGCGGACACCTTCATCATTTTCTGGATCTAAAGTGAAGCCGGCTTTAGCAGCTAAGAATGCAGGCAAGTCGGCAATCACCTTTTCTCCGATTGGGCGATAATCGCTGGCTTCTAATTTAAAACGAAATTCAATCGTTTCTGCCGGTTGCTTTAATTCGGCAATCAACTGATCAATCGTGCGACCCTCTGCCTTTAATTTCGGCAAGAGCATCAAAATTTTAGCAATTACATAGGCGCCATCATCCAAGAAATAATTTTCCTTGAAGGCTGCGTGTCCGCTGGTTTCAATCGCCAACTGGCAATCTACACCGGCTTCGTTTAACTCAATCGCCTTATTAATCACGTTACGATAGCCGGAAATATAACGGACTTGAATCCCGCCTTTGGCTTCAATAAAGTCCTTCAAGTGATTGGTCGTTGGTGAATTAGTGACAATCCGGGTCCCCGGATGTTCCGCTAAAACGATAGTAGCCAAGACCGCAATTAAATTATTGCGGTTAATCACCTCGCCGCTTTTCGCCACCACAGCCGAGCGATCGACATCGGTATCAAAGATAACACCTAAGTCCGCCTGCTGATCCAAAACGGCCTGTTGAATACTAGCCATCGCTTCTTTATTATCTGGGTTTGGAATATGGTTTGGAAAATTGCCATCTGGTTCTAAAAACTGCGAACCCTTCGTGTCAGCCCCCAGCGGCGCCAAAACTTTTTCAGCAAAATAGCCCCCCGCACCATTGCCGGCATCCACAATAATTTTCATGCCGGCAAGTGGCCGCTCCTCAGTGGTCTGCATCCCTTGCCGAATTTTTGTTACCAAATCAGCCGCATAAGGCGTTAACAAATCGGCCTCTGTGACAGAGCCAGTCTGGCCATTTTTATTTTCTTTAATGTGAGTCAGAATAAAACGAATATCGCTTTTTTCTGCACCGCCGACCGGACTAAAAATCTTGATGCCGTTAAAATAAAATGGCAGATGGCTAGCCGTCAACATCACGCTCGCATCACACTGAAACTGCTCAAACTGTGTCGCCATAAACATCGCCGGCGTTGTCGCCAAATGAAAATCAATCACGTTAATGCCCTGTTCGACTAAGCTATCGATTAAGGCCTGCTTTAAAGCAGGACCGCTTAAGCGACTGTCGTGGCCGATACCGATTTTTAACTGACCGGTCTGATAATCTGCTTCTCTAGTTTCTCGTAGCCAGCTGACTAAGCCTTTGGCAATCTCAGTCACAGCAGCCGGCGTTAAATTCGCCGTTTCCTCTGCTGTCGTAATCGCAATTCCCCGAATATCTGAACCATTTTGTAACGCTTCCAAATTCATACTGTAAGCCTCCAAATTTTTTTTAACGCATTGCGGATAAACGAGCCGCTACCTGCGCTGCTTCTGCTTCGTTGTGACAAATAATTAAAATAGTATCGACACCGGCAATCGTTCCAGCGATTTCCGGATAATTGACTTCATCCAGCCAATTAGACACCACGTCGGCACTGCGTAAATTCGTTTTTAAAATCAGTGTAAATTGAATCTGTTCTAAACTCAGCATTTCCTCTTTGATGGAAGCCGCCAGTTTTTCCTCCATGCCCGTCTCAGTTGGCTGATTGAAAATGCCATAACGCACATTACCGCTGCTATCATGGTCTTTGACAATTCTCAATTCCCGAATATCCCGGGAAATAGTTGCCTGCGTTGCATCAACACCAGCTTTTTTCAAAAGCTGAATAAGTTCCTCTTGAGACCCCACATTTTGTTGGGTAATAATTTGTTTGATTAAGGTATGACGGTCACTTTTTTTCATAAACTTCTCCCTGTTCCTTAGAATAGTTAGATTTTTGTGGCTTAGTCTGCTTCTTTTAAGCCGATGTAAGTCGGATTTTTTTCTTGTGTTAAGCAGCACAATAAAAAACTCATAAGTCAAGACTGTCCCGCTTGAAAAAATCAAAACAGTCTGAGCTTTCTCAGATATTATATCAAAAAAGCTCAGACTATTGGTACTTTTTACTGAATTAAATTTTGAGTTGCTGGCGACTATTAAAATAGTCGCGGTACGCTAGATAGCCGGCAATAAACGAGCCTAATCCGGTGGCTGACAAAAGCATGAAAACCACCATAATTTGATATTTAATTGCTTGAACTGGGTCGACACCGGCAAAAATCAAGCCGCTCATCATTCCCGGCAAGCTGACAATCCCCATCGTTTTTGCCGAATCAATTGTCGGCTGCATCGCCGTTTTGATGCTGCCCCGCAAAATCGGCAGCGAAGCCAGTTTTACCTCAGCGCCTAATGCTAATTTTTCTAAGACCTGTTGGCGCTGGTCGTGATACTGGGTTTCCATCGAGCGATAACATAAACCGATTGCTACCATTGAATTACTGGCAATCATTCCTGAGATGGGCACCATTTGGGAGGGAATAAAATTAATTGCCCCCGCCAAAACTAGCATGCCAAGGGTAATGCCGGTACTAGCAAAAATTGCCCCAAAGGAATAGGCGAAGCCGTGCTCCAATTGCGGATTACGTTTGCCGGCATTCCACGCCGCATTGAAAATAATCACTAAAATCATCGCCGCTGTCAAGAGGACATTATCGACTTTAAAAATATATTGCAGCACATATCCGACTACAATCAATTGAATAAGCGCCCGCAGCACACTAATTAAAATATCTTTGGTCAGCCCCAGCTTTTCTTTGCTGCTGATAAATAATGAAACACAAACTAGCAGTGCCGCTGTCGCCAAGGCGAAATTAGAAACGTTTAAGTTCACTGATTTTTCCTCCTTCAATTGTCAGTAGCTGTTTGGCTGCTGCGATTTCCTGGCGGTCATGGGTCACTTGTAAAATCGTAATGCCCTCTTGATTGCTATCAGAAATCAACTGCCAAACAATTTGTTGACTCACCTCATCTAAGCCAGTCGTCACCTCGTCTAATAACAAAACTTTTGGTGGAAACATCAGATTGCGGATTAATGCTACCCGCTGTTTTTCCCCACCGGAAATTTCATTGATGGATTTTTGGAGGTAGCTTTTGCCTAAAGCTACTCGGCTCAATAATTCAACCGCCCGGCCTTCATCATAAGTTTCTCCCCTGATTTCAAAAGGAAAGCGCAAGTTATCCGCCACCGTTTCTCCAAATAGAGCCGGCTGTTGAAAACAATAGGAAACTTCCCGTCGATAAGTTACCGGATTGAGCTCCGCTAAATCTCGGTCCTCAAAAAGAATCTTGCCGCTGGTGGCGGTCAGTAAACTCGCCACAATTTTTAAAAGCGTGCTCTTACCGCCACCAGAAGGTCCCGAAATCGTTAAAAAATCACCTTTGGTCACCGCAAAAGAAATATCTGCTAAAATTGTTTCTCCGCCGGCAATAAAGCCGACTTTTTCAAGTTGTATCATCTGTTTGCTAATCCTTTCTGCTTCAAAGTCTCTTCAAGTATACCGAATTTTAAAGCTTTCAGCGAATCTGACCTTTAAGTCCCTTTTAAGTTAAATGTTTATACTAAACACTATGCTAAAGGAAAATTCCCAGGAGGTGACGTGATGACAGCAATTTTATTAATTCCGATTTATCAACCGACAGCCAAAACTTTGGCATTTATGCAGGAGCTGAGCCAGCAAATTGCGCCGATTATCGTGGTGGACGACGGCAGTGGGCCCGATTATCAAGCGGCCTTTCAGGAAATCGAATCTCTAGGCGCTGAGGTCTTGACTTATCCTGACAATCTCGGCAAAGGACACGCTTTAAAAGCCGGCTTCAAATTTATCCAAGAAAATTATCCCAATAGAAGTGTCGTCACCGCTGATGGTGATGGGCAACATACTATTTCAGATATTTCCCAGATGCTTCAACGAACCGAAAGCCTACGGGAACAGCAATTTCTTTTAGGCGTTCGTAGTTTTTCAAAGGCCACCACACCTACGCGGAGCCTGTTTGGTAACCGGATGACCTCCCTGATTTATTATCTGAGCTCTGGGATTCGTTTAGAAGATACCCAAACGGGATTAAGAGGATTTCCCAGTGCTAGTCTGCCGGATTTATTATTAATCAAAGGACAACGCTTTGAATATGAGATGAATCAGCTTTTAGAATTACCGCAGGCCGACTATCAAATAGAAACCTTGCCGATAGCCACCGTCTATGAAGAAAAAAATCATCTTTCTCATTTTCGAACTATCCAAGATTCTTTTTTAGTCTATCGCCCACTAGTTGCCTTTTTACTTTCGTCTTTGTCTTCGGCGTTAGTTGATGTGACCCTATTTGTTTTAATTGCTGCGATTTTTGGGCAGCAGGCGCAAATGCTGCTGGTGGCCACCGTCACCGCCCGCATTTTATCGGGAATATTTAATTATCAAGTTAATCGCAAACTAGTTTTCCAAAATAAAACCAACATCAAGCAGTCTTTTTGGAAATACAGTCTGCTGTTTGGCAGTCAATTGCTATTGAGCTGGCTGGGAGTCACTCTCCTCAGCTCTGTGATTCAATCCATTCTTATTAGTAAACTAGTGATTGATTTCATCTTATTCTTTTTCAGTTTCTCCATTCAAAAACGGGTTGTCTTTACGCCCCGTTAGTCTGTTTATTCCTGTAAATTTAAGAGGTGTCCTATGAAAAAAAAGTTTTTAAAACGAAAATATCTCTGGGCCAGTTTAGCCTGTTTGCTGATTGCCGGTGGAGACGGCTTCGTGCTGTTAAAGGCATTTGTCTTACCTGAAGCCAGCGTTTCCGTCGCCGAAGCTGAAGCAGCTGTGGCAACTACAACCGCCGATACTACCAGCACCAGCTCCACAACGACTGACAGCTCGACTGATTCTAATAGCTCCTCAGAGGCAACCATCACTGATACCAGCTACAGTGATGACAATATCCAAATAGCTATCACTGAAGAAGTCGTCGATAACACGACTGTCTATGTTGTCGATATTCAAGTTAGCGACGCTAGCTATTTGCAAGCAGCTTTAGCCCAAGGAACTTACGGCCGCAATATTACCGAAACGACTTCCGCTATCGCCGAGGACAACGATGCTATTTTAGCCATCAACGGCGATTATTACGGCTTCCGTTCAACCGGTTATGTGATTCGCAATGGCGTTTTATATCGTGATACTGCTGGCGACAGTGACCAAGAGGATTTAGTGATTGACAGCGATGGTAATTTTTCAATTGTCAATGAATCAGAAACCAGCGCCGCCGATTTACTCGCAGCTGGCGCTCGACAAGTGTTGTCCTTTGGCCCAACATTAATTGAAGACAGCACCATCGCTGTTAGCGAATCCAGCGAAGTCGGGCAATCCATGCAAAGTAATCCCCGCACCGCTATTGGTCAAATCAGTGAAAATCATTATGTGATTGTCGTTTCAGAAGGCCGCACCGACGATAGTGAAGGCTTAAGCCTCTATCAATTAGCCGAAGTCTTTGAAGGCCTCGGTGCAACCACTGCCTATAATTTAGACGGCGGCGGTTCAACAACACTTTATTTCAATGGTGAAGTCGTCAATCAAACTGTTGGCGGCAGCGGCGGCTCCAGCGAACGGGCCGTCAGCGACATTTTATATTTCGGCTACTAGCCTAGAAGGGAAGATTTACATGAAACTAAAACGAACAATTCTTGGGTACTTAAGCATTACTGCCTTTCTTTTTGTCTTTCAGCTCATTTACCACAGCTTTAGTCATGGGGTCACCTCAATCGGCTTAGAGTACGTCTGGGTGATTCCCTTAATCGGCGGTCTGCTTATTATTCTTTTAAATGGCCCTTTAAAAACCCTCAATAATCGCTTGGCTTTTAATCTTTACAATGTCGCTTTAGCGGTCTGTATCAACGCCGTGATTATTCAAGGAATTCTTGATATTGCCGGCAGCGATACGCCCTATTTAAGATATTATTACTTTATCGCCCTACCAATGCTGGCATTAAGTTTAGTTTTCTTTGTTGGTGACCGCTTGTTTGTGAAGGTGAAATGAAAAAAGCCCATCTGCAACACATTGTTTAGCAATGGTTGTAGATGGGTCTTTTCTTTCACTCATACTTCACTTCTTTCAAATACAATCCTTCTGGATGAGCCGTTGGGCCGGCTGCATTCCGATCTTTAGCAGCGATGATTTTTGGCAGGCTGTCAGCAGCCAGCCTGCCATTGCCGATTTTTAATAAGGTGCCGACTAAGATGCGAATCATTTTATATAAAAAGCCATCTCCCCGAAAAGTGAAAAGCAATTCATCACCAGCAGCATTGACGGTCATCTCAGCTTGATAAATCGTCCGCACTTTTTCTTCAACGGAACTACCAGTTGCACAAAACGACGTAAAGTCATGGGTGCCCAATAAATCCGGTAGTGCCTGCTGGATTTTCGCCAAATCTAGCGGATAAGGATAAAAGCTCGCGTAAAAACGGCGGAAGGGACTGCGAGGCTTGCCGATGTCAACACGAAATTCATAGGTCTTTTCGATAACATGATAACGGGCGTGAAAGTCATCTTTGACAATTGCTACTTCCCGGCAAGCAATATCCTCTGGCGTTTGTGTGTCTAAAGCATAGCGCATTCGCTCCAGCGGGCGCTCCTCAGGATAATCAAAATGAATCACCTGACCGATGGCATGGACTCCCGCATCTGTTCGCCCTGAGCCAAAAATAGTAATTCCTTGTCCGTTATTCATCATCTTTAAAGTTTTCTCAATTTCCCCTTGAACGGTTCGACCATTGGGCTGGTTTTGAAAGCCGTTAAAATTTGTGCCATCATAAGCAATAATTGCTTTGTATCGTACCATTTTGTTCATTCCTTTATTGATTTATAAATAAAAAATCCGAACCAATCTAAGTTTTTCGCAGGTTATAATAACCCGTCGGCAAAATTTTAACAATGCCTTCCCTCTCAGATAGTTCGGATAACTTGTTGATTAAAAATGTTTTTTAATAGCGTAGGAAAAGTAGAGCGCATGTCAACACTGCAAACACGACAATCACAACCGTATCCCGTCCATGCCAATGGAGCACACGATACTTTGTTCGGCCTTCGCCGCCTTGATAACCACGAGCCTCCATCGCTGTCGCTAAATCATCGGCCCGTTTAAAGCTAGAGACAAAGAGCGGAATCAGTAACGGCACGACTGCCTTCATTTTATCAATCAGATTTCCTTCGCCGAAATCGACACCACGGGCCCGCTGAGCGTTCATAATTTTTTCTGTTTCATCCATCAAGGTTGGCACAAAACGTAGAGCAATCGACAGCATCAATGAAATTTCATGGACTGGAAAACGCACCACCCGCAACGGACGCAAAATATATTCAATTGCGTCAGATAATTCTAAAGGCTGTGTTGTTAACGTCAGTAAAGTCGACATAAAGATAATCAAAACGAAGCGGCAGAAAATCATTACCCCGTTGACTACACCGAGATAAGTTAAACTGAAAATGCCCCAGCTCCAATAGACCTCACCGCCACGGGTAAAAAAGATTTGCAACGCAACGGTAAAAAGCATTAAAAAGAGCAACGGACGCACGCCACGAATGAAAAAGCGCAGGTCAATCTTTGAAAGTAAAATAGCAAAGATGGTAAAACTCCCCATCAACAAATAGGTTTGCCAATTATTTGCCAGAAAAATAATGCCGATAAAATAAAAACTTGCCAGTAATTTGGCCCGCGGGTCTAGACGGTGAATCAGTGAGTTCCCTGGAATAAAGCGGCCTAAAATCAATTTATTCATCATGGGCGTCACCTCCAGCCAGCGCAACAATGTCACGGGCTAGTTCGTCAGCGGTTAGCGGCAATTCAGCAAATTGGATGCCTTTGGCTGCTAGCAGTTGGGCAAATTCAGAAGCCGTTGGGACGCCTAATTGTTTGGCCTTCAGCCATTCGATATCGGCAAAGACTTCTCTTGGCGTGCCGTTTTTCACAATTCGGCCCTTTTCCAGAACATAAACATAATCAGCAAAATCAGCAACATCATTCATTAAATGGGTCACGAGGACAATCGTCAAATTTTTCTTTAGATGCAGCTCATTAAACATCTGCATCATTTCACGACGCCCCTGTGGGTCAAGACCGGCTGTCGGCTCATCTAAGACTAATACTTCCGGTTCCATTGCTAAAACGCCAGCAATCGCTACTCGCCGCATTTGCCCCCCAGATAAGTCAAAGGGTGACCGCTCCATGTAGGTTTCGTCTAATCCAACTAATTCTAGCATTTCCTTCGCTAGAACTTTTCCCTCTTCATCACTGACACCAAAGTTTTTAGGACCAAAGGCGATATCTTTCGCAACCGTTTCTTCGAATAATTGAGCTTCTGGAAATTGAAAAACAATCCCAACTTTTTTGCGAATCGGTTTTAGATTTTTATTATCTGTAGTAGCAATAATCTCTCTTTCACCAATCCAAACCTTGCCTTTGGTTGGTTTGACTAGTGCATTTAAATGTTGCAGTAAAGTCGACTTGCCACTGCCGGTGTGTCCGACAATCGCTGTGTAAGAGCCCTCTTTAATTTCTAAGTCTAGATCAAATAGTGCGGCCTGTTCAAAGGGCGTATTCGGTTGATATGTAAAGCTTACTTCTTCAAAACGGATGTCCATAGCCACTCAACCATCCCTTCTTCAGTTAAATACTCTTGGGGAACGGCAATTCCTTGTTCCTTCAAGGCAATTTTCAATTTTTCCGGAAATGGTAAGTCCAAGCCCAATTCAATTAACTCAGGACCAGCAGAAAAAATTTCTTCCGGTGAACCTTCTTTGATCAGTTCCCCTTGGCACATGACAAAGACCCGATTGGCATTTGCCGCTTCGTCAATATCATGAGTAATCGAAATCACCGTCAAATTGCTTTCGTCTTTGATTTCTTTAATCGTCTTAATGACCTCTTCTCGGCCTTCAGGATCAAGCATACTCGTCGCTTCATCTAAAATAATAATATCTGGTCGCAACGCAACCACACCAGCAATCGCCACCCGTTGCTTTTGACCACCGGACAGTCGAGCAGGTTCTCTGGCAGCAAAATCGCTCATGCGAACCTTTTGCAGCGCATCTTTGACTCTAACCAGCATGTCTTCTCTAGGAACGCCTTGATTTTCCATACCAAAGGCGACGTCGTCCTCCACTGTGGCCCCAACAAATTGATTGTCAGGATTTTGGAAGACCATGCCGACCATTTTTCGAAGACTCCAAATATTTTCTTCTGATAAGATATAGTCGCCGACCTTAACTGAACCAGATTCTGGCAGCAATAAGCCATTGATTGTCTTGGCTAAAGTTGATTTACCGGAGCCATTGTGACCGATAATTGCCACCCATTCTCCCCGGTTTATTTCGATGCTGACGTCGTTTAAGGCGTAGCTTGAATCGTCTTCTTGATATTTAAAACGAATATTCTCAAGTTGAATAATCGGATCCATTAGACTTCCTCCGTCCACAAATTTTCCTGTTATTATTTCATCATAAACTGTGGAATATAGCAATCTTTTGTTCTTACAAAATAAAATAAAGTGCTTTTTTACACCTAACTGTCATGACAGGTTTGCTAGGTATAAAAAAACACTTTATGATGAGTGCCAAGAGGCTGTGACGCTGCCTCAAACTATTTCCTTCTCCGTGTTTGCTGTAAAAAGCAAACTTACCATGATACTAGCAATTGGATAAATCAAGCTTGAGACAATTGGGTCACAGACTCTGGCGCCGAGCTAGACTCGGAGTAAAACTCCAACATCATAACACTCTATGCTCACATCTATAAAGTGACAGCAGTGTGATTTTAAACTAGTTCTAAAACAACCATTGGGGCGCCGTCGCCGCGTCTTGGTTCAGTCTTCAAGATACGAGTGTAGCCGCCTTGGCGTTCAGCATAACGAGGTGCAATATCGTTAAACAACTTTTGTAAAGCTGTTTCCACAACGATTTTTTCATCTTCTTCACGTACGCTGGCAACTTCGTTACGAACGAATGTAGCTGCTTGACGACGAGCATGAAGATCTCCACGTTTGCCTAAAGTAATCATTTTTTCCGCTGTTGAGCGAACTTCTTTCGCACGAGCTTCAGTCGTTACGATACGTTCGTTAATCAACAAGTCGGTAGTTAAATCACGCAACATTGCTTTACGCTGACTAGATGTGCGTCCTAATTTACGATAACTCACGGGGATTATCCTCCTTTGGGATTAGTCTTCTTTACGTAAACCTAAACCTAAGTCCATCAATTTTGCTTTGACTTCTTCTAATGATTTGCGGCCCAAATTACGAACTTTAATCATCTCTGGTTCAGATTTATTAGTTAATTCCTGTACAGTGTTGATTCCGGCACGTTTCAGACAGTTATATGAACGAACAGACAAGTCTAGTTCTTCAATTGTCATTTCCAACATTTTTTCTTTTTGCGTTTCTTCTTTTTCAACCATGATTTCAGCGTTTTTCGCTTCGTCAGTTAGGTTAACAAAGATGTCTAAATGTTCAGTCATGATTTTTGCAGCTAAACTCATTGCTTCTAATGGTTCAATTGAGCCATCAGTCCAAATTTCCATCGTCAATTTATCAAAATCATCACGACGGCCGACACGTGTATTTTCAACTTGATAGTTGACACGGTTTACCGGGGTGTAAATAGAATCAACTGGAAGCATACCAATTGGCATATCTTCACGTTTGTTTTCATCTGCTTGGACATAGCCCCGTCCTGGTTTAACCGTTAAACGAGCATGGAAGGTTGAACCTTCAGCTACTTCACAGATAAATAAATCTTTGTTTAGGATTTCAACATCGCTGTCCACGAGAATATCGCCGGCAGTGACAGTTGCTGGTCCTGTGATATCAATTTCAAGGGTTTTTTCTTCTTGGGTGTAAAGCTTTAACGCTAAGCCTTTGATGTTCAGGATGATTTGTGTCACATCTTCTCTCACACCTTTAACAGTTGAGAACTCATGCAATACGCCATCAATTTGAATATTGGTGATAGCGGCACCCGGTAAAGAAGATAATAAAATACGACGTAGGGAATTCCCTAAAGTAGTTCCATAACCTCTTTCCAGAGGTTCAACGATGAACTTTCCGTAATCCTTTTTCTCATCAATCTTGGCAATTCTAGGTTTTTCAAATTCAATCATTCTTATCTTTACCCCTTTCAAAACGAAACGTCATTAGTTCAATGATGTTATTGCAAGCACTCAAAATGAGCTGCACCTATTAAACACGACGGCGTTTTGGAGGGCGGGCACCATTATGAGGAACTGGTGTAACGTCACGAATTGCTGTTACTTCTAGTCCAGTTGCTTGTAGTGAACGAATAGCTGCTTCACGTCCTGAACCAGGTCCTTTAACTGTTACTTCAACGGTTTTTAAGCCGTGTTCCATCGCTGCTTTGGTAGCAGTTTCGGCTGCCATTTGAGCTGCAAAAGGAGTTGATTTCTTGCTTCCTTTGAAGCCTAATGAGCCAGCTGATGACCAAGCGATTGCGTTACCGTGAACATCAGTGATCATAATAATAGTATTGTTGAATGTTGAGTGGATATGTGCAATCCCAGCTTCAATATTCTTTTTGACACGACGTTTACGATTTACTTTCTTTGCTGCCATGAAGTGTTGGCCTCCTTTACTTAAGAATTATTTTTTCTTACCTGCTACTGTACGAGCTGGGCCTTTACGAGTACGTGCATTATTTTTCGTGTTTTGTCCACGAGTTGGTAATCCACGACGGTGACGAATCCCACGGTAAGAACCGATTTCCATCAATCGTTTGATGTTTAAGTTCACTTCACGACGAAGATCACCTTCAACTTTTAATTTATCAACTTCTGCACGGATAGCATCTGTTTGTTCGTTAGTTAAATCTCTAACGCGAACGTCTTCAGAAACACCAGCATTAGCCAATACTTTTTTCGCAGTAGTGTTACCAATCCCAAAAATATAAGTAAGGGAAATTACTACGCGTTTATCACGAGGAATATCTACTCCTGCAATACGAGCCATACTTTATGACACCTCCATTATCCTTGACGTTGTTTGTGTTTTGGATTTGCTGAGCAAATCACCATAACCCGTCCATTACGACGAATTACTTTACAATGTTCACACATCGGTTTTACTGATGGTCTTACTTTCATGATAATACCTCCTGTGGTTTTACGGAGTACAATTATTTGAAGCGGTAGGTAATCCGGCCACGACTCAGATCATAAGGAGACAATTCAACTGTCACCTTGTCACCGGGTAAAATACGAATGTAGTGCATCCGAATTTTGCCTGATACGTGAGCGAGTACTTCGTGTCCATTTTCCAATTCCACTTTAAACATTGCATTCGGCAAAGTTTCGACGACTGTACCTTCGATTTCAATCATATCATCTTTTGCCACGCATAGTACCTCCTTGTACTTGTTTCGTGATTTACACGATAAAACGGCGGAAACAGCTGCTCCCACCTACATTTTCAACTTGACTACTTCTATTTGACTAGAAGTCGGACTGACATATTCTATCATAGACCGCTACATTTGACAAGAGAAACCAAACGCAAGTCGGTTGCGGGCTAGCTGGCTATTTGTCAATGATATGTTTGACATCTGCAAATACGTCATCAATTGGACGATTCCCATCAATTGTTTGTAATAAGCCTAGCTTTTGATAGTAAGCCAAGATTGGTGCGCTACTTTCAATATTAACAGCTAAGCGGTTTTTAACAGTTTCAGGTTTGTCGTCTTCCCGTTGGAAAAACTCATGCCCACCGCAACGATCGCAGGTATCTTCGACTTTTGTCGGGTTAAAAATCTTATGATAAGTCGCCCCACAATTACGACAGATATAGCGACCTGCCAAACGTTCAACTAAAATATCTTCTGCGACATGAATTTCAATGACGCCGTCGATTTTTTTGTTTAAGTCTTTTAGCATTTGATCTAATGCTTTTGCTTGGTCGATAGTCCGGGGAAAGCCATCTAAAAGGAAACCATTTTTGGTATCATCTTCAGCTAAACGTTCTTTAACAATGCCGTTGGTTACTTCATCAGGAACCAAATCGCCTTTGTCCATAAACGCTTTTGCCTGTAATCCAAGAGTTGTTTCATTTTTGATTGCAGCTCGGAACATATCGCCAGTCGAGATTTGCGGAATCCCATAAGCATCAATAATTCTTTCAGCCTGAGTTCCTTTACCAGCTCCAGGCAGTCCCATTAAAATGAGATTCATCAGTGCTCCTCCTTCATTCCTTTGACTGATTGTTTAAACAATCAGCAAAGTCTCTGCAGTGAATGTCTTGGCCTTCAACTAACCTCCGCAACACCCTCTGGGAGAAGATTCTCCCATCATGTGTTTAGGCAGCGAGAAATTCTCGGTAACTGATTAGTTGATAAAGCCGACGTACTTGCGTTTCAACAATAACCCTTCTAATTGTTTAGCACTATCTAACGCAACTCCGATAATGATTAGTAAACTTGTTCCCCCAAGTCCGATGGATGAAGGAAGATCCCACAACATCGAAGCAATGATTGGTAACAAGGCCACTAAGCCTAAGAAGACTGAGCCGACCGTACTTAAACGCATTAACAAACTAGATACATATTCTTCAGTCCCTTTACCAGGTCGTACACTTGGGATATAGCTGCCTTGTTTTTGCAAGTTTTCAGCTAATTTCTCAGGGTTGACTTGGACAAATGCATAGAAGAATGTAAAGGCAACAATCAATACTGTGTAAAGAATGGCCCCAGGTACCGTTTGATAATTGAAGATTTGTGAAACGATATCGTACCAGCCAGCATCGCTAAAGGAATTCCCGAACGCTTGTAAAAGCGTACCAGGTAAAGTCACAAATGAACTGGCGAAGATTACTGGGATAACGCCGGCAGCATTTACTTTTAATGGTAAATAACTACTAGTTGGTGCTCCAGCAACCCGTTTGGTATATTGAATTGGAATTTTATATTCCGCTTGCTGTACATAGGTTACGATGGTCACGATAATTAACACGGCAACTAAAATCAAGGCGATAAAAATTGCGCTTTGCCAGATTTTTGATTGGTCGATATTTACAAAGTATTCATTGTAAATTTCTTTAATACTCTCTGGCAAACGTGAGATAATTCCCGCAAATATAATCATCGATACGCCATTCCCGATACCTTTTTCAGTGATTTGTTCCCCCATCCAAGTAACAAACATTGTACCAGCAGTCAGGATTAACCCGATTGTGACATATGTTTCCCAATTGGTTGATGTGGTAACGCCAAATGACGTTAGCGAGTTCAAACCGATGGTCAAGGTCAGCGATTGCGCAAAACCGATAATTAACGTAAGATAGCGGGTCATCTGATTTAATTTACGACGACCGACTTCCCCCTGCTTGGACCATTCCACAAACTTGGGAACAATGTCCATCTGCAATAATTGAATAACGATTGATGAAGTGATGTATGGGGAAACACCCATTGCGAAGACTGAATACTGCTGCAACGCACCACCACTAGTCAAACTTAACATACTCAAGAAGGGCAGATCAGCAATTTCCTGTAAACGACTAGCGTTGACACCAGGAACGGTAATATGTGCTCCAATTCGAAATACGATTAGAATAAATAAAGTAAAGAATATTTTGTTACGAATATCTTTAACTTTAAATCCGTCTCTCAAGAGTTTGATCATATTAGATCACCTCGATAGAACCACCAGCAGCTTCAATTGCTTGTTTAGCTGCTTCAGAGAATTTAGCTGCTTTAACAGTAAGTTTTTTAGTTAATTCACCATTAGCTAAGACTTTAATGCCGGCTTTTTCGTTTTTCACGATTCCAGCTTCCACCAAAGCAACTGGTGTAACTTCAGCACCATCCTCAAAGCGGTTTAACACATCTAAGTTAATAACTGCATATTCCTTACGATTAACATTAGTAAATCCACGTTTTGGCAAACGACGGAATAAAGGAGTTTGTCCCCCTTCAAAACCAAGTCTCACACCGCCACCTGAACGAGCTTTTTGCCCTTTTTGTCCACGGCCGGCAGTTTTACCATTACCTGATGAAGTTCCGCGACCAACACGGTTACGCACTTTACGAGAACCTTCTGCAGGTTGTAATTCATGAAGTTTCATTAATTGGCACCTCCTTAATCATCTAAATCTTTTTAGACTTCTTCAACGTCCACTAAATGTGAAACAGTGTTTACCATGCCTTTGATAGCATCGTTAGCTGGTTTAACAACCGTGCTGTTGATTTTACCTAAGCCTAAAGCTTTCACTGTATCACGTTGGTTTTGAGGACGTCCGATAACACTGCGTTTTAATGTAATTTTTAATTCAGCCATTACTTTGTCCTCCTTAACCGATTAATTCCTCAACAGATTTGCCACGCAATTGCGCAACTTCTTCTGCCCGTTTTAATTGTTTTAAACCATCAATTGTTGCGCGAACAACGTTGATTGGTGTGTTAGAACCTAATGATTTAGATGTGATATCTGCTACCCCAGCTAACTCAAGGACGGCACGAACTGGTCCACCAGCTGCCACTCCAGAACCTTCTACAGCAGGCTTCATTAAAATGCGGCCGCCGCCGAAGACACCGATAACTTCGTGAGGGATAGTTGAACCAACCATAGGTACTTCAACTAAGTTTTTCTTCGCGTCTTCAATTGCTTTACGGATAGCTTCAGGAACTTCTTGAGCTTTACCAGTACCAAAGCCAACATGTCCGTTTTTATCTCCGACAACAACTAAAGCAGCAAAACGTAAACGACGTCCACCTTTAACAACTTTAGTTACGCGGTTAATCGCAACTACGCGGTCTTCTAATTCCAAATGTTTTGGATCGATATAAACCATGAATGGTATTCCTCCTTCTTCCTAAAATTCTAGTCCATTTTCGCGAGCTGCTTCAGCTAAAGCTGCTACACGGCCATGGTAAAGGTATCCACCACGGTCAAAGACTACTTGTTTTACACCTTTGGCAGCAGCACGTTCAGCAACTAATTTGCCGACAGCAGCCGCTTGTTCAGTTTTAGTATCACCTGAAATTTCTTTTTCTAAGGCTGAGGCACTTGCTAGCGTCACACCCGCTACGTCATCAATTACTTGCGCGTAGATGTTTTTGTTAGAACGGAAAACGTTCAAGCGTGGGCACTCAGCAGTACCAGAAATTTTGTTGCGGACACGTTGATGTCTCTTTTGACGTGTTTTATTCTTGTCTGGTTTTGTAATCACAATTTTCACCTCTTGAAATAAGCTAGCCTAAGCCGCTTTGGGTAGCCTCTGAAAGCTGACAAGCTTCAGAAGACTCCCGCAGTTTATTACTAAACTACTATTATTTACCAGTTTTACCTTCTTTACGACGAACATATTCGCCGACATAACGAATACCTTTGCCTTTATAAGGTTCTGGTGGACGAACGCCACGAATGTTTGCAGCTAATTCGCCAACATCTTCTTTATTAATGCCTTTCACAATCACTTGTGTGTTGGCAGGTACTTCAACTGTCACGCCAGCAGGTGGAGTGATTTCAACAGGATGAGAGTAACCAACGTTCAAGACAAGTTTTGTTCCTTGCAATTGAGCACGGTAACCAACCCCGATTAATTCAAGGGCTTTTTGGAAGCCTTCGGAAACACCAACAACCATGTTATTGAAGTTTGCACGGCTTGTACCGTGAATAGTTTTCATTTCTTTGCTATCGTTTGGACGAGTAAATGTAACTTCGCTGCCTTCGATATTCATTGTAATATCAGAAGAAAATGGACGAGTTAATTCACCTTTAGGTCCTTTAACAGTGACGTCATTACCTTTTTGAGTTACTTCAACTCCAGCAGGCAAGACTACTACTTTATTACCAATACGGCTCACTTAGGGCACCTCCTTGTTTGTAAAATTAAATTACCATACGTAAGCTAAAACTTCGCCGCCAATATTTTTGGCTCTAGCTTCTTTATCAGTGATAACACCTTCAGAAGTCGATAGGATTGCGATTCCTAAGCCGTTTAAGACTTTTGGTACTTCGTTAGATTTAACGTAAGCACGCAAACCTGGTTTTGAGATACGTTTCAAGTTAGTGATAACCCGTTCGTCGTTTCTACCATATTTAAGAAATACGCGGATCACGCCTTGTTTGTCATCTTCAATATATTCCACATCGCGGATGAAACCTTCGTTTTTCAAGATTTCAGCGATATCATGTTTAATTTTTGATGCAGGTACTTCTAATGATTCGTGTTTTACCATGTTGGCATTACGAATGCGAGTTAAGAAATCTGCAATTGGATCTGTCATGACCATTGAGTGATTTACCTCCTTCTTGCGAGTTGTAAGTTGTTTTTACCAGCTAGCTTTCTTCACGCCGGGAATTTGTCCTTTATAGGCAAGTTCGCGGAAGCAAATACGACATAGGTGGAATTTACGATAAACAGAATGTGGACGTCCGCAACGTTCGCAACGAGTGTATGCTTGAGTTGAAAATTTTGCAGGGCGTTTGTTTTTTGCAATCATTGATTTTTTAGCCATGTAGTTCGCCTCCTATAATTATTTTTGGAATGGCATGCCTAATTGTGTTAACAACTCACGAGATTCTTCATCTGTGTTAGCTGTCGTTACAATAACGATGTCCATACCGCGTACTTTATCTACTAAATCATAATCAACTTCTGGGAAGATTAATTGTTCTTTAATACCTAAAGTATAATTTCCCCGGCCGTCAAAGGCTTTATTACTGATACCGTGGAAGTCACGAACCCGTGGTAATGCTACGGAAACCAATTTATCTAGGAATTCGTACATTCTTTCGCCACGTAGGGTAACTTTGGCACCGATTGGCATTCCTTCACGTAAACGGAAGCCAGCGATTGATTTCTTCGCTTTCGTGATCAAAGGTTTTTGACCAGAAATTAAAGTTAATTCTTCCACTGCTTTATCAAGATTTTTAGCGTTTGATACCGCATCACCAACCCCCATGTTGATGACGATCTTTTCAACTTTAGGTGTTTGCATAACTGAGCTGTAGCTAAATTTTTCCATCAAAGATGGTGTTACTTCTTTAAGATACTTTTCTTTAAGGCGGTTCATTCCTTAGAGCCCTCCTTTCCTATGATTATTTATCTAATACTTCACCGGTTTTTTTAGAAACACGGACTTTTTTGCCATCAACGTCTTGGTAGCCAACACGGCCAGCAACGCCATTAGCGTCTAAGATCATTACATTAGAAACATGAATCGGTGCTTCCGTTTCAATGATCCCACCTGCAACAGCTTGAGAAGGTTTTTGATGTTTTTTAACAACATTGACGCCTTCAACGATGACTTTATCTTTTTTAGGAAAAGCTTCTAAAACGACGCCTTCCTTATTTTTGTCTTTACCAGTGATAATTTTAACCTTATCGCCTTTTTTAACAAACATGTTAGATTCGCACCTCCTTATGGTTAAACTTCAGATTATAATACTTCTGGTGCAAGGGAAACGATCTTCATGAAGTTGTTTTCCCGCAATTCACGAGCAACTGGTCCGAAGATACGAGTTCCACGAGGGCTTTTATCATCACGGATGATAACTGCAGCATTTTCGTCAAATTTAATATAAGAACCATCAGCACGACGAGTGCCTGATTTAGTCCGAACGATTACGGCTTTAACGACTTCACCTTTTTTGACAACACCACCTGGCGTTGCTTGTTTAACTGTAGCAACAATCACGTCACCGATATTTGCAGTTTTGCGTCCTGAACCGCCTAACACTTTAATAGTTAGAATTTCACGAGCGCCTGAATTATCAGCAACCTTTAAACGGCTTTCTTGTTGGATCACGGTTGAATCCTCCTTTCTCATTCAAGGAAATAAGTTTTTGAAAAACTTAATATAGGAAATTCGTGGTTATTAGATAATAACTGCTTCTTCGACAACTTCTAACAAACGGAAGCGTTTGGTAGCTGACAATGGACGAGTTTCCATAATACGCACGATGTCGCCAACTTTTGCAGTGTTGTTTTCATCATGTACTTTGTATTTTTTAGAGTAATTCATGCGTTTGCCGTAGATTGGGTGATTCTTCTTAGTTTCGACAGCAACTGTAATAGTTTTGTCCATCTTATCAGATACCACGCGTCCTTGGTAAACTTTGCGTTGATTTCTTTCAGTCATACGAGTAATGGCCTCCTTCCGAATTAGTTAGCTTGTTCACGCAAAACAGTTTTGATGCGTGCAATCGATTTACGTACTTCTTGAATACGTGCAGTGTTTTCTAATTGACCTGTTGCTAGTTGGAATCTTAGATTGAACAATTCTTCTTTTAATTGTTTTTCTTGATCAAGCATTTCGGCAGTGGTTAACTCTCTGATTTCTTTAACCTTCATTCGATTCACCACCCATTTCCTCACGTTTTACGATCTTAGTTTTAACTGGTAATTTGTGAGAAGCAAGACGTAATGCTTCGCGAGCAACATCTTCAGGTACGCCAGCGATTTCAAACATGATTTTACCACGTTTAACTGGTGATACCCAACCTTCAGGTGCCCCTTTACCAGAACCCATACGTACCCCAATAGCTTTGGCAGTATAAGATTTGTGAGGGAAAATTTTAATCCATACTTTCCCACCACGTTTCATGTAACGAGTCATTGCAATACGGGCTGCTTCAATTTGGCGGTTAGTGATCCAGTGAGATTCTACAGCTTGTAAGCCGAATTCACCAAATGCTACTTCTTTACCACCTTTAGCTTCCCCACGCATTTTTCCGCGGAATTCACGACGGTGTTTTACACGTTTAGGTACTAACATGATTAATTCCCTCCTTTCTCAGTGTTCTTTTTAACTGGCAAGATTTCGCCACGGTAGATCCACACTTTAACTCCTAGTTTTCCGTATGTTGTGTCTGCTTCTTCCCAAGCATAATCGATATCGGCACGAAGAGTGTGCAATGGAACTGTTCCTTCTGAATAGCCTTCGCTACGAGCGATATCTGCACCATTCAAACGACCAGAAACTTGAGTTTTGATCCCTTTAGCACCAGAACGCATAGTTCTTTGAATCGCTTGTTTTTGAGCACGACGGAACGCTACCCGGCTTTCAAGTTGACGGGCAATGCCTTCGCCGACTAATTTTGCATCTAAATCAGGTTTTTTGATTTCAATGATGTTGATATGAACTCTTTTACCTGTTAATGTGTTTAATTCTTTTCTTAGGTTTTCGACTTCAGATCCGCCTTTACCGATAACCATTCCTGGCTTAGCTGTGTGGATTGAAATGTTTACGCGATTTGCAGCACGTTCAATTTCAACGGTTGACACAGCGGCATCAGCAAGTTTAGTAGCGATAAATTTACGGATTCTTAAATCTTCGTGTAAGAACTCAGCATACTCTTTTTCAGCATACCATTTTGCATCCCAATCACGGATGATGCCTACACGCATTCCAATTGGATGTACTTTTTGACCCACTGATTATCCCTCCTTATTTTTCGGATACAACAACTGTAATATGACTTGTACGTTTGTTGATTGGTGATGCTGAACCTTTGGCACGTGGACGGAACCGTTTCATAGTTGCGCCTTCGTTGACAAATGCTTCAGATACCACTAAGTTTTCGACATCTAAGTCGAAGTTATTTTCTGCGTTAGCAACTGCGGACATCAAAACTTTTTCGATGATTCCCGCTGATTTGTTAGGGGTGAATTTCAAGATTGAAATTGCATCCGCTACGCTTTTCCCTCTGATAAGGTCAATTACTAGACGTGCTTTACGAGGTGAAGTGCGAACTGTTTTAGCAGTTGCTTTTGCTGATGTGATTTGTTCTGCCATTAGACTGTTTCCTCCCCTCAAAATTAGCGTCTAGTTTTCTTATCGTCAGCCGCGTGACCGCGATAAGTTCTAGTTGGTGCAAATTCACCTAATTTATGTCCTACCATGTCTTCTTGGATGTAAACTGGTACGTGTTTACGTCCATCATAAACAGCGATAGTGTAGCCTACAAAACTTGGAAAAATTGTTGAACGACGAGACCAAGTTCTAATAACTTTTTTCTTTTCAGCACCTGCTTGAGCTTCAACTTTCTTCATTAAATGCTCATCAGCGAAAGGTCCTTTTTTCAAACTACGACCCATGGTGAACCTCCTCTCAAAATTTGAAACACATGGTCAAATAGATTATTTAGCTTTACGACGACGAACGATAAGTTTGTCAGAAGCAGCTTTTTTATTACGGGTTTTGTAACCAAGAGCTGGTTGGCCCCAAGGTGAAACTGGTGCTTTACGTCCGATTGGCGCTTTACCTTCACCACCACCGTGTGGGTGATCGTTAGGGTTCATTACGCTACCACGTACAGTTGGACGTTTACGCATCCAACGAGAGCGACCCGCTTTACCGATATTGATTAATTCGTGTTGTTCGTTACCGACAGAACCAATTGTTGCTCTAGCTGCTGCCAAGATCATGCGAACTTCACCAGAGTTCAAACGGATTAATACGTATTTGCCTTCTTTACCAAGTACTTGAGCACTTGTTCCAGCTGAACGAATCAATTGTCCGCCTTTACCAGGTTTCATTTCAATGTTGTGAATCACAGTACCCACTGGGATATTTTCTAATGGAAGTGCGTTTCCTACTTTGATATCGGCTTCTGGTCCAGATACCACAGTCATGCCCACTTCTAATCCTTTAGGTGCTAAGATGTATGCTTTTACTCCATCTTCGTAATGAACTAACGCGATGTTAGCAGAACGATTTGGATCATACTCGATTGTTTTAACATGTGCGACAACGTTATCTTTATTACGTTTGAAGTCGATCATGCGGTATTGGCGCTTGTGGCCGCCACCTTGATGACGAACAGTAATACGTCCGTTGTTGTTACGACCGGCATTGTTTTTCAAAGGCTGTAACAATGTTTTTTCAGGTGTTGAAGTTGTGATTTCAGCAAAATCAGAACCTGTCATGTTACGACGGCCGTTTGTCGTAGGTTTGTACTTTTTAATCGCCACGTCTTATTCCCTCCTATATAGTCAATTAGTCAATCAGCTTATTCAGCTTCGAAAATTTGGATTTCTTTTGAATCAGCAGTTAAAGTAATGACTGCTTTCCGACGTTTTCTAGTATAACCAGCGTATTTGCCCATCCGTTTGAATTTAGGATGCACGTTGATAATGTTCACGTTGGCAACTTTTACTCCGTCAAAGGCAGCTTCAACAGCTTGTTTCACTAAAGTTTTGTTAGCGCGGGTATCCACTTCAAAAGTGTATTTCTTTTCATCCATGGCAAGCATAGATTTTTCAGTGATAACCGGGCGTTTGATTACGTCTAATAAGTTCATTATGCAAGCACCTCCTCAATTTGAGTAAGAGCAGTTTGCGTTGCTAACATTTTATCGCTAGAGACTACATCTAAAACGCTAATGTTGTCAGAGAAGACAACAGAAACATTTGGTAAGTTACGAGCTGATAAAGCAGCAAAGTCATTGTCAGTTTCAACAACTACCAATACTTTAGAGTCAATAGCTAATTTAGCTAATACTTCTTTGAATTCTTTAGTTTTTGGTGCTTCGAAGGCTAACCCTTCAACTGCTACCAAATTATTTGCAGCAACTTTTTCTGATAATACAGATTTCATTGCTAAACGACGAACTTTTTTAGGAAGTTTGTAGCTGTAAGAACGTGGTGTTGGTCCGAAGACTACGCCACCTCCACGCCATTGTGGTGAACGGATTGAACCTTGACGAGCACGACCAGTTCCTTTTTGACGCCATGGTTTGCGACCACCGCCACGAACGGCACTGCGATTTTTAACAGCGTGTGTTCCTTGTCTTAATGAAGCGCGTTGCATGATGATGGCATCGTAGACAACACTTTCATTAGGTTCGATTCCGAAGATTTCTTCATTTAATGTGATTTCGCCATTTTGGCTACCATCTTGTTTGAATAATGCTACATTCGGCATTCCTTAGTTCCTCCTTCCTCTACTTAAATTATTTAGCTTTCACAGCTTGTTTGATTGTGATTAAAGATTTTTTAGCTCCTGGAACATTTCCTTTAATAAGGATAACGTTACGGTCTAAGTCAACGCGAACAATTTCCAAGTTTTGGATTGTAATGCGTTGGCCACCCATCCGACCAGCAAGCTTTTTATTTTTGAATACACGGTTAGGTGCAACTGGACCCATTGACCCAGGACGACGATGGTAACGAGAACCGTGAGCCATTGGTCCGCGGCTTTGGCCGTGGCGTTTAATAGCACCTTGGAATCCTTTACCCTTTGACGTACCTGTCACATCAACGATATCTCCTGCTTGGAAAATATCTACCTTAACTTCTTTTCCTACTTCATATTCTCCTAGCTCAACATCTTTGAATTCTCGAATGAAGCGCTTAGGAGCCGTGTTTGCTTTTGCAACATGACCTTTCGCAGGTTTGTTTGCCAATACTTCACGTAAATCTTGGTAACCAACTTGAACAGCTTCGTAGCCGTCATTTTCCATTGTCTTCAGTTGTAATACAACGTTAGGCGTAGCTTCCACTACAGTTACTGGAATAAGTTCACCAGATTCAGTAAAGATTTGGGTCATCCCCACTTTTTTCCCTAAGATTCCTTTGGTCATGAGTACACCTCCATCTTAATTAGATTTTTATAGTTTGATTTCAATGTTTACACCAGATGGTAAGTCAAGCTTCATTAAAGCATCGACAGTTTTTGGTGTAGGATTCACAATGTCAATCAGACGCTTGTGAGTACGCATTTCGAATTGTTCGCGTGAATCTTTGTATTTATGAGTCGCACGAATAACTGTGTAAAGACTGCGTTCAGTTGGTAATGGAATTGGACCAGACACGCTAGCTCCAGTTCTTTTTGCAGTTTCCACGATTTTATCCGCTGATTGGTCTAAAATACGGTGTTCATACGCTTTTAAACGGATACGAATTTTTTGTTTTGCCATCTTGTTCCCTCCTTCGCCTATTTTGAAAAGTAGACATAGCTCCACGAAAATCTCCGACAAGCACGTTCGTGGCAAAGCGCCCGGGCGTGTCGCAACCTCTCGTTTCAAAGCCGGCAGAATTATTTCTATCCTGCCAGTGCTGAGTACATACCTGTAAACAGCGCCTTTGTCATTATATTATAGAAAAAGCTTCAAAGCAAGTATTTTTTTCAGAAAAACTCAGGATTTCCAAGCATTTTCAAAACCTTAGATTTTCTTTCGTAACTCATGAATATATATAATAGAAGAAACAAGTTTTCAACTGGCATGAACACTTTCAAACTAGTCTTTTAATTGAACTTCGTGCCGTCACAAAAAAAGCATCTCTGTATAAATGATTTTTTATTCGTTGGCGGAGAAAAAAATTTCAATGGTTTTTGCACTGAACTGTGATTTTCTCTATTATAATAGAAGAAACTTGTTTATGAAGAGGACAAACAAGTACTTTTTTATAATCAGAAGAGGTTGCCAGATGAAAAAATATTATGAAATTGGCTTTGGTAATACCTGGTGGTGCCGGACAGAAATCGAGCAGGCTGACGGCAGCGAGGAGGAAACGAAAGGCTTTGTCGGTGAATTAAAATTTGTTTCCTGCTATCTCAGAATTTGGCTAGGGAAAAAGGTCGTCATTCTTGATTCAAAAGAAGGCCTGAAAATTTCCACAAAATCCCGGCGAGCTGTCAAATTAATTTTGGGAATACATTCCCTTTAAGATCAGCCGGGATTACCAAACTTTTTTCTTATTTAGATAAGCCATTCGCTAATAAGCTAGGGGAAAAATTAAGCAATTTCCCCTCATCAGAGAACTCTCCCACAAAGATATCAGGCATCTGCATCCGTTTAAAATCTTGATAAGCAAATTTCCCGCTTGTAATTTCGTTAAACAGACAAGCTAGGGCAGTCCCGTGGCCAGCAATTATAATATTGCCAGAGGAAGTTGCCAGAATTTCTGAAAAAATCTGGCTCATGTGCAGAGTCACTTCAGCCAAAGCTTCCCCTCCAGCTAATTTGTAAGAAAAGTCTTGCCATTGGGCAGCTGTGAAGCTATCAAAATCAGCCAGCCAAGTGCCAATCGCTCGTTCCCGCAAAGCAGACTTTTCGCTGATTGGCAGATTGTAATAGTCTGCCAGTGGTCGAACTGTGGCTTGCGCCCGTTCATAGGGACTTGCATAAATGTGCTGAATGGCAACTTCAGAAAAGAGGGGCACTAGCTTTTCAGCCAGTCTAGTTCCCTCTTTTGTCAAAGGGGCATTTTCAGAATGCACCCGACTATCTCGAATAGAATGTCGAATAAAATACACTTGCCGCATTACTTATCACCTCGTCTGATACTTTCACAGATATAGATTCATTGCTTTGATTATACTACAAACCGCTCATTCAATTTTACCCTAGGATGCATTGAAATTTTGTGCTAACTGAGCTACCTTACCTATGGATCGTTGAAAAATGGGGGGAACTATGCTATATTTAAGTTGCGACGTGTAAAAACTAATGAGCACAACATGAAAGCCCTACTCATGCCGGAGTAGGGCTTTACTTTTCACCAGTGGCGACACTACTGGCGCATGGGTTAATCCAGCAACTGCTTAGTCATCTTTACGATTAGTTAACCAATAATCGAATAGTGAATTCACTATTCCGACAATAACACCTGTTACAATCGGACAGAGGACCAGTGTAAAAACTAATTTCAACACACAACACCTCCTTACGGGGCAGTTGCCTGTGAATTAGTTTTTCCATTATAAATTACGCAGCAACGCCTTTTTACCCATGAACGTCTCAACAAAAAGCTGTTTCCTATTTAGAAATCCTTTTGCCAACAACAAAGGTTATTGGTAAGGGATTCAATAGGAAACAGCTTTTTTGTTTTAAACCTTTGGAATAAATAAATTTCCTAAGGTTGCCGCCATAATCGCTTTGATTGAATGCATCCGATTCTCAGCCTGTTCAAACTGTTTAGCAAAAGGACTGTTGAAGACCTCATCAGTGATTTCCATCTCAGTCAGGCCAAATTCATTAAAAATTTTCTGGCCATACTCAGTTTGCGTATCATGAAAAGCCGGCAGGCAATGCAGAACAATCAAGTTACCTCCTTGATTGCCGGTTGCCGCCACCATCTCACTGTTAATTTGATAAGGTTGCAGCGCTTCAATCCGCTCAGCAAATTTATCTTCTTCCCCCATTGATACCCAAACATCAGTATACAAAACATTAGCGCCTTTGACACCCGTTTGAATATCGTCAGTAATCAACAGCTGGGCCCCAGAATCTTTAGCAAACCCTTGGGCTAATTCAACAACTTCTTTAGCTGGTTGAAGGGATTGTGGTGAAACAATCCGCATATGAACACCTAAAATAGCTCCTGTTACTAAAAGACTATTCGCCATATTGTTACGTCCGTCCCCCACATAAGTAAACGTGATGTCAGCTAGGCTGCCAAAATTTTCTTTCACCGTCATGAAGTCAGCAATCATCTGAGTTGGATGCCACAGATCAGTTAGGCCATTCCAGACCGGCACTCCAGAATATTTCGCCAAGTCCGCGACAACCTGTTGGCTAAAGCCGCGAAACTCAATTCCATCAAACATGCTACCTAAAACCTGAGCAGTATCAGCAACGGATTCTTTTTTCCCTAGTTGAATATCCTGTGCCCCTAAAAATTCCGGATGGGCCCCTAAGTCATTTGCTGCAACCGTAAAAGCGGCCCGTGTTCGTGTCGAAGTTTTTTCAAATAATAATGCAATATTTTTCCCTGCTAAATATTGATGGGGAATATTTTTTTGTTTCAGCTCTTTTAAATGCAGCGCAAAATCAATTAAGTGCAACAATTCCGCTTGGCTAAAATCTTTTTCAGCTAAAAAACTTTTTCCTTGAAAAATCGAATTCATAATCTCTACCTCTTCATTTGTTTGTTTATACATTATTATACATAAAAAAACTTAAATATCCAGTATTTTTAAATAATTATTCAACTCAAGAAAATCTTTTCCTTTAGAATATGGCATTAGCGCATTTCATGATAAAATGTTAATCAAAATGGTTAAAAAAGGTTGATGCAAATGAAAAAAATATTAGTGATTGAAGACAATAATGAATTAAATGAAATGCTGGCAACAATTTTAGCGGATGATTACCATGTTCAGCCGGCTTACTCAGGGACTGAAGGCCTGCTATATTTTCAACAAGATGAGTTTGATTTAGTTTTGCTGGATCGGATGCTGCCGGGAAAAGACGGCGGCGAAGTTCTAGCAGAGATTCGCAAACATTCTCAAATACCGGTTATTTTTCTGACGGCGTTAACAGACCAGCAGGAAATTTCTCAGCTTTTGCTGGCAGGGGCCAATGATTATCTGACCAAACCTTTTAATATTGATGAGTTGAAGGCCAGAATTATCGTGCAATTGCGAAATCAAGCAGCTGTTCCTGTAGAAGAAACCGAAACTAGCCATTGCTACAAGAATTTAACTCTTTTACCGGATACCTTTGAGCTGAAAAAAGATGAAACAGTCGTGGCCCTTAAAAAGAAGGAGTTTGAAATTTTCACCCTTCTATTGAATCATCCAAAAAAAGTTTACACAAAAGAAATGCTCTATGAAGAAATTTGGGGCGAAGCCTATTATGGTGATGAAAATACCATCAATGTCCACATCAGCAACCTGCGAAAAAAAATTAAGCAATTGGATGATGCAGAGCCCTATATTGCAACTGTTTGGGGCATTGGTGTCAAACTTGCCTAGGTCCTTTAAAAAACTTCAAAAGGAGGAAAGCCGATGCTCTGGTTAATGACAGCAATTGCCCTCATCTTAGTGGTGATTCTAGCAGTAGTCTTATCAGAATTAAAAAAATACCATGATCAACTGGCTATCATTACTGATAATGAGACCAATTTGGAATTAAAAACCCATTCCCGTCTGCGCTCTTTTCAGCAGATTGTTTTACTAAATAATCAAATGATTCGCAATCATAAACAAGCACGCCATCAGCTGGTCAACGAGACAAAGCAGTTGGAACAAGCGATTCATAATATTTCCCACGATTTGCGAACCCCCTTGACGGTGGCGGGTGGCTATGTGCAGCTCTTGGAAAAGGATGATCAGGCAACAGAAAAACAACAGGAGCTACTGAGAAAAATCTCAACGAATTTAGGCACAGTGGAGCAGCATTTAGAACAGCTTCTCAATTATCAGCGGCTAATTGAAGATCAAATTCAGCCGACATTTGCCGAAGTGAATGTCTCCCGGCTGTTGCAGGAAGAGCTGCTGAATCTTTACCAATCCTTTGTAGAAGCAGATATCGAGATGGCCGTTGATATTCAGCCGGAGCTTAGCTTGATTACTGATAGTAAGCTGTTACGACGGATTTTTCAAAATATTTTGGGAAATATTTTAAATCACGGGACTGAGGCTGCCTCACTACAGCTAAAAGAAAGCGGAAATCAGCTAATTTTAATCGCAGAAAATCATTTAGCCACACCAATCCTTCATCCGGAAAAATTAACAGAACGCTTTTACACTGAGGACTTATCCCGTCAAAGCCAAAACTCTGGACTTGGTCTTTTTATTGTGAAGGAGCTGGTAATACGCTTATCAGGAAAGATGACCATCCAAGCGCAGGCTGAAAGCTTTAAAGTTACGATTGTTTTTTTCAAAAAGGCCCCATAAAAATGGCGAGAACAATGATTCGTTCTCGCCATTTTTATTTTATAAATCCTGCTTATTGAAAATCCGATTGGAAAGCATCAAGCAAAAAACCATTGTAATAATCGAACCTGCAAAGGCCGGCAGCATATCACCAAAGTTACTCAAAGTCCCGCTGACCAAGCTATCCATCCCACCTTGGAAGTCGATAAATTCCAAAACTTTCCAGTCTTGTTTAAAGATGTGCAACGTATTGATAATTGTTGGCAAAATGATTGCGAGAATAATACAGACAGCCGTGTTCTTTGTTAGGTAAAGAACGATAATGATTAAAGAAGAGATAGCTGCTAACATTAACAAGAGTCCAAACATATAGTAGACAAGGGTTGCAACTTGTTCACCATTTTCAAAGCCGGCTCCACCAACGATGGTGCCGACAACAAAGCTGACTGCCATAATCCCTAAGATTTGAGCGAATAAAACCGTCATAAAGCTGATAAATTTCCCAAAGAAGAAGCTGGTACGGGAAACGCCGACAGTCACGATATTTTTCAGAGTTCCTTTAGAATACTCACTACCCAACACTAAAATAATCAAAGGTAGCATGAAATACAGTAACATTGAAGTCAGACTCAATTGGATTGCCGTAAACCCAGTTATGCTTGAAACAGAGTTCCCGCTAGTCGCAGATTCGCCATTGACTGTGACCATTGTGACCGTCGACATTGAAAAAATAGCGATTAAAGTAAAAATGAAGACAATCGCTTCAGTAATCCAAAAACTCTTAGTGTGCAACAACCGATAAAAATCCCCACGAATAAAATTAAACATATTTTCCACTCTCCTAATTCATCACTAATTCTTTAAAGTAAGTTTCTAAGCTTTCTCCCTCAAGGGAAATACCGTCAATTGCCAAGTCCGCCATCGTCAATTCCCGCACGATTTGGCGAATCGGTGTTTCCAGTTGGTAAACATTAATCTGATGTTGTCCGACAACCTTACAATCTTCAATCGCCATTTGGCCCAAAGTCTGCAAGGCTTTTTTAACATCGTCAACTTCAATTTTAATAAAGGCTTGGGCCTTCAAATCAAATTCCTCTTTGGTCATTTCCTGCACTAGCAAGCCATCTTTGATAAAGCCAAAACGAGTAGCTACTTGATACAATTCATCTAGGATATGACTAGAAATTAAAATTGTCATGCCTTCTTCTCGGTTGAGCTTGAGTAAAAGCTCTCGAAACTCGACAATCGCTACCGGATCTAAGCCGTTAATAGGTTCATCCAGAATCAGAAAATCTGGTTTATTTAATAGGGCAATTGCTAGACCCAGCTTTTGCTTCATCCCTAGAGAGAAGTTTTTATATTTCTTTTTGCCGGTATCTTCTAAATCAACGAATTTCAGCGCTTTAGCAACCGCATCTTTTTCGATGACCCCGTTAATTTTGCAATAATATTTTAGATTTTGCTCGGCTGTCAGCTGGTCATAGGCGACTGGTGTTTCAATAATATTCCCTACCCGTTTCAGCTCTTTGATATAGTCTTTTTCGTTTTGATTCCCAAACAGCTGGATGCTACCGCTACTCGGTTGAATCATCCGGACGATGGTCTTAAGTAACGTCGTTTTCCCTGCACCATTACGCCCAACCAAGCCGTAGATATCACCTTTGCGAATTGTCATAGTGATATCCTGGAGAGCCTGCTGCTTGCCAAATTTTTTATTTACACCTGATAGATTTAAGATAGTTTCCATTTTTAACTCCTCCTTGTTTACAAGAACATCATATCAAGTCTTCCTAAATCAGCTCTTAACTAAATGTTAATTGATTCTTAACTGCGAAAAACTAAATCTTAATTTGTTGAATACAAAAAAGACTGCACCATAAGTTCTAAAGAATCTTTCAGCAATCTTCCATTTGTACACAGCTAATTTCCATACGTGCCTGCGGAAACGGTAGCCAATAGCCACCTTTACAAAAAACTTGTGAGATGGCCTGATTCTATTAGAACTGATAATCCAGTCTGATTTAGTTTTATTAGTTAAGTTTCAACAAAGTGGGTCTCATATAAAAAAACAACCGGCATCAAATAAGGATTCTACAAAACCTTTCACGATGATCCTATGTGCCCAGTCAGATTGTCAATTATTAAATCATTTTCTCGAAATAAACGAAGAAGACTTCCTCATCCAAAAATAAAAATGGTTCAGAAGCTTGATGCGTAAATTGAAAGCCAGATTTAGTCAATACTTTTTGTGAGGCAAGATTGTTATTGGTAGTATAAGCGAGGATTTTTTTCAAGCCTAAAGTCTGTGCCTCAATTGAAATCAGGTCAACTGCCTGCGTTGCCATGCCTTTTCCAAGACTGCCTTCACCAATTCGATACCCTAGTTCAGCACTTTGCTGCTGCCAATTGCAATCTGTTAAATTTATCCGTCCAATTACCTGGCCAGCTTCATTTACAATTAAATAGAAGAAAGATTGCTGATTGGCTTGTTCCATCAGCAACGCCTCATTTCGTCCTTGAAATTCCTCTGGTAAAAAATAATCATCCCCTCGATCTGGGATATGCTGGCGAAAAAAATTTCGGTTTTCTTCCTCAAATTCCAGTAGTTCTGGGAATTTTTCGCTCGTTAATGGAACCAGTCGCATCTTCATTTCCTCCTTTTACTATAAAAAAAGCGCCAGAATCTATCACGAGGATAAATTCTGACGCATACGTCCGATCACAATGTTGCTTTAAAGGTTCAACTTAAATTGAATTAAGCTTTGATTGTAGTTACAACGCCTGAACCAACAGTCCGTCCGCCTTCACGAATAGAGAAACGAGTTCCGTCTTCGATAGCGATTGGGTGGATTAATTCAACTTCCATAGTTACGTTATCACCAGGCATTACCATTTCAGTACCTTCTGGTAATTCAACTACACCAGTTACGTCAGTTGTACGGAAGTAGAACTGAGGACGGTAGTTAGTGAAGAATGGAGTGTGACGTCCGCCTTCTTCTTTTGATAAAACGTAAACTTCAGCAGAGAATTTTGTATGAGGTGTGATTGTACCAGATTTAGCTAATACTTGACCACGTTGGATGTCTTCACGAGCAACCCCACGTAATAATGCACCAATGTTGTCGCCAGCTTCAGCGTAATCCAACAATTTACGGAACATTTCAACACCTGTTACAGTAGTTTTAGCTGTTTCTTCAGCAATACCAACGATTTCAACTTCGTCACCAACGCGAACTTGTCCACGTTCAACACGACCAGTTGCAACAGTTCCACGACCAGTGATTGAGAATACATCTTCGACTGGCATCATGAAAGGTTTGTCAGTATCACGAACTGGAGTTGGGATATATTCGTCAACTGCAGCCATTAATTCTAAGATTTTTTCTTCGTAAGAAGCGTCGCCTTCTAAAGCTTTCAAAGCAGAACCAGCAACAACTGGAGTGTCATCGCCTGGGAAGTCGTATTCAGACAATAAGTCACGAACTTCCATTTCAACTAATTCTAATAACTCTTCGTCATCAACCATATCAACTTTGTTTAAGAAAACAACGATGTAAGGTACACCAACGTTACGAGATAACAAGATGTGTTCACGAGTTTGAGGCATAGGACCATCAGCAGCAGATACTACTAAGATCGCGCCGTCCATTTGTGCAGCACCAGTAATCATGTTTTTAACGTAGTCTGCGTGTCCTGGGCAGTCAACGTGAGCATAGTGACGTGCGTCAGTTTCATATTCAACGTGAGCAGTTGAGATAGTGATTCCGCGTTCGCGTTCTTCAGGAGCGCCATCGATTTGATCATAAGCCATCGCTTCTGCTCCGCCTTTTTTAGCTAGAACAGTTGTGATTGCTGCTGTAAGAGTTGTTTTACCATGGTCAACGTGTCCGATAGTACCAATGTTAACGTGTGGTTTAGAACGGTCGAATTTTTCTTTTGCCATTTTAATTTGTTCCCCCTAGGTTTTTAAGTTAATATTTTTTGATAGGTAGAACCGTCCTGGCAAGGACAGCTCTCCCTCTATCGCAATTTTAGAATGATTGTCAAAAATGTGACAACCAAGCTTAAAAGCTGGTATTACTCAGATTTGCCGCCGTTTTTCTTGATGATTTCTTCTTGAACAGACTTAGGCACATCTTCGTAATGGTCAAAGGTCATTGTAAATGTACCACGACCTTGAGTTGCTGAACGTAAAGTAGTTGCATAACCAAACATTTCAGCCAATGGAACCATCGCACGAACTACTTGAGAGTTTCCGCGAGCTTCCATACCTTCAACACGACCACGACGAGCAGTTACGTGACCCATAATATCACCTAAGTAATCTTCTGGGATAACAACTTCAACGCCCATGATTGGTTCAAGGATAACTGGATTAGCTTTCTTAGCAGCCGCACGCAATGCCATTGAAGCGGCAACACGGAAGGCTGTTTCATTTGAATCGACATCGTGGTAAGAACCATCGTAAAGTTTTGCTTTGATATCAACCATTGGATAGCCGGCTAAGACACCGTTCTCCATAGAATCCTTCAAACCAGCTTCAACGGCTGGGATGTATTCACGAGGAACCACACCACCGACGATAGCATTTTCAAATTCAAAGCCAGCGCCTTCTTCATTCGGAGTAAATTCAATCCATACGTGACCGTATTGACCTTTACCACCAGATTGGCGAACGAATTTACCTTCCGCTTGAGTAGAAGCACGGAATGTTTCACGATAAGATACTTGAGGAGCACCTACGTTAGCTTCCACCTTGAACTCGCGACGCATACGGTCAACGATGATGTCCAAGTGAAGTTCGCCCATACCAGCGATAATTGTTTCGCCAGTTTCCGGATTTGTTTCAGCCCGGAAGGTCGGATCTTCTTCAGAAAGTTTTTGTAGAGCTGTACCCATTTTATCTTGGTCAGCTTTTGATTTAGGTTCAATCGCAACTTGGATAACGGGTTCAGGGAATTCCATTGATTCAAGAATAACTAAATTCTTTTCATCAGATAAAGTATCCCCAGTTGTTGTATCCTTCAAACCAACTGCCGCAGCGATATCTCCAGCGTACACTTCAGAGATTTCAGAACGAGAGTTTGCGTGCATTTGTAGGATCCGTCCAACACGTTCACGTTTACCTTTTGTTGCGTTTTGGATGTATGATCCTGATTGTAAGACACCAGAATACACACGGAAGAAAGTTAAACGACCTACGAATGGGTCAGTCATAACTTTAAAGGCTAAAGCAGAGAAAGGAGCGCTGTCGTCAGCAGGACGTTCAACTTCTTCATCTGTCTTAGGATCGATACCTTTGATTGCTTCGATATCTAATGGTGAAGGCAAGTAGTCTAACACGGCATCCAATAATAATTGAACCCCTTTGTTTTTGAAGGCAGAACCACAAAGGACTGGGTAAAATTCAACGTTAACGGTTGCTTTACGGATACCTTCTTTTAGTTCGGCTTCAGTGATTTCTTCGCCTTCTAAATATTTCATTGTTAAATCTTCGTCTGTTTCAGCAACAGCTTCGATTAACTTTTCACGCCATTCAGTTGCTAATTCTAAATAATCAGCAGGAATGTCGGTTTCTTCAATTTCAGTACCCAAGTCGTTGACGTACATTTCAGCTTTCATTTTGACTAAGTCAATAATTCCAGTGAAATCATCTTCAGCGCCGATTGGGATTTGAATTGGATGAGCATTTGCTTGTAAACGATCGTGTAAAGTTGTTACAGAGTATAAGAAATCTGCCCCAATTTTATCCATTTTGTTTGCAAATACAATCCGGGGAACACCATAAGTAGTCGCTTGACGCCAAACAGTTTCGGTTTGTGGTTCAACCCCAGACTGAGCATCAAGAACTGTTACAGCACCATCAAGAACCCGCAATGAACGTTCTACTTCAACTGTGAAGTCCACGTGTCCAGGAGTGTCAATGATGTTGATACGATGACCTTTCCATTGTGCAGTCGTCGCAGCTGATGTGATAGTAATACCACGTTCTTGTTCTTGTTCCATCCAGTCCATTTGAGAAGCTCCTTCATGAGTTTCACCAATTTTATGGATTTTACCAGTATAGTACAAGATCCGTTCAGTCGCAGTTGTTTTACCGGCGTCAATATGGGCCATGATACCGATGTTACGAGTGTTTTCTAACGAAAATTCTCTGGCCATTCTACTTTTTTCTCCTCTCTGTATATCGAGTGTATAGATAAGATTTTCTTGAAAAAGAAAATCTTACCAACGATAATGTGCAAATGCACGGTTGGCATCAGCCATTTTATGTGTGTCTTCACGTTTCTTAACTGAAGCACCAGTGTTGTTAGCGGCATCCATGATTTCTTTAGCTAAACGTTCTTCCATAGTGTGTTCACCACGAAGACGCGCATAGTTAACAATCCAACGAAGACCTAAAGTTGTGCGACGTTCTGGACGTACTTCAACTGGGACTTGGTAGTTTGAACCCCCAACACGACGTGCTTTAACTTCAAGCACGGGCATAACATTTTTCATAGCTTGTTCAAAGACTTCTAATGGATCATTACCAGTAGATTCTTTGATGTTGTTAAAAGCGTTATAAATGATATTAGCAGCTGTTCCGCGTTTTCCGTCAACCATTACACGGTTGATTAAGCGAGTTACTAATTTTGAGTTATACATTGGATCTGGTAAAACATCACGTTTTGCAACAGGACCTTTACGAGGCATCCGTAACTCCTCCTTCCGAAATAATCTCTTCTATTATAATATTGTTAGTTTCACTAATAATTGAAATTAAGCTTTAGGTCGTTTAGTACCATATTTAGAACGACTTTGTTTCCGGTCATTAACACCGGCAGTATCCAAAGCACCACGAACGATATGGTAACGTACCCCTGGTAAATCTTTTACCCGTCCACCACGCATCAAGACAACACTATGTTCTTGAAGATTGTGGCCGATACCCGGGATATAAGCAGTAACTTCGATTAAGTTAGACAAACGAACACGAGCATATTTACGTAAAGCTGAGTTCGGTTTTTTAGGTGTCATAGTTCCCACACGAGTTGCTACCCCACGTTTTTGAGGTGAATTGATATCTGTTTGAACCTTCTTAAAACTGTTATATCCTTTGTTCAAAGCTGGTGAATTAGATTTTTTCACCTTTGACTTACGAGGTTTACGTACTAATTGATTAATTGTAGGCATTCCTTGTTTTCCTCCTTCCTCGATTCGCTCACTAGACCCACACATCCAGGTGGTTCTTTTGTGGCGATAAAAAATAATGCATTCTCTGCATTCTTCATCAAGCGTGTACTTTAACACAGTCAGCACGTCTCAGTAGAGAGACCTGTAAACAAAGCACCTTTGATAGAATATCATGGTTTTTTCAAGCTGTCAACGACTCTTTAAGATTTTTTGCTAATCCTCAAATTTTTTTACACTTGTGGGCCTTTATTACTTTAGCATAAATTTTTCTTCTATAAAAAGATGGAGAATATCTGCTTTTCCTACTGTATTTTCAGTGAGAAAACGCTACAATAGACCATAGACTTACAGAAATCGTTTGAAGGGTGTGCACAGATGAATTTAAAAGAGATGGTAGGCATTGAGGCCGCTAAGTTTGTAACTGATGGCATGATTGTTGGTTTGGGAACCGGTTCGACAGCCTATTATATGGTAGAAGAAATTGGTCGGCGAATGAAGGAAGAAGGCTTGAAGATTACTGGAGTAACTACGTCAAAAGCTACTGAAAAACAAGCGTTAGGCTTAGGAATCCCTTTGAAGAGCATTGATGAAGTTACTCATGTCGATTTAACGATTGACGGTGCTGATGAAGTTGATCCCGATTTTTCCGGCATTAAAGGCGGCGGCGCAGCGCTCTTGTTTGAAAAAGTCGTTGCAACCTATTCCCGCCAAAATATTTGGATTGTCGATGAATCCAAAATAGTAGCAAAATTAGGGAAATTCCCTTTACCTGTTGAAGTTGTGCCTTATGGTCATCAGCAGCTTGTTACTTTATTTGACCAAAAGGGCTATGAACCAAAGTTACGCAAAAATGAAACTGGGCAAGTCCTAGTCACTGATGGCGGCCATTACATCATTGATTTGCATTTACAGCAAATTAATGACGTCCCTGCCCTCGCTCAGGAATTAGACACAACAGTGGGAGTCGTCGAACATGGTCTTTTCATTGGTTTAACTGGTAAAGTCATCGTTGGTTATCCAGAAGGTCCCAAAACTCTCGAAAAAAGATAGTTAAAAATTTCTCAAAGTCGTGATTTTGCCGTTTTTTTAATGGTAAAATCAGCAAAAGTTTTGTACAATAGATGAGGAATTGAAATTTTCAGAAAAAATTTTAAAGGAGATTTATCACATGCCAAAATTAGTTTTTTCTCGTCATGGTCTTAGCGAATGGAATGCCTTGAATCAATTTACCGGTTGGGTTGACGTTGACCTAGCTCCAGAAGGTGTTGAAGAAGCAAAAGAAGGCGGCCGTAAAATTAAAGAAGCCGGCATCGAATTCGACGTAGCTTACACTTCAGTTTTAACTCGTGCCATCAAAACTTGTAACTACATCTTAGAATATTCTAACCAACTTTGGGTACCAACTGTTAAATCTTGGCGCTTAAACGAACGCCACTACGGAAAATTACAAGGCTTAAACAAAAAAGAAACTGCTGAAAAATACGGCGACGAACAAGTTCACATCTGGCGTCGTTCTTATGACACTTTGCCACCGCTTTTAGAAGCAACTGATGAAGGCTCTGCTGCTAATGATCGCCGCTACTCCATGTTAGACCCTCGCGACGTTCCTGGAGGCGAAAACTTAAAAGTTACTTTAGAACGTGCGTTACCTTTCTGGCAAGATCAAATTGCCCCAGCTTTATTGGACAATAAAACTGTCCTAGTAGCAGCTCACGGTAATTCTTTACGTGCGTTAGCTAAACACATCGAGGGTATCTCTGATGATGATATCATGGACCTTGAAATTCCAACAGGCCAACCATTAGTTTATGAATTAAACGATGATTTAACTGTTGCGAAGAAATACTACTTGTAAGATAAACTGAAAAAGATTCACCAGCAAACTAAAATATTTGCTGGTGAATCTTTTTTTACTTAAACTTTTCTATGGCGCAGATTCAAGTATCCATTCTATTTCACCGGTAAAGGTGCCAACACTTGAACCAGTTGTTTTATACGGATCTGCCACAAGCTTCAAGCCTAGAGATCCTTCAACATCTCCCCAGGTATCGGTTACGTTAAAAATTCCAGTGCCACCGGTCGATTGATTATAAACTTCAATTGTGGCTTCCGTAGTTAAGATTTCTTCATCATCGACCCCTTTGACATACCGAAGTGCCTCCAACATTGTAGAGCCGGTTTGATCATTATGCATCTCCGAAATCAGCTGCACTTTGAGGGCCCATCCATTTTTAGTATCAGATCTGGTATCGACAATCACTAAGTCATCATCAATTTGCGGATTATCGACCCGCTGACTTTGCGCATTATAAGTCAGGCTACCGAAATCAATAGTCTTCGGTGCCGTCATCATCCGAAACTGACCAACAAGTATATATTGGACAGTCTGAGCCACGCCAGTGATTTCAATCTGGTTTTCATTCACTGGCGGTGTCACCGAGGCATAACCGGCCGTGATAAATTCGGCGACCTTTGTTTGAACCGGCAAGAAAGTGGTCGAGGTGAGGTCAACCGTTGAGCCAACGTAAAGGTCTGTCACAATTGTATTTTCCGCCCCTTCACCTGCAGTTATTGTATGGTCAGTTAAGACTTTTCCTTGATCGTCGACAAACTCGATGGTTAAGACTGCTTTGGAACCATAATATAAATCAACCACCGTTCCCTCTCGACTGGCAGTACCGGAAATATCTGTTAAAGAACTATCACTACCATTTGTCTGAACTTTATACAGCGACAAATTATTATCGGTAAAAAGGTGCCCGGTTATTTCTGCAATCGTCGAAGAATACTTATATGCTTCATCGGTATTGAGATATAAAACAACCGGATTTATACCATCGAAGCCTGGGTGGATACTATTGATCAGACTCGGCGCCAATGGTTGACTTGCTTCATCCAGAAAATTGAAGGTTAAATCTGTTTTGACAGAGAGCGCTATTGCTGCAGCTGTCACTGGATAATCCGAGTTGCCCCGCACATTATTAACTTTATCCGTAAGGTTTCCCGATGCTCCCCCTAATGAGAGATTGAGCGCACCTTTATTCGTCGCCGTCGGAATTATTTCATAGCTTAATGAGAGCAAATTATTATCCACTGCTCCGCCATACACTTCCCGTAAGCTACTGTCAGTTAGATCAGTGTCAGCTGTAAAAGTTAAACTCTGACCACTTTCAGTCGTACCAGTCCACAAGCTATCCGCCAAAACCTCATGGCTCAGCTCGGTAGCTTTAGTCGATCCGCTATAGGCAGTCAATCTCGTTGAGCCGGGAGCTAATTCAAAACCAGCCGGAATCGTATCGGTCAACGTTTCAAGAACTCCTAAACCTTTAGCGGCTGTCAAATCTAAACTGACCTTCGTCGGATCACCGACCCGAGGATTATTATCGCTCACTGATTTGCTTAATTGCAATCCCTCCGGATAAACAGTCACATTCGTTTCACCGAAGTTTGCTAAAGAGGAGTAGGTGCTGGTAATTTCAACGTCATTAATAAATTCTGTCGTATCATCGCCGACAACCACTTGATAAGTATATTCAAACCAGTCCCCCGGCACAAAAAGATTGTTACTATCTGTAAAGGTAAACAAGTCTGTTTCCATCACTGGCGTGGGTGTGGTGGCAGTATCCCCAAAACTACTCGTATAAGTGAACTGATTATTCCATGAATTCCCTTGTAAATCTTCAGCAATCCTCGTGTTTCGCAAAGGGATTGTCGTACCGTTATCACTAGTATTGGCTACACGAACTTTATATTCAAGCACATCGCCAGCTGCTGCTTGAGTGTAACTGGCATAATCTTCTCCAGCAACGCTGGTATTTTTGACAGTTCGATTGACAGTGATCTCTGGTTCATTTGGCAGCTTGGTAATCATCACGCCAAAAGGATTCCCTGTCAGATAATTGGAGCCGGCAAAGCCCCAAGTAACCACCCGATTTTCTTCGGTCCACGATAAAGCATCATTAAAGGTTTCTGATGCAAAAGTCCTATCAAGATTAATATTATCCCAGGTCTGTTCAATATAATCATATTGAACAGTACCAAACTCATCATAAATTGGACCCCAAGTGTAACTCAAATCACCAGTTTCGATATTAGCAAAGTCACCATCCACTCCGTCTGGGGACCATTTGACATTGAGCTTGACCCATTTATTAAACCAAGAATTGCGTTCGGCAACAGATCCAATACTCGTTACTCCATGATGCTTGAATTCTTTCTGAACAAAAGCCGGTGCCGCCGCCGGTGTTGCTAGCGACCACAAATTGCCACTTGTAGCTGTCGTCCCCATACCAATATGTGGCCAAGCCATGGTGGATGTCAAATTCCAAGGATCAATTAATAAATCTTCATCATAAGTATTTCCGGAGGCTGCACCATTATAATAGGTATCCATTTCAATCGTGACTGCATTATAAATCATATTGACGGTATTCACTCCAACCGGTAAGACGCCAATTCCGCCACCCCGGCCGCCGACAGCCCGTTCCAAGTTCGGATCATGCTGCATGACAAAGGTGATCCCATCACCAATCCCATTGTTATCTGTGGGATATCTATTAGATAGATAGACATAAGCTTCAAATTCAAAGGAGTAATTTAAATTAACCTGCTGATTATACCAGAGGGCCGATTTTTGATTTTGCTCGGATCCATCATATAAAATCAGAACATTGTTACGTTCCTCACTGATATAAGCAAAATTACTATCTGATGAATCATTCGGATTGACACTAGAGTAACTAATTCCATAACGTCCGGGTAAAGTAAAGGCATCCGTAATATCGATATTAGGATTTTCCGCCCCAGCCGGTGCCTCAATTTCAAAGCCGGCCGGTTCAGTACCAGTTGCATAATAATACCCCGTACGCTGATCTACATCCACCGCTCTAACCGTTTCTCCATTGAAAAAAAGAGCTGAAAATAGCAGAATAAAACCTATTAAAAAAGCCGTGTGTTTTGGCAGCCTATTTTTCATTTCCGTAATCCTCCCCTTGTTCCCCTTTTTGATATTAGTCAAGACAGTTCGGCTCACTACTCCCTTGACAACCAAAATACTTCTAACCTTTTCCACTGAGCCGCACTATCTCCAACAACCAATTGAGAGATAATAAGCAAGCATGACTGTTGATACTCATACCAGAAATTAAGCTGACTCCTTTGCTTGACAGATTTGAAACTGAAAAAATCTACAGCAATTGTGAGAATTAGGGCATAGAACAGCTGTTAAAGGCGCATTTTCTCAACGGCTGTCGATGCGTTCTTCGACGGGTATTTAAGAAAAAATTCTCAGAGTCAGCTTATCATCCTGATATTAAAATTATAGCGGAAATCATCGTCTGCTCTGGCAAAGCTGCCTAAACAAAGAAATAGCCCCCCAGACGTATTTCCAGCGAATAAAAAAACAACGTTCAGGCAGCATAAGCGTTGATTTCGAAAAATATTTCAGTTGTTTTTTTCTTTTTTTTAGCAAAAAGTGTAAGATAAAAGAGAGGTTTTTTAACTAATAATTATCAAATAAAAATCAGTTAATCATTATTAATAATCTTTATTTCTATTTTAGAGGATTCAAAAAATAATTTATAACCTAAAAAAAACAATAAAAACGAACCTATCACTTATAATTTTCGTTCTAAGCGTTAATATTACTTCAAAACACTTGTGAGTTTAAAAAGACGGGGTCATTTGTAAAACAAAACTAAATTTCACAGACAATTTCCAGTAAACATCTCTATGTATTGTAAGTTTGCGATTATGACCTATTAGGCGGCAGTCCCGCAGGCACTTCCTGTCTTGAGGACTCTCTGGACCTCAGTCGCAGTCTCCCGGACACTTTTTGTCTCAAAGACCCACTGGAATACAGAGGCAAATACAAGATAGTTCGAAATTACATCTTCAAAAAAGCTAGTGTCACAGTCTCCTGTTAGTCTTTACATAAAAATAGACTTATTTGCTAACTCGAGTGACCACTCTCAAAATTTTTTGAGAAAATCAGACAAGCTGTGCTTGCAAGTGCCGCTATAACTAATCAGAAAAGGAGTTTGACATGATTTATTTTTATACTCAATTTTTCTCAACTGAGATTAATTTTTTAAATTACCTAGTTCAAACTTTGCCAATTTTAATCACTTTCTATGTCACCATGCGTTATTTTTTTCCGCTAGAAATCCCCCATAGACTCTTGGTGATTACGGCTCTTCCAGTTTTATTAGTTAACGGTATCTTTAATGGCTTAATTCAATATTTTTTTCAAGAAGTAATGGTCATTCATAACGTTTTGATTATTCATTGCTATTTTTTAATGATGATTTTACTCTATCTAATTTATCATCGAGGACAACTGCGGTTCCAACTAAACTTGCTATTAGTCACAATTTCTCTGTTGATTTGGACCGCCTTTTTTGATTATTTGCGAATTTGCCTAATGTATTATTTAGGACCGCCACTGTTTTCAATTTTCACACTAAACTGGTATTTTTTACTTTACCTGTTATTACTGCCACTAATCAGAATCCTGTTAAATTGGGCCAATCAGCGTTTTAGCTGGCCGCTAAAACAATTGGTATTGTTTTTCTGGTATGTTCTGATTGCTCTGGTAATTGTTCAACTTTTTGTCCAAATCAGTGCGGTCACCGCCCAAAATGATTTGCCAGGCTATGTCGCTATCTTTATTTCTTCGACACATCTAGGGATTGCTTTTTTACAATGGCTGGTACCTAATGCGCGTTTTATGGTGGAGCCGGTTAATCAGACAATTCCTTTTAGCACGGCACTGATTGTCTTTGTCATGATAATTATCGGTGCCTTCTTCTTCCTATTATTCTTAAACGATTACCGCAAGCAAAAATTGCTAGAACAGGAAAAGCACAGGTTTGAACTGACTCAGTATGTCGATAACTTAGAAAGCATGTCCCAAAAAATCCGCAAAAATCATCATGATTTCAGCAATATTCTTTTTTCACTGGGTGGTTATATCTATCAAAAGCCGATTAATGAACCAGAATTAAAAAACTATTTTCAAACAGTCAGTCAGACATTTGAGGCTGATTATCAGTATTTTTTAGAGGTTTCGAAATTAAAAAATTTAGAGATTCCAGAACTGAAATCCCTCCTCTTTACAAAAATGATGGTGGCCAACGAGAAGGGCATTGACTTTCACTTAGAAATTGAAGAAACGATTCAAACACTGCCCTTAGATGAGCTCTCTTTATCTCGAATTTTTGGAATCTTGGTGGACAATGCCTTGGAGGCGGCCCTTGAAAGTCCTGTACCTTATGTCCATCTGGCTTTAATTGACAATCAACAAGACTATCTATTTATTGTTGTCAATTCCACAAAAAAAGAGGTCGACGCTGCCTTTTAAAAAAAGGAATCTCAACAAAGGGGCGACACCGAGGCTTAGGATTGGCGATTATCAGGGATATTTTGTTAAATTATAAAAATGAAATTGCCCTAAATACAACCTTTGTCGATTTTGAATTTCGCCAAACGCTGATTTTAAAGAAAAGGGAGTTTCGTGATGGCTATTAATATTTACATTGCAGAGGACAATTTTTCCCAACGACAGCAATTAGTCGCAGCCATTGAAAATTATGCCCTCTTTTCAAATTGGGAAATGAAAATCGTCAGTGCGGTGGCCTCTGGTGAGGAATTGCTAGCCAGTATTGACCACGAAAATCAATGGAATGTCTACTTTCTAGATATCAATCTCGCCGAGGACGCGAAAATCAATAACGGCTTTCTCGTTTCCCAGAAAATCCGCGTTTTCGACCCCTTTGGTTTTATCGTATTTATTACGGTGCGCTCTGAACTGAGCTTCTTGACCTTTCAATACCGGGTTCAGGCCTTGGATTTTATCATCAAAGATCCCGCTGTTAATATTGCAGAGCGAGTTCACAGTTGCCTAAAAACGGTGGAACAGCGGCTAAATTCTTTAACCAATAGCCAAACGCTGCACCTCAACACAGGCAATGATCTGCAATCTTTTTTGGTCGATGACATCCTCTATCTTTCTGCAAACAAGGGCCATGTCCTCTCTTTGTTTACCAGAGAGGACAGCTATCCAATTTATCTGGAGACCCTCAATCATTTAGAAACAGAGCTAGCAAATAGCTTTATCCGCTGTCACCGCAGCTATTTAGTCAACCAAAAGGCCATTCAGCAAATCGCCAAAGATTTCAAAAGCTTGAGTTTAAACGACGGTACGATTATTCCCATTTCAGTGAGGAAAAAGACTCAGGTTAGGGCTTTTCTGCAAGGGCGAGATAGGAAAACCATTGCTGATAATTTCTGATGAACAAGTTGAAGAATATGTTTATCGTTTAAACACTCGACCTAGAAAGTGCTTAGGGTGGAAAACACCCTTCGAAGTATTTTTCAACGAAGTGTTGCATTTGGTTTGACAATTCGAGCAAAAAAAACCGTGACAACTGTCACGGCAAAAAATCTAAAACCTCCTATCAATTTCGAAAAAATAACTTTATCAAAATCAACAGCGATTCCTATATTTAAAATATATAATGTCTTAGAAAAAAATCCTGTTTTAAAACCTAACGTACCCGTGCCTCTTCAATTTCTTTCTTTAAAAATGAAATTGATTTTCTGCATCTCCTTGATTCGTTGCTCCATCAAAGAATCACTATAAGTATCCAAAGTTAATTTAATCGATTGATGGCCCAAAATTTTACTCAAGCTAGCAATATCCATCCCTTGCTCCAAGCATCTAGTCGCAAACGTATGCCTCAACACATGAAAATGAATATCTGAAAAATCAGTTTCGGCAATCAAATTTTTAAAACGCAGGCCGATAATTCGCGGTTCTGCAATCCCATTAACTGTTGACACAACCATCTCATGGTCTAGCTTTCGATAAGGCAGCAAGTATTCCTTCAAAGTATCCGCCAACGGAACTAAACGTCTTGAATATGTAGTTTTTGGTGAATCGATAATCAATTTTGTTTTCAATTTTTCAGATGTGTCATTTTTTATCCGAATTACAGTTTTGTCCACTTTAATCATCTGTTCGGAAAAATCGATGTCCTCCCACTTCAACCCACTGATTTCGCCAATTCTTAGACCAGTATATAAAGAAATCATAATCGGTAAACCATGACGACTATTTCTTGCCAACTTTTCTAACTCCTGCTGTTGGGCTAAGCTCAACGCCGAAATATTACGTTTTTCTTGTTTAGGTAAAACGACTTTATTGGCAATTTCTTGATGGAGATAGTCCCGCTTAACAGCTTCCTTTAAAGATTGTTTGACCAAGCTGAAAATCAATTGAATACTACTGCCACTCAGTCCTTTATCAGACAAGCCGTTGACAAAATTTTGCAAGACAAATTCATCCAACTCAACAAAAGAAATATGACCCAGCACAGGTAAAATATGGACTTGTGCAATTCGTGTATAGCTGGAATCAGTTGAATTTTTTATGCGCTTTTTTAATAACGGATAAAATTCATTCGAAAACCAGTCTCCATAAGTTCTTTTGTGAAACGGTGTTTTCTTCTTGGTAAATGCGTTGACCTTCAACATCAACAAACTATCCTTGACTTCATCATATTTTTTCCCATAGACGTAACCGTATACGATTTTATTTTCAGCAGTCCGACCTTTAATGTAGCGCCCTTCCCACCGGCCATCTTTTCTTTTGTAAATATTTTCTCCACGCTTTACCATAATAATTTCCCTTTCTTTCTTGACGATTCTCTTGACGGCTTAAAGCTATTCTTGTCATTTAATTTCATCATGATATCAATAGAATCCTATACATAATAACAAATTTTACGCAACAATGTTCAATAAAAATCGAAAAAAAAGGTAATTTAATCAATTGACAAAAAACATCATACTTCCAATAAATCAAAAAAAATTATTCAAAAATCACAATAATTTACACGAAATAAGATTGACAATAAATTTAATTACATTTAGAATTAAATTAACGGAATTAGAAATGGAATATTTTATTATATTTCCTATAATACATAGTTATAAGAAGTATTTTATAACTATTGAAATTAAATTTTATTCATACAATATCAAAAAAAAATTATTTTATATCCAATAAAATTTATTCTTGTCATTATCTTCTCTTGGTTTCCCTTCAAAGTTTTATCGTAAATTAGTAGTCATACAATCACTGTTTGCGGTCAATTCTAATTTTTTTACATAAAAAAATTTCAAAAATTATTTGCCTTTATTACCAGAAGTTTGCTACATCTAAAGGGTAATCCTTCTTTTAAACCTTTCACCTTTTGCCAAAAAACCTGCTATAAATTGGTTATCCTCGGTTGTTCTTTCAAGCTGTCTTTGTTAAGAATTTTTTCGCTTGTTTTATTTTGCGTTGTCTCATATGCTTGCTTAAGATTTATCGACTAAGGATTTAGGAGTGAATTTCTGAGCAGTTACTGATGGATTTATCGTAAAATCTCTTCCTTATATTTATTATACAGGCGCTTGTTTCTTTAATAAACAGCACAAAAAAACCGTGGAAATCAATAGGGATATCCACGGTTTTCTATATTTTTACAAATAGCTAGATGGTGTTAGGCAATCTTCGTAAATCGCTTGTACATCAGCTGCTGTCAGCGGCACATAAGCATTCTTTTCAATGCTGCTATGATTTACAGCCCCTTGAGCCATCTCGGAAAATTTTTCTTCATTAATGCCAACCTCAGGTAAAGTCATCGGAATCCCGCAAGCAACAAAGTAATCATATAATTTTTGAATGCCTTCAAGAGCTGCTAGGTGATCAACACTTTCCTGAACATTCCAAACATTGCGGGCAAATTGTGCAAATTTCCCTTCCGTATCAGCATTTAAAGTAAACTTCATCCAGCGAGGCGTCAAAATCGCTAACCCAACACCGTGGGTAATATCATAATAGGCACTCAATTCGTGCTCCATTGGATGGCAAGACCAAGTGCCACCTTTACCGTTACCAGTCAAACCATTTAAAGCCCAAGTGCTGGCCCACATTAGATTTGCTCTGGCATCATAATCATCGGGTGTTTCTAGGGCAATTGGGCAATTCTTAATTACAGCCCGCATCAAACCCTCAGCAGTGAAGTCTTGTACATCTGCACCAGTAGTTTCACTAAAATAATTTTCAATCAGGTGACTCATAATATCTGCAGAACCTGCCGCCGTTTGATATTTAGAAACTGAAAACGTCAAACTTGGATCTAAGAAGGAGGCTTTCGGCAAAAAATTCCAGCCGTGGACGCCTAATTTTTCATTGGTAGTCATATTGGAAATGACCGCCCCACGATTCATTTCACTACCAGTTGCTGCTAAGGTCAAAATATCCACTAAAGGAATTGTCTTTCCTTTGTAATTACGAGCTTTAACAAAGTCCCAAGTCTCTAAGTCAGAAAGTGCCGCACCTGAAATAACCTTGGCGCAGTCGATGGTTGAGCCACCTCCGACAGCTAAAATGACATCAATATCATGTTCTTGACATAATTTTGCGCCTTTAGCGACAGTTTCCACCCGGGGATTAGGCTCAACTCCGGCCAATTCTGTGACGGTAAATTCCTTTAGGACAGTTTGCAGTTTGTCATAAAGACCATTTTTTTTAATACTGCCACCACCATATACTAGTAAAACATTCTTGCCAAATTGACTTAAAACTTCTGGCAGCTCGTCTAAACGATCTTTGCCAAAACGGACATCGGTTGCTACATCAAAACGAAAATTATTCATCTTTGCATTCCTCCATTTCCATTTAATGATAACGAAAAAACAGACAGTTGAAAAGCATTTCAACTGTCTATCTCCATATTTAACTAATCGCTACTTCTAAACCGACTTCAATCATTTCATTGAAGGTCATTTGCCGTTCTTCGGCTGTGGTTTCTTCGCCGGTGATGATGTGATCTGAAACGGTCATGATACCTAATGTTTCTACATTGAATTTTGCACCAAGGTAATACAAGGCGGCCGCTTCCATTTCAACACCTAAAACACCTAATTCAGCGAGTTGCATGGTTTCTGTCATATCATCTTTGTAGAAGGTGTCTTCTGAAAGCACATTGCCGACATGAATGTTAAAACCTTTTGCTTTAGCGACTTCATAGGCCTTCATCAATAAATTGAAATCAGCAATCGGTGGGAAATGGAACATTTGGAAATTTTTTTCAATCATGGAAGAACTAGTGGCAGCTGCCTGTGCCAAAATCAAGTCCCTCACATGGACATCTTTTTGCAGCCCACCGCAAGTACCAACACGAATAAGTCGTTTAACCCCGTATGAATTGATCAGCTCATGGGCATAGATGGTCGCAGATGGCATCCCCATGCCGGTTCCTTGAACGGAAACCCGCTCACCTTTATAAGTTCCGGTATAGCCTAACATGCCCCGCACATTATTGTATAAAACTGGCTCAGTTAAAAAAGTCTCCGCAATATATTTGGCCCGCAATGGATCACCGGGCAGTAAAATTTTATCAGCAATTTCGCCTGCTTTGGCTTCAATATGAACGCTCATCCACTTGATTCTCCTTAAATTTTTATAAGACAGCTAACGTTTCTTTGACTAGTGCTTTAAATTCTTCTTTTACTCGTTCAGTCGTTTCCACTACTTCTGCATGATTCAAGTTTGCCTGCATCCCCGCTGCCAAATTGGTGATGCAAGAAATTCCCAGCACTTTTAACCCAGCATGAACTGCCACTATCACTTCAGGGACTGTTGACATGCCGACTGCATCGCCACCAATTGTGCGAACAAAACGGATTTCTGCTGGTGTTTCATAGGTTGGGCCAGAAAAGCCGACATAAACGCCTTCTTTAATATGCAAATTGCGGGCTTCTGCCACTTCCTTAGCTTTCATGCGGTATTCATGATTGTAGGCTTGGCTCATGTCAGGGAAGCGAGGTCCTAAGTTCTCATCGTTCGGTCCAATCAGCGGATTGTTGCCCATGTAATTAATATGGTCAGTGATTAACATTAAATCCCCTGGCGCAAAGTTTTGATTGACGCCACCACAAGCATTGGTGACTACCATCGAATGAGCCCCTAATTCCTTCATGACCCGTACTGGATACGTGACAGTCTGCATTGAATGGCCTTCATAATAATGAAAACGCCCCTGCATCGCTAAAACGAACTTGCCAGATAGTTTTCCGTACACTAATTGGCCTGCATGACCGACTACCGTTGAGATTGGAAAATGTGGAATTTCCTCATAGGGAATTACGATGGCATCTTCAATCTCCTCAGCCAGTTCACCTAACCCTGAACCTAGAATTAAGCCGAAGTCCACCTCGCCAACACCTAGATGGCGAATAAACGCTGCTGTTTCCTGCAATTTTTTTTGTATGTTTTCCATGAATACCCTCCCATTTTTATTTCAATCAAACATGGTTGTGGGATAGTTTTGACCAGAATTATATCTAACGGATTTGCAATCAACAAAAACTAAAAATGTCTTTCACTAATTAGTAGCATTTACTGAGTAGCGGCAATCCTTGTACTTTGTCTCAGTGACTGATTACATCGCTAGGACAACGACAAGTTAATTCGGATAATATCTGGAAAAACTATATCACAGCCATATTTTTTTTATTTTAAATCAGCTAAAAAGCTTTGACCATTTTCGGTTGCTGGTACAGCAAAGTTTTCGGCAATCGTTGCAGAAATATCCGCATAATGGCCTTGTGGTAAAGCTCCTTGACCCTTGAATTGTTTGCTAAATACTAAAAGAGGCACGTATTCCCGTGTATGGTCAGTCCCCGAGAAGGTTGGATCATTGCCGTGATCAGCTGTAATCATCAACAAGTCGTCTTCTTCCATTGCGGCAATGATTTCCGGTAGACGCGCATCAAAATCATCAATGGCTTGTCCATAGCCGACAACATCCCGACGATGGCCAAATAATGCATCGAAGTCTACTAAGTTGGTGAAGCTTAGCCCAGTGAAGTCTTGGGCCATCACCTTCAATAATTGATCGACACCGTCCATATTGCTTTTAGTCCGAACAAATTCTGTAATCCCCTGACCATTGAAAATATCGTTGATTTTACCAACTGCAATAACATCTTTGCCAGCTTCTTTTAAGGAATCCAAAACAGTATGACCAAAAGGATCAAGCGCATAATCATGGCGATTAGCAGTTCTCGTGAAATTACCGGGCTCGCCAACATAGGGCCGAGCAATAATTCGGCCAATCATGTAAGGATCATCCTTCGTAATATCTCTGACATATTGGCAGATGCGATACAATTCTTCTAAAGGAATAATATCTTCATGGGCGGCAATTTGCAGCACTGGATCAGCTGATGTATAAACGATTAAATCGCCGGTTTTCATTTGGTGTTCGCCGTAATCATCAATCACAGCTGTTCCACTGTATGGTTTATTACAAACCACTTTGCGGCCGGAAAAATCTTCAATTTGTTTTAGTAATTCATCAGGAAAACCATTAGGGAAAACTCTGAACGGCGTTTTGATATCCAATCCCATAATTTCCCAGTGGCCAGTCATTGTATCTTTGCCGACTGAAACTTCTTCTAATTTTGTTGCATAGCCTTGATGATCTTTTACATCGGCCACACCTTTTAAAGGACGAATCGTGCCTAAGCCTAATTTTTCCATATTGGGAATGGTTAAACCGGCAACTTCTGCGATATGGCCTAAGGTATCTGAGCCGACATCACCAAATTTATCGGCATCTGGCGCTTCACCAATACCTACAGAATCCATGACTACTAAATGTACACGTTTAAACATTTGTTTCCTTCCTTTCGCTTTTCAAAAATTTGTCCCTTTAGCCAAATAAAAGGGCGTAACTAAGAAACATGTCCCTTAGTCCCACCCTTATATCATAAACAATTATTTAGATTTAATATAGTTTTTACCACCGGCTTTAGGGCCTGACGCCTTGCCTAAGAACAAGACCAGAACTAAAATCGTCAAGACGTATGGTGCCGCCTGTAGATACACCGCTGGAATCGATGAAATAATTGGTAAATTGGAGCCAGCAATACTGATGTTTTGGGCAAAGCCGAAGAAAATCGCAGCCCCCATTGCCCCGAGAGGATTCCATTTTCCGAAAATCATAGCAGCCATCGAGATGAAACCTTGACCGGAAATCGTAGTTGCGGCGAAGCGACCGGCAATTGATTGAGCAAAAATTGCCCCACCCATACCGCCGAGGAAGCCAGAGATTAACACGCCTGAATAACGCATTGCGTAAACATTAATCCCTAATGTATCAGCTGCCTGCGGATTTTCACCAACAGACCGCAGCCGCAAACCAAATTTTGTTTTAAAAATAACAAACCAAGCAATGATTGCCACAAGAATCGCGAAATATGCCGGCAGCGAAGTCGAACGGAAGAAAATATCGCCAATCACCGGAATATCACTTAAAACAGGGAAGGTAAAATAGCCAAAACGTTGGCTGATACTATCTGTCTGACCTTTTCCGTATAAAACTTTCACCAAGAATACAGCTAGCGCAGGGGCCATCAAATTAACCACGGTACCACTAATGATATGATCAGCTCGTAGATTAATTGTCGCCACCGCATGAAGCAGTGAGAATATCATTCCGATAAAACCACCAAAGAGCATTGCTAGCCACGGTGTCCACGCACCAAAGGAAGAAGCAAATTCAATATTAAAGACAGTTGCACTAAAAGCACCCATTACCATGATGCCTTCAAGACCGACATTGACAATCCCGCTGCGCTCAGAGAAGGTTCCGCCCAAGGCCGTCAAAATTAACGGTGTGGCATAAATCAAAGTTTGGGTAAAAATTGAAGCAATCGTTGAAATATCCATTAGAGGGTCCCTCCTTCTTGACTTTCGTCATCAGGTTTACTTTCAATCTCTGTAACAATTTCGACTTCTTTTTTATTGCGGCTAGTCTTCGCTAATAAGAAGCGAATCAAATAGCTGATGGCAATAAAGAAGATGATGGAGGCAATGACGACATCCACTAATTCAGTTGGAATGCCAGCAAATTGCATCCCTTGTCCACCAAGTTTCAAGACACTGAATAAGATTGCCGATAATAAAATACCAATCGAGCTACCGCCGCCTAATAAGGAAACGGCCATCCCATCAAAACCAATACTTAATGATGCGCTTTGGGTGAAGAAATATTCGTAGGTACCTAAGCCAAGAACAACGCCACCTAAACCAGCTAGTGCTCCGGAAATCACCATCGATACAACGATTGTTCGTTTGCTGCTCATCCCAGCATATTCAGAGGCAAATGGATTCAACCCAACAGAACGAATCTCATATCCCAAAGTTGTTTTCTTCATTAAGAACCAGACAACAACTAAAAAGATAAAGGCCAAGAAAATTCCTAAGTTTAAACGAGAACCATTAGTTAACTCAGATAACCAGCTGGCTCTTAAAGACCCGTTAGAACCAATTTTTGTTAAAGTCTGGGTCACACCTTTGTTACTCATCAGATTTTCGCCCATAACACTATTAGCTAAATAATTACCTGTGTACAAGAAAACATAGTTCAGCATGATGGTCACAATAACTTCACTGGTTCCAAAGAAGGCCCGCAAAAGACCTGGAATAGCTGCTGCTGCCGCACCTGCTAAAGCACCAACGATTACTGCTAAAGGTAAAATTACTAACCGTGGCAAATCACCAAAGGCTAAGGCAACCCACATACTCGCTACCCAGCCGCACAGTGCTTGACCAGAAAGCCCGATATTGAAGAAGCCGGCAGAACTGGCCACTGCAAATCCGAGGGCAGTGAAAATCAATGGACCGGCGGAGACAAAAATTTCCCCGATACTTTTTGGATTTAAAGCACCTGTACTCTGATCTAAAAAGGCTGTCGAAAACATCGTCTGATAGCCGGCGATTGGATCATAGCCAAAGATTGCCATGATAATGGCGCCTAGAATAAAACCTAAGATAACAGATAAAATCGGCACCAGTATATTTCTGATTTTTTCAGCACGATCATTCATCTGAGCCACCTACTTCCACTTTTGCTAATTCTTGGCGGGCTTCTTCTAAAGAGTACCCCGCCATCATCAAGCCTAATTCATTTTCTGAAGTTTCTGAGGCGTTGACAATCCCGACGATTTGACCGGCATGGATTACCGCAATCCGATCAGAAACGTTTAAAATTTCATCTAACTCAAAACTAACTAATAATACAGCCTTGTCTTTATTTCGCTGTTCAATCAAGCGTTTGTGAATGTATTCAATCGCTCCAACATCTAAACCACGAGTTGGTTGAGCGACAATCAAGAGGTCTGGATCACGATCCATTTCCCGAGCGATAATCGCCTTTTGCTGATTTCCCCCAGACAATGCTTTAGCTGGAACAATTTCGTTAACTGTCCGCACGTCATATTCTTCAATTAATTCTCTGGCATGCTCATTTAAATTACCGTAATTTAAAATACCATTTTTACTATTTGGTTCTTGGTAATACGTTTGCAGCGCCATATTTTCGGCCAATGTCATCTCTAAAACTAATCCGTACTTGTGACGGTCTTCAGGTACATGACCGACACCTTCTTCTGTGACTTTACGGGGTTTGAAATTAGTCATGTTTTCCCCTTTGATGGTCACCGTGCCACTCTCGACTTTTCGTAAGCCGGTAATTGCTTGCACCAATTCTGATTGGCCGTTGCCATCAATTCCTGCAATGCCTAGCACTTCGCCAGCTCTTACCTCAAGACTGAGATTTTTAACCGCTTCTAAGCCACGATTTTCCTTAACTGTCAGACCCTCAACCGCTAAGACAACTTCTTTTGGTTTAGCTGGTTGTTTTTCTGTCTTAAAGGAAACGCTGCGGCCCACCATCATGTCCGCTAATTGTTGAGAAGAAACATCCTTGACATTCACAGTCTCAATACTTTTTCCACGGCGGATAACAGTACAACGGTCTGCTACTTTTTTGATTTCATCCAACTTATGGGTAATTAAAATAATCGATTTGCCCTCTTTAATCAAGCCGTGCATAATCTCAATTAATTCATCAATTTCCTGCGGTGTCAAAACAGCAGTCGGTTCATCAAAAATTAGAATATCTGCTCCTCGATATAGTGTTTTTAAGATTTCTACCCGTTGCTGCATCCCCACCGAAATATCTCTAACATAGGCTTTAGGGTCAACAGCCAAATTATAATGCTCTGATACTTTTTCAATCTCAGCAATGGCGGATTTTTGGTTTAAAACCCCAACTTTGGTAGGCTCACTGCCCAGAATAATATTTTCTGCAACAGTAAAAGCGTCAACCAACATAAAGTGCTGATGGACCATCCCGATACCTAGACGATTGGCTGCGGTCGGACCGTTAATGACAACCTTTTGACCATTCAAAAGAATATCGCCAGAAGTTGGTTCCAACAAGCCGGATAAAATATTCATCAGCGTTGACTTACCCGCACCATTTTCCCCTAGCAAAGCATGAATTTCGCCTTTTTTTACCTGAAGATTGATGTTGTCATTGGCTTTGAACTCGCCAAAAGCCTTTGTGATGTGGCGCATTTCAATCACATAGTTTTCTTGAGGCAATTTTTTCACTTCCTAACAGTTTTTTTCCCGAGAAACAAACAATAATTTTAGGTCTTCATAAAAATAATAATTGCAAAAGGACCCGCTAAGGAATTTACCCTTACCAAAAAAGATTTAACTAAGTAAATCTTCTTTGGTAAAGAAGGCTGTAACTTCTCTCTCCTTCAAAAATAAAGACTCTACCGAAAGGTATCAGCGATTAACTTAATACTAAATTGTTGCTGCGAATCTGTTTGTGAATCGCAGCAACAACAATATCCTTCGAGCCGTTTCTTCAAAAAACGGAAATTACAACCTCTTTTTTGTTAAACGTAAAAATTATTCTGCAGGTGTTTCAGAAACAGTTACATCTCCATCAATGATGGCTTGTTTAGCAGCATTGATTGCTGTCATAGCTTCATCAGACAGGTTGCCTTCTGTGATATCAACACCACCATCAGCTAAACCATAGTATAAGTGTTCCCCTCCAGGGAAATCATCGTCTAACGCACGGTTAGCCAAATCTTCCACGGCAGCTCCTACACCTTTAAGTGTTGAAGTTAATGTTAAGTTTGCAGCATTTCCGTCAGCATCAGTATAGTCACCATCAGCTTCTTGATCACGGTCAACACCGATAACCCAAACTTTATCGCCTTCACCAGCTTCGTTCAAAGCAATTGCTTCTTCAAAGACCCCAGCACCAGTACCACCAGAAGCATGATAGATAACATCAATGCCACTGTTGTACATAGAAGCAGCGATAGCTTTACCTTTGGCAGGATCACCAAATGAAGCAGCATATTCAACTTTTACTTCAATGTCTTTGCCTAATTCTTCAGCAGCAGCCGCAACACCTTCTTCAAAACCAGCTTGGAAACGGTCAATTACGACGCCTTCTTCACCACCGATAAAACCAACTTGGTTAGTTAAGGTCGTGTAAGCAGCTGCATAACCTGCTAAGTAAGCTGCTTCGTTATCTCTAAAGGTTGCTGAAGCAACATTGTCCATGTCGTCGATGATACTATCAACAATAACAAAGTTTGTATCAGGATTTGATGCAGCTCCTGTACTGATAGCATCTTCTAATAGATAACCAATCCCAAAAATAGTATTGAATCCTTGCGAAACAGCCGAGTCAACGTTTGTTGTGTATTCAGATGCATCATTTGATTGAATATAAGCGTAACCGCCAGTACCTTCTGCTAAACCGTGTTCTTCGCCCCAAGCAGTCAAACCTTCCCATGCAGATTGGTTAAAGGATTTGTCATCAACTCCACCGATATCCGTGATTACAACTGCACTGTGTGCTGCATCAGTAGTACCGCCGCTTGATGCTGACGTACCACCTGATGAATCAGTCGAACCGCTCGAGTTGTTTCCTCCGCCACAAGCTGCTAGCGTCAACGTTAATGCCAAAGTCGCTGCGCCAAGACCAAATAATTTCGCTTTCTTCATTACTGTAAAGCCCCCTAAATAAGTTTTTTTATTTTCAACAGTCAAAGACTGATTGAATACTGAATTATAAATCCTTATCTGTAAATGCATAAGGCAGCAGTTGCCCCACTGTTGTCTCTTTTATACTATCATTATCCCCTAAAAGTGTCACCGGCATATCCGGTGAACAAAATTCCGCCATCACTTGCCGACAGGCACCGCAAGGAGAAATTGCTTCAGGCGTATGCCCAGCAACCACCAGATGTTTAAACTCCCGCTTGCCTTCTGAAACAGCTTTGAAAAAAGCTGTTCGTTCCGCACAATTACTCAAACCAAATGAGGCATTTTCGATATTAATTCCTTGGTAGATTTCATCTTCTGTCGTTACCAGACAAGCACCTACCGGAAAATGAGAATAAGGAACATAAGCATGGTCCAAGGCTTTTAGAGCAACATCCAGCCATTCTTGTTTTGCTGTGGTCATCTTAATACCCCACACCAGTTTGTCCAGCCATAATGGCAACACCAGCACTGGTTCCAATCCGAGTTGCCCCAGCTTCTACCATTGCTAGAGCTTCGGCTTCATTGTGAATACCACCAGAAGCTTTAACTCCCATATCTGGGCCAACTGTTTCCCGCATCAAACGGACATCTTCAACTTTAGCTCCGCCTGTTGAAAAGCCAGTCGACGTTTTAACAAAATCAGCGCCAGCTGCTTTAGCTAATTCACAAGCTTTAATAATTTCATCCTTTTCCAACAAGGCTGTTTCAATGATCACCTTGACTAAAGCACGGTCTTTGGCCGCTTCAACGACAGCTTCAATATCTTTTTGAACTTTGTTAAAGTGCGCTGATTTTAAAGCACCGATATTAATCACCATATCGACTTCATCTGCGCCATTTTGAATGGCGTTGGTTGTTTCATAGGCCTTCACTTCAGAAGTATTAGCTCCTAAAGGAAAACCAATAACGGTACAGACAGCGACAGGCGCTCCCTGTAATTTTTCTTTTGCTAGAGCTACCCAAGTTGGGTTAATACAAACTGAGTAAAAGGAATACTCCTTGGCTTCTTCAATAATTCTTAAAACGTCCACCTCAGTGGCATCTGCTTTTAAAATTGTGTGATCGATTAAACGATTCAATTCCATGTTGTTCACTCCTAATCTGTGATAATGCCGTGCAGTAACGGCGGTTCTTCAGTTGGTCCGCCAATCGTCACGTTTTGATACAATAATTCTTTGACATCCGCAATATCTTCTGTGTTGCTGTAAATCGTCATCAAAGATTCGCCGGCTTTGACCTGATCGCCAACTTTTTTATGGAGCATTAAGCCCACGCTGTGATCAATCTCGTCTTCTTTCGTTTTGCGACCAGCTCCCAACATCATTGCAGCAATGCCGATTTCATTGGCTACTAAACGGTTGACATAACCGTCTTTTAAAGCGGGCAATTCAATTTGATATTGTGCCGTCAATAATTTTTCAGGCTGTTCAATCACGCTGACATCGCCACCTTGATTTTGGACCATCTCTTTGAATTTTTCAAAGGCCTTGCCACTGTTCAACGCTTCCTCCAGCATTTCCCGAGCAGCTTCTAACGTATCAGCTTTTTCTGCCAAGACAACCATTTGGCTACCCAAGGCGTAACACATTTCAACTAAATCTGCTGGGCCATGACCCTTCAAGGTATTGATAGCTTCAACAACTTCTAAACTATTGCCAATCGCTTCTCCTAATGGCTGGGACATATCTGAAATCACCGCCATGGTATTGCGGCCAGCTAATTTTCCAATCCGTACCATGGTATGGGCAAGTCGCTTGGCATCCTCAATATTTTTCATGAAGGCCCCGTCACCGGTCGTCACGTCTAACACAATTGCATCCGCGCCAGCGGCAATTTTTTTACTCATAATCGAACTGGCAATTAAAGGAATCGAATCAACCGTGGCCGTCACATCCCGCAAAGCGTAGAGTTTTTTATCGGCTGGCGCTAAATCGCCAGACTGGCCGATAACCGCCACATGGCTCTCATTGACAATCTGGACAAAATCTTCATCGCTGATTTCAACTTTAAAACCAGGAATCGCTTCTAATTTATCTAAGGTACCTCCAGTATAACCTAAACCACGGCCGGACATTTTAGCAACTGTCGCCCCAACACTTGCAACTAAAGGCGCCAAAATTAAGGTAGTAGTGTCACCCACCCCACCTGTTGAATGTTTATCCACTTTAATCCCGTGCAATTTGGAAAGATCAATCACATCACCAGAATTTGCCATCGCCAAGGTCATTTCGGTAATTTCCTCATCCGTCATATCCTGATAATAAACCGCCATTAAAAAGGCGCTCATTTGATAATCGGGAATTGTACCATTCGTGTAGTTTTCGATAATGAAAAGAATTTCAGCTTTGCTTAATTCATGGCCGTTTCGTTTCTTTTCAATCAAATCTACCATTCGCATAAAACTCTGCCCCCTAACTTCAAAAATATTATACACAAAAAATCTAAAAGGTAAACCACTTTAGTAAAACATTTTACTAAAGTCCCAAAGAAGAAAACCGAAAAGAATTGTTTTCACTCAGATAGTAGTCTCTTTTGGAACCGCTGTCAATGGTTTTATGCTTTCCCGAATGATAAATTCCGTGTCAAAAATCTTATTTGGCACCCGACTATGAGGAAAATCTATTTTATCAACCAAGAATTTTGCCCCATAAAAGCCGATATCAAAGCTTGGCTGCAAAATTGTCGTGAGAGAAGGCACTAAATAATTAGAAATTTCTAATCCATCAAAGCCAATCACCGAAAAATCTTCTGGAATCTTTTTGCCGATTTCATGAATTGCTTGGTAACAGCCAATCGCCATTTCATCATTCCCGCAGAAAATGGCGGTCAGTTCAGGGTTTCCAGCTAGTAAATTTTTAGCTGCTTGGTAACCACCTTCGATTGATAAACTACCGTTTGACAAATAATTTTTTCTAAAGGGAATCTCGTGGTCCTTCAAAGCATGCTGATAGGCTGTCTGCCGTTCAATCAGCTGATAATACCCCTCTTCTTCCTTCAACATGCCAATATGCTGATGGCCATACTCAATCAGCTTGCTGATTGCTCGATAAGCCCCTTCGTATTCTTTCACAATTAAACGACCGCCCTTGCGCTCGTTAATCCCTCGGTCGATTAAAATAATCGGTGTCTTAGCAAAAAAACCGCTGTCTAAAGCCTTGCCTTCAGGCAAAACATTGGGCGTTGCCAACAAAATCCCATCCACAGAACGATGAACTAGCTCCTCAATGTATTTTTCTTCCCGTGCTTTACTGTTCTTGCTATTACAGAGCAAAATCATATAGCCCAGCGGATTTAAATAGCTTTCGACCCCTTCAATAACCTTTGAGAAAAAGAAATCCGTGACATCTGGTACAATCATGCCAATTGTTTTAGAATGACGTTTAATTAAATTGGAGGCAAAATAATCCGGCTTATATTGATATTTTTCTACAATATCCAGCACCTTTTTACGGGTTTCCGGACTAAAGCGGGCCCCTTTATTATTTAAAATTTGTGAAACTGTAGTAATCGAAACCCCCGCCATCTCGGCGATTTCTTTAATCGTCAGTTTCATTTTCCACTCCCCCTGTTTCTTTGTGATTAGGTGAGATAGTTTCTAAAGACTATCTCCATCGTAAAAGTAATTTTCCTAATCAGGACAATTTATTAAACTGATTGCAACTTTCTGATTACAACTTTGGCTGCAATCACAAGTTTCAATAGGTGACTGAATAAGAATTTTTCTCATTTGACGAACCCATACTTAAAGCAGTCAACTTGTAAATCAGAATGCTTTAGGCAAGCTGAAAAATTTGACTATCTTTTATCCGCTTTCAGTTTAACAAATTTAAAAAAAAATACTAGAGTCAGTTTTCTATTTCTCTCGATAAATCGCTGGAAATGCTATGAATGCTTGGTGAAATTGTCTTTATTTCTACGCTTAGCTTTATAAATATGCTAAAAAATTTTTTAACAAGTATTCGCCTAAAAAAATAAAATCCCTCAAAAGCCAGACAACTTTTGAGGAATTTTAACAACCTATTCTTTATAACTTTTTAAAATGTAATAGCCTTTATCTTTGGTGACAATTTCTACATTGCCAAAGACCTCTGCCATTTTTTTTTCAGCGCTGGGTGCGCCTTGCTTTTTTTGAATCACGATTGTCAACGTGCCGCCGGTTTTTAATAACGGCTCAGCGGCGCTAAGAATTTCATGGACCACTTTTTTCCCAGCGCGAATTGGTGGATTACTGATAATTGCTGCATAGCTAGTTTGGTGGAGCGTTTCATAAATATTCGAGGTGTGAATATCCACATTGTTTAGTTGGTTGGTCGCTGCATTTTTTTCAGCCAGCTCAACAGCCCGCTGATTGATATCCACCATTTCAACGGTTTTCCCACTAGCTTTGGACAATGCTAGACCAATTGGCCCATAGCCACAACCGACATCCAACAACGTCCCATCAGGCAACTCCTGCCAATCAAAGGCCTCCAGCAAAACCCGTGAACCGTAATCGACAGTATTGCGGGAAAAAACGCCGCTGTCAGTTGTAAATTGAAACTCATGACCAAGAAGTGTAAAGCGCCAGTTTTCAAACTGATGCGCTGTCTCCGGATTTTCAGAAAAATAATGATTTGCCATATGCTGCCCCTTTAATTTGCTTGTTGCGCTAGTAAATATTCTTTGATGTCCCGTGCCACTAAAGCGGTGAAAAAGTCATAGCCTTCTTCAGAAAAATGAAGACCATCCTCCGCTAAAAATTGATCACGGCCGGGATAAGCCGCCATATAGTGGTTCAAATCGATGAAGGACAAAGCTTTTTCGCCAACGGCTTTGGCTGCCGCCACATATTGTGCCAGCACAGCTTCCGATACAGTTTTAACATAGCTCGGGCCAACCAACAAGACTTTTTTAGCAGCGCCAAGCTCAGCCACTATTTTTTCCAAATTGGCCTGATAATCAGCCACAGCTACTTTTTGGTTCGTCAAATCATTATCTCCGAAAAATACCATAACAAATTCGGCGTCTTCAGCGGCCTTTTTCACTTCTGCCAATCGAGCAACACCATCAACTGACGTATCCCCATTGACCCCGTAATTTTCAAATACATAGCCGGGAAAACCCATGTCGGCTAAATGTTTCGCTGCTAATTTTTCAACAATATCCGTATTTTGATTATCTAAATATCCTGCGGTGATGCTATCACCAAATAATACAACTTTTTTCATAAAAAAATTCCTCCTCAGCTGAATACCCATTTTTATTTTTTGTGGGCAAGTAAGCATTAGCTTTGTGCAATTAATGGTTAAACTAACTCTTTTAAATCAACAAAAATTTGATTAGCAAAAGTCTGTCCACTGTTCTTCGTTATTTCTTGTTAATCATATCACGCAGAAGTCTTTTCACAAAACAAAAGTATTCTAATTAAACATGGGAGATTAGCCAATTTTATGGTAAAATACAGCAGTATAACGGAATTTGGAGGGTCCCATGGACAAACGGATGAATTATTACAAGATTGGACGGGGAGAATGGCAGGATTTCTACGTCAACGGCAAGGTGCCGCTCACCGCAGAAGAGCTAGAAAATATCAAGAGTTTCAACGATCAGATTTCCATTCAAGACGTTGAGGATATCTATGTGCCGCTGACCCACTTGATTCAATTGTACCGAAAAGAATACGAATCATTGACCTTAAGTAAAGGTCTCTTTTTGCACAGATACTTGCGGGTGCCGCCATTTATCATCGGGATTGCCGGCAGTGTCGCAGTTGGCAAAAGTACCACTGCCCGTCTGCTGCAGACGATTTTATCCCGCACCTTTAGACGCCGCAATGTTGAACTAATCACCACTGATGGCTTCTTATATCCGAATAAAGTTTTAGCCGAAAAAGATATTATGGACCGCAAGGGCTTTCCCGAAAGTTACGACATGGAAAACCTAATCAGTGTTTTAAACCGTGTCAAAAATGGGGAAGAAAATATTGAAATTCCACTGTATTCCCATTCGGTCTACGATATTATCGATGGTGAATATGAATACATCAACTCGCCTGATATTTTAATTGTTGAAGGGATTAATACGTTGCAGCTGCCTGCTAACCAACAAATTTATGTCAGCGACTTCTTCGATTTTTCGATTTTTGTCGATGCTGATTCCAGCGTCATTAAAAAATGGTATCTGGATCGCTTTGAAGCCCTGCTGGATTCCGCCTTTTTAGATCCGTCAAATTATTATTATCAATATGCCATCGGCAAACGGGAAGACGCTCTCGATATGGCCAAGGGCGTTTGGAAAAATGTGAATTTGAAAAATTTAGAAGAATATATCTTGCCTACTCGCGAGCGGGCCGATATAATTCTTCATAAATCTGAACACCACATCATTGATGAAATCTATTTAAAACGTTATTAAATTAAGATTTTTTCAGCAGATGTTGCAACCAGCTTTAAAAGGTTCGCCTTTTGAAATAAATAGGAAATGGAGTAGATAGTGTGACCCAAGTCGATATGACCAGCGTTGAAAAAATTATCGTGCTAGATTATGGCAGCCAGTACAACCAATTAATTACCCGCCGCATCCGGGAGTTCGGGGTTTTCTCAGAATTATTAAGCCACCGAATCACCGCCGATGAAGTTCGTAAAATGAACCCCAAAGGAATTATTCTTTCTGGCGGCCCCAATAGTGTTTATGATGAAAATGCATTTCGCATTGATCCAGAAATTTTAGAATTAGGCATTCCCGTTTTAGGTATTTGTTATGGTATGCAATTGATTACCTATACGTTGGACGGCAAAGTCGAACCTGCTAAAAACCGCGAATATGGCAAAGCCGAACTGGAAATCATCGCTGACGATGCTACTCTTTTTGCCAGCACACCAAAAAAACAAACCGTCTGGATGAGCCACGGTGATTTAGTCACTGAAATTCCGACTGGTTTTGAAGTTGTCGGCACCAGCAAAGACTGTCCTATCGCATCTATCCAAGATACAAATCGTAATTTCTATGGCGTCCAATTTCACCCGGAGGTACGCCATTCAGAATATGGTAATGATTTATTACGTCATTTTGCCTTTGATGTCTGCCATTGCACTGGCGACTGGAGCATGGGCAATTTCATCGATATGGAAATCGCCAAAGTCCGAGAAAAAGTCGGCGACCGCAATGTCTTGTTAGCCTTGTCTGGTGGTGTCGATTCCAGCGTAGTTGGTGTCCTTTTACAAAAAGCCATCGGCGACCAATTGACCTGTATCTTCGTTGATCACGGCCTGTTACGCAAAGACGAAGCCGAACAAGTAATGGAAAGTCTTGGCGGTAAATTCGGCTTGAATATCATCAAAGTCGATGCCCAACGCCGCTTCTTAGACAAATTAGCCGGCGTGTCTGACCCAGAGAAAAAACGCAAAATTATCGGTAACGAGTTTATCTACGTTTTCGACGATGAAGCCTCAAAACTACAGGGTATTGACTTCTTAGCCCAAGGCACATTGTACACTGATGTCATCGAAAGCGGCACGGAAACAGCCCAAACGATTAAATCCCATCACAATGTGGGTGGCTTGCCAGAAGACATGCAATTTGAATTAATTGAACCCTTAAATACTTTGTTTAAAGATGAAGTCCGGGCCTTAGGAACTGAACTCGGCATGCCCGATTCTATCGTCTGGCGCCAACCCTTCCCAGGACCTGGCTTAGCGATTCGTGTCCTCGGTGAAGTCACCGAAGAAAAATTAACAATCGTCAGAGATTCCGATGCCATTTTAAGAGAAGAAATCGCCAATGCCGGCCTTGACCGTGACATTTGGCAATACTTCACCGTCCTCCCTGGCATGAAATCAGTCGGCGTCATGGGTGATGGCCGCACCTACGATTACACCATCGGCATCCGGGCCGTCACCTCAATCGACGGCATGACTGCCGATTTCGCCCGCATCCCATGGGATATTTTACAAAAAATTTCTGTGCGGATTGTCAACGAAGTCGATAATGTCAATCGGATTGTGTATGATATTACGAGTAAGCCACCAGCTACGGTGGAGTGGGAATAAAAGGCTAACATAATATGAATGGGGAAAGCCTATGAATCAACGTTTTTCAACTGTTAAAAAGCTTGATTTCTACTTAAAATGATATAGTTCCCTACCATTTCCCTACCAAAAACCCCTGTCAGGATAATGTGGGGTACCATAAACCTAGACCATTGAGAGCTAAGCGTTATTGCTTAGCTTTTTTCTGTCATATTTCATTACGTTTCAATTATGTTATAATTTATTCTACTTCAGATAAACAATTGATAATGCCATTGTAATATATTAATTCTTTGAGATTGATTATAAAACAACTATATTGATTCAGAAAGTGTGTTAATTTGAGTCTGCTTAAAAGCGTATAAATATATAAATCTCAACTGATAAAAATACGTAAAAAAACAAAGTATAGTATAATAGTAACTGAAATTGAATAAGGAGGTACATCATGCGATCAATAAAAAAACCGATAATTGATTCAAATATATTAATTTATATGAGTGAAAAAAAAGAAGATATCCGAATTGAAATTAATAATGAATATCTAAACATCTATGAAGAATTAGCTAGTTATGAATTAGAGTCTTATGAAAGAAAAATCATTATCGAGACATATTCATCATTTAGAATGAATCTTGAAGAAACTGAATCTGAAGGTATAGAGTTTACTGAAATTGAAGAATCATATACAAGTTCTTACAATTATTCTCCCGAAGAAGTTGAGTTTACTGAGAAACCTTTTTCATTAATAACGTTATATAATTATATGACTGGTTTTGATTATACTGAAGAACCCACAATTGATATGTCTCCGGAGTTTCAGAGAAACTATGTGTGGTCTAAAAAACAAAAAAGCTCGCTTATTGAATCAATACTTTTAAATATACCAATCCCATCTATATATCTTAATACAAGCGAAGATAAAAAATATATCCCAGCAGATGGCTTGCAAAGATTAAACACAGTATATGAATTTATGAGTGGTAAATTAAAACTAGTTGAATTAGAACACTTAAAAAATTTAGAAGGAGCTACCTATAAATCCAGCGATAAAACGCTATCTCAAAAACAATATAGACATTTTAGAGATTACACGATTAATACTTTTATTATTAGTCCTAAAACACCTAATGCAGTTAAGCTAGATGTTTTCAGAAGATTAAACACAACGGGAACAAAACTTAACTCCCAAGAAATAAGAAATTCTGTTACTCATACAAATATTAGAAAACTATATAAAGAGATTGAAAAAAATGAATATTTTCAAAAATTAATTGTTAACAGTGTTAATACCAATAGATTTGTTCATCATGAAATGATTTTAAGATTTTTTGGAGCGTACTTTTCACAAGTAACTAAAGAATTAGAATATAAAGGCAAAATGAATTTATTCTTAGACGAAGCTTTAGAATATATGACTAAAAATAGCCAAGAAACTATTGATATATGCTACAAGTTTTATCAAGTTTTACAGAAAAGCAATAAATTATTTGATACCCAAAGTTTTCGAAAACCTCCTAAAGGAAATGGAGAAAAAAAAAGAAGAAGTCCGATCAACACTTTACTTTATACTCAAATATTAATTATTCTTTTAGATGTTCCAGTGAATTTTAATAAAAATGACGGTTATATGACAAACAGTTTTTTTGAATACTTAGAAAATGAAAAAGATTTGTTATTTGCGATTTCGAGCAGTACTAGTAATATTAAAAATATTGAAATTGCAAGTAAAAAAATAAAGCGATTTTTTGAATTGAAAGGAGATAAATAAAAGATGATAGAAAATATTGAGATTGAAAACTTTAAATGTTATCAACATGAGAAAATAGAATTCAATCATATTAATTTAATATCTGGAATAAATTCTTCAGGTAAATCAACAATTTTACAGTCAATGCTCCTTTTTTTTAACGAAAGAAAAGAAGTAGATATTGATTTGAGACATACTGATTATGACATTGATTTTGTTAGTTTTAAGAGCATTATAAATAATAGAGCTGAAAATGCAGAAACATTCAAAGTGAAAGTAAATGACGAGTCAAGAATATTCAAAGAATTAATTTACAAAGCAGATAAACCTTTATATAGCATGTCTAAAACAAATACTATAGATAACTTAGAAGATTTATATTATATCAGTGCTAATCGTGAAATTACAGCTGATCAAAAAGAGTTAAAAATACAAAACAACTATATTCCAAATAAAAAAAATACAACTCTTGGGCAATATATAAAACAAAATATTGACGAATTAAGAACAACTGATTTTTCTAAAGAACTTGATGAAACCTTATTAGAAATGGGAATTATAGAAAAGGGAATTACTGCTTCGGGAGAGTTAGGCAATATTTCTATAGAAGTAGATAGTATCCCAATTTCCAATGTTGGAATAGGAATTCAATATGTTTTACCTATAATTGTTACTATTTTAACAAATGAAAGGATAAATTTGATTATAGAAAATCCCGAAATTCATTTACATCCCAAAGCTCAAGTTAGTTTAATGAATTTTATCTGTAAAAAATGTATTGAAAAAGAAATACAATTATTTGTAGAAACACATAGTGACCATATTTTAAATTCACTTCGACTATTTGCTAAAACAAGTGGTAATTTTAATAAAATAAATGTATTTTTTATTAATGAACAATCCGATATTAAACAAATATCTATTAATGAAATGGGAAAACTTAGTAGATACTATACCGATTTTTTTGATGAAATACAGAAACAAGTAGTAGAGCTATTATGATGAGTACTAGATTATTACTAAATGCAGACTCTTTTATGAGTGATAATGATCAAATATTAAAAAATTCTATAGAAGAGTTAAGTGGAATAGTTCTTACTTCTGAATTTCAAGGTGATTTTTGCTTTACGTATTGTTATTCAGATGAAATAAAACAACAGATTCTGAGTATAATAAAAAAATTAAAGTTAAATGAAGACCCTGATACAATGACTGTATTATTTCAAATACTAGACAAGGCTTCTAAAATTGATACTGAAGAAAAAGAATGTTCTTTCTTAAGTTCTAAAAATGAAGATTTTTTGGGATTACTTAGCTGCTCTCATACTGAAAAATGGCGAATAGATATCTTAGAAAACGGTTGTGTAAATGTATATAATAAAACAAATTCATTACACATTTTTAAAGAACATTTTATTTCAAAAAGAGTAAATTTTATTCTAAATAACTGGTCTAAGGACTTTATTAAACTTACCTATGAATCCTCAATTTGTTCAGAGTTATCTGAAATACATTTCCATGATGATTTTTATAAAGATTATAATAAGTTAAATTCTAATGGTAAAAAAATATTTACAGAGAAGTTAATCTCCATAATGAAGGGAGATTTAAACTTGAATTCTATGACAAAGTCGTATCATTCAGAGTCGATAAAGACTATAAAAGATGATAAAAAAATGAAAAAAACAGTTACAGTAAATTTTTCTTTTATTGGCGAAAAGAGAGCTATTTATCGGCATCATTCTATGAAAAATGGATATTCTTATTACATGGAAGTAGAGAAAAGAAGACTATATATTGGTAGACAGATTAAACATTTGTAGAGTAGAAAACTGATTTCGAACACCGGCTCTCGGGTCGGTGTTTTACTTTCAGCTCCCCCTCATCAAACCGTACGTGAAGTTTTCGCTCCATATTATCCACCGGAAAAATTGAGTGGGAATAAAGAGCTAACATAAATTGAATGGGAAACACTGATTTAACTGCATTTCTTGGTACTTAAAACGGAGAAAAAACACTTAAATTTGATTAGTTCCCTGCCAAAAAACCTGCCAAAATTTTTCTTAATCTATAAGTTTTTGTGTTGATGGGAAATCAAATTTGATTTCCTGCCAACACTTTTTTGTTGTCAAAAAAAGAAACTCACACTTGGAAAGATAAGGAAAATCTATCTAGCAAAATACAGTAGAATAAATAAAGATTTTTCAATTGAGAAATTTCAAAAAAAAGGAACTATCCCAAAAAAAGATAGTTCCTAGAAAATTATTTAACATATTGAGAAAGTAGCTATCATTTTACTCTGAATTTTGTTTACACCGTTTGATATCTATACGGAAACTTTATCCGTATCACGAATATATTCCTGTTTTAGTTCAGGCCACCACTGTTTATTGGATTCATATAAATCATCAAGTACTGCTTTACCAACAGTGTAGTTTGGGATAGTCTTATTTAACATCACTGCTTCTAAAGCAGCCTGATAAGAACCTGTCAAAGCAGCCTTAACAGTCATCTTTTCGTAGGCTTTTTGCATTTCCATCAGTCCTTTTTGGAAAGTTGGAATTTCACCGACAGTGATGGCCTCTGCTCCTGATGCCCCAACGTAGGCTGGCAATTCAACGACAGCTTTGGGATCAAAATTTGAAATCGCTCCATTATTTGTGATATTTACAGTGAACCGCTCTCTAGTGTCATGGATAATTGCGTAACAAATATCTACAATGTAGTTCCCGTGAACACCAGCATGCAAGCTAGAATCTTTGGCAGAGCCGTTCGCAATGACGCGTTTACACTCTTCATAAATACGTTTTTCACGACCATTGGTTACATAGTCGCCCCGTGTAAATTCCAGATCCTCATGAGCCACCATTTCGTCTGGAGTTAAATAGTATTGCAAATAACAATTAGGGAAGTATTCAGGAAAAATCTTAAATAATTTAATCATTTGTTTATAAGTATCAATCCAGTACTGATCCCCAACAGTTTCGTCATTTGACATTAGCAATGTATCAATTTTCCCAGATAAAACATCTTCTCTTAATTTTGGCAATAAATCTGTGCCATCTCTATCAACAATCTTCGTCCACCAGCCAAAATGATTTAAGCCAAAATATTTAAATGTCAGGTCTCTCAAGTCTTTATCAAAATATTTGGCAATTGCCCCTTCAATAGAAATAGGCATATCGCAGATGCATAAACATTTGGCATCTGGGAATTCACTGTAAATCGCTTCTGAAAGAATTGCTTCTGGATTGGTATAATTCAAGATCCAAGCATCTGGGCAAAGCTCTTTGACTTTACGGATGATTTGGCGCACAGCTGGAATTACGCGCAAAGCAAATGAAAATCCTCCTAAGCCACAAGTTTCTTGACCAACCACACCATGACTCAAACAAATTTTTTCATCAACTGCCCGTTGCGCATTGAGACCTGGCCGAATTTGCATAAATAGGAAATTTGCGTCAGTAAAGGCGACATCTATATCTGTAGTGTAGCTTACATTTACTTTTGAACCTGTCTCAGCATAGTACATTTTTGTATACTGGCCTAATAAAGAAACACGCTCTTCATCAATATCATAAAGGACCAAGTCACTCATATTTAATTCTTCAGCACGGCGGCGCAAAACTTCTAAGATACCAGGTGATTGAGTTGAGCCACCACCGACCATAACAAATTTGTTTCCCATGTAGAAATTCCTCCTATATTGATACTCTTGATTTTTTATTGACTGTTCCATAATTAACTAGTGTATATCCTAATTCTTGAATCAACTGTTGAACCCTAGGGTCAGTCAAAATTTCGACTTCCCTCATACGGGCAATATTAAATGAAGAATGGGAAAATAAGTATTCATCAACAAAGGCTGGATGAACCATCATTTCTAAAATTTGAGCAGAGTTTCCACGACTAAATGTCTCTGTTAGTTCTTCCAAACATTTGTCCTGATTTTCAGTGTATGGAAGTGACATATCTCGAATTGCCGTAGTATTCATCATATCCAGCAACAAATCATTGACCCTATTAAAATCAAATGGCTCAAAATGTTCAGTTCCATAAGAGTTTCTAAAAGGCAAATTATACTTTTGAGATATTTCCAATGCAATCTCCCGATTTTCAGGATAAAAGTGAATGTGGTGATGGGAATCAAAGTGTGTTAGATTCACACCGCAAGCAAGTAAATAATCGATTTGTCCACACCATTCGGTATAGATTTCCTGATTTGAATACTTTCCTCGAACTTTCGGATAATCGCTAAGCTTATAAAAGTAGCCATTCTCATCTTGAAAACTATGACAGTCTTTGTTTAAGGGTTGACCCATTGTCAAAACTAAATGACACCCTACACCTAGGTCAGGATACATTTCAGCCAATTTGATTGCTTCCAATGTGCCTGGCATATTCGCCATGAGAGTAGCAGAAGTTAAAATTCCTTCTTTGTGTGAATGAATAATTCCAGCATTGACAGCCGCACTATAACCAAAATCATCCGCGTTAATTATTAGCTGTTTCAAAACGTGGCCTTCTTTCTTTTCGTAATTTAAAAGTAGTTGTTAGCTTTCTGTAAATAGAGTATATTATAGAAAAAAAGCGGAAACAATGGATTTCAAACATTGAGGTACCGTTTTCAAGGAACGAAATTATTTTCATTTAAGGAGGCTGAAAAATGAAAATTTATCATCTAGCTAAACTATTCCCCGATAATGATTTGCGTCAAGATGATGAAGCTGTAATCGAATATATTGTAGAAAAAATTGAAAATAAGCAGGAAGTAGATATTAAAACTACTGCTTCTGAAAATTTCACCTCTCCTAGTTCAATCTCCCGCTTAGCAAAGCGGGCTGGATTTAATAACTTCAAAGAGATGATTTATTTCTTGAAGCAAAAGGTCAATGAGCAACAATTGATTCGGCCTTCTTCTACCCAGCAAAAATTTTTAAATACTAAGCAACACTGGGAGGAAATTGATCAAGTTTTTGAACTAATTAAAGACCAAGGTCAGGTATATTTATCTGGCGAAGGTTTTTGTGATTTGCTTGTAAAATATGCCTATCGGAAGCTTATGTTGAAGAAAATTTATGCCATCGATCTTAAAGACATGGAAATAAAACTAATTGCCCACGGTACTCCAAAAAGCCTGATTACATTTTCCCAATCAGGTGAAAATGTTGACGGCATAAGACGAATTAAAGAATGTCGAGAATTAGGTGGAAAAGTGATTACATTCAGTGCAACGCCCAATAGTTCGTTTATCAAAGAAGGCGATGTTTCCTTCCAAATTGATCCAGAGGCTGACAATATTAACTCTGAGAACTCTACCCTCAATTATTTTTTTGGCAATTGTCTGAATGCTATGGAGTATTTATTTGACCGTTACCTTTCGTAATAGGAAAAGAACTAGCTTCTAATTACAGAGGCTAGTTCTTTTAATTTATACTTCAAAGGCGACGTCATCACAGGTGATATTACCGTCTTTTGCAACTATTTTCCCATTGCTTTTTTCAAGAGTTACCAAAATAATCATATCATCCTTATTTTCGGCTTTTATCTTAGCACTATCCATAATGGCAATCAGTTCACCTTGTTTTACAGTTTGCCCTTGTTTCACTTTAATATCAAAAGGAACTCCCTGCAAATCAACTGTATCAATTCCCATATGAATCAGTAATTGTTCACCATGCTCGCCTTCAATTCCAATAGCGTGCAGCGTAGGGAAAATGGTCGAAATTGTTCCGTTTACAGGTGCGTAGACATTACCATCATGATTTTTGATAGCAAAACCATTACCTAAAGTTTTATTTGAGAAAACTTCATCAGGCACTTCTTCAATTGAAATAATTTCACCACTCGCTGGTGAATGAATAATTTGTCCATTTTTCGTTTGGGTAGCTGGGAGTTCAGCTTTTCCAGCCTTTAACTGTTCAACATAAGTTTCTAAAGATTCTCTTAGCTCGTTAACTCCAATTCCAATAATGATTTGGATATGTTTCTGTTTATCGACCACACCAGAGGATGGATAAGTTTTCAATAAATCAATATCAACTTTTTTATCGTCAATAACATCCAACCGCAATCGAGAATAACAATTATAGATTTCAACGATATTATCGACGCCACCTAAGCCTTCAACAATCACAGCCAGACCAGCCTCATTACCTTTCAGTGAGTCTACTGCTTTTTCGGAACTTTCATCTACTGCTATAGGTTCACGACCGATTGTTGGTAATTTTAATTTGACGATTAAGTACTTGAAGGCAAAATATTCCATAGTTGCGATAATCAAAATGATTGGAATAATTAGCCAGGTTCGCCCTAATTCCATCGGAACAAATAGTGATGGTAGCGTCTCGGGAATACTTCCAACCATGACTCGTAAGCCTAAAATATTAGATAAGAAGAAACTAAACCCAAAAATCACGGCATGGACTAACCATAAGACAGGTGCTGCAAATAAGAATAGAAACTCAATTGGCTCAGTCGTACCAGCTACTGCGGCTAAGACAACAGCCGGAATAACGATTGCCTTCACTTTAGCCTTATTTTCTGGCAACGCAGTCTTGATAAATGCAGCTGCAATTGCGATTGGAAATGCTAATGGTCCAAAATTTGTTAAGAATCCAATGGCTGGATTCATTTGAGTAACATTGCTAATGTCACCTAATTGCGCTAACCAAATATTATACGCTCCACTGACGGCTTCTCCTGCAATCTGTGCAGTACCGCCCATTGGTGTGTAATGAAGTGGCATCCATAATAGATGGTGCATGCCTACTGGTAAAAGCATTCGATTCAAAAATCCATAAGCGAAAAAGCCGAAAGGTCCAGAGCTAGCCATTGTTGAAACAGCTGCATTAACACCCGCATTGATTACTGGCCAAATATAGGTGACAACAATTGCTAGCGCAATTGTTGCAAATATTGCAATCCCATAAGCAAATTTTGTTCCCTCATAAGGGGCCAAATATTTATGGAATTTAAAATTACCAAAACGATTGATAATGAAGCCCACCATACAACCAATAATAATACCTAAAAATACACCCATGTCATTGACTTGGATCCCCATTACCATATTTTGACCAGTTCCGAACAAACCTTGTTCACCCGGTTCAGCTAATCGATTGGTTAGAGTCAACCAAGAATTATTTGCAAATAGAAATATCATAAAACAAGTAATGGCTACGATTGCTCCATCTGTTTTTTTCTTGGTTAAAGCAGCTGCAATACCTACACAAAAAATTACTGAGAGAGAACCAATCGCACCGCTATTAACAATACCAAAGAAAAAATTTCCGATTTTCGCTATCACTTCTGGCATGAAATCCATCCGCATAATTGCAGCAATCGAAATGACTAACCCTGAAACGGCCATAAACATTACCGGCTGAATAATAGCACGAGCGAATGTTCGCATGGATTTTTGAACAGCTTCCTTCATAAAAAAACACACTCCCTAAAGTTGATAAATTAACTTACCCTGTTATTTGATTTTAGTATATGATAGAGAAAACGGTTGCACAAGGCTATTACCAAAGGAAGCAAACCTTTTCAAGATTTGAAAATACTTTCAGGTTTTATGATAAAGTCTAGATTTTTTTTGAGATAACCTAAAAAAATAACATGGCATAGGTGTTTACTCGAGTGGTTTCAAAGTACACTAGATTACCTGACTGTTGAAGAAACAGGAACCATTAATTTAATGGAGAATCCTTATCTGTCAACGAGAATAAAGATTCCCCTGCAATCTCAGAAGAGCTCATAAAAAGGTGTTCCTTAAACATCATAAGCGTTGTTGGGCCTGCCTTTTTAAAATTTATTGGCCTCGTATCATTTGAGCCTCATACTATTGGCGATTTTCATATTATAAACAAGTAGCCGTTTCTGGTGAAAATGTTCTACGTAGTCTGTTTGACATCTGGTATTTCCTTCTAGTTCAAATACACACCTTGTCAGCTCAACTTAGTGTAGCCAGCCATAAATCACTATTCGAAATCTTTCCCTCGGAGATTTGTAATAACAGATATATCTAGATAATGAATTATTTTATTTGTTCAGTCGTATAATAATATTTAGGAAAACAGTCCATAACAAATATCAACAGCTGCAAGCTTAGGTTTATCCAAATGTTTAAGCCCATTTAATGGGATTCTAAACAAAGAAATCCTGTCATCTTTCCTATCTTTGATAGAATTTGATAATTTGCAAGGAACAGTAGCAGGAAAACATAAAAAGCTTGTACGTCAAGGTTTCTATTATCTCTTCATCCTCCTCACTATTGTTTTTCAATACTCATCAAAAACCCCTCTAGTAAAATCTTTTAGATTTTAGTAGAGGGGTACAAATTTCTACAGTATCATTGAGTCTTGCTTAAAATAAGTTAAACTCGTCTTCTCTTTTTTTCTTCATAAAGTAAACACTAGCTAATAATGTCAACCCTAATACTGTTGCCATCATACTGCTTTCTTTTTCACCAGTAGCTGGTAAAGGTTTTTCCCCACTAGTTACCGTTTTAGTAGTTGTGTTTGTTTTATTATCTACTGGAGTAGTAACTGTAGCATTTTCTTTCTCTTTAACAGTTAAAGTCATTGTTGTTTCAGCTGTTTGTTCATATGCAGTTCCCATACCAGAATAAGCCGTAAACTTAATTTGGTATTCTCCAGCTTCAACTAATGTGTTAGTTGCAGGATCATAAGGAATGCCGTCACCAATAATTTCAAAAGAAATATACTCAGCATTGGTGGTTTCAGCCCAACCAAGAACCATTTCTTCTGTGATAGTATCTCCAATATACATTACTCGGTCAGCAACTGTAATTGTTGGAGCTTGTAATTCTGCAACAGTCACAGTAATTGCTTTAGTGGCCACATTGCCGGCAGAATTTGTATAGCTGTAGATGACAGTATACGTGCTACCTGGAATGGAAGTATCAATCGTTTCTCCACCAACAACTGTATACTCAGTTACTGGTAAGTTATCGCCATCGACAACATCACTGGCAGTCGCCCAGCCTAAAATAGTTTCGTCATCGACAATATCCCCAACGCCGACTACTTGGTCTGTGGCATTAATTGTTGCAAGACGTTCAGCAACAGTCACAGTGATGGACTTAGTTGCAACTTCTCCAGCTGTATTCGTTACAGTGTATTCAACAGTATAAGCAGAACCTACTGTCGTAGTGTCAATCGAGCCCGCACGCATGACACTAATCGGCGTAATCGTGTAAGACTTAGTCAAACCTTCTGCTGAATCTACTGGATCGGAAATTGTAGCCCAGCTCCAGATTGTTGCATCATCAATCACTTGATCTTGATAAACTGTTTGGTCAGCTACAACGATTGTTGGTACTCGTTTTTCTACAGTAATATTAACTGTCTTAGACTCAATAACTCCAGCAGAATTTTTCGCAGTATAGGTTACAGGATAAACTCCTGCTGTTGTTGTATCTACAGTACCAGTGTATGAAATCCCAGTGTCACTACTTCCATCATAAGCTCCTAATGCAACTGTTGAGCCATCTTTCTTAACTTCAGTTGCAGTTACATTGTCCATTGGCTCAAAAGTTTGTCCTACATATAATGTTTGATCAGATGCTGTTAAATTCAACCCTTTTATCACATTAATCGTAACAACAGCTTCGGTTAAGGTATTGTATTTTGTCGAATAAACTAATACGGTAATTTGATAACTTCCAGGCTCTCCGGCATAAATTCCTCCAACAAAGCTCAGTACATAATCACTGCTTGGAGCGACATTTCCGTTAGAGTCTAATACAACAATTTTTTCGGTAATTTCTTGCTGGTAATCCCCGCCTTGTGCCACTGTAACACTAAAAGGTGAGACACTCAGAAAACCAACATTTTCTGGCGCAACAAGAACTTCAACAGTTGCTGTAGTCGTCTTTCCTGCAGCATTGGTAACTGAATAAACTACTTGGTAAGGAGCATCGTCTACGCCAGTCGGAACGCTTGTATTAACTGTATTCGTAACGACTTTGATTTGACTAGTAAGGTCTGTCCCATCAGCATCTGTTGCAAACACACCTTCCAACGGATTAAATGTACTATTATATTTCACAGTTTTTTGTGGTGCTACCTTAATCATCGGTGAATCAGCATCCTCGCCAGTTACTGGCGGGATTGGTAGAGCCGGTGCTGGTGCAGGAGTCTCCTCAGTTTCAGTTGGAACAGCCACTTCTGCTGAAGCATCGGCTGCATTATTGTTTTCAGCTGGTGTTTCTACAGATGGCGTAGTTTGTTCTGCCTCATCTCCAACTGAAGGAGTGGTTTCTTCAACAACTGGTGGCACTGTCTCTTCAGTAGAAGGCGCTGTTGTGTCCGGTGTTGGTTCTACTTCTGGTGTGGCTTGAGGTGTTTCAGCAGCCGCAGTTGCCGCAGTTGTATCCGGCACAGGAGCTGTTGTTACTTCCTCCGGTTGTGCAACTTCTGCCGAATCAGCAAAAGCTACATGAGCATTTAAAAAAGTCGGTGCCAATAGTGTTACTAGAGTTAACCCAATCATTTTTTTACTTTTCATAAAAATCCCCTATCCTTTTTTTTATTACCAATTATAACTTTACCATCTTTTCATTTTAATGAACAGTATATTTCAAAAATAAAAATTAATTTATGTTAAATAGATAATATTTTATAGGCATGTTCTGAAAATCATATTAAAGTATTTTATAGATAAATATATCTGAAGATTTTTCAAATCTCTTAGCAATTCTTTAGCGGTTGGTTTATTTCATGAAAAAAAATATCTACTTATCCTGTATTTAATAATTATTATGTCGTTTCACCCACCATATTGTTACATTCCTCGCTTTATTAAGAACAATCCCGCTTCCGAGAACAATTATTCGTTTTTTTCTTAGAATCGTAGTAAGATGGGCTCAAGTTATTTAAAGATGCGTTGAAAATAAAGGAGGTCACACAGATGAAAAAAATTGGTTTCTTAAGTTTTGGCCATTGGATGGAGCAAGGTTCTTTAGTTAAAACGGCTAGTGATGCTTATCTGCAATCAATTGATTTAGCAGTTGAAGCCGAAAAAATCGGCATTGACGGGGCGTGGTATCGGGTCCATCATTTCGCTCCACAAATTGGTTCGCCGTTTCCATTGCTTTCGGCGATTGGTGCTAAAACTAGCAAAATAGAAATTGGTACCGGCTTGATTGACATGCGCTATGAAAATCCCTATTACATGGCAGAAAATGCTGGCTTAACGGATGTTATTACTCAAGGTCGCGTAGAGTTGGGCGTTGGCCGTGGTTCACCTGAACAAGTTTTAGATGGCTGGCAATATTTTGGCTATGATTATTCTGAGGAAGAAATCAAAGAAATCGCTCGGCAAAGAACCTTGGAATTTTTAGATTTAATTGAAGGCAAGCCCTTCGCTGAGCCTAATCCGATGCCGATGTTCCCTCAAGCTCCTGGAAAACTGCGGATTGAACCCTATTCAGAAGGATTGCGTCAACGGATTTGGTGGGGCGCTGGTTCTACAGAAACTGCCATTTGGGCGGCGCAACAAGGGATGAATTTGCAATCTTCCACCCTAGTGAACAATGAAACCAATGAACCCTTCCATATCCAACAAGCCAAACAGCTGCGGGCTTACAAAGAAGCTTGGAAAAAAGCTGGTCATAATTTTGAACCTAGAACTTTAGTAACTCGTTCAATTCAGCCGATTACAACGGATTTGGATTTACAATTGTTTGGTCAAGAGGATGATTCTCAGTATGATCAAGTCGGCTTTTTAGCTTATCATCGCAATCCAACTATTTTTGGGCGCACCTTTGCTGGTGAACCAGACAAATTGGTGAAGGAATTAGCTGAAGATGAGGCGATTAAAGAAGCCGATACTGTGCTGATTACCATTCCAAATACTTTAGGTGTCGATTACAATATGCATCTACTTGAAACCATCATTAAAGATGTGGCACCAGGCCTAGGTTGGCGCTAAAAAATTCTTATGATAACAAACAGAAACCCAAGCCGCTCGCTTTAGTGAGCAGTTTGGGTTCTTTTTGAAGAATTTTCACTTTCCATTTTTAGCACAACTAATTTTCCCATTAAGTCCTTGATGATCACTAAATTACATTGAGCTGCTCTAATGAAAGCAATAAAGTATCGCAAACAGAATGAATATATTCTTGTTCACTTAGTTGGTTCAGTGTCTGGCTGATTTCTTGAGAATTCATCCTCCTTTGTGTTTCATAGCCTGCATAAGACGTAAAATTCCACTAAGGGAATAATTGGCATTTCTCAGAGTACGAATTATTTTAAGTTGCTCCAGCACCACCGAGTCATAGCTCCGATAGCCATTCTTTACCGGGGACTTCTACAAGGCCATTCAGCTCCCAATTCCGCAAAGTATCTATAGTTATTTCTAAATAATCCGCCGCTTGCTTTCGTGAAAAGAGTACTCGTTTTTCTCGAGTTTGCTCCTGTAAATTATCGGAAATCAAATTAATGGCTTCTTGCGCCTTTTCTTTTTCATTCCTCAATAAAACAAGATACTCATCAAGCTTTTTTTCCGCCTCGCCACTAGCTATAACTCATCTAGTAGATAGCGGCGGGCTTGTTGATAGCGCTCGACACGTACAAAATCTTGAGTAGTAAAATCTTTAGTGTGGGCCGCTTCGATACGCAAATCAATACTAGCCAGCGTAATAATCATTGCCAAATTATTTTTTTTAATCCGGTCTAAATACTCAAAAAGCGTCTCTTCTTCTTTTCTAGTTAAGACTACGACTGCATCAATGACTTTCTGAGGAATGGCGGCAGCCTTCAGGTCGGCAATTGTCAAAGATGTATATTCCAAAACATCATGCAGATAGGCTACCGCTTTTTCATTAGGTTTGCTGCATAAAGTCGCCACCGCCTTCGTATGGATGAAATAGGGATACCCTTGATTATCTACTTGATTATGGTAGGCTTCTTTAGCAATTTTTTCTGCGACTTCAACAAAATCCAATTAAATCCCTCCTTCATAAATTTAGATATTTACACACGCATTCAGTAAAACAGGATTCGAGTCAGGAATGAGTCTTCACTGATTTTCTTTTCATCGTTCTTCAAAGGAAAATAAACTGCTAGCATTTCTAAAAAAGACTAGTAAAATTATCAGTATATGTAACTTGCTTCATTAAAAACTAGGAGGTTTTAGAAATGAAAAAAACATTTTACTTAATGCGCCACGCCCAGACGCTTTTTAATGTACGGAAAAAAATTCAAGGCTGGTGTGATGCACCTTTAACTGAACTAGGGCGGGAGCAAGCGGCCTTAGCTGGTGAATATATAAAAAAAGCCAACTTGACTTTTGATAAATTATACAGCTCTACATCTGAAAGAGCTTGCGACACACTGGAAATTATCACCAATCAGCCTTATACACGTCTCAAAGGTCTAAAGGAATGGAATTTTGGACTTTTTGAAGGGGAAAGCGAAGACTTGAATCCTCCATTACCTTATCGTGATTTTTTTGCAAACTATGGCGGCGAAGAAGAAAAAGAATTCCAACAACGCACCGTCCAAACCTGCGAACAACTGATGAGTGCTCCCGATGTCACAACAGTTTTAGCCATGAGCCATGGTGCTTTTTGCGGTCAGTTCAGGAAATACTGGGACGATTACAGCATTCCTGAACTTCGGAGAGATGCTGACATCCCCCTCAATAAAAAACGAATTGGCAACTGCGCTATCTTCAAATACGACTATGAAGACGGGATTTTCTCCTTAAGCGCCATTATCAATGACGAAGCTCAAACTTTATTCCTAAACCAATAGAGTAACTCTCCCCAACGACGCTCATTTAATTAACCTCGGTGACAAAGGTCCAGTTTAGCATGGCTGTGTTCTTGCCCTGCTAACTGGGCTGAGTGAGTGTTCAGTCAATCAACTGATTTTTTTAATCCTGTCAGTTATCTTGTGAAAACGTACTTATACCTCTTGGATAAAATAATTATTCTTTATTTTATATAACATATTTTTTAACGAGGCATATCCTTTAGTTGCTACATTATTCACTTGTAGCATACATTATTTGTATCAAAAATCAAGTTCTACTCTATCTTTAAAACAATTATCAAAGCTTCTAATTATAATTATTTTTCAATGCCTGCTTTTTAAAAATAGCAAATTAATAACAGAAAAACTAATAAAAAGCTTGCGTTTGATAACGTTCAGTTAAATCGAAATACGTAACATTGTAACTCTAAATAAAATTTATCACTAAACTTGTTAAAATCTCTCATAAAAAATCTTTAATTTTTCTTTATGTTTCAATAATTCTAAGACTGTGAGAACCATTTCAAAACTCCTAACAACACACTTACCCAATTTTTTGAACTAAGCTCTCGTTAGATACCGGGAGATAGCTTTTCTTTTATTAAACCTAATACAAAAACTATTTTTCGAATTTCAACCTTTAATAAAATGAAAATAATATTAATATCTCCGTGAAAATTTCAGTTTTCACGGTTTTATTTATGCTAAAATATTAAAGGGAGGACGAAGAATGAAAAAAATTGATGGTTTTACTCTGAAAATAATTGCAATTATTGCTATGTTAATTAATCACATCGGCGGTGGCTTTGCCCCGTGGATTATTCCCCAATCTGTTGGCATGTATGAGGCAACACTCTGGATTGGTCGCTTGACCTTTCCAATCATGGCATTTATGGTGGCAGAAGGGTTCCATTACACCCGTAACAAATGGAAATATCTCGGTAGGATGGCACTATTCTGGGGGATTTCTATTTATCCCTTTTATCTACTATTCCATTCCACTTCAAGGGAATTTCAGCTTGTCGACTTAGTTAATAATATCTTTTTCACTTTGATGATTGGACTTTTACTGATAATCATCTGTGATATGGTTCAGCTGATTTGGCTAGAGATTCCTTTGGCTTTCTTATTTGCCTTGTTGACGTATTTTTCTGACTGGGGCTTTATGGGGGTTCTGACTATCTACGGCTTTTATCGGATTAAAAATGACTTTCTGCGTAAAACGGTACCAATCATTTATACTTGCGCTATTTTCTTTTATCAGATGTACACCGAGCTGTATCTAGTCAATCCCCTCGGCTATCCAATGGGCATTATCATGACTGCTTGGGGTGGTTTACTAGTTATTCCACTGCTACTTATGTACAATGGCAAACGCGGTTATTCTCCTGCGTGGATGAAATGGGGTTTTTATTTATTTTATCCTGTGCATTTGGTTCTTTTGGTGGTTATTCGCAATATCTTCTTCTTGTAAACTTACGACACTGACAGCTAAGTCAGTGTCGTTTTTTAGGTAGCCAAAAAGCCTAGCGTTCCCACGCTAGGCTTTCATATTGTCATTCACTTTCACTCTTGACCCTGTTCTTGCTCGGTAATTTGGCTATCAATGGCCGCTTGGTCTACCTGGTAATAGCTATAAGCTGCTTCTTCTAGTGCTTTAATCTTCTCGATGTCACTTTCATAAGTGGCAACTAGTTCTGGATTGCCATAAAACTCATTGATTTCTCGGCTGGCATTCATGCCTAGCTCTCCAACTGCCGCATAATATTTATTCAGCACCGTTTGGCCTTCCACAGTGTTGGCCGTACTAGCCAATTTACTGCCATAAGTAGCTAGACTAGTCGTCAGGTAACGAATATTACGGGAGACTGCATCCTGCTCAGCTGACTCACTACCAGATGCTTGGATTTGCGTTTCAAAATCTCGTAACAGTAAATACGATTGAACCACCAGCTCAGAATCTGTCTCTGACAGATTGGTAGATTGATAATGGCTGGCATAGGCCGTACCGCCGCCAGTAATTCCTGCCAATACGATAAAGATTATCATAAACTTCATCGCTGATTTACGACCTGTTGTTAGTTCTTTGCGCATCTGCAGCAGAAGGTGGCGCTTCTTCTTACTTTTCGGCTTCTTTTTCGGCAAGCTGCGTAATTTCTTAGCCCGCAAGATAAATTGAACCAAATTAAAGATCACTAATATAACCAAAATGATGGTGACGGCGATGCCTATAAGTATTCCCCACTCTAATAATGTCATCGGCTATCCCCCACTTGTCTTACTCTTTTCGCTTTTTCTTTTTCTGTTTCACAGATTTTTCTTCATTTGCTTGTTTCTTCTTGTTTTTCTTAATCCGTCTGAAGACTAGGAAGGCAAGACCTAAGACCACCACGACACCCGCTACAATAGCAGCAACCAAGCGCCAATCGAGACCTCGATCTTGGACAAGTCCAACATCCAGTTGGTTATTCTCATCAGCCTCTTCTTGCGTGATTTCAAAGTCTTCTGTAAACTCCCACGTCTGTCCTCCTGCATAGGCAGTCACATGGGCGGTATATATGCCTGGTGTCATCCTGTCACCATTCATACTGACGGGATAGTTGATATAGCTATTCGGTGCCATCCGCATCGCTGTACTGCGGGATTCCCACAAGACATCTTCACTGCCAGACTGCGTAATTTGGGCATCAATCGTCAACCCTTCTACATAGGTGGCAATGACATTCGACAAACTGACATAAACCGTATTCCGATAGTTTTGGTTACCTGCATAAGCAGTCCTGTACTGTAAATCTGGCAACAGTTCTGTCTCATTTTCTCTCAATAACACAGAGATTGAGTACGCATAAATATTTTCGACACGACTACCACCTTCAGCTGAACTTTCACTCGTATCAGATTCTGCTGGAGTCAACGTAATTCCTCCTGCAATGACCCCATCATAAGCTTCTGCAGGCATTTGAATATCCAACTCTAATTGCGTAACACCACCACCAGGTACTTCAATTGTGTCTGGTCCCGTTACGATATCTACGAAATCATTTACCAACGACGCATCATTTTCAATATTATATTCTCCATACTCAATCCCGCCGCTGCGATTTGTCTTGGCGGAATTGTAATCTAGATCCAAGGATACAGGATCTGCACTCGTGTTAGTAATATCAATCGTGATGGATTGTTGCTGGCTTGGTGACATCATTAGATCAAAATAACTCAGTCCTGTATTCGTTTGGTTTTCAGGAAAGATAGGTAATATTGAAAAATTACTGCTAGACTGTGTCTCACTTTCTGTGGTCGCTTGAGCTTTTTTTGTGCTTCCAAAAGAAAAAATCAAAAGAAGGAGGAGAGTCCATACAATAAATTTGTTATGCTTACTTGTTTTCATAATTATTTCTCCATTTTTATTATGATATTAACGAAGACAAAACCATTTGCTTGTTTTATGTACTATTTTTCAAAATAAAGAAGAGACTATGACATAAGTTTTTACAGTTGATTCTCCGAGTTACATTATATTTTCTCCTGCGATCTAATAAATCCTCGCCGCAAATTTACAATATATAGTAGCACTTGCCAGATATCATTCGGAAATTTCAGTTCTGTTTTGACTTACATCACAATCTCTTCTCTTTTTTTCAGTTAGGAAAGTAGTTTACGCTACCCAGTTCATGGTCCATGTAATTACAGCTTCATAAGTACCAGTTGACATATTCTGAGAAGTTGCTTGTGGAATAGTTAAAGTAATAGCTTTTCCTGCTGTGTCTTTTGTACCTGCAGTACCTGTATAGCCAGCACTTTGGCCGAATTCTAAAGTGAAGTGGCCTCCGCCAAAATCTTTTGCTGCGTTAACAATCAATTGAGAATCCGCAATAGTCGTATCTGCAGCTGTCGCTCCAATAGTAGTAGCAGTTGCTGCAGCTGCACCATCAATCCCTAAAGTGAAATTATTAGCTGGAATCAAGCCACCTGTTGTATCTCCAGTTGTTTCATCAGGACGGGTCGCAAGTAAAGCATTGTTATAAGTTAAGGTTGAACCTGTAAGAGCTTTGCTTGTATCCGTAATATGGGTAAATTGTTGTGTCATTTGTGCTGTAATTGTGTAACCAGCATCTGTACCACGCATGTCGCCCCAAGTAACAATGTTTCCCCGCTCAACTTTATCTGCATCGCTATCCCAATCTGTGACTACTGATGAGCCATCTGCAGCTAATGGGCCAGCCATATAAGCCGCTGCCGTTGCAGTTTGTGTTGTGCTTTTAACCTTTAACGTGCCAAAATCAAGAGGAGAAGCTAACAACATACCAATTTGTCCTGGTGGTGTACCTGGTTTTTCTAAATCTGGATCTTTCGGGTCAATACTTTCAGTTGGTTTTTCTGGATCGATAACCGGGTCAGTTTCAGGATCCAATTCACCTGCTTCGATGACGATTTTACCAGTATTATTTAGTGAATGTGTTTGCGCAGTTGCATCTGCTGCAACTGGCGCTACTGTTGCTACTCCCAATACTGCTAATAATGCAGCCGCACTTAATGTTCTTACTTTCATTTTTCTTCCTCCTAAAAATGTTTGTTTTTTTATTTACAAATGGGTTTCCCCAAAATGCCAAAATTTGAATTGCCTTACGCTGGTCCAGCAACCAAAGTCCATCTTAATTGTGTAGTGTACTGTAACGGATGAATTTTTGTATTCGTAGGTACACTCAGTTGGACAGCTGAATTTCCGTAAGCTTGTTTATTATAGGTTGTATTCATCAGAGGTTGTTCCTCTGGTGTTGATAATGGTGCCAATGTGCCGTTTGGATCATTTTGCTGGTATCCAGCTGAACCGCCAAATACGATTGTCCAAACACCTTTGCCTTCACCTTCTCCAGCAATAGCCACCGTGTAACTTGCCCCTATCTCAGAAATATTTATCGCTTCATTGGTGACTTCGATATTTCCAGGATCCTCGTCACCGTTTGTATTAGCCCAACCTTTTGTAAAAGATAATGTCGCTCCCAATAATTCTTGCTCTTGGGTATTTTGAATGACACTATTACTAAACTGAGCCTCTTGACTTACTTGCAGTTGCCAGCCCGAAACATCCTCACGATAATCACTAACTTGAACATAGTAGCCTCGCGGCTCAGTGTCTGAATGGAACAACTGTGCCAATGAGTTATAGATACGTTCAGAGGCAGTAATTTTTTCTAGACCAAAGCCTAAGTCAGAAATAAAATCGATTCTTAGTGGTCCTGTTGTTGAGTAACCATCACCTGGGTCAACATTAACATCAGGATTTTCTGGATCAATTAAGTCGGATATCTCTGGACCAATAACGGTGACAGATCCGCTGTTACCTAGACCATGCGATGCTGATGTTGCTTGAGCTGATATACCACCAACCATAGTTGATGAAAGCAATAATAGAGTTAAACCTGTCAATCGTTTGCTTAATCTTTTCATGATTGGCCCTCCTCTTTATCATGTTCCTTTTTCCTGCGATAAAGTAGAAGTAGAAACAAAGCTAAAATGACTACACCGATGATTAGACTGAAATTACGAACAATTTCGCCAGTCTGTGGCAACTTTCCACCATCAGCTGAAGGCAATTCAGTTGAACTGTTTTCAGAAGTGCTCGATGAGGATGCCATCGGCTCGCTAGACTCTTCGTAAAACGTGATGCCACCTTCAACTGTTACCTGACTGCCAACTCCGTCCGATGCAATTCCTGCTTGTACCCCTCCAAAAAAACCAAGCAACAAAACGAATAATCCGACGAGGAGGACTAATTTTTTATTTTTCATTTCATCCACTCTTCCCTCCCAACCTTATTGTTCCCTTAAGACATCACTTCCTACAGGCACCAAAAGCCAACTGCATGTGCTGCAGAAGTCAGACAACCACCAAGTAGTCCACCTCCCCATAAAATGATGACTCTCTCTAGTTAAATAAGAGTTGTATATTAAGTGCGAATCAACACACTAGATATTGATATGACCTTTACTAATTGGCGTATACCTGATATTCAGCTTTTGTTAATCAAACATCGATTTTAAGATGAAGTTAACCTTATTTCAGTTAAATATTGCCAACAATTTAATTTCTAAAGTATCAAGAACACCTTGGGGAAAGTTTTTCTTTCCCCAAAAGTCCTGCCAACAGTTTAAGGTGTAAAACTCAAGGTCCACTCGAGTGTTCCGCTATAAGATCCTGTCCGTTGTGCACTACTTGGCAGAGTCAATTGGACCCCTTTTTCACCCTTCACCCAATCTGAGGTGACATCATAGTCCTCGATATACTCAGGTTTGCTATATTCGCCATTGCTTGCGCTTAAGACATTAACTCCAACATCAGTAATCGGTTTTGGTATTGCAGTAGCCGAATCCTGATAGTGAAGCATTTCTGGCAGGGTTCGATTGTTGAGAGTATCTGTTAATGGATTCAACTCTTTAACAGATAAATCCCAAGTTAAGTTATCTCCACGGGTATCCGTGACTACTATATTTGTCCAACCTCGTTCGCCATTTGGATCTTCTGTTGCATCATAAGCTTCTCGATCTGGCCAATAGGTCTGTTCGCTACCAGTGACTTTTTGCGCACCAAAGTCAAAGACATCTGTGACTTCCGACAGGTAGAGATGTCCCATGACACGTATAGCAGCGTCTTTAGTCAGTGTACGTTCAGCAAAGTCTCCACGATAAGTAGCTGTATAACTACCTTTTACATCAACTGGTCCAATGCTGCTAGTTGCATTCACATCATTTACAAAGTTGGTGCTAATTGTACGGGTAATATCACTAGGATTTTCCATGCCGTCTTCAGCCCTGATTGTAAAGACATTCGTTTCTGCATTTACTTCTGTTTCCGTAGCCACAGCCGCCTCAGCCAACGTCATATCCCCATCTTTTGCAAAAAGGGCAAAGTCGAGTTCGGCAGCAATCACCGCCCCATCCGGCACAATGACAATATTCCAAGTCTCACTTTTTTGATTACTAGCTCCCGTTTCAGCATTTTGAATCTGATAGGTAATTGGTATTGTCTTACTGTTTGTTCCCTTGTCTAATCCAGCCTGTAAAGAGTCCAAATCAGCCTGACTCAAACTCGTTGTTAGGAATGGACGGCCAAATATTTCTTGAAGATTTCGTACTGCCGCTTCATCTGCTAGGGCTTTCGCTTGCGGCTCTGTAACGATGACGTTTCGTCCGGTCAGCTCAAGTTCATTTGAAAAGATGACATCGATGGTATAGCTATACTCATTAGCATCGGTTGCTGTATTGGCACCCATCGTCCAATCTACAGATTTCCAGCGTTTCACCGGATTATCTGGATCCGTTTCATCAAGATACATATCTGCATCTAAATCATCTTGTTCAGGAATTATTTCATCATAACTTGGATCGCTGACTTTCGTTGAATCAATGGTTCCCTTCCTCAGCCACGAACCAGTTGGATTGTCCGGATTAAAGGTTAATGTTGGATAGATTGGATCTGAACCAAGTATAGGTATAACCAGACGACCTTTCGTTGTCCCATTTTCAGCACCAGAAAGTTGAGTTGAATACGCTACAATAGGCGGATCTATTGTTGTTTTCGCCTCTGTTACATCATGACTGATTAGCCCCGTACCAGCGCTTACTAAATTGGTTAAATCATTTGGATCATAATCACCTCTGACAGTAAAGTCTATTACTGAACCAGGAATCATAATGCCGTATTGTCTATGATTTGCCGCATTAGAAAGGTTTCTCCCTGTAGTGGTATCCGAATCCCCCACAAAAGTTTTCCCTGTACTATCTTCAATTCCCATAAAGTTTAACGGTGTCAAAGCTGTCGACATGTTTTCGTTAACAGGGTCAGAAGAAAACGTCAGTACTTGATAAGCATTAGCTGCGCCAAAGAAATCTCCTGTCGAAGCTACTTGATTTGAGCCACCTGTTTGTTTGTGCCATGTTAATCGAGAATTCTCGTTTGCCATGCCCAATGAGGATAGATTAATCCTATTAGCTCCTGGAGCTGAATAAACCGACGCTTCACCTTCAATTGTCATTTCACCCATCGAAAGAATCCCTGTTGCATTGGTCACACCAAAGCCTGATCCATCACTAATTGTTACATCTCCAAAATCATCATAAAGATTGTAATGATTTGTCCCAGAAGCATTTCGACCGTTTTTGATTCCACCAGTCCCTGCCAATACAGTAAAACCATTTTCAACTGATAGGTTGGTAAAATTAATTAGTCCCTTATCTCCAAAAGCAATATCTTTCTCATTATCAGAAACATCCTCTACTTTTAAGTTGTAGCCAGTAAACGTATTTTCAGCAAGTTCAGTCCCTAATTTGACATCAACAGCTTTGTTTTGTGCTAAAGCATTTGTGTAAATATTATTGGTGATATTATCTGAGGTATTGTTTCCTGTCCCAGTTAATCCTCCAATTGTTTTTGCACGCAATACATTAATATCCACATTCCTCAACAATGACGACCCACTAACATTGGAATAATTGGTAGCATATAGGCTGCCAATAGTCGAGTCTGGTGCGTCTATATTCATAGTAATATGTCCAGATTTAGTTCGACTTGCATCACCTGCATCTCCATAAATTACTGCACCATTCAAAATATTTGATCCAGGATCCGTGTAAATATTTAACGTAATAGTATTATCTGTACTACTTCCTACGTATGTGGTTCCCGCAGTATTTTGGCCACCAGTAATATTGACTCCACTCGGTAATTGAAATCCTGTTGCTCCTCTTAAATCAAGGGTTAGAGACACATCACCTGTTATTGTCCCCAGATTTGTTGGTCCGCCAGAGAAACCTCGAGTTCCATGACTAGGGTATCCGGAAAAATTTCCTCCAGTTACATAGACATTTGAATTTCCATTAATGGTATGACCTCCTGTTGCTCCATAAGTTCCACCGATAGCACAGTTGATAAAGCCACCAGTAGCATACGCTGTGACATTACCAAACATTTTAGAGTCATCATAACCTCCTCCAGAAAAGAAGAAGTTGACTTCGCCATTATGCATTTTAGCAGTTGCGTCACCCCAAATTCTATCTGTCCTATATCCGGCACCTTCTAGCGTATCAACTAAACCACCATAGACTGTATTACTAGTGTTTCCATCAATTGTTCCATAATAACCTCCTCCATACGTCCAACGAGCAAGATCATTATTGTGTACGATACCTGTATCTCCGTATACATAACTAGACCATCTACCTGAACCATCACGACCAGTACCACCAAAAACATCCCAGTCTTGACCAGTATAAGTTCTTAATGTTGAAGTGGATCCTGTGCTTGTTCCTCGTTGATAAGTTAAATCAGATATTCCGAGTCCAACCACAGTACTACAGAAGTTGTATCCTCCCGCTGTACTATCATCACTATTCAAAATGCCAATATTCATAATAGCGTTGCCTTCGAAATATCCCTTCACTCCGGTTGCATGAGCATAACCAATTTCACCGCCATCAGAAAATGCTCCACCTAATAAATGACTATCAATGTCGCCAACAGTAATCACAGTTCTTGCACCACCAGAAGAATTAATGGCCCTACTTAATGCATAATTTTTACGTCCTTCTTTATCATCTACACCAAAGGCGTTAATCCCCACCTCTGAAATGTCCAATGCAGGAACACTATCATTTCCTGAACCACTAAATCCGTCAATAGAACCAGTGGTGGTTGTTTTCCCAGCTCGTACAGTATTAGTAATATCTGCGTACACAAAGCCAGTTGTCTGATTACTTCCACCGTATATCACGTTACCATCAGTAAATAAACTTGAGTCGTAAATATTTTTGATATGATTATTCGCACCTTGTGTTCCGTTGTTACCAGTCTTCGAACCTCCATAAAAATTTGTAGTTATTGCTCCTTGCCCCGCAACTAATGTTTCGGCATTGCTAGCGATTATACCGTTATTAGCGGAAGCAAAGAAATTCGTAACTGTCGGCTTGTTCCCAGAATCCGTTGCCCGCATTTTGACATACGCACTACCAGTTACCCAACTAGAGTTAGTTCCACCATATACATTGGTAATAGTTGCCCTGCCCCCATATATGGATAGATTAGTGTCACCAATAATGACTCCTGAGCTTTGATTCCCTCCAGAAACTGTGTCTACAGATGTACTATAACTGTTCACAACCAAATTAGTATCACCTGTAAAATTACCAGCTCGAGTACCTCCATATAGGTTCCAGGTACCAGTTCCCGTTGAGCTAATTGTCACTGCCGCACTAGGTGATGCTACGGCATCTCCACTATATGCTCCACCATAAACTGTAGTAGCTCTTGTTCCCCAGCTATTCCCCCCCAAAGTAAGTGAATTACCATTAGCTGCTAAAAAAGTAGTACTATAACGTATATTTCTAAACTCAACATTGGTCCCAAAATTTAAACCATTACCCGTAGATAAGTTAAAGTACAGTAATGCATTGCCAGTTGGTTCACTAGTAGAAACATTATCTGTAACGGGGTCACTAGCAGAACCTGTGATGGTCACACTATTCGCTCGACCAGCTAAAGAATAAAATGAAACATCGGACGCACTTGTTGCACTTGTTGATTGACTTCCCATTGAAGCATAGGTAGCTCCTGACATATCAATGGTGCCTCTTCCGGTTACAGCAATAACATAGTCTGCATCAGGCTGGTTATCTAAATAAATGCCGTAAAGAGCTGCTCTAAAGTTTGTTGGACTCATTCCACTGGTTGATATCTGATTAAAATTAGTTCCATCATAGCGATAAACAACAATACTATTAGCTGCTGCTCCTTGCCCACTGATTGACGGAGTTCTTTCAGATATCGGTGTGCCAAGCTTTTGTTCCCAAATATCAGTAGTTCCTGCTGTGTCCTGTGCTTCATAAACCGCTTCAAATGTTGCTTCGTCACCATGATAAAAGGCTGTACGCAACAACTGGTGTGGCTCATAAACATTACCGACAACTAAATCATACGGATCAGTATCTGGATTTTGCCCCCTAGTCAATTGATGCTTAAGTTTGGTCGCTGCCGCTAAACTAAGACTAGTTAACTTCCACCCTTCAAAGCTGTAATCCTCGTTGTCTTTAAACATTGGTAATGACATCGTTTCAATTGCTTCTTTATTTGTTGTGTAGACAATATCATCTGATGACCCATTTTCGAAAGGATAAGCAGCATCCGTTTTAAATGTAATGGTAGCTACAGTATCTCCATCAGCCGCCTCGGTCACCTCTGTTTCCTGAAATACATTGGCAATCCTTAGCCCACCAACAGCCAGTATAATTACCAGAAAACCAACTATTATTCTTCTCAGTTTCATTATTAACCCCCCATACACATTTTCTTCCATATTTCCTCACAGCCATGGTTAATTAGCACCTAATTTTTTGTGCTGCAGATAAAAGGCTACCCCGGCAAAAGATCCCGCTAAACTGACAAAGCCTACCCAATACATCCAATTATGATTTTTGGGAATGAAGGACCCGGCATCGCTATTTCCTTGAATGATGCGCTCATCTAACGTAAAGGTTTGACTCAACTCAAAACGATAAATATAGCGTTCTCCATCGCTTGCTTCGTATGCGCCATCCTTTGCTTTCTCGGAGTAAACGATTGTCTCGACAAGATAATCCCCGGCAAGTAAATCTGACTCCACTTCAACTGGATAATTGAAGATGGAAGCTGGTGCTATTTTCATGTTTGACTGCTCAGAAGTGAAGGATTCATCCCCTCCTTCTAGTGAAATAGTCGCCTCCACTCGAACATCTTGAGCGTAGGCATTTGCTTCATTCACTAATTCTAGTGAAATCGCATCTTGATTTTTAACGTTTTTAAGAGACATCCCTCCTAATGTAATCTCTGGTGCGACTGCTGCTTTATTTTGACTGAGCAACAGGGCAATCACATAGGTATACGTATTCGTGACCACGGATTCACGAGACTCTTCAGCAAATGTGGATTCTGTGGTAGAGTCTTCTGTTGTGACATCAGTCCTATCATCCGTTGCTTTATCCGTCGACTCTGCTGATGTTTCTGTTTTCGCTGTCTCTTCGGTGATTTCTCGAAGCTTCAGCCCTCCGGCTACCACACCGTCAAAGGCAACATCCGGCATCTTGATTGTGACTGGCACATCGATGGTTTGATTGGCTGGCAATTCAATTCGTTCCTCCACCTCAACAGCGTCACAAATATTGAAAGGAACTAAGTCTTCATTAGGCTCCTTGTCCTCATATTCAACTGTTCCGTTATAGGTCGTAGTCGCTGGGTTGACCTCGATGGCAACCACCCGATCTTGATCCGTTGGATTATTTAACACAACCGTGACCGTTTGTTCTTCCTCTTTTTTTAGTAGTAAATCAAAATAATTTACCTTCGCTGTCAATTGATTATCAGGCAATAGCGGGGAAACTAATAAATTCAATCCTGATGAAGTGGCAAAAACCCGTTGGCTGCTAACTACCAAACTGCAACACAGTAGCAAGGCTAGAAAAATCCTGCACCAAAACTTTTTTTTCACTCCGCATTCCCCCTCTCACTCTCGCTGTATTTTTAGATGTCGCCTAGCTGGCTTAAGGGCCAGAGTCGATAGGTCACTACACCTTGAATATTACGAAAATTAATCAGGCCACACTCTCGACTGTCGACACCCCCGTCTTCTGAACTGTCCATTAAAACCAGATAGCTCTCTGACGGAATGTTACTGAATCCCTGCAGTTCTTCGATTACGCTTTGGGTATCTATCGTAAACGAATACGTTCTTGACGGTAATTGGCTGGCGTAGGTCTGCGGCCTAAGAGAAATCATTTCCTCCAATGAACCATTTACAAAAACCGTTTGATTTTCCACCCAGATGCTATCTCCTGGCAAGCCAACTACTCGTCGTATGTACTCTCCTGAAAATTCTGAAGATGATAATTGAAAGGCTACTAAGTCATAGCGCTGAATACGAGCCTGGGTATCCACTGCCACTTGCTGATGTTCTTCAACCACTGGTGCCATTAGATTGTCCGATACTCCGATTATTCTAAAACGCATTATTCCTGAAATGATGAGCATAGTTATTCCTGATAATAAAACACAGAAAATAATTGTTAGAATAAACCGTTTATCAATTGGGATGACCAATCTGCCAATTTTTATTTTGCTTTTCTTCTTGGACGGACCTTTTTTTTGAATGTATGACGATTTATGTGAACGAGACTTACGTTTTGCAGAATTTTTTTCTTTTTCCTGTCTTAGACTCTTTTCTGGTGCTGACACGCCTTTTTTCGAGGCTATACCAACCTCTTTAAAAGAAACCTCGGCCGCTTGCTTAACTCCTAAATTTTTCTTTTTTCTCGAATTCTTAGTTTTTCTTTCTATGAATACCTGGCCTTTTTGCTTTTCATTTGATGCTTTAGAAGACTGTATGAGATTGCCTCTAGTTTTTTTCTTTTGGATATTTTTCTTGGGACGATTAGCCTGCTGAATACTCTCTAACTTTCTTTGCCCCATTATTTTGCACCTGCTTTACTCGTTATCATCCCTGTTCTGATTTATCCCCCCTATAGCTACCATTTACTTTTTGTACTAAACAAAAGCTCAACAGCAATCTTTTCAACAACTTAACCTTTTTGTTTTTCTTCCTTTTCCGACAAGCTTTTTTACTTATAACAACTTTCCTTTTTCAAATAAATGTCAAAGATTTTACTATCAAGTAGTTTGCAAAGTACTTAATAATATTTATCTTTTTTTGATACTTCAGACAAAAGCTATACATTTACAAAAAACGTTTTTTTATTTCCTGTTTTTTTCTCCAACCAAAGAAAAAATCATTTTAAAATAACGAAAAAAGGAAATTTTTGCGTATTTTTATAATAACTTTTGTTCTGATTACAACCTAATAATAAATCGCTAAAATAGCTTTTTCAATCATTTTTAAGCAAAAATTATCTTAGTTTTGAATAATATTAGACAAAAAATCTTATAAATAGTCTATTCATTTGCGTTTTATATATAACATATTAATAATATTTAAATTTATCATTTAATTACCAAACAATAGACAAATCATTTTTTATTGTTTTTTTATTCGTTGGTATATTCATCATTTGCCAATAAAAAAAGCCTGCGAAATATTCAAAATTTCGCAGGCTTTTTTCAGCTGAATAAAGATATTTTTTACTTTTAATTTTTTCGCTGAATTTTAGACTAGAATTCTTATAAGAAAAAATTTTTATAATATGCTGAAATTATTAGAAAAAGGCGTAGTGCTCAGAAAAATAAAAGTAGTGTACCTAGAAAAAAATGCGTTTTCATCAATAATTGTCCAGACCCTACTTAAAATAGCTACAAATAAGACGTTTAGCTTATTTCGTTAAAATCTCTATATAAGGACTTGTACCATAACAAATCCTTAAAATTAATCTGTCAAATTCCGTAGCTTTGCAAGTCCTAATTGTAACAGACCCGCAAAATAATCTTCTTGGAAAGATTGTGCTAAGTGGATTGGTGGCAAAGCAAAATAGGGAAATACTTCGGCTAGCTTTGCTTCAATCAGAGTTAAATCAGCTTGGCTGAAGGCTGATTGATTGAGGTAGAGAATGATTTTTGCGGGATCATAGACACTGATGACCGTCTGAAGTGTTTCTAAAATCTGACTTTTCAATTGAGAAGGGCTGATAGGAAATTGTGCCCGCTGAACAAAAGGCAGATGCTTGATTTCTCCGCTTAAGCCATGGGTGCCATGAAAAATTTGACCATTGATGACTACTGCTGCCCCAGGCGGAAAATTTTTCGGATAGTAAAGGGCCACGGTAATCGTCTGCGGCTGAGACTGGCTTAAAGCCGCCGCATTAATATCATTTTCAATCAGGACATCGACGGCAAAAGTTTCCGTGACTAACTGACGCAAATTAATGTCCTGCAATGGCGCAAAGTCCATGATTTGCAGCTTACCGGCGATTTCAGCGCCGGTGATACCAAAAACAATCAGTTGAATTTTGGGAAAGTTTTCTAGTAGCTGTTGAATATTTTCCAATAATTTTTGCGGATGCAACTCGTCTGAGGTTAGGCGCTTTTGCTGCAATGTCTCGCCAAATAAATTGACCACTGCTAGATTGGCAACAATCCCACTTGCTTCTTCAACAAATTGAAAGATGAGCAATAATCGCCGCTCAGGATTGTACTGATATAAAGTGGCCTTGCGTCCGCCAGTTGTTTGGGGTGTTGCTTGGATACTGATTTCACCAGTTTCGATTAATTCGGCGACCAGCTTATTGATGCTGACAACGCTGAGGCCCGTTTTTTCAGACAATTGGCGGGCAGACAGCCCTGCTCCGCTGATTAAAAGTTGGCGCAAAAGGCCTAAATTATGTTCTTTGACACTGCTAGGCTTGAAGGATTCCACAACTTTGCCTTCTTTCTAATTAATTTTGCTGGTATCTTTAAAATTTGCTTATTAAAGGCTGATGTTAAATTCTTTTTCATAATCTGCTTGGCGCTCTTGCCAGGCCAAGGTTTCTTCTGGAGAAATTGGCCGCAGCACACGACAAGGATTCCCCAAGGCGATGACATCAGCGGGAATGTCTTTGGTGACAACTGAACCTGAGCCGATGACCACATTATTGCCGATTGTAACGCCAGGATTGACAACAGTATTGCCACCAATCCAAACATTATCGCCAATTTTAATTTTATTCCCAAATTCTAAACCGGTATTTCTGACGGCGGCGTCAATCGGGTGCCCAGCGGTATACAGTCCAACCCGTGGGCCAAATAAAACGTTATCGCCGATTTCAATCGGCGCTACATCCAGCATGATGCAATCATAATTGGCATAAAAATTTTCGCCAATAGAAATATTTTCGCCATAGTCACAGCGAAAGGGTGCTACAAGAGTCACATGCTCCCCGCTGGCTCCTAGCACTTCCCGACGGATTTCTGCCTTCCGTTCTTTTTGCTCATAGGTCAGTCGATTGTATTCATCCAACAATTTTTGACAGCGGGTAAATTTTGCGGACAGCTCTGGGTCTTTTGCCAAGTATAACTCACCAGCAATCATGCGTTCAAATTGATTTTCCATTGAAAAACTCCTTAAAATTTTATCCTGCGTTGTTTTCCAGATTGTATTACCGGAAAAATTTTTACTTATTTAATGAAGGAAACTAAATCGTCAGCTCAATTAGATTGCCTTCAGGGTCTTGAATAACTGCTTCATAGTAGCCGTCACCAGTCCTCCGCGGGCCATTCAATAACGGAAAGCCATCTGCTAAAAAACGTTCCACAAAAGTATCAACCGCTTCTTTACTGCCGAGGGAAATAGCAAGATGTGCATAGCCCAAACTTTCTGGTACTCGGCCAGCCAAATGCTTTTTCGTCGTGAGCTCAAGACGGCTGCCAGAAGTGAATTCTAGAAAATAGGACTGGAAGCCGGTTTTTTGATTGTGATAGAGCTGATTACTAGTAGCATTAAAATAATTTACATAAAAATCCTTCATTTTTTCAAGGTCATTGGTAGCTAGTGCGATGTGTTCGATGTGCATAGTCTGTCTCCTCCTAATATCTATTAAAAAAGGTTCCTTTATCATACCATACTTTTTAAACTTTATTAATAAAGTTTCTTGAAAAAATTTTTAAATCTAAATTTTCTTTAAAGTTGATCTCTGCTCTCGTTTTAGCAAATTTAACTTAATTTTTCCCACGGACAAACTTATAGATTCCTCAATGAAAATTTGAATTTTCAAGAAAAACCGTTGATATTAAGCAAATAATCAAGATTAGACCTTCCACTATTTCTCTCCCATAGGCTTCAGCTGTAGGAATTGACTGTCTTTCAGTATTAAAAGAAAGCGATTTATTAATCCTTTAAATAAAAATGATTCTTATGATAAAAGCATTTTATTTAACTAAAATTGACAAAGTTGATATAATTTTTTTGTAAAGATATTTTTTTAGGTATTTAGCTGAAAAATTGATAAAAATCGTCACACTCGGTTTCCTATCATTTGCTTTTTAAAGTGCCCTTCTGTTGGTTGCAGATTTGGCTTTTAGTAGATACCTTGAAAAATGAATATTTCCAAAGGTGATTTTGACATCAGGTTGATAGATTAGATAGCCAGTCTTTTAGGTAATTGTCTCAGTGCTTGACTGAAGCTGTGAGCAAAAGCAGTTCGTTTTGCCCTGTGATAATCCACTGAGCAGTCATTCGACTGTTAGCCAAACTTGTGAAGCGTTTGGCCATTTACCATCTATGTTGTTTGATGTTGCAGTCTTAAGAACACGCTACTAGGAAATTCATGAAAAAAAGGATGAGCAGAATGAAAATTGTACTATTATCAGCGTCAAATTTTGGTAACAGAGCCAAACTAGCCATTGATCAAGTCCAGAATGAACTGATGGTCAAGTATCCCCAAAATGAGGTGACGATTTGTGACCTGCAAAAGCTAAAATTAGCCTTTAGCGATGGCCGCAATTATCAGGAGTATAGTGGGGACACCCAAGCTTTGATTAATACTCTGATGGAGTGTGACATCTTAGTGATTGCCACTGCCATTTGCCAAGCCTCAATTCCCGGAAGTTTGAAAAATGTATTTGATTTGCTGCCCCGTAACGCTCTGTTGCGCAAAACCGTCAGCTTAATTGTTTCTGCAGATTCTGCCAGACATTATCTAGTAGCTGAAACCCAGTTAAAACCCATTTTGAATTATATGAAAGCCAATCTGCTGCCTAGCTATGTCTTTATTGAAAAGAGCGATGTGCTTGGCACGACAATTGTCAATGACGATATTCTCTTTAGAATTGACAAGCTCGTTGAAGATACCATGGTCTTGGCGGAAACTCAAGAGCATGTCTGGACACCCCACGAAGTAATTTTTGACTATTAAAAAAATGCCGCAAACAGAGCTCTCATTAGCACAAAAAAACGAAAAGCGACACAATAAATAACTTTTCGTTCCCGCTGACAGCTGTGTTTGTCGGCTTTTTTTGTTTCTTCTATTAAGGAATAAAACAGGACACTTTCTTTTGTCAATTTTTCAAAAAGTGCTACACTTATCTCACATTAAGAAAGAAGACGATAATTATGGCAACTTTAACACAAGCAATGAAAGATATGATTGCAGCACAATTAAGTTTTTTGGCAACCGCCGATAAAAATGGCTATCCGCAAGTTGGACCTAAAGGCACGATGCGGGTTTTGGATGACAATCATTTGATTTACAACGAACACACTGGTAAGCAAGCTTGGCAAAATGTTCAAGATACCCACCTAGCAGTCGTGGCCACTGTTGACCATCCTGCTTTTAAAGGCTTCCGCTTTGAAGGTCCGGTTGAAATCCATCAAGGTGATGAGATTTATGAAGCGGCTAAAGAATTTGCAGCGGCTCATAAATTGCCGGTGCCAGTCGCAGCCAATGTGATTGCAATTGAAAAAATCTACAAACTCGACGCCGGTCCTGAAGCCGGTAACTTGATTGAAGGCTAATGAAATAAAAAAAGGAGCTGGCAACTTTTGCTGAGCTACTCTTAACTAGGATGATAAAAAAAGTAAATCCTAGATAGAGGCAGCCTAGCATTTTGCTAGCTCCTTTTTATGTTGTTTTAGCTTTAATGCACAAAGCCGAATTTATCAAAGGGATAAAAACGGAAGCTGACAACTCCTTCAATCTGCTCACGATCAATTAAACCGAGAGCCCGACTGTCGCGGGAATTGCCGCGGTTGTCCCCCATTACAAAAAACTGATCTGCTGGAACTTCTTTTAGACCGGCCATTTCTTCAGCCACGGCATCATCAATTGTGACAATCTGGGTACTGTCTGGCAGCTGTGCTGAATAAATAATCCCTGGAATATTTTCGGCATCCACTTCACCGGCAAAAATATAAAGACTATTGCCCATCACATAAATACTGTCGCCAGGCAAAGCCACCACCCGTTTTAAATAGGTTTCAGAAGACTCCCCTGGAAAAAAGGTAATAATGTCATAGCGTTCAACTTCGGTATTTTTATTGGTAAAGAGGCGATCCCCAGTGGCGAAGGTCGGCGACATTGACTCGCCGTTGACAAAATGAGCTCGAATATTAACCGTAAACCAGATACAAAAGACCACTACCGCCAAGGTGAATAAAATTTCAGCACCGTATTGGAGATACCGAACGGCTTGATAGCCCTTCGTTTGGGTGAGGCGCTTGGCTTTCCCTTGTGGCCTTTTTTTCTTACTGGCCGCCTTTTTGCTCGCCGTAGAATTCTTAGACACTGCTTGGACAGGTTTGCGGGGGCGTTTTTTTTCTGCTGAGCTGCTGGCTGACTGCGGTCTGGCGGTTTTTCTCTCAGTTATTTCCCGCTGACTAGCCACAGAGCGCTGATTTTTCTGCTGGCGTTGCCTTTCTTTCGCCCCTTCATTAACAACCACTTTATTTTCGCTTTTTTGTGGTAACTTTTGCGAGGTTTTTTGTAGTGTTCTCCCTGGTTGCTGTCGTCTTTGCTCCGTGTCTTTTCCGGCTGTCGTTGGCCGTTTCTTGGCCGTGCGCTCTTTAGGAGGAGTGTGCTTTTTTGATCCTTTAGCTTTCTCCATCTTGTCCTCCTCTTTTTTCGGTAATGATTTAAGTATTGCCCTTTAAAAAATTAAAGTCAAGGGACTCTAGTCGAATTCTCGCAAAAATTTCCCAGCTTTTTTTGCAGCATCCAGAAAGCGGCTTAAACAAGTTACTTTTTCTTTGATTTAGGCGCTGGTTTTCCCTGAGGCTTTTTCTGCTGCTGCTTAGCTTGCCGTCGTGCAGCCGCTAACTTTTTGCGGCGCCGGCGTTTATAGGCTTGAATGCCCAAGGTCAAAAGTAAGGCTAAACCGATACCAGTAAAAACAAAGCCCCAAATCGACAGTCCTGACGCTTGACTGGTGACCAAGGTCATGCCGTTAATCTCATCGGCCTGCTCTTGGGAGATACTGAATTCCTGTTCAAATTCCCAATCGCTGTCGGTATTATCTGAGACCGTCAAAACCAAACGGTAATCGCCGGCCATCAACGGCTCCTGCTCCCAATCAATCACAAAATCAAAGGTCGAGCTGGGGGCCATTTGCAAATTAGCATCGCTATCGCTGCTGCGGACTAACTCACCAGTACTAGTATCATAAATTTCCCCGTGATAACTCAGCTGACTATAGCTGGCCATCGTCGGATTTTCCAACGTCGCCACGACACTTGGCCGATTATTAGCAGCGGCCGGTACAATATCAATTAAATTGAGCTCATGCACGACTGGATTGTCATTTTCTGTCAAACGCAGTCCCAATGCATAGCCTTGATCGGCAGAGCCTTCTTGTGACTGGGTAATCTGAATCGCCGCCAAGATTTCCCCGTCAAATTCTTCAGCTGGCATCGTGATGGTCAGCGGAAAGTCAACTGTTTCATTGGCAGGCACCGTGACTTCATTTTCAAAATCAACGATGTCTCCAATCGGATAAGGATAATCATTGCGGGCACTGTCGGCCGCCTGCGTGTAGTCAATTAACCCGCGGGTGTTGGTGTAAGCTTGATTGACTGAGACCTGATACGTCATTTCCCGATTGGAGTGATTGGTCACTCCCACAGAAATTGTCTGCTGCTCACCAGCGGCCAACCGCAGATTAAAAAATTCATCCTGAGTATTAATTTGATTCTCCGGTAAATGTCCCACCACTGAAAAAGTGATTTGAGCAGATTCACTACTGTCCTCACTGCTTGCTGTGGTCGTTTCTGTGCCAGCTTGACTGCTTGAATCAGCCGTCTCGCCAGAGCTCGCTGCCAATGGAACAGCTGGGCTAGCTAAAAACAGACCAAAAATAATAACCCAACCAACAAAATACTTAAATCGCTTCATTTTTTTCTCCCTAAATGCAATTAAATTCACCTGATTTGATAGTTTCATTCTCAATTATTATAACATATCAATTTATTTTAGTTGTGGGGAGTGTTGGGTTTCTGCAGGTTTTTTATTGACGATAAATTGGTACGACCTAATGCTACCATTTAGAAAGGATTAGCGACCTAATCATGTTAGGATGGAATATGTTTGTGGAGCTGTGCCCAACCCTTTCTTTGCGGTAATGTCATCCTGTTAAAGAGGAGTGCCTTAGCTGCTGTCTTAAAAACAGCAGCTCAAATAAACACTCGTCATCGCATAATTTTGTTATAAAACCCACCCTGACATCAAGGTGCCAAGGCCCAAGCACCTAGGGATAATTTCTGTAAATAACTGGGTTCTGGGGTTTCTTTTGCACTAGTAAAGCTGGCCTCAAATATTTGTCTCAATTGCAGAAAAACGCCTTGCAATGACCCTTGTCTAGCATTGAAACGAGTCCCCTCTGCTTCTTCAAGCAAAATTTCCGGTGCAGTCGCTGTCTGCTGCGACTGCTGTGTTTTCCCCGCTTCTTGCGAAAAGTCCATAAAAAGCCACGTCACCTTCGTCTCCGCATATTTCGCCCCAACAATTTCTGTATAAAGCTGCACGCCGTTGCGCTCAAAAAGTTTGAGGGCAATCAAATCTGTCATTGCTTGTCGCACAATTTCAGGAGATAAGTTTTGATGGCATAGCTGAATAATCATGGTTTTGCGGCTGCCGTCCGCATTTCTAAATTGTAAATGTAGTTTGTGCATAGTTTTACTCCTTGTGTGAAAAATAAATGCTTCACTATATACACAACCTCAGCGACGGAAAAATCAACAGGCAGTGAAAAAATTTTTTCTTTCTAGATAAAATAGAATTCCGCTTCAATAATTTTGAACAAAAGAAAAAACCTGAGACAGCTGCCTCAGGTTTGATTATTAGCTTTAAAAATTATTCGGCATCGACAGTTAGTTTGACATTGCCTTCAATCGCTTTTGAATAAGGGCAGATGCCTTCTGTTTCCTTCATGTATTTCAAGGTTTCTTCCTTTGAAAGGCCGTCGATTTTACCGATTAAAGTAACTTCTAAGTGCAAGCTGTTGAAATCAGGCAAGTCGCCAAGTAACGCAACTTCTGCCCGCACGCTGCGGTGTAAGTCGCCGTGGCCGTCTCTTTCTAATGGGAAAACCATTGCGCCGTTGAAGCATGCAGCAAATCCTGCGGCAAATAATTCTTCTGGATTGGTATAGCCTTCTTTTTTCGTTCCAGTTGTTTTGACATCCAAGAAACCAGTGACTGACTTGCTTTCACCTTCGCGGCCGCCCTCATTAATTACCGTTGAAACTGACATTTTTTTTGACATTCAAAATCATCCTTTCTTGATTTGCTTACTCTATTAGTCTAACACTTTTGACTAGCAGCTAGAAACAATCTGCCCGCCTTCGATAAAAAAAATTGTCTTTCTTGTGAAAATAGTTCAATTTTGCTTAAAGGAACACTTTTTTCGTGCTAGAATTAAAGAAAAAACGAAGGAAGACCTACATGGAATTAAAAACTTTAGATGGTGAAATCGAAATTATCGGTTTTCCCTTGGAACGCTTAAAAGAAATTTGGAGCATCGCCTTTGGCCCAGAGGCGGATTTGGAATGGATGAAATTTAATGGCCCGTATTTTCACGACCCCGTCGAAACCTGGCAGGATTTTTCCAGCGGCTTTGGCTGGGATTCAGTCGGCAACCCTCACCGGGCGGTCATTGTTTATCGAGGGAAAATTATCGGTCTGCTAACAGCTCAATGGCAAGACGGCGGGCTACAACGCTGGTTGGAATTTGGGATTGTCCTCTACGATGCTAGTCTTTGGGGCAAAGGTATCGGCAAGCGGGTAGTACCAGTTTGGTTGGATTACCTGTTTGATTTGCATCCGGAAATTGAACACATTGGCTGCACAACTTGGTCTGGCAATCAGGGTATGATGAATTTAGCCTTGAAGTCCGGCTTAAAATTAGAAGCTCAGATTCCCAAAGTCCGTTATTATCAAGGAGAATTTTTTGATTCGGTGAAATATGGTGTGTTGCGGGAGGATTGGCGGAAGAGATAGCCTCTTGTAAAACTGCTGGATTAATTTTTGCCAGTAATCTCTTAGTGGTGTCACTTTCGAATAAAGGTAATTTGTATAGACAGCGACTTTGACGAGCTGGATTAGAAGCCAATTTTTTTGTTATCGGCGAATAACCGAATAAAATTCCACATAAAAAGCTGAACTGTTGAAATTGCGGACATCCCTCCTGCAAATTTCAGCAACTCAGCTTTTTAATTTTCCTCTGGTTGATATTCCAACAAATCCCCCGGCTGGCAATCCAGGGCCCTGCAGATGGCCTCCAACGTTGAAAAACGAATCGCCACTGCCTTGCCGGTTTTCAATTTGGAGAGATTTACATTGGTGATGCCGACCTCATCCGCCAAATCCTTCAAAGAAATTTTGCGATCAGCCATCACTCGATCTAGACGAATCACTATTGCCAAGCGGCTCCCCTCCTTACACTGTATCTTCAGCCAGCTTTTGCAGCTCGATGCCATAATGAATCACCCCGGCTACCACATATAAAATCAAGCCATAAATCAGGCCGCTGTCCAAGCCGTATTGAATATCATAATCTTGGTCAAAGAGATTTTGCAGGAATTTTGTCACAAAAGGATGAACAAAGCCAACATACAAACCTGAACCAATTAAAGTGAAGCTAATCAGCGTTAATTTATGCAAATAATGCTTTGAAAAAGGCGACTCTCCTTTAGCCAGTCCTTGAAAAATGGTGCCTCCCTGATAAAAGATAAAACTATTCGCTAAAAATAAACATAACCCACTAATGCCATCAATCCAATGTTGCAGCTCCGCTCCACTGCCACCCAATCTCATCCCAGCACCCTCTGAACGCAGAATCATGAAAAACTGTGGATCAAAGTCAAAGGAAACCTCCCCAACACGAAAAAGATTTAAAACAAGCAGAAAGACAAGAAGCATCTGAACGCCACAGAAAAACCAAAAAATCCGGCCTAGCCAACGAGCAATCCTTTGAAATTTTTTCACTCCCATAATTTTCTCCTCTTTTATCCAACTTTAAATTATATCTAGCTTCATTTTAAATTACATCATCTGACAGTTTTTGCAGTTGCATTCCATAGTGAAAAACCCCGGCTACTGCGTACATAATCAACCCAATAAAAAGACTCGGCCCTACGCCTAAGGTAATCAAATAACCATTTGGCATTGCCAAACTTTGTAAAACCGAATAAAGTACGCCTGCGTATAGACCTTCAAGCACCAATAAAAAACTGATGCTACGGATTTTCCGTACAAACCACGGACTAAAAGGTGTTTCACCCAGAGACAGACTATAAAAACTTTCCGACCCGAGGTAGTAGGAGGCAATCAACGCAAAATTTGACAGGAAAATACTGCAGAGGTCAATGAGCTTCATCGCTAAATTATCCTTCATCAACGAATTAACATCAGCTGTGAACAAGGTGTAAGTTGCCGGCTCGTAAAGATAAGCGCCACCGTCTCCAAGAAACACGAAAATAGTCCCCGTCAGTGTCAGAAAAACTAGCGGCACAAGTTTCACTAGATACGTAATCAAAAAGAACCAATAAAGAATCCGAGCTACTTTTTGAAATCCCTTGATTCCCATCTCGCTCCCCTCCTCAACTTTAATTATACTAAAACAGTTTATTTAAAACAATAACTAATTATCGTTTTTCGATAATCGAATCTTTTGAACCAGATGCCCCGCTGCTCATATTTTTATCAGTTTTTCCTTATACTAAAGAATTTTAGTGAATTACTTTTGAGTCTTTTTATCGTGGTATCTATCTCGTAAATAGTAAAATTATTTTTGTTTAGCAATGGCTTTTCGCTAAAGAGAGGAATCTAGAAAAAACTTCTATTAACTAAGCCAACATGGAACAAGGAGCACACTCAAAAAATTGTCGACAGATAGAATTGAAAAAAATTTCTAGCTAGCTGAACTTATCAGTAAATTTGTAGCCGGTGAGCTTCTGAAAAAATGCAAACCAAAAAAGCACTGAAAAAATCCCACTAAACTAGCGAATTTCCTCAGTGCTCGCTGATTATTTATTTGTTGGATAATCCCATAAAGTTAATGCCCGACGGAATTCTTCTTTTAAATGCAAGCGCCGGTAGCGGGTAAATTCAGTTTGGTTATCCTTTAGAATTTTCCGCAGCTTCATCGGATTGAATTCTGGCATCAAGTTATTTTTCATTACAAATTGGCGGGTAATCTGCCACTCAAAATAATAACCAAAAGGCTGACAGGAATAGAGGGTGCCATTGATTTCCTGTTGGGGAAAACGGCGATGAGTATGACCAAAGACCACCAGTTCAAGATTGCTATATTGATCAAATAGCTCGCCGGTTGCTTCGCTGCCTAAAAAGCCATTAAAACTATTCCAGAGCTCATAAGGCTTTTGTTGATAGACAATAAATTCTTTTTTCGGTACAAAATGAGTGGCAATGATTACCTCTTTTTGCTGTTGAGCCAAGTCATCCAGAACCAATTTTAGTTTGCGTAAAATTTCCCGATTGAGGGTCGGATCATCGGCCTCCCGACGGATAAAGCGGTCGTACCAATAAAGATTTTTAGTAGCCGAATTTTTAACCGGGTCCTTCTCCACCGAAAAAGAATAGTCATACCAACCGTTAAAGGCCAGCAAAACCAGTTTGTCATTTAAATTCTGATAGTCTAGATTCAAAAAATGCCGGTCCGGATAATCCTCAATCTGCCCTGCCACATCCGGCATTTCATGATTTCCAAAATTAAAGGTCACCGTAATTCCGTTCTGCTCGATAAAAGCCACCGTCTGCAAAACCTTCTGCACTTTATTCGCCGTATCCCCCGCCAAATGCAAATGAGTCACCCCCGACTCCTGCAGCACATCCGCTAGCACCGTCAAATCCACCTCATCCAGCTGATTTATATCCATATGTAAATCCGAAAGAATTGCCAATCTGCTTGTCGTCATAGAAAAAGCCTCCGTGATAAGTATAGCTTAGAGAAGGGGGATTTTACAAAGGAGGGGTGTCGAACAAACATTGATTCGTTTTCTATCAACAAACTCAGCAAAATTAGTAAAGTTGATTTGAATACCAGCTTATTAATAAATTATTCTCACAAGAATAAATGTAAAAAAACTATTACCTCCTAAAAAGTAATAGCTTCGAAAATTTTCAAAACGAAGCCAAATCATTAATCGGCAGCAAGCGCATCTTTACCACACCAAGGATTTGTTCTGTATCAATTAATCCATATTGACGACTGTCGCTGGCAAAGGAGCGATTATCGCCTAAAACCAAATAACAATTATCAGGGATTCTATTTTCGCCAGTAATCTCAACCAGACGAAAATTTGTTGTATAATTTCCGCCATTAGCCAGAGACTCGTTGATTTCATCGATAATAAAGGGCTCGCTAATGATGCTGTCATTGACGTAAAGCTCATCGTCAACATACGCAATATCCTCACCCGGCAGTCCAATCACCCGTCTAACTTGTTGGGTATTCCCCCGCTGAATCACTACCAAATCCATTCGCCTCACACTAGTCGTTTTATGAACGATAACCGTATCGCCATCCCTTAAAGTTGGAATCATGCTGAAGCCGTTTACCCTGGTGATAGTGATAAAAAAGGAACCAATCAAAACAAAAACCAATAAAGTCCCTGCAGAAATAAGCAACAGCTCTTTAAAATGCACAACTAATCTAATCAGCTGAGGCTGTTTTTTATTTTGCCGCTTTTTTTGTTTCTGAGTTCTCTTTTTAGCAGTCGTGTTTTTGACAGCCAATGGAGTTGCGGAATTCTTCTGCTGATTAGGCTTTTTTTCTTTTCTAGTGGGTGCGGAATCTTTTTTCTTTAGCGCTGCTTTTCCAGCAGCGCTTCGCTGTTTCGCTAACTTTGCCGCTTCTTCTGTAGTTTTCACTAGACTTTTTTTAGGTCTAGCTTGTTTAACTTCTGTTTGTCTTACCTTAGCACTAGTATCTTTGGCTGTTACTTGATTTCTAATTTGCGACTTTTTTGTAACAGTAATTTGGGCCTTGACCGGAACTGCTTTTTTTATTTTTACTGGGGCCTTGCCTTGAGTATTTTTTTTAGCTTTTGTTTGCCCTGTTTCTAAGGTATCCTTTTGAAAGCTTGCTTTGCCATTACCTTTAACAGTTCTTTTAACTTGTTCACGCCTAGCTAAATTTTTTTTAGGGTGATTTTTGGATTCCCTCGTTGTTTTTTTCGCCTTACTCATTGCCTCCACTCATTTCAGTTTCCAAGGCATCTTTATTCACTTGGAAGTAGTCGAAAGCCGCATCTTCCAGAGTAATCACTCGTTCGATGTCACTAGCATATTGAGCGACTAGTTCAGGATTGCCATAAAAATCAGCTGATTGACGGGTCAAGTTAAGGCCTAGTTCCCCGAGTGAAGCGTAATATCGGTTCAAAACTGTTTGTCCGTCTACTGTATTTAAAGAATTAGCTACCTTACTTCCATAACTTGCTAGACTAGTCGATAAATATCGGATATTGCGGTTGATAGCATCTTCCTCCTCCTCTTGATTCTCGGCTGATAAAAGTTGCTCCTGGACCTCCCTAACTAATGAAAAAGAGCGAGCAACTAAATCCGCATCATCAGACGAAAGGTTAGTTGACTGATAGAACATTCCATAAGCTGTCCCACTGCCGAAAATCAAGGTTGCAAAAAAGAGTATGATTACTTTTCGAAGACTAGCTTTTTTTTGTTGCTGAAATTTTTTCTGAGCTCTTAAAAACCTCATACGCTTCTTTTTATTTTTGGGTAATCGTTGGGGTAATTTTTTTAGCTTTCTTTTTTTCAAAAGAAACTGCAGGATAAAATAGAACATAAAAATAATCAAGATAATCGTGGCAGCAATACCAATCATTATCACCCATTCCAGAATTGTCATTGCTTCCCCCCTGTATCCTTAAGTGACGTATAATCATCATTTACGCTTACCTTTTCTATTTTTTTTATTCTGTTTGCGGATTCTTCTCACTACTAAAAAGCCTAGCAATACAACAGCTAAAAATCCGCCAACTATCATAGCGATAATTTGCCAGTCAAATCCTCGGTCTTGTACCAAGCCGACATCTCGTTCATTGAACTCATCAGCCTCTTCTTGCGTAATTTCAAACTCCTCGGTCCATTCCCAACTTTGATCTCCAACATAAGCATTTATATGAGCTGTATAGGTTCCCGGTGTCATGCGGTCTCCATTCATACTAATCGGAAAGTTCATAAAGCTATTAGGGGCCATTCGCATCCCCGTTTTACGAGATTCCCACAGTACCTGACTACTACCGCTCTCTGAAATTTGAGCTTGAACTGTCAATCCATTCACATATGTAGCAGCGATATTGGAATAATTTACAAATATAGTATTCCGATAATTTTGCTGTTCAGCAAAAGCTTCATTAAATGACAGCTCTGGGGCAACCTCAACATCACTTTTTCGCAGTAAAATGGATACAGCGTAACGGTAACGATTACCAACACGAGAACCACCACTGGCATCATCTGATTGAGCGGCTTCTTCTTCAGGCCGTTGCATAACGAGTCCTCCCGCAATCACTCCATCGAAAGAAGCTTCCGGCATTTGAATCGTTAATTCCAGTTGCTTAGTTTCACCAGCTGCTAGCTCAACTGAATCAGGACCTGAGACAATTTCCGTAAAATCATAGGCTAAAGAAGGATCGTTTTCAATATTATTGGCGGCGTATTCTATGACACCATTACTATTAGTTTTTGCACCATTTAAGTCCAAATTGACTGTTACAGATTCCTCACTGGGGTTATTCAAAGTTAAGGTAATCGTTTGTTGTTGCCCTGGTGTCATCATCAAATCATAGTAACCGAGACTTGTATCAGTCTGGTTTTCTGGAAAATCAACTTGATAGTTGAAGCCCGTTGCTGTGCCACTATTTTCTTCTGATGTTGCTAATCCATTTAGAGGCAAAGCGAACACTAAAAATATGCTAGTTAAAAAAAATTTGACGAAACTGATTCTACCACGTTCTATTTTTGTCATCTTAGTCACCATCATCCACTATATGTATTTCCTAATTGATAGGAATCTGTACCACTTTTTTTGAATTTAACAAAGAGCAAGTGGCTGCGTCACAAGTCTGTTAATGTATTGACTCATATCACAACCACTTACTAAAATTTCAACTCAAACCTGTGCTTCGTATTATGCCAAAGAAGCGATTGTCCAAGTAACTAATGCTTTGTAATTTGCTGCAGTCATACTTGAAGCAGTTGCAATCGGAACATTTAAGACAACGGCTTTATCAGCTGTGTTTGCTACCCCACCAACCGCAATATTTGCATCCGTTTGAGAGTAACTAGCACTTTGACCGAATTCAAGCGTGTATTCACCAGCACCAGTTCCATTTGCTGCTCTAACAACTTCCACTGCACCACCAGTTCCTGCCACAGTATCTTCTATAGATAACTCAAAAGCAGTATTTGTCATGGTTCCAGCAGTTGCTGGATTATCAAAATCTGTTTCTAAAATTCCATTGCTAAATGAAATAGAAGCGCCATCTAATGTCGCAGTGCCTAATACTTCTGCACCTGTTCCATCAGTAGTATAACTAGTAAATTGTTGAGTCAACTCTGCTTGAACGGTATAGCCAGCATTGGTACCTCGGATATCACCAAAGACGACCATTGCCCCGCGAGTCACTTCTACGGGTGTACCATTCGCCACTAATTGATTGACTGTTTGCGCAGCGGCAGGTTTATTAATTTGTGCACGACCAGTATTGATCTCACCAAAGTTCAAATCTGAAACATTTTTAATCCCCAATTGGCCAGGATCAACACCTGGAACTAAACCGCCAGGGTCAATTTCTTCACCAGGTTTTTCCGGGTCAATAATTGGCAGATTAGGATCTAAGCTACCAGCAGATACAATAACACGGCCAGTTGAATCTAGTGAATGAGTCGTACCTGCTGCACTTGCTCCCACTGGTACCAAAAGTGTTGCCCCGATAGCTGCCACCATTGCAGTAGCACATAAACTTCTTAATTTCATTTTGTTTCCTCCTATAGTTTCCTTTTTATTTACAAATGGGTTCCCCCAAATTGTCATAAATTAAGTGGTATTAGTTTGTCGGACCTGCTGTTAATGTCCATGTCAAACTTGTACTGTATTGCACAGGATAAATCCGAGTACTCTCAGGAATTCGCAGTTGAATCGCTGAGTTTGTATAAACTGGCTTATTGAATGTTGCGTCCATAACGCTTTGTCCTGTTTCATCAAGGACAGCATTGAGCGTATTAGCAAGCCCCTCTTGATTCTCCCCAGAAGCTCCAAATTCAATGGTCCAAGTTCCTTTTCCTTGAGTGGAAGAAGCACTCGCTACTGTGTATGCTGAACCGATTTCTTGAATTTCAATCGTATCTCTTGTCACAGATGGCACATCACTTATACCTCCTGAATTTGCCCAGCCTTTATCAAAGGACAAAACAGCCCCATTTAGACTCTGCTCATTCATTTCTTGGATGACCTCATTGCTGAATTGAGTATCTTGCGACAGTTGTAATTCCCATCCAGTTGCTACTGCTCGAACGTCAGTAATCTGCACGTAATATCCCCTTGCATTTGTCTCACTATGAAACAATTGGGCTAACGAGTTATATAAACGATCATCTGTAGTCAGTTCATGTTGACCAAATCCTAGACTTGAAATGAAATCAAATCTAAGCGCACCGTCAGTAGATGGTCCCGGTCCTGGATCGACATCATCTCCTGGAAATTCCGGGTCAACAGGATTTGTTACTCCAGAATCCTGAACCTCCAGTGAGCCATTTTGATTGACACTATGGCTTGCGGCTTCTGCTCTATCACTACATATGCTTATACCAAAGAGAAGAACCAGACTGCTTAAAGCAATACGTGATTTAACTGTCATCAGTCCGCCTCCTTCTCTTTTTTACGCCGATAATAGAGTAGCAGCAGCAATGCGAGGATGACTCCACCGCCGATGAGACTGTAATTTCTAACGACTTCACCTGTTTGAGGTAATTTCCCGCCAGTGTCAGGCAAAGCCTGACTGGAAGATGTCACCGGCGCTTCTGTCGATGTTTCATAAAACGTAATCTTTCCATCAACTGTTGCCTGCCCACCAACTGCCTCAGTTGCCAACCCAGTCACTCCACCACTTAGACAACCCACAAACAGGATCACCAAACTAAGGAGAAACTTTAACCCTATTTTTTTCATTTTCCCCTTCCTTTCTATGGTCCTGCTGTAACTGTCCAAGTGATTTGGCCGGTATAGGTTCCAAAACTAGAAACCGTGGTTTCACTAGAATCGGCAATCAGCTTCAGGCCTTCGGTATCAGCTGTTGTTCCCCAGCTGTCCGTGATGACTTGGCTGCCACCGTTTGTATTGGTAACAATTGTTTGAGCTTGATCAGACAAAGGGACTTCTTTTAAGTTTGCATCAACGTAAACCAAAGCATTCGACATGACAGACTTTGTTTGATCATTAGTCATCTCTTTTGTAAGAGTCGCCGTTAATGTCCATCCGCCATCGACTTTGGCGCGGTTATCGCTGATAGCTAATTTTTCTCCATTCAAATTCGGGTTATCTCGTCTTTGAACGGTTGCATCAAAGACAATTGCATCAAAGACAATTTCTGTTGGCGCTGACTCAATCGCTAAAATACCTGAGAAGATATAGTCAACCGACTGTGTCGTCTCCGTAAAGGTCAATGTTTCTGGATTTGGTCGCCCAGTGGTTTCCAAAGTGTAGCCTTGATTGGTCACTAAGGAAATTTTCGACAGCACTTCCGCATTAATTGCTAAATCGATTGGCTCCGTTGGTCTGCCTGCAATTTGAATGGCAGTCTCCAAAACCTTGTTATCGCCATCGATAAAGTTCACCGTAATCCGGTTGTCATAGACCGTAATCGTGACATCCACGGTCGCAGAATTACCAGCTTCATCCGTCAGACGAACTTGAATCGTTTTGTCACCTGTTGTTGCAACAATTGTTTCAAAATCTGGTGTGCCCACAAATTCCACTGTCACATCAGCTGGTGCCGACACATTATCTTGAATATTGGTCACAAAGTCTCTTGGATCCATCGCTTCTAAATCAGCTACATTCAAAATGTTGATCCTTTGATTTGCTGGATCAGCCGTTGGAGCCTGATCATCACCAAAAGTAATCGTAACTTCTCTAGAGACCGTTCTGCCATCAACCGTCAGCGTTAACGTAATTTTTTGAGCAATATTGGTCATGGAACTGCTAGCAACAACTCCGCTAGTATCGATAGTAAATTTTGACTCATCCGCTTTGACATCAGAATCTGGTGTCAAGTTCGTTAAGTCCGCTGTCATATCCAATTCCCAAGCCTTCATGTCATACTTTGTGATTAAATAATCCCGCAGAGTGTTATTAGTCACTTGAGTATTCCATTCAGCGATATTGCCAGTGGCTGCTAAATTCGACTCAATAGCTAAAGAAGCCGTTGCATCAATGCTGGCATCATCTAGAACAATCATTGGAACAAACACATTGTCCGACGAATTACCTGCCTCGTCGTATAACTTGATTAAGTAATACTTACCAACATAAGGACTGGTAGAGGTTGTGGTAAAGCGACCAGTTGTTGTCAATTGGTCATCAAAAGCTGTATCAGCAATTGCCCCTTGCGCAAAAATATTCTCCGGCGAAGTGGTTTCATCACTGTAACTGATTAAAAATTGTTTTAGCCAATCACTGTCCGTCCGATTATCCGTATAGAAACTGCCACCACCAACATTGGCAAAGCCCCAGCGCCCGGTTCCGATTGGCTGTGTCATGTCAGTAATTGTCAAATCAAAGGTTGTTGTTACTTTTTCACCGACATTAATGGCTGCATTGACATCAGAGGCCACCGTGATCGTGTAAGTTCCTGCTCCGGAAGTCTTGTTGAAGCCGCCATAATCTTCAATACTGAAATATTCAGGATTCGTTGCATAGTCATAATTGGTAGTCGTACCTTGATAGGTCACCGCTAATTCCGGATTTCCTTTGCCTAAAATATAAGCATCAAAAGCCGCATCTGATAAATTTTGACCATAATACTCATCCGTTCGTCCAGTATTATCAGTTGCCGTCAACGTAGCAGTATTAGCTCCAACTAGAACTGGTACTGCAACTGTTCTTTCTACACCACGAGCAGTGGTCAATGTTAAATTGACAGTAATCGTCCCTTCAGTCGCTGTGCTTGGCAATGGTGTTTCAAAAGTGACCGTGACAGGTTCATCAAATGAATCATTGTTAGTATCAACTGCTAAATTATCTAACATGCTTGTGCCAGGATTTGCGAAAACCGTTTCGATATCGCCATTAGGTTCAATAGTCAATCCAGATTTCGGTGTTGCAGAAGGAATCCCTTCGTATAAGGTTTTTGCTTGGCTAGCACTGCCGTCAATGATGGAATCAAATGTTTTTGTGTCAAAGCTCAATGCTTGATAAGTTAATGTAGTCTGTGTTACATCCAAATCAAAGACCATATATCCGTTATCAATACTTGCGGCATTATTGACATAACCATTTTGAGTATTTAAGACATTAAAACTACTGTTTGGTGTGCCATAAACATCAATCATAAAAGTGGTACCATTAAACTCATCTGATGTTGGATCTTTTGGTGAGACGCTTAAGTTTTGCCCAGAACCAGTAATATCGAAGTCAGCTGTAACATCCGCACCAGAAATTTCATTGGTTACCGTGATACGGCTTAAATCAACATCGAAATCAGTTGACGGCAAAGTGCTGTTAATCACAAAGCTGTTATCACGGAAGCCAACGCTGTTATTTGAAACAGTTTGTGTAATTTGGTAATGCAAGTCTTGGTAGCCAGATTCTGTATGAGTTGTACTGTTGGTAACACCTTTAACAACTGGTTGTGTATGTCCTACCCGACTGATAGCTTCAGCCGTATAGAAAACACCAAGAGCCCCATTTTCAATTTGTTTTGTAAATTTTTGTCTTAATGACGTACCATCAAAAGCATAGGAGTACATGTGCTGCTTGATTCCTGCTTCGCTACCTTCACCATAAGTCGTCAAAAGCCCATCAGCAAAGGTGTATCCCACACGACTATCTTCAGGTACATAAAAATCCGAAAAATCTGTATCATTATCTTTCTGAATTGCGAAGGTTTTTATGTTATTAATATTTGCTGCATTCCATAACCCTTTGTAATTTATTGGTTGTTGTGTCTCAGAATCATAAAATTCCCATGTATAATCCAAACTCCCATTTAAAGGAACTGTTTGTCCCCAATTTGCCTGTGTATATTGCATCATCTGATTCAAAAATCCCAAGTACAAATCTTCAAAAGTCATTCCACCCACACTATTTGGCAGCAGATAATCTGCACTAATGTCTTTATCCTCATACATAATGCCATGGAAGAAGAAAAGGTAAGCATTTGTACTATTAATAGTTAGCTTAATATCAATTGATCTACCTTGGTAAAATCCAGCATTATGGATTGTTATTTCAGGATTTGGATTACTAGGTGCGCTTGGATTAGTAGGCCCATAAATAAGGAATGTATTAGATTTACTTGTATCCACTATGGTTGATCGTCCTTGAGTATTTACTCGACCGACATCTTGAGAAGTGTAATAGGTATTGCGGTTTAATTGAAAGAAAGCGCCATATTCTGGTGGCAATTCATCATCGGCTAACCCCGTAGTGCTATCAAGTAAATGTACCCCTGGTGCACCTTCCAAGGCCAAATACCCAGCTGGCGTTGGCGCAGCCTTCGTATCCGTCGTCTGCGCTAAAATAATTCCCCCAACGATTGCTGCTATTAAAACGGGCAATAACAACAACCCAATTTTTTTCTTTTTCACTCGTTTCAACTCCTTTCGTTAGTGCTAGGGGAGTAGCACTAGAATTATTTAAAAACCCTTTTATTTAGAGATACTTAACAGCAGACATGAAAATAGTTCTGCCGTTCCCAACAACAGCACCCCCTTTCAAATGTTTCCGTCTAGTCTGAACTCTGACTAATCTCCAAATTTTCATCAAATAAAGTTTCTGACAAAGCGTAACCATCCCGCCAATTGGACATAAAAAGGTCAGGGTCAATGCCGCTTTTTTTCATCTTGAATTTGACTTTTTTCACAAGCTGAGACAATTGGGAAAAAGTCGAATTGTCCCCCTCCCGTTGCCAGATATATTCGCTTAAATCATTGCGATTAATGAAGTTGCCCGGCTGTTCTTTGAGAATTTCATATAGCTGCTTTTCTTTTGGCGAAAGCCGATTCTCAAAGGAAAAACGGATAACTGTATCAATCGGTTCATGCTCTTGAATGCCCCATTCTGACTGCAGAACAACGGTAATCGGTTCGGCAAGTTTTTCCCGCAAATCACTTAGGGAAATCTCTGACTGCAGCCAATTTTTTAAACCTATTTTCTGCCATTGGGCAAACTCTTCCTCTGTCGGTATGCTGGTATCGCACCGGAAAAAGCGGGTTCGGTCAAATTGGTGCTGCTGTATAATTTGTTCAATCTCTTTGTCTGGCACTGTTTCGCTGAATATGACTAACGGAAAAAGCTCAAAAAAGCGTTGTGTCTCTTTACTTTTTTTCAACAATAAATCAAGAATTTCAATCGAAAAAAAAACTTCATAGCCTAATTTTTTTAATTTCACATCGATTTGGCTATCAATGGTGCTACTCCTGCTGAGAACTGCAGCACGACTCATATCATCACCTCCACTTCTGGATTTTCTTAAAAAAGATTAAACTCATGTAACTGCCTTGAATATTTAAGTTAATTTTCACCAAACTATTCTAAACTAGCTAGTATCGGCAAGCATTCTAGCAGTTCATTGAGTCAGTAAAATATCTTGTAACAACCAATTATAAGATAGGGTACTGGAACCCTTTCAGGGAGAAGAACTTGCAAACTTTGACGGTAACATTGACGACAGAAAAGCCAGTCAAAAGAAAATTTGACTGGCTTTTAACCGTTATTTTTTCATCTGATAAAGCTTGTCCAATTTACGAATTTCTTTCACTCTCTGCTCCATGAGTGACTCGCTATAAGTGTCCAGTGTCAGCTTGATGGACTGATGACCCAAAATTCGACTTAAACTGGCGACATCCATCCCGCTTTCTAAACAGCGGGTAGCAAACGTATGCCGTAAAGTATGAAAATGAATCTCCTTCAAAGAAGTCTCAACCAGCATTTTCTTAAAGCGATAATTAATAATCCGAGGTTCTGTTAACCCATGTTTACAAAAAACGACATAGCTAGATTGACTGCTAACTCTTTCTTTTAGCAAGAGTTTCCGCAAAATCTTCGGCATTGGCACAAAACGTCTGGAAAACTCAGTTTTCGGGGTTGTGATAATCACCTTGGTTTTTCTTTTAGAGTCTCCAATATTTTGAATCCGATTGACAGTTTTACTCACACTGATTAAATTGCTTTTAAAATCGATATCCTCCCAAGTCAAGCCGCTAATTTCGCCGATTCGCAAACCCGAATACAAAGAAATCAAGACAGCCAATCCATGAGCTGATTGAGTACAAATTTTTTCAAGCTCCCTTTGTTCAGTAAGACTTAACGGCTGAGTCTTTTTGTACTTCTTTTTTGGTAGGTCAATTTCAGTCACAGGATTTACCTTCAGCCAACCATTTTTCTCTGCTAGTGTAAAGCTTTGTTTGACAACGCTGAAAATCAATTTGATAGTCGCTGGACTCAGCTTTTGATTGACTAAACTGCCAACAAAATCCTGCAATTGCTCTTTGGTTAATTGAAAAAATGTATAGTTTCCAAGATACGGAGCAATATATGTATGAATTATTCTTGAGTAAGTATAATAAGTGGATTCTTTTATCGAAAGAGCGACCGATTCCAAATAAATTTTTTCTAAAAACTCTCCATAAGTGCCTAAGTACCCAGTTGTCTCCTCAATTAGTTGCTGATTTTGTTTAATACGTGTCAGCTTTTCTTTTACCTCCAAATATTTTTTCCCATAGACCGATCCATAATAAGCTTTTTGGTCTAAGCGATATTTCAAGTAGCGGCCCTCCCATCGACCGTCTTTTCTTTTGTAAATATTTTCTCCACGTCGCATCATTATCACCTTTCTTTTGACCAGAATCTTGACGGCAATTACTCCTAGCAAGCAGTCATCTTCATTTTTTTGGCAAATAAAATAAAAACATTCCTCTAAAATAAATCAGAATACAAAATATTCTTTTCTTTGCTTAAACCCCTTAATTACCATAGAAATAACCTTTATGAAAAAAAGGTTTTTCTGGAATAAAATCACTAAAAAATCAACTTTTATTCAAAATATATTAAATTTATATTATTTTGAGATTGACAGTTAAATAATTTGGATTTAATATTTATATATAGAGTTTATTTTCAAAAAAATACATTTATCTTATAATTGGTTGTTATAAGAGATAGACAAAATTATAGCGGTTAAACTTATTTTTAAAAGGATTTGAATAAAAATCTTGAAAAAGATATGGAAAAGCTTTTTCTTACAAAAAGTATTCAAAGTAAAACCACTAGAACTCAGCTCATTTGCTGTTTTCTAGTGGTTTTATTTAAACTAAGCTTTTACAGCCAAAGTAAGTATTAGAGACTTTGATGGCCCAATTCCCCCAAAAACTGGCCTTTTTATATTGTTTTGCTGATTCATAATACTCCACCATCAGCTTACAAATATCAACTGCTTGAAAAGGATTTTGGGCTAAAAAACTTTCCTTAGCAAAATATTCTTCACAGAGGGCCACCATCAACTGATTTTCATGAAAATAATGAGCTCTGAGAATTTGATAATACAAGTAGTTAGGTTCATTTTTTGCGTTGCCAACATTTCTTAAAGATTCTTCAATCACCTCTTCAGCCAAAACTGGCTTATCTAGTAAGATTAGAGCTGATGCAAATGTGTATAAGTATGGTCGCACTGTCTGCATAAAATAACGTGAATGCTCATTTTTTTTGAGTTCCTGTCTCAACTCATCTTCACTAACAAGCTGAGAATTGGTGTGAGAAAAAAGTAAGATCTTACCAATCATCACCCGACTAATCTCTCCGGAACCACTTTTTTTCAGATTAGCTAATTGTTCCAAGAAAAAAACTGCCTCTTCCAAAAATCCGTAATAAAGCATACATTGCCCGTATAGATAATTCCAACGTTCTAGCAAATGTTTTTCTGGATCCGTCACAAGCTGTAATTGAGCTCGAATTTCTGGTAAATCCCTTAAAAGTGAGGAGCGCTCACCCAGCTCCCAATTGATTTCAGCCTTCTTCATAGTCAGCTGTAGCGCATAATAATCATCTTCAAAACTCAGTAGCGGCAGATATTCATCAATCAGCACCTGCGCCCGCAGGTAATCTCCTGCAGATTGTGCTTCACAAATGACAAGATATAAGGCCACTTTCTTCAAATCAAGCGATATTGGATCATTTTCACGGACTAGTTCTAAGCAAAACTTTGCGATGCCGCTATTTTTCTCTGGCTGCAGTAGCTGCTGATACGTATAAGCTAGCAGATCCAGTGTCAAATAGGCGCCTTCGGAAAATAGCATTTTTTGACCTTTCGCCAAAATATCCGTAAACTTCTCCTCATCAAAATCAAATAAGCTACGCTGGCAGTCTGATAATAGCTGGCGTTCATTACAGGAAATTTCTTTAGCAAACTTTTTTGGTAACTGATAATAATCAGTCAAGCTTATTTCCAATTCCAACGAAGCTAAACGCCGGCCATTTTCAATATTTGATAAGTGCGTCGTTGAAAGATGCAATTCAGTCGCAGCCGTTTTTAATTTTTTTCTTCCTTTCAATCTCCTCCATTTACATAGATATCCAAACATTCTTTTTCTCCTCCTTTAAACAAAAAAGCCTTCGTTATCAATATCATAACGGGCCAGTTCCGATTTTACGTCATCTTCAGAGAGTTCGGTACTCAATAGTAATAACTGATTGTAAAATGTGTAAACCCTTCCTATTCATTCTGCTTTAATTATAATCAGAAAATTCAAAAAGGTAAATTTATTATCAATAAAAACAAAAATAATTTAGCACATGATAAAATTAAATCGTTTTCCTTAAATTTAATAATAGATGAACTCCATTTTTTGTTTTATTTCCCAATTCATTCATTTTAAGAAAATATTTTTCTAATACCAACTGAGAGGATTTCTGGATATTTGAGCTTATCCACTGCTGAAAATTCTTTTGGATCTCCATAATTTTCGAGGTTATTTTTCTTTTTTTAAATGAAACCGAAAAAAACTCCGTTGAAATTTCAAAATTTCAACGGAGCTTTCATTTTTAATTCTTCTCTTACCAAATATTCTATGCAATGTACAATTGAACACATAAATCAAATCAACCCCAACAAGACCATTCCCAAAATAATCACCAGTGCAATAGCAATTGGGGTAACAATTTTAAAAATCAAGGCAGAAGCACCTGTGCCGACGTTTCGTTCCAGTTGATATTTCGGGTCATTGCGGTCTCGTTGAAATTGGTTCAACGTGCGGGACCAGAACAGCCCCCCAGTCGCCCGCATCACAAAGGCCAACCCAATCAAGACAGCGCACATAAATAAAAGCACAAGCACGATTGTCAGTTTTGTTGCCATCATCAAGCCTCCTTCATGCCAAAATTCATTCATCCAGTTCATTCATAAAAAAAATTCCCCACCAAGAATCAATCCATACCCACAAAATTAAAAAAACTCTATTCTTTAAAAACGTTTATCTCGATTGGCATCTTGAATCCCGTGCTTGACCGCCAAACGAATCAGAAAATAGAGGACGGCTGCCCCAATCGCATAATAAAATAAAGCAAAAAATGTTCCCAACATAAGCTGCACCCCTTTTGATTATATTATACCATATGTATCCCCTTACAAAACGTTGTGACGCTATTTATAACGGCAAGCTATTCTATACAATACAAAAAAATTTCAAGTTTTTTATAAAGGCTGAATACTATTTTCAAATGGTGTATGCTTAACTTAAAAGAAATTTCAGGATGGGAGATGAAAGAGGATGATAAAAAAGTTAACCAAAGAAGCTGACATCAAAGCCGGTTTAAAACTTGTCACAGCAGTCTTTGATACATTTCAGGCGCCGGACTACGGGCCAGACGGGGTTGCCAGTTTTAAAAACTTTATTGATTTCCAACAGCTATATCCTCAACTTACTAGCGGTAAAATCAGTTTGTACGGTTATTTTGTTAACCAGCAAATAGTCGGTCTACTAGGTATCAGAAACCCTAATCACATCTGCTTACTTTTTGTAGCGGAGGCTTATCATCGCAAAGGGATTGCCAGGAAGCTTTTTGCTAATTGGCTGCAAGAACATTCAGCAAACCTTACAACCGTCACCGTCAACTCTAGTCCCTATGCACTGGCCGCCTATCAAAAACTAGGCTTTGAGGGTGACACTACTGTTATTGAAACGGATGGCATCAAATTTATTCCCCTCACGTTAACTTTGAACACGCGGAACTAAATATTTACCAACAAGCACTTGTAAAGCGAACTCAAAAAGGCCTCGGATAGTGAACATGCTAGTCGTATGTTCTATCTGAGGCCTTGCTGCATTTTTATAGTTTAATGAGTAGCTCGCCACTCTTCTCTGGTAATCGCCCACTCTAAATAGTTAACCGGTACTCCACGGAATATTCGATAATTTTTGAAATAGCCCGCCTGATTCATGCCGATTTTTTGCATAACACCACCGGAAGCCGGATTTTTTTCATTGTACAAGGCATTGACGCGAATCAGCTTGAGTTGTTCAAAGGCTAGATACAGCAAGGCAATGCTAGCTTCAGAGGTATAGCCTTGATTCCAATACTGGCGATTCAAGACATAGCCCAATTCGCCGGTGACTTTTTGTTCATCCACCCGCAAATCAATCGTGCCAATCAGGTGCTTGGTCGCCTTCAAAACAATGCCGTATTTGCCAAAGGGCTCCTTCATAAAATAATTGGCAATCACCTGCTGAGTATCCTGCAGCGAGTCGTGCTTCTCATAGATAAATAAAGTCGTTTCATCATCGCTAGCAAAAATATGCATGTCACTAGCGTCCATCAACGACACGGGACGCAAAATCAAGCGTTCTGTTTCAATCCGCTGATTTTCAGCAAAAATCAAATTATAATTGACGAGCTCTTCCATCTGGTCACCTGCTTTTATTTATTTATAAAAGCATACCATAGATTTGATTAAGCTAATAATTTTTCCACAAAATGTGTGACTTCACTCAAGGGCTCTTCTGCTAGCATCCGCACAATTTTACTGCCGATAACCACCCCATCACAGCTTTGGCGGAAGCGTTCAACATGCTCTTTTTCCGATACGCCAAAGCCAGCTAAAACAGGAATCTCACTGATTTCATGAATATATTTTAAATGGGCATCTAAATCAGCTCGATAATTTCTGCCAGTACCGGTGACGCCGTTGACAGTCACTGCATAAATAAAGCCTTCACCAGAGGCTACCAAAGTCGCAATCCGTTCTTTTGTGCTGGTGAGGGTCACTAGTGGCACGAGGGCAACATCGCTCTCATCTAAATAAATCGTCACCAAATTACGATGCTCATAAGGCAAATCAGGAATAATCAAACCTTTAACGTCAGTGTCAGCTAGCTGAGCAACAAATTTTTCTAACCCATAGGCGTAAAAGGGATTGAAGTAGCCCATTAAAATCAAAGGAACCGGTGAATTGAAATTTTTTAAGACTTCCAAAATTTCTGCGAGGCTAACCTGCTGAGCCAAGGCCCGCAAACCAGCTTCTTGAATCACAGGACCATCTGCAACGGGATCAGAAAAAGGGATGCCGACTTCAATCGCTGCCGCCCCGCCTTTTGCCAAGGCGGTAATTTCGGCTGGTAACTGCTGCAAACTGCTGGCCCCCGCCATTAAATAGGGAACTAAAATCGTTTCACCAGTGCCTTGTTTTCTTTTTAAAATAGTCGTTAATGATTTCATGCTTGGGCCTCCAAACGTTCTTTAATTTGATTGACATCCTTGTCGCCTCTCCCGGAAAGGCAGACAATCATCACTTCCTCCGGCTGCATCTTGGCCGCTTCTTTGACGGCATAAGCAATCGCATGGGCACTTTCCAAAGCCGGAATAATACCTTCTTTGCGGGATAATAATTGAAAAGCGGCGACCGCTTCGTCGTCAGTAATCGAAACATATTCGGCCCGTTTAATATCATGCAGATAAGAATGCTCCGGTCCGACGCCGGGATAATCTAAGCCGGCGGAAATCGAAAAAGCCTCTTTAATCTGTCCGGCATCATCTTGAAGGAGATGCATTTTGGCGCCATGCAAAACGCCAACTGACCCCACTGTGATTGGTGCCGCATGGTCACCGGTTTCAATGCCTAAACCAGCAGCCTCAACGCCAATCATCCGCACGTTTTCATCTTCAATAAAAGGATAAAACATGCCGATGGAATTACTACCGCCACCGATACACGCCATCACCACCTCTGGCAATTTGCCTTCTGCGGCTAAAATCTGCCGGCGGGATTCACTGCCAATCACGCTTTGATAATCTCGGACAATCGCTGGAAATGGATGGGGACCTAAAGCTGAACCCATTACATAATGGGTGTCTTCCACATTTGCTACCCAATAGCGCAAGGCTTCATTGACAGCATCTTTTAGAGTTTTACTGCCGGACTGAACACTTTCAACTGTGGCGCCCAATAATTCCATCCGAAAAACATTAAGGGCTTGCCGTTTGACGTCGACTTCTCCCATAAAAATCACACATTCCATTCCGAACAAGGCGGCGACAGTCGCTGTCGCCACGCCGTGCTGACCGGCGCCGGTTTCCGCAACAATCTTATTTTTCCCCATTTTTTTGGCTAGTAGCACTTGGCCTAGCGCATTATTAATTTTATGGGCACCGGTGTGATTTAAATCTTCTCGTTTCAAATAAATTTTGGCTCCGCCGGCGTAATCGCTCAAGCGCTCAGCAAAATACAACGGATTTTCCCGGCCAACATATTGTTTTAAGTAGTAGGCTAATTCAGCTTGAAAAGCCTCATCTGTTTTTGAGGCTTCATAGACCTCTGTCAATTCTTTGACGGCATACATTAACGTTTCTGGGATAAATTGTCCACCGTACTCGCCGTAAAAACCCTTCTCATCTGGTTGTTGATACATACTAATTGCTCCTATTCTTGACTGGCTGCTTGGGCCCGCTGTAAAAATTTTTGAATTTTTGTTACATCCTTGACGCCCTCTGTCTCGACACCACTGGAAACATCCACCGCAAAGGGGTGAAAATATTTTTTAGCCGCTTGAACATTATCAACGGTTAAACCACCGGCAACAAAAAGTGGTTTAGCTGGTAAGTCGGCGAGTTGAACCGCCGACCAATCGAAGACTGCCCCGTTGCCGCCGACAAATTCTTTGGCGGGAGCGTCTAATAATAAATACTCATATTCTTCTTGATAAGCTTCACTAGGTAATTTTCCAGCAGCTACACTAAAGGCCCGAATGATTGGCAAAGGAAAAATTTCTCGTTTTTCTATTAGTTCTTGTGGCAGTTGACCGTGGATTTGCACGACATCCAAGCCGGCAGTCTGGCTGATTCCCTGTAATTCAGCCAAACTCGGTGAGATAAAGACGCCGACTTTTTTGATAGTTGTAGGCAGATTTTTCGTTAATTCTGCCGCTTGCTCTGGCGTCACCCGCCGTTTGCTTTTTGCAAAGACAAAGCCAATGAAATCGGCGCCGTTTACGATAGCGGCGTCAATCGCTTCTGGTGTTTGTAAGCCGCAAATTTTCACCTGCATCAGACCTGCACTCCTTTACGCACCACTTGCAGCTCTTGAACCTTTGCTTGGGGATTTTGGGCCCGCATCAAAGTTTCACCGACTAAGACTGCTTGATAATTGTCGGCAATTTGTTTGACATCCTCACTCGTCTTAAAGCCAGACTCGCTGACAAAAATCTGCTGATGTGCCGTATTACCTAAAGTGATACTGGTCGACAAGCTGACTTCAAAGGTTTTCAAGTTGCGATTGTTGACGCCGATAATCGCCTCAGGCAAGGTCAGCGCTACCGCCAATTCCTCTTGGTCATGGGTTTCAACTAAAACTTCCAAATCCAAGTCTAATGCTTGTTGGTACAACTCCCGCAATTTTTCTTCAGAAAGTGCTGCAACAATCAACAACACCAGACTGGCACCGGCATTTTTAGCACGGATTAGCTGTTTTTGGTCAATGATAAAATCTTTACAGAGGATTGGCACCTCAACGACTGCGGCAATTTGTTTTAGATCAGCGATTGTCCCTTTGAAGAAAACCGGATCTGTTAAGACGGAAATAGCTGCCACGCCGGCTTTTTGATAGGCCTGCGCCTGAGCCAAAATATCAACATCCACATTGATATCCCCTTTTGAAGGGGAGGCCCGTTTGACCTCGCCGATGACCTGCACATTTTCTGGATGAGCTTTCACATATGCTTTAAAGGATGGTCGCTGTGGCTGCGGCTGTAAAATTTCCAGTGGCATTTTTTCAACTTCCAAAAATTTTTCGGCTAATATTTTTTCTAAAAAATCCATTTAAGCGACCTCCCTTTGACTGCCAACTAGCTGGTGCAATTTATCATAAGCGGCACCGCTAGCAACGATTTGTCTAGCTAATTGAATGCCGGCCGGTAAATCTACCACCAAGCCGCTAGCCACTAAGCCCAGACCAGCGTTTAAAATAGCGGTGTCGGTGTATACGGAAGCAGTATTTTTTAAGACACTTTCTAAAATTGCAGCATTTTCTAAAGGACCCGACCCTTGAATGGCTGCGATTGGTGCCCGCTGAAAGCCAACTTCTTCTGGTGTAAATGTATATTCAGTGACCTGATTATTTTGATAAAAGGCATAATGGTTCTCGCCGGATAAATTAGCTTCGTCCATCCCACCGGCACCGTTGACAACAATCCCTTGGCGCCGACCGAGTTTGCCAAAGGTTTCAGCCGTGGCTGCCACCAAATCCCGTCGATATGTGCCTAAAAGTTGCGTGTCCAGTGGAACGGGATTAGTTAACGGCCCAATTAAATTTAAAATTGTTGGCGTGCCCAACTCTTTACGAACCTTCATGACATGGCTCATTTTCGGATGCATCGCCGGTGCAAAAAGAAAGGCGATGCCAACTTCATTTAAGAGATAGCTAATTTTTTCTGGTGTAATCGCCAGTTGAATGCCTAAAGTTTCTAAAACATCCGCACTGCCAGAACGACTAGAAATGCTGCGGTTGCCGTGTTTCGCCATAGGAATCCCCGCCGCCGCTAGAATAAAAGCAGCCGTGGTTGAGATATTAAAACTATTGGAACGATCGCCTCCGGTGCCACAATTGTCCATAGCGGCTATCGGTGTCTGTTTAATCTGCAACGCTTTTTGCTGAATCGTCTCTGCTAAGCCCGCCATTTCCTCTGGTGTTTCACCTTTGATTTTTAAGCTGGTGAGAAATGCCGACAGCTGGGCTTCACTTAATTGACCTTCAAAAATCAAGTTGGCAATTTGAGCCATCTCTTGGCGGGTTAAATTTTCCTGACGATATAATTTTTCAAAAATTGTTTGCATAATCCAATGCCTCCATCTCTGTTCGTTTTAAAAATTGGTCAATCATTTCTTGACCGCTTGCAGTACCGATTGATTCTGGATGAAACTGCAAGCCGTATATCGGTAGGCTCTGGTGCTCCAAAGCCATAATCGTTTGATCGTCTGTTGCTCGGGCGGTAATTTTCAACTGACTAGGGGAGCTACTTTCTTCGGCAATTAATGAATGGTATCGCATCACGCTAGCCTCTGATAACTCATTAAACAGTCCAGTTTTTTCAAAAATTAGCTGACTAATTTTTCCGTGGCGAATCTGGGGTGCCCCTACTACTTGACCGCCAAAGAGTTGCACGATGGCTTGATGCCCTAAGCAGATACCTAAAATCGGTTTGTCCTGATAAAATTTTTGCAAAAGTGTCGGCATCAACCCAGCCTCTTCTGGTCGGCCGGGCCCAGGAGATAAAATAATGCCATCCGCCTTGGCCGCCGTTTCTAAAAGTTGCGGGTGGTCATTACGTAGGACCACCACCTCTCCACTGACTTGGTGAACGAGGTTATAAGTAAAGGAATCATAATTATCAACGATTAAAATCATCGGCGTACCTCCAATAAGGCTTTGGCTTTTTGCAACGTTTCAAAATATTCACTGGTCGGGTCGGAATCGTAAACAATCCCTGCTCCAGCTTGCACATAGGCTTTCTCTTGATGGACCACCATTGTGCGAATCGCAATGGCGAAGTCCCCTTGATCATCTTGGGAAAAATAACCCACCGCTCCAGCGTAAATTCCCCGCCGGACTGGTTCAAATTCATAAATTCGTTGCATCGCGCGAATTTTTGGTGCTCCGCTGACGGTCCCAGCCGGTAAAGTAGCCTTCAACGCATCCATCGTTGTTTTTCCAGCAGCTAATTTTCCGGTGACTAATGAGACGATGTGCATCACATACCGATATTTTTCAATAATCATCAGCACTGGTACTGTCACCGAACCCACCTCAGAGACACGACTTAAATCATTGCGTCCCAAGTCAATCAGCATCATATGCTCCGCCCGCTCCTTCTCATCTGCCAGCAATTCCTCAGCTAAATGTTGGTCCTCAGCTTTATCTCCTCCCCGTTTGCGAGTCCCGGCAATGGGATTAGTGGTAACAATATCATCTTTGACACTCACCAAGCTCTCCGGTGAAGAACCGATAACTTTGGTGTCGCCAAAATCTAAATAATAAAGATAAGCTGAAGGGTTACTAATCCGCAGATGGCGATAATAATCAAAGGGTGGAATCTTAAAATCTGTCGTCAGTCGCTGGGAGGGGACCATCTGAAACATGTCCCCCGCTTTGATGTAATCTTTGACCTTATTGACAGTTGTTTCAAATTCTTCTTGTGTGAAATTACTGGTAAAGTCAAAATGAAAATCCTGCAAATAGCTCAATTCGGTTGGAGCAATCACTCGCAAATCCTGTTGAACTTTTTCTAACGCTTTATTCAGGGCGTCTGACTCCCGTTGCGAATAACAATTGTCCTCCACTAAAATAATTTCTTCTTTAGCATGGTCAAAAATTAAAAAGGATTCATAGAGATAAAAATGCAAGTCTGCTATGCCCAATTCATCTTGGGGCAGCTGCCCGATATGTTCATAAGCCGCAATCACATCATAACCGGCGTAGCCAATGACGCCTCCTTGAAAGGGCAATTCTTCTGTCAAAACTTGCTGGGTGATGACGATTTTTTCTAATTCCTTTAAAGGGTCAGCGGTTGCAAAAGTTTCTTGATTAATCTGCATCAGACCATCTTTGTAAGAAATATCTTTGACTGGATTCCAAGCAATCACCGAATAGCGACTTTTTGACTGGTCACGGGGAATACTTTCCAACAAAGCTTTATGCTGACCTTGAATCCGCAGATAAGCACTGATGACGGTTAAATTATCGGCGGGAATACGCTCTAGTTTTCTCATACGTTTTGCTCCTGATTGTTAAAATTTAATTTAGTGATTGTCTGTTTGTCAGCTTTTAATTTGTGAGAGTTATTCTGTTAAACAAAAAAGCCCTCAGACCCACCAAAAAATGGTAAGTCTGAGGGCGAATAGCTCACGGTGCCACCTCAATTAAGCGAGTCTTTTCTCATACACTAGCAGTGAAAATAAAAAAGCCCTCAGCTCAACAAAATCGTTGAACTGAGGGCGAAGATTCACGGTGCCACCTCATGTGGTGAAAGACAAGCTTTCCTTTATCGATTGTCAAACAACAATCTTACTCTATAACGGGAGTTCCCGAAATCACCTACTTGCTTCAATGATTTGCTCGAAAGTCCATTCACCAAACGCCACCTGCTGATTTCCACCGCCATCAGCTCTCTGAAAAGTTTATTATCTGGCTACTTCTCTCTCTTAACGCGTCTATCAAATTAAATATTGATGTAAGTTTACCGCTTAAAATGAGAGTTGTCAAATCTTTTTTTAATAAATACAGAATCTTTTCCCAGCCAGCTCGCAGACTTTTATCTCCATCCCGTATAAGCCAGCTAAAACCTCCGGCTGAATAATCTCGGTCGCCGTTCCGCTCGCATGGATTTGCCCTGCTTTAATCGCCACGATATTTTCCGCATAGGTCGCAGCCACATTAATATCCTGCAGCACTACGACAATCGTCTTGCCAAAGTCCCTAACCAATTTTTGCAGAGTTTCCATTAAGTGCTTGCTCTGAGCAATATCCAAATTGTTCAAGGGTTCATCTAATAAAATATATTCTGAATTTTGTGCCAGCAGCATCGCAATGTAGACCCGTTGTAGCTGCCCACCAGATAATAAATGAATCCGGGTGTCAGCTAACTCTGTCAAATCCAGTGCCGCCATCGCTTGATCGATTAATTTTTCATCTTCATCGGTAAACCAAATTTTACAATATGGCAGCCGTCCATAACTGACTAAATCTCGGGTCGTCAGTTTCAAAGAGGCCCCTTTATTTTCCTTTAACAGGGCTAACTTACGGGCCAGTTTATTCGATTTCCACGCACGAACTTCACTGTGGTCCAAATAAATTTCTCCGACATCTTCTTTTAAAAGACGATTCATCATCGTCATAAAGCGGGTCTTACCAGCGCCATTCGGTCCAATCAAAGCGGTTAGCTTGCCGGCTTCAATCGGCAAAATCACTTCTGAGGTCACTTGGCGATGCCCCTGCTGCAAATTTTTACTAATTTCAATCATGGGATGCTTCCTCCCTGCTTAATTGAGAATCATTTTCAATATTTGCTTTTAGTTTAGGAGAAATTCAAATAAATTGCAAGGCTTTTCAGGAATTATTTTCTAACTGCTCAATAAAAAATTTCAGCTAATAACCAGAATTAAGCAACTGTTATTCTCATTTATTAAACCTTAAATTGTCAAACCACACTTCGTTGAAAAATACTTCAATGTAGCAGTTGGCTCTATATAATATCAGCATTACAAGTACCAATTCCCAAGTTAAGTCACTCAGATACATTTTAGTTATTGTTACTCGATATAGTAGAAAGCAAATGTTCCATCAAAAAAGAGCCTTTGTCCTTAGAACAGGGCTCTTCTTTCAAATAACTTATCCCCGCTGAAAGGGTCCTTGCGGTGAAATTAATTCTAAATTAGTACCATCAGGATCTGTAAAGTAAACAACACCTGTACCAAAGCCAGCTTTTAAGCCATCTTGTTCTTCAAAATAAAATGGCTCACCTTCAGGTTTAATCCCAATAGCTTGTAATCGTTTGACAGCAGCAGTTAAGTCCTCTACTTCAAAACAGAGATGCATGGCACTGATTTGTTCGTTTGAATAGTTCGCTTTAGTAGATTGCGGAGTTACATATTCCAAAATATCGAGATTGACGTTGCCTAAGCGAAGATTAGCATATTTAATTAGAGTATCCTCTAGCCCCTGTGATTGAGCCATTCGCTTGCCGCCGATGACATCTTTATTAGAAATTTTATTTCCAGTTAATGCTTCATAAAACACGATAGATTTGTCTAAATTACTGACGGTGATTCCAACATGGTTCACCAGTGAAAAGCCTTGATTCGTCATTTTTTTCGCTCCTTTAATTAAAAATCAAATGTATCTGGATCAGGTCCGCTACGAAGCCCTTCATCCAATTGGTTTAGTTTATTCATATCTTCTGAATCTAAGTGAAAGTCAAATATATCTGCATTACTGCGCATTCGTTCGACATGGACAGACTTTACAACTAATAAAATATCCCGCTGAAGATCCCAGCGTAAAATAATTTGAGCTGGTGATTTATCATATTTTTTCGCTAGTTCGACAATGACAGGGTGAGTTAACAACTGTCCTTGCATTAACGGCGACCATGCTTGAATTTTAATAGCATGCTGGGTAGAAAATTCATAGATTTCTTCTTGAGCTAATTTTGGATGTAGTTCTATTTGATTTAGCACGGGAATCACCTTTGCGTAAGACATTAACTCTTTTAAGTGATGCACTTGAAAATTGCTGACCCCAATTGCCTTTATTTTGCCAGCTGCATACAAATCCTCTAAAGCTAACCAAGACTCCTTATATGCATCATGTCCTAGCCAATGAATTAAAAATAAATCTACATAATCTAACTGCATTTTTTCTAAACTTTCTTCAAAGGCTGCTCTTGCTTCATCGTAGGAAAGATGGGCATTCCAAATTTTTGAGGTAACAAATAAATCAGATCTGGAAATACCTGTAGCAGCTATTCGGGCTTGATACCTATACCGGTTTCCACTTCGTTTCCGTAAATTTGTGCTGTATCAATTAGTCGATAACCAGTTACAATACCATTTTTAACAACTTCAGCGGTTTCTTCATTGGGGATTTGAAAAACACCCAATCCGAGCCTTGGGATTTTGACACCATTATTTAATGCAACCTTATCTGATAAATCTTGAATCATAATATTCTCCTTCATTTTTTAATGAATACTGCAGTATCCTTGTTGATTTCTGAAATTAATATATAATAGCAGTATAAATTTGTATAGTACGCACTTTGAAGTGATATAGTAACCAAAAAGTGCCTTTTGTATAAATAAAGGATTAGGAGGAATGGAAATGCCAGAAAAAATTTATAATATCGGAGTTGAAGCGACTATGGATGCTATTGGTGGCAAGTGGAAACCAATTATTTTGTGCAACCTGCGCCATGGTTCTCTTAGAACTAGTGAATTGAAACGAAAAATCCCGGGGATTAGCCAAAAAATGTTAACCCAGCAATTAAGAGAGCTTGAAGAAGTCGAAATTATTACCCGTAGAGTTTATAATCAAGTCCCACCTAAAGTTGAATATTCTCTCAGCAGTTACGGTGAAACACTAGGAACTGTTCTAGATAATTTATGTAATTGGGGTAAAATGCACATTGATACTTTACAAAAAAAAGGCCAAGACGTGCACTTACTAGGTAACGAGCAACTAATTAATTATTAACCTTTTTTTGTTGATACATCTATTGAAACCCGTATTAGCCAACATCATATATCTTATTAAAAAGTAAAAGTACTAGTCTAGTAATCCAGCTATTGCTAAGCTTAGTAGGCAAATTTATTTTTGAATCTATGGAAAGTGGATACTATTGAAACCAAAAATAGCTTAGAGGTGTGGGTTTATTGGGAGTTTTGTTGCCTTACGGTTAAAATGACGAGTTTTCTTTCTGACAACCAATCACTAGCGGAATAAAAAAAAGAAAATAGTCTGGATACCTCAGAAAGAGAAGTTTTAAAGAGATAGCTATTCAAAAAAAATGTTTAAATATTACATTTTTCGCAAAGCACTCTTTTGAAATCACAAAAAAATTAGTGCTAGATAAAGATCCTTTTTGGCTGTGACCCATAAAAATAATGTAATTATTTTTGAGGAAGAACACAATAATTATTTGTGGATTTCCAAAAATCTTTTATGGGATAATAATAATGAAAGCTTGCTCTTAGCAATAGAAGCACTGAAGGCTATTTAAAAAGTAATTTGCGCAGAACAATATAATCCGAGTCCACTAAACCTGATTTACCAGACTGATTAGGTATCCTCCAAGTTTAATTCCAAACAACTAGCTCTCACCTAATAGTATGGTAAGAGCTAGTTTCCTCTTTTGAGTAGATGAAATCCGTCTTTAGGCTACTCAAGATTAGGCAATAATTTTTAGATTAGAACATTATTTAAGAAATCTTATTCAGCAAAAATCAATTTACAATGGTTAACTTGAACAAAATGACTTCGATTTCTAAACAGTATCGTTGAAATAGAACTGATAGGCTAGATATCTTTACTCGCTAAGCTGTATTCATTAGCAATAATGGAAGCAAAAAAATCAAGTTGATAAGGATGGCTAGCATAATCTTGTCTTGACTCAAAAACGATTTGCTGAAAAACATAGCTTGGCTGATTAATTTTATCTCCACAAATCATCCAAATTTTTGCCCTATCCTTATTCTTTAAAAAATTCCTTTTTGAACTGTAATCAAAATAAGAACCAGTGTAAGTAAAAATAATAATCAAAGTATCGTTTGTGGCTGTTTCGATATAATCCATCTGTTCTTTATACGCCAAATTTGTGTAAATGTACTTCTTACTCATCAATAAATCACTTTGTAGAATCAATGCCGCAGTCTCTGCTTTCATTAAACCAAAAGCCGCAACTTTTTTAAAGCTGCGGATATCCTTGACCAATTGAGAAATTTCCTTTTGTGAAATAGAGTTAGCCACTTGTTCCATACTATCATTGATTTTTTTTGAATAACTAGTCACACGCTTATGAAAAGTCTTCTCCTGGCTCGCTAAATCCCAGCCAAGCTCTGATTTCTCTAAGATAGCTTTTAATTCAGCAAAATCTACCAAGCCAATCTCTTTACAGAATCTTGATATTGAGCTTATTGAGACATTACACCGTTTAGCAAATTCCGTAATTCCAATATTTTTCATTTCATCTAAATGGTTCAAAATGTAGGTCGCTATGGTACTATTTGTAGAGCCGTTTTTTTCACTTGCGATTGCACTTAATAAAACTATTGGTAGCTTACTGTATAGCATAAAATCATTCCTTTTATTTACCGCCAGCGAAATTGTATAACATTTTTTCCTTCATATCAGTAACATCCTTTCCTAAAATTTCAGCAATTTTATATGCAAAAGGAAAAGGTGTGGCTGGTCCCTGGCTCGTAATAATGTTTTGATCAGCCACAACAACTGTGTCTTCAAAAATACCGTCGATAAGTTTCTCTGCATAACCAGTATAGCCAGTAACTTTCTTATTAGCAATTACTTTCGCATCTGAGAGAACTACCGTTCCTGAACACATTGCTGCTATATACTTTCCATTTTCATTAAAGAACTGCACCATCTTAATTACTTCAGGGTTATCCTTCAGATTAGTACCACCAGGACGTCCTCCGGGTAAAACCAAGACATCATACTTTTTAATTTCATTATTGAAAATTTTGTCTGCTTCAATAATTATCCCGTGCATACCCCTGACAAATTTCCCCTTAAAACTAAAAGTATCACAATGGATATCAGCTCGTCTGAGGATATCAACAATAGTCAACGTTTCCCCTTCTTCATACCCCTCTGCCATTAAAACCGCTACTTTAGACATATAAAGCCTCCTGTTTTTCTTCAAATGAATTAAAATAAACCATTCGTTCTTTTACCTTTTGCGAGTCTCCCCCAAGTACATCAATCAAAGCGTAAGAGAACGCATAGGCTGTTGCTGGTCCCCTACTAGTTATCAACTTACCATCAATCACTACAATATTTTCTTTATAATTCCCAGCATTAATTTTTTTATCATAGTTCAAATAAGCAGTGTAGGATTTATTCTCCAAAACCCCTGCTTTATCTAAAACAATCGGTGCCGCACACATCGCAGCAATCCATTTATTACTTCTTGAAGCTACTTGAAGCAATTGAATGAAGTGGTCATTATCTCTTAAAGCCGTTGCTCCTTCATATCCTCCTGGCAAAACAATCATTTGATACTCCTGCAACGAGTCACCTAACACCTTATCACATTTCATAGTTATCTGATGTCCACCAGTCACTAATTCAGTGAAGCCGACAGACTCACATGTATAGCCAGCTCTGCGCAAAATATCAATAATCGTTAACGTTTCTCCTTCTTCAAAACCAGGAGCAACCATCACCGCAATTTTTTCCATAAATTTTTACCTCCAATTTGTATATCTATAATTATAGATTCCCACTTTTTTTAATTCTAGGTATTTCCAGATTTAGAAAATAAGATGCTAACTTTATAAAATTTTTCCATTTGAAGCAATGACTTTCTGATACCAATAAAATGATTTTTTCTTGAACCTTTTATTTGATCCTTCACCAAAGTTATTTCTATCCACATAAATAAAACCGTAACGTTTTTCCATTTCCCCAGTTGAGGCGGCCACCAGATCAATACACCCCCATGTTGTATAACCGATTAGTTCAACACCATCTTTCTGAGCTTCAAGAAGTGCTTCAATGTGCTTTTTAAAATAAGAAATTCGATAATCATCCTCTACAGTGCCATTCTCCAATTTATCTCTGGCACCCAAACCATTTTCAACCACAAATAGTGGTTTTCCATAACGCTCATACAAAGTATTTAACGTGATTCGAAAACCTAATGGATCAATTTGCCAACCCCATTCACTACTTTCAAGATAAGGATTTTCAACAGAAACCATCACATTCGCTTCATTGGTTTTTTTCAAATTATGGCTGATTGTTCTAGAGGTGTAATAACTTAGGGAAAGAAAGTCCGCTGTATACTTTTTCAATGTCTCATAATCATCAGGCATAACCTCTAATACTATCTGTTTTTCTTCAAATAATCTTTTGGCATAAAATGGATAGACTCCTTTACATTGCACATCGATAAAAAAGTAGCTTTCTCGATTTTTATCCAACGCAGCAAACACATCTTTCGGATTACAAGAAAAAGGATAATAGTCACCAGCGGCCAACATACAACCGATTTGATTTTCAGCGTCGATTTCATGAGCCAGCTTAGTGGATAAAGCACTAGCAACCAGCTGATGATGGGCCGCTTGAAAACGAATTTGATCTGGATGCTTTTCTCCCTCTAAAACCAATCCACCTCCTGAAAAGGAATTATGCAATATAACATTGATTTCATTGAAAGTAATCCAATACTTAACTAATCCCTTTAGCTCTTTGAATACAGTCTCTGCATACTTCGTGTAAAAATTTATCATTTTACGGTTTCTCCAAGCACCATATTTTTCAACTAAATATAAAGGAACATCAAAGTGACTCAAGGTTACAAGTGGTTCAATACCGAGTTGTTTACATAAAGTAAACATTTTTTTGTAGTACAACAATCCCTGTTCATTTGGTGAATCTTCAATTCCTTTAGGGAAAATACGTGTCCAAGAGATACTAGTTCGAAAACACTTTATCCCCATCTCAGCCAGAAGGCGAATATCAGCATCATAATTTGTATAAAAATCAACACCAAATCTAGCTGGGAAATAGTTATCATTAGAAATTTTTTTATAAGAAACTGTACCTCGCTTCACAGGTTTTCTCTCAGCAGACATAGGCACAACATCCATTACGGAGAGTCCTCGTCCTGCTTCGTCATACCAACCTTCAGCTTGGTTGGCAGCAATTGCACCGCCCCAAAGAAAATTTTCATTAAATGTCATCATAAATTCACCCTAGATTCAATGTTAATTTGTCTAATTCATTTGAATAAGAGAAATTTGAATAATCCTCGACATTTGTCACAACGATTGAAACAATACTGTTTAGCTTGTGCTTGTCAATTTCAGCCAAATCAAACTCCACTAACAACTGGCCTTTTTCAATACTATCTCCTTCACTGACAAATGTTTCAAAACCTTTACCACCAAGATTGACTGTATCTAATCCAATGTGGATAAGAAGTTCAACTCCGGTATCAGATTCAATTCCTAAAGCATGTTTTGTAGGAAATACCATGGAAATAGTTCCGTCAAAAGGTGCAAATACTTTACCTTCTGTAGGTATGATTGCAAAACCATCTCCCAGAGTTTTTGTTGAAAAAACTTCGTCTGGTACATCACATAAAGGAACTACTTGACCTTGAACTGGTTGGAGTATAGAGATTTTTTTATTTTTTTCCGCTAGCCTTAAATTGCTTTCTTGGCTGTCCATCAAAGTGTCTTCAGGTTGTGAGATTCCAAAAATTAATGTCCCCAAGAAGGCGAAAGCAATACTAATTGAAATCCCAATAATAATATGGATATAACTATCTGCAATATATGTTGGTAGGGCTAATAATCCTGGTAAAATAATCGCAGTTGCACCACCACCAAAGAAATTAATATAGGCCGCTCCAATACCACCGCCTAACATTGCAAAAATCATGGGTTTCTTGTATTTCAAGTTAAAACCAAACATCACTGGCTCAGTAACTCCAAATAAAGCTGTAAGCCCACTGGTTAAAGCTGTTCCCTTTTCAACCTTATTTTTCAGCAAAAAGAAAACTGCAAGACCCGCTCCGGCTTGGGCTAAATTCCCAGTTAAGTTAGCTGGTGAAATAACTGAATAACCATACTCTGCAATCAATTGTGTATTAATCGGAGTAATTGCATAGTGCATCCCTAATATAATTAGCAGCGGTCTAAAAGTTCCAAATAAAAATGCACCAATGACACCATTTGTTGAATATAACCAAGATACTGCTTGAGCAATCCATTGACCAACATAAGATCCGAATGGTCCGATTACAATCAATTCAAATGGAACCATAATAAAAAGGACAATCATAGGAACAAATAGCACTTTAAACATATCAGGTATTAAGCGATTAACAAATTTATAGACATAAGACATGACCCAAACGCTTAGAATTATAGGAATAATTGTAGATTTATAATTCACTAATAAAATTGGCAATCCAAAAAATGATAAAGAAGATATCCCAGTTTCAGCAGCGGATGCAGCACCATTCATAATGGTCGGATACATTAATGCAGCTGCTAAAGCAACTGCTAAAAACTCATTTGTTTTAAATTTTTTTGCGGCACTGACGGCTAAGAAAAACGGGAAGAAATAAAATAATAAATCACCAATTAATGAAAAAATTTGAAATGTTTCACTCGTTGAAGAAATCAGGTTGAACGTAGTTAATATAGCCGTAACAGACTTTATCATTCCACAACCAATTAATACAGGGATTATCGGTCCAAAACAACCAGAGATTGCTTCAATAACTCGCGAAAGTACATTCTTTTTTAGTTCCTTATTCTCTACTACTATATCGTCTGATATATCAACTATCTTTTGTAATTCTTCAAATACACCGGTTACTTTTGCACCGATAATTACTTGAAGCTGACCATTCTTGTTCTGTGCTTTTAAAACACCTTCAACTTGATCCAATTGTGACAGGGAAACCTTAGAGTCATCTTTTAAATTGAAACGAAGTCTTGTTGCACAATGAGTCATGTAACTAATGTTATCTGTACCAATAATAGCAACTATCTTTTTAGCAATCTCAGAATTATTCATTTTATTCTCCTTAAAAGTCATTCCCGGGTAATTAACATTTTAAAATCGCTTTCATTTCAAAACAACTATTTTCCAGATTCTGGAAATGCATCTTTCTTTGAGGGAGAATAAAAAATTACTAAAAAGCTTTGGATAGTAATATCTTCTTGACTTCAATCCACAAAACCTAAATTAGCAGACTGGTTAGGTATCCTCCAAGGATATAAGCCCAAAAAACTAGCTCTCACCTAATAGTATGGTAAGAGCTAGTTTTTTTGAGTTTGTGAAATCCGTCGTTAGTGGACTCGTGCATTAATTTTATCAAAAATTGCTGACTACTATAAATCGAAAGGTAGTCTACCCAAAAATGAAAACACTAGAGAAAGATATTAAAATAAAAACAAACCAATCTATATTTACTCCATTCTTTCTTTGAATTTTCCATTTAAAGATATAGTTACCTAGAACCCACCCTGCTAAAACACCAAGTGTATTCATGATAATATCATTTATATCTGTTTGACGAAATAATGTGAAAAGCTGACCTATTTCAATTAGCATAGAAAATGATATTCCTAAAAAAATTACTGCAATCACTTTTTGAAATCTTCTCCACATAACTATCAACGCCACACCTAAAGGTATAAATGCAATAATATTAAGTAAGCTAGAAATGTCAAATCCCTCACTAAATGGAACCCAATTTATGATAGGGTTAAATAATGGATCTCCATTTGAAATCATTCTATTTAACTCAGGCATATTTGGAAAGCCAACAATTTCCGATAAAAGTACACTTAAATAAAAAACAAATAGGATACTCCAAAGGACATACAATTTTGTAATTGTTTTCTTATTCAGAAATAGGTAAATACAAGTTAATGCTAAACTAACAACTATACCCATAACTCCCACCTTTTTTGTTTAATTATATGAAAAATATCAACTCTTGTAATCGTACTTAAGTATGAATTTTTTTGAAGTGATTTTATCAATGTTTATTAATTAATCCATTAAACCCTGAGTTAGTTGACTTTAAACCCTTTGTACGAAGTTACTAATTTAAGTCTGAATAAACTTGAATACCTGCTTCATAAAACAAAGTAATATCTTCTTGATAGGTTGTATAAAATTTTTCTAGTTCACTTTTTGTCATTTCAGTTGTAGAAGACTCACCTTTAAGAGGATCTAAATCGTTATCCAAATTGATATAGCTACCTTCCCCATTATAAAAAATAATTTTATCAGGCTCTTTAATTACGAGTGATTTTTTTTGACCATCACTGACTGTTACTCCTCTTGGAGCTATATCAAAATCTAGATAAGGAGTTGAATACTTCGTCTGATATGAAGATAAATAGACATATAACTGGCCTGATTTCACATAATAACCTGCTACATTACTCAAAAGTTCTGGCAGTTCAACTTCCTCTGTTTCCCACGAGTAGTTATCTATTTCAGATTGCCTATGATTCGTCCGTAAAACCCATGCAACATTCAACAAAATGAATCCCAAAATTAAAACGGAGGTGCTAATAACTAACCATTTCCATTTTTTCCATTTTTGCCCTTCCTTTAAATCCTTGTCCATTTTTTTAACCATAATCAAATCCTCCTTAATTAATTCATCTAAGGAGAGTTCCAAAATATCACTCAATAAAATCAATGAGCCAATATCTGGATATGTTCGTTCATTTTCCCAGCTCGAAATAGTTTTGTCTGATACATGTATAAGAGCTGCTAAATCTTTTTGTGTCCAGGCATTGTTTTTTCTTTTAAGTGCAATATTATTCCCGATAGACATTGGTAATCCCTCCTTGACTTAATCGTATAAGGAAGACTTCAAATTGCCTACCTATGTATTGTAGAATCCTTATTTGAAAGGTTTCAATACTAAATTATTCTTAAAAAAAGTATATAAAAACCTGCCAGATATTAGTACACTTAGTTCATATTTTACCAAGTAAGTTAATTCCTCAGTTTGTCTACTGCTCGTTTTATCTATTGAACATGAACAAACACTCCCAGCTAAATCAAGTTGGCAATGAAAATTTGATTGCAAACTGAGTAAAAAAATCCGTCGGTAATAGACTAAACCCAAAGTTAACCAGTTTAAAACTATCTATTCATTCTAATTTAAATCTCCATCTTATGATTACGATACTCTTGAGAGATTTTTTTTATACATTTTCTAATTTCTTTCCAGCAAACAACTGCTATCCAAACAAAGGCCAATGAACACAGGCTTGCTAAAACAATCTGAAAAACACCTGGAGCTATTGACGAAGACCCCCAAACGAACATTGGAATAGTTGTGATACCAGAAAAATTGGTTAGTGCAGTTCCAATCAATAAAATAGCTAATAGAAGTGAAAGGGTTACAAAAAAACCAAAAATCGAAATAACCAAGGCACCTAAAGAGCCGACTCCCAAATAGAATGAAAAATTACGTATAAAATCTGTCGGTCCAAATGATTTCTTTTCTATTTTGTAATCAAGTAAATATGCTTGAGATAATACTTTTGGTGTACCCATCCGAGAAAGGACTTCCTCTATCGACTCCCCTTTGTTTACAGCCTCATAAATGTGATTTCTAATCTCTGTTAAAATTTCATTTCTATCTGATTCATCTACATTTCGTAAGTTCAACTCTAGTTCTTTGATGTATTTTTTTAATTTTTCCTCCATTTTTAAACTCCCCTTCTTTTAAAAGCCTCAACTGACTGTATTGTTTTCTTCCACTCTGTGTTCATCATACCAAGAGACGAGATACCTTTTTTTGTGAGCTGATAATATTTTCTAGGTGGGACTCCAGGGAGCGTTTCTTTCCAAGATGATTCAATCAACTCGCTTTTTTCAAGTCGGCGTAGTAAAGGATAAATTGTACCTTCAGCAATCGTAAAATTTTCCTGTTCATTTAATTGTGACAAAAGATCATAGCCATAAATCGGTTTTTTCTGAATAATTAAAAGTACACTATACTCCAAAATGCCTTTTCTAACTTGCGCGAGCCATTCTTTTTTTTCCATAGACATTCTCCTTTTTCAATTAACATTTTACAACATAGTACCTTGTATTTCTAGGTATGGTTTTTGAAATAAGCACCAACTAAATATCTAAACAAAAAAAACTATTTGAATTTCAAATAGTCGTCAGTAAAGAATATTTTTAAATCTATAATATCTGTTGTTAATCCACTAACCCCTGATCTTACCCACTAATAAAATTGATTACACTTCTAAATTTTAATTGAATAAATTACACCAGGACAACAATCCCAAGATTTATTTCTCAAAAAGGTTACATCCAAAGTCACGAGCTTCAATCATATCCCTAGACTAATTAAGATTTTTTCGGCAGGAAAACACAGTCAAATACTGGTCTGCCAGACTGTTTTGTCTAATCGACATTACATAAACTTATGGTTGAGTAACAAAATCTTCGGAATAAAAATTAAAGGAGCTAATTGTCAAGATAGCCAATAGCTTGCCCAATTGCATGTCCCAACAAATAAAGGAATATTAAAATGAGGCAGCATAGACCAACTACTTTCAAAACATTTACAGCTTTTTGAAGTCGAACTAAATCCTGAGTGTCTTTCTCAATTTTATTCATATAATTCTCGTCTCCTTTTAGCATAAAATCTAAGGAAATATCATAAAGATTACTAACAAGAATTAGGCTGTTAATATCTGGTAGAGTTTTTCCGGTCTCCCAATTTGAGATAGTTTGTCTAGACACCTTAATAATTTTTGCTACCTCCTCTTGAGAAAGATTTCGTTTTTCTCGGTGTAATTTCAGTTTAGTTGCTAATTCCATAATCATTCTCCTTTTATTTATACTAATATCATAGCTGACTTACAAAGTAATTTCAGCAAAATACCTTTATATCCGCTGTCCAATGTGTTTTACATATGTTTAAAAGGATAACTTTTTTACTTGTTGTGAGGAATCCTATATAAAACCGACAGTAACAACAGGCAATCAAAAAAAAACAATCGTTTTTTACTGATTTTGATTTGGTATAATTAATTTACTCCCAAATTAAAGTAACCAATTTAGGAGTAACAAGGGTAAATGAAGGTTATAAAAAAATAGGAGGAAATGGTATGGAAAAGAAACTAACAGAAAAATTTGGACGAGTGGGCTACATTGGAATAATCTTTATCGCTTCGGCATTGTTAGGAGTGGGATATTTTAGCCAGCCAATTTTTTATAGCTTTCTAGGTACAGGTGTAGTTCTTCTTTTAGCTGGATTGAAGGACTTTGTTAAAAAGCCTACGGATACAAATTCAGACAACTAAATAGTTAGTTAATATGCATAAATTCCCCTTCTAATGAACTTTTCAGTTTAAGAAGGGGGCTTTTATTTGTATTATTTTTTCCCTCTCGCTTTTTACATCGTATATCAGAATTTATCTGAACTAACGGAAAAAAAGGAATTTTAAACAAAAGGGAACCCGCCAGTGGGGGCTGGCGGGTTTAGGAGTAAAAAATGAAAAAGTGTTTTATTTGGGTTTGTTTTATTGGGACGAGTTAATCATAGCCTGAAAATATGAAATTTTTGTGTATTTAGTTTTGTGAAATCAGGAAGTGTTTATAGTGAATCCATGAAGTCTGCCAGTAGTAGACTTCTTTAGATATCAATTTTCTACAAAAAAAGCTAGACACCCAATAATTTTCAAGGTACTAGCCTATTACATATATTAATTTAGTTAGATTACGCCTCTTTTCTCATCTGAGTAGAATGCTTTTTCCACGACATTTTTCCAAATGAAAGTAGCGCATAAAATCTGATGAAAAGTAGCAATAGCCGATATTCCACATCGTAAATAAAAACTTTGACAAAATTAGATACTTTTTCTTCCATGACATAAAAATTATTCAATAGATAAATGATGGTATCAAATAGAATAATTAACCCAATTATTTCCAAAGAAAATATGATATTCATGCTGTAAATAAAGAAACAAAATGTGGTAATTGAGAGTAGCCAGAAAAACACTTCCTGAAATTGCAACAGGAAAAAAAGTGGATTCCTGACAATCGAAAATAACTCTTCAAAAAAGCAATAGTAGGCATCTTTAGCCCATCTTACCTGCTGATTAAAAAAATCTTTCAACGTTGTAGGAACGCTTGTATAACAAATCCCCAATTCAGCGTAAACTGTTTTGTAGCCTTGATTGATTACAATATTCGTTAACGCAATATCATCTCCAGTTTTCCTCTCCTTGTTTCTAATTTTTGTATATTTCAAACGTGTAATATCCTCCATAATGACGGCCCGTTGATACATACTAATTGCTCCAGAGCAGACCAATACACGATTGAAGTACGCCTGAAACTGTCTACCCAAATGATACGAATTGTAATACAAAATAGTTTGCATTTTTGTTAAGTGATTCACCTTTGCATTTAAAGGAACAACTTGACCGCATACTGCGCCAACCTTTTCATCCATAATCATTGGCTCCATTAAACGTCTAATCGTATCCGTTGCAATATAGCCATCTGCATCTAAAAATAGTAAATATGTACTAGTAGCTCGTTCAATGCCCCACATGAGTGCCTCTAATTTTCCAGAGTTCACATTTAATCTGTGCAGATGAATATCGAACCGATAATTCTCTTTCAATTCTTTAACATATTCATACGCACGAGTATCCGTACTACAATCATCGATAAAAATGATTTTATGTATGTGATAGTCCTGTTGACCTAAACTTTCAAATAAGCTTTTAATAACTTCAATATCCTCGTTGTAACAAGGAATAATGACATCTACTGAATGATGGATCTCATCAAAGTCAACTTTTGTTTTCTTTTTTTCCGCTCGTCTTTTATATAAATACGAAAAAATAAATTTGCTGTATATAAATAACAAATTTAGTACCATGACTATCTGCAAATAGATTGGATACTGAGCTTCTATTACAATGTTCAGTGTATAAACGACAATAATTGAAAAAAGTAAAACTATAACATATTTCGCTGTAAACCGCATATTTTTCTCCATAAAACACCTCTTTTCACCTTAATTTTTTCACAGAAATATAAATTATTCAAGTTAATTCTATTTTTTTCTTTAAAAAGACCAAATAAACTTAACAATTCCGTAATTATACTTATTTCTTCCAGATATAGAAATTACCTTTTTTGTTATAACCTCTGATTGCAGTTTAACAACTACTACTGTCAATGATGATAATTTTCCCTCTCTCAACTAAGGAAATACTTTCAATGTAAAGTGTAATAACCCCAACCAAAAACGTATTGGCTGGGGGAATCAAATTTTTAGTCTTCAAATCTGACTTTAATTTAAGCAGTATCATAATCACAGAAGAAATCATCGATTCGTACACTTGCCTATTGGAAATGCCCTCTTTTTATCAACAACTTTAAAGTCTTCTAAAAGTACACCTTCATCACTGAAAAAGTTCGTCAACTAGAATGACAGACCTCTTATTACTGAACCTCTACTGAAAAATTCTTCAATGCACTAGTTGACACTATAAAAACTAAAAGTATTAATCTCGCAAATACTCTTGAATACTAAATCAATAACCAAGACCATATATAGATATCTTTTTCACACGAAAACGCCCGTCAAATGGTGGTGTGACGAGCTGCTTTTCGCTATTCTCCTTAATAAAAATCACTGATATCAGCCCAAGAAATTTTTGTCGTGTGCAGTGGATAACGAATTTTTTTCATGTTTGAACCTTGTTCATCCACCTTTAAATATACTTCATCTGTAGTTGAAGAAGCAGTTTTTTCATCGATAAAAAAACTAGAGACTACCTTATTTTCCTCCACGACGATTACTTTACTTGTATCCATTAACAATTGATTTTCTTCGAAGGGAATGGATTCCACAATAGTTTTCAAGTCTTGGTCTTGATTGGCGAGTAAGTGTTTTTGTATCACCATGACTTTTGTATTCTTTCTTTTATGAAACAAAAAGAGGAACGGGCTGGAAAAAGCTGGAATGATAATTAAAATCACCGGAATTAAGCTGTGCGTAAAGAAAAGTGAAGTGAGGGACAATGCAATGCCATACATCAGTTCTCCCTTACTCAACCAAAGAGCATCCATCATCGTTAAGTCTTTAGCAATTTTGGGCGTAACAATAAACTTGGCTTTTGCCACAAACAGTGATTTCACATAGGTTGTCACACTTAAGAAAAATAAAGAACCATACATTAAAAATGATGCGAACCAATACACAAGAAAATGAAAGATAAATCTCACTCGAGCAAAATAGGCAATATCATTAAGTGTTGGAGCTAAAAAGACCAAGATAGTAGGCACTAAAACCCAAAGATCATAATGTGGGGAAAAATTTAACAAGGGAAAAGCAATAATGTTCATTAATAGGTATAGTGTAAATACAGCCATCAAAGGCAAATTAAATGTAAACAAGACCAAGTCAAATTTTTCATACCATTTTAAAGGCGAGAAAAAAATTGTGCCGGCTTTCGTTTTTAAAAACTCTAGATTCCCCTGAATCCATTTAGAATGTCGCTTTTTAAACGCATAGTAGTCCACAGGAAATTGCTCCTGACACTCGACTAAATCAGCATAGACAGTATAATATCCCTTTATTCTCGCAGACAAGCTAAAGCTTAAATCCTCTGCAACAAGTGCCGGAAACCCTCCTGATGCTTGGTAACATGCTTTAGAGATTAGAGCCCCATGCCCAAAGAAAAATTGAAACCCATAAAACTGCTTCGTTTGTAAATAGGTCGGCCAATTCGCCTTTACACTACGAGCAAAAAGCTGCATAAAGAAATTCTCATTGCGTGTGGAAATATGGCGCGCTTGTACAATACCAACATCTTGATAATTCAGTGAAACTTTTAACGTGTCTTGGATAAAGTTAGGTGGAATAATCTCATCACTATCCAGTATTACAAAATAATCGTAATCCTCTTTATCTTTAAGATAATTATTGATATTCTCAGCTTTAAATCCTGTACGGTCTTTCCTTCGAATAACGGAAACTTTATGTACCAAAGAAAATTCATCAATGGCTTTCTGATACTCTTCGTCTGATGAATCATCTAAAATAATTGTTTTAAAATTATGATAGTCTTGTTGCATCGATTGATAGAGCGCATCTGGCATAAAGTCATTGCAGGTGCAATAAAGCAACAGCACAATAGGCTGCCTTTTTTTATCTGAAACAAAATTATTTACCTCATCATCTTTATAGCACTGCTCTTCAATTCGCTTAAATTTCTTTTTCTTCAAATAAAAGAATACAACATAAAATACATCTTTAAACCCATTTAACCAGAAATAAAAGAGAATAATCGAATTAATAATCAAACAGACTTTTATTGCTGTTCCGTGTGCATAGTTATTTGATGCGTACCAGTCTCCAATGATCATGGGTAAGATAGCTACTGTCAGCAATATTACAGTAGCTAATAGAACTAAATGGAGCCATGGTGCTTTTTGAGATTTATTTTTATACATGTACTATCCTTCCTAGACAATTCAAATGATTTATTAACTCTTTTGAATATATTTTGGTAAACAATACTGACCATTAAATAGATTTTTCTTTTATTGGTGATTTTCATTGTCTTTATATAATAAAATTTTTTCACATATGTGTATTCATGTCAATAATAAGGTTTTAAAAAAGGAAAATATCTTAAGTTTAACTACATATTACATATAATTCGAAAAAATATAGCGATAATCACTAATCTGTATAACAAGAGATGTAACCTTGACTGAATTAGCCTACCAAGGACAGAATTTATTTATTTTGTATAAGGTGATGCATGTGAATTAACTTCTTTTGGAGTGATTTTAGACAAAAAGGGAACCCGCCAGCAGGGACTGGCGGGTTTAGGAGTAAAAAATATTTTGTTTGGGTTTGTTTTATTGGGATAAAGTAATAATAGCTTGTCACTTTGAATTTTTTCGTGTAATCAGTATTACAAAAGTTTGAAAAATTTCCTGGGACTCTACGAATTCCGTTTATTATCTACTTCTTTGAGTCCAATTTTTCAAAAAAATTTTCATAAAAGCTTGACTCTATTCGTAGAGAAGACTTTATACTTTAAGTATGCTAGCAGATAAATCATTTCGAAGTGAGGAAAAATATGTTTAAAATTGGTGAATTCTCCAAACTCAGTAACACTACTATTCAAGCATTAAGATATTATGAAAAAGTCGAGCTACTACAACCATACTTCATTGATCCTGAGTCGGGTTATCGGTTTTACAAAGCAAAACAACTGCCAATAGTAAACAGTATCAAAGTATTACAGAAAGTAGGCTTACCTTTAGAAGCAATTAAAAATGTTTTAGATGAAGATAATTTAGATAGTTTAAATTTTCACTACCAACAACTAGAGGCAGACCTGCAATCCGAATTGGAGAAACTGCAGCACCAAAAGAAACTCCTCCAGATATTAAAAAATCAGAAAGAAGGCATTAATATGACAAACTATAACGTACAATTGAAAACCCTCCCTGAAAGAAAGGTCATGTCTATCCATAAAACTATTCCAACATATCAGGCAGAAGGAACGCTTTGGGAGTTGTTGCACAATGAGCAGCAAAAACAGCAGGTTCAATTAAGTACGCCACCTTTAGAAATCACCATTTTTCACGATACAGATTATCAAGAAAAAAATCCTAATGTAGAAATCCAAAGTCAAATTACAGGTGATTATAAAGATAATGAGGATGTGAAATTTTTTAACGCTCCTGCAATGAATCTAGCATCAGTCACTTTTCATGGAAGTTTCGATCAAATGTCTGAAGTGACAGCTGCTCTTGCAGAATGGATTGAACTGAACGACTATCATATCGCTGGTCCAATGATTAATATCTCTCATGTTTCCCCGTCCCAAGATCCTATTGTAGATAATTGGGTGACAGAAACTGCTTTTGTTGTTGCGAAAAATTTGAATTGAACCTTTTCGCACAAAAACATCAAAAAAATATTTCAATGTAGACAATTAGAACTCGTTAGGAGCAATTGAACACTTGTTTCTTAAGTCATCTAGCGAAAACTAGGTGACTTTTTTAATGAGTAAAACCCTGAGTTAGTAGACTGACTATTTCAAAAAAAATTATAAAATGAGACACTGACCACCTTCAAATAATAATCATGATGGTGGCTCTTTTACTCTAAAAATCTGTCAGTATTCTACATTGAAAAAAATAAATCACTTAAAGAAAAAGTAATAAAGGCAAATTAGTACTACGATTAGTAAAATTCCAGAAAAGTTCAATAGCAACATTGTAGCGCTGCTTCTTTTGGATTGGCTGTTGTACATTTTTGATGCTAAGTTGTCAGAGTCGTGTAATTCCCTTTCAAGCATGGCACGGACAATATCTGACTCTGTCTCATCCTTCCTGATTTTTGTACCTGGTACACTAAGTTCATCATCTAAAAGAAAATCTGTTGTGACATCAAAAATTCGTGAAAGTTGAATAATATTTTCTACATCTGGTGTAGACTCTCCTAACTCCCATTTTGATATTGCCTGTCTGGACACTGTGATTTCAGCAGACAGCCGTTCTTGTGACAAACCTTTACTCTTTCTCAAATGTAGCAACTTCTCACCTAGTCTCATAATAGGGACCTCCTTATTCATTCACTCTCAGTTTACTTAAATTAGTATGGGGAATCTACTATCTGGACGTTGAAATTCCGCAACTGGCGGTTGCAATTGCTGATACGACAATAATTACCCGTGTACTGATACTAATAACTACTGCTATAGCTACTAACCCTTGCGTGCATTCACTCAGATTTTTTTCAAGCTATCAAAACTTATCACTTTTGACATAATAGAAAAATAAATGACCCACCGGAGTTATTCGGTGGATCAGAGCTTTCTATTAGTAGGTGAAATCTAACGCGATAATTTTTACCACATCATATTCTTACAGTCAGATGTTTTTCTTATCAATTCAAAATGATACAGTAAATATTTTTACGATTTAATTGCAGATACTTCAATCTCAACCAGCAAATCTTTTTCAATCAAAGACGAAACCTCGACCATCGTTGCAACAGGTTTTATATCTTTAAAAACTTCCCCATGCGCTTTCCCTATTTCTTCCCAAACTGTTATATCGGTCACAAACATTCTCGTTCTATAGACATGCTCTATACAAAAGCCCTCTAAGTTAAGTATCTTCTCAATTTCGCTTAAAATATACTTAGTCTGTAGATAAGGATTCCCCACCCCAAAAGGCATACCGTCTTTAATAGCCGTAGTGCCTGCAACTTCAATAGTGTTCTCGATTTTTATTGCTCTAGAATAACCTACAATATCTTCCAAGGAGAGTTACCACTAATATTTTTTCTTTCCAATGAAATACAGTACTCCTCTCTTCAACTCATTGTGCCAATGAGCTCTGTCGTTAGTGAATTCAATTGAAGGTACATATTGACTGATTTCACTTTCAGTTAGTCGCCTTACTTCAGTCTTTTAGATAACTATATTTCTCCATCTGAAATAAAGCATTCTTTTAAAATGAGCCATTTACAATCTCATAAAGTCCACGACAGCTTTGTTCGATATAATCACCAGTTCTTAAAAATAGTTTAGCAATTTCAAGAGGTTTGAAAGCGAGATTCCAACGGCGAACATTTATCTTAGGCTCAGACTCGATACAAATACATCTGCCACACATACCGCAAATATATTGGAACTTACACTTTCCTATACAGATAGAATTAATTTGCTTCATCTTTTTCAAGGATATATAAATCAACTATATAGTCTAACTCTTCTTGCTTTTTCTTTCTTTTGAAGCCCAATTTTTTAAGTACTTTTACAGAGGCCGTGTTGTTTAGGTCAGAGGTTGCAAAATAGCTGATTTGGTTAAAGTGCTTGAACATATAGTCCAAAAAAGCTTTGCCAGCCTCTGTTGCATAACCATGTCCCCAGCTATCTTGACAATATCCGTAGAGAAATTCATAGTTATCACTATTTTTCATTCTTCTAACACCACAATAACCTAAGTATTTCCCTGAATTTTTTTCAATCACTGCAAGTTCAAGTTCGTCACTATCATTACCAGTTTCCAAATCATTTTGAAATTTCTTCTTTCTTTCCTCGTAGCTTAGTGTGGTTATACCACCAGTATATTTTTTTGCTATTGGATCAATCATCATTTGCCAAAATCTTTCGTAATCTTCAAGTGCATGCTCTCTTAACAATAATCGCCCAGTTTCAATTTCCATACGCTTCTCCATTTCTGGTAAAACTATCCATTCTCAAGATAAATACATGATGTATTCGTTTCCATTTCTTATCACCGTACTAATCAACCAAGAATCAAGTGTCTTGCGGATTTAATTATAAATTTTTATTCTATCCCACTTAATCATTGAACAAATGCTGTTTTATCTATTTGATTAAAACCAGACTTTGATAAAAACTAAAAAACTTTTTATTTTTAGCACTGTCATTAATATGATTTTATAGTATTTACTTGCTCTAGCAATCTCTTGAACTCTTGTTATGATTAATTTACCACCAATTATAATCAAAGCAGTAGCTATTCTTATTCCTATCAATTTGAAGCTTTCTTTAATTTAATTATCTAATAGTATAGCATATGCTGAAATTCAATAACTCATTTTACGAGAGCGTTTCGATATCCAGTAAAAATTAAAAATCCTCCAAGAGTTATCTTAGTGTATTAACCACTGAGTTAGTCTACTACTCTTTTCATTTATTGAACATGAAAAATATCAACCCAAAAAAGTTAGATTTTTGTCTAATTTTTGAAGAGTCGATACATTGTTCTTTATAGTTATAATAAGTTGAAGATTGATTTGATTCACTGAATTTACCTGAAAGTTTCGTTACGTATTCAACTATTCTCTATCAGATAAATTAAAAAATTAATTCTTCTTTTTGCTTTTTAATGAGATTAGCATAAACCATAATCCTAAAGTAAATTTATACAATTTGTACCCAAAATACATGCAAATAAGAACTAATAACAGGCCGACAGAAAAGAGAATCAAGGATGAAGTTTGGTGGCAATAGATCAAGGTAGCAATCGATAAATAAAGAAACACTAAAAAGAAAGATAAAACAACTAGATAAACGAGGATAGTTAACAAAAACTTACCTTTAGATTTACCCTTGTTTGCAACTCCATCAAAGAGCTCATCTGCAAAAAAAGCGATATTCCCTAATAACTCTAATAATAACTCCATCAGCCTTCGGAACAAATTTTTTGCTCCTTACAACCACCATTTCTCAGAATTTCTACCTTATACTACCAGATTTTTTTCTGACATATCAAAAAAACATCAGAAAAAAGTAGACGTATAACATTTTTATTTTTTCAATCATTCTATCATACTACTATCACATATTATTGAAGAATTCATTATGAGTCCATGAAATCCGTCATTTGTCTACACTAATTGAAATAACTTTATTTCTATCAAAGCAAGTTAGCGTCTACCAACTATAACCCATTGCAGATTTAACTTGTTGCATTAACTCTTCGTTTGATATCTTTTTCAAAAGTTCAAAAGCAACATCAGCAGCTGTCTCAGGACAATACGAGCTAATAATATTCGAGTCAATAACAATACGATCATTTTTAATATTTACCCCAAAAGAAGCTAATTCTTTTTGTCGATACCCGTCCTTCAAATGATAGGTTGTTGCATTTCTATCAACCAAGACCCCACTTTTTCCAACAGGCAATGCACCAACACAGATTGTTGCTATTGGTTTATTTTGGATATCAAATTGCCTTATCAAGTCTAGAAAACGATTATCGTAAGCTTCTTTGTAGAAATCAAATTCTTCAAACCCTCCAGGTATAGCAAGTGCGTCGTAGTCATCTACTTGTACATCTTTGTACAATTTATCAATAAGTATTGATACACCAAATGAGCTTTTTACTGATTCGTTAAATCCGCATGTTACTACTTCAACATCAAATCCAAAATCATTTTTAGCCCAACCCATAACATCAATAAAGGGGCTAAATTCCATTGTTTCAAATCCTACACAACAAAATAAAAGAATCTTCATTAAATCACAACCTTCTAATTTTTTAATGTTGAACCCAATATATTACTTAAACTTAGGGTAATATAAACTTAGTGAAAAGAGTAGTAGTTCTTATAATATAAATACATTAGTTATACAAAAGTTTAACAATACTCCTTTTACTTGGCATTAGCTCATTTAATAGAAGACCTAGCTTAGTTCTGAGATTAATCTATTAAACCCTGAGTTTATATCCTCACGCCGAAACTTACTCCATTAACTATTTTTATCTACAAAGTTCGTAATCTCAGGACTCTACTATTTATGCCAACGGAATAAGTGCTTTTTCACATGTAAACACCCGCCAAACGTTGATCTGGCGGGCTGACTTTATCTAATCGATATTATAAGAATCACTATTTTAAATAGCGTCATTCCATATATAAATTACCATTCTCGTTTTCGAAGAGCATCTTCCATATTAAGCTCTATTTTGTATTGCTTTAGTATTAGATATACGGTTTCACCGATAGATTCTCTAGCGACAGTTTCTAATTGACTACCATGATTTTCAAATTCTTCTTCCAATTCATTGATAGCAATAGTTGCCTTATCAAATTCAGATTGAATAGTATCTAGATTAGTTTCTCCTTTTTCAAGGACTAAGACAATATTTTGTAAAATCAATTTCAATTTATCTACTAAAAACTTTGGATAATACTCATCTCGATACATATCAGAAAGATAATCTTTTTCCTCCATAACATAACCACCTTTTGTTTTAAGTTTATTATATCAGAAATATCGTTAAAATTTTCATTTTGGTTAAGGTGATTTGTGTGATTCAATGAGTAGTTTGAATAGCTTTTTTAGATACAATAAAATTCTGATTCACAGGATTTCGAAAGATACAAATTAATTGTTTTAATGGAAAAAAAGCATGGAAGATTTCCCATGCTTTAAATTGATGTACCATTAGTAATAGTCTATTGAACGTGAAATACTTTTTTAAAAATTAAGTCATAACCTAAGAAACCACTAACCAAATTTGGGTTTAATCGCAATACCTCTGAGTATAGCTGTTGTGTTTGAGCACTAATTTCTTTCTTTAAAATTAAAGGGTAAACAGTTCTAGCAAAATTTAAACTAGCCTTTTCATAATAGAGTTTCTTATTTAACAAGTCATTTTTGAATTTCATCAATATTTCTTGTTCGTTCTCGTCTACAGAAGAATTTCTGTACTCCAATATGTCATCAATACTAGCCAACAAATAACGAACTACTTTCCTTGGGAAATATCTACTAAATGGTGTTTTGAAAGTTTCTTTATTCATGATTTTTTCCTCTTTTCTTAAGAACAAAATGATAACTATCTGAATGCTGCCTCCTATCTCAAATGAAATGTTTGCGCCCAACCATTAATCATAGTATTTGTCATATGAGTCACATAAGGAGTTACTTGCACTAATTTCCATTTTTTTGTCTTAGTGTGTTGATAAAAAGCATAAGGTTGCGCTGTATATTTATATTTCCAATATCCAGCAGATCTAGTTTCAAAAGAGGACGGAGCGTCCGCGTGTTCATTTAGCACTTGTGCTACTTCAGGAATATCGATATCTTCCAAGATAACTTCCTTTTCTCCCGATTTTAGAGCTTCTGAAAGACTCATTTTTGGTAATTTTGAATCATTATCGTCTGATAATATTTCAGGAGTATTTGTTGATGGAATTTCCGCAGCTGCAGCATGAGCTGTAATTCCTGTTCCTATTGCTACTCCTAAGATACAAGTGATTAAAAAAAGTTTGCTGAACCATTTACTTGAATGCTCATTTTTTCTAATGTTAATGTTTTTCATGTGTAAATTCCTCCTATACCAATTTTGATTTTTCATGTATAACTGATCTTGATAAGATCATTCTAGCACCATTTGAACAATAAAAATCTATCAATATAGTCACATTGGTCACATTTTCCCAATTAAATATGATTTTATAGATTTAAGAACATGAGAATAAATCGGATGTATACCTTTCCACAATAACAAAAAAATGGTACAAGGATGATTTTTTACTTGTAAAAAAACATGAAAAAAGCGATTTCAATTATTGCCTGGAAGATACATATTTTCTAAACAATTAGTGATTTAAGTTTAAAGTCTTCACTCACCTTTTTTTCATAGCTAGCAAATATAGACTATTAGTTATTTTTTTGCGCAAAATACAAATTATTTTTTTCTAGTATTTGAATTTAATTAGTTATTAGAGTAGATTAATAGCTAGGAGGGGATTAACATGTCAAAAGATAAAGTTAAAACTGTGACTGATTATTTAAGTGCAGCTTATTCAGATGAACAAGTAAAAAAAATTCCTGAGTTAGAGAAATTGATTTTTGCCGCAGCTATGGATGTTGACAAAGGCGGTAGCATTGAATTAATGTCCGCTAAGCTTTGTAGAGACATTGGACGGTATGTTTTAATGCACCAAGACAAATCTCCAAAGGCTCTTATCACGCTATACAATCAGTTGGTTCATGACGCAGCCAAATATGAAGGTGTTGCATTAAGCACTATGATGCTACCAATTTGGTTCTAATAATTCAAAACTCCGTAAAGACGAATTATTCTTCACTTTCAGCCAGTCTAATCTGATTGGCTCTTTTTTTCTAAAAATGCTCAACCACTTAAACATCATATTCACCCAATCTTTCCCAATTTCCAATCGTAATTTCTAGATCATTTTACACAATAAACACTTGAATAAAAAAAATCACCACCAACAGATTTCTAGTTGGTAGTGATGGGAACTCTATTTTTATTTTGAGTAGGTAAAATCCGTCGTTAAAATACTTTTTTTCAGTTTTTCAGATCAATATTGCTTTAAAATACTCCTTATGATAAATTTTTTAAAACGATCTTTAAAGGAAGTAATCCACTATGAAATTAATTGGTGTCTGCATTTATACTGATAATGCTAAGCGACTAGCAGAATTTTATAAAATAGTTTTACAAGAAGAACCCTTCCAAGAAGAACAGCATTATGGGTTTAAAAAATCGCAAATTGCTGTATACAACCCTGGAAATATTAAAGTGGCCCAGGATAAAAATATGTCACTCATGTTCGTTGTTCCGGATTTAATTATGGAGTATAAGCGCCTAATTCAATGTTTCCCTGAACTTACAATAGTAGCGCCACCAGAACGTAAACCTTGGGGTGCATTTTCTTTTTTGTTTGCAGACTTGGATGGAAACATTATCAGTTTTGTAGAGGGGCCCGAAAAGTAAGTTAGGCTTATATCTTTTAATCTGCTGAATCTTCCGTTAATCAACTGTTCCCTGAGTTAGTCTACTACTCTTTTCATTTATTGAAGATGAAGAAACACTGCCAGCTGATTTGAGTTGGCAGTGAAAATTTGATTACTATCAGAGTAAACGAAATCTGTCGCTTACAGACTAATAACAAAACACTTTGTTTTCAGTTTCACAATATAAGTAGACTTTCTTTTGTTTATTTCCATTTATTATTGTGCCATTCAATGAAAACGTTTATCATAGAAACTAACTTGACAATTTGAAGGGAGAAAGAATTTTATGAGTAAAATTGTTTTTTTTAATTCTTATAAGCTAAAAAAAGATGTCGATATTTCTGAATTTCTACTAGCAGTTGAAAACTTAAACGAAAATCATATCTCCAAACAACAAGGTTATATTTCATTCGAGGTATTTTCGGACAATGATACGTGGGCAGATGCAACTACTTTTGAAACAATGGAAGATGCGAAAAACTTCACAAAAGTCGTTGACAAAAGTGGAACTGCTAAGAAATTTTATTCATTTTTAAATTTAAACAGTTGTAAAAGTAATTTTTATAAAACTGAAAAATGTTTCTTTTCATCAAAACCTAATTAATAGTTATCACTATACTCAGTAGACCTGCCATATTATTGGGTAGGCTAATTTTTTGATTAATTTTAATAGCGACTCTACAGTCTCTTGGCTAAAGGTATCTATTTTCTTTAAGTATAAGCATGACTGATACAACTTGTGAAAATTTTTCTACCTAGTTCTTTTTATTTGTTCCAACAGATTACAAAAATAAATATGTTAAAAATAAAGCAATCTCAGTATCACTAAGTGTATAATTGTAATCATTTGCCAAGACTTCTGAGAACTTGTCCATCTTTTTTTTCGATGATTGATTCTTTTCATAAATTTGATTTAACACTGGTGTTTCAATAACAAATTGATCTAGCTCATTAGTGATTATCCGATAAGTAAAGATAGGCACAGTGTCGAAGTAATTTTTCAGAAAGTTGATTCTCAGAGATATTTAGTTGAAGCGTAATTTCATTCAGAAAAGAATGATATAGTCTGTACCACGATTTATTAATGGATTCATCGTAATTCCTTTTTTCTCTTAAATGTAATTCACAAGAATGAAAAATCCTATCCAAAGTAGTATTTTCCATGCTGGTCTCACCCCTATTCTTGAAAATTGTTTTTACCAGTTTTCTATTAGAATCTATTCTTTCTTTCTTTTTTTCGATTTTTGTGTTTTTGCTTTCTGAACTTTTCTTTTTTCCTTCTGTCTTCTTTTCTGTTCCTTCTTTATAAACCAAATAATCAATAAACCAACTACAAGAGCACATAATATACCAATAACAATATATAACATTGTATTGTCTTGCTCAGTAGTGAAAATCTGATTATTAACCTTTTGTGCTTCCCTAGCACTTATTTTGAAAGCCTCATTGAACTCCCAATGATTATCGGCATTGTCCCTAATTTCCATTTCGAGATGGTAATCTCCAGCTTCAAGTGGTTGTGTACCTCCTGTCTGACCATTAAAGAAGAATAGATCAAAAATACTTTGGGGTGCTATACTACCATTTTCAATTTCTCTGCTAATGACAGGCGTATCAGAATCACCTAAATATATATTACCAGTCATCGAAACGCCTTTTATTGTTGTTGCAGTAGGATTTTTAAGTTGAACAGTGACGCCCGCATTGTTAGAGATATTTGATGCAGCCACTGTTGAAAATTCGATATTTGGTGTTACAGATTCGTCATTTTCAGAAAGACGCAAGCCTAATATATAATCATACTCACTTTTTATTTTGCCTGTATCGTCACTAGATTCATCACTAAAATCTTTTTTGATATGAATCCCGCCTAATAGGATTCCAGTGAAAGGCTCATCCGGAACCTTGATTTCAAAAGAAATAATTCCTGCTTTTTGTGGTGGGATTTCCACTTCTTCTGGATAGTCAATAAGCTCAGAAATTGGTACAGAATTAATTGAATTTTCTGGTAACGTTATGCTATTATAATCAATTAGCAGATTTCCATTCGTTTGGGCAGTATTCACTTCAACTGAGTACTTTTCTGCTTTATCGGAAAAATTATTGACCTGTACCTCAATTGTTTGATTGGCACCTGGCTCTACCCGTAAATCAAAATAGGACAAATCTTTATTGACTTGGTTCTCCGGAATAATGGCTTTAATACTATAATCAACCTCATTATTTTCGACTGCTTGTGCTCTTATAAAAGGTGTGAATAGGATAGTTAAAAAACCTAACAATAAAAAAAAATTTTTTCTGTTCAAATTAAATCCTCCAAATTATATGTAACTTACGACACTATGTAAAAATTACTGAGTGGCTTATTTAGAAAAAGAAACTGTGACTCAAGTAGTTTGCTACTTAAGCCACAGCCTCCTAAGCGCTTATAAATTTAATCAGCTGATACCGCAGTATAAGTGACTGTGCCGTTATAAGTTTTAGCGTCCAATTTATTATTAGCAATTGTCAATTCTGGTTCGTCTAAAGCATAAGTTTTGGTTCCAACTGGTGCAGTAGCACTTTCACTGATAACAACTCCTGGCGCTGTTAAAATTTCTGTTGTGCCAATTTTTAGTGAAGAGCCAACACCGTCCAATGAAGTGGCAGAAGCTTGAACTCTAAACGCTGAAGCAGCAACTGCTGCATTCCATTTTGCTAATGATTCATCTTTTTCCGTTTGTGTTGCAGTTGACTGACCAATTTGGGCAATCGCTGCTGTTATACTGTCTTTTGTTGGACGAGTATCTCGAACTTTCACATCTTTATCATAGGTTCCAATCAATGTTTGATTGGCATCTGCAATACTATCCAATGAATGAGCTCCAAAATCAATACTTGAAACATCCACTAAGCTGAATGTTCCTGGGTCGCTTGGTAAGCCAGTTCCAGGATCAACTGTATAGTCAGTAATGACTAATTTAGTCGTCCCGTCTTTTGTACTCAAATCTGTTGCTGCTTGTGCAGCTGGCACTGCTGTCAATAATGCAACTGCCGCAATAAATGTAACTCCAAATGCTTTTTTCATATCTTTGTTCCTCCGTATATTTTAAATATTTTATCAAAATAATTGATAATAAATTAAGTATCAGCGTTAATAATTCGCCAATAATTTGTTGCTGTATATTCTCCTGAAGCTTCTTTTATACTAAGTGCTAAAGATATTTTTTCTTTAGGTACTCGATATTCAGCCCACCCGCGACTGTGATCAGCATCAGAGGTAAGAATACTTTGATAGTCTTCTCCGTCATTCTCAATTAATAAGTTGTGGGGTTGAATACCTGAAGCATCTTCTGCGGTCAAGATACCCTCCCCAACAGTCAAATCGACATCTGTTAATTGTTGACCTTGTTGATTTTCAAATATCCCGGGTTTGACTTGTAACGTCCAAGCGCCTTCGATTAAGCGTCGGTCAAAAATTTTAATGACCAAATCGTCTGTCGCTTGGAAATTTACCTTAGTAGCATTCTGATCTTGAATTCCAAAATCTAAATCACTAACTTCATAAATTCTCGGGTTTTTTTCATCTAGTGGAGTTATTGTAAGTGAACTCTCGCCTTCAGAAGCTTGCACAAAATTCGGTTGTATCATTAAAATTAGTCCGCTAAGAATAACCAATCTAAAACATAATTTCTTTTTCATTTAGAATTCCTCCGCTTTTTTAATTTGTAAAATCCATAAAAAGCAAAGAGGATAATGATTGTCCCCACAAAAGCTAAAGTCAAATTTTCAACATCGTTTGTACGCGGCAGTTTTCCTGTTGAAGAATCACCATTTGGATTTTTTTCATTTAACTGTACATCACCACTGTTTTCAGATTCTTTTGTGACTCCATCTCTAAGTTCAATTGTTATCTGACTCTCTGCGGAATCAGTAGCTTGTGCAGCTTGAGTATAGTAAGGTTGGGGAAAACTGATAAAAATTATAAGCAATACTAATATCACGGATTGTTTTACTAATTTTATTAGTCCCCTTCCCTCATTTTTTATGGGGCATCTTTGATTGTCCAATTAATAACCCCCCTATACTCACCAGGATTATCCTGATCGCTAAGTTTTAAAAGCAGTCCTTCAGTTTGATCAAAAACATATTCTTGATTTGGTTCAAAGGTGATTGCTCCTAATTCATAAACTTGATTATTTTCTTTAAAGACGAAATCTGAAGCTGGTAAACTATTTTCATCTGAAGTTATGCTTGTTACTGACAAAGAGACTTTACTTGTTGGTGTCGTGCTAGTTGTATCCCGTGCTTTAAAAATCATTTCTTCTTGTCTCGCCTGTGGTTCTCTATTCACAGGTAATTGTGCACGGCTGTAATTCCATTGGTATTCAGTAGTAACTTTTTCAAATCCTTGATAGCCTTCTACTTGAAATTCAGACTCTTGGGTAGTGGTTGCACCATCTTTATCTGTCAGTGTTAATTCCAAAACATTACGCCCACGTTTCAAAATATTGTCTTTTGATAGGAGATCAATCGGCACTGGCAGTGTCCAAGAGAAATCCTGTGCTGAAACATCAGCCAAAGAAATTTCATCTACAAATTGTTTATTGATCACAATTTTCATCTTCAGTTCATCAGTCATGTCATCATCATGATAATCCATCTTGAAGCCAAAGGTGCTGAGATAATCTTTAAAGCTCGCTTCATTGAAGACTACGCTATCAATGACAGGATTGCTGTTATGCTTATTAATCCAAAAATAGCTTGACTCACTTTCAACAATTGTATTAAAATTATCTGTGCCATAGCGTCCATTGATATTGCTGTAAAAAACCGTTTTTTGAGCTGATAAATCAGTTATAGTTGGCAAACTGAGTTTGAATTCGACATGTCCGCCTTCTCTTGGGATTGTTAAATTGATTCCCTCTAAGGCAAAGTTACCATTGGCATCAACAATCACGTTTTGTGTCTTTTCCTCACCATCATTTACGGAATAAGAGACACTAATTTGATTATCGGAAGGTATAGCGATCACATTCCTGTCAATTTTTCCTTTCCAACTATCAATAGTGTAGCTTCGTTGAGAACTTGCTAATGTATAAAGAGATTGAAATTCCACAGGATCACCACTACTAATAAACTTGTTACTTAGAGGTTCATCCCTTGGCACAGTAATTTCCATACCATCTTTATTCGTCACTTGGTTCGCTAGGCTAGCGACGCTATCGACAGGGGTTTCAGCAAAAGCAAATTTAGTTGTCCCGCTTAAATTACCATTTGAGGACGTAAATCCCCAATAAGCTGTATGGTTATTCTCTGAGAGTTTTAAATTTGTTTCTAATTGTTTGTCAGGAATCAGCACTGCATCAGTTTGAGAGTTATTCATTGGGTTGAATAGAAAGTAACTTAGTCCTACACCTATTTGATAACTAAACCTAAACTCATACCAGGTATCATCCACAACATTGGTTAAAGATTGATACCCTTCTGCTTGGTTTCCAATATAGTGTTTCTGAGTCGCAATACTAGGATTTCCATTATTAGTCCAAGAATATGCACCAAAAGGAGCATAACTATCTGGGTTTCCTGGAAATGAATAAGCCATATGAGTTGGATATATTGTGGCAAGAAACAAGTTTCTATCAAAATTGTCAGAATCAGTGTTCCAATTCCCATACATATCAAACTCAATAGCCAATGAATTTTGTATGGCTTTCTCTGCAGGGTTGCGAAAAGCAGTCTCGCCAACACCTCGATAGGAACCATATACCCCGAGGTTTTGACCATCTAAACTTGATACGGCCGAAGTAATTGCTTTTGATTTCTGTACATCGTTGTGTAAAACAAAAGCCAAACCGTCTGTGCTTCTCTTCTGAAATTGGACAAAAACCCGCCCATTAAAATCCTTTGAAAAATCTAGTTTTTGATAATCATTCGAAAAAACAGATAGCCAATTCTGCGAACCACTTAAACGAATTTCGTCATAGGGACGATTGTCATTCGTTCCGTTGGTTGGATATTGTGGGACAACAACATTTTTCCCAGAACCAGATCCAGCGGTATTTGCATTATCAAATACGCCATCCAATTTTTTTGCACCATATGGAATAGACTTCAAACCTGGTCCAGAAATACCCGACGCTTTTGACTCAACATAATTATTAACATTTTTATTTAAAGGACTATCCATAATTGTTTCTTCGGTGATTAACTCAGTAGAATTTTGTAAATCAACACTTGATGCCCACGTTCGTTCCTTGAAGAGCAGCACTGACAATAATAACGTGCCACAATATACCACAAACAAAACCTTCTTTTTTTTCATAAGTAAACTTCTCTCCCCCCTTTTTTGGCTAATTTCACAAATCTTAATCTGTACTTTCCATCTGTTTTTCTGTGAAAAAAGAATTTTTTTCGTAAAATTCTGGAGATAATGCATATCCTTTACGCCAACTAGTTGTCAGACAACGTTCATCAAAATTCAATTTCATCAACTTCATTTTTAGTCTGGTAATAATCTGTGAAAGTTGAGCTAAATTAGATTGGCTAATTGGTAGTCCCCACAATTTTGTAGCCAAATCATTACGCTTAATATGTTGCCCTTGAGCATGATAGAGTTGTAAAAAAACTTCTAGTTCTTTTTTTGATAGCATACTAATGAAAGCTCCACTCGGATTTTCGTTCAATTCTAAATTTGACATATATAGGGACGAAGAACGCTGACCATTTTTTTGACTACTATAAAACCTATGCTGATAATAGTCATTTGATATTTCTTCTCTTAATTCAGCTATAGAAATTGTTGGTGAAAATACTCCTGTCAGCATCAAATCACTGTCCTGAGAATCATCAGTAGTTTCCGCTTCAATACGATACAGTTGAATTTTAAGATTTCTCAATTTATGAACTAATCCTTCTACTAAATGATTCGCCAAACTTTCACTAAAAATTACTATTTCAAAAAATTTGATCCAACTATCGTCTTCATATTTTAAAATGGTGTTAATAGCTAAATTAGAACAAAACACTTCATAACCTAATATCTCCAACTTCTCTTTTATCTCTCTTTCGACAACTATACATTCTGTCAGAATTAAAACGGTTTTCAACTCTTCACCTCGTTCCTTTTTTCAGTTTGAGAAGTGGAGGACGCGTGGGGAATCTCTTACAACTCCTTGCTAAAAGAATAAGCCAACTAAACGATTGAAGCGTTCAATTGCAAGCGCTTACCGATTCATTTGAGCCTTTTTTTCTTTTTTTGTTGGTAACTGTGGTAGGATTGCGATAAAAGAAAATAAGGACGGGACAGCTATGCGTTTATTTATTATTGATGATCAATTTGCAATTCGAAATCACATAATGGCGATTGTAAAAAGATTGAATATATCAAATTTGAAGTTGAAAGAAGTCACAAACGAGCAAACATTTTACAAACAATTAGAAAGTTTTGAGATTTTAGATGATGATTTATTTTTCTTAGACATTGATTTAAAAACATATTTTACTGGAATTGATCTAGCTGAAAAAATTCGTAAAAAAAATCAAAACTGTTTTATTGTTTTTATTACGGCGTTCGATTCAAAAGGAATTGAAGTGTTAAATCGTGGCATTCTTCCACTAGGATATTTGCTGAAGGATGAAGAAGATAGTTTATTGGCAGCCAATATAAAAGAAAACATTGGAGTCGCAAAACTGACACAGCGAGGCCGAAAAAAAAATCAAAGAGTTTTAATCTTTGATAATTTTGAAAATGATATTATCATCCCTGAGAACAACATCTATTATATTGCAACAGTCCCTGGTTCAAGAAGAATGCTTCTAATTAAGCACATCCAAGGGGAGTACATGATAAAAGATCAATTGAGTCAATTAAAAACAGCTATTCAAGGACCTAACTTTTACACAGGTCTCAAATCCTTTATTATCAATTTAGAATTGATAAAACGGGTTAGTATTAGCGAAGGAGTTATCCAGTTTCTTGACGAAGACATCCTTGAAATAGGCAAACTAGGGGCCAGAAAGATAAAGAATAGTTTGAAGGGAATGGAAATTAATGGAAGTTAACTTAATTTTAGCAAGTTATTTCTTAAATTTTCTAGTCATCATGTGGGGCATTTTCTATAAAAGGATGCTTTCTAGATATCAGTGTATAGGCTTATCTACATTTTTAATTACCACTATCATTTTGACTCTCATGACTAATGATCAGTATCTATTCTTTAATGGCGTTTTCTTCTCTTTAATTCAGTATTTACTGATGTACAACTACACAAAAAGTTGGTTATTGTCATCCGTTGCGATAATTTTAGAATACAGTCTTATTAATACAGTGTGGTTTATAACTTATCATCTGCCTAAGCAGTTTATTACTAGCATCTATGATAATTTTAACTATCATTTGCTAATAACAACTATTATTCAAATTAGCCTGCTTCTTTTATTAAAATTATTTTTGAAGAAGATAGATAAAAAATATCGTGTTTGGAATTCTTTGAACGACATTAATAAGGATTATCCAAAATTGAGTATTGGAAGTTTCATCTTTTTCTTTTCTCTGAGAATGATTCAATTTTATTTAGTCCAAACAGGAAATTTCTTTGTCTTACTTTTGATGTTCATCTTACTTCTCATATTGGTGATTTTATTAATCTCTGTTATAACCCTGGTCAATAAAAATTATCATCAAAAAAAAATGATGGATCATATTTTTCTTTCTATAGACGAAGAAAAAGAAAATTTTCAATTAGCTCGTGAATACAGACATGATATTAAAGGAATATTAGTTGGCTTAAATAGTTATTTGGCAGATGAAGACATCTATGGGGCACAAAGTTACTTAAAAAATTTTATAGGCGATTCCAAAGATTATCTTAAGAATTATGATTATAGCCAACTAGTCTTAATCCAAAATTCCGCTATTCGTGGCCTTGTCGAGGAGTTTATTCATACATGTAAAAAAGAAGATATTAATTTAAAACTCAAAATTGACTCCATAGAAAAACTCCCTAAAATATCTTTGATTGATTTTGTTCGCATTCTGTCCATTATCATGAACAATGCCATCGAATCAGTCATAGCTCAAGAAAGTAAAGAAATCAAACTTTCAATGGAGAACCTTAATGGACAATTAATCGTAACCATGGCCAACTCAACAACAGCCCCAATTAATCTAATGGAAATTGTTAAAAAAAATAGAAGCAGCAAAAAAAATCATTTAGGTGTCGGCCTGTGGAATCTAAAAAAAATACTTGCAAGCAACAGTAACTGCCACTATAAAATAAATCAAAAAAATAATTTTTTCACTATTAAACTTTTTTTGATTTATTAATTTATGCTTTATATAAAGAAATAACTAAAAAAATTTTCACTAGCTATTTCGCTTGAAGTGATTAAATAGACGTGTAGATGCAAACAAAAAATCTAAGTTTCCCAATTACTCTTTTCGTAGATTTATTAAAATTCCATCACTACCCGTCGGAGCAATTTGGTAATGATGGAATTTTTAATTTTTTTCGAGTCTGCAAACGATGGATTTTCCAGGAGTAACACAGATATAGACAGAATAATTCAAATTTATTCTTGTTTAGTATCCTTTTTTAATGAGATTGGTACCAATAAATCAAGTTGCAGATGCTCTTTACTTGTGCTTTCTACGTGGTTGATGGCATTGAGCGTTTCTTCTAGTGCAGGATCGGCCGCTTTAGAAAGAGGTATAACTCTTGAGCTATAATCAAATTCATATTCCCCATTGGTGAGCACCCATTGCCATAAATTTGCCCACTCATGAAAATCACCAAACTTAATCATTTTAGCCCCATATAATCCACCTTGGAACTGCTTTTTTACATACGGTGGATTCACCGCCATTTCCTTTGGTATTGATACCCACATCTCATAGCCTTTGGATATGTTCTCATCAGCAGCTGGATTATTAAAGCCAAATAAACGAAAATCTGGTTTATTTTCTTTCAACTGGTTTTCTATAATGAATTTCTGAATTTCTAGTCCTACAGCTTCTTCCCTATTTTGCCCCTCTAGCTGAAAAGCTGCAACTGTCATCGGTGGAACATAAATAATCCGTAAATCTTTAATACTTTCAATCGTTTTGTTTGCTTCGTCAATAGTCGCCATTGGCAAGCTCTCCTTCCTTTTCAAAGTTTGAGTGGAGATTTCCTCAACTAGATTTATCACTTGAGTATCATCAAAGTTATTTATTTCGGTATGTTCAAAAGAAAGTTTTTTCAATTCATCCACAACTATCCTTAAGGCGTGTCGGATAGTTTTTAGCGCAATCAGCTCACTATCAATCCCAACTATCGCTTGCTCCAAAATACTAAAAATCTTCTCGCTATTTTTAGATTCTAGAATAATCTGAATCTCCTTTAATGGAATGCGCAGCTTACGAAAAATCAAGATTTGCTGTAGGATAATTAAATTCTCAGTATCATACATACGATAAGCATAATCTGGAATTTTTTGACTTTGAATTAATCCTAGCTCTTCATAATATCTCAGTGTTCTTGTGGAAATTTCATACTCCTTTGACACTTGTGTGATTGTCTTTAACTCCATGATGCTCTCCTTTCTATCTTCATGATAAACTGCGACACGACGTTAGAGTCAAGTCTTTCTATAAGGATAGCATGGTTACTTTTTGTTTGCTAAAGGTGAATGACTTATTGAGTTAAAAAATCCTGAGTTAACGCATTCATAAACTCAATTTTCAAAACAAATTCAAATGGATACAACCTTGAACAAGCTAAGCCCCTACTATCATTTAACCACTTGTTAAAAATAGGATTCTAAAAATTAACAACCACTTCATTGCACCCCTCTGTTACTTTTGCTACGCTATAGTTGAGATAGAAAGGGGAGGAGTAACATGCTAGGGCAAATCATCAAAGAAAAACGAAAGGAACAAGGCCTTACTCTAGAACAAGTAGCAAATTATCTTGGTGTCAGTGCGCCTGCCATCCATAAGTGGGAGAAAGGCCAAACTTACCCTGATATCACAACGCTACCAGCATTAGCAAGATTGTTGCAAACGGATTTAAACACGCTACTATCCTTTAAAGAAAATTTAACCCACGTTGAGGTTGACGCGATTTGTACCCAAATTCTTACTCTGATAGAAGAAGAAGGATATGATGTTGGCTTTAATCTAGCAAATGATAAAATTAGCGAATACCCTTCTTGCGAACTCCTAATTTATCATCTATCTGATATCTTAACTACGGCTTTAGCTGCCTTCATGGTTAACCCAAAACAAAAATATTTAGAAATTTTGACTACTTGGTTAAAACGAATTTTACATAGTAATGACCTCAACCTTCGCAATAAAGCAACTGACTTAATTTTTTCAGTATACTGTCAAAATGAAGAGTTTGAAAATGCCGAAAATATTGTTCAATCACTTCCCGAATCTTGTCCTGATAAGCAATTACTACTTGCAGAATTGAATTTATTGCTAGGCAATGACACCAATGCTGCGCACTACTTTGAAGCAAAGCTGTTCGAGACCTCAGTCAGTCTACAAAACATTTTATTAGGCTTAACGCAGATTTCGATTAGAGAAAAACATATGGATAAGGCTGGACATTTAGCATCACTCTATCAACAAGTAACTGAAAAATTTGATCTTATGACTTGTACTGCTTGGACAGCACTTCTCGAGGTTTCAACTGCTCAGAAGGATAAAGAGACGACCATTCAATTCTTAAAGAATACGCTTGAATCTTTGAACACAGAGTGGACAATTGAAAATTCAAGTTTATATCAACATTTAGATTTTACTGATCCACACTTAACCACTTTCAGTTCAAATTTATTGCCAGCCATTGTGAACGAGTTGGAGCATTCTTCAGAGCTGAAATTTTTGCATGGCACCCCTGACTATCAAAGCTTATTGACAACTTATCAAAAAAATTAGCTGTGTAAACTATTTCATATCAGATTGCTACTCCTTAATTTAGACAAAAAGGGAACCCGCCAGCGGGGACTGGCGGGTTTAGGAGTAAAAAATGAAAAAGTGTTTTATTTGGGTTTGTTTTATTGGGATAAGTTAATAATAGACTGAAAATGTGAAATTTTTGTGTATTTAGTTTTGTAAAATTAAGAAGTGTTTACAGCGAATCTATGAAACTCGTCGTTAGTGAGCTTCCCCTCCACCACACTCCCAAATTTTTTGCAAAAAAAGCCCAGTCCAACCAGCTTCTTCAAAAATTCCCAAGCAAAGCAACTAGAAAATTTTTGAGGCAGCTGATTAAAACCAGACTTTTTAAAGGCTTATTGAAAGTTAAAAATTACTGAAAAGCTTGTTTGACGTCATCAATCATCAATTGGACTGATTCCAGACCGCCACCGCTGAGGTACCAAACTTCTGGATCTAACATAATCACCAGATTATTTTGACCAGCTGTCGTTTGCTGCACGAGTTCATTTTCGGCAACATTGTTTTGGCTGTCATCGCCGCCGATGGCTTGGGTCCGGTCAACGACAAAGATGATGTCAGGGTTTGTTTCCAGCACATATTCAAAGGAAACACTTTGACCGTGAGTGGAAGCTTCGATGGCGTCATCGGCTTCTGAAAAACCAAATGTGTCGTGGATAATACCGAAACGGGAACCAGCACCATAGGCCGATAATTCTCCTTCATTGGCTAGTAAAACTAAAGCATTTTTGCCATCATCGGTTGCTTGTGTGTGGACTTCGTCAATTTGCGTTTGTAGCTCAGCCAGTTGGCTTTCAGCCTCGTCCTCCTTCTCGAAAATTTGCCCCAAAGTTTTGACGTTATCTTGAATTGAGTCCCAAGTATTTTCGTAATCAATACCCAAATAAATCGTAGGTGCAATGGCTGATAATTGATCCAAATAGTCTGCTTGACGTCCAGAAATAATAATTAAATCGGGAGCCATTGCATTAATTGCTTCAATATCCGGCTCTTTGATGCCACCGGCTGACTCGACGTCGGCATAAGCATCTAAATAAGCTGGCAGATTGCTGACAGCTGTCCCGACGACTGCATCACCGGCTCCTAAAGCATCAATTGTGTCTAAGGAACCCATGTCAAATACCACAACTTTTTCTGGATTTTGCGGAACCTCGACTGTGCCGTTAGTATCGGTCACTTTAATTGTCCCCGCTGATGTACTGCTGCTTGTCGAAGAAGCAGTCTCGCTGCTATCTGTTGTGCCGCTAGTGGTGTTGCCACACGCAGCCAAAATACCTAAACTCAACACAATTCCAACACTTAACAAAAACTTTTTCATTCTTTTTCCTCCATTTAGTTAAAATACATACAAAAGCGCTTGCCCTCGATTTCGCACACTTTAATTTCCATCCCGTATAAAGGGTTTAATATTTCATTTTGAATCATTTCGTCGGTGGGACCGTTGGCAAAGAGTTCGCCATTTTTCATGGCGACAATTTGATCGGCATAAGTAGCCGCAAAATTAATATCATGCAAAACGACCAACACAGTCTTGCCCAGCTCATCGACTAATTTACGTAAAATTTGCATCATCTGCACCGCATAATTCATATCTAAATTATTTAACGGCTCATCCAATAAAATATAATCTGTATCCTGGGCTAAAATCATCGCAATGTAGGCCCGCTGCAGCTGACCGCCGGACAATGTATCGATGTAATCGCCCGCCATCTCGGTTAGCCCTAAATTTTCTAAAGCTTCCTCAACTAGTCGATGATCTTCTGTCTGCAAACGGCCTTTGCTGTAGGGAAAGCGTCCGAAATTGACCAAGTCCCGCACGGTAATTCGCAGAGCAATATGATTTTGCTGTTTCAAAATCGCCAGCTTCTTGGCCAGCTCCTTTGACTTCCAAGCTTTAATTTCGTTGTGGTCCAAATAAATTTCGCCGGTATCTTGAGGAATCAAGCGACTGATAATCGACAGCAAAGTGCTTTTGCCAGCACCGTTTGGACCGATAAAGGCTGTCAATTTTTGCTTTTCTAAAGGTAGCTCGATGCCCGAGACCACCACCTTATCCCCGTAAGACTTTGAAATTTGCTTGATATCAATCATCTTGCCTGCCTCCTTTAGCCTGCTAGTTTATCCGCTTGCGGGTCAAACGATTGACCCAAATTAACTTACCGATAAAATACGTGCCACCAACAAATTCAATCACGACACTTAAGGTTGTGTTCAACTGAAAAATTTGTTCCACTAAAAACTGACCGCCGATTAAAAAAATTATCCCTAATAAACTAGCGGCAGCAAACAGCCACCGATGGCGATAAGTCGCCAGCAATTGATAACTGATATTGCTGACGATAAAGCCTAAAAAAGTTACCGGCCCGACTAAAGCCGTGGCCGTTCCCGTCAATAGGCTGATTGCCAGCAACAATAGCAGCTGAACTTGAGTAACGTTTATTCCTAAATTAATTCCCTGCTCCCGTCCTAGATGCAATACATCTAAATAGTGGCTGGCTTTTAATAAGAGCAAGGCCGTCACGCCAATCAAAACGGCTGCCCACAACAGATGATAGCTATTGACGTTGTTGAAGCTGGCAAATAACCGCCCCTGCAATAAATCATATTCATTGGGGTCCATCAGCACTTGTAAAAAAGTGCTGAGACTGCTGAAAAGCGTACCTAAAATCATGCCAATCATCAGCAGTAAAAATAAATTATTTTGACTATGTTTCAATAAAATATTGCTTAAGAATAGACTGGCCAGCATGGTGATGGCGATATTAGCTAAAAAGAGGCCGGTTCCCTCCTGTGAGAGCATGCTGACGCCGCCGACTGCAAAAAACAACAGCGTTTGAACTGCTACATATAATGAATCCAAACCCAAAATATTCGGAGTCAGAAAATGATTTTGGGTCATCGTTTGAAAACTGATGGTGGCAAAGCTGGTCGCAATTGCCACTAAGATAAAGGCGGCTATTTTTTTGCCGCGAATCTGCAGGGCAAACTCGAAATTTCCGTGGGTATTATACGTCAAATACAATAGGCACATCACCAGAGCCGCCGCTGTCAAAAAACTGATTTTCAGCATCATTTTTTTCATGCGTTACTCCTTTGGGGCTGATTTTTTTTCGTCAAGAGATAGATAAAAATCAGACTGCCTAAAATTCCCGTAATCACACTGACGGGAATTTCATACGGAGGAATAACACAGCGGGCGATAATATCACAGGCAATCAAAAAGATGCTGCCGCCTAATGCGGTTAACGGCAGTGTTTGTCTGAGGTTATCCCCGAACATCAAGGAGATAACATTGGGCACAATCACCCCTAAAAAGGGAATCGACCCCACCATAATTAAAGTTACAGCACTAGCCACTGCCACTAAGAAAACTCCTAGTAAACGATAGAGAGAATAATTTAAACCTAAATTTTCCGCTAAATCTTCCCCCAAACCGATAATCGTAAAAGCGTAAGAAAAGAAATAGACACAAAGAAAAACCGGTATCGTCAAATACAATAACTCATAGCCACCTCTAGTAATCGTTGAAAAATTTCCCTGCAGCCAAGCGGACATATTTTGTACTACTTGATATTGATAGGCAAAAAAAGTCGCTACAGAACCGATAATATTTCCAAACATCACACCAATTAAAGGCAGCATGACTTGATTTTTTCCCGGTAGAATTCGACTTAAGGCTAAAAAAACTAAGGTTCCTAAAAAAGCAAAGAGAAACGCCACAAGACTGCGGGGGAAGATGGAGGCGGTCGGCAGCACTAGCATCACAAAGACAATTCCTAAACGGGCACTGTCCATTGTTCCGGCAGTTGTGGGGGAAACAAATTTATTTTGGGTCAAATGCTGCATCACCAAACCACAGATGCTCATGGTGGCGCCAGCCAAGAGCAAACTGATTGTCCGGGGAATACGAGTGCTGAAAAAAATCAGCCGTTGCTGACCTTCATCAAAAAGCAACCTAGACAGCGACAAGTCATTGACTCCAACAAAAAAAGAAATAAAAATTAGTAAGAGTAGCAGACCGACCATTAAACTTTTTTTCAAAAAGAACCCTCCTACCTTTTCTAATTGAGAATGATTTTCATTCTTACGATTAGTTTAGAGAAATTTAAATTTTTTTGCAAGCCTTTTTCTAAATTTTTCTCCAATAAATTTATGCTATAATAAATTTAGCATAACAACGAGGTGATTTTTTTGGCGGATGAACTGCAAAAGCATTTAGATAAAGGGATTTATGGCGCCCCACTGGTCAATCCTGATGAACAGCACAAATATTTAGGAACTTTTAGAGAGCGCTGTCATTTGACGATGATCCTTGCGGAAATGCCAAAAAAAGCTAACCAAGAAAGCCTTTTAAAAGAATTTGCGCTGCATCCCGACAGCAGCCTCTTGTTAAATGGCAAAGTCGAACAATCTGTGGAGTCCATTTATATCCAACTGGCTAGCAAACAAAACATTCGCTTTACGATTGTGAATGATTTTGTCGGAGATCAGCCAACAGATATCGGTCTGGTTTTCGCAGCTAAAACAGCCGTCAATGAAGAAGTAGTGGATGTCGAAGCCAAATATCCATTGTCTTCTGAAACTTCAGCAACAGAGCCTGAGAAAAAAAGCGGCTTTTGGCATAATTTATTTAAGTAGGTCTGAAACAATTCATTTTTGACTGATAAGATTGTCTGACTTTCACCGAATGACTGAGAAAAGGACTGCTTCAATAAGAAAATTATTGAAAAATTTTCTTTTCAAAATTTCGGTGATAACTTTTGTCATGTAATCTTACTGCTATACACTAAAACATTTGAGAGATGGAGGAAGGAAGATGGAGTTATATCCTGAATTACGGCAGGAGCTGTTCAATGCCCTTGACCGCCACATTGATATTTTGCGGGATGTGGAATTAATTGAAAATGAAAGTTTGGATGGCGTGGTCTTTATGATGCGCAGCTTCGGCTTTATTTTTGACCGAGCACCGATGGTTCTATCCGGCAGCGATGAGCTGGAAATGAACTATATGATGTTCCAGTATTACAGCCTGTTGACAGAATTAAAATACAATCTGGCCTTAAATTATCCCTATGCAAAACTGCAGGGCCGGCCAATCATTGAGATTGTTGAAGAGTTCCCCACAACTTATGAAAAAGAAATGAAGCAATGGTGGGAGCAACACACTGGCTTGGATGTTCAAGAAACCAAACAAACAATTGAAATTAAAGATTTTGAATATTAAAAAAAGGTTGTCGCCAGCTAGAAATGCTGCGACAGCCTTTTTTATTTCTAAAAACCTTTAAAAGGATTAACTCTAAACAAATTTTACATTATAAACTTTAGCTCAATGCCACTATTAACAATTTTCTATTTCTTCAAACACTTCAGGATAAAGCAGTTGCAACACGTCCATCGTTAATCTTTGGCCAGCACCGGCAAAAGGATAGATGTGCATATGCATCGCCGGATTAAAATTAGCCTCGATAATGCCATACGCTGTCGATTCCTGCGTCGGCTCCACATTTAAATCCGGAATAATCAAATCAATTCCACTGATTACAGCTCCTAAAGCTTCCACCGCATCTGCGGCAATTTTTTTATAAGCAGTTGGCATCTCGTCGGTGAAATCAATCGAGTCGCCACCAGTACTGATATTGGAATTTTCCCGTAGATAGACAATTTGGCCCTCCGCTGGCACACTTTCAACCGTGTAGCCCTGCTCCTTTAGCATTAATTTTTCCAAATCCCCCAGCTGAATTAATTCTAATGGGGAACGATGGTTGGTTCCTCTTAACGGATCAAGATTTTTTTCGGCCACCAGCTCTTCAATACTGCGGCGACCATCACCGACAATATTGGCGGGAATTCTTAAGAGCACCGCCTTAACTTCGCCATCTAAAACAAAGAAACGGTATTCTGTCCCCGGCAAAAATTCCTCGACTAAAACGTCGCTGTCTTCTTTAAAAGCAATGGCTAAACCGGCTTGATAATCTTCAAAGGTAGCCCCTTCTTTAAAAATGGTGATGCCGATGCCGTAATTAGTCGACTTGGGCTTAATGACAAAAGCCCGCTGTGCAAATTCACCAAAAGCTGCTTCGGCACTAGCAATGCTGCTAAATTCTGAGCCCTTCGGCACATGAAAACCAGCTGTGTCCAAAATCTTTTTCGTCACGGTTTTATTTTCCATCATCAATGGGACAATAAAGACATCCTTGGCTGTCATATTGGCATTTTTGACATACTCTACGTGCTTTTTAAAATGCAGTTTTAAAAATTGATCGTTTTCATCTAAAACTTCCAAGCTGATGCCCTTTTGAATGGCATCAAACATTAAAATCTGCGTGGACAATTCCATTTCCCGATAACCCGCCAGCTGATAAGGGCGCTCATGAGCCGCTTGATAATAAGTCGTCGCCAGCTCAGTTGCCAAGGCTGCTTGACTGGTTTTTTCAGCGGCCGTTAACCAACGGGCCGCCAATGTTTCTGCGGGATTTTCGATAATCCTCTGGAAACCGGCAATAAATTCAGCCGCCTCGGCTAACTTGAATTCAGTAAGCATCTTACTCATTTCAGCAATCAACCACTGACCTTCTGCTTGCGCAACAGTTGGAGCTAACGGCGCTTCTTCCGCCACTTGATTGCTTAATTGATCACCAGCAGCCACCCATTGATCAGCCGCTGCATCTTCGTCAGTCCATAATAAAAACAGCATAAAATAATGAATGAAACGGACTTGATCGTGGCTGATGCCGATTCTTTCAAAGGGATTTAGATCAATATTTCGCAACTCGATATAGCGAATACCTTTTTTAGGTAGCTCCGACATCTTTTTGCCGCCCCGCAGACGAATTGGTGCATAAAATTCTTTTTCCTCTGAAAGCTTGCCGCTGTTAACCATTTCGGCGATATCAGCAATATATTTTTCTAAAGAGCTATAAGAAACTTGGACATCTGCATGATTGGTGTAGCCAAAACGACTGTTCCGCAGACTGCGCATCGGCTCTTGCGGCGCTTCATCAGTAAAATAATTAGCTTCGCTTAAAGGTGCCGCTCCAAATAAATAGGTCAACAACCAACGATAACGCAAAAAATTACGGGCAACTTTCATATATAATTTAGTTTTAAATTCTTCTGGACTGCTACACTCATTTTGCTTTTCGTAAAGGCTCGTCACTAGTTCAGGGGCGTACTCAAAATTAAAATGAATTCCGCTGACCATCTGCTTGCGTTTACCATATGCCCGAGCTAAATAGCGACGATATAAAACATCTTCAAAGCGGGCTAGCTTGGCAATTTCAATCTCGCTGTCTTTTTCCGGCAAATGCGGCGGCATACTTAAAGGCCACATCATTTCATTATCATTCATCGAACGCAGAGCTACATCGTGGATTGCCGCTAGCTCCCGCAAGACTTCTGTTTCCGTTTCCTTTACGCCGGTAATTAATTCCAGTTGGGTTTCGCTAAAGTCCGTTTGAATATAGGGATGGAAGCTGCGACAGCCCAAAACGGAGGGATGATCCGTTTGCGCCAGCTCCCCCTCTAAAGTGACCCGCTGACTTTCTTTTTCTAGACCAAAGCGGGCCTTTTCAAGATAAGGCAAGACACTAGTTGCTTGCATTAATGCTTTAAAATTCATGATTTCACCTTTCTGTTAGAGAATCTGCTCCGTATATTATAGCGGATTCTTAGGAAATAACGTACTAAACCGCTTATTATTTTCGCAGTTTTCGGGAAAGCTTTATGATAAATTCGTCAGAAAGGCTGGCTAGCTCGCTACAATAGTCCTCATGAAAGAGGGGCCCTGTTGTTTGATAGTCTTCAATTGCATTTAAAAAGCGAGGCACACAGCTGGTCATCTCGCCATTTTTTAAAAGATAAATAATGCTGACATATTCACCAGCAGACTTTTGAAAATTACTATTTGCTTGAGCCCGCTGAAAAACCGCCATCGCTTGTGGCAATTCGACTGCGGCTAAACAATTTTTTTGGAAACTACTTTGCGCCTGCACCCTTGAAATTTCCTCTTCATCAAAAATAATCCCATACTGATAGCCATAATTTAAATAATTGACAGAAATCCCCTCCTGAGGTTTTCTAGGGGTCAGCAGATATTTTTCGGCAGTCAACAATTCCTCAAAAAAAAGCCTGTCAGCACCGATTTCTTGAAAATGTTGAAAGCGTCGATTTAAAAAATCGATGCCGGCGCTAATTTGTTGCAGCTCCTGAATTTTTTCTGTCAGCTTACTTTGCTGGGCCTGTAGCATCTGACTTTTCCCTTTGAAATCCGCCGCCTGAAAATAATGCTGAATCTCCTTGAGGGACAAGCCGATTTCTTGAAACAGACGAATCGTGCTCAAGCGATCCGTTTGATACAAATTGTAATAGCGGTAGCCCTTCTCATCCACCCGCACTGGTTTCAGCAAATCAATCTCGTCATAATAAAATAATGTCCGCTTAGAAATGCGGCACAGCTTGGCAAAAGCGCCGGTCGTCAATTCATTTTTCATTTTTTTTAACTCCTGCTTGACTATAACCTAACGTGATAGTTTATAAATAAAGTATAGCAAATAATTGAGGTGAAAATCATGGAACACGTTTCGAATAAAAAATTATTTTTCTTTTCCCTGCCCTTGATTGGCAGTTTGCTGACGCAACAGCTCTATAGTGCCGTCAGCATGATTATCGTCGGACAAACATTAGGTCCCAATGAGCTGGCCGCTATCGGCAACGCCAGCAATCTATTAATGCTGTTTATCGTTATTTCTGGTGGTATCGAGTTGGCTGTAGAAATTATTTTTTCCCGTTTTATCGGCAAGCAGCAATTTAAAAAACTTTCTCAAAGTATCGGGAATATTTTAGTGCTGGCCATTCTCGCCGGCTTAATTCTGACTGTCATTGGGATGCTGCTACTACCAGCCGCTTTAACTTGGATGCAGGTGCCAGAAAATCTGATGGCCGATACCCTGACTTACAGCCGCATTTATTTACTTGGAGTGCCCTGCATTTATCTCTATGATATTTCCCGAGCAATGCTCTTGACCTTTGGCGAAGCCCGCAAAAGTTTTCTATTAGTTTTAAGCTCATCTCTCTTAAACATTCTTTTGAATTTAATTTTTATTCTAGTCTTTAACTGGGGAATTGCTGGCGCTGCCTTGGGAACGGTCTTTGCTCAGGCTGCCTTGATGGTGGTCAGCCTATTATCTCTTCACAAAAAAGCCCAGAGCTTCCCAGATTTTTCACTGAAAATCCAAATGTCGTGGCAATTGTTAAAGGAATTGGCTCACATCGCTCTGCCTTCGATGTTTCAGCAATTTGTGATTACCTTTGCCTCCGTTTTGCTGCAGGCCTTAGTCAATCCTTTAGGAAATGAAATCATCATCGGCTACGTTGCCATCACACGGGTCTTAAATATCAGCCGAATTGTCATCTCTGGATTTTCCCAGACGCTGTCGATTTATTCTGCGCGGGCTTTTGCGGCAGAAGCCAGTGCCGCCTTGAAACAATTTTATCGCTTTTTAGTGAAAATTTCTGTTATCTATGGACTAATCGTCAGTCTTGTGATGGTAATTTTTGCTCGTCCCCTCTGTAATCTCTTTTTCGATTCCAGCAGCCATCCAGCGGCCTATAACTTTTTTTTCAGCTATCTTTTGTTTAGCAGCTTGATTACGCTATTAACAGTCTTTAAATTTATGAATGAAAGCCTTTTGCGTAGCAGCCTCTCCATGCGCAATTATCTGATTTGTAATGTTGGTGACCTAGTGATTCGAATTACAGCAACCTCGCTTTTGATTCCGCTAGTCGGGGCCCATGCTTTTTGGTTAGGTGAATTAATCGGCCGCAGCTTCTCCTTCTTGGCTTCCTTTGGCTTTATCAAAGGTTTGAAAGAACGTCTCCAACAAGCATGGCTTCCCAATAACAATAAAAAAGCCCTCTCATAAAAAAAGGCTACAAAGTTTATTCTGTAAATTGTAATGCCCCCATCAGTTAGATTTTTAGTCTAACTGATGGGGGCATTATCTTTATGACGACAGTCACCATTAAAGAGCTGTCCAAATAATCAGCTTGGCATTTTTTCCACCGCCACTATATTCATAAACGGCAATTTGCTGGTCATCGGCGGCCACGCCATAGCAAAATTCAGAATCTCTTTTTTCAATTTCTGCGGCCAAGTATTGTTTCGTATTATCCAAAATATTACTGATTCTCCCGTTTGGTAGCAGACAGGTCAGATTAATATAATCACCATTCATAGTTTTCAGCTCGGTAATCTCTTTCAGTTCAGGAATGCCCAAACTGTGCAGCCGCTCCAGAATTTTCTCAGTCATTTTTCTGCTCCTCTCCTTTTACAATGTGATATTTTAATTATATCATAGGACAGAAAGCGTTATCAAAAAAGTGTCATAAAGTTATTCTTTTGTTGGGAAAAATGAAAAAACACTGGAGTCTGACTAAATCGGACTTCAGTGTCTCCATAAAATTTATTCTTCCTTCAACAAGCCTTTAAACAGACCAATTACAAAATCATTTGGCTCAAATGGTTCTAAGTCATCGATGCCTTCACCTAAGCCGACTAATTTCACCGGCAAATGCAGCTCATTGCGAATTGCTAACACAATCCCACCTTTAGCGGTTCCGTCTAATTTAGTTAAGACTAAACCAGTGACATCAGTTGTTTCCTTAAATTGTTTCGCCTGGACCATCGCATTTTGTCCAGTCGTCGCATCCACCACCAATAGCACTTCATGGGGCGCATCTGGCACTTCCCGCTGAATCACACGTTTGATTTTTTCCAACTCGTTCATCAAGTTAACTTTGTTTTGCAAACGGCCAGCAGTATCCACTAATAAAATATCTGCCTGCTGTTCTTGCGCCTTAGCCACCGCATCATAAACGACAGCCGCAGGGTCGCCGCCAGCTTTGCCACGAACGACTTCGACTTGGGCCCGCTCACCCCAGACAACTAATTGGTCAATCGCGCCTGCCCGAAACGTATCCGCCGCCGCTAAAAGCACTTTTTTGCCAGCTTCACGGTATTGATTCGCCAATTTGCCGATACTCGTGGTTTTACCAACCCCGTTGACTCCGACAAACAGCATGATTGTCAATCCTTCAGGCTGTACATTTAGCGCATTGACCTCATCCACCCCTTCAGATTCATAGAGGTCGACTAATTTCTCAATGATAACATTTTGAACTTCCTGCGGCTTTTTGACATTTTGCAGCTTCACTTCCTGACGCAGAGCCTCAGTGATTTTTATTGCTGTGTCAAAGCCGACATCAGCTCCGATTAAAGTTTCCTCCAACTCTTCAAAAAAGTCTTCATCAACCGTTCGGAAATTCGCAAATAATTCATTCATCCGCTCGCCAAAAGTTTTACGAGTCTTTTCTAAACCCTGCTCGTATTTCTGTTGGACTTCAACTTCCTCCGGCGTTTGAACCTCTTCCGTCTCGCCAGTAAAAGCCTTTTTGATCTTATCAAAAAATCCCATGGAATTTCCTCCTAACTCATTTTAAAGTATTAAATTTCTTGACTGAAATTTAGTCTGTTTTTCGTACGTATATCATTCCACTAAACAAGAGGGACTTTGTCTATTGCCAAAAAGTGGAACTGACATCCTAACTCATTTTAAAGTATTAAATTTCTTATCAGAAATTTAGTTTTATTTTCGTACGTATATCATTCCACTAAACAGGAGGAACTTTGTCTATTGCTAAAAGTGGAACTGACATCCTAACTCATATTAAGGTATTAAATTTCTTGACTGAAATTTAGTTTTATTTTCGTACGTATATCATTCCACTATACTGCAGGGACCTTGTGTACTGCTAAAAGTGGAACTGACATCCTAAATCATTTTAGTCTGATTGCCACAGCTTACTCACCAGTAAAAACAAATTTTTCGATAACAGCGGCCACGCCATCTTCATCGTTGCTGGTGGTCACATAGTTGGCAATTGCTTTGACATCAGGTACAGCATTAGCCATAGCGACACCGACACCGGCGTATTCAATCATTGGTAAATCATTCTCTTCATCACCGATTGCCATGACTTCTGCGGCGGTTATTTTTAAGTATTCTGCCAGCAAAGAAATTCCATAAGCCTTCGTCACACCCTTAGGCATAAATTCTAGCAGATTAGCCCGACTTTTTATAATTTCATATCTGGTATATAAATCCTGTGGAATGTCCGGGATTTTTTGATCCAAAACAGCCGCACTATAAGCCATGACAGCCTTATTATACGTTCCTTCATCATTGATTGCTTCAATTTCAGTCGGAATAAAATTCAGCAAATCATTTAAGCTTTGATAAATCGAATTATGCCCAGGAGTTGTCGTTAGCTGCAGGACATCATCATCAGCCAAAACATCCACTGGCAGTTCAAGTTGCTTGCCTAGCTGATAAATTTCTCGAACATTGGCTGTTGTTAAAGCTTTTTTGGCTAAAATTTCACCGGTATCATTTTTTTGAACCAAGCCGCCATTAAAGGTGATGCTGTAATCACCAGCTTCTTCTAAACTCAATTCCTCCAAATAAACTTCAATCCCTCTTAAAGGTCGGCCAGTACACAGCACAATTTTTACTCCGGCATCTTTGGCTTTTTGTAAGGCCAGTTTATTTGCCTCAGAGATTTTCTTTTCGCTATTTAATAAAGTGCCGTCTAAGTCAATTGCAATTAGTTTAATCATGAAACGCTCCTTTGTACTATCTGAAAACTTTTGCAGCCATTACAAACCAGTCATACTAGCTTTTTAGCCACTATTTATTTCAACTTAATCATATAGATAGAATTTTACTTACTGCGCCTCCGCCGAAATCCTACCACCTTCAGTAACATCCTCCAGACGTACCGAAACAATTTTAGACACGCCGGATTCCTGCATGGTGACACCATATAAAACATTGGCGGCTTCCATCGTACCTTTTCTGTGGGTCACAACAATAAATTGCGTGTCGCTTTGGAATTGGCTGAGATAATGGCCGAAACGCGAAACATTTGCCTCGTCTAAGGCAGCCTCCACCTCGTCTAAAATACAAAACGGAACTGTCCGCACTTGAATAATTGAAAACAGCAGAGCGATAGCCGTTAAAGCTCGCTCGCCTCCTGATAATAGGCTCAGACTTTGCAGCCGTTTGCCCGGTGGCTGTGCCTCAATTTCGATTCCCGTATTTAATAAATCTGTCGGGTCAGTCAAGAATAATTCCGCCCGACCACCACCAAACATTTTTGGAAAGACGGCTTTAAATTTATTGCGGATGGCATCAAAGGTTTCACTGAAACGCAGTTTGACCTCTTCATCCATTTCCGCCATCGTGGTAAATAATTGTTCTTTGGCGGATAATAAATCATCCCGTTGGCTAACTAAAAATTGATGACGCTCATCCACTTGTTCAAACTGCTCGATGGCGTTTAAATTGACTGGACCGAGTCGCTCGATGTCGGCTTTTAATTGGCGCACTTCTTTTTTAGCTGCCGTTAAATCAGACGTTTCTTGATACTGCCAGACAGCCGCTTCATAGGTCATGCTGTATTCTTCCTGCAGGTAAGCAAGAAAATTATCCAATTGCAGCTCCCGCCGATTTTTTTGAACTTCTAAATTGGTTTGGGTGGCCATCAGATTTTTTTGTTGCTGATTGGCTTCGGTCAATTGGTTGTCCAATTGGTCGACTTGTTCCTGTAAAGCCTGCCGCTGTTCTTTGGCGGCAGATAATTTCTCTTTGATTTCTGCTAGAGCGCGGCTCAATTCTTCCCCTTGAGCCACTAAACTTTCTTCCGTCATTTCAAAATCAGAGGAAGCATTGCTTAAGGCCGCAATTTGACTGACTAAATTATCCCGTCGATTAGCAGTGTCTCGTTCTTGCTCCACCAAATTTTGGAGCTGACTTTCCAAATGAGTTTTCTGCTCCTTGGCAATCGCCAACTTGGCCGTTTGCTGGTTTTTTTCCTCCTGCAAACGCTGGCGGGTTTCCTCCACCAATTCGCTTTCCTGACTGATGGATTTAATTTCTTGATCAATATCGGTCAATTGCGTCGCTAGGGTGGTTTGTCTGTCCGTTAGCTCGGCTTTTTCCTGTTGGTATTCGCCGATGAAACGCTGCAGCTCTGTGGACTCCATTTGGAAAATCTGTAATTCTTTTTGAGCCCGCTCTAATTCATTTTCCTTATTAGCAAGCTGATTTAAAATTTCTTGTTCTTCTAAACGGGTCGTTTCCCCATGACTGCGAAGGGCCTCTAAGTCAACCTCTTGCTTTTTCACAACAGCTTCTAACTGTTGAACCTGTTGTTCCTTTGCAAATTGCTGCGCTTCAATTCGTTCCAATTCTTGGCTGAGGTGCTGCAATTCTTGGCCTTGACTGAAGAGACTGCCTTGATTGCCTTTTTTGCTGGCACCACCGGTCATCGAACCGCCGGCATTCATCACGTCACCTTCGAGGGAAACAATCCGCACCTGATAATTCAGCGCCTTCGCCAGTTGGTTGGCACTGGTCAAGTCTTTGGCAATCACAATATGCCCTAATAAATTTTCTGCAATATTAGCAATTTTGTCATCATAACTGATTAATTGACTTGCAATTCCTAAAAAGCCGGGCACATCTTGGGCCTTTTTCACTTGGGAACTGTTTAAGGAACGAGGCTTAATCGTTGTCAGCGGCAGAAACGTTCCACGGCCGCCTTTGCGTTCCTTCAAAAAAGTAATCCCGTTGCGGGCATCTTTTTCTGTTTCCACAACAATATTTTGCGCTGCGCCCCCTAAAGCCGTTTCAATTGCTAAGGTGTAATCTTCTGGCAATGTTAATAACTCTGCCACGGCGCCGATAATGCCGCCAAGCTGCTCTTGGTTTTGCAAAATCAAACGGACACCATGATAAAATCCAGTGTAATTATCTTGAATATCCTGCAGGCTTTTATGGCGAGCTTTAACCTGTTGCAGCCGATTCATCAGCTGATACATTTCCTGCTGCGCTTCTTTAAAACGAGCGCTCCCCTGCTGTAATTCCTGTTGGGTCTTTTGATAATCCTTTAATTGCTTGGCAATTTGGTCTTGGACGGTCGTTTTTTTCTCAGTTAAATCAGCCACTTGCTCAACCAATGCCGCCTGTTGCGTTTCCAACTGCTGATTTTTAGTCAGCGCCTGCTGGTTTTTAACCATCTCCTGCTGATAGGTCCGCTCCAAATGTTTTAATTCATTGTTAGTGCTGGCTTGCTCTTGCATTAACTCAACGTATTGGCTGCGCAAATCTTCAATAATTTCCTTAGAAGATTTTTGATATTTGATTAATTCACTTTCAGTGGCCGCAATTTCGCTGCTTAAAAGAGTCATCTCTTCTTCTTTTGTTAATAAATTGCGTCGCAAATCAGTTAATTGTTGACTAAACTCGGCTAATTTTGCTTCGGCTTCTTCGACAGAGGCTTGATATTCCTGGGCATTTTTCAAGGTGTTTTGTGAGCGTTCCTTTAAAACATCCTTTTGCCCTTCAGCTTGTTTTAAAGCTTCAGTCAATTGCAGTTGCTGTTGATTGAATTGGTCAATCTGCTGGTCGGTTTGGCTGCGGGTTTGCCGCAAATCAAATAATTTACTTTCAGCGTGTTGAATCGCTTCACCGACCTCTGTCAATTGCTCCGCTAAGACAGCCAGTTCTGTTTTTTTAGTTTCCCAATCGGCTTTGGTGCTGCTGACTTCAGTAATGACGGCACTGATGTCGATTGCCGTTAATTTTTCTTTTAAAGTCAAAAATTCTTTAGCAGCTGCACTCTGGGCCTTCAAAGGTTCCAGCTGGTCTTCCAGCTCATAGATAATATCTTGAACCCGGCTTAAATTGTCTTCTGTCTCAAATAATTTCTGCTCGGCTTTTTTCTTCCGCTGTTTATATTTTAAAACACCGGCTGCCTCTTCAAAAATTCCGCGCCGGTCCTCTGGCTTACTGGAAAAAATCGCTTCGACCTTCCCTTGGGAAATAATCGAAAAAGATTCCTTGCCTAAACCAGAATCCATAAATAAATCTTGAATGTCTTTTAGACGACAGGCTTGCTTATTAATGAAAAAGTCACTTTCACCAGTCCGACGTAAACGACGGGTCACACTGATTTCACTAAAATCCAGCGGCAGATAGTTGTCGCTGTTATCTAGAACAATCGTCACTTCCGCAATGTTCAAAGGTTTGCGGGATTCAGAGCCGGCAAAGATAATGTCCGGCATCTTGCCGCCCCGCAGGCTTTTAGCGGACTGCTCCCCTAAAACCCAACGAATCGCTTCGGTGATATTACTTTTACCGCTGCCGTTTGGACCCACGACGGCGGTTAACTTATTTTCAAAATCAATCACCGTGCGATCAGCAAAGGACTTGAAGCCGGCTATTTCTACTTTCTTTAAATACACAAAATCGCTCCTAATTTGTTTCGGATTCAGCTAATTGCTTCAGGGCATTTTCCGCTGCAGCTTGTTCTGAAAGCTTTTTGGATTTCCCGTGGCCATCGCCGATTTCGCGACCATCCAATAAAACTTTAGTCCAAAATTCCCGTTCATGGGCAGGACCTTCTTCTTTAATTAATTGATAGTCGATTTTAACATCGCCATTTTTTTGTAGAACTTCTTGTAAACGGGTCTTAAAATCCATCTCATGTGAAAAAGCACCATTGGTTACTTGGGGAAAGATAACTTTGCTGATAAACGCCAAAACAGCGTCTAATCCTTGATCTAAATACAAAGCCCCTAAAAAGGCTTCAAATAAATCACACAATAAAGCAGGGCGCATCCGCCCGCCGGAGTTTTCTTCGCCTTTTCCTAGTAACACATACTGGTCAAATTGACATTCCTTCGCAAATTTTGAAAGACTGTCCTCTCTGACAATTGCTGAACGCAGCTTCGTTAAACGACCTTCAGGTAAATCTGTGAAGGTGTCATATAAAAATCGGGAAACTAATAATTCCAAAACGGCGTCCCCTAAAAATTCTAAGCGTTCATTGTCAGATAAATGCAAGTTGCGATGCTCATTCACATAGGATGAATGGGTGAAGGCCTGTTCGAGTAAATCGACATGATGAAAAACAATTTGATAGTTCTCCTGTAGCAATTTGGTCAACTGGTGATTCATGTTCCCATTCCTTTCCAACTTGGTTGCAGATACTGTTCTATTATACTGGTTTTTCTCTTCTTTTGAAACTTTAAGGAGATAAAAAAAGAGGTTATCACATAAGTTCCTTCACAGACAAAATTTCTAAACTAAAGGGGTAACTGCTGTCAGGAGCCAAATGCTCCCACCAACAAGTTTGCCCCACTGTCAGCTGTTACTGACGATGGTTTAGCTATTTTAAATCTGTTTTGAGCTTATGTCACAACCTCGAGAAAATCAATGATTATTGATTGTTCATAATATAGTCAACTGCGCCGCCAACTGTTTCAATTTTTTCTGCTTCTTCATCAGAAATCTCAGTCCCGAATTCGTCTTCTAATTCCAAGACAAATTCCATCACTGAAATTGAATCAGCATTCAAATCATCTTTAATACTAATCTGATCGGTAATTTTATCCGGCTCAACTTCAAAATGTTTGGCGATAATATTCGCTACTTTGCTAAATACTTCTTCCCGCGTCAATTCGCTTCACCCCCGTTTTCCTTGCCCTCAGTCTGCAAGCTTCATTTTACTGATAAAAAAATTGTTTGTCTACCTTTTTCAGCGAATTTCTATTCTGCTGGTGTCGTCGCTTCAGACTCTGTCGCTTCCTCTTGGACAAAATGGTCCACCAATTGAGTGACAACCTGTGTTTCTAACATTCGATGAATTTGGCGAATGGTATACTTTACAGCCTCTGGTCCAGTTGCTCCATGGGTTTTAATCACAGGTGCCTTTAAGCCAAACAAGACTGCTCCACCATGTTTAGAATAATCCATTTCATTTTTCAAGCCCCGCAAGCTGTCTTTTAATAATAATGCCCCCAGCTTACCAGTGATGCCTGCCTCTGAAATCGAATTTTTCAATAGCGACATAATGCTGATGGCAGTACCTTCAATTGTCTTTAAGACGGCATTTCCGGTAAAGCCGTCGGTGACAACTACATCAGCGACACCGCTTAATAAATCACGGGCTTCAACGTTGCCGATAAAATTCAAATCAGGTGCTTCACTCAGCAACTCATATGCTTTTTTTGTCAGCTCACTACCTTTGCTAGCTTCCGTGCCATTATTTAAAAGTCCAACACGAGGATTTTCAATTCCCCGAACGTTTTTAGCATAAAAGGCTCCTAAGACACCAAATTGCAGCAGATGTTCCGGACGATTGTCGGCATTCGCCCCTAAGTCCAACATATCAAAGCCTTTATCCGGTTGCCCAACCACTGGTAAAGTGGTCATCAATCCTGGTCGTTCCACTTGTTTAATACGACCGACAATAAATAATCCAGCTGCTAATAAGGCACCAGTATTGCCAGCAGAAAAAATCGCATCGGCACGGCCTTCTTTGACCGCTTGGGCTGCCAACACCATCGAAGCAGTTTTTTTACGACGAATCGCTTTAACGGGTTCATCATCACTCATAATTTTTTCATCGGTGTGGATGATTTCGACATTTTTTTCATCGGTTACGTACTTTTTAATTTCCGCTTCTTTTCCAAATAAAAGAAACTCCATCTCAGGGTATTCAGCTTTAGCTAGCATAATTCCTTCAACAATGGCTTGAGGGGCGTTGTCGCCGCCCATCGCATCTACTGCAATTTTCATTTTTTTATTTTCCTCCAGTTTAGTTCAAGCAACTTGCGCTTTAATCAAAAAATTGTTCTTCATCAGCTATTTTTAAAGTCTCCACTAGACTACTATATTCCGCTTGATGTTGCCAGTCGGAATTCTGCCAAATCTTTTTGGCTTCACTGCGGGCGACCTCCAGAATATTAAAATCATTGACGATATCCCCCACAATAAATTGCGGAATTCCCGATTGCCTAAACCCAAAGACTTCACCTGGTCCCCGCAGCTCCAAATCTTTTTCGCTGACGACAAAGCCGTTAGTGGTTTCTGTCATGATTTTCATGCGCTCCACCCCCATTTCATTTTTCGGGTCCGCCACTAAAATACAATAGGAGGCATCGCCGCCCCGGCCAACCCGTCCTCGCAGTTGATGGAGCTGGGCCAAACCAAAACGGTCGGCATCCATAATCAACATCACTGTGGCATTGGGAACATTGACCCCGACTTCAATCACAGTGGTGGAAACTAAAATCTGACTTTTTTGATCTTTAAAATTTTCCATGATTTGATCTTTTTCTTGGTTTTTCATTTTACCGTGGAGTAAAGCCACTTGATAGGTGTCGCCATAATAAGTTTGCAGGCGTTCATAAATCTCGGTGGCATTTTTGACATCCAGGGCCTCTGATTCTTCAATCAGCGGACAGATAACGTACATTTGATGGCCCTTTGAAAGTTCTTTTAAACTCCACTCCAAGACGCTATCTAATTGTGGATGACGAATCCAGCGAGTTTCCACAGGAATTCGGCCGGCCGGTAATTCATCAATCACGGAAACATCCATTTCCCCATAAGCAGTAATCGCTAAAGTTCGAGGAATCGGCGTCGCCGTCATAAATAAGACATCCGGTCGCAAGCCCTTCTCCCGCAAAATTTTCCGCTGGTTCACACCAAAGCGATGCTGTTCATCGGTAATCACGAGACCGAGATTGGCGAAGAAAACATCTTTTTGAATCAAAGCGTGGGTGCCGACAAGAATATCCAATTCGCCATTGGCTAATTGGGCGAGGATTTCCCGTCGTTCTTTTGTTTTAGTCGAACCAGTTAAAACTGCCACCCGCACTTCCAAAGGATCAAAGAGCTGGCTCAAGCTTTCCAAATGCTGTTGGGCTAAAATTTCCGTTGGCACCATCAAGGCTCCTTGAAAACCAGCTGTCATGGCGGCATACAAAACAATTGCCGCCACTACTGTTTTCCCGCTGCCGACATCCCCTTGCAAAAGCCGCTGCATATGTTGCGGACTGCGCAAATCTCGACAGATTTCATTAGTGACCCGCTTTTGAGCATTCGTCAGCTCAAAGGGCAGCGTCTCGACAAATTTTTTCAAGCGAGGCACATCATATAAAATCGAAATTCCGTTGACTTCGGCTTTGTCCCGCGCCTTTAAGCCCTGCATCCGCATTTGAAAGAGGAAAAATTCTTCAAAGACGACTCGCCGCTTGGCCTGCTGACTTTCCTGATGATTTTTAGGAAAGTGCATGGCAATAATCGCTGACTTGCGATCCATTAAGCGGTATTTTTCAATCAGAGAGGTCGGCAGATTTTCAAAAATCTGCTCTTGATAGAGTTCCAGTGCTACCTTGATTAATTCAATCAAGGTGCTTTGGCGGACCGCTTTTGAGACATGGTAAATCGGGGCAAAATCCTCTGGTGATTTGCTGCCCAAAATTTTCATGCCGTTTAAAGCTTTGCGCTTAGCATCCCATTTACCATAAACGGCGATCTCTTCTCCTAAAATCACTTTATCCTTTAGATAAGGTTGATTAAAAAAAGAGACACTGAAAACATCATGGTCTTGCATCATGCGAAATTGCAGGCGATTTTTTTTGTAGCCATAGCGGGCCAAGATTGCTTCAGAAACGACAGTCCCCTTCAGCGTGACTTTTTCCTGATCGCCGATTTCGTTAAGATTTTTTTCTTGAATGTCCTCATAGCGAAATGGAAAATAGGTAATTAAATCCTCAATCGTCACTATGCCAAGGCTGGCTAAATTTTCTTGGCGCTTAGGACCCACGCCGGCTAAAACGGCGACACTATCAGTCAATGCTGTCATCTGTCGACCTCCCTTCAAGAAAGAAGCCTGAAAAACCAATCTAAGATTAGTGCTTCAGGCTTACAAGTGTTTAATTTTTTATTCAGCAGAGAACAAGTAGGGATAAACCGGTTGGTCTCCTTGGTGAATTTCCATCTCTAAGTCAGGATATTTTTCTGAAAGAGTTTTAACAAGGTCTTCAGCGGCTTTTTGATTACCGCCTTCGCCGACGATAATTGTGACAATTTCCGTATCGGCTGCAATCATCTTCTCAAGAGTCGTCAAGGCAACATCTTTGATATCCTTTTCAGATACGACAATCTTGCCGTCAACCATTCCGAGATAATCGCCTTCTGTGATAGTCACACCATCAATCGCTGTGTCACGAATCGCATTGGTGATTTGTCCGCTGACCACACTTTCGCTTAACTCAGTCATCGAAGTTTTATTTTCTTCTAAATCAGCTTGGTCGTTAAAGGCCAGCATCGCCGTCATCCCTTGGGAAATGGTTTTAGTCGGCACTACTGCTACCGGCACTTCTGCCACTTCAGCCGCTTGGTCAGCTGCCATAAAGATATTTTTATTATTCGGCAGGATAATCACTTGGTCGGCATTGACCTCCTCCACAGCCTTTAAAATATCCTCTGTGCTAGGATTCATCGTTTGGCCGCCACTAATCACAAAGTTAACGCCTAAGCTCTTAAATAATTCCTGCACGCCTTCACCGGCAGCAATCGCAATCACGCCATAAGGTTTGTGGGCTTGAGTAATATCTAAGTCTTCGTGGATATGTTCATCATGCTCTAAAATCGTTTCATGTTGCATCCGCATATTGTCGACTTTAACTTTCACTAACGAACCAAATTTTTGCCCGTAATTCATGACTTCGCCGGGATGTTCTGTGTGGACGTGAACCTTGATAATTTCATCGTCATTAACCACTAATAAGGAATCCCCTAATCCGTCTAAATAATTACGGAAGGTTTCATAATCAAACTTGCTATCAACTGTTGGGCCTTCACCGATGTTGACCATGATTTCAGTACAATAGCCAAATTTAATATCGGCTGTGGCCAATTGTCCTTGAACACTGCGGTGATGTTCAGCGTTGACCATCTCATCCATCGCAGCTGGTGACGGCTCGTAAGCGACATCTGCTTCAAACTTACCAGTTAAAGCAGTTAAAAAGCCTTCATAAATAAAGACTAAGCCTTGGCCGCCGCTATCGACAACGCCGACTTCCTTTAAAACGGGTAATAAATCAGGTGTTTTCGCTAACGCCCGTTTCCCGCCGCTTAAAACGGCCTCCATCACTTCAATCACATCGTCCGTTTTTTGAGCCTTGCGTTCGCCGGCTTTAGCTGCTTCCCGGGCAACGGTTAAAATCGTGCCCTCCACAGGTTTCATCACCGCTTTATAAGCTGTTTCAACTCCATGGGTAAAAGCCGCCGCTAAATCTTTGGCATTTAAGTTTACAACATCAGGAATATGTTTTGAAAAACCTCGGAACAACTGAGACAAGATAACGCCGGAATTGCCCCGCGCCCCCATCAAAAGACCTTTTGATAAAATATTTGCCAACTCACCGACTTTTTGCGAGGGTGAATCAACAACGGCTTTCGCTCCACTAGTCATCGACAAATTCATATTGGTACCCGTATCGCCATCTGGCACAGGAAATACATTTAAGGAATTGACAAATTCCGCATTTACATTTAAGCGCTTTGCCCCTGCCTGAACCATTTCTTGAAACTGGCTGGCGCTGATTTCTGTTACACTCACTAAAATATCCTCCTTATTGATGCTAAGCATCTATGCCTAGTCAGGCAATACCCGCACACCCTGCACAAAAACATTCACCGAATTTGCGCTCACGCCCAGTAAAGTTTCCAAATTGTATTTGACACTTTCTTGAACATTGCGGGATACTTCAGAAATTTTGGTGCCATAACTGATGATGGTATACACATCCACCGCCACACCATTTTCCTCTTGCCGAACTACCACACCGCGGGAATAATTTTCTTTTCTTAAAATTTCGTTAATATTATCTTTAATCTGGCTCTTACTGGCCATGCCAACGATGCCAAACACGTCGGTTGCTGCACCGCCGACAACTGTTGCAATCACTTCATTAGAGATTTCAATCGTACCGGCAGCCGTTTTAATTTTTACAGCCATTTGTATGCCTCCCTACAAATTTTTTGTCAAATTCACTCTGTATTTTATCATAGCCCCCTAGTAAATAAAAGAAAGCCACCTAATAATCTGACGACAAAAACAGGCTTTTGTCACAACAAGCCCACCATAACTCTGTATAATTTACACGTTTTCACAGGACTTGTCAATTCTCTTCAAAAAATCAGCTTGCTAAATGGAGCAACCTATGATAAATTATTACGGTATGAGCTGAAGAATTCGCTTCAAGATTTTGCAATCGACAGCAAGTTCTTCTTGACTCAGGAGCTTGTATTTTCTTCTATAGTAATAGAAGTTTCTAGGAGCTCAGGCAGAAGAATGCATGCAGATTGAATTGCATCATAAGATGAAGGAGGAAATATCATGGCTAAAGTTTGTTATTTTACCGGTCGTAAAACTAGCAGCGGCAACAACCGTTCTCACGCATTAAATGCTACTAAACGGACTGTCAAACCTAACTTGCAAAAAGTTCGTGTGCTAATCGACGGCAAACCTAAAAAAGTATGGGTTTCAACTCGCGCGTTGAAATCTGGAAAAGTTGAACGTGTTTAATCACAACAACTAGTATTCCCAACCGTCTCCTGCAAAAAGGAGACGGTTTTTTTGTGTCACAGCCAGGAAAATTAAAAATCTCTAAAACGGCCGCAGCCAATAACTATCTGCGCCACAAAAACTCCCGTCTCTCTTCACAGCATTTTTCTTCCAGCCTTTTTAATTTTCAAGTTGAAAAATTCTACCTCAACTTTCTTCCTATGGTACACTATCCTTAATGACTTTATAGAAATTTGGTGAACTTTTTTTGAAACGACAGACAGCACATAAAAAATCTTCTTTTAAAATAAAAAATCCTTTTACTACCCCTTACTTTAAGGAAAATCGCTGGTTTATGTTAGCCAGTTTTTTACTGCCTTTTTTAATTTTAGCAGGGGTCTATCTCAGTATCGGTATTTATCCCGGAAGCTCCCGCAGCATTCTGGCAAGTGATGCTTTTTCGCAATCTTCCAATTTTTATGCCAGCTTTAATAATTTTCTACATGGCGAGCAGAGCTTTTTCTACACTTGGAATACCTCATTAGGGTTAAATTATCTTTCGCTGGTTTCCTATTATTTAGGGGGGATTTTTACCTTCTTGGTTTATTTCTTCCCAAACCAATTAATGCCTGATGCCCTCTATCTGATTACCCTCATAAAAATCGGAGCAGCCGGACTAAGCTTTTGGTTTTTGGCAAATCACAGTTTCAAATTGAAAAAATGGAACAAGGTTTCTTTGGCTGTCGCCTATGCCTTAATGTCTTTTGCCACGGCCCATTCAGAATTAATCATGTGGTCCGATGCTTTTGTTTACTTGCCGCTGGTTATCTTAGGCATCCATAAGGTAATGGATGAGAAAAAACCGCTGCTTTTATTTGTCAGCTATTTGCTGCTCTTTTTATCTGGATTTTACATGGGCTTTATGATTGCAATTTTCTCTGGGCTGTACTTTATCGCCCGGCTTTTGACCAAGCCAAAGACTTATCTCAAAACGATTGTTCCCTATGGTCTGACCGCTGCCTTAGCCACCGGTGCTTCACTGATTATGATTTTGCCGGCTGTCTTGGATTTGCGGACCAACGGCGAATCCCTCTCCACAATTAATCAGCTGAAAACGGAGGCAACCGGCTGGTGGGACATCTTAATGAAAAATATGATTGGCGTCTACGATACCACCCGCTATGGTTCGATTCCTTTCATTTATGTCGGCTTAGTACCATTAGTTTTCTGTGTCTTCTATTTCGTGACTCGTAAAATTTCTTGGAAAAATAAAGTGGCTTTCGGCAGTTTGTTGGCGATTTTAATTGCGAGCTTTTACCTTGTGCCGTTAAATCTTTTCTGGCACGGGATGCACGCGCCGAATATGTTTTTATTCCGTTATGCCTATTTATTTTCCTTTTTAGTCGTGCTACTTGCTGGTTACGGCTGGGAACAATTCACTAAAAAAGATAGCTACTTTGTTATGGGTCTCAGTCTTTTAATCGCTGCGCTCTTTTGTATCGGCTTCGGTCTGGAGACCAATAATTATCCTTATGTCAGTCTGTTTTCACTGATTATCAGTGTCGCCTTTTTACTTTTTTATACGTTAGGCATTGCGCTATTCCAATCAAATAAACTCAATCTAAAACGCCTCAGCATTATCTTTTTGATTTTGATGAGCGGTGAGGCCCTACTGAATACAAACGGCATGATTCACGGAATTTTAGATGATTGGAATTACGCTTCCAGAAGTTTGTACACCAGTCCTTATCCAGCAATCAAGTCCCTCGTCTCTGAGTCTGAGGATTTGAATGATAGTTTTTATCGGCTGGAAAACTTGGATGCTGTTTCCTCCAATGACAGTCTGAATTATGGTTACAGCGGCATCAGCATGTTTTCTTCCATCCGCAACCGGAATTCCTCCAGCTTTTTGGATGAACTGGGTTTTCGCTCCCGGGGGACTAATTTAAATATTCGTTACAATAATAATACCCTCTTGATGGACAGCCTTTTTGGCATAAAATATAATCTCAGCAAAACAACCCTCAACAAATTTGGCTTTTCTGCTATCGAGTCAGCGGGAGATTATACCTTATATGAAAATCAGAATGCTCTGCCGTTAGCCTTCACAGTAGATGAAAGTATCTACAACGTGGAGAGTTTGGTTTCTGATAATTTGGGAACCCAGACGAATTTAGTCAATGCTTTATCCGGTCAAAATTTAAATTACTTTACCTTTTACAATCCAATTGTCACCTCCACAGAAAATACGGATGTGACCGAAAATGGCAATACGATTACCTATAGCGAACAGACCAATAATGTTGCGAAGGTCATTAATTATCAGGTGACCGTTCCCGCCAATACCCAAGCCTACATCAGCTTGTTTCCAACTGACTTTAACCAAATCGGCAGCTCCACCGCCGAAGTTTTTGTTAATGGTGAGAGTCGCAAGTCCCAGATTAATATTACCGGACAATATTATGATTTAGGTTATTATGCGGAGCAGACAACCGTTAATTTTTCGGTTAGCTTTTACGGAACCGATGCGATTAGTTTACTTAACCCACAGGTCTTAGGTATGGATACGACTGCTTACACGACAGCAATGAACGCCATCCAAGCTAACGGAGTTGAATTAACCACCGATGGTCGGACCGCCAGCGGAAAGGTTACCGTCGATAGCGATCAAGTTTTAATGACGACCATCCCCTTTGACGAAGGCTGGAAAGCTTATGTCGACGGCGAAGAAGTTGAAATTACCGCCTATGAAGATGCATTGGTTGCGATTAATCTTCCGGCCGGCACTCACGAAATTGTCTTTAAATATCTGCCGCAGGGCTTTAGCTTAGGCACTATTTCCTTTGTCGTTTGTATTCTCTTGTTTGGTGTTTACCTATTTTGGTTAAGAAGACGCCGCCAGCGGCAAATACTAGATACCCCTTCACAGATTGAAGCGATGGAAACTTCAACGAGCCAACTTGAAGAACCAACTCCACCTGCTGAATAAAATTTAAACCGCCTGTAAAAGTTAGCGTACAACTGCTAACTTTTACAGGTGGTTTTTTTTAGTTTTTTCGCAGTAAACTTATAATCGAAGCTTGTTAAAGACACTTTACTAGCCTTAAAAATTATTCTTGGAGCGTACTGTTCCCCAAATTCCCACCCAACAAATACGCTGCTTTAACAAAATAAAAAAGCCTGAGAAAATTCTCAAGCTTTTTTGACATAGTTATTTTTAATACTTACAAACATCAATCCATTGGCGGAAGTTACTGTAAGTTTCCAACTCTGGAATTGTCAACTTGATGGCGCTATTACCGCTGCCACAGGCGGGATAAACAAAGTCAAAGCGTTTCAATGAATCATCTAAATAAACCGCCACATCTTCGTTCACCGCAAAGGGACAGACTCCACCGACTGGATGGCCGATTTTTTCATCGACCTCCTCTGCTTTAAGCATCAAAGCCTTCTCTTGAAAAAACTCTTTGTATTTTTGATTGTCAATTTTTGTATCACCGGCTGCCACGACTAAGATGGCTTCAACGCTAGCTTTCTTTTTAAAGGATAAGCTTTTGGCAATCTGCGCCGGTTGTGTCTGTAGCGCTTGGGCCGCCAAAGCGACTGTTGCTGAAGACTCTTCAAGTACAATGATTTGATCGGCCATGTTTAATTTAGCAAAATATTCTTGGACACTTGCTAGAGACATCGAAGCCCTCCTTTTTATTTTAGTCTGAAAATAAGTAAATCTTTAGAGTATGCTGACAGCAGCTTGCAAACACCGGACTTTCTTTCCTTCATTTACCAAGCTGCTGTGTTTTTTTGAAGACTGTCTTTTATTTAATCAGCTAAGGATTCAACTAATTCTTCTAATTCAGTTAAGCGAGTTTCAAAAACCTTCATGGCATCACGGATATAATCCGCTTTGGTCATATCAACACCGGCCCGCTTCATGACTTCAATTGGGAAGTCGCTGCTGCCGGATTTCAAATAATTTAAGTAATGATCTAAGGCACCCGGCTCTTGATCGACAATCTTTTGCGCTAAGGCCGAAGCTGCTGAGAAGCCAGTCGCATATTGGTACACATAGTAATTATAATAGAAATGAGGAATCCGCGACCATTCGAATTTGATTTCTGGATCTTCTGTCACATCTGGACCATAATATTTACTATTTAATTCACCATAGCTCTCGCTCAAATATTCTGCAGTCAACGGCGTGCCCTTGGCGTCTTCTTCATGCATAAAATGCTCAAACTCTGCAAATTGTGTTTGCCGGAAAATCGTACCCTTAAAGCCATCTAAATAATGATTTAAAATGTAGGCTCTAATCTTAGGATCTGTTTCAGTTTCTAATAGATATTCCGTCAAAATATTTTCATTGGTCGTGGAAGCAATCTCAGCTAAGAAAATTGAATAATCACCGTAGACATAAGGCTGATTGCTGCGGGTGAAATAACTGTGAACACTGTGTCCCATCTCATGGACCAAGGTAAATAATTGGTCCAGTGTATCATGCCAATTCATTAAAATATATGGCTTCGTATCATAAGCGCCAGAAGAATACGCTCCACTGCGCTTGCCCTGATTTTCCACCACATCAATCCAACGCTTGCTGAAAGCTTCATCAACAACCTTCAAGTATTCTGCTCCTAATGGTTGCAATGCTTCTTGTGCTTTCGCCTTGGCATCTTCATACGTATATTTAATCGACGCTTCTCCTAAAATCGGCGTATACATATCATACATATGCAACTCATCCACCTTCAACAGGCGTTTGCGCAATTTTACATAGCGATGCAGCAGCGGCAGATTTTCATTGACGACTGCCACCAAAGTATCATAAACACTTTCAGGGATATGATTGTTGCTCAGAGAAGCTGCCCGAGCAGAATCATATTTCCGAACCTTCGCACTATAATTATGGCTCTTAATATGCGTTGATAGCGTGCTGGCAAAGGTATTACGGAATTGTTCATAGACGCTGTATAAGCCTTTAAACGCTTTTTCCCGTACACTGCGGTCAACATTTTCCATCAATTGTCCATAGACTCCGTGGGACAATTCAATTTTTTCACCTTTTTCATTTTCAATCACTGGGAATTTTAAATCCGCATTGTTTAAAACGGAAAAGGTATTGCTGGAAGCGCCAAAAATTTCGCTGGCACCAGCCAAGAGTGCTTCTTGGTCAGCTGAGAGAATGTGAGCCCGATTATCAATCATTTGATTGACGAAATGACGATAAATTTCTAATTTAGGTTCCTCAGAAAAATAGCTCCAGATTTTTTCATCCGGCAAACTCAAAACTTCTGGTTCAAACCAAGCCAGTGCTTGAGAAACTTGCGCATATAAACTGCTAGCTCTGGCATATAAAGCTTGATAGGTCGTATTGGTGGTGTCTTGATCATTTTTCAAATGGGAATACACATAAATCGTTTCAGTTTTACGGTAGATATCTAACAAATATTCAATCGCTGCTAAGAAAGCTTCCGGACCATCTGCCAAGGTACCTTGGAAATCTTCAGCTTTTGCTACTTCAGTATTTAATGCTGTAATTGCCGTATCAAAGGCCGCATCATCTGGAAAAATAGTAGTTAAATCCCACGTTAAATCTACTGGCACTTCATCTCTTTTTGGTAATTGTTTTGCTTCTGACATGAAAATCGCTCCTTTATCAATAGAAATCTCACGAAAATATTAGCCTGCGCCAATATTTATCCTGTAGTAATCTTATCATATTTTCATAAAGAGTCTGCAGAAAAGACCTTAAAACTTGTTTTTTTCTGTTGAAAGGCTTGAAAAAGTCGGCAGCTTTCTGTGAAAAAAGCAGCTGAAATGGCTGCTGGCTCAACTAAAGGAAACTTTTGCTGTAATTGATAGGTCTGTAAAAAGCGTTGCGTTAGTTGAAAACTAAATTCATGTAAGTCAATAGCTGAACAGCTCAAACTTTTTTGAAAAAAATGAAAGCGCAGAAAATACAGCCAATCACCAAAAAAGGGCGTTGCAATACTCGGCGCAAACAAAATTTCCGGTAGTTGTAGCAGATGACTGCCACGGCGATACAAGGCCTGCTGGATTTGCAAAATCTCTGGCAAACAATAATAAAGCTTCTTTTGGACAGAAAGCTTTTGCTGTTGCCAATCCTTTTTTGTCGAACAAACAATCGAAGGTACCGAATTTCTGTCGCCAAAAATTTGCGACAATGGCTGCTCTTGAAAATTAAAAATTTTCCGTTTGAAAGACTTTTGTTTGGACATCGTTAAAAGATGGGTATAGAGCTCGATACTTTTTTTTGAGGTATTTAAATGCCAAAAATGTACTCCAAACGTTTGATTAAACAAACAAAAATGAGAGCTGCCTTGTCGCAAGACACCTTCCTTGAGCCGCTCACCGGTTAGCCACCACTGTTGCAAGTTCATTTTTTTATAACCAGCTACCCGCTTTTCCAATTTAGCTGTTGATAAGGGCGAGCATTGAAATTCTAGTGCAAGCTGTGGCAACAAAACATCCGCTCGCTGCCCAATGCTCGCTAAGGACACCTCCAACTGGGCCTCTTGATCCCAGTTAAACAACAGTGCTTTGCCTGCCAGATGTTCAGCCGTTTCCCCTTCACTAAAACTTTCACAGGTCTTTTTAGCGCAGTGGGCAAAGTGACGCTGCTTCACGTTGCCTGCTTTCAAAATTAATTTCTGCCGACAAGCCGGGCAATAATATGTTTCTTTTATCAAAGGCTGACTTTTTTCGATTTGTAAAAGATTTACTAAAACCCCACGACTATTTTTCGCTACATACATCTGTTTCACCCTCAAAAAAATACGCAAAAAAAAGCTCACCAGCCGTAGCCGATAAGCCCTTTTTAAAGGTTTTAATGAAAGTGATACCGTAGTAATTCTAGAGCATTGCGCTCCATCAGTAGTTGCCCATGCTCAGCTAAAATCTCACTGGTAATCGGCGATAGATTAGCAAACTCCAACACTTGAGAAATCATGTCCTCTTTATCCATAACATTCAAATCATCTTGTAGGAAAGTGATTTGCAGGTAATAGCCTTCTTTGTAACGATAAAGATTAGTCCAGGCAGAATCAAGATAAACCTCAGCAGCTAATTGAACCAAATCTTCAAAATCAGCGACCTCAAATACTAGACTGCTTAAATTCTCTAAACTTAAGTCATTTTCAGCATCTTCAGTCAGTTGATTTTTCAAATACTCTGCCACATCATCACGAAATTCTTCGTTATTTTCTAAGCCTTCCATGTCTTCCGGCGTAATATTCTTGCTAATAAATAGTTCCAAACCGTCACCCTTTGGTAAAACCTGAAAAGTGATTGCCTCGCTGCCACGAAACTCATCTTCAATATCCACTTCCTCCAAAATAGAATAGAAAAAGTTTTCAATCTCACGATGATTCCCTAGCAAATCTAAAAAAGTAATTCCCCGTTGAACCAAATCATCATTGTGGATGACTACGCGAATCGTATTATCATTAATATGTTCCATTTCCATTATCAAACACCTCGCTTTTGAAAAGAAATAGAGCTTTCTTTCTTTTATTGTAGCGGAATGAGTCTAAATGTAAAGAGATTAACTCGAATTTTAGAAATTTTAGGTGTTTTATTTAAATGAAAATAAATATAATTTTTTTCAAGCTGAAAAAGGTCGCTTAGATGCGGGATTTTTTACAAATTATTTTGAAGTTAAATCCCTCGTATCACTCTCGCGTTTTTTTATTTCAAAAGGTAAGGTCAGTTTCACCGGATAGTCTCTCTCAAAATTAATTCTTTGCCAAGCTAAGGCGACCGCCGCATCCCCCAATTCTTTTTCCCTTAAATCTGCCGAGGTCAATGAGGGGTGGAGATAGCCTGCAATATCAATATTATCAAAAGAAACAACAGCAATATCTTCTGGTATTCGTAAGTCATTTTTTTGTAATTCTTGATACACCCCGACCGCTGTCATATCGCTACCGGCAATAATCGCCGTTGGTAAATTCGCCTTCTCAGTCGTTTGTAAAATTTTCCGAGTTTGCCGCAACCCATTTTCAGAAGACCAGTCGCCAACATATCCCTTAGCAAATTCTGAAAGTCCTTTTTCCTCCATCCATTTCATATAGGTCTTATAACGAATGTCTCCATACTTTTTCTTAGCGACAGCCCCATTATTTCCAAAATATGACTGATCACCGCAAATTAATACCATGTTCCGATGACCTCGTTGATATAAATCATTTAACATGGCAATCATCGCACCTTCAATGTCCGCTGTTACCGAATCAAACTGGGCTGGCGCATATAAATCATCGATCAACACTAAATTCGAGTTGTGTTGACTAATTTCAAATAGTGTTGCTTGGTTTACTGCACCAATAATCAAAACCGCTCCAATGCTTTCGAATTTTGTGGAATCAATGTTATCTCCTAATTCATAAAAATGCTCCAGCGTAATGCCTTTTTCTTTAATCGCCTCATTTATACCAATCCGTATCCTTCGAAAATAAGGATTTTCCAACCCCTCTAAATCTGTTTTAGAGGTAATAATGGCAATCGTTTTATTGATTTTATTTTTAACAACGTTTTTGCGATAATCATAATAATTGACTGCTTCTAAAATCCTCTTTTTAGTTTCTTCAGCAATTGACAAGTTCGGATCATTATTTAAAAAGCGCGAAATTGTCGTTGTCGAAACCTTCGCTCTGCTAGCTACATCTTTAATTCCAGCCATGCTTATCCCATCCTTTTTCCTTATTGTCATTACTATACACTAAAAAGAAGAGACTGTAACATAAGTCATTTTACAGAAGAAATATCTGAACCGTTGAATTTGCTCTGAGTGGTTTAGCAACCCCCGTCTCAAATTCATAATAGTGCTCAGCCTTTGCTGAATAGTGTTCAGGTATCTTTTTTCTGTTTAGACTTATGTCACAGCCTATTAAATTTGCCTATAATTTACCGCCTGTCGTAGCGATACCTTCAATAAATCTTTTCTGGAAGACGATAAATATCACGATCATCGGCCATACTGCTAAAAGTGAGCCGGCCATCAATTGTGGATAGTTGGTCATGTATTGCCCTTGTAAATTGGCTAACCCAGCTGACAAGGTCATATTGTCAACAGAAGTCGTCGCAATTAGCGGCCACATTAAATCTTTAAAGGCAAACAAGGCGGTAAAGATTCCTAAAGCAATTAAGCCAGAGCGTGCCAATGGCAACATGATTTTAAAGAATATTTGCCAGACAGTTGCGCCATCTAAAATGGCGGCCTCTTCTAAGTCATCCGGCAGACTCATAAAGAACTGCCGCAGTAAAAAGGTTCCAAATGCGCTAACAAAGCCTGGTAAAATCAAACCGGGAACACTATCCAAAATGCCTAATTGTTGCGCTAGCATATATTGTGGCGTGATAAAAATCTGTCCGGGAATCATCATTTGAATTAAGACGAGACTAAAAAATAAATTACGTCCCGGAAAGCGTAGTCTCGCTGAGGCATACGCCGCCATTGCACTAAATAGCAGCGAGAAAAAGACGCGCCCGATAATCATCAATAAGGTATTAATGTAGAATTTATCAAAGGGTAATAGATTCCAGACGGCTTCAAAATTGCTAAACTGAAAATTTTCTGGAAAAATTGTTGGTGGTATTTGAACAGATTCAGACAAGGTCTTCCCTGAGGTTAAAATCATCCAAACAAAGGGTACAACCATGACTAATGAACCGATAATTAAAGCAATGTGAATCAATAGATGCCATTTTCGTTTTTGCATTGTCGCCCCTCCTAATAATTCACCCAGTATTTTTGCAACTTCATTTGCACCGCTGTCACGATTAAAATTACAATTAATAATAAAACAACGATGGCTGAGCCGTAGCCCTTATCATTTAAGATATAAGAATGCTTGTAGAACAGATAGGCTAATGATTGGGTGTTGTACATTGCCTCTGTTCTTGGCTGAATCATCATAAAGATGGAGTCAAATACTTGGAAAGCTTGAATGACAGTCGTCACGACCACGAAAAATAAGGTTGGCGTAACTAACGGCAGGGTGATAGAAAAGAATTTCCGGAACGGACCTGCACCATCTATATCAGCAGATTCGTAATAGTCAGCTGGAATTTCCTGAAGTCCTGATAATAAAATAATCATATTATAGCCAATAGCACTCCAGACACCGACAATAATCACACTGAAAATAGCAATATCGGGATTAGATAACCAAGAAACTGGTGCTATACCGAAAACTGCTAACGCTTGATTGACTAAACCAAATTGAGAATTCAACAACCAACGCCAAATCATCGCCACTGCAGTTGGGGCAGCAACAACTGGTAAGAAGAACAAGGTTCGGTAAATACTCACCCCTTTAACTTTTTGATTGACTAAAACAGCGGCAATCAACGAAAAGACAACAATCAACGGGATGGACACAATTGAATACTTAAACGTATTAATAAAGGATTGCCAAACTTCTGCATCTGCAAGTAAACGCTTGAAATTCACTAAACCAGCAAACGTGCTATTGCCAAAACCTGTTGACTTACTAAAACTCAAAATCACCGTATAAATTGCCGGTTTAATATTCAGCAGGATTAATCCAATAGCAGTTGGGGCTATGAAAATATAGCCCCAAATAAGATGATCCTTTTTATATTTTTTTAAAAACTTCATCCAACCTACCCCCTATTTTTTATTGGTAGGCTGCCATAATGTCGTTGACTCCATTGACAATATTTTCGCTAGCCTCTTCAACCGTTACAGTTCCTGCTAAAGCTTTGTCGACTTCTTCATCCATTAAGCTTTCACATTTCAATGTTTCTTGGTTAAACGGACGAATCACGCCATATTCTAACATGTCATCAAAGGCACCAATTCCAGGAAAGACGTCGACAAATTTGTTCACCCAGCCTTCACCAAGACCTTTATAAGCCGGTATCGAAACACCTTCATCAGATTGAATTTGGTTAGCTTCTTCTGATGCTAAGAAGGCCATGAATTTTTTGGCTTCTTCAGGGTGTTCTGTATCAGCGGCGATTGACCATGCCAAGCCATTTGTAACTGTCGCTTGCACTTCTCCTTGTGGCAAGACAGCAACATCGCAGTTTTCAGCAATGTATTCATTTTCAGCAAAACCAGAAGCCATCCAGCTACCATGAGTAATCATCGCAACTTTTCCAGAGCCTAATAGATTCACTTGATCTGTTTCTCTTAAGACTTCCATTGCAGGTGAAACTTTATCTGTTAATGTAAAATCAACATAATGTTGGAAAGCATCAATTGTATTTTGTTCAGAAAAACCAGATGCTAAACCATCATCCGTAAAGATTGACCCTTCATTTTGGTAAATCCAATCATAATACCCAGTTTCAGGGGCATTTGTTGCTGCGTATCCAAAGACGCCAGTTTCTTCATTCGTTAATGCCGCTGCCGCTGCTGAAAAATCTTCCCAAGTCCAGTCTGCTGTTGGCAGTGGAACGCCAGCTTCTTCAAATAAAGTCTTGTTGTACCAAACGCCAATTGTCGTTACATCTTTTGGTACTGCATAATTTTTATCTTCATAACTATATAAATCGGCAATTCCGTCAGTGAAATTATCAAAATCAATATCCCCCGCATCAACCATTTCTTGTAAATCCATCAACATGCCATTGGACATATACTTATAGGATTCATTTAAATGCATTGTGATAATATCGGGCATATTACCGCCAGTAGTTGCAGCTTCTAGCTTCGTCCAATATTGTTCCCAAGGCGTTGTTTCCATCTTAACGGTAATATTAGGATTGTCTGCTTCAAACTTATCAATAACTTTTTGTAATCCCACCGCTTGATCTGTATCCCAGCTGGCATATGAGATGGTCACGTTATCGCTGCTGCCACCACTATCATTCGTGTTGCTCCCACTATCTCCCCCACTCGAACCACAGGCTGCAGCTCCTAAACAAAACAACGACAGCATACTACCCAAAATCACTTTTTTCTTCATGTTTTCTCCTCCAAAAAAAATTTATTTGTTAGCGCTTCCAATGTTACTAAAGTTAGTATATAATTCAGTAAAATAGTTGTCAATATATTTTTTACATTTTTTTGGAAAAGCTATTTTAATAGTGTTTTAATCCCATTATAAAGAAAAATTATTTTAGTGAAATGGAGATGGTAATATGAAAAAAATTGCTCCACCTATTATGGGTTGGTCTTCTTGGAATTATTTTCATCAGAACATCAATCAAGAGATTATCGAACAAACAGCTCAGGCTTTAAAAAATACTGGGCTACTAGAAGCTGGCTATCAATATCTAAATCTAGATGACTGTTGGCAATCATCCACCAGGGATATAAATGGAAATCTACAATTTGATTTAATAAATTTTCCAAATCCAACCCAGCTAATTAAAAATATTCATCGTTTAGGTCTGAAAATTGGCTTATACAGCTCCTGCGGTCGGTTAACCTGTGAAGATTTACCAGCTAGCTACACGACTGAAAAACAAGATGCAGCACAATTTATCAATTGGGACATTGATTTTTTAAAATATGATTATTGTCATGTCATTGATTTAAAAAGTGATGAGGGTTGGTTGCCAGATGCACCTGATATTTATGAGATTCAATTACTTGAGACTAATACCAATGAAAAAACTATTCTTAAACCTAGTCAAGGGGCTCTGGGAGGGGCAGCAGAAATTGTTAGTGAGGAAAAAGGGCAAAATCTATACCTAACCGGGCTTAGTAGCAATCGTGGTGAACTTATTTTCGAAAATCTAGACTTACCTGCTGGCAGCTATATTGTAACGATTGTTTATCGAAAGAAAAAAACTGAAAAACGCCAGCTTTTAGAGATGATTTTTAATCAGACAGCCGTCAACGTCTTCTTCCCTACTTCAAGCGGTTGGAGTAACTCAGGGCGACAACAAGAAATCATCACCTTATCGGAACCTTTAAAAAAATTACTCGTAAAAAATTCAGTCTTCGATCAAAAGTCCGATGCGATATTGCGATACCGCACAATGGCAAATGCTCTCAGATTGGCCATCGATAACTCAAACAATCCAGAGAAAAATTTCAACTTTGCAATTTGTGAGCATGGCCGAACTCAACCTTGGACTTGGGCGAACAGAATTGGCAATTCTTATCGTATTTATCCTGACATTGAAAATAGTTGGCAATCTATAGTAGAGTGCTACCAGCAGGCGTTGCGAGTGGCGAAGTTTGCTGTCGAAGGTTCTTATGCAGATCCAGACATGCTAGAAATAGGTAATGGCCAACTGACCGTCAATGAAAGTATAGCTCATTTCACTTTATGGTCATTTCTTAGCGCCCCTTTAGTCTTAGGTAATGACTTGAGGTATCTAACCAAAGAATCTAGTGATTTTTTGAAAATTGTAACCAATCAAGAAATAATTCGCATCAATCAAAGCCGCCCATATTTACCAGCGGTTTTAGAATCTGCACAAAACATTGATATTTTAATCAAGTACTTAGATACTCAAGAAATTTATTTGTGTTTTCTCAACTTAACAGAATCAGACACAAATGTAACTTACTCTTTGGATATGCTGCCTGAAAAAGTTCATCATGTTAAGCGGAAAAAAAGGCTAAACAATCCTGTTGAAGTATGGCAACAAACTGACTTCAAGTTTAGTGGAAATCAACTGCTCTTTTCCTTAGCTCCCCATTCAGTGAAAGTCTTTAAGCTTTAAAAATGGACTGCTTTGAAAAAGCTATAAAAAAACTGTTTTTGGTTATTCGAGTACAGGTGAAGCACTCCTGTACTCTTTTTGTGCATTTTGCAACCTACCCCACAACGGATGCTTTTGAAACGCACAAAAAAAGCGATGAACTTTTTTCATCGCTTGTGCAATCAACAACAATTTACTTTTTTACAAGCCAGCCATCAATTGGGCTTGGCGCAACTCTAATTGGCGTACACCGCGTGGTAAGAAACGGCGAATTTCATCTTCATTAAAACCAACTTGCAATCTTTTTTCGTCTACCATAATTGGTCTTCTCAACAATCCAGGATTCGTTTGCACCAGTTCTAATAGTTCCTGCAGAGACAATTCGTCTAAATCAGTGTTCAGCTTTTGGAATACTTTTGAGCGAGTCGAAATAATTTCTTCCGTGCCATCCTCAGTCATTTCTAAAATGTGCTTTAACTCTGAAATATTTAATGGTTCAGAGAAAATATTCCGTTCTACAAATGGAATCTCGTGTTCTTGTAACCAAGCTCGAGCTTTCCGACAAGAGGTACAACTAGGAGATGTGTATAAAGTCAACATTGATTCTCACTCCTTTTTTGATGATATTCATCACATTTTTATAACAGAAGGTATTCTGTTTCTTTCTTATGCCATTATTATATCGAATTTCTTCAAAAAAAGCTATACTTGCTAGAAATTAAATGTTTATGCATTCGGCTTTTTTCACATAGAAAGCCTATAAAATTCAGCTTTCTTTCATAATTTGCACAAATCAAAACATTTTTGAATGATTGACTTATTTTTATAACAAACGATATAACAGAAGACAAAATCTGTTATAATTTTAAAAATATTACACTCTTTTTTTAGAAATATTTTTTCCAGTATTGTTTTTTTATAAAGTCTAAATATTTCTTGGTAGCTTTTTCAAAAAAACCTAAAGTCTATTCATTTGGACTACAAACAATGCTAAATTAGCTTATCACGCACAATAAATAATGTTATAGGTGTTATTTTATTTCACTCAACAATTGATTGTCTTTTGAAATTAGTCTAAAAAGGGTTATTATCTTCGTTTTTTTTCTGTTTCATTTGGTCAGGATTTATTTTTTTTCAAAGAGAAATAGCGTAAATTTTCTCGAAAATACAAACAAAAAAAGAAGAATGAAACACATTTTCATTCTTCTTGGAAGTTTCAGAAAATAGATAAAAATTATTAAGAAATTCTAAAGGCTATTTTTTCTAAACTGAGCATCGTATAATTTCCGATAATTGCCATTTTTATTCATTAATTCAGTGTGACTACCCTCTTCAACGATGCCCTCTTCACTAACCACAATGATTCTAGTTGCATGTTTAATCGTCGCCAAGCGATGGGCGATGATTAGTGTCGTGCGGCCGCTGGCTAAGGAATTTAGCGATTCCTGAATAACCTGTTCCGTTTCCGTATCAAGGGCAGAAGTTGCCTCATCTAAAATTAAAATCGGCGGATTCTTTAAAAACATTCGAGCAATCGCTACCCTTTGTTTTTGCCCACCGGAGAGTTTGACTCCCCGTTCGCCAATATTGGTTTCTAAACCATCTGACATCTGGTCGATGACTTTATCTAAGTGTGCTAAAGAAACCGCTTGCTGAATTTCTGCATCCGTAGCATCTAATTTACCATAGGCGATATTTTCGCGAATCGTTCCTGGAAATAAAAAGACATCCTGTTGGACAATGCCGATTTGTTGACGCAGTGACGCTAAGGTAATGTCGCGAATATCGATGCCGTCGATTGCGACACGCCCCTCGCTGACTTCATAAAAGCGGGGCAGCAAATTAGAAATCGTCGTTTTACCAGAACCGCTTTGACCGACAAAAGCAACCGTTTCCCCAGATTTAATTTCTAAATTTAAATGATGCAGGACACTTTTGCCGTCTGCATACTTAAAAGAAACATTCTCATAGGTAATATCTCCTTTGAGATTGTCAACATTGCGGGCATTAGGGCGATCAACAATCGTTGAAGGGCGGTCCAGCTCTTCGGTGAGCCGCTTAAAGCCAGCAATTCCCTTTGGATAGCTTTCAATCATCGTATTGACCTTTTCGATTGGCCGCACAAAAACATTCGCCAGCAGGATAAACGCCACAAACTGACCATTGGTGATATCGCCATTAATGACATAATAAGCTCCGAAAATCAGCGTAAATAAATTAATCAAGCGCATCAAAAAGTAATTGTATGATGAACTGACCGCCATCACCTTATAAAAAATAATTTTTGATTTGCGATAAGCCTGATTTAATTTTTCAAAGCGCTGCTGCTCAAATTTTTCATTGGCAAAGGACTGGGTGACCCGCACGCCGCTGACAGCTGCTTCAATTCCTGAATTGAACTCGCCTAAATTCTCATAAATTTGCGTGTTGACCTTAGTCATTTTTTTATTAAAAAATAGCAGCACAATCGTGATGAAGGGCAGTAGTACAAAAGTTGCCAGCGCTAGTTGCACATGAATCTGCATCATCAAAATAAAAGAACCTACCAAAGTCATGACAGTGATAAAAACATCCTCCGGTCCATGGTGGGCGACTTCAGAAATTTCAAATAAATCAGTAGTCAGGCGGCTGATTAGCCGACCAGTTTTTTGATTATCATAATATTCAAAGGGCTGAGTTTGCAAATGCTGGTACAATTCTCGCCGCATATCCGTTTCAATATTGACGCCTAATTTATGACCAAAAAAAACGACGATATATTGAAAGGCAGTATTCACCAAATAAAAGAACAGCAAACCAATTGCTGCCAATGCAATCATCCGAAAATTTTGCTGAGGCATGATTTGGTCAATCACCTGATTGACCACTACTGGGAACGCTAATTCCAGTCCGCCAGCCAAAACGGCACAGGTAAAATCCAACATAAATAATTTCTTGTAAGGTGCGTAATAACTAAAAAAACGTTTAAACATGATTTCTCCTTTTAATTCTCTTTGAAAAACAACCCGTTTGTGCTTTTTTCAAAGCATCCCGTAACTATTTTTGCTAGCTTTTAATTGATAAGCTAGATTTTCTTTGCTCCATTGGCCGCTCCTTTAGCGCCAATGCTACTATTATAAGGAATATCTGCTCTCGGTGCAAAGTTAAGTGCAACCTCAATATACTTTGCGGTTTCTTGAATGAAACTTTATGGGAAATTCATCTTATTTTAGTATGCTGAAGTTACCAAAAGCAAACCCTCTATTTTTTTAATAAGCTGTCAAATCTCAAAAAATTGACAGCCTCGTAAAAAAAATAGCTGGACGAGTAGCTCAGGCACCGTCAATTTTTCGACACTGTCTTTGCTTCTGGTCCAGCTAGTCTTTTAGTTAAGCTTCGCCAACACTTAAAATCATACGAATATCTTCTTCTGTCAGGAGGGCCAATTGTTCTTGGTCCCCTTCAATGACTTGTTGGAATAATTCCTTTTTGCCTTTTTGCAGCAGGTCCATTCGTTCCTCGATGGTCCCTTCAGCAATCATGCGCCAAACTTCCACAACATTTTTTTGACCAATGCGGTGAGCTCTGCCGGCCGCCTGTTCTTCAACTGCCGGATTCCACCATAAGTCATACAAAATCACCGTATCAGCGCCGGTTAAATTCAGCCCAGTGCCGCCCGCCTTCAAGGAAATCAAAAAGACATCCTTTTGGCCTTCGTTAAAGGCATTCACCATATCCAGGCGATCCTTCGCTTTGGTGCTGCCCCGCAAATAAAAAGTTTCCAAACCTAAATCATGGAACTCCGTTTCGATAATCGAGAGCATGGAAGTAAACTGGGAGAAGAGCAGAATGCGCCGATTGTTTTCTTTGGCGTTTAAAACTAGTTCCTTCACCTGCTCTAGCTTGCCAGAGCCGCCGTTATAATCTTCAATAAAGAGTCGCGGATCACAGCAGATTTGTCGCAGTCGAGTCAAACCAGCTAAAATGCCAATCCGATTTTTATTAAAGGTTCCTGGATCCATCGCATTGACGCTATCTTGCATTTGCTTCAAATTCGCCAGGTAAACCGTTTTTTGCTCCTCTGTCAGAGCACTGTAAAGATTGGTCTCGATTTTTTCTGGTAAATCCTGCAGCACTGTCTTTTTATCCCGCCGCAGAACAAAGGGTTTAATCATTTGAGCGATTAACTTTTTATCCAAGCTGCGGAATTTGGTTTTTCCCGGGAAAAAGCCCGGCATAATAATTTGAAATAGTGACCACAGCTCCTCCAAATTATTTTCAATCGGCGTGCCACTCAGGGCAAAGACATGGGGCACAGGTAACTCCCGCAGCGCCTGCGCCGTTTTCGTGACGCTATTTTTTACCATCTGCGCTTCATCTAAAAATAAATATTGAATTTGCTGATTTTGATACAGCTCACCATCCTGCCGCATTCCGGCATAGGACGTGATATAAATATCACTAGCTTGGGCCAGCTGCGCCTCCCGCTCCTCTTTGGGTCCTGCCACAACACAGGAGGTTAAACTTGGGGCAAATTTACGAATTTCTGCCTGCCAGTTATAAATCAAACTAGCTGGTGCAACAATCACGGCCCGAATCGCACCGTTTTCTTGCTTTTCAGATAGCAGATAGGTGATTGCTTGAATCGTTTTCCCTAAGCCCATCTCGTCGGCCAAGATGCCACCGAAATGATAGTGACTTAGCATTTTAAACCAGCGGAAACCGACTTTTTGATAGTTGCGCAATTCCGCTTGTAAATTCTCCGGCAATTCAGTTGGAAAATCTTCTGGATGCAGCAAGTCTCTGGTTAAAGTTTCAAAGGAGGCTGTTAGCTCGACTTCGTCACCAGCTTTTTCCTTTACCAATAGACTTTTACTTTTTGGCAAATGTAAAATGCCATCTTCCGTCTGCAAGCTACCGCGAATTTCTGCTAGAAATTGGCTGGCTTGGTAAAATTCTTCCGAGTCTAGGGCCAACACTTGGCCGTTTTCCAAAGTATAAAAGGGTTGGTTTTGCATTAAGCTCTGCAAAACTTGATCCACTTCATGGTCAGAAATACCGGAAATATCAAAGTGGACATCCAGCCAAGAATCAGATTCTGTCACGGTGACTTTAGGCTGATAATGCTGGGCATCTAAATACAAGCTTCGTAATTTTTTGCCCATTTTAACCGTGCCTAGTTTGCGAAAAGCCGGCAGCTCTTCGGCAAAAAATTGATATAAGGCAGCGCCCTGTGGTAATTTTCTTTCAAAGCCTTCTGCAGTCACCTGAAAGCCAAAATCTTCAAAGCGCTTTTTAATCAGCGCTTCATGGCGATAATCCCGCAGCACAATTTTTTCTTCTGCCAGCTGTTGATCTTTCGGATTGGTGGAGTATACATTGTCGCCATAATTGAAATTGACTTGGCTGACAATTTGCTTAGATTTGCTTTTTAATTTAAAAATGATGTCGGCAGCTAAGGGATATTCTGCAATCTCAGCGGTAACCTCTGGGCTGACGTAGACTTCACCGATTTCCCGTAAAAAGGGCAGCACTCCTTTAAATAAGTCCGGCAGCTCCTGCATTTGATAGGCCACCTGTTGATTTTTATAGCGTTTAAGGAGCTGCTCCAAGGTTAATAAAATTTCCTGCTGACGATGAGATAAAGGATAAAAATAGCCTTCATAAAAGCCCCACTGATAATAACTAAAATAGCGGGTAAATAGCTGACTGACTGCCAATTGATAGTGGTCAGCTTCCTTTAAAATAGAAAATTTTAAAGGCGGCAAGTCATCGCTAAAAGCAATCTGCTGCCAATTTTTTTCGTCGACTTTAAAGTGCAGCTGCCGCAACTGATTAATTTTCAGCAGCAGGTTTTGCCCGTACTCTACCGGCAATAAAATCCGCCGCTTGTCCACCTTGCCATTAATTTGCAGGCCGCGGGTACCAAGTAGTAGCTGAGACTGATTGATACCGTATAAAATTTGCAAAATTTCATTTGTGGCTTCGTCAAAGGCGCCACGACTGAGAACCAAATTTTGTTTATTGACCTCAAAACTTTTCTCCTCCTGCCAAGCTGACAAGAAATCATTGATATTTTTCACCACATAAAAGCGATTTAAGGCAAGATACCCCACTCGCAATTGCAGCCCTAGAGCAGCCAGCTCAGGATGATAAGGATTGGTTTCCATAATTTCCAAATAAAATTCTATCGCCAAAGGGGGAACTTTATCCGTTTGCTTTAAGGAAATCCGTGAAAATCCTTTGGTAAACATTTCTGATTGGGAAACACTGACAGCAGCCGGCGCATCGCTGGCTTTAATTATGCGGTTCAGCCCTTCCTTACGCAAATATAATTCCACTGCTACCGTGTGTTTGCAATAATGATGGTCCTGCCAATAAGGACATTGGCAGATGTCTTCTTCCTTAGTGGTCCCGTCCAAAGTTACATGGTACGTCTCTGATCCGAGAACTTCACCGTGCCACACACGATTAACATAATCTGGTTCAACGGATAACACTCGGCCCGATTCCAGATATTCTCGGCCACGTTTGATTACTTTTTCAGGTATACTCCATTTCACGGGATTTTCTCCTCCTTAACTTGGCAAGCTGCACTTGTTGCAATCTTTAGCGATAGGCAATTTTGCTTTGCCCATTGCCAGAACTATCGACTAACACTTGCTGGGGAATTCTTTCTTTTAATTCTTTGACATGACTAATAATACCTATCATTCTGCCGCGGCTTTCGATTGTTTCTAAAGCCTCCATCGCCATTTCCAGTGACTCTTCATCTAGAGAACCAAAGCCTTCATCAATAAAAAGAGCCTCAATTGAAATGCCACCAGCTTGGTTTTGAATGACTTCAGCTAAAGATAAGGCCAACGCTAAAGCGGCAATAAAGCTTTCGCCACCAGATAAGGTATGGGCACTGCGGCTTTGACCGACTGTGTCATCGTAGACATTAATTTCCAGACCTGTTTGGCTGCGGAAGGAACCGACAGCCGTCGATAATTCAAACTGATAGCGGTCATGGGTTAAGCTTTGCAGCCGTTGATTGGCCACTAGCAGAACATCTTTTAAATATGTCTGCAAAATAAATCGTTCCAAACTCGTTTTACGGGCATTATTGCCGTTAATCGTATCTGCTAATTGCTGTAATTCCTGCAGCTTAACTAATTGCTGGCGATTTTTCTGATATAGTTTTTTAAAATCGGCCAGAATTTTTTGATTGCTGGCTAGCTGATACTGCAGCTGACTGACCTCTTCATGAAAGAGCTCCTGTTCACTGCGGGCTAGCTGATAAGCAGTTTCTAAATCTGTTAAGTTTGGTTGCTCTTTTGTAGATAAAGCTTGGTTCAGACGCTTCAAATTTTCTTGATTTAAAGCAATCTGCGTATGATAATCACCAATTGTTTTTCGCAATTGCGGCAGCTGTGACGTGTGGGTTAACAACTCCCGCAGCTCATCCACTGTCGCCACTGGTGCTTTTTTAAGTAGTGCCGCTAGCTCGGCATTTTGCTCAGTCAAGCTCTTGCTCGTTTCGGCAAAACTGTCTTGATTTTGTCGAATTTGTTCTATCAAGCGAATCTCTGCCTGTTGATTCGCTTGAACCAGTTCCGTTATCTCAGTTACCTGCTGCTGATAGCTTTTTAGCTGATCGGTTATTTCAGTAATTTCCACTTCAATAGTTTGTGGGTCTTCTGATAAGCCCTGTTGTTCAAGGGCTGTCACTTGACCCTTTAATAAATTATGCTCTTCAGAAAGCTGACGCTTCCACTCTTGAAGTGCTTGTAGCTGTGGAACCAGTTTTTCTTGTTCTGCCTGCAAGTCTTTGGCTTTCAAACCTGCCGCTTGACTAGCATTGATTTCAGCGTTTAATCGCTTATTTTCAGCCTCGAAAAAATGAATGACTGCCGATAAGTCCAACAGGCTTGTTTGATAATCTGCTGCCATTTTTTCAATAAAAGTGACAGCCTTGGCAGCAGCTGCTGATTCGACTTTTTCAAGGGCGCTGACCGCCTGTTGATTTTCCTCGACAGAAATCTGCCAACGGGTTTCTAGCTCGGCTAATTTTTGCTGTTGTTCGTTTAAAGCAGCTTCTGCCGTAACTAGCGCTGTTTCTGCTGCTTGAATTTCCTGTTGGCTCACCGGCTGTTCCTGCACGAGGCCAGGATGTTCCACCGAGCCGCAGACCGGACAAGGCTCGCCCGGTAATAAATCTAAACTCAAACGAGCAATTTGCAGAGCAGCTGACTGGCTTTTCTTCAATTGAAAATCAGCTTGAAGTTCTGCTACGTTAGTCCGTGTTTTGTTTAATGCCGTCTCAGCTTTTTCAGCTGCCAGCTGATTGGCTTGTAAGATTTCCCGCTGCTTTTGATTATCTGTTAGCAGCTCGTGAATTTCACGGCTTTGATAATTATTGTCGGTCAGCTCAGCTAATTGCTGCTGCAGGCCCGCAATTGCCAATTGCTGTTGTTGCAACGCTTTTAACTGCTCGTTATTTTCAGCTTGGCGACTGCTAAGCTGAGCTTCATCTGCTTCTGCCTGTCCCAATTTTTTTACTAACTGCTGAAGTTTTTCTTGTAGTTGGTTAAATGCTTGAAGCTGCGGTAATTTATCCTGCAGCTGCTGCAACCGTTTCTTTTTTTCTTCATAAGCTGGCGCTTGTTTTTCCAGCTCAGCCTGCTGCTTAAAGCTGTCGCTGAGAATCTGCTTCAAGCCGGCGCTTTTTTCTAATAGCGCCTCTTTTTGATCCGCCAACGTTTCGGCTTTTTCAGTCAGCTCATCCACTTTGACTAATTTATTCCGTTGCGTTTCCGCCCATTCCAAGTGCTGCAGCTCTTTTTCTAAAGCAGCCACTTCATCAGCTTGTGCTGATAATTCTAACTGTCGTGTCTCAACTGCTGCTAATTCCGTAAATAATTTGGTCAGCTCCTGCGCTGCGAAAAGTTCTTTTTGTGCCGTTTGCTCTTTTAAGGCCAGCTCAGCCAACTGTTTTTGCGCAGCTTTTAAATGCTGAGCTTCCTCCAGCAAATAATTTTCGCCGTTAGTTAAAAATTCCTGATCTGACAAAGCCGTTTGCTCCCACTGAAACTGCTTTTGAATCAAGGCCAGTTCCGCCGTATCTGATTCCTGTAATTTTTTTGCTCGTTTCAAGCGTTCCTGCAGCTCGCTGGCAAATTTTTGATAGATACCAGTGCCGAATAAATTCCGTAACACCGCTTCTTTGTCTTCGCTTTTAGCCACCAGAAAATTCCGAAATTCTCCTTGAGGCAAGAGCACAATCTGATTAAATTGTTTAGCATTTAGATGGAGCAGCTCTTCAATTTCTTTGCGGACCTCGCCATCTTTACTATACTGACGGATTTCAGTGCCATCCGGCTGACAGATGGTCAACTCGACTTTTGCATTTTGTTCCTTCGTACCGCTGCCTTTTTTCTTTTGTAGGGTTTGCTTCGGGCGGCGTTCAATTTGATACAATAGTCCTTGATGTTCAAAAACAAGGGTCACAATCGTTTCTTCTGTCGGCGCTGCAAAGGAAGAGCGCATTTCACTGGCGCCTCTTAAGCCGCCAGAGGTTTCACCGAACAAAGCAAAGGTCATGCCATCAAAAATAGTGGTCTTGCCGGAACCCGTCTTGCCGCTAATTAAAAACAGCGGCGCTTCTGCCAAACGGTCAAAGTCAAGGGTCTCTTCGATGAAGGGACCAAAATTTTTCAAAGTTAACGAAACAGGCTTCATGCGTCAGTCACCTCCTGTGTGCCTAAGACATCAGCAACAAGCTCAGTTTGGGTGGATGTCATGGTTTCTCCGGTCACCTCTTGGAAAAAATTATCCACTAATTTTTCCGGTGCTAGCCGTCGGACTTCTTTAAAATCTGTCTGCAATTCCGTCGATTCACGACCATTGACTCGGCTAACCCCTAAAATCCGGGGATAAACCTGCCGCAGCTGGTTCATCATATTGGGGATAATCCCGCGGTCTGTCAGTAAAATATCTAAATAATCCTCCCGCTCAATGCTTTGATAAAAAATCGGTGACAGTAGCTCCTCAAAGCTCGCTTCGATTTGCTGGAGATTGTGCAGCGGGCTTAATTCCTTAAACTCTAAGTGTAAATCCGGCAGCTCTACTAGCCAGCCGCCTTTTTTTTGATGTAATTCTGAAAGAGAAAATTTTAACGGCGAACCGCTGTAGCGCATTTTTTGATGCTGGAGGGCATTTTTATTATGTAAATGCCCCAACGCCACATAGTCAAAGCTTTCCAGCAGATAGCTTGGCACACTGTCAAGGCCGCCAACTTCAATCTTGGTTTCCGAATCGCTTTTTTCACTTCCCGCCACAAAAAAATGGGCAACTAAAACCTGTTGGAGCTCCGGCTTAAATTGTTTTTCCATTTCAGGAACGACCCGCTCCATCGCTTGAGTAATCGTGCGAATCTCATCATCTTGAAAATACAAACGGGCGCTGATTGGCTCAAAATAGGGCAGCAGAAAAAATTGCGTTCCCTGAAATTCAATTGGCGTGAAGGCTTGTTCTAAACGGGTATGCAGATAAAAATCAGTCTGCTGATACCACGGCGCCCCAGCCTCCAGACGAACTCCGCTATCATGGTTTCCCGATATCGCAAAGACGGGAAACTGATTTTCAATATTCAGCTCTTGAATAAACTGATTGAAAATCTCGATGGCCTCAACCGGCGGCACCGAACGATCATACAAATCCCCCGCCAACACCACAGCGTCCACCTCTTCAGTTTTTGCCAGCTGAATAATATCTGCTAAATTTTTCTTTTGGTCCAGCAATAAGTCATAGCCATGAAGCTTTTTGCCGATATGTAAATCCCCCACATGTAAAAAACGCATGTCTGTTCCTCCAAAAATGGTCTTCCCACTATTATACCACTTTTCCAGTCCTCAAGCAGTCGTCAGCCTCAGAAGATTCAGGAGAAAAAAGATTTTAAACTGGCTGACTGTTTTTCAAATTATGCTAAGCAGACTGCGATTTAAAAAAAATTCCTCCAAACACTTTCTTCAGCCTTTTTCCTGTTAAAATAAATAAAAACCATTTGAATTACTTTGGAGGAAAAAAGATGGGGAATCGGGCTTATCTACTGGCAGGAACTGACTGTCAACTTTTTGAAGCAAACAATAGCTTGCCGCTTTTTTGGCTATTAGGGGCACTGCCGCAATTGCCCGCAAAACAGCAGGCGATTGCCAGTTTAACGGCTCCGCAATTAGAAAAATTTGCGGAGGAAGAAGCTTATGAAGAGGCTTTTAGTACGTGGTTTACAGAAAATCTGGTCGGTGAAATCCAGCTTGCTAGCGACAATTATTTAAAAAATCTTGAGGATAATCGTTCCTATATTGATTCCCTTTATCCTTTACTGAGCCCAGTTTATGAAGAGTTTGTCCATGTCATCCAGCAGCAAAGAGCGACTGATGCGACTGTCCCAATCATTATTGACTACACGGAAACCATTAACTTCTACTCCGATTATTTAGAATTTTACGACGAATTACTCGCTTTGTGCACACATGTTGCCAAGCAGCAGCAAACAAATTGGCTATATCCAAAAGATCCCTTGGGTTCAGCCGTTGGGACTGATCAATATGCCAATCATGCTGGTCAGCCCATGTTTTCAATTGATAGCTATCAGCAACTCAATAGCCAGCTAATCACCGCCTTTAATGCTGCTGAAAAAGTAGCTGACAGACAGCAGCAACCTTCTTTATTCCAAAAATTTCGCCAATGGTGGTCAAAGAGTTAATGGGATTGATAAATTAATCAAAAAAAACAGCTACCCATTCAGTCGGTATCCCCCTTAAGAGTTAGACTAAAAAGCTAACAGTTTAAGAGTCGATACAATGGGAAGCTGTTTTTTAAGATTTTTTTTCAGAAGCGACATACTTGTAATTTGGATTGACCTCTTTGTCCAATTGATCAAAAGCTGTTTGAATGCGGCGTTCCACCTCATCCATACCAGCTTTATCCATTTTTTTAATATCGCTAATATCAATCGGTTCTCCGAAACGAACATCAATCCGTTTGCGCTTGAGTAACCCGCTAAAACTGGTCGGGCCTTGATAAACAGACGGCACGATTCGCACCTTAGCTAGCTTAGCAATCAATGCCATGCCGCCTTTTAATTCAGTAGAATGGCGAGTGCCGCTAGGAAACATAATCAAACTCAAATCCGTTGACTTCAATAATTTTACTGGTGTCTTCACCGTACTTGGTCCAGGATTGGTGCGTTTAACTGGAAAAGCATTGGCGTGAACCAGAATATAACGCAAAATTGGATTTTTAAATAATTCTTCTTTGGCCATAAAACTAAAGGATTTTGGGCGGGCGCCAATCGCCAAATAAATCGGGTCCCACCAGGTTCGATGGGGTGCGACTAAGATATAATTTTCATTTTGCGGTAGGGCTTCACGATTTTGATAATGGGCGTTGCCATTCAACACAAAAACCACAAAGCGAGCTACCATTCGAATAAAACGGAAAAACATGTTCCTCTTCCTTTCTGACTGGGAGAAAGCTCTGACTTCTCTGAATCATAGTATGCCGAAATTTATTTTACTTATCAAGTATTTTTTTGCTGGAAGTAAATGTCTAAGGTATAATACCAGTATTCTATTCATAGAACCTAAAAAAAAGCTACAAGGCTTAAGAAATTATAAAGAAAGAAGCTGTGCGTAGGTGACTGTCCCTTTAAAAACCGGTGAGCGAATTGACCAGCTTTTCGCTGAAGGTATTCAAATTATTCAAAGCAAAGAGGTCTTCTCTTTTTCTCTAGATGCTGTTTTATTAGCAAATTTTCCCAGAATTCCCCAAAAAGGTCAGATTGTCGATCTCTGTGCCGGCAATGGTGCCGTGGGTCTTTTTGTCAGCGGTAAAACCGCTGCGCCGATTACCCAAATTGAAATCCAGCCGCGCCTTGCCGACATGGGGCAGCGAAGTATTTTACTAAATCACTTGGAGGAACAAGTGACTATGGTACCCGGTGACATTGAAGACTGCTTCAACTATTTACAGCCTGACTCGATTGATTTAGTTTTGTGCAATCCACCTTATTTCAAGGAACTGCCGACCAGTCGCAAAAATCCCAATCCCCATTTAGCGATTGCCCGTCATGAAATCGAAACGAATCTTGACGAAGTCATTCGAATTGCCAGCGGTCTATTGAAAACCAATGGCCATTTTGCGATGGTCCATCGGCCGGATCGCTTCTTAGATATCATCGATACTTTAAGAAAATATGATATCGCTCCAAAACGATTGCAGTTTGTCTATCCAAAGGTCGGCAAAGAAGCCAATATTTTACTGGTTGAAGGAATTCGTAACGGCAAAGAAGCCGGTCTAAAAATATTGCCACCTCTTCTTACTACCGATGAAAATGGCGATTATACACCTGAGATTCGAGGCATGCTCTATGAAAAGTGACGAACATTTTTTCTACGTACTGCTGTGTCGTGATCAAACTTTTTATGGCGGCTATACGACTGATTTGAGCCGCCGTCTAGCTGAACACAACAGCGGTACCGGCGCCAAATATACTCACCCCAACAGCCGCCGTCCTGTTCAAATGATTCATGCGGAAAGTTTTGCCAGCCGCAGTGAAGCTACCAAAGCCGAGTCAGCCTTTAAAAAGCTGACCCGTAGACAAAAAGAAACCTATTTACAGACAGCTAAAACCAATAGCGTTTTAGTTGGCTAAAAAGGCCTACTACACAAGCGATAATGCAAAGGAGCCCAGACGATGATTGAAATTAAACCTCTGACAAAAGAAAACGCCAAGGAACTGGAAGTTATCAGCCGCGAGACTTATTTTGATACCTTCGCTAATGACAACACCAAAGAAAATATGGATGCATACTTAGACGAAGCCTACAATCTTGAAAAGCTTGAGAGAGAGCTTGCTAATCCCCTCTCAGAATTTTATTTTATCTTTAGCGACGATGTTTTAGCCGGCTATTTAAAATTAAATTACGGTCCCGCTCAAACGGAACCTGTTGATGCTGAAGGCCTTGAGATTGAACGGATTTATGTCCGTAAACAATTTAAACGCCAAGGGCTAGGTAATCGCTTGTTCCAAAAAGCTTTGCAACGGGCAGATGAGTTGCAAAAGCAATCGATTTGGCTAGGAGTTTGGGAATACAATCAGCCGGCTTTAGCCTTTTATAAAAAAATTGGCTTTCAGCGGGTCGGCCAACATGATTTTGTCATGGGGGACGATGTGCAGACCGATTATTTGATGCAAAAACAATTGACATCAGAGGCCTGATCTATGAGTACAGAAGCAGAAGTTATCGATTACATTTTTCAGCGTTATCAGATTCAACCGGACCGGCCCTTTGCTAAAAACAATAGCAGCGTCTTTCGTCATCGCCGCAATCAAAAGTGGTTTGCGTTGCTGATGAGCGTCACGGGAGACAAGCTGGACTTGCCCACTAATGATGAGTTGACCATCTTAAATTTAAAAATCGAACCAGAATTAGGCAGTATTTTACAGGAGCAGGCTGGTTTTTTCCCAGCCTATCATATGAATAAAAGCCACTGGATTACCGTTGATTTACGGCAATTTGCCGATTTTTCTGAACTGGCTGGCTTGATTGATGCCAGCTATTCTTTGACTTTGACGTAATATTTGAAGGGTGTGAGATGATGATTATCAGACTAAAACGAGGTAACTGCTTGATATAGCTCATGATAGCGACTATCTCAAGCTTGTTTTCTGCTATCACGGGCGGTATCAATTTCTCAAGTACTAAAATTTTAAGGAGAATGTTTATGCCCACAACAATCAATCCGGCCTGGCTAAAAGCTCAGGCCCAACAAAAAAATTTCAGCGGCTGGGATTTTTCAGCCATTGAAGCCGAGTACACACAAGAAGCGAACCCTTGGAATTACCAAGAAATTGTTCGAAAATTTTTACAGCCAGACTGCCAGCTTTTGGACATGGGAACAGGCGGTGGCGAGCTTTTAAAAAGCTTTAATCACCCACTAAAGAATACGGCGGTGACGGAGGGCTGGCCGAAGAATTATCGGCTGCTTTTAGAAAATTTAACCCCTCAGGGTGTCGCTGTTGAATTTGTAAAAGAGGATGACAAATTAAACTTTCCTGATCAGCATTTTGATTTGGTGATTAATTCCCATGAGTCTTTTGATTTGAAAGAAGTCAAGCGGGTCTTAAAACCCGGTGGAATTTTTATTTCGCAGCAGGTCGGCGATTTAAATGGCTTGACCCTTACTTCCCGGTTGATTCCTAATTTTCAAAAAAAGCAATTTGACTGGCATTTGGCAACCATCAAAGAACAGCTTAAAGGCGAAAATTTTCAATTGCTTTTTGCTGATGAAGCCTATCCATGGCAAAAATTTTATACGCTGGAGGCCCTCATCTATTACGCATTGACTATTTCTTGGGAGTTTCCGAATTTTTCGGTGGAAAATAATTTACAGGAGCTGCTTTATTTAGAAGAAGAGTTAAATCAAAAAGGATTTATCGCTAACCTAGAACATCGCTTTATCTTTGTTGCCGTCAAACCAAAAGAATAAGAGCAAAAGAAAACTGCAGATGCAACCACTCCATTACTTGGGGCTGGCTGCTCTGCAGTTTTCTTTATTCAGCTAAAATTGCTTGCGCCACTAAACGGGTGTATTCAACTGCACCAGCTGCGTTAGGGTGCACGTTGTCATTAAAAAACCATTCAGGATGGTCGGTGCTATAAGTGTGCCAATCAATTAGGGTCAAGTTGTCATACTTTGCATCCATGGCTGTTAACATATCATTGACTTGCGTTTCCCAGCGACGGGTTGGCAGATGCAAGTTAATCCAATAGACTTGCCGTTCTCCTAGAACTGTCATGATTTCAGCAAATTGTTCTTCGGTGAAGGGCCCATTTGTACCTAAGCTCATAATCACCGTATCCGCCAGTTCACCTTTGTCAGCCATCCCACTCAAGGCCTCGGAACTATTGTATAATTGCCGACCAACTTCGCCATCAATCACAATTTGCGGAAAGACACTTTGAAAATCCGTTACCATATCCAATACAATCGAATCACCAAATGCTGAAATCGGCAAAGCCTGCGCAGCTGTAATTTGCGCTTCTGATAGGCCATAAGGATTGGCCTCAGTCGGAATTTCTGATTGAGCTGTTGAATCCGTTGAGCTGTCAGTCGAACTAGTCGTGCCATCTTTTGTTGCTTCAGCAAGACGGCTGTTTTCCGTTAAATGAGCTTCAAACTCATCCTGCTCTGCATTCGCGGCGTCAGTCGGTGCAATCAGCAATCCGAATACCGTGATAGCCAGCAACAGAATACTGCTACTGTAAAATAAAGTTTGTTTGACACTTTTGCGACTTTTTAAAAAATTAGCCATTTGCTGCTTCAAATGTCCATAATCGAGCTTTCTAAAAGGTGTTTCAATAAAGCGATAGGACAATTCGCTGACAAGTAAAATCAGCACAATTTCAATGATAATGTGCAGCCACAATAAATTATTTACATTGGTGATTTTCGCTTCATAAAAAATCATCACTGGATATTGATACAGATAAATTCCATAACTCCTTTTTCCCAACCAATTAAAAATTGGGTTGGTCAACCAACGATTCCATGAGGAACCAGGATGAGCCGTCACGGCAACTAAGATGGCACAGAAAATACTGTAGAGATACATCCCACCCCAATAGACAAAATTGGATTGGTCGTCTAATTTTACTAAGCCAATCAATAAAATAATCAGTGAGATTAGCCCGATAACATTTAAATTCCAAGTTGCTTTACGGGAAATATTTTTCTTCAAGCGACGGCTTGGCCAGACAAATGACAAGGCACTCCCAATCAAAACCGAAAACAAACGGGTATCTGTTCCATAGTAGACTCGGGTTGGATCACCGCCGGGAGTATATAAAATAACCATCAACAAGGCTGAGAAGATGCTCGCTCCCATTAAAATATAAAATATGCGGCCACGGCTTTTAATAAACTTCAGCATCAACAAGACGACAATCGGCCAAATTAAATAATTTTGTCCCTCAACGGCTAAAGACCAGATATGCGTAAAGGGGGACTCATTCGCAAAGCGATCAAAATAAGAAAAACCCCGAGAAATCTGCCACCAGTTATTGACATATAGCAAACTGCTGACCACAATCTGACGAATATTTTCTAAAAGATTTTGCTGAAATAAAGTAATATATGTAATGGCCGTCAAAAACATGCCCACCATCGCAGGATACAGACGTTTCATCCGCCGTTTATAAAAGGCCCAGATGTCAATTTTTTTATTGTCATCAAATTCCTGTAGCAATAAATCAGTAATGAGATACCCTGAGACCACAAAAAAAATGGGGACCCCTAGATAGCCTCCCGCCAAACTCGTCGGCAGCAGGTGATACAGGATGACTCCAATAACGGCAATTGAACGGATGCCGTCAAAACCGGTAATATAGCGTTTCTCTCTCTTCATTCGACCCCAACCAAATCCTTTTGTAATATAATCTTAAGAGTACGACCTTTTAATATGAAAAGCAAGAAAAAGTTATTAAGTATTTAGGAAGACTTTAATAATTTAAAGTTATCTCTTTTTACTCAATTATTAACGCTGATTGTAGCTAATATTTTTGCTTTGGGATAAAAAAGTTTTCTTTTCTAATTTCAGTAGCTAGAAATTAATTTTTGAAGTGCTTAATAAGTTGCTAGCAGCTAAAAATTGGAAAATCCTTTCAGTTAACTTCCCTATTTTACTTAATAGTACCTAGATTGTTCATTCTTTTTTTGCTTATCAGTTAACAACTACATGTTTCCTAAGCAAATTGAATTAAAAAAGTATCTGATCCTTTGAGTTTCAGATCAGATACTTCCATTTAATTGGTCATTTTACATCGCCGGATACAAAGCGTCAATCTGAGCAATTTGATCATCCGTGAAGGTGATTCCTTCTGCTTCAAACAGTTCGATGATTTCATCTTTGGTGTAATAATCTTGGGCGCCTTCAATGCTGGTTAAAAGCTCATTGAACTCATCTTCGCTCAATTGATAAGTGGTACCTTCTGTTAACATGGTGTCCAGTTGATCTTCCGTCACTACTTGATCACCAGAAGGCACAGTCACAGTTTCATCACTTGAAGTCGGAGCAAGATTACCGGAAAAGCCCATAGTCATCGTGCCGTCAGCATCGTCATTGGTCATTGTGCAGGAAAATTCTGCACTATTATTGCTTGTGTCCAAAGTGACCATCAATTCAAAATCAGTAATGTCGGCAGAATCAAATTCTCCTAGCTCTTCGATGTCTTCATCAGTGCCGTTTTCCTGCACATACTCATAATAGCCTTCAATTTCCTCAAGGGTATAGGTATGAGAAATTTTATCGCCGTCTTGTTCAAAAGTGCTTTCGTCTAAGGTGCGAGTGTATTCAGCAAGGTAGGTCGTTTGTGCTGAATCATCAACCTCTAGTAAATCAGTCAAATCGCTCGTACTAAATGTATCGCCGAAATCATCTGGATCAGCTTCGACATATTTGCCGCTTAACTGATCGGTCATTGAAGAAAAATCAACACCGGTATCATAAAGAGAACTCATCAGCGTCAAGATTTGAACATAGGCGTCACCAGAAATATAGGTCTGCTCGCCAGCCATAATCATTTCAAATGGAAACTCATTGTCCATGAAATTCAAGTTGAAATTGTACTCAACTGCTTCATTTTCTTGGTCAATTAAAACATTGCCACCAATGCCCATTCCTTGAATACTGGTCATCAGCGAATCAAAAATGCCGCTAAAATCATACTCGTCGCTGCTGCTGGTTGTGCCGCCATCCATGGTCAGCTCATCGACAGTCAATGAAAAATCAATCGCATTGTACTGACTAAAGTCATTGACCTCATCCCAAGTGTCAGCAAAATCATCCCGTGCCGAACTACCGCAACCGCCTAAAATAAACATCCCTGTAACTAGTAAACCACCCAAAACTTTTTTCATTTTCCCACTTCCTTTTTATTTTCATTTCCTCATAAGTGTAACATTCTAGCTTATGTTTCGCTCGCCTTTTTTGCAAAATCCTCCAAAAAAATAAGGGAATCAGCTCAGCGCCAATTCCCTTTTCTTATTATTCAACTTATTGTAAACTTTCCTCATAAAAATGACCGAGAATTTTTACATTATCTGAAATACTGACAAAGGCTTGCGGGTCGGCTTTTTTCATCGCTGTTTCCAAAAGAGGCAGCTCAAAGCGTGTCACAATCGTTAGTAAAACCGTTTGTTTATCGTGTTTAAAGGCACCTTCTGCTTCGTGGATAATGGTAATCCCTCTGCGCATATTCCCTTGAATATTTTCAATCACTTCATCTGGGCATTTGGTGACAATCATCACCTGCATTTTCTTTTGCTTAGTGAACACAGCATCTGTTACTTTGCCGCTGACAAAAATCGACAAGGCGCTATAAAACATATACTGCCAGCCAAATAGCACACCCGCCAACAAAATAATCACAGCATTGAAATAAATAGAAATCGAGCCGATTGTGCGACCGGTTTTTTTACGTATCGTAATACTGATAATGTCCAGACCACCGGAGGACAACCCATTTTTCAAGGCAAAGCCAACGCCAAAGCCCATAATACCGCCGCCGAAAATCGCACAGATAATCGGATCGGTGGTTAGTTCCGTCTGGGGAATAATTTGAATAAACAAAGACGCTAAGGTCACAGTGATAATCGTAAAAATAGTAAACTTTTTCCCAATTTTACGCCAAGCAACCAAAAACAAAGGAATATTTAGCAGGTACAACGTGACTGAAACCGGCAAGCCAAACCCAATACTATCTTTTGACAGTGTGGTAATCACTTGGGCCAGTCCGGTAATCCCGCTGGAATAAATATGACCTGGTTGATAGAAAAAATTAATGGCAATAGAGGACAACAGTGCATAGACAATTGCTACCGATAGTTTGGCGGTAAAATCATTATAGAGCCAACTATCAACTATTTTTTTCATTGAAAAAGCCTCGCTTTGTTTTAATCAGTTACAGTATACCCTTTTTATAACAAAGAAAAAAGAACAACCGGTTAAAGTTGTTCTAATTTTTCCTAATGATTCCCTTAAGAAAACCTTTCATTTCTGCAAGTTTCTGAAAAAACAGCTTAAGGTCACTGTATTTTATTCTTCAATCGCCGTCACGTCAATATTTAATTCAAATAATTGTAAAGGTGAAACCAAGCTTGGAGCTTCCGTCATCACGTCGGCTGCTTTTCCGTTTTTAGGGAAGGCAATCACTTCACGGATATTATCTTCACCAGCTAAAAGCATCACTAAGCGGTCTAAACCTAAGGCAATACCACCATGTGGTGGGAAGCCGTATTCTAAAGCATCCAATAAGAAACCAAATTGTTCCACTGCACTTTCTTTAGTGAAGCCTAATGTTTCAAACATTTTTTCTTGTAATTCTCTCGTATGAATCCGCAATGAACCGCCGCCTAATTCATAACCGTTTAAGACAATATCATAGGCTTCTGCGTAGACCTTCGCTGGATCGGTTGCCAAGAGCGGAATATCACTTTCTTTTGGCAGGGTGAAGGGATGGTGAGCCGAAACATAGCGTTTCGCTTCTTCATCATATTCAAACAATGGCCAGTCAACAATCCACAAGAAATTAAATTTGCTTTCATCAATCAAGCCTGACTCTTTCCCCATACGGCTACGGATAGCGCCAAGGGCCGCAGCTACGACTGAAAATTTGTCTGCACCAAACATCAGTAAGTCACCAACTTCAGCGTTAGCGGCTGCGATAATTTTTTCAGCAGCGTCTCCCATAAATTTAGCGATTGGTCCTTTTAGCCCGTCAGCTTCAACCTTCAGCCAAGCTAAGCCTTTTGCACCAAATTGACCAACATAAGTGCCTAAGTTGTCCATGTCTTTACGGGAATATTTTTCGGCAGCACCTTTAGCATTTAAAACTTTGACGACGCCGCCATTTTCTAAAGCACTTTGGAACACTTTAAACTCCACATCTTTGACAACTTCGCTTAAATCAACCAGCTCCATTGCAAAACGAGTATCCGGCTTATCACTGCCGTAACGGTTCATCGCTTCGTCCCAGCTCATCCGAGGGAACGGCAACGTAACCTCAAGACCTTTTGTTTCCTTCATTACTTGGGCAATCATGCCTTCGGTTAAAGTTTGAATTTCCTCTGGCGTTAAGAAAGTCGTCTCTAAGTCAATTTGAGTAAATTCCGGCTGACGGTCTCCCCGTAAATCTTCATCCCGGAAACAACGTACGATTTGATAGTAGCGGTCAAAGCCTGCCCCCATCAACAACTGCTTTAAAATTTGCGGTGATTGAGGTAGCGCATAGAAATGACCGGCATGGACCCGTGAAGGTACCAAATAATCCCGAGCGCCTTCTGGTGTTGATTTTGCTAAGTAAGGCGTTTCAATATCTAGAAAATCATGGTTATCTAAAAAGTGGCGGGCTGCTTTAGTCACTTGGTGGCGCAATTTAAAATTATTGGTCATTTTTGGTCGACGCAAGTCTAAGTAACGATATTTCAAGCGAGTTTCGTCGTTGACATTTTGATCGTCTTCAATCACAAATGGCGGTGTCTTCGCCGTATTCAAAATTGTAATTTGGTCAATCATGACTTCAAATTGACCGGTTTTCATTTTAGGATTGATGGCTTCTGGCGCCCGGTTAATTACTTCGCCGGTCACTTCAATCACATATTCGCTGCGGCAAGAATCCGCAATCTGCCATGCTTCTTTGGATAATTCTGGATTGAACACCACTTGGACGATTCCTTCTCTGTCCCGTAAGTCAATAAAAATCACGCCGCCTAAATCCCGGCGCTTTTGTACCCAACCTTTTAAGGTAATTCTTTTGCCTAGTTGATCTTCGGAAACTAGACCGCAATACACTGTTCGTTCTGCCATTTTATTTTTTGCTCCTTTTTTAATAGATAAATTTTAAGTTGATTTTCATTCCTACAGGCTCAATTATTTGAGAATTGGGCCAAGTTGGAACATTTAGATAGAAATTGAGTCAAACTGGAATATCTTCTAATTGCATCAGACCTAAGCTAGTCTGACAAAATTTTTCATAAATTTTAGTCAAACATTTTGGTCGTCATCTCATCATAAATTTCTGGGAAATCTTCGTAAACTTCCTCTAAACGAAATTCTTGTTCTTTACTGGTGGCCATGGACTTAACCTTCACTACCCCCTTAAGCAATTCTTCTTCGCCAATGGTCAGAACTAATTTAGCGCCGAGTTTATCGGCGGATTTGAACTGAGCTTTTGGTTTGCGGTGCATAAAATCACGATCCGCCGAAAAACCAAAATTGCGGACAGCCTGTACCAATTTCAGCGCTTCAAGATTAGTGCCATCATCAATCGCCACAACGTAAGCATCTAATTCATTGATTGCCGGAATCACAATTTCCTCCATCGCTAAGGTCATCAAGACCCGCTCAATTCCCATCGCAAAACCAAAGCCGGGAGTTTCTGGACCGCCCAATTCTTCCACCAAGCCATCATAACGGCCGCCGGCACAAATTGTCGATTGGGCCCCCATGCCTTTGGCGTCACTCATGATTTCAAAAATCGTATCCGTGTAATAATCCAAGCCCCGCACCATATTGCTGTCAATCTCATATGGAATTTCTAATGCGTCCAGCATCTTTAAGACATCGTCAAAATGTTTTTGTGAAGCTGGTGTTAAAAATTCTAAAATCGAAGGAGCTTCAGCAACAAACTGCTTGTCCTTCGGGTCTTTACTATCCAAGACCCGCAGCGGATTTTCGTGTAGGCGCCGTTTCGAGTCTGCGCTTAGCTCTTCTAAATGTGGTTCTAAATAGTCAATCAGCGCTTGGCGATAATTTTTGCGGGTTTCTTTGTCCCCAAGGGAATTGATGACCAGCCGAATTTGCTGAATACCCAATTGTTTGAAGAAATCCAAGGCCATCGCCATCGTTTCAACATCTGTCGCCGGATTGCTAGAGCCAAACGCTTCAACGCCGATTTGATGAAATTGCCGCAGGCGGCCTTTTTGTGGACGCTCATAGCGAAACATCGGCCCCGTATAAAAAACTTTATAGGGCTTTGCGTATTCTGGTCCAAATAATTTATTTTCAACGAAGGCCCGGACAATCGGCGCCGTATTTTCCGGACGGAGGGTGACATGGCGATCGCCTTTGTCATAGAAGTCATACATTTCCTTTGAGACGATATCCGTGGTATCCCCAACGCTGCGGGAAATTGTTTCAAAATGCTCAAAAATCGGCGTGCGGATTTCTTGAAATTGATAATCTCTAAAAATTAAACGGGCGGTTTCTTCGACAAACTGCCACTTTTCTGATTCTCCCGGCAAAATGTCGGCGGTGCCTTTAGGGCGTTGGTAATTCATGTGATTCGCTCCTTGTTAAATGGATTTAAAATTCCTTGCGGCAGTCTGCGGCAATAAAAAAAGTCCCTGTTCATTAACTGAACAAGGACGAATGATTGTCATACGCGGTACCACCTAAATTTGAAAGATTGCTCTTTCCTCAACCGATTAACGCTCGCACACGGAACAGCTTTTCCTCTGTTCTTCTAAGAAATGTCTTTCTTCTGTCTCAAGTAAACTGCTTGCAGCCACGGCAGTTCTCTCTGGAAAATTGAAAACAAAATACTCGTTCCCTCATGGAATTTTAAGATATTACACATAAAATACTAGAGAAACTAGCGAAAGTCAAGCTGAAACCATGATAATTTTCAAATTTTTTCATGACTTATTTTCTTTTCGACCCAACAGCAGTTCTTTTTATTACCCCTTTTGACAAACTTAGGCTACACTGAAAGCAACTATTAAGGAGGGATTTCCCTATGGAAGAAAAACGCTTTGGTCATTCACAAGTCTATGCTTATGAACTAGGATTAGGCACTAACGCTGTCGGCGGCCACAATTTATTTCCCAATTTAGATGACGAAACCGGTAAAAAAATTGTTCGGGCTGCTCTAGACAGCGGCATCAATTTATTAGATACTGCTTACGCTTACGGACTAGGCCGTTCAGAGGAATTAATCGGTGAAGTCTTAAAGGATTACGACCGGGCAAGAGTGGTGGTTGCTACCAAGGCTGCCCATGATAAAGACGGCTCCTTTAACAACACACCGGAATTTTTAACCAATGCTGTTGAAGAATCTTTAAAGCGGCTGCAAACTGATTACCTAGATATTTTTTATATTCATTTTCCTGATGAAACAACACCAAAAGCCGAAGCAGTCGGCGCTTTACATGAATTAAAATTGGCCGGCAAAATTCGTGCTGTCGGCGTCTCTAATTTTTCCCTCGACCAATTAAAAGATGCCAATCAACATGGTCATATTGATGTTGTCGAAGAAAATTATTCCCTCTTACATCGGGAGGCGGAAAAAGATTTATTCCCATATTTGAAGCAACAAGGCATCAGCTTTGTCCCTTATTTCCCATTGTCCTCTGGTTTGTTAACTGGCAAATACGCCTTAGATACTAAATTTGCCGCTGATGACCGTCGCTTGAAAAATCCTAATTTCCAAGGGGAACGTTACAAAGAGATTGTTCGAACAGTAGATAGCTTAAAATCTCTGGCAAAAGCTAACGATGCGACGATTGCTCAATTGCTTTTAGCTTGGTATATGAAAAATCCAAATGTGACCGTCGTCATTCCAGGGGCTAAACAACCTGAACAAGTTTTAGATAACGCCAAAGCAATGGATGTCCGTTTATCCAATGATGATTATGCTTTGATTGACCAAGCCTTTAAGTTTTAAAAGGCTTTAACGCAAAAATGAGCCAAACTAATCAGATTCTATCGTCTCATATACATGAGATGAATACATTTTAAAAGATTAGTTTGGCTTTTTTATTTTCGGAATTTTTGAATGGGTTTTAATTTTTTAGCTATCGTAGTCGGGCTAGATTTTTAACTGCATAACGGCGGTGGAACGCAAATTTCCTAGCTGATCAGTCCAGTTGTCGGTTTTTTTTTCGGTGATAACAAAGCCCAGCTTTTCGTACAAACCGATTGCTTTGAGATTATCAGCTGCTACTTGAATTTCCAGCAATTTCAAGGCTGGATTAGTTTGAATCAAGGCCAGCCCTTTTAAAAGTGCAGCTTTACCGTAGCCTTTTCCCTGACTTGCATAATCGCCGATTTTTATTCCGAAGGTGGCGGAGTTATCGCTGACTTGGCGATAGTGAAATTCGCCAATCGGTCGCTGAGCTTCGTCTAAAATAATTAAAAAATCAGAAAAATCAACGGCTTGATGTTTAGCAATTGAAGTCCACACTTCTGCCTCACTGGCCTGCAAACCATTGGGAAAACCAACTGCTGTCATCACACGACTGTCTGCCCACCATTTTCTAATTAATTTGATATCCGAGGCTCTAACAGCCCGCAAACTTGCTTCTTTTATTTGTGTCATCGTACTTCACCTACCTGCATTAAGCATACCAAAAAAATCGTGACTGGGCAGCGGTAAACAGAGTTAATTTTCCAGTTCACTTAATAATGACGTATGTTATAATTAAAAAAACGAAGGAAGTGCGAGGTGACCTGATGATTGCATCCACGAATGATCGAATTACTATTACTACCAATTTTTTAAGCTCGCTTTTAATCTTGCTTATTACAATTTTCACCAATCAGATTGCCATTGGTTTGGCTCTGGCCCTTTTTGCTCGGCCCATTTTGAAAAGAATTTCTTCTGCGCTTCATCAGCACAGAAGCGACAGCCTTCAAAATTAACTTTAGATTAAGCTCAAACACCCCGCCAGCTTCAAAATGCTGGCGGGGTGTTTGTTTTAACAATAATTGGTGCACGCTAAATTTTTTGAAAAAACATCGCCCTTTGCAAGTGCCCTACGTCAAAAGCTACGAAGCTTTGCACAGCTTATTTTGAAGCATTAGCTAGTAAAACAAAAACCAGGCTAACTCTCTCGCAATTTGATTAGCAACTGTATTTAGTCCTCTTTTTCAGCAAAAAAATCCTTTGCGACAGTTAGAGCATTCATCACCTTGGGGAAACCGACATAAGGCAGACATTGGACAAAAGTTTCAATGATTTCGGCCTTTGATAAGCCGACATTCAAGGCCCCTTGCATGTGAATTTTCAACTGGGGTGCTGTATCTCCTTGAGTTAACAGCGTTGTCAACACAATCAGTTCCCGCTGTTTCAAATCTAAGGTCTCATCTGCTTTCATTTGGCCAAAGGTCAGCTTGATGTAATCATCCATAACTGGGGAAATATCCTTAAGGCTTTGCGTTACCATCTCACTAGCCGCTTGACCGATAATTTCTTCCCGGGCTTTTAAACCACTTGCGTATTTAACCATCTGTAAATCTCCTCCATTCGCTATTGGTAACGATACCCCCAAGCCAATTTGATAGCAAATTAAACGTCTTTGGTAACTTGAAACAGATTTTTTATGATAAAACGGCGAGTCGACTCACTTTAAAAATTTTTAACTAAAGAAAACTGTCACACTGAAGACCACTCTCTATTGAAACTTTCAAAAAAACTTATCCAATACCTTTATGAAGAATTTTTCATCTTAAAATGATTGCTTCTTTTGGCAACTGTCGGTAATCTTAGGGTAAGAAAAACCTGTGAGGAGGAAGCCGATGGAAAAGCCAGTCATTTTATTGGTCGAAGATGAAGAAAGTTTGGCCAGCTTTATTCAAGAAGAACTGCAATTTGAAGATTATCAAGTGATTTATGCCAAGGACGGAGCAGAAGCCTTGGATTTATTTGCCGCCCATGAGCAGGAAATTGATTTAATTTTACTGGATTGGATGCTACCAAAGGTTGATGGATTAACAGTTGGCCGGCGGATTCGACGCCATAGTTTTGTGCCGATTATCATGATGACCGCCCGTGATCAGATTTCTGATAAGGTCTCCGGCTTGGACGCCGGAGCCGATGATTACATCACCAAGCCCTTTGAAATTGAAGAATTATTGGCCCGCATTCGGGTGATTTTACGAAGAGAAGAGCGCATCACCCAATTGAAGGAAACCGGACTGACCTATCAGTATGCTGATTTATTTTTAGATGTCGCCAAACGGCAGGTGCTCAGGGAGCAGACGGAAATTTTTCTAACTAAAAAAGAATTTGACTTGCTTTATGAATTAATCAAACGGCCAGAAGAGGTCATCAGTCGTGATGATTTATTGAATACAGTCTGGGGCTACGATTATTTTGGGCAAACCAACACAGTAGATGTTTATGTAAGGGCCTTGCGAAACAAGCTGGATGAAGATGGTCGCCCCCGCTTAATTCAAACGGTCAGAGGCGTCGGCTATGTCTTGAGGCAGGAAAATGAGTAGCCTGAAGCGGTGGTATCAGAAAAATCAAAATACCCTGCAATTTAAATTGGTCACCCGTTTTACCGCCATCACCCTCTCTGTTATTTTTTTATTGGGGGCGAGTTTTCTTTTAGCCACTGGTTATCGGTTATATGAATCAACGGAACAGGAAACCGCCGCTATTGAAGATGCCTTGTCGCAAGTCGACACTCAGACCAATGACGAGTGGCGAGAAACTCTGCGGCTGTATATTGCGGCTGATGATCCCCGCTATTTTATCCGCGTGGCCCTCAGTGATGGCAATTCAGTTTATTCCAGCGATGCCTACTCGCTATTTTCTCAATTTGGAGAACTAGGCCAGCTCTTCTTTTTACAGGATATTTTATGGGAGGACAGCACGCCTTATTATTTCAACCAATTCACCGTTGACGGGACGAGCGTCGCTATTCTCACCGACATGGAGGATAATTTTGAAATTTTGGTGACCTTAGCCCAGTGGATTTTTATTCTCTCTGGTTTGATTTTGATTTTTGGGATTTTCTTTATCCTGCGTTTTTCAAAAAAAATCAGCACTCCTTTATTAAAAATGAATCAAGAAATTAATGAAATTGCGCCGGAAATCACGGAGCAGACACCCTTAAGCGAGCCAACTAGTCCCAAAGAGGTGCAGAATTTAGCGAAGTCCTTTAATCATTTACTCACCCGTCAGCAGGAGGCAATGTTACGGGAGCAGCAATTTATTACCGATGCTTCCCATGAATTAAAAACGCCTCTAGCAGCTATCCGCGGTCATGTCGGCTTGATTCGCCGTCGCGGCAATGAGCACCCGGAAATTATTCCTAAATCCTTGAATTTTATCGACAAGGAATCCAAACGAATGGAAATTCTGACTCAACAGTTGCTGTTGTTAGGCAGAGAAAAAAATGTCAACCATTATACGGCAGTTGATTTAACCGATTTAATCGAACAAATTTTGGAGGAGTTGGCCACTGAAATCTCTCAGGACGTGACTTTTTCCTTGGCTCCCCATGTGATTTTAGACGGGGACAAGCAGCAGTTTTATCAAATTTTCCGCAATTTGATTGAGAATGCCGTCAAGTACACTCCCGCAAATCAAAAAATCATAATTCATTTGGAACCGATTGGCCCGACTGTTCAATTTAGCGTCAGCAATACCGGTGTAACGATTTCTGATAGCAATAAGAAGAAAATTTTTGAACGCTTCTATCGGGTGGATGAATCCCGTTCCAGTGAAATCGCCGGCAGCGGCATTGGCCTCTCCATCGTCAAACAATTAGTTGAGCTTTATCAAGGAGAAATTGCCGTTTTAGATTATCAAGATAACGGCGTCACCTTCCAAGTGACCCTGCCGAAAATTTAAACTAAGCCACTCTTAATAAGCTGTCAAATCCTGTTCAAGATTTGACAGCTTATTTGCTGGATTTACTTAAATCAAAATGAAGAATTCTTCATTTTGTCTTCATAGTCTTTTGGTTTGGAAAAAACTCTTTTTCGTTATACTAGGTTTATAGAAAAGAGCACGAGAATTTAAGGGGGAGTTTTAAAATGAAAAAAATAATGTTTACAGGGGTTAGCGGGTTAGCACTTTTATTTTTAGGGGCTTGTTCCCCAAATCAGGCTCAATTAAATCAGCCTGGGCCGGCAAACAATACCAATAATGCTCAGCAGACAGCACCAGCTAGTCCAGCAGCACCTGAGGCTAGCAGTTCAGCTGAAGTCGCCGAACAAACCACACCTAGTGTCGATACAACGACTAGTCCATCAGTTCGCAGCGGCAGCTCTGCCGATGTCAGCACCGCCACAATCACACTTTCAGTCAGTGATGCAATCGGCATTTTTCAAGACCAATATGCCAGTACAGATATCACTGAGTTGAAGCTTAAAACGCATCATGGCGTATATTATTATGAAGTTGAAGGCATGGATGACGATGTGGAGTACGACATCTGGATTTCAGCAACAGACGGCAGCTTATCCAATCAAAAACAAAAGAATCTAGATGCCGATGAACGAGGCGGCATTGAACGCCGTCAAAGTGCTTTGAATCTGGACAATTTAAAAAATCTTGAAGAGATCAGCAGCATCGCTGAAGGCGAAATCAACAGCGGCTCCGCTTATGAATGGCAGCTTGAGCGGGAATTAAACACGACTTATTGGGAGGTTCACGTAAAAACCTCCGGCCGTCACGCCGAAGTCTTAGTGGACGCTCAATCTGGTCAAGTATTAGAAGTGGATTATGATTAAAACATTTGGGAACAGCTAGTTTGAACTGGCTGTTCTTTTTATTTCCAGCATAAAACTCGTTTTCTGGCAAAAAATCATCTAAAATAGAAGTATCATGAAGAACTTTTCATTTTCGTTTCACGTCGCTTAAGTTTTTTTCTCGTCAGCGCCGGCTATACTATATATATCAACTAGAATAAATCTTGGAGGAATTTCACATGAAAAAAATCACTTTATTTTTAACGGCGGCAGGCCTTTTGACTTTGGCTGGCTGCTCAGCCAATCAAACAAATTTAGATAGCACAGGAACTAACAGCAATACTAACACCTCTTCACAGTCAGCTACCACTAGCAATTCCAGCAGTGCTAGCGGAACTACTGCCAGTGGCACTACTAATCTTGAGGGCGTAACGATTAGCCTTGAAGAAGCGATTCAAGCGTATCAAGAGCTACATCCAGATACTGATATTACCAATATTGAATTGGATACAACTTTAGGCAGTTATTACTACACTGTTGAAGGTGTTGATGACACCAACGAATACGATGTTAAAATTTCAGCCACAGATGGCACCGTAGCGGAAGATAGAACCGAAACCCTTGATCGTGATGAACAAAACGGCGTTGCCCGTGAAGAAGCCCTGAACTTGGACAACTTATTGCCAATTTCTGCCATCAGTGACACCGCCTTAGCGGAAGCCGGCAGCGGCACCATCACCGAATGGAATTTAGAAAAAGAATTGAGCACCACTTATTGGGAAGTAACCGTGGAAATCAACAATCGGGAAACATCCGTTTCAATTGATGCCCAAACCGGCGATGTTTTAGAAGTCGATGTAGACGATTAATAAAAAAACCTAGCTGCTGTTTTATAGTCAAAGAATTTTTAGAATTCAATGACCGAAAACTTTCAGCTAGGTTTTTTTTATTGATTTTTTTCCTGTAAATAAGGAATATCCTTCGGCAAGACTAAGCGGCTCTTTTCAATTAATTGCCGCAGGTCATTGAGATTTTTGAAGGAAGGAATATCTTCAATCACAAATAATTTTTCCGCCGGCACATCTGGCATCGTATAATTTGCCACATAAATTTCATAATTGGCAAGCTTAGTCTCCGCCAAGCCATAATGGGAAACATCCTGTAGATTTAAATTGATTTTATCTCCGTAAGAGCGGGCTAACATTGACCCCACTGCATTAACATGGTCCACACCCAAGTCACTAAAGACGCCGACTTGAACTTGGTGCCGTAGCTGATCCATTTTATTAGCTAAATCCTGCCAATAAACCATCATCCCACACAGCATATCATCGTAATACACCGAATACCAAGGAACTTTCGTTTTAGCTTCTAACTCCTGCAGGGCTTTTGCGACAATTTTACTGAAGACGACCAAGTGCTGCTGGACAATGTAGCTGCTGAACCAGCGGCGGTTATAAATAATGTAACGCTTGTAGGGATAAATTTTATATTTGCCATAGGTCCGCAGAAATAGTCGCAGAATTTTTTGATGGCTCTCTTGATCGAGGCTAACCCCCAGAGCATCCACCACCGTTTTAATAAAGGTTTCCCCTTGTTCCGTAATCCGGACTTCTTCTTGAGGATTATCCCAAGCAAATTCCCACCAGTAAATAGTCGATGAAAAATCATCGTACCAATTATCCGGCAAATGCACCTTCAATGGCTCAACAATGCGTTCAATATCCAAACGGTATTGCTGCAATTTAGTCTGCACTTCTTCACGATTATTCATAACTCGGGCATCTTGGTTGACCAGATTGCCTTGGCGCTCACGAATGATGGTGACCGCAATTCCAAAGGCAAAGTCCACCAGCTGTAAATCATTAAAGCCTAAATTGAAATCTTGATTCAAGCGATTGACTAAATCAAAAACCAGCTGCCGGTCTATAGGAAATGGCCAGCCGTGAATCCCATAGGCCTCCAAAAAATACCCGCGGAAAAAGGTGCGGATTTTTCGCTCATCGTTTCCTTCAATCCGAAACGGCGTCCGATTAAGCTGCATCTCCCGCTTGTTCAACGAGCCCTCCAGCTTAATGGCGAGACGATAGAGACTGGAGTTACTGAGATAAAATTTATTTTCCCAATATTCTCCATTTTCGTAAGGATTGAAGAAAATCGCTTCCAATAATGCAAAAGCGTTAGACTCCCGTAAGATTTCGGTATAGATATCGTGAATGGAATGATTTTGGGTCTCCAAAAGGCGAATACTGTTATTATTTTGATATTCAAATGAGATAATCTCAGGCCAGCGATCTTCAATATACTGGACATCCGTCAAAATGGTTTTTTTAGAGGCATCCAATTTCTCTGCCAATTCGTCCAATGAAATCCAGTTGGTTGTTAAATGCAATGAATTCAGTAAATTAATCCGGCGATGCATTGCTGTCGGCAAGACATTTTCCATGTTACGTCCTCCTTAATTTTTCTTTCTCTATTAGTATAACAGATGAGACCGATTTTTTTCGTCAAGAAGGCCTATTCTGATTTGAAATTTTTGGCGAAAAATAAAGTGATTCTTTTCCTTATTTTTAATAAATCAACTAGCAGTCACAGATAATTAATAACAGACTTCAAAAAAACTTCTACTTCACAGAGAAAACCATTATTTTCATGAAGGAAAGTAACTAGTAAAGTGCATAAAATAAAAAAACAGCTCCCACAAGCAAATAAAAAAAGAATTGCTTTTATTTAACAGGACTTCTGCAAAATTTTCAAAAATAAATAAATTTATGCAGGCCGTTTTCCGCAAAATCTTGAAAACAATTCTAAGCAAACACCGAAAAAATTATTTTTCCCTCGTGTCAATAATGATTGTAACAGGCCCATCATTGGTCAGGCTGACCTGCATATCAGCCCCAAATTCACCGGTTGCCACTGGAATGCCAAGCTCCCGCAGTCCCTGATTGAACGCTTCGTATAGCGGAATCGCCAGCTCTGGTCGGGCCGCTTTAACAAAGCTAGGCCGGTTGCCTTTTTTGGTATCTCCATACAACGTAAATTGCGAAATATTCAAGACAGCTCCGCCAATATCTTGAATGCTGAGATTTAACTTGCCCTGCTCATCAGAAAAAATTCGCAATTGGCTTATTTTTCTTAAAAGATAGCCCACATCCTCCTGCGTATCCTCTTCATGAATTCCCAATAAAACTAGCAACCCTTGCTGAATTTCCCCAACTGTCTGCTGCTGGATTTCCACTTTGGCCTGACTGACTCTTTGAATTACTGCCTTCATCTTTTCACCTGCTTTTTTATTTTTTCCTAATAAAAAAGCTGCGACATAAGTTAAAACAGACGTGAAATATGCGAACCCACAGCTTTAAAGGCTGGCTACTATCAGACATTTGTGTTTGAGTCCCTAATCAAAGATAGGAGCTCAACCACATTTAGCATTAAGACTCAAGCGGCCTTTAATAGCTATCATAAAGTTTGCAAATTTCGACTGTTAAATTCTTATGCCACAGCTTGTTGCGTTATTTTACTACATTAACCATTCGTCCGGCGCACGCTGTACACATCTGGAACGGTTTTGATTTTATCGACAATTGATTTTAAATGACTCAGATTTTGAATGGCAATTGTTAAATGGATAATCGCCATCTTGTCTTTAGTCGGCTTCGCTTCGACGCTAACTAATTTTTTCGTCATTGAGCTGACGGTTTGTAAGACATCGTTTAACAGACCATCCCGGTTGTAGCCGTAAATTTCCAAATCAGCATCGTAGTCTTTAGTTAAATTACTTGTATCCTCCCACTCGACTTCAATTAGTCGTTCGACAAAATCATCTTTGCTTTTCACATTGGAACAGTCTGCCCGGTGAATAGAAATACCGCGACCTTTGGTGATATAGCCGACAATTTCATCGCCGGGAACTGGATTACAGCAGCGACTGATGCGAATCAAGAGATTTTCTACCCCTTGAATAACAATGCCACCTTCGTGACGAACCTTCATTTTTTCTGGTTCTTTTTTAGTTGGCTGATTGATTAACTCTTCAACCTCTTGCCGCTGTTTTTCTTTTTCCTTTTCCCGCCGCTCTTTTTCTGTCAGGCGATTGGTCAAGGTCATGGCACTGACTTCACCATAGCCGACTGCGGCATATAAATCATCTTCACTTTGGAAATTAAAGCGTTCCAAGGCTTCTGACATTTTTGCTTTCGAGAGAAAATCTTTTGGCTGAAAGCCTAAATCATTCAGACAACGATAGACTGCATCGTGGCCTTTGGTGATGTTTTCTTCCCTGTCTTGGGTTTTAAAGAAGCGTTTAATTTTATTTTTGGCCTTGCTGGTGGCCACCATTTTCATCCAGTCACGGCTTGGGCCAAAGGAATTCGGCGAGGTCAAAATTTCAATGATATCACCATTTTTTAATTTATAATCCAGCTGCACCATTTTACCATTAACCTTGGCGCCAGTTGTTTTATTGCCGACATCCGTATGAATGCTGTAGGCAAAATCCAACGGTCCCGAGCCTTTCGGCAGCTCGGTAACATCGCCTTTTGGTGTAAAAACGTACACCTTATCGCTGAAAATGTCCCCTTTAACCCCCTCCATAAAGTCAGAGGCGTCATAGCTTTCATCCTGCAGCTCTATTAATTCGTGGAACCAGCTCAATTGCTTAGACATATTATCCGGCTCAACTTGATCGGTCTTGCCTTCTTTATAGGCCCAGTGAGCGGCGACCCCGAATTCGGCAATTTCGTGCATTTCCTGCGTGCGAATTTGAATTTCAATCGGATTACCTTTAGGACCGATAACCGTCGTGTGCAGGGATTGATACATATTGGCTTTTGGCATCGCAATATAATCTTTAAAGCGGCCGGGCATCGGCGTCCATTGAGTATGAATCGCTCCTAAGACGGCGTAACAACTCTTAATTGAATCGACAATTACACGAATAGCTAATAAATCATAGATTTCATCAAATTGTTTCTTCTGGTCCTTCATCTTGCGGTAAATCGAATAAATATGTTTAGGACGGCCGTAAATCTGGCCGTAAATTTCCAATTCCTCTGTCGCTTTGCGGATTTCTTCCACGGTATCAGCAACATAGGCTTCCCGCTCTTCCCGTTTGGATTGCATCAAGTTAACAATTCGATAGTACTGTTTAGGATTTAAATAACGTAAAGCGGTGTCCTCTAATTCCCATTTGATGGTACTAATCCCCAAGCGATGAGCTAAAGGCGCGTAAATTTCTAAAGTTTCTTGGGCAATGCGCCGCTGTTTGTCTTCCCGCAAATGTTTCAAAGTCCGCATATTATGCAGACGGTCAGCTAGTTTTACCATAATAACCCGTAAATCTTGGGCCATTGCCATCAGCATTTTTCGGTGATTTTCCGCCAGCTGCTCTTCGTGGGACTTATATTTTATTTTACCGAGTTTAGTCACGCCATCGACTAGCATAGCCACATCGGCGCCGAATTCTTCGGTCAAATCCTCTAGAGTAACCTCGGTGTCCTCCACCACGTCATGCAAAAAACCCGTGGCTACGGTATGAGGATCCATATGTAATTCCGCCAATAAGCCGGCGACTTGAATCGGATGAATAATATAGGGCTCACCTGATTTGCGAATCTGACCTTCGTGGGCCTTTGTCGCATAATCACACGCCTTTTGAATAAAGGCCACATGCTCATCAGACATATAGCTGGCTACTAATTTAACAACGCCAGGCCCCGTCATAATTTCTTCTTTTGGCATCGTGATTCCCCCTTGATAAAATTAAAAGTGGGGCTGTGACATAAGCATCTACTGAACCAATATTTCCGAACAATTTTCTCTTAAACTACAAGAGAAAAAAACTTTTATCGCAACAGCTCTTAAAACCACCGCTGCAAAATAATTAAAGTTCGGAATTTTGGTAAATGACCTATGTCACAGCCTCACTTCACTAGCAAACATTATACAAACTTTCTGGCTTTTTTTCAAGAATCCCCGGCTAAAGCAGAAGATTCATGATAACTTCTTAATCTAACTCTTCTTCAAAGGTAATCGCTTCTTGTAAATCAATTTTAGCAAAATGATTCACACCGATATGATTGACGCCATTATGGAGCATCATTTTAATTTGCCCGGTAGTCGGATTTTCCAAATTCACCTGCAGATGCAGGGCAGCATTGGCACTTAAATTCCAAATATTGGCATCCAGATTGGCCTCTTCAGTCTCTAAGCCTTTCCCCAATGAAAAATGATACTGATGGTGTTCTCTGATAAATTCCATCAGCGTAATTTTTTCCTCGACTTGATATTGCTGGCTGTCAATTTGAAACAAAATATCTCCCCAGCCAGCCGCCAAGTCTGTCAGTTCCTTCAGGTACTCAGAAACCCGATTAAAAGGGTTTAATAGTCCAGTTGGATTTAAGCTGACTTCGACAAAGTCAGCCCCTTTTTGAAAGCTATCCGCAATTTCAAAGGAGACTTTGGCATCTGTTCCTTGCGCTAACGGATAATCAACGACCGCTCCAACAGCAATCCCCGAGCCGGTTAAAAGCTGCGCCGCCCGGTTGACCTGCCAGGGCAACACCAAAATTTTTTTCAAAGGGGTTCGCTCTAAATACAGCATTCTTTCCACCAGCTGCTGGTCAGTTTGGACAGCATCCAATAAACGCACCGTGATAAAATCAGCTAAATCCATCTTTACTCCCCTTTCAATTCAAAATAAAAGCTAGCAGCGCTCAGTAGATAAAGCGGCGCTGTTTCCGTCCGTAATATCCGCGGGCCTAAGCCGCAAAGAATTCCGCCCGCTGCGGTAAATTTTTCAATTTCCGCGGGTGCCAAGCCGCCTTCTGGTCCAAAGATGGCCAGTACCTTTTGGCCAGCCACAGCCTGTTGAAAAGCCTGAACTAAATGACTTTGCTCCCCCATTTTGGCGCTTTCTTCATAGGCGACCAGAATCAAATCATAATCAGCTAAACGCTTAAAAATGTCCTCTGTTTTTGAAAACAACTGAATTTCAGGGACGATTTGCCGCTGTGCTTGTTCTGCTGCTTCTTGGGCAATTTTAGTCAGCCGCTGCTGCTTTTTTACGATTTTTTTTTCGTCCCATTTGACCACCGAAGTTTTCGCTGGAAAGCCGATAAACTGCGCTGCCCCCAACTCCGTGCCCTTTTGAACAATCCATTCCAGCTTATCGCCTTTTGGGTAGCCACTGGCAATCGTAATGTCAATTGGCAGTTCTTTAGCCTGCTCTTCTTTATACAATTCTTTTGCCAGCACTTGATTTTCAGTTATCTCGACAATTTCGGCTACCACACTGATACCGTCACTGAAGACCACAAAAATTTTCTCTGGTGACTTCATCCGCATCACGTGGACAATATGATGATAGGCCTCACCGGTTAAACTTACGGTTGGCTGATAGGTTGCTTCTACAAAATAACGCTGCATACTCTAATCCTCAGTCTTTTTAATAATCATAGCGTACCAATCTTTTTGCTGGAAGACTTGATCGACGACAAAGCCCACCTCTGCTAAAGCCGTAAAAATCAACGCTTTTTTATCTTCAATGATGCCAGAAATAATCAGGGTGCCGCTAGGCTTCAATAAACGGAAAGCATCCGGCAGCATCAAGACGATAATGTCCGCCAAAATATTAGCCACAATCACATCTGCTGAAATTTCGACATCCTTTAATAAATCATTGGCGGAGACTTTGACATCGACAGCGATTGGATTCATGTCCATGTTTTCTTGAGCCGCTCGAACCGCCACCTCATCCAAATCATAAGCGTAAACATTTTTTGCCCCTAAATATTTACTGGCAATACTTAAAACCCCTGAGCCAGTGCCAACATCTAACACCGTTTCGCCGCCTCTTAAAACCGTTTCTAACGCTTCTAGAGTCAGACGAGTTGTCGGATGCGTCCCTGTGCCAAAGGCCATGCCAGGATCTAAGGTAATAATTTTTTCCTCTGGATGACTGGCTTGATATTGCTCCCAGCTGGGAACAATCGTCAAATAGCGGCTAATGCGGACTGGATGATAATACTTTTTCCAAGCAGTCGCCCAATCGCTTTCGGCCACCTCATTGACGGAAAGTACATTTTTTCCGATTGCCAAACCAAATTCCGGTAATTTTTCGATGCTATCTTTAATAAACGGCAGAATTTCCGGTAAAAAAGTTGTCTCAGGAAAATAGGCCATTACCAACGCCCCCTCCGTCAAATCCGTGAAATTTTCCCGTTCAACAATTTCGCCGTAGGGATCTCCTTGATAAAAATCGGCATCGAGAGCATCCTCAATCGCTACTCCGCTGGCACCGGCCTCCATCATAATATTAGAAATTGCCTCCACCGCTTCACTAGCAGTTTCAACTTTGACTTCATTCCACTTCATAATTTTGCTCCTCGCAGTTTTTAGTAACTTGGATACGGCAGGAAGGTCGCCAATTCTTTGGCATATTTTTCAACTTCCGCAGAAAAAGCCTGTTCGTTCCAATGCAGCTCAAAGACCTCTGCTTCACCAGCTAAAAAGTCGAGCAGCTCGCCTTGCCCCTCATCTAAAATAATTTGCAGATAATCCACTAGGCCATTTAAAAAGGCAATACTCAAGCCTTTTTTGCCTTCGTAGGGGAAAGCTTTCAGATAATCCTCTGCTTGGTAGCGGCTTTTCTCAGGGTTAAATAATAAAATGCCATCTTCAAATTCAATGACCTCTTCTTCTGAGACGACCCCGTCGGCATCATCAATTGCCTGACCCTCAGTGTTTTCAGCATACAAGCGGAACAAAATCTCAATCGTATGATTTTTAGTATCCCAATCTAAAGCGACTTCATAATCGCTAATAGTTTCTAATCGTTCATCTAAATAATGTAAAAAATCTTTTTTCATGTTTCTTTCCTCCAGCCAAAATCTTCAGCGACTTCACTTTTCTTTTGTTTCGTAATATAAGGATTGCCTTTGACGATATAACGTAAAGGCGCCTCGGTCCAAATCCCTTTATTGGGAATCCCAATACGGGGTAGAGAAATAATCTCTTTAGGAATTTTTTGCTTCTCAGCGTCTAAGTACAGGGAACTAGTAAATAAATTTTTACCGTATAATTCCTTTTGAATGCCTAGCGCCTGCACTAATTTTCCCGGACCATTAGTTAAATCCGGACCATTGACTCCATGGCGCTTTTCAATCATCAGCGGTAGTCCGACCACTGGCTGCAACCCCCGAATCATCACTCCTTGAGGAATTCCCTCCGCTTGAGTAATGATATTTAAAATTAAATGGGTGTGCATTGTATATAAATAGAAACTACCGGCGGCTTGATACATCGCCTGGACTCTTGGCGTTTGCCGCATACCAAAGCTGTGGGCCGCTTGGTCGTCTGGCCCTAAGTAAGCTTCCACATCGACTAAATAGCCGGCTAAAATTCCTTGGGGCGTTTCGTGTACCAGATATTGCCCCAATAGTTTTTGGGCAATTTCCTCTGTACTTCCTTGAAAAAAATCTGCTGTTATCCTCATCTGTCTCACCCTTTCTATCATACACAAAAGCAGCCGGGGTTGCCATTTATTCCGCTGATTCTTTTTACGATAATTTCAATGGAGCATTCATGAACAAAAAGCGTGGGCGTGCTATACTTGTTTTAGCAACACGTCAGGAGGAATACTTATGCAACAGCCCCTTGCCTATCGCATGCGGCCCCGCAATTTAGATGAAGTGGTCGGCCAGCAGCACTTAGTTGGACCCGGGAAAATTATTCGCCGCATGGTGGAGGCCGAAATGCTTTCTTCGATGATTTTATACGGTCCCCCCGGCACTGGAAAAACTAGTATCGCCAGTGCGATTGCCGGCTCGACACAATATGCCTTTCGCATTTTAAATGCTGCAACAGATACTAAAAAAGATTTGCAGATTGTCGCTGAAGAAGCCCGCATGAGCGGCACCGTCATTTTATTATTGGATGAAGTCCATCGCTTAGATAAAACCAAACAGGATTTTTTACTGCCCCATTTAGAGAGTGGCCGCATTATTTTAATCGGCGCCACCACAGAAAATCCTTATATTACAATTAATCCAGCAATTCGTAGCCGGACGCAGATTTTTGAAGTCAAACCATTACAAGAAGCTGATATTCAAAAAGCCATCCGCTTAGCCTTAGCAGACAAAGAGCGGGGGCTCGGTGAGTATCCGGTTGAGCTGGATGAAAATGCCCTGCTCCATCTCTCAAGAGGCACCAATGGCGATTTGCGCAGTTCATTAAATGCCCTAGAACTGGCGACTCGTTCGACACCGAAATCTGAGGATGGCATCATTCATTTGACCTTAGAAATTATTGAAGAATGCCTGCAAAGAAAAGCGTTAACCCACGGTAAGGATGGCGATGCCCATTATGATGTGATTTCCGCCTTTCAAAAATCCATTCGCGGTAGCGATGTCGATGCCGCTTTGCATTATCTAGGCCGGCTGGTGGAAGCCGGCGATTTGCCGATTATCTGTCGCCGCTTGATGGTGATTGGTTACGAAGATATCGGTCTCGCCAATCCTGCGGCTGCGGCTCGGACCGTCAACGCTGTCTTAGCTGCCGAACGACTGGGCCTACCGGAAGCCCGCATTCCACTAGCGGATACCGTAGTTGATTTATGTTTGTCACCAAAATCAAACTCAGCCTATGTGGCTTTAGACGCTGCTATTGGTGACATTCGAGAAAATGGTGCCGGCGATGTCCCCGATCATTTAAGGGACAGTCATTACAAAGGCGCTAAAAGTTTAGGGCGGGGCATTGATTACCAATATCCCCACAATTTTGAAAATGCATGGGTCGATCAAGAATATTTACCAGAACAATTCAGACAGTCACGGTACTACCAACCAAAGAGCACCGGCAAATATGAACAAGCGTTAGGTCAACAATACCAGCGTATTCAAAATTGGAAAAAGAATGGCAAAAAATAATGATAAAGCGCTTCAAAAAATCTAAACAGTTTGATTGCACTTTTATTTTTCCTATGCTACTATATATCCATAGATAGGAAATCTGTGATGTTCGAATTATCCTTTTTGTGTGTTGACCGAACATTTTTATTGATATTTCGGGATCCTTCTTGTGTCGAAGTTGGTAACATGCCTTCTCTTTTGGTAGTTCGAGACCTAGACCGTGGAACCCACCTGCTTAGATTGCGGGATCAATACTACAGGATGAACAACGGCATCGACGGATCTAACCTAAGAATAAAGCAATTTGCTTCGGCAAGTTGCTTTTTCTATTTCTCAAAAAAATTTAGCGAGGCTTTTTTATGATTCTGATTTTATTAGGCATAGTTGCCGCATTTTTATTATTGATGGCTTTCTTTTTAATCAAAAAAAACCGCAGCTTTCTAGCACTGATTGGCGATTCAAATGCCAGTCTAACCTTTCTCAAACAAAGCGGTCTGATTTTTATTCTTTTAGCGGTCGGCAGTCTAGCTATTGGGTTTTTAAACAGTAAATTTTGGGCAATTCTCTACTTGGCTGTGATAATTTTTTATTCTGGCGTTTTTAGTTTAAGCCTGTCAAAAAAAATCAAAGACAAGCCGTAAATTTTAATGCCCTTTCAATTGTCGGGAAAGCCGATTTGGTCTAAAATAGAAGTGTCAGGAGAGTGATTTTAAAACTTGCCTAGCTGTCCAGATTTTCTAGTCTTCTACTCAGCATTAATCGGCAAATTTTTAAGAACTCAACCGCAGAAAAAAATGAAGAGGAGTGATTCCATGTTACAGCAATATAGTAAAATTATGGTGGCCATCGACGGATCGGCAGAGGCTGAACTAGCCTTCAAAAAGGCTGTCAACGTAGCGAAACGGAACCAAGCCAAATTATTATTGGCCCATGTCATTGATACCCGTTCCTTCCAAACTGTTTCATCTTTTGACGGATTATTAGCAGAACAAGCCACTGAAATGGCCAAGCAAACTTTACAGGATTATAAAAACGAAGCCAATAAAAATGGTATCACTGATGTTGAAACCGTGATTGAATACGGTTCGCCAAAACCAATTATTGCCAAGCAAATTCCAGAAGACCATGCTGTCGATTTAATTATGCTAGGTGCTACTGGCTTAAACGCTGTGGAACGACTATTCATCGGCTCTGTATCAGAATATGTTATCCGCACTGCATCCTGTGATGTTTTAATTGTCCGTACTGATTTGGCCAACAAACTACCTGAAGACACAGAAAAATAATTTTTAACAAATAAAGAAGGAGCTAAAATCGGCGTTACACAGATTTTAGTTCCTTCTTTATTTTGGTTTTTTATTCGAAAAAGAGTTATTGCTGCAATTAGATTTATACCTGATAGCCTTGGGTAATTTTTTCAGCCAATTCTTTTTTCACAGCTTCATCGGCAAAGCTGTGGGTCAAGGCCTGCAGATTCAATTGCTGCATTTCAGCCTGTGTCAAAGCGAAATGCTCGACTAAAAATTGATATTCCTGCGTCAAATTAGTCTGGGAGACACCTCGGTTGTCGGTATTGATGGAGCAAAGCAGACCACTGTCAAAAAATTGCCGAAATGGATAATCGGCAATACTGGCAACTGCTTTGGTTTGCAAATTACTGGTAGGACACAGTTCGATTAAAACCTGCTGTTCCCGGCAAAAATTCTGAGCCGCTAAGTCATCTTTTATTGCCACCCCATGACCAATTCTTTTAGCACCTAATTGAATACTCTCCACCACGTTGCGGGGACAGCCACATTCACCGGCATGCAATGTAATCTGCAAATTATGCTGCTTGGCAAAGGCTAAAAAAATACCAAATTCCGCCGGCGGATAATTGGCCTCATCACCAGCGAAATCCACCCCGACGACTTTTTCTTTAGCACTGTCTGCCGCCGCTTGAAACACCGCTTGATTGACCGCTGCTTCATGATGGCGCATGCCACAAATTAATAAATTGACGTGGATATCAAACAACGCTTCCCCCTGTTTTACTCCAGCAGCGACTGCTGTAATAACCTCGGCTAGCGATAATCCTTTTTCCCGATGCAATTCCGGTGCAAAACGAATTTCTAGATAGCAAATATTTTCACTAGCAGCTTGTTCAATGACATCGATTGCTGCTAATGTCAAATTTTCGGCCGTCTGCAAAAGAGGCAAAACAACATCAAAGCAACGAAGATAGTCGGCTAAGCTCTCGCAATTTTCCGGTACCACAGCTTCTTTTACGAGGGCTTGCGGCAGGCCCTCTTGCTGGGCTAATTTTTGCAGTAGCTTTTGACTTAAGGACCCATCTAAATGACAATGCAGCTCAACTTTTGGTAATTGTTGCAAAATTTCTCTTTCCACAGCCAGCCTCCTGATAAATGTTTTCTAAATTTTTATCATAATTTCTAAGCAGAGGCAACAATTTTGACTGATTTTTAATTAAAGACAAACAAAAAAGCTGAAACCGCTCATTACGAGCCAGCTTCAGCTTTAAAATTTCTGATGATTATTTTCTTAAACGTTCAACATCACGGGCAATCATTAATTCTTCGTCTGTTGGAATCAAGAGCACTTTCACTTTTGATTCAGGCGTTGAAATAACTAATTCTTCGCCGCGTTTAGCATTTTGTTCAGGGTCGATTTCAGCACCAAACCAGCTCATACCGTTGATTACTTCTGAACGAACATGGGCATCATTTTCACCGATACCAGCAGTGAAGACAATCGCATCCACACCGTTCATTGTTGTCACATAGCCACCGATATATTTACGGATACGGTCAGTGAAAACATCATAAGCTACTTGCACTTCTTCTTTATCGATGTTTGCTTCTAGATCACGCATATCACTAGACAAGCCTGTCAAACCAAGTAACCCTGATTTTTTATTTAAGACATCGACCATTTCGTTGATGTCGATATTTAATTTGCCCATCAAGTAAGGTAAAATCGCTGGATCTAAATCACCAGAACGAGTTCCCATTGTTACACCAGCTAACGGTGTGAAGCCCATTGATGTGTCAACAGATTTTCCGCCATCGACAGCCGTAATAGAAGCACCATTACCAAGGTGAGCTGTGATAATTTTTAATTCTTCGATTGGTTTACCTAACATAGCTGCTGCCCGCTCTGAAACATAGCGATGACTAGTTCCGTGGAAACCATATTTACGGACTTTAAAGTCGTTATAATATTCCATTGGTAAACTGTATAGGTAATTGTGTTTTGGCATAGTTGCATGGAAAGCTGTATCAAACACTGCCACTGAAATAATTTCTGGCAAAATTTTCTTGAAGGCTTGAATTCCCATTAAGTTAGCAGGGTTGTGCAATGGTGCAAATTCAGATAATTCTTGAATGTTTTTAATGACTTCATCATCAATCACAACAGAATCGCTGTACATTTCGCCCCCGTGAACCACGCGATGGCCAACTCCGGTAATTTCATCGTAGGCCCCTAAAATGTTTAATTCGATTAATTTGTCCAATAACATTTTGACTGCGACTTCATGATCGTTGATATCAGTGATTTCTTCGTATTTTTCACCTTCACCGTATTTGATGGTAAAGATTGAATCGTTTAAACCAATTCTTTCAACAATTCCTTTTGCGACGACTTCTTCAGTTGGCATTTGGTATAATTGCCATTTCAAACTTGAACTTCCAGCGTTAATTGCGATTGTTTTAGACATTGTACTCTCCTTAAGTTGTTTATAAATTTAAAGACTCCCAGTCTTTGAATTTCTCAATAAATTCCGTCATGCTTTCAGCATTTTTTAGTGAACCGAGATTCGCTAGTAAAACTTCTGCTTGTTTAGCTTCTGCTCCCCGTTTTTGCAGAATAACAATACTCTTACGGGAACTAGCACTGGTAAATAAGTCTGCCGGCAGCTGTACCATGCCCTGCAGATAGACCTCGTGTGCCAGCCAATTTTTCAGCTGCGGTCCTTGTTCTGTTTCTAAAAAATTAGTCGGTAACAAAAATAGGCCAAAGCCAGCTTCTCTGACATATTTCATGCCTTGCTCCAACAGAAGATGATGGGCAAAAGTATGACCTTCTTTGACGCCAACAGCAAATTCCTGTGCCTTTTGATTATTAGGATAATAGCCGATTGGTAAATCGCCAAAAACGGCATCGACGGGATCAACTAATAAATCCTGCAGCGCATCTTGATGGAAATAAGCGACAGATTTTTTTAAAAAATCTGTATTGGCAGCGGCTACACTTAAGAGCGTTTCATCAATATCAACACCAAAGGCTGTAACCTTTTTGCCTGCTGTTTCAAGATTTGACACTACAGTTAATAAAAGATTACCTAAACCGGATGCGATATCCAACAGTCTCAGGTTTTCTTGAGGCAAGAGCTGCTGCACTAAAAAGACAAATAAAAAACCAATACTGTCTGGCGTCAATTGATGATTCGCCTGAAGCGGTTCTTTTTGCATGCCTTTTAATAAAACTAGTTGGAAAACTTGCCGCCATTCCTCAGCACTTAAATCCAGTTTCTTAAGATTTGTATAAGCTGTCTCTAAAATAGCCACGACTTCCGGTGAAGGCTGATTATCAATCACCCGAACTTGAAAATTATCGTTAAAATTTTCAACTGTTTCACTATAGGATTCAAGAAAACTGAGCTCCAGATTTTCCGCCAAAGCGCTAACTGCCGCCTCCATTTGATTAAAAGCCGTTTCAATTTTTTCAAGTTTCAAAATGACGACCTCATTTCTTGATTATAACACCTTGTTTACCTGTACAATTTTAGACAAAATTTGTGAAATAATCAATCCTTTTGTTAAAAAGGTTTTTTGTGAATTTTAGCACAAAAAAAGAAACAGAGAGTTCTATGTCCCCATTTCTCATCTGTATCAATTTCTCAAGAAATCTGTACCCTTTAATTCCTCTTTAAAATCATATCGATATTTTCCAACTCGGACGATTAATTCCAATTGCTGATTCTCTTTAAACTGGACAGTCCCGCAATTATACACTACTGGATTTTCAGAAAAAACCGCCCCATCATAATACTCATATAAAAAAAGTTCTTTGATTGTTCTCGCTAGATAAAAGCTCCGGATGTTTTTGAAATCCTCAACCGTTGTCTGATAATCGGCTGTCAGCCACAATAAACAACTGGAGAAAAGGAATGCCAATAGCATAGTGCTTAAGAAAACACCACCCCAGTTATTGAATTTCTTGATATTTTTTGAGAACATAGCTTCCCTGACTTTCTTTCCCATCTTGAAATATCACCTTAAATTCGATCTCCCCATCAAGTGTTGTCATCGTCAATTTTTTGACACCTGTCAGCAGTGGTTGTGTGCCTTGGTTTTTCTTTGTTTTGTCAATCCGCTCATTTCGATACAAAATTGTAAAGCTAGGGTCTTTGTCATAGTTGCTTGACAAAGGTTCCGAAAATGACAACTGATTGTCTGATAGCGTAACATTCTTCAAAGGTACTGCTTCATTTTCTAATTGGAATAAAAATGTGTAGAATTTCCGCTGATGATTAGTAGGAAACTGCTGATAAACTTTTTGACTGACTCCTACTAGCAAAGAAAAGAGCCAGCAAATGCCGCTGACAACCACTAGAGCAATCAAACACTCCAATAAAGTGAAGCCAGCAGAATCAAAACTCCCGGTAGACCTCAATCGTTTGCCCATATCCCTCCACCTCAGCTCTGATTTGGTTATTCTGCTTGTCACAACGATAAAGCACCTGTCTTTTTTCTATGTCAGCAGGGACCTGCTCAAACCGACAATTCCTAGCCGTTTCACTATAAAGAATTTGATGGAGCTTTATTGATTCACTAATTGTCTGATTTTTTTGAAATAGAAACATGATTTGTGGCAGAAGGCTAAAAATAATCAGCCCTACTACAAGTAAGCTGACCAACGCTTCAAAAAGAATGTAGCCCTTATTGACTGATTTTTTTAACATATTTACCGCTCCCAAGTTGGAATTGATAAGTGATTTCAGTAGAACGCCCCGCAAGTCTAAATGAAAATTTTAGCATATCTGTGTTATTTCCTGTTCCCTCCTTAAACATCATCCCTTTTGTCGACACTCCAGCCTTTGGTACAACACTTTTAGGAATCGTCAATACCTTTTGCACCCCCAGAGTCCCTTTATCCATATTTTTCATCCAAAAGTAAAATTCTGTTTGATCTTTATCTTCAGTGATCTTAGTTAAGCTATTTTGAGTAATCGCAGCTTGTTGGGTGGCAGTTATCAAACGTTCAAAACGTTGAAAAAAGATTTTTTCTTCGACATTTCGCTGCCACTCGGCAAGGCTCAAGCTAGGTAAAAGGACAAAAGCAGTAACCACTAATAACGCTATCAGACTTTCAATTAGGGTAAACCCCTTATTAACCACCAGCGTTAATCACCTCTTGATATTTATCCCACTGCTTTTGCGTTAGATAATCTGGTACCAGCTGCTGCTCATTAGGCGTTACCCCATCGTTATTTAGTTTATATAACTCCATTTGAGTTTTGACCACTTCAACGATTGCTTCATCGCCTCGACTTGCTATGTCATTACTATGATTACTTAAGTTCGGGGCAAAAAGTAAAATCAAAACACCAATGACAAACATCACAATGAGCATTTCAATTAATGTGAATGCCTGATTCCACTTGCTTAATTTCTTCACTTCAGTCACTATATTCCACCTCCTAAATTGCCGTAAATTGGCAGTAACAATGCAGCGTAGAAAATAATAATTAAGACAGCAACAACTAAATAAATTATTGGCTGAAGCCAAACGAAGAGCCTTTCGACATCTTGAAAAAACTTCTGCCACAACCACTCACTGTAAACAATTAGTTCTGTACCCAAATTACCTTTCAAGGTCCCCCGCTGCAAAATTATACTCAGCTCTGCTGTAAAAAAAGGTAGCTTTTGAATTGGTTTCAGATACCCGCGCCCTTTTTTCATTTGTTTTTCTAATAAATTGGCTAAATCCTGCATCAAATTTTTTTCTTCGGCATTTTTCATACAATCGATGATTTGACGCATCTCTAGACCGTCTCGAAAAAGCTTGCCCCATTCCAAGGCAAAAAAACTAGTGATATACAGGCGATAATATTTTTGGATAAAGGGTAGCTTGGCAAAGAAAGTTGCCTTGGCAATGGCTGATTTGCGTTGGAAATAGCACTGAATTCCCCAAAAGATGGTAAAACTCACTAGCACAATTCCCATTAGTACAAAAGGCAAATAATTTAAAAACAGAATAGCGATATCCTCTGCTGCAACTAAACCACTGGCTGTCAATTGAGGTAGCATGAATTGACGAAATGCGATTAAGATAATCAGCAAAAAGCTTAATAAAATACTTGGATAAGTGAGCGTTTTACGAAGCTTCTGTTGCTGCTGCTCTAGCATGCTTAATTGATTGGCGATATTTTTAAAGGTGCTGGCCAAAGTTCCCGATTTATTCGCTAAGCGAATTTGTAAGACAGTTTCCTCTAAAAAACCATTTTGACGAAAGATCTCATGGATAGCTGTTCCCCGCTGCAGCTCCTTTTGCATAGAGTTAATAAAAGAAATGTCAAAGAAAGCCCCTTTTTCCATAAAAAGGAGGGCCTCATTGATGGAAAAGCCTTGAGTTAATAAATCCGCCAGCAGCTCTACAAATTTTTGTCTTTGCTTTTTACGCTTTTTTCTTCCCATTCTTCCACTCCTTGTCATAAGCAGCGAGTGCTTTTTCAAAGGGATAATCTAGTATCATCTGCTGCTGTTTATAAAACTGATAGCCACCAACGACGGTAGGCTCTCCTTGTTTCAGAAACATTTCTTGATACACGCTTCCCTGCAGACATTCCTTTAAATCAAATGGATTTTGACTCAACTCATTCATTCTTGTGGTGATATTGGCTAAACTGCGGGCATGTAAGGTGGCAAAAACAAAGTGGCCTGTCAACGCTGCTCGAATAGCAGCTTGAGCCGTTAAGCGATTGCGAATTTCACCAATGATTAGTAGGTCTGGATGATGGCGTAAAGTCAGCTCAATTAAGGCATCGTAATCCTGATCGATTTTTTGATTAATCTGTAGTTGCAAAAAAAGCGGTTCTTCAATCTCTACCGGATCTTCAATGGTAATTACCTGACCCTTAAACTGACTGGCAATCTCATACATCAGAGTTGTTTTTCCGCTGCCGACGGGACCGCAAAAAAGATACAAGCCTCTTTCACAGATGGCCTCCTTCAAGATATGGGGTAACTTTTTAGGAGCATATTGGCTAACTTGAACGCCTCTTTGAAACAATAGACGAATTGCTAAGCTTTCCCGTTGTCGATAATCCCCTACTGTTGTTAAACGTAAACGCTGCTGGCAACCTTCGAGTTTATAGCTGAAACTACCTAATTGCCCCCGCCGATCTTCTCCTACGTCCATCTCGCCTAAATATTTAAAACGGCCAATGATTTTACAACCGTCAGCAAAAGAGACTTTTTTGAATAAGCCACTATGATTAGCTTTTCGATACGTAATTTTATAGTGGTTCTCCTCGGGATAAAAACTGATATCCTGCCAGCCGTGCTCAAGAGCTAGGCGAATCAAATCACCGGAAAATTTGGCGATATCCATCTTCTTCACCTCAATAAAACATACGCTGGAAACATTTTTTCCCACGAAAAAAAAACTGCTGTTAAGAAAATTCTCAACAACAGGCTTTTATTAATTTTTTTCAGGAAAATGAGCTTCCACTCGATATATCCGCTGACCGCGACTTGAAAATTTTTCTTCATATTCGGTCATAATATTGTCAGCAAAATCACTTTGATGCAAATCCAACCAGACCTGATCGAGAATCATACCAAATTGGGAAAAACTGGCAAGGGAATATTCAAAAAGGCCTTGATTATCGGTTTTAAAATGAATGGACCCACCGGATTTCAAAATCTCTTGATCCACTGCTAAGAAGGTCTTAAAAGTCAGGCGGCGTTTTTCATGGCGTTTTTTCGGCCAAGGATCTGAAAAATTCAGATAAATTTGATCCACTTCTCCCTCAGCAAAATAATCCGTCAAGGCAGAGCCATCGACATGCAGCAGCTGTAAATTCGGCAATGGTTCGGCCAAAAGTTTATCCAAGGCAATCGAAACAACACTGACCTGCATTTCAATACCAATATAATTAATTTCTGGATGTGCCTTGGCCATCCCATAAATAAATTGGCCCTTACCGGTACCAATTTCAATCTGGATTGGCTGATCATTGCCAAAGCGTTCATGCCAGCGGCCCTTCCATTCTGTTGGATTTGCTGGTACAAATTCCGGGGCGTTGGCCACCATCTCAGTAGCGCCCGTCCGATGTCTTACTCTCATTTGTTTCCTCCGTTAAAAATCGCTTTTAAATAGTTTTCAAATTCTCAAAAATTGCTTTCAAGCAAGCTTTTATTTAGTATGAGTTGCAATTAAAATTTGTTTACGAGCAAATTTTTGCAACAAAAAAGCTGTGACGCTGAAAGTACCTGCCCATTCTAAACCTACGATTGACCTCAAGACAATTGTAGACTCAGGTAGCAGGCCCCTTCAGCCATTTTAATCACAGCTAAATCTAGCATTATTTCAAAATATTTAGCGGTTAAGCTCGCAATCACCGCTAAAAAATCGTTTCAATTGTAAAATGACTTCTCGAGAACGCTGCTCCTGCCCCTGTAACACGAGGCGTTTTATTTCATTCATGGCACTGAGGGAAGCGTACCAGTGAATTTTTTCTAAATTTTCATCGTTAGCTTGTAAGCCATAGGTTAGCAGCCACTGACTCCATTTTGTAAAGGGCACATACTGTCCTAAAATGGTGCCAATATCCAGTGCAGCATCGGAAAACATCACAGAGTCCCAATCCACCAAATATAAATAATTGCGGCAGACAAGCCAGTTACGATGATTGACATCGCCGTGAACCACTGTAATATCCTTGCGGCGAAACGCCGGAATATTTTGTTCTAAATAGCTTTTAACCTGTTTTAAAAAAGGATTGGCATAAAAGACTGCTGGTAATTGTTCTTCAAATTCCCACAGCAATTCTTGCGAGCCTTTAACTTGGCCGCCGATTTTTTTCAGCATCGACTTTAATGATTTTGATTGGTGTAGATGATATAACACGTCAATTACATCATTACGGGCGCCAATTTCTTCTGCCGACAACATATGGCCGTCCAGCCATTCCTGCGCAGTTAAAACATCCCCCGAACCGGTTCGCTTAGTCCAAACTAATTTCGGAGTGATGCCTTCTTTGGACAAGGCAGCTAACATTGGCGTGGTGTTCCGCTTAATGAATATTCGATTTTCTTGATTGATACCCACATACGTTTCACCGGTTGCCCCTTTAATCGGCAACATCGACCAACCAGGCTCTAGCTGAAATTCCATGCCTCTACCCCTACTTCGTTCAACTTTTTTAAACCAAAAAACTCCCGACAAACAGTTTTTGTCGCGTACCCATTATTTTAATTCCATCAGATAGCGCCGTCAAGCACATGTATGTTCGTTTTTATAATTTTCACAGAAAAGCAAAGAGAACCCAGTGACTTCCCCAACAGAGCGACCATCACTAAGTTCCCTTCTTTTACAAAAATTGACGCTGAATTATCTCAATCCTGCATCTTCTTAATTCGACTTGGAATATAAAATTTCACAAACAAGAGGACCTCTGCTAACAATAGGACAAAAGCTAGCAAACTGTCTAGAGAAATTCCTAAAACAATAAAATTAATGACACCAAAGACGATGGCAGCAAATAATAGCAAGCCAAAAATTAATTTTTCTAAGGCCGTTTGCTGCTGTTTTTTTGACACAGGATACAGATGAGTCAAAATCATATACTTAAATTGATTGTAAAGAGGAATCATCTGAAAGCCAATCAGATAAATGAACAGCAGGGCGACTCCGGTAGAAAAATAAAAATCATCTAAAAAGGCTAGTAAGACACCGCCAATCACCACTAGACGCAGATACAATCCGCTAAATTCAGATCCCCGCATCATCCGTCTGGCATACAAATAAATATAAGTATTGCTGTGGGTATTGTTGATTTTATTTAAAATTGGATCGAGATATTTGCGGCGTTTAACCGTCCCAGTAATCTCCGGCACATCGGTAAAGAGATTGATAAACTGATAAATCCGGTGGACACGATTTTTTTCGGTCAGCACCATTTTTTCCCAGTCCAGTGGTTCTAGATTACGGCTAAAATACAAATGCCAAAAAGCCAATACTCCTAAGCCCGCACAGATGACTGCTAACCAAGGGGCGACAAAAATCCCCAGAAAAATACTGATAAGACTTAAGGTCAGCCAAATCAGATTGACATTGAAATTCGTCCGTTGATCATGTTGAAACAAGCGATAATATTGCAAAATCAACTGGCATATTTTTAAGAGCCACAATGCAATTAAATACCAAACGAAATTACCCAAGCCTCGCTGGGTACTGATGACTAATAGCGGCATCGTAAAGCCGGAAATAAAGAGTAGCACAACAAAAGGTAAGATACAGGAATACCGCAGACTACGAACAAAATAACTTTTTAGCGCCCGTTCTTTTGGTAAGAGAAAGACCATATCAGCTTCTTGAGCCAGCGTTGCCAAGCCGCCAAAGTGCAAACTTGCCAGCCACAGAATTCCCACAAAAACTGAAACTAACCACGAACCCTGTGGCACACTGCCTAAAATCTGTGAGTAATACAAGGATAGACCGCCTAATAAAAAGAGCAGCACAATCGTGAAATGATCATTAAACACATAGCGCAAATAGCGGAGCATCCGCTTTTGATGCCGCCCTAAACGGACTGAAAAAAATTCTCCCATCATAAATTTAGGCCCCCATTAAACGCCAGCGCTAGGCTGCGCTGCTTCTTTGGTTAAAGCGACATAAATTTCATCAAGGGAGGAACCCGGCAGATTAAATTCCTGCCGCAGTTCCGCCATTGTTCCCAAGGCGCGAATTTCGCCATTGTGGAGGACGACAAACCGGTCACAATATTTTTCAGCCGTTGCCAAAATATGTGTTGACATCAAAATCGCCGCTCCGTCATTACGCATTTGATCCATTAATTCTAAGAGGGCATTAATTGCCAATGGGTCAAGGCCTAAAAAGGGTTCATCAATAATATACAAGCTGGGCTCAATTAAAAAAGCGCAGAGCACCATCACTTTTTGCTTCATTCCCTTAGAAAAATTAGCTGGAAACCAGTCTAATTTATTTTCTAAACGAAAAGTTGCCAATAATTTTTCTGCTCTGGCAAAGGCCACCTCTTGAGGAATGTCATAGGCCATTGTCGTCACTTCAATGTGTTCCCGCAAGGTCAATTCTTCATACAACGAAGGCGTTTCAGGAATATAGCCGATTTTTTTGCGATAATCCTCCGGTTGTTCTCTTAAGGTCAAGCTGTCGATTTCAATTTTACCTTTAGTCGGCGTTAACAAGCCGATAATATTTTTAATTGTGGTACTCTTACCGGCTCCGTTAAGGCCGATTAAGCCAATCATTTCACCATTATTTACTTCAAAACTAATATCTTTTAATACAGGAATCGGGCCGTAGCCGCCTGTTAAGTCTGTAATCTTTAACGTCATTTCTTTGGCCTCCAATTTTCTTATTCCCATTATACATGATGAAGTTCCTTTCGGGAAAAAGGAATTTTTCAATTGCTGAGATTTATGATAAAGTTATGGCAATTAGTTTTATAAAAAGCTGCCGTCCAATCTTTGCGGTCAGCAATTTGAAGGAGGAGTTTTACGATGGAAAATTGTATTTTTTGTAAAATCGTCAATCAGGAAATTCCCAGCTATAAAGTCTATGAAGATGATCAGGTCTATGCATTTTTAGATATTACCCAAGTAACCAAAGGCCATACTTTGGTCGTGCCTAAACAACATGTGAATGACTTATTTGAATATGATGAAGCCTTGGCAGCAGCTGTTTTTTCCCGTCTGCCTAAAATTGCTCGGGCAATTGAGCAGGCCTTTCCTGAAATGCAGGGCCTGAATTTAATCAATAATAATAAAGAGCTGGCTTATCAGTCGGTTTTCCATTCCCATGTTCATTTGATTCCCCGCTATAGCAAGCAAGATGATTTTTCGATTCACTTTGGCAACAATCAAGATAATTATACTTCTGAAGAAATGGCAAAAATTGCCCAAACTATTCAAGAGCAGGTGAACTAAATGTTAAAAAACTTTGCAAAAGGCTTATTATTCGGCGCAGCAGCTGGCGCAGTTGGCGGCTTACTACTAGCTCCTAACAGCGGCAATGAAACTCGTCGAAAAGTTCGCGACGGCCTTGATGAGATGACTGACTTGACGATGGAGGTCAATGACAGCTTGAACAATTTTAAAGCTGCCTTGGCTACTACCATTGCCACTGCTGAAGAAATAATACCAGCTGTCCAAAGCGGCATCGAAAAGGATGTGCGGCAGTTTCAATTTCAAGCTGAGCCACGGGTGGCGCAAATTATGGAGCAGCTGGAAAAAATTCAAAAAAGTATGCCTCAAGACCCTCCAGTTTCTGTAAAAACTGTCAAGAAAGCAGAAGTTATTGATGATTAACGAATAAAATAAGAAGATTTACTAACTTGTGAACAATATAAGCGGAAGGGCTAGTTCAAGCCTTTTCCGCCTTTTTTTGTTGTCATAACAGCGCCTTCTAAAAAAATTCATATATTATTTTTTTGTGAATGATATTTTCCTTTTTAGTAATTGTGGTATAGTAGTAGTTGTGCAAACGCAAAAAAACTATTTTAGGAGTGCAATTATTTAATGAAAAAGAAAATTTTGTTTACTACATTAGCCGCTGTCGGTTTGCTAGCTTTAGGGGCTTGTTCTAGCAGCAGCGAAAGCATGAGCGACGAAATCGCTACGTATAAAGGCGGTTCAATTACAGTCGAAGATTACTACGATGAAATCAAATTGAGCAGCACAAATACTAGCACATTACAAAACTTAATCATTTTTACCGTTTTTGAAGAAGTATACGGCGACGATGTCTCTGACGATGATGTGCAAGACCGTTATGACGAAATTGCTGCCAGCTATAGCGATTTTGATTCACAATTAGAAACTTACGGCTACACTGAAGAAACTTATAAGGCTGCCTTAAAACAAAACTTAGCTTTTGAAGCTGGTTTGAAGGCCAATGCTGAAGTAACTGACGAAGATTTAGAAACTGCTTGGGAAAGCTTCCACCCAGAAGTTGAAGCCCAAATCATTTCTGTCACTGATGAAGAAACTGCTAACAGCATCGTGGATCAATTAAACAACGGTGGCGATTTTGAAGAATTAGCTGCTGCCAATTCAACTAACAGCACTGTTGATTTCACCTTTGACTCTACTTCAACTGATGTACCTGATGAAGTGAAAACAGCGGCCTTTGAATTAGCCAATGACCAAGTATCTAGCGTAATCTCTGTAACTGATTCTTCTACTTACACAACTTACTACTATATCGTGAAAATGATTGCGACTTCTGATAAGGGCGATGATATGAGCGAATACGAAGATACTTTAAATGAAGTTGCCTTAGATACAATTACTGCTGACCAAACTTTCCGGACTGAAACCATTGCGAAAGTTTTACAAGATGCGAATGTAACGATGAAAGACGACGACTTCTCAAGCATATTATCAAACTATCTAACAACTACAAGCTCATCAACTAGTGATTCAGCAGCAACATCAAGTTCTGAAGCAACTTCAGATTCTTCTACCGCAGAATCTTCAACTGCTGAGTCTTCTACAACTGAATCATCCACTACAGAATCTTCAACAACTGAATCTAGTAGTGCAGCTGAATAATTAAAAATTGACCAGCCCTAGCTCGTGAGCTAAGGCTGGTTTTTTGATTCAAAAAATTCAGCTGCAATAACTAATAAAAGTGACCCCCAGAAATTAGCTTAAAAAACTAATTTTTAGAGGTCGCTTCACTTGTCATTTACAGCTGATTTTTCTGCTATTCAGTTTTCGGTACATAAAAGCTACGATTATCCATGCCGAAAATTCTTTCGGTGTATTGTCCTGGTTCCGTTTGCCGGATGGCTGAAAGCATCATTTGCATGGATGCATCTAAATTATCAATTTGATGCAAAATTTCCGCCTCCATAATCCGCGGACGAACGGGTGAACCGTATTCTAATAAGCCATGATGCGCCAAGACCATATGCCGCAGCACAATCACATCCTCCGCCTTTTCGTCAATTTTTAACTGAGTGCAAGCTTTGACAATTTCTTCGTCCACCATGACCAAATGGCCGACTAAATTTCCTTCAATTGTATATTCCGTGGCAACCGGTCCTGTCAATTCCATAACCTTCCCTAAGTCATGGAGTAAAATCCCCGCATATAGTAAAGAAGCATTTAGTTCTGGATATTCTTTAGCGATGCTTTTACCCAAATGCAGCATCGTCAATGTATGATAAGCTAAGCCCCCGGCAAAGGCGTGATGATTGCGTTTGGCCGCTGGAAACTCAAAAAATTCCTTTTGAAATTTATTCAATAAGAAACGAACAATTCGATTCCAATGGGCATTGGTGATTTCAAAAATCGTTTGATTGATTTCCTCTTCCATCGCTTCTCGCTTAATGGGCGCTCGTTCCATATACAAACTTGGATCAGCCGGCTCCTCCGGTTTCGCTAAGCGCAGATGCAAAATTTTAACCTGGGGATTTCCCTGATAAACTTCCCGCTTACCAGTTAGCGAAACAACCTTTCCAGCTGTGTAGCGATTAATTTCTTCTTCAGAGGCATCCCAGTATTTTCCATCGATAGTCCCGGAAGTGTCTTGGAAGGTAAAGGCGATAAATTTCTTTTTATTTTTAGCCAAACGGACATCGGCACCTTTAATCAAGACAAAAGATTCAAATTCTTCATCCAAGGTGAGCTGTTTAATTTTTTTCAAGGGAATTTCCTCCTAAATAATTTACCGATTGTTGAAACTCTTGATAATAGCTTAACATTTCCCGGTCAGAAGAGAAACAGATGATTTGCTGTTCCTTGCCAAATCCAGCCAAAAGTTTGGCTAATTGCTGCTTGCGACGATAATCATAATGAAGCCAGCCGTCATCAATCATAATCGGGGCTAACTGGCGATTTTTTTCTAAAGCTAAAAAGCCAAAACGAATCGCCATCATCACCTGATCTTTGGTGCCGGTGGACAATTCAAATAAAGAAAACGTCTGCCGTTGTGCTCGTAAAACTAAATCCTCTTGGTACTCAATGCTCTGATAACGTCCTTCTGTCAAAATCTCAATAAAGTGGCTGGCCTTATTCAATAACGCTGGCAATTGGACATTGGAAAGCTCCGTCGATAAATCGCCTAGAAGATTTTCGGCAATTTTGTACTTACTCCACTCAAGTGCTAACCGCTGAACCTCTGCTTCCAGCCCCGCCAGCTGAGCATATAGCTCATCTAAACGGCCGTCAGCTTCCATCTGTTGAATTTCTGCTGTCAATCGTTGTTCTTCCTGCAAACCCCTTTGATATTGTTGATTGGTGGCTTCAATTTCCTTGCGTAAAGCCGTCTGCCCATATTGAAATTCGGTTTTTGTCAGTTCTATCGGGAAAAACTCGGCGATCACTGGCTCTAATTCAACTAATCGCTTTTCTGCGGCCCGCAGCTGATTTTCAGCTTCAATAAAGGTCACCAAATCAGAAGGCTGCTTTAATTTGAATCGCTCCATAAAAGGCTGTAGCTGAGCCAAACTTTCCCGCTGCAATTTCGTCTGCTGCAAAAAATCCTGCTGAATAAATAAAATCTGCTGTTGACTTTGGCTAGCTTTGACCATCTGCATCTGGTGGGCAAAATCCTTAATCTGTTGGAAAATTTCTGGAATGCTGCTGTCTTTTAATGGCAGCCAGGGATTTAAAAACTGAATCTCGTGGAAAAATTGCTGCGCCTCTTGTTGGGCAGTTTCAAACACGGCCTGACCTTCAGAAAAATCCGCCAGTACCTTCAGATAATAAGTTAAATCCTGGAGGCCTTCAGAAAAGTTTTCCAAGGTCAGATTGCCTAAATGGTGACTGCGAATCACCTCTGAAAAGTTTTGCTGCAATTGCTTAAGGCTCATTTCATTAGTCTTTAGCTGCTCCTCATAGTCAAAAATCGCCCCTTGAACCTGATCCAACTGAACTAATTTTTCTTGCCACAGCTTTCTTGGACCAGTCTGTGGGCCAGCTGTTTTTTTTCGGCTTTGCTTATTAAGAAAAGTGAAATACCCACCGCCAATTAATAGTAAGCCAGCTAGAAGGAAACCTAAGCTTCTAGCAACGCCACTTAAAACTAACACACTAAAAATTCCTGCTAGAATACCACTGCCAATCAAAACTAGTGGCAATGTTTTAGTAGATGTTGAAGCTGGGTGTTGCAGATTTTCATCTGTTTCTAAAAGCTCTACCTCTTGATCTAGTTGCGCCCTTTGTTCATCTGCTAATTGTAAACGCAGCTGCAGTTGCTGTTCTTCTGATAACAGCTGTTGATAGTCAATTCGAAAGCGCTCCTGCTCCTCCGCTGATAAGGCCTGTGGCGGAAACTGCGGACTCCAGCCCCAAACTGCTTGATAATTTTCTAAAAAATCTTGATCCTTTTGATTGCCCCGTTGATTTAAGCGCTCCAAAACCACCCGCAGCTGCGGTTCTTTTTGCAGCACTTGCTGAATTTGTTCTTCATTTTCTAAGTAAAAATAAAAATCATTGCCTAAATTGCTGGTGTCCTGAGCCTTTTCCCGCTGCTTTGCCAACTCTTCAATCCGCTTGGCCAGCTGCTGATATTTTTGATATTCCTCATTTAAAAATGCTAATTCCTGATCAGAGATTTTTGGGTGTGCCTGCTGCAGCCGCTGCCACTCCTCATATTGCGGCCAATGGGCTTCCTGTTGGGCAAAGGTCAGATTATCCTCTTGCAATTTGGTATTTTTTTGGGCCAGCTGGTTTAACTCCTGCTGCAATTTTTCCCGTTGCTGAATCAAACGGCCAAAGCTTTCCTCTTGATCTTGCTTATCACGAACTTTTTTTTGCAATTGCTGCAATTGCCGCAGCTTCTCGTTTAGCGGCTGCCGCAGTCCCCGCCGTTTATAAATACTCTGGGCCTGATTATCAAAGCGCTGACGCGTTTGAAAAATATCAGCACTGCCGACAGCGCCAAGGGAGGTCAACAGCTCATGCAATTCATTTTCCTGCAGCTGATTTAAATCCGTCAACTGCTCTTGATTTAAAGTAAACACTTTGCGAAAACTATCTTCTGTCAAAGGGCTTAAGACCTTCGTCAAATAGTCTTCATCAAAGCGATTGCCCTCTTTAAAAACCGTCGCTTTGCCGCGATTTTTGCCACGGAAACGTTCAATCAGCAAGGTACCATAAACAGGATGTGAAATCCACAGTCGCCCGCCAAAACTGGCGCCATCTGCCGGTTCGTAACTGCGCCGACGCTTGCCTTTATTAGGAAAGCCAAAGAGCATCACAATAATAAATTGATACAAAGTTGACTTGCCCTCTTCGTTCAAGCCAAAAAACAGCTGATTTCCTTTAACAAAATCAAAATTTGTTTGCTGCCATTTGCCAAAGCCGGCAATTTCTGCTTTGATTAATTCCATCTTGTCCTCGTTTCTATCACTAACATAAATACTCTGTTAGTTTATGTTTACTCCTGCAGCTTAATTAATTTTTGCGTCGCCCTTAGCACCTGCTCTTGAAAATCGTCAGCCAAAATCCCCCGCAAATCTGGATTAGCCGTTAAATCCTTGAGGGCATTATTAAAAATTTCCTGATCCTGATATAACGCCAGACCTTGATTCAATAATTCTTCAGAAATCGGCAATCCGCTTTCGCTAGCGACAGACTCTAAATTAATCTCAGTCACAACAATCGGCTCATGAACCTGTTGCAGCTGTTGGTTTAATAAGCTTAAGGCTTCCCCTGACTGAACACGTTTGATAAATTCATTTCCCAATTGGTCATAATCTTGTAAACTCAGTCGTAAAAAAGTCTGCCGCTGAGTCGCTAGCGCTGCTTTGATTTTCCCCACAAAAGTTGCTCCCAATTGACCGATTTCTTTTAAATCTTTTAGGGAAATCGGCTGCGCCTGCCAGTCGACTTCAGCTACGGAAACAGCTTCAACTGAAAGATTACTGCCCTTAATATCAACTAATAAAACGCCAGTCCCACTATTTTCTTTTTGATTATGTCCTTGAGGCGTGCCAGCATAATAGCCCCGCTCAAAAACCTGCTGGCCCTTATGAATGTGCCCCAAAGCCCAATAATCATAGCCTTTTTCCGCCAGCTGTCCAACTTGAAACGGTGCATAACGATTTTTATTGCCGATTTCCCCGTGATAGATGCCAATATGATAATCGACCCGTTCCCGCAGTGGAAATTCCAAAGCCTTTTCCTCTACAATCCACGGTTTAGTAAAACTAAAACCGGAAAAAGCCACGGTTTCACCATTGGCTAAAGGAATAATTTTTGTGCTGACCTTTTCTTCTGTAAAAACGATTGCCTCTTCGGGAAAATGAAACCAAAATTTATTTTCTTGATAGTAATCATGATTACCAAAAATCACCACAATTTGAATTTTAGCCTGCGCCAATTGCTGCAAGCCATCAAAAAAAAGCCGTTGCATTTTTAAAGAGGACTGTACCTGATGAAACGTATCACCAGCTAAAATTACCGCGTCTACTTGCCGCTTTAACGCAATATCCAGCGTGTTCTGCCAAACTTGTTGATTGATTCCCTCTAAATTTGTAAAATCAATCCCTTGATTTTGCGGCAGACCCTCAAAGGCCCGGTCAAAATGAAAATCCGCTATATGTAAAAGTCGCATAAGGCCCTCCTTTTTTACTTTTGTTAATTTTATCATTCTTTGCTGGCAAATTCAGCAAAAAGGCGAAAATTTGTTCCCATAAAAAAACTGCCCCTTCAGTTGATTAGCAAGTAATATTTTGGAAAAAGACTGTTTTAGACAACCACTTGATAAATGATTTGCCTCAAAAATTAATAGTCTGTTTCAAAATTTTATTCTTGCTGTGCTGAAGTTGCAGTTATGTGATTATTTGAGTACAAGATTTTTCATATAAATCTCTCTACTATTTCGTTCTTAAAAAAATCCCATAAGCCCATGTAGAATTTTCACCAGATTCTATGCTGTCTTCTATAAAAAGAAAACAGCTAAAATCAAAACTTAATTCCTTCGTGAACTTATGGGATATCTCATAAAATTTTTAGTGCTTAATGCCCTTTACTAAGTCTGCCAGTACTTTGTTTGCACTGACACCATTATCTTTTTTGATGGCTTCCTCTGAAATAATAAAGGAACCGCCCACAGCGATAATGCCTTCAGTTGCTAGATATTCCAAGTAATTGGCGTCATTGATACCGCCTGTCGGTAAAAATTCAACATCGTAAAATGGTCCCCGCAATGCTTTGATAGCCTTTAAACCACCGTAAATATCGGCTGGGAAGAATTTCACGACTTTAATGCCATACTCGGTTGCCCGCTGAATATCACCAGGAGTAGCAGTGCCCGGAAAAATGGGAATGCCTTGTTGGATGCTGTACTCAATCACTGCTGGCACAACTGCTGGCGAAACGATAAATTGAGCACCGTTTTCAACTGCCTGCTGAGCTTGCTCCAGTGTCCGCACGGTGCCGGCTCCGACAATTAATTTTCCAGAAGCCGCCAATTTTTCAATTGCGGCAGCGGCCAAGCCACTGCGGAAGGTCACTTCGATAAATTTGACATCATTGGCAACTAAGATTTCTTCTAATTTATCTAAATAGGATAAATCTGTTGCTGTGTACAACGGCAATAATTTGGTTTCAGCAATTTGCTGATATAGTTGGTGATTCATATCTGCTAACATCAGAAAAGCCTCTTTTCTCGCAAATTTATTTTGAACTTTTGATAACTGCTTCGTGTAGCCCTTGCATGGATAAAATAGATTCAATATTTTTAAAACAATTCTATTAAGCGCTCTCAAAAATTCTAATAGTACCTCTAGCATACTTTACTTTCACAACTTTTTCCAATCTCTTATTAATTAAGGAAAAAAAAACTACAATTTTACTCTTTTACTTTGAACACTTGAAATCTCTTATCCCCGTATTTTTCTCAAAAAGATCAGCAACCCATCTCTTCTAGAGAAAGTTGCTGGCCTTTTTATGTCCTTTTGGCTGCAAAAAAGATAAATCCAAAAACAAAAAGTTTTTCTTATGGTAAAATTAAACAAAAGGAGCCGAAAATATGAATGAAACCCGTTACCATGAATTAAAGAAAATTCTAAATATTATTTTAGATATCGTTTTAGGAATCTTAGCTATTATCGTCTTAATCTTTATGGCCCGTTATCTGCTAGATTTGTGGCGCTTTATCTTTGAGCCTGTCAATTCAGACAACTTTACCATAATCATGTCGGAGATTACTTCCTTCTTTATGTTGTTTGAATTTGTGATGATGATTGTCCGCTATATTCAAGAAGGGCATCATATTCCGATTCGCTATTTAATCTTAATTAGCTTGACTGCGATTTTAAGACAGCTTTTGGTAATCCACGGAGAAGCTGAGCAAACTCTGCTCTTGTCGATTTCGATTCTCTTGTTGGTGATTGTCCTTTACATTTTGAACAAGGTCAGCACTTCATTTCACAATCATCATCATGACCAAGAAAATCCATAATCAAAAATTACCTGCTAAAAAAATTACATGACAGTTATTTAACTCTTCAAATTTTTCTGTGTTTAGAAAAATTTGAAGAGTTTTTTTGTGACGTTTTTACATTTAAAAGAAACAAATAATACTAATTTTCCAAAACAAGAAAAGACTGTCAAGCCATACGACTCAGCAAATCATTCACTTTTTACTCTTCAAAAAAATTACAAGAACGTTATTTTATCTATCTTTTTTTATAAAATCTGAAAAATTCTTGAAATAGAACGGAAAACCCTTGATAGCTCTAAGGTTTTCCACTTTTGTTATTTCAAAACCAGTTTCGGAACTACAGTAATTCGCTTAATCGGCTCTATACTATGGGTGTAGATTTGATTTATCGATAAATGGAATCCGCCAAAAAAAAATTTGGAGGACCCAAAAATGAAAGATACGAATAAAAAGTTGATGGTTGTAGGAATTTTAGTTGCTGGTGCGGTATTTGTCTCAGGTGGTGCCTTGGCATACCAATCACTAACTCCTGCAGACGTTGCAGATGCAGAAACTTTAAGCAGTGTTGACTTAGCTAATCAACTGGCTGCTGACAGTACAGAAGATTCAGTTCAATTAATCGAAAATGTTCCCGAAGCTGGTGATTCTCTCACAGATAATGTTGCACCGGTAATTACAACGGAAGATGTGACAATTGATGAAGGAACAGATTTAAATATTTTAGATGGTGTAACCGCCAAAGATAATGTTGATAAAGATGTAACAGACCAAATTCAAACAGAGGGTACAGTTGATACCCAAACACCCGGCACTTATGAAGTTAAATTGAGTGTCACTGATAAAGCCGGCAATACTGGAACGGCTACTAAGACAGTCACAGTCAATGAAGTTGTTCAACCTGAAGCAGTTGCGCAAACTGTTAGCCAAGATACAACGGCAGCAAGCTCTTCTACTACAACTGCTGATAATTCTTCAGCAGCGAGCGATTCTAGTAGCGCTTCTCAAAGTAACAGTACAACAACCAATGTTTCAGCAACTTCATCATATTCAGCAATGACCATGTACCTTGCTGGCACAGCCATCCCTTACCAAAATGGTGGCCAAGGCAGCGGTCAAAGCATTATTGACAGCAATCCCAACGGAACAATTTCCACTTGGGGAGGTGCAGCTGTTCAATCTGGTACAGATGGCTTAAACACACATTTTATTGGCCATAACCCTGGTATTTTCTCAGCAATTTTCAGTTTAGGTTCTGGCAGCCAGATTGTTGTTACTGACAGCAATGGCACACCAACCACTTACACAGTCTCTTCAATTTTCCAAGTGAATGATTCTGCTGTTGGTATTAGCGATGGTGTTAACTACTGGAGTACCATTACCGGAAGTGGCGGTGGTGAAAGAATCACCCTGCAAGCTTGTGTCAATGATACTGTTAATTTAATTGTCGTGGCCTACGCTTAGTCGTAAACTTCACGTCAATTGCAACGAAATAAAACCGAAGATCTCACTAGTCGGCCAAATGCAATTTGTTCAAATTTAGCAATCTGCATTTGGCTTTCTAGGAGATATTCGGTTTTTTTATTTTTTTCAAAACAAAAAAAGAGCATCTCCAACTTAAAATTTTAAAGTCAATTACCTACTCTTATAATTTTATCGTTGGAGAAGCTCTTTAGCTTTAAATTAATTATCCTTGATACATTTCCCGTACTGGTGTCATGATGATGCGGTTTAAGTCATTCATAATTGTGCTGAAGGCTTGTTCCTTTTCCATCATAGTATTAATTAATGGTGCAGCTTGAACTTTCGCTGCCATTTCCTGTGCGTTAGTAGCATCTTCATCGGTAATTTCTTGACCTTGCATGCTTTTTTCTTGTAATTGCATTTGCAATGCTTGGAAATCTTGGAACACTTGATACGCTTCACTATCTGCTTTGACTGCTTCAAAGGCTTCCTGTAAAGCTTTAAATTCTGGCAAAGTTCTGATTTCCCGTTCGATTTGATTGGCACTATCGTAAATATTAGACATTTGGATAAGCTCCTTTTCTTGATATCTTTTATTGTAACATGAAATCTAACTTTTGATAGGCAAAATTAGTCACCGGTAATTGAATTCCACCAGTCGCTGGCACCGCCGACAAGGTTGTCAAAGCCGTCTTTAATCTGACCACCAATCTCCTTCAAGCTATCGCCAACGCCACTCAATGAATCGGACCAATTGCTACTGCTATCAGAACTTGATTCACTGCTGCTTGATTCATTGTATTCTTCCGTTGAAACAACTTGACCATCTGTTAAGTAGGCGTCAACTACATCAAAGCTTGCCGACTCAACATACGGCAAAATGGCCTCTGTTTGTGCTTTGAAAACCGGGGATACCCCAGTGCTACTGGAGCCCTCCAGATAATGACTCTCATCGGTTGTCGGAAATCCCATCCAAGTAGCTATAACAATATTCGGTGTATAACCGACAATCCACTGGTCGCTGTTTGCTGTATCAGAGAAACTGGCTTCTTGAGTCCCAGTTTTTCCGGCCATCGTATACCCGCTAGGATTGGCTCTCGAGCCAGTCCCATTTGAAAAGACTCCCAAAAGCATACTCGTCATAGCATCCGTGACATCACTGCTGGTCACTCTTGAGCCACTTTGATCCGTGTTGTCAACAATCACGGCTCCGCTAGAATCAACAATTCTAGTAACTAGATGAGTATCATACAAGGTGCCACCATTGGCAAAGACAGCATAAGCCTCAGCCATCTGTTGCGGAGAAACACCTTTTTCCAAACCACCTAAGGCAAGACCATAATAAGCATCTGATTCTGCCAGTGGAATGCCAAATTTTTGGGTTTCTGCGTAGCCGACATCGACGCCAATTTCATTTAACAGCCAGACAGCCGGACTATTTAAGCTTTGGGCAACCGCCTGATACATCGGAACTTCGCCAGAATAGGTGCCGTCGTAGTTCTTGACATCATAATAATCCAGTGCCGTATCCTGTAAAATACTGCTCGGCGTGTAGCCGGCTTCCAATGCAGCCGTATAAACACTAACTGGTTTTAAGGTTGAGCCCGGTGCACGTTGTGTCTGGGTGGCATAGTTAAAGCCCCGCAGGGTATAATCGCCTCTCCCCCCCACCAAAGCTGTCACACCACCAGTATTGGGGTCAACAGCTACTGAGCCGGATTGAACAATTTGTCCATCTGCTGCCGCATCCGGGAAGAGATAATCATTTTCGTAAACTGTCTGCATGGCGTTTTGCTGATTTTGATCTAAGGCTGTATAAATCTGATAGCCTTCCTGTAGCAAATCTTCTTCGTTAATGCCATACTCGTTGGTAATTTCATTGATAACAGCATCAAAATAATAAGGATAGCTGTAGTCGTCTTTGGCTTCATAATTATCATATAGCAATGTTGTAATATCCACGCTGTTTTCAACATCATATTGCTCTTGGGTAATAACAGTATCCTCCAGCATCAAAGAAAGCACTGTACTTTTACGATTGTTAGCATTCTCTGGATTGTCGATTGGATTATAAATACTTGGTCCCTTCAGCATACCAGCCAGCATGGCCGCTTCGCTGAGGGTGACCTCACTAGCACTGACACCAAAATATTTTTGAGATGCATCCTCAACACCCCAAACTCCGTTTCCGAAAAAGGCATTGTTCAGATACATTTCTAAAATCTGATCCTTTGAATATTTTTTCTCAATTTCAATCGCCATAAATAATTCTTTGGCTTTCCGAGTTAAGGTTTGGTCTTGAGTTAAAAAAGCATTTTTAGCTAGTTGCTGGGTGATGGTACTACCACCGCCGGCAATCGAACCCGATCGCAACGAGTTAAATGCCGCCCGTAAAATCCCCTTAATACTGAAGCCATTATGACTATAAAAGGTTTTGTCTTCTGTGGCTATCACCGCCTGTTGAATATAAGATGAAATATTCGCCAAATCTGTGTAGGTACCCTTTTGGCCGAAAGTTCCTGTCAGCGAACCTGCTTCTTCCCCATCTTTATCATAAACGACGGTGGAGGCCCGCAAGTTTGATTCCAAATCGGCTACATCGACTGATTTAGCAACTGTATAAAGATAAATGCTGGTAACTAAAACTGCCACTAAGGATAATAAAATAATAATTTTATTGATGTGATATTTTTTCCAAATCCGCTTACGAGCTTGATGAAACTTCGATAGATAAGGCTTAAGCCAGTGCCAAAACTTTTTTAACCCTTCGCCGATTTTTTTTAAAATTCCTTGAAAATCCATTTAAGGCTACTCCGTTTCCAATAAAAATTGTAAAATATGCTATATAGTTTACCATAAGTCTAACTGTTCTAAAATTTTAGGATAGCCCTCTGATTATAGAGGATAAATGTAAGGAATATCCTACAAAACTATTAAATATCTGATAAATTTTAAGGAGCTCCCATGGAATATACAATTACATTGCCGGAAAATCATCCGGAAATCACGCTGCGCCAGCTTTTGGAAGAAGAGTGGCTAGTCCCACGAAAAGTCCGCCATTTTTTACGGATACGTAAAAATGTTGCCGTCAACAAGCAAACCGCTATGTTTCACCAAATTGTTCGCAGTGGCGATCAAATTACGCTAGTCTTGGAGGCTGATGATTATCAGTATCAAGCGATAGCACTAGGCAATCCCGCATTGATTAACGTTCTCTTTGAAGATGAGCATGTCATCATTGTCAACAAACCGGCTGGCATTAAAACTCATCCAAATCAGCCGACAGAAAATGATACTTTACTCAATCACTTAGCCGCCTATCTGAAACCAGCAGGAACTCAACCGTTTGTCGTTCATCGTTTGGACAAAGAAACCAGCGGCTGTATCGTCTTTGCCAAAAATCCGCTGGTATTGCCGATTTTAGGTCGTCTCTTGGAAAGTAAGCAAATTCAACGGTTTTATCAAGCAATCGTTGAAGGGCAGTTGTCAAAAGATTTAACGATTTCAAAAAAAATCGGCCGTGACCGTCATGATCGTCGCAAACGAATCATCGATTCTAAAAATGGCCAAGCAGCAATCACCCATGTGCATGTCCTCAAAAGCGGTGCAACATCAAAAATAATTTGCCAGTTGGACACTGGCCGCACCCATCAGATTCGTGTGCATTTATTAAGTATCGGGCATCCGCTAGTCGGTGATCCTTTGTATAATCCCGGTAGTCGTAAGCAGCGGCTAGCTCTTCACGCCTATCAGCTTAAAATGCCCCACCCCTTTTCTAAAAAAGAAATCTTGGTCACAGCCGAGCCTGGATTATGGTAGAGCCTCTAGGAAAACTTGACAAGCTGAAAGCACAAATGCTACACTGCTGATAATTTCATACACAAGTGTTGAGAAGAACGAGTACTTTAAGTGGTATTTTACAGAAAGTAGCCGGCTGATGAGAGGCGCAAAGAAAACTTTTAGGAATACATCTTTGAGCTGTCACCTGAATTTTTAGTAGGGGAATCGGGCTTGCGTCCGTTAAAAACGCACAAGTATCAGAGGTACTTGTTGAGGGAAATTGTCAGAGCAATTTCTGAATTTAGGTGGTAACACGTCTGTTGGACGTCCTTTAGCTGAATAAGCTGAAGGGCGTTTTTTTATTTTTTAAAGGAGTGGTTAAAATGCAAGCAGAAGAACAATTGGTCATGATTAAAAAAGGTGTGCAGGAAATTATTTCAGAGGCGGATTTATTAAAAAAATTAGAAAATTCCATTGCCACCAAAACACCATTGATTATCAAACTAGGGCTAGACCCTTCTGCTCCAGATATCCATTTAGGGCATGCTGTGGTTTTACGGAAAATGAAACAGCTGCAAGACTTAGGCCATCACGTTGTCTTAATTATCGGCGATTTCACCGGCCAAATCGGTGACCCGACTGGAAAGGCTCAGGGACGCCAGCAATTATCAGCCCAACAGGTTCAAGCAAATGCCGAAACCTACGTTACACAGCTGACCAAGATTTTAGATTCGCAAAAAACGTCCGTTCGTTTTAATAGTGAGTGGCTGACTAAAATGAATTTCGCTGAGGTGCTGCGTTTGGCTAGCAGCACAACCATTTCCCGCATGTTAGAGCGGGATGATTTTCAAACACGCTACCGCAATCAAGTACCGATTGGTCTGCATGAATTTTTCTACCCCTTGATGCAGGCTCAAGATTCTGTGGCTATTTCAGCTGATATTGAGTTAGGCGGCACCGATCAAACCTTTAATATTTTGATGGGGCGGCAATTGCAGCAACAACAAAATTTAGCAAAACAGGTCGCCATTTTTATGCCGCTATTAGAAGGCTTAGATGGCATTCATAAGATGAGCAAAAGTTTAAATAATTACATCGGTGTTAATGAAGCCCCGCCGATTATGTTCAAAAAAGTCATGGAGGTGCCGGATAAGTTAATTATCAAATACTTTGAATTAGCGACAGATCTTCATCCTCAGCAGATAAATGAACTATCCCAACGGCTGGCGGCTGGTGAAAATCCCCGAGATATTAAGTTGGAATTAGCTCTTGAAATTACCACCCTATACCACGGCAGCCCTCTGGCAGAAGCAGCGGCTCAAGAATTCAAAAAAGTTTTTAAGCAGGGGGCTATGCCAGAAGCTATGCCGCTGATTGAGCTTCAGCAGGCGACAACTTTGGAAAATTTGCTGCCATTATTAATTGAAAAGAAAATTATTGCCAGTAAAAGTGCCTTTCGTCGACTATTGCAGCAAAAAGGCGTCCATCTAAATCAACACTTGTTAGAACTTGAAGATTTATCTTTGACTATCACGTCTGGCGATATTTTAAAAATCGGCAAGAAGAATTTTTACCGTTTTGATTGAAATGATTGTAACGGCTGAGCCAGTATTTGTACTGTCACTAAGCAGCGAGGACCCAGTTTGATAAATAATACATTCTGTTTCAAACCAAAAAAACTGCTGCAAATCAGTTTTCACCGACTTGCAGCAGTTTTGTGAGGTAATTATTTTGTTTCGTCGTTTTTCTCGTCTTTTAACATGGCTTTGCGGGAAGCATTCACCCGGCCTTGTCTGTCGATTTCCGTTACTTTCACCAGCACTTCATCGCCAAGTTTCACAACGTCTTCCACTTTGTTAACCCGTTCGTTAGCTAATTGCGAGATATGCACTAATGCATCTTTGCCTTTGATTAAATTCACGAAGGCGCCAAATTTTTCAATACGGACCACTTTACCTAAGTAAACTTCGCCAACTTGAATTTCTTTGGTTAAGTCTTGGATGATCTTGATGGCTTTTTGAATCATTTCCGCATCCGCAGAAGCGATGCTGACGTTACCTTCTTGATCGATATCAATTTTAACGCCGGTTTCGTCGATGATACCATTGATGGTTTCGCCGCCTTTACCGATGACGTCTTTGATTTTGGCTGGTTCAATTTGAATCATTTCAATCTTAGGTGCATACTTGCTTAATTCTTTCCGTGGTTCTGCTAAGGTTGAAGTTAATTCAGCTAAAATTTCCATCCGTGCTTTTTTGGCTTGTGTCAAAGCTTCAGATAGAATTTGTTCGGTGATTCCTTGGATTTTAATATCCATTTGTAAGGCGGTGATACCGTCTTTAGTCCCAGCCACTTTAAAGTCCATGTCGCCTAAATGGTCTTCTAAGCCTTGAATATCTGTTAAGATGGTGTAATTTTCCCCATCAGATACTAGACCCATCGCAATTCCGGCAACCGGTGCTTTAATCGGCACACCAGCATCCATCAAAGCTAAGGTGCCTGCACAGATACTTGCTTGAGAAGAAGAACCGTTTGATTCTAAAACTTCTGCTACTAAACGAATTGTGTAAGGGAAGTCTTGTTCACTTGGAATCACTTGAGCTAAGGCCCGTTCACCTAGCGCACCGTGACCAATTTCCCGACGACCTGGTGAACCGGCACGGCCAGTTGAACCAACTGAAAATTGTGGGAAATTATAATGATGGATAAAGCGTTTTGAATCCTCCACGCCTAAGCCGTCAATAATTTGATGTTCCCCAAGGGGTGCTAAAGTTGCCGCTGACAATGCTTGCGTTTGTCCCCGTGTGAATAAACCAGAACCATGGACCCGTGGTAAGATACCGACTTCTGAAGACAATGACCGAATTTCGTCTAATTTACGGCCATCAGGACGGATTTTATCAATGGTAATTAATTCCCGAACGACATCTTTTTCTAAGTCCTCGGCAATTTGTTTGATTTCTTTGGTGATTTGTACTTGGTCAATGTCTTCTAATTCAACATTGGCATATTTTTCACCGTAAACTTCTTTAACTTTTTCTTTGACGGCTTCAATATTGTCTTCCCGAGCTAATTTTTCTTCGGTTAAGACCGCTTCCTTCATCACAGGATAATATTCAGCAAAGATTTCTTTTTTCAAGTCTGGATTGACTTCCAATAAAGTCACAGTCATTTTTTCCTTGCCGACTGCCGCAACGATTTCTTCTTGGAAAGCGACTAATTCTTGGATGGCCGCAAAACCAAAGAGCAAAGCGCCTAGCATATCTTCTTCTGAAACTTCTTTGGCACCAGATTCCACCATGTTAATCGCTTTTTTAGTACCAGCAACCGTTAAGGAAATATCGGTTTGTTCGGCTTGTTCAACAGTTGGGTTTAAGACATATTCACCATTGACCCGACCGACATCCACACCAGCAATTGGACCATCAAAAGGAATATCTGAGATAGCTAAAGCCAATGATGAACCAAACATTGCCGCCATTGAAGGTGAGCAATCTTGTTCAACACTCATGACGATGTTGGTTACTTGGACTTCATTTCTGAAGCCATCAGCAAACATCGGCCGAATTGGACGGTCAATTAAGCGGGCAGTTAAGGTTGCGTCGGTGCTTGGACGGCCTTCCCGTTTAATAAAGCCTCCCGGAATTTTTCCGACAGCATACATTTTTTCTTCGTAATTAATCGTCAATGGGAAGAAATCAGTATCCTTGGCTTCTTTTGAGGCTACAGCAGCACTTAGTACAACTGTGTCGCCATAACGAACCAAAACAGCTCCATTGGCTTGTTTGGCCATTTGTCCGATTTCAACTTCCAGCGGGCGTCCGCCCCAGTTTGTTTTAAAAACTTGTTTTTCTGACATATTCTGCTCCTTTTTTCCAACTTGCCCTGACACGCTACTAAACAAATGAAAATTTAAAAAAATTTCAAACTTTCATTTGGTTAGTAGAAGGTCTCTTGGCGGTTGGAGGGGTTTATTTTTGCGCCTTAAAACAGGCGGTAGATCCTACAGAAAAAAAGTGAGATCCCCTTGGAACCCCACTTTCCTTTGATTAACGACGTAAGCCTAAGCGTTGGATTAATTCGCGGTAACGTTGAACGTCAGTTTTACGTAAGTAAGCTAACAAGTTACGACGGTGACCAACTTTTTTCATTAGTCCACGGTAAGAATGGTGATCTTTTTTGTGAACTCGTGCATGCTCATTCAGGTGATTGATTTCTTCCGTTAATACAGCGATTTGTACTTCTGGTGAACCAGTATCTCCTTCATGGCGAGCGTAATCAGCGATGATTTCGTTTTTGCGTTCTTTTGAAATTGCCATGTTTTCCACCTCTTTCTAAAATATTCTCCCCATGACTGAGTAAGACGTTGGTGATTCGTCAAACCAAGTGATAGGCGGTGCCTTAGCACAGAGTATACTTTACTTGAATTTGTTAAAAAAAGCAATAGTCCGACCTGTGAAAGCCGGCTTTTTTTAGGGAATTTTTAGGGAATCTCAGAAATTGCTTTCAGTTGCTGTCCTTAGACAAAACAGCAAGCTGCCAGTGATAATTTTCTTAAGAAAAGTTTTCGCTGAAAAAGCTATCGGTCAACAACTCTATACCATTGCCAAAAATTTGTGTTAAACTTAGTTCACGAGAATCAATTAAAGAACAGCTGACCAGCCTTTTCAGGTCCATCTTTAATTGAAGGAAGGGGATTTAGAATTTTGATTACCATGGAAAATATTATCCGCGAAGGCCATCCAACCCTGCGGGAAGTCGCTAAAGAAGTCAGCTTGCCACTCTCTGAAGAGGATGTGCAGTTAGGTAAAGATATGCTGGAATTTTTAATCAACAGCCAAGACCCCGTCAAGGCTGAGGAATTGCAACTACGGGGAGGCGTTGGTTTGGCGGCTCCGCAATTAGATATTTCGAAAAGAATTATCGCCGTCCATGTACCCAGTGACGATCCTGAAAAACCAGAGCCCCAGTTAAGTGCGGTCATGTACAATCCAAAAATTGCCAGCCACTCTGTTCAAGATGCCTGCCTTGGTGAAGGCGAAGGCTGTTTATCAGTTGACCGAGAAGTGCCCGGCTATGTCGTTCGCCACGCACGAGTGACGGTCACTTATACTGACGCAACAGGGCAGCAGCAAAAAATCCGCTTGAAAAATTATCAAGCGATTGTCGTTCAGCATGAAATTGATCATTTAAACGGTGTGATGTTCTATGACCACATCGATGCTGAAAATCCATACGCCTTAAAAGATGGCGTCTTAGTTTTAGAATAAACCATAATATAATACCAGTTCCCTGACTTAATCAAAGGCCACCAAAAACCAAAATTTTTGGCGCTTTCCCTTACAATTTAAGTCGAGGAACTGGTATTTCTATTTTTCTTGATATAGAATCTGCTGCTCCTGTAAGGCTTGTTTAATTTTGACTAAATCAGCTTCTGTCTGAAAACGAATCGTGTGCAGATGAATCCCTTCCGTCAATTCTGACAGCAAGGTGGCTTCAGCTTTTTGATAGTCTGCAATAAAGCGACGAACATCTGCAAAGGTTTTGATTTGCAAATTTCCCTGCAATTCCCCATATAAGGGATGCTCGACAATTACATCTAAAATTTCCCCGCCGTTTGCCACGATTATATTCAGCTCTTCCTCCGTTTGGTCCGGACCGTGCTGGACGGCAATTTTTGCGGTGGTGCCGCTCTCATCACCGGCTAATAAATAACCTCTGGCGGTGGCCATAATCTGTTGACCGCTGGCTCTCAATAAAGCCACGTCACCAACAATAATTTGGCGGCTCACCCCTAATTCTTTCGCAAACTTTTGGGCACTGATTGGTTTTTCAGCCTCCTTTAAAGCGGCGATAATCATTTCTTTTCTTCTTTGTCCATCATTCATTGTCAACCCTGCTTTAATTGTTGATTTTGGTAATTGCGGGAGTGTTTCATCACGTCTTTAAAAGTCTGTTGAATTGCCATTTGATAGTCTTTTTGCTGAACCAGCTCCGCCACCTGCTCTAAAACCACCGCTTCTCTGGCGGGATCATAGACAACCTGACTGTCGCCTTTAATAGCGGCGATTTGGCTGACCACTGCCATTCTCTTTTCCAATAAAGCGACAATTTCTTGATCGATAGCATCAATTTTTTGCCGCTGTTCCCGTAGTTCTTCTGCCTTCATTTAGTGCGTCCTCTCTTTTTTAGACTTGTTTAAATAATTCCTCGGCTGCTCCTTGATAGAAATAATCAATCAATGGATGCCCTAAAGGTGTTTGATTAATCGCCAAAACCTTTTGCTGCGTCTTGCCGTTGATCAAATCACAAAATGGATGCACTTGAAAAGTCGTGCCCACAATCACAATTAAATCTGCTGATGCCACAGCCTGCAAGGCATTTTCAATGACAGCCTCTTGAAAACCTTCTTCATATAAGACAACTTCTAGTCGGATTTGCCCGCCACAATTTTCATGGACATCGCTAATAAGATAGTCTTGCCATGAGACAGGTAAGCGACATTTGCGGCAATGGCAGTGATACAAGCTGCCATGAAACTCAACTAATTGTTGGCTGCCAGCTTTACTGTGGAGACCATCAATATTTTGAGTGACAATCCGCGTCGGTTTGCGCTTTTCAAAGGCCGCCATTTTTTGATGAATCACATTAGGTTTGGCATCTGGATGATACAATAATTGAACAAATTCATAAAATTTTGCCGGCTCTTGGATTAAAGCCGTGTGACTTAATAAATACTCTGGTGCGGTCATCCCCTGATAGACACCCTGCAGCGAACGATAATCTGGAATTCCCGAAGGTGTGGAAACTCCGGCGCCGGTTAGAAACGTGATGTTTTCCGCCTGTCGCATCAATGCAATACTTTCCTTGATTGTCATCGTTTTCACCTCATCACCTCATCTTTCCTTAGTATAGCGTAATTTTTCGGAAAAGTGATATTCTGCTGAGAATTCTTACAAAGTTTTCTCTTTGTTTATTTTTTCACCATGACAATCTCAAGGGAACGTGATAAACTATTTACGGAATATAAAGTGAGGTGAATCAAATGGTAGCATTGGCATACATTATTTATTGGGGTCTAATCCTTATAAACATGGCTTGGATCGCATTAAGTTTATTCTTCGGTATTTTTTATTTATCCCGCAAAGAAAATGGAAATCTTTGGGTTTTCGCCTTTTTAAATGTTGTTTCCGTTATTGCATTGGGCGTAACGATGTTTGTTTTCCGTACTTGGCGGTCATACTTCGCTATTGTTCAATATTCAAGCTTAATCTGGGTGCTAATCGGTATCCTCTTAGTCATCGCTTTGGCTTACGCAATCTTAGGCCGCGAACCAAAAGAAGCAACAGCTTAATGAAAAACAAAGACAAGAATTCTTTCATTGGAATTCTTGTTTTTTTGTACTGAAAATTGTTGGCCGCTACAGGATTCTCAGAGAAATTTAAAAAAACATTGACATTTTTCTGAATTCACCATACACTTGCCCATAACAATTAAATATGACACACCTTATTAAGGTAGAGGTTGCGGACTTGATTAATCCTGTGGAGAAATGAGTTTTCTATGAAGCAGAGCTAGGCAAGGCCGCCGAAATATCATCTTGACTCATCAAGCTGATGTTGGGGCGCAAATGAATAATTTGCGAACTGTCTTAGCAAATTGCTAAGTTGTGCTATGGATGTCGGTTCATGAAGATGTATACAGCCTAGTCAATTTAGCTAGGCTGTTTTTTTGTCGTGAGGAATTAAGGGAAGGAATATACTTATGAAAAAATTTTATTTACTGTTGACGGCGCTGCTGTGTTTGATAATTTGGCCGCAAGCTGCCAATGCCACCACCTCCACAAGCGAGACTGCGGTTACAAACGGTGAGTTTCGGGTGGGCATGGAGGCAGGCTACGCCCCATTTAACTGGACTCAGCAAACCGATGCCAATGGTGCCGTGCCGATTTCCGGCGACAGCTCATATGCTGGCGGCTATGATGTCGAAATCGCCAAGAAAATTGCTGCGGGTTTAGGAAAAGAGCTCGTGATTGTCAAAACTGAGTGGGACGGTTTATTGCCATCGTTACAATCTGGTGTGATTGATGCGATTATTGCCGGCATGTCGCCGACTGAAGAACGGCGCCAGGAAATTGATTTCACTGATGCTTATTACGAATCAGATTTGGTCATTGTCACCCGCAATGATACCCGCTATGCCACAGCTACGTCTTTAGCGGATTTTGCTGGTGCTAGAATTACCGCTCAGCTGAGCACCTTTCATTATGATGTGATTGATCAAATTCCAGATGTTGAAAAACTGACGGCCTATGATAATTTTGCCGCTATGCGAGTGGCCTTAGAGTCCGGCACCATTGACGGCTATGTCAGCGAACGACCAGAAGGGGTTACCGCACAAGAGGTTAATCCTGATTTAAAAATGGTCGAGTTTGCGGACGGTCAAGGCTTCAATGTGAATCCAGAAGATGTCCAAGTCTCGGTGGGATTACAAAAAAATTCTCCTTACCTAGCGGAGATTAATCAAATCTTAGCGGGCATCTCAGAAGATGAACGAATCGACATTATGGACAATGCGATTGAAACCCAACCAGCCACCGCTGAAGATAATAGCACAGACGGAAACAATGAAAATGCTTTTGTGCGGATTATTCGCCAAAACGGCACCCTCTTTTTACAAGGGGCCGGCATGACACTCTTTCTGGCAATTATTGGAACTTTTGTCGGCACCTTTATTGGTCTTTTAGTCGGTGTTTATCGGACAACTCCCTTAGCGGCAAATAAAATTAAACGAGGCCTGCAAAAATTCTTCGGCTGGGTATTGTCGGCCTATATTGAAATTTTCCGGGGAACCCCGATGATTGTACAAGCAGCTGTTTTCTATTATGGAATGGCTCTAGCCTTTAATTTAGATATGAATCGAACTGTTGCTGCTCTAATTATTGTTTCCGTAAACACGGGGGCTTATATGTCAGAAATCGTTCGTGGCGGTATTTTTTCAGTCGACAAAGGTCAGTTTGAAGCCGCTCAGGCAATCGGCATGACCCATCGTCAAACGATGCTGAAGGTCGTCTTGCCTCAAGTGATGCGCAATATTTTACCAGCGACTGGCAATGAATTTGTCATCAATATTAAAGATACCTCTGTCTTGAGTATTATTTCTGTGACAGAATTATTTTTCCAAGGAAAATCTGCCGCTGGAACAAATTATATGTTCTTCCAAACCTATGCCATTATCTGTGTGATTTATTTTGTTTTGACCTTTACTATTACCCGGATTTTACGAGTGGTGGAAAAACGCATGGATGGTCCCGACAGCTATGAAGCTGCTGAAAACACTGATGTCTTAATTGAAGCAGATAAATAAGAGCTTTGATAACTGCTGATAGATTTTTTTCCTAAGAAGGAGTAAGCTATGGAAAATATTATTGAAATTAATCACTTAAAAAAAGACTTCGGTAAAAATGAAGTCTTAAAGGATATTCACTTAGATATTCAAAAAGGAGAAGTCGTGACAATTATCGGCTCCTCCGGCTCAGGTAAGTCAACTCTTTTACGCTGTATCAATTTGTTAGAAATTCCTACCAGCGGCGAAATTTTATTTCACGGGGAAAATGTTTTAACTCCCGGCTATGACTTACCAAAATATCGGACCCATTTAGGAATGGTGTTCCAACAATTTAATTTATTCAACAATATGAATGTGCTGGACAACTGTACTTCTGGTCAAATTTCTGTCTTGAAGCGTCCTAAAGCGGAGGCCGAAAAAATTGCTTTAGAAAATTTAGATAAAGTCGGGATGGCTCGCTTTGTTAAAGCGAAGCCTAGTCAGCTCTCCGGTGGTCAAAAGCAACGGGTAGCCATTGCCCGAGCGCTTTCCATGAATCCTGATGTGCTGTTGTTTGACGAACCGACTTCAGCCCTTGACCCAGAGATGGTGGGAGAAGTTTTAAAAACCATGAAGGCTTTGGCCCACACTGGCCTGACAATGGTAATTGTCACCCACGAAATGGCTTTTGCAAAAGATGTTTCCGACCGGGTGATTTTTATGGACCAAGGAATTATTGCAGAAGAAGGCACTCCTGAAGATATTTTTGTCACCCCCCGTCACGAGCGGACGAAGGCTTTCCTACAGCGGATTCTTGAGGATTAAATATTTAATAAAAAGATATGTTAAGCCATATCTTTTTATTTTTTTGCTAAAAAATGATATACTTCCAAAGCAATCAAGGTTAAAAGTAACAGTTAATTTCTAATTATATTTTTATTGAATATTTTTGATTGTTTTGTTATTTTTGTCTTTAGTATTTTAAAAATTAAGGAGAATATACGTGGAACACAAGTTATCCTTTAGGGAAAAGCTTTTTATCGGCTCGATGCTCTTTGGTCTTTTCTTCGGTGCTGGTAATTTAATTTTTCCGATTCATCTAGGACAAGAGGCTGGCGCCAATGTTTTTAGTGCCAACCTGGGATTTCTCGTGACAGGAATCGGTCTGCCGTTTCTGGGAATCATCGCTTTGGCAATTAGTGGCAGCGGCAATGTCTATGACTTAGCCAGCAAAGTTAATCAGCGTTATGCAAAAATTTTCACCGTTCTGCTTTATCTAGTTATCGGTCCCTTCTTTGCATTACCCCGTTTAGCAACAACTTCATTTGAAATTGGAATCGCCCCATTTATCAATGCCCAGCAACAACCTTTAGTATTAGCTTTATTTAGTGTCATTTTTTTCTTGATTGCCTGGGGGTTTGCCCGCAAGCCCACCAAAATTTTAGTGTACGTCGGCAAATTTTTAAATCCGATTTTTTTGATTCTATTAGGTTTTTTACTGCTATTAGCTTTTGTAAATCCTTTGGGCAGCATCACGGATGCCGCTGTTCAAGGCAGCTATCAAAGCGAAGCCTTTTCAACCGGTTTCACGCAAGGCTATAATACTTTAGATGCTTTAGCAGCCTTAGCCTTTGGGATTGTGATTATCTCGACTGTCAAAAATTTAGGCGTTAAAAAGGAAGCAACAATTGCGAAGTACACGATTCAATCAGGGGCCATCAGCATTATCTTGATGGGCGTTATCTACACCTTATTAGCCTATTTGGGAACGATGAGCCTAGGCAGCTTTGCCGTCAGTGAAAATGGCGGAATCGCACTGGCTCAAGTGGCTAATTATTATTTAGGGGGCTTAGGTAGTTTTATTTTAGCGCTGATTGTCATCACCGCCTGTCTTAAAACTGCTATCGGTCTGATTACCTCGTTTTCTGAAACATTTGCCGATTTATTTCCTAAGAGGTCTTATAACTTTTACATCTTAGTTGTCAGCTTCCTACCCTGTCTTTTCGCAAATGTCGGCCTGACGAAAATTATTGAATTTTCGACACCAGTTTTGATGTTTCTCTATCCTTTGGCAATTGTTTTAATCCTACTGCCACTACTGGAACCCTTAATTGGTTACCGTCGCTTGGTTTACCAAATGACCACTTATTTCACGTTGTTCGCTGCTATTATTGACGGCTTAAATGCTGCACCTGCTTGGATTTCAAATTGGTCAATTATTGAAAGTATTATAAATTTTGGTAGCAATTACTTACCCTTTTTCAACATTGGTATGGGTTGGATAATTCCAGCTGTCGTTGGATTTATAATTAGTTTTATATTAGACTTAAACTTTAACAAAAGAATAAAAAAAACGTAGAAAATACCTGATAACTGACTTTTTTATCAGATTCTATTAAAATGAAAGTGAATTAAAGGAGGAACTGACATGCTATATGAAGAAATAATGTTTGACTCATCTACCTTAATCCGTTACCGAATTTTCCGTTACCTTATGCAAATCAGTCGTGAAAGCTATGCCATTTCCCAATTGGCTGAAGATATGAATTTAAACTATCAGCAGGCCGTGATTGACCTCACTGAAATTGATGAAGAATTATTGGAGTTGAACCCGCAGCACAAAAGTATTTTATTGGGTGCTGGTAAGGTCAATTGCTTTAATCTTTCTTCAACTGTCGACGAATACCGCTACTATTTATTGAAAAAAAGTGTGCCCTTCCAGTTCATCATTTACTTTTTAAATGAAGAACATCCAAATGTTGTCGATTTTTGTGATACTTATTCTGTCAGCCGTTCGACTGTTTCCCGTAAAATGGAAAAATTAAAAGCTTATTTGAAACAGTACAATCTGCGTTTAACTTATACTGAAGCGAATTTAGTTGGCGACGAACGCCTTGTGCGGGTAATGTTGTTTAACTTAATCTGGTTAGGCACAAGAGGAATTGAAATTCCCTTTAACACTGACTTAGACCGAGTGGAAGAATTGGTTGACGGCGTTTCAGAATTTTTCCCATTGAGTCTTAGCTACTTTGGTCAAATGGAAATTCGCTATTTTGCAGCACTGTATTTAGCCCGCATCCAAAAAGGTAATTTTGTTAAATACGATAAGCGCTATGACTTCCTGATGAAGAAAAATTCTTATTATGATTTCGATCAGATTGATGCCTTGTCAGAAGACCTAAATATCAAAATGACGCCTAAACAAAGAAAAGCAGAAACTAGCTTTGTCTTCTTCTTAGCCCATTATGTTCCCTTCTATACAATGGAAAACGAAGCCACTTTGCAACAAACGATTTATGATTTTTCAACTCGGCCAAATCCGATTTACAGCTTGAATCAAGAGTTTTTAAACTTTATCAAGGAAGATTTATTTAAAAATCAGCCAAATGTTTTGGACAGCCCGCTAGTTATTGGGAACTTATTAAATATTGGCTTTACCTTCTATGTGACCGAGCAGCCGATTCCAAATATTCAAACTTTGGTCGTCCCTGCTAAAGAGCAAGAACATGCTGAGTATTTATTGGAACAAAAGATTGACGAATTTTTCACCCACGCAGAAGACAAGGATCAATACGCTTTTGTTAAAAAGGTAAAACCTTATATGGTGAAATCTTATAAAAATATTCTTTTACCATACTACAACTCCTTGGAATTCTCTCACAAAATTAAGATTGGTTTAGCAATGGAGCATAACTTTGTCTTAGTCAAATGGGTTTACCAATTCTTGGATGATTTACGCTTTGTCGAAACAGAAACTTATCAGTCTGGCAACCGCTATGACTACGATTTGATTTTGAGTTCTTCTTTACTCTTGAAACAAAAACATCCGCAATTGCCAGTTTACTTCTGGGATCATTCCGGCGGTGAAGACCAGCTGATGCAGTTGTATCAATATTTGCGTCGCATTTACAACGAGAAGAATTTGCAGATTCATTTTGAAAATGCCGAAGCTTCGAAAGACTAAGCGTTACAAAAGAGAACCCACTAGCCATCACGGTTAGTGGGTTCTTTTTTAAATACTATGGCTAACAGATTCATCGGCAAGTTTACCTAGCTCGACTTGAATTGTAATATGATTTAAAGGAAATTTTTTTATTAATTGGTGATCAAGCTCTGCCAGAAATTGATTGTTCTCTGCCAAGGTCGAACGGCAGACATGGACCGTCAGTGCATTTTCTGTTGTCGAAATCGCCCAGATATGCAAATCATGCAAATCGACGACTGTCGCCTGTTGTAAAATGAATGCTTCCACTGCCGCTAAATCAATTTCTTTTGGAACAGCATCAAGGGAAAGGTTTAAAGATTCCTTTAATAAGCCCCAAGTGCCGCTAAAAATTACCAGCGCAATGAGTAAACTCATCACTGGGTCCAACCAAAACCAATTTGTTAATTTTATTATTAGAGCGGCAATCACGACGCCGACAGAAACCAACGTATCGGCGGCCATATGTAAAAAGGCCCCTTTGACATTTAAATCCCGCTGTTGGCCCTTCATGAAGAGCAGCGCTGTCCCGCCATTGATTAAAATTCCAATAAAAGCCACTAGCATCACGTCATTTTCTGCCACAGGTTGCGGATTGCTGAAACGCTGCAAAGCCTCCAAAATAATGCCGCCAACTGCCACTAATAAGATGACAGCATTAAATAATGCCGCCAAAATCGAACTGCGTTTATAACCATACGTGCGAAATTTATCTCGTTGTCGCTGACTCAGCAGTAAAGCAATCCAAGAAACCAACAGTCCTAAGACATCGCTTAGATTATGACCAGCATCGGCAATCAGCGATAAAGAATTCGCTGTAAGACCAAAAGCTGCCTCCACTGCTACAAAAATTAAATTAATTACGATACCAATTTTAAACGCTCGCTTGATTTGCTGCGGTTGTTGTGCATCTGTCATTTTATTTGCCTCTTTTTATATGAATTCATTTTCATGTTTAACTGATAATAGCACTTCCTTATTTTATCTGCAAGTAATTGCAGATGTTGTTCGTCATAGTTTGTATCAAAAAAACTTCAACTACTTTTTCAAAAAAATAGTTGAAGTTCTTTTACTTTATTGAACTTTTTTTGCAGCGATCCAATGATTAATTGGGCCATATTTATGCCCGACAAAAATTTCTTGGCTGATAGCGGTGTTAACGAAGTCTTTGGCAATGCGGATAGCCATTTCAATTTCAGTCCCTTTAGCCAATTCAGCGGCAATACAGGCAGACAATGAATCCCCTGTGCCATTGATCCGGTCGGTTGCATGGTATTCAGCCGACAGCCAAAAATCACGGCCGGACTCCAATAAAACATAGTCTAAAACTTCTTTTTGCTGCGGATCATCATGACGACCTTTAATGATAATGTTTTTGGCGCCTAATTTTTGAATCTCTTTAGCGGCTAAAACAAAATCTTCAGCAGCTGTTAAGCTGCGACCTGTTAATTTTTCTGCTTCATAAAAATTAGGCGTGATAACTGTTGCTAGTGGAATTAATTTTTCTTTTAAAGCAATTAGCGCTGATTCTTCTAATAAAAGATTGCCATGCTTAGTGACAATCACCGGATCGACAACTAAGGGCCCAAAGTCATACTGTTGATAATTTTTTACGACGGTTTCAATCAGTTCGCTATTTGATAGCATACCGGTTTTGCTGGCACGAATTTGATAATCTTCTGCTAATAATTCAAATTCTTTGTCGATAAAATCTGCCGGCAAATTGATGCTGGCGGCAATTCCATATGAATTTCCTGCAACGCAGGCTGTTAAAACCGATGCTCCATAGACCTCCCGTGCGAAAAATGTATGTAAATCTGCCTGCATACCTGCACTGCCGTCACTATCTGAACCCGCAATGGTTAATGCTTGGGGATATTGGATTTCCATAAGTTGCCTCCTAAAGTTTTTCTACCTTTCATTATACCGGAATTTGACTAAAAAGCCGTTGAAACGCTCAGCAGGCAGATGATTTTGTTAGAAAGAGCAGTTATTTATTAATCTTCATTAAGAATCCAATCAATCTATTTTACATTCTGCTAAATTCACCCTATACTTGGTTTGTTTTCAAAAAGTTTTTTTAAAAGGGAAAAAATGAAAAAGCGAAAAATAGAAAGAAGCGAAGACGTATGAAAATTACCATGTTAGGTTCTTTAGGAACTATTAATAGTTTAGTCATTCCCCAATTAATTGCCGATAAACATGACGTTACTGTCATTACCTCCAACGAAGACCGCCTGCCAGCGATTGCTGCTTTGGGAGCTCAAGGCTTAGTTGGTGATATGTTAGATGAGAAATTTTTAAGCACAGCTTTTTTTGGAGCTGACTTAGTCTATTTGATGATTGCGGGAGGTCCCCACGGAGATAATTTCCTTGAACACACTACGGAACAAGGCCGGATTTTCCGGGAAGCCCTTGCTGATAGCGGGGTTAAACAAGTTGTTGATCTTAGCAGTGTTGGAGCCGATGCCGGTAGCGAAGCTGGGGCCCTTTATGCCTACAACTTGATTGAATCTGAATTGCGACAGTTAAAAGACGTTTCGATTGCTTTTGTGCGACCTGTCGGATTTTATCAAAATCTTTACAGCCATTTGCCAAGTATTATCGAACGTCAGGCATTGTTTTCCAACATCCCAGCTGATGTAAAACAAAATTGGGTGGCGCCTCAAGATATTGCGGCTGAAATTTATCACCTGATGACAGAGTTACCTGCTGGTAAAACTGTGCATTATGTTGTCAGCGACAGCTTCTCTGGTGCAGAATTTGCCGAAGCTTTGAAAACTGAATTGCATTTGCCTCGCCTCCATTACTTGGTTATTTCCGATCAACAGGTCAAAGAAGGTCTGTTGAAAAATGGCTTGTCAGAAGAATTCAGTGAAGCCTTGATTCAGATGAATGACTATCAACGCCAACCAGAAAAACTTTATGCTGACTTAAAAGCCCATCCAGATGAAGTCACTGAAGGCCAAGTTAAATTAGCTGACTTTGTTAAAGAATTTGCTGAAGAGTATCGCTCTGCCACTCGACCAGCGGCTTACAGTCACAGTTAAAATTGTAATAAGTAAAACCCGGAAGAGTTTTTCCTGCCAAAACTAGTTTTTTTCTAAGTTTTGGCCGCAAAAAATATCTCAGCCGGGTTTTTCTTCGTCATTTTCAAAGTTTTTTTTAATAAACTGTCAGTCATTTAAAGGGCTTTGTTATACAATAGAAGTATCAAATTAATTGGAGGCGCTGTTATGAGTGAAGAAAAAATTAACCCGTTAGAATTAATTCCTTTAATGAAAGAAGCCGATGCTAAGCGTGATGCTGGCTTAGTAGAGCCAGATTCCTTAGTCAAAGTTAAAGATTTATCCTATGGCCCTTATGGTATTGAAAATACCTTTGATATTTATTATCCAAAGGGTACGACAAATCTGCTGCCGACAATTGTCTCCATTCATGGTGGCGGCTTTGTTTACGGCGACAAAGAATTGTATCGGTTTTATGCGATGTATTTAGCAACTCAGGGCTTTGCTGTAGTTAATTTTAACTATCGGCTGGCTCCTGCTAGTCAATATCCCGCCCCAATTGAAGATATTAACAACTTAATGAATTGGCTGTTAGCAAATGGTTTAGATTACCATTTGGATATGCAGCAATTATTTATCCTAGGGGACAGTGCTGGTGCACAATTGGTCGAGCAGTATACGACCTTTGTCACCAATTCAGAGTACGCCAAGCTATTTAATTTTACAGCGGAAGAAGTTAAGCCTAAAGCTGTTGCCTTAAACTGCGGCGTTTATTTCTTAGGGGGACAAGAACCTTTAACAGCTCAGTTCCCATTTTATTTTGGTGATGAACCAACCGAAGCGATTTTACAGCAATTTCCAATAGAACCCTTCATCACTAAAAATTTCCCACCGGCTTATATCATGTCAGCCTCCCATGATTTCCTAAAAGATTTGGTTCAACCATTGGCGGCTGTTCTAAGCGCTCAAGGAGTGACGACGGAAACTAAAATTTATGAAAACCCAGATGGCTCGGAATTAGGTCACGTCTTTCATATTGATCAAAAAAGCGCCATTGCTAAGCTGTGCAATGACGATGAGCTGACTTTCTTTAAAGAATATCTATAGCTAGTATAAGACAGCGGAGAGCAGCGATTTCCGCTGTCTTTAGCGTGTTTGCGGATGTGCTCGGGCCGTTACCCTTTTCCTCTAGATTATTTTGGATTATCCTTGATTGAAAAGTATGGCATCAGATTTTGCTGATTGCATATTTTCTAACGCATTTTCTAGTTTAAGTCAGTGACTAGCTCCATCTACTGGCGACATTTCACAACAACTTTTTACAACTTATTGATCAGAAAGAAGGCCACTTTTTTGTTAAAATCAGTCAAAAGAAAAATCTTCCGTAAACGCCCACCATGGCTAAAAAACTTAATTGTTTTATGGTTTGGGACTTTTATGGCGGGGATTGCCTTCAGCTTAGTCATGCCCTTTATGGCTTTATATATTGATACTTTAGGGGATTATTCTGCTGCGCAATTGAATTTTTGGAGCGGAATTACTTTTTCTGCAACGTTTTTAGTGACGGCGATTGTCTCACCGTTTTGGGGCCGTTTAGCTGACCAAAAAGGCCGCAAGCTGATGCTTTTGCGGACCTCTTTAGGCATGGCCATCGTAATTGGCTTGATGGGCTTAGTGACCAATGTCTACCAGCTGATTGCGTTACGTTTATTGCAGGGGATTTTTTCCGGCTATATCAGCAATGCGACAGCTTTGATTGCTACAGGAACGCCGCGGGAAAAAAGTGGCCAAGTTTTAGGTACTTTAACCACAGGGCAAGTTTCTGGAACTTTATTGGGTCCTTTAATCGGCGGTGTCATCGCCTCAATTGTCGGTTACCGCTATACCTTTTTCATCACTGGCACAATTTTATTTTTAGTCTTTATTTTAAGCTTGGTCTTTGTCCATGAAAAATTTACTCCTGTCAAAAAAGACAATATGTTGCCGGCAAAACAAATTTTTAAAGAATTAAAATATCCCCATCTAATTATCGGAATGTTTATTACCACGATGATTATCCAGGCCTCCAATAATTCCATCAGTCCGATCATCAGCTTATATATTCGACAGCTGTTGGGTGGCGGCAATGTGACTTTGGTCAGCGGGATTATCGCTTCGATCCCCGGGATTGCTACCTTGATTGCCGCCCCCCGCTTTGGCCGCTTAGGAGATCGCATCGGCAGTGAGAAAATTTTAGGGATTGGTTTAATCTTTGCCATGCTGGTTTACCTGCCAATGGCCATCGTGCAAAATGTTTGGCAATTAGGCTTCTTACGATTTCTCGTAGGTATTTCCGACGCCTGTCTATTGCCAGCAGTTCAGTCCTTGATTACGAAATATTCACCCCATGAAGCTGCTGGCCGGATTTTCAGTTACAATCAATCTTTTCAGGCTAGCGGCAATGTGATTGGTCCGATGCTAGGCTCCAGTGTCTCCTCTGTTTTCGGCTATCGAGGTGTCTTTATTTCAACTTCTCTTTTAGTTTTTGTCAATTATCTATTAGTGCGGCGCAACACTAAAGAAATTGGCAAGGATGATTCTTTTCATCATGGTTAGATGCAAACGGAAAACTTCGGCTATTTATTTCTAAATAATTTAAATGACCTCACCTCAACTAAAAAACTAGTTGAGGTGAGGTCAATTTTTTTAAGATATTTTGGTTCCCGTGAGAATTCTATAAATTCTCACCATTGGAAGCAATCACTTCTTTGTACCAATCAAAAGATTTTTTCTTGCTTCTTTTTTTAGTACCGTTGCCTTCATCATCTTGATCGACATAGATATAGCCATAGCGTTTTGACATCTGAGAAGTTGAGGCGCTGACAATATCAATACAGCCCCACGAAGTATAGCCGAATAAATCGACGCCATCATGAATCGCCTCTTGCATCTGCTCAATGTGCTGTCTGAGATAATCAATGCGGTAATCGTCTTGAATACTACCATCCGCTTGGATTTCATCAATCGCCCCTAAGCCATTTTCAGCAATGAATAAAGGCTTTTGATAACGATCATATAATTGATTCAAAGCAATTCGCAACCCCTTAGGATCAACCTGCCAGCCCCATTCACTACTAGGCAGATACGGATTTTTAATTCCACCGGTAATCAAGTTCCCTTCTGCATGTTCTAATTTTTCCGGATGGGCGGACACAGCCGAAGACATGTAATAGCTAAAGGAAATAAAATCAACCGGATACTGGCGTAAAATTTCTTCATCGCCAACTTCGACTGCCAGTTCGACCCCTTTTTCTTCAAACATCCGTTTAGTATAAGCCGGATAATATCCTCGAGCCTGTACATCGGAGAAAAAGAGGGAGGTGCGCTGACTCTCAACCGTTTTTTGTACATCGTCTGGGTCGCAGGAATAAGGCACCAACAATTGATAACTAATCATACAGCCGACTTTTGAATCAGGAATAATCTCATGGCAGGCTTTAGTTGCTAAGGCACTCGCCACGAATTGATGATGAGCACCCTGATATTTGGCCTGTTCTAAATTCGGGTGATTTTCTTCAATCACCCCAACGCTGACATAGGGATGATGCTTCACGCAATTGATTTCGTTGAAGGTCAGCCAGTATTTCACTTTATTTTTATAGCGTTCAAAAACGGCTATCGCAAAATTTAGATAAAAATCAATTACTTTGCGGTTAGGCCAACCGCCATATTCAGTAACTAAATATAGAGGCATTTCATAATGGGACAATGAGACTACCGGTTCAATACCGTGTTTTAATAATTCATCAAACATCTCATCATAAAATTTTAAGCCTGCCTCATTAGGTGCTGTTTCATCTCCATGGGGAAAAATCCGAGTCCAAGCAATTGACGTGCGGTAACATTTGAAGCCCATCTCCGCAAAGAGGGCAATGTCTTCTTTAAAATGATGATAAAAATCATTGCCGTGGCGTTTCGGATAATATTTTTTACTGTGGGGATCTTGTGCTTCTGCAACTTGTTGATGCGTCATCAGATGCCATTGATCCGTCCAGTGCTCTTTAGGTAGTGTGCTGTCAAAGGTGTACACATCAGAAACAGATAAACCTTTACCACCTTCGTCAAAGCCGCCCTCAACTTGATGGGCGGCTGTGGCGCCGCCCCATAAAAAATCTTTTGGAAATTTTGTCATGTCTTTTGCTCCTTATACTAAAAGTTCGCCAAAATCAGCACCGATTACAACACTTTGATTTTCATCGACAAATTCGATGGTTTCAAAGTCCCCGCTATTGGTAACCATCACCATAATTGTTGGGTCATAGCCATCTTCTTTGATTTTTTCTAAATCAAAGGTGACCAATAATTCTCCAGCCCGCACCTGCATATTTTCTGTGACCGCTGTTTCAAAATATTTACCAGCTAAATTCACCGTATCAATCCCGATATGCAGTAAAATTTCAGCCCCTTGGGGAGTCGTGATGCCGATGGCGTGCTTACTTGGAAAAATTGAGGTAATCCTTCCGGCAGCTGGGCTATAGACTTCGCCTCTTGATGGGATAACAGCAAAGCCTTCTCCCATTGCACCGCTTGAAAAGGTTGGATCGTTCACTTCTGATAGGGCAATTGTTTGACCTTGAGCTGGTTTTTCTAAAACTAGTGCTTGTTCACTAGCTAAAATCATTTTTTCTTCTTCAACAGCTGCTTCGTCTTTATAACCAAAGAGGAAGGTTAAGACGCAGGCTGCTAGCATTGCTAAGAAATAACTGGCAACTAGCCAGACAAAGCCTTGACCAATATAAATTGGGAAGGACAAAATACTGCGGGTAGCAACTGCTAAAGCGCCGGCACCGGCCGCTCCTGCCACACCACCAAAGATTGCACCGACAATACAAGCGATGTAAAAAGGTTTTTTATATTTCAAAGTAATTCCGTAAACGGCCGGTTCGGTAATTCCAAAGAGGGCACTGATAAAGGAAGACAGGGCTAAACTTTTTACTTTTTTATCTTTGGCTTTTAAGAAAACGCCTAGGACAGCTCCGGCTTGTGCTGCGACGGCTGTCATACAGCCAGGTCCCAATGTGTCTCGACCGTAAAAAGCAATATTGTTGGTCATAACTGGCACCATCCCCCAATGTAACCCAAAAATCACTAGGACTTGCCAAAAGCCACCGATAACGGCGCCTGATAAAATCGGACTAAAATTATAAACGGCTAAGTAACCGTTTGCGATTAACTCACTGGCGGAATTGGCAATTGGACCAACCACCATCAAAGTCAGTGGCACCATGATAATCAAACAAATAAATGGCGTTAATAAATTCCGCACGCTTTCGTGTAATCTCTTACGGGTGAAGCGTTCTAAATGCGACAAGACATACACGGCTAAAATAGCCGGAATGACGGTGCTGGAATATCTAGCCAGAGAAACCGGCAGACCTAAAAAACTGATAGCAGCGCCATCTGTATAGGCGGCGGTAATTGTTGGATAAACCAAAGCGGCCGCTAAAACCATCGCAATAAAAATATCTGTTTTGAATTTTTTGGCTGCTGTATAGGCTAAGAAAATTGGTAAGAAGTAGAAAAAAGCATCCGCTGCTGCATTTAAAACAACATACGTTCCACTATCTGTTGCTAGCCAACCAACACTTGTCAGTAAAGCCAAAACCCCTTTGATTAATCCACTGCCGGCAAGCACGCCTAAGGTTGGCGCAAAAACAGCGGCAATCATATCAATAAATGAGTTCAACAAATTTTTCTTTTCTTTAGGCGCCTCTTCTTCGGTACTGGCTGCTCCTAAATTTGATATCTTAGTAATTGCTTCATAGACATCATTAACCGTATTGCCAATAACAACTTGAAACATCCCACCGGCTTCAACAACTGTAATCACACCGTCAAGATTTTCAATCGCTTGTTTTTTTGCTTGCTTTTGATCCTTTAAAGTAAAGCGCAATCTCGTTGCACAGTGGTAAAGATTACTAACATTTTCCTCTCCGCCGACATTTTTCAAGATATCATTTGCTAATGCTTCATATCCCATTTTTGTTTCCTCCTCGATAACTTGTATCCGTTTTCTATATTGCTAGTATAAGGAGGAACCGCACTTTCCGCCATTCAAGATAAATCGCCACTAAAAAGGAAATTGCTTGAACGCTAGAGGTCGCTTAGCAATTCACTGATGGCGGAAAATTCCGGCAGTATCAAGGAATTTTTAACATAGGAAACATGGATAATCGTCTGAATCTTCCGCTGCTGATAGACGATTGCCTCCTGCAGTTGGTATTGGCGAATCTGAGTCGTACCGCTATCTTTGATTTCACAGGCAAACAAGACTTTTGCCGTAATCGGCAGGGTGATTAAATCCTTTGTCGCCGGCACTAGCTGCTGTAAATCCGCGACTTTTTTCTTAACGACAATCTGGCTTTCCTGATTATAATATTTCGCTAAAAAATCCTGTTTAAAGGCTTCTTCTTTTTCATTTATTTGCTGATACAACTCATTGCTCAGCTCATTCAATTCATTTTCCGTCAGAACACTGGGAATAAAATTGAAGCCGGGATAATTAAAGACAATTTCTTGTTCTGTGGTTAAGGCTAGACTAAATTGCTGTTGCTCTTTTAAGCGGGCTTCAAAGAGATATACTGGTTCAATCTGAACTTGGCGAACTTTCCGCTGCAAAGCGTCCTCTAAATTTCGTTTTAATGCATTTAAAATACTAAAGGATTGATTGCTAACTACCAGCAGCGTTTCCCCACTGCGATAGCTTTCTAAACTTTCTGCTAAATACAAAACTAAATAGGAAAGCTCAGCTAAATTAGGCCGCAAATCAAAATATATTGGGAAAAACCGCCGGATTAAATAGGCCTCTAGAGGATAATTCGCCAATGTCTTTTGGGCGAAATGATTTAAAACATTATGACCGGCTGTCATTCGTAATTCCATCTGCTGGATATGCATCACCAAAGCATCGCTACGGACAAATAATTTTTCCGTGGGCAGTGCTAAAAAATCAATGAGCGCTCCTTCAAACTTCGATAGTTTTTGGGCAATCACTAAATTTTCTTGATTATCTAAGAAAAGGTAATTGAGTTCCAATAGCCTGTTACCTAAAGCACGGTGTTCATCCGCAGTTACTTGATAGTTGCATTCAGTGGCTATCGCTGCCACGATTTTTTCGACAACCGGAACCAACAATGTATTGATGGGAAACACTTCTAAAGAATATTGGCGTCGGCCTCTGGCAATGGTCAGCGCAAGATAGCGGGCATACCGCAAAAAATCCTCGCCGGAAACTATGTAATTGGCTTCAATCAAAATTTCCTGCAAAAATTTTTGGATTGGAGGAATCAGCGCTAGCACTTCTTCAATAAAATCTGCGGGTAATCGGCTTTCCAATAACACCGATTGCGTTCCCACCATCGAAGCAAAAATTCGTCGCATATCTTCTGTGACATGAATCATCAAGCCTTTTTGGTTGGAGACTTCTAGCTCCAGATTAGGATTGCGGTTGACCCAGCGCTGAATCGTTTTGACTTCATTAGATACTGCCGTCTTAGAAAGAAAAAACGTATCTGCCAGCTGTTGCATACTGACATACTCCTCTTGAAAAATTAAATAAATAATCATCGTTGATGCTCGGAAATTCATGCTGGAGTACATCTTATGTTTTTTGACTTCCATAACAATTTGCGTCTGCAATTCTGGCGCTAAATACACCAGATGATAGCCTTTGCGTTTATTACTTTCAATTTGAATATCTTCAGGATGGCTATCCAACATATCTTTAATCTCTGCCTGAACCGTTTTTTTAGTTGTGTGAATCTGTTCAGCTAGTTTTTCACTAGTCAGCCATAGATTGGTGTTAGCTAAATACACCAACAGCTCCAATTGGCGACGGGTTAAATTCATCGAGACCACTCCTCTCGTTGTCATTTTAGTCAAATTCCGCTGGGAAATAAATAGGCTGCCGCAAAAAGACCTGAACTACCACAGAAAAATTTTCTTTATTGAGCTGATTGATATGAAGTAATCAGCTCCACAGTAGGAAAATTTAAGGATAGTTCAGGTCCTATATATCATCTTTTTGACAGTTCGTTAAAAATTAATGGTTAAATCCAGTCCGTTGGTATCGATGATTTGTTTGTAATAATCAAAGCTGGCCTTCTTCAAGCGGTCAAAGCTACCAGAGCCATCATTGTGACGGTCGACATAGATAAAGCCGTAGCGTTTTTTCATTTCACCAGTGCCAGCTGAAACGATATCAATCGGGCCCCACCACAAATAGCCAATCACATCACAGCCGTCTTGAATTGCTTCGGCCATTTCTTCAATATGCATTTTTAGATAGCGGGCTCTTTCCGTGTCTAAAATTTGACCATTTTCATCCGGGCCTTCATCAATGCCCAAGCCATTTTCAACAATAAATAATGGCAGCTCATAGCGGTCAGTCAACTCATTCATCACATAACGCAAGCCTAAAGGATCAATTGGCCAATTCCATGGTTCAGGCGCTTTTTCCGTTAAGAAGGGATTGTCAAAGCCCTTAGCACCGCCAGTATCCACCCGCATTTCTGCGTCAACACTGAAAACCGTACTCCGGTAATAACTAAAAGCAATATAATCCGAGGTATAATCCGCTAACAACGCTAGATCGCCGTCAGCGATTTCTGGTGCGCAATCTTCTTCACGCCAAATCCGTTTAACGTAACCAGGATAATGGCCGCGACACATAACGTCTGAAAATAAATAGGAATTGCGTTTAAATTCTAAGGCACCGAAGACGTTGGCAGGGTTGCAGTCAATCGGATAGGTTGCCAGTGAAGAAAAACTGCACATCACGCCCATCAATGCATCTGGGTCAGTCGCTTGCATGCGCTTCGTTGCTAAGGCATTGGCCACAAACAAATGGTGGACAGCTTGATAAATTTCTTTTTTAGTTAAGGTTGTAATTGGCTCATTGGGGTCAGTTGCTGGAAATTTAATCACTCCGGCAGCTGCGTAAGGCATTCTAAAGGCATTATTAATTTCGTTAAAGGTCATCCAATATTTAACTTTTCCTTTGTAACGATCAAAAATAATGCTGGCATAGCGATCAAAGAATTCGATTAATTGGCGGTTTTGCCAGCCGCCATATTCCGCCAATAGTGCAAAAGGTGTTTCATAGTGACTAAGAGTAATCACAGGTTCCATCTGATAGTTTAATAAAGTGTCAATCAAACGATCATAAAAAGCTAAACCTGCTTCATTTGGAGTTTCTTCATCGCCCCGAGGGAAAATTCGTCCCCAAGAAATACTCGTGCGAAAAGCCTTTAAGCCCATCTCGCTCATCAATTTGATATCTGCTTCAAAGCGGTGATAAAAATCAACGGCCTCATGGGATAAAAAGGCCCGGTCTTTTTCTAAATTTAATTCCCAAATTCCTTGCTCTTCATTCCAAGAGATGCTGGGTTTGGTATTCATAATACCAATCAAGGTATCCGTGACATTTGGCAGCTTACCGTCTTCGAGCCAAGCACCCTCCACTTGGTTAGCTGCTACGGCGCCCCCCCATAAAAAATTCTCCGGAAATACATTTGTCGTTGTCATCTTGTTCCTCCTCGATTTAGAAATCGTTTTCTTACATCTATCTTATTAGGAAAATACCCTTCTTTCCATACTCTTTTTTTCTTTTGTATAAAAGAAATTTTGTGAACAAGTCACTGGCCTTACGAAAATAGGTGAATTTATAGACTTTTTATATGCTCAGTCAGTTATGACTAAGGCTTTTGCAAAATCTTTGCAGTTAATCAAAAAGCTCATGAATAATCAGACTTCACGAATACCACTGCCAAAAGGTTATCAGCTAAATAATTTCAGCAAAACTATTGACATCGGTTTCAAAAGGGTTTATATTATTTTTATTGTTTTAAAAATAATTCTGGATTGTTACTGATTCGATCAGGCATAACCTAAATGGACTATCAAAGCGCATAGTTTATTTAGGCATTTTTTTTGGGGAGAACTTTATGAGATATCTAAAAAAGATCAATAATAATGTCGCCCTCGTGGAAGATGACAATCATAAAGAGTATATTATCCTAGGCAATGGCATCGGCTTTAATAAAAAAGCCGGCGATGCAGTGGATGAAAGTTTGATTGAGAAAAAATTTATCGCCGATCAAGAACCTGGGGCTAGCTACACAGCAATCGCTCAGGCTGTAAACGAAATTGACCCTAAAATTTTAGCGGTTACGACTAAAATTACCGGTTTAACGGATCAGGAAATGGGGACAACCTTCCCCACCACTAATTTTTTCGCTCTAGCAGACCATCTACAATACGCTATTGTTCGAGGGGCTACGGTGGCCGACGCTGAAGATTTCACCAGAATTGAAATCAAGAAATTTTATCCTAAGGAATACCAGTTGGCCAAAGAAACGATTGCCTTAGTCAAGGCCGAGACCGACGTGCAATTACCGCCGGCCGAAGAAGTCTATCTGACATATCATTTTTTAAACGCCAGCAGCAACTTTGCCAAAGCCGATGAAGCCGCCAATATGACGGCGATTATTCAGCGGATTTTAGATATTATCAGCTATCATTTGCATTTAGAATTGAAGGAAGATTCGTTGAGCTACTCCCGCTTTATCACCCACCTACGTTATTTCATTTTGCGAAAGATTAATCATGAGGAAAATGATGTCCTGCAGGCCAGCGGAATTTTAGATGTGGTCAAGGAAAAATATAAAAAATCTTATCAAGCAGCCCTAAAGGTCAGCCGGTATCTGGCGGCTGAAAAAAGCTGGCAGCTTTCTGAAGATGAGATGCTCTATTTGACTCTGCATATTCAAAGAGTCATTCAAGAAAACTAAATATTGCTTATTTTATTAAGGATTGTTACTGATTCGATCAGGCATTACCCAAATAAAATTGTTACTGCACAAGCTTATGCTGTCAGTCTCAATTTATTTGGGTATTTTTTTATTCAAAAACGAGTAATAAGGGCGCGCGCCTTTTACTATATAAAGTCATGTTTAAAGGAGAAAAGATAATGGCAGTAAATTATCAAGATTTAGCAAAAGATGTAATTAAAAATGTCGGCGGCAAAGAAAATGTTGCCACTGCTTGGAACTGCGTTACCCGTTTGCGTTTTAACTTAAACGACAAAGATGCAGTCAAAATTGATGAAATCAAAAAAATCGACGGAGTCATGGGGGCGCAATTTTCCGGTGACCAATTTCAAGTTGTTATCGGCAATCGAGTTGGCGATGCCTTTGAAGAAGTCGACAAAATTGTCGGTGGCGGCTCTGGCGATGGAGCCAAATCTGGCCAAAAACAGGGGATTTTATCTTTAGTGATGGATACCATGTCGGGTATTTTTACACCGATTATCCCAGCCTTAGCCGGTGCCGGTTTATTAAAAGGTTTCACTTCACTGTTTGTCGTTTTAGGTTGGTTGTCTGATACAAGTGAAACCTATTCCGTTTTGTATGCCATTGGCGATGGCGTCTTTTTCTTCCTGCCATTTTTCTTAGCGGTGACAGCTGCCCGCAAACTGAAAACTAGTGAATTTTTGGCTCTTGCGATTGCCGGTGCCATGATGTATCCGACTTTCTTAGATGCTGCACGAGGAATTACTGAAACGGCTAGCTTTGATTTCTTTGGCATTGCTTTACCGGTCGTTAATTATTCTTCTAGTGTCATTCCAATTATTTTAGCAGTTATTCTATTGAAATATGTCCATCAAGGCGTCAAGAAAATTATGCCTGATACCTTAACTTTTATGTTTACACCGATGATTACGCTTTTAATTACGGTTCCTATCACTCTTTGGGTTGTGGGACCACTAGGCACTAACGTTGGTCAAGTCATAGCCAACTTCTTCGTTTGGTTGTTTAACGTGGCTGGTCCATTAGCTGGTGCTTTACTGGCTGGATTTATGCCGTTAATCATTATGACTGGCATGCACTACGCCTTTACACCAGTTGTCGTTCAAAGCATTTCTTCTTTTGGTTTCGATTCAATGGTCCAACCGGCAATGCTCATCAGTAATGCTGCACAAGGTGGCGCTGCTTTTGCCGTTGGGATTCGTACGAAAAATAAAGCCTTCCGTCAATTAGCTTTTTCTGCTGGTCTTTCTGCAATTTTTGGGATTACTGAACCGGCGATGTACGGGATTAATATGAAGGTCAAAAAACCATTTTATTTTGCGATGATTTCTGCCGCTATTTTAGGCGGTGTTGGCGGCTACTTCACTTTAAGTGCTTTTGGACTTTCTGGAATTATCGGTCTCTTCGCTCTTCCGGTCTTCTCTGATAGCTCAAGCTTAACCAATTTGATTGTTGCCATCAGCTGCTTTGCTTTGGCAATTGTTCTGCCATTTGTTCTAACTCTTGTCTTTGGCTTTGAAGATGTCGAAGATGAAGATGGCGTTACAACTGAACCAACTGCTAAAACAGCGACTGAATTGGCCGATGATTTATTTATTGTTGCACCTTTAAAAGGCAATATCGTGCCCTTAGAAACGGTACCTGATCAAACTTTTTCATCTGGAATTATGGGCAAAGGAATTGCCATTGAACCTAGTGAAGGCAAAGTTGTTGCACCAGTTGCCGGTGAAATTACTGTGTTACCTGATTCGAAACATGCCATTGGAATTGTTGCCGACGATGGCGCTGAAATTTTAATTCACGTTGGGATTGATACTGTTACCCTTGGCGGCAAATACTTTGAGGCAGCCGTTAAAGTCGGCGACCATGTTGAAGCTGGCGATTTATTAGTCACCTTTGACAAAGATAAAATTTCCGAAAGTGGCTTAAATACTGTTACAATGGTGATAGTCACAAACTCGGCGGATTATTTAGATGTTGTCCAATCTAAAACCAACGGCGATATCGATTTTGGGGACCAATTACTGTTTACAGTAAAATAAAAATAAAGAATTGGAGTGTCAATCAATGTCAAAATTTCCAGAGAATTTCCTATGGGGCGGCGCAACGGCTGCCAATCAATTAGAAGGCGCGTTTGACCGCGACGGCAAAGGCTTATCTGTTGCTGACGCAATGCCTGGAGGCAAAGAGCGTTTAGCTATTTTAGCCAGCGATGACTTTGACTGGAGTATCGACGAAAGCAAATATACTTATCCCAACCATCGGGGTATTGACCACTATGATCGTTTTAAAGAAGATATCGCTTTGTTTGCGGAAATGGGCTTCAAATGCTACCGTTTCTCTATCGCTTGGTCACGAATTTTTCCTCAAGGGGATGAAATGGAGCCCAACGAAGCTGGTTTGAAATTTTACGATGAATTAATCGACGAATGTTTGAAATACAACATCGAACCGGTTATCACAATCTCCCATTATGAAATGCCTTTAAACTTAGCGACGACTTACGGCGGCTGGAAAAATCGCCAATTGATTGATTTTTACGAAAGATATGCTAACACTGTCTTAACTCGTTTCCACAGCAAAGTAAAATATTGGATGACCTTCAATGAAATCAATTCTTCCTTCCATGCTCCTGTTTTAAGCCAAGGCTTAATTAATAAAACCGGCGCCAAAGATTTCAAGAGCATCATCCAAGGCTGGCACAATCAATTTGTTGCCAGTGCCAAAGCGGTCAAAATTGGCCATGAGTTAAATCCTGATTTGCAAATCGGCTGTATGATTATCTACGCAACTACTTACAGCATGGATTCAAATCCGATTAACCAAATGGCAACAATCAAACAAAATCAAGAATTTAACTTCTACTGTGCGGATGTGCAAGTCCGAGGTAAATATTCGGCCTTCACCAATCGTTTCTTTAAAGAACACGGCATCACATGGGCGGATTTAGAAATCGAAGACCAAGACTTTGCTTTGATTAAAGAACATACTGTTGATTATGTTGGCTTTAGCTATTACATGTCAGCTGTTGTCGATATTGTATCTGAAGACAACGCTCAAGTTGCCGGTAATCTTTTAGGCGGCGTGAAAAATCCTTTCTTGGAAGCCAGCGACTGGGGTTGGCAAATTGACCCTGAAGGCATGCGCATTGCCTTAAATGAAATCTACAATCGCTATCAAGTTCCTTGCTTTATCGTTGAAAATGGCTTAGGCGCTTATGATAAAATCGAAGCAGACGGCTCAATCGTTGACGACTATCGGATTGACTATTTGCAACGTCATATCGCAGCCATGGCTGAAGCGATTGAAGACGGCGTTGATTTGATCGGCTACACACCTTGGGGCTGTATCGACTTAGTCAGTGCTTCCACAGGGGAAATGAGCAAACGCTATGGCTTTGTCTATGTTGATTTAGATGATGAAGGCCAAGGAACACTGGACCGCTCTAAGAAAAAATCCTTTGATTGGTATCAAAAAGTCATCGCTACAAATGGTGATGATTTAAGTAATAACTAATCAAAAAAATTCCGCTAAGTCAGGTTTCTGAAACCCTACTTGGCGGTTTTTTTATTTGTATTTTTAGAAAAAAAAGCTGCCTCAAAAAAATCTGCGGCAACTCCATTACACAAGTGAAAATACTTTAGCCTTTTTACATCATGAGAACAATTGAATTAAAAAGCCAGATAAAATTAAGACAAGCGCCCCACCGAGACGATTTCCCATTTGAGCAAAGGCGATTAATTCCATTCGATTTGAAGCAGACAAAACGGCGACATTTCCAGTGCCTCCCATTGAGTTGTTACACAAACCGGCGGTGATAGTGGATTCCACTGGATACAAACCAAACAACCGGCCGACAAAACCAGCCACAACTGAAATTGTTACCACACTGGTTATGCATAGCACTACAAATTGCCATGTTAAGGCAGAAGCCAACACGTTTAAGTTTAATAGCGCAATCCCAATGCCAGCTAAAACCGCCGCTGTCAGGTTTTTAACGATTAAATTATTAAACATCACTGCACTGTCTTCATAATACTGCGGTAAAATATTGGTCACCTTACAAATCACTACAAAAATAATCATAAAAGCATAGGCGTGAATTTGCGGAAAGAAATAATTACCGACTTGTCCCAAAAGAAAGAACACCGCCGACACCATCAAGCCAACGCCTAATTGACTGATTTCCGGTTTGACTGCTTTTGGTTTAGTATTATCAAGGTTCCCCTTTTCCATCAACTTACCGTGACCGTTCAATTTTGGTGCGGATTCACCGGCCCGGGCAATTAAAGCTGCCCCGATAATTGCCATCACATTGGTCATCGCTGTTGCCGGAATCAAACGGGAAATAATATCTGCTGAATCAACACCTAAAAAATTGGCATAAATAGTTGATAATGGTACTGCTCCAGCACCCACGCCACCTGCCATCGCTGGCAGTGAAACATATAAAACAGAATCAGCAAAGCCGTTGCCGATTAACATTCCCACCAAACCGACTGCAAAAAAAGCTACCACCATTGATATCAAAGCTACCGGAATAAATCGAATCGAAGCCTTGATGAGTAAATCACGGCTCATACCTAAAATCGAACCGGTAATTAAAGCAGCGATATAAAAATCCAAAAAGCCCATATTATTGATGAAGCCTTCTGTTGCATCCACCACATAGCTTGGCAAAATTCCAAACGTTGCTAGCGCCGCCGAAGCAAAAATACAAAAGACCGAGCCACCACCTAAATAAGTTTTGACAATTGGCAGCTTGTTGCCGATAAAATGAAATAAATTTCCTAACAATACTAAAACGGCAATCGGCCCCATCATTGTTGTTGGTAATTTTCCTAAGGCAATAGTTACAACTAAAATTGCCAGCATTACTAGATATAGCGGTAAACTAACGCCGCTGATTTTAATTCCCCAGATGCCTGTTTCTTTACCAGTCGTCCCCATGACGCCTTTGGTTCCTTCTTGTAACATGAACAAAATCCTCTTTCCCTAAGCAAGTGATGTGCTGGCTGCGCTACAAGTAAAGACAAAATAAATTTGTTGAATATTTTACCCACTATTGTTAAGTAGCGATGAGAGCCTCCATTAAATCTCAGGTACCCACATTCCCTCTGTCTCGTAAATTAGTTTGAATCACAAAGACAAATCCAAGCGAATTCCCTTCATCATTTTGTAAAATACTTGCGGCACAGCCCAGATAACTTGTTGATTATTATTTAATTAATTCAGCGACTTTTTCTTGGCTTAAGTCATCATATTCTGGCGCCCATTTGCTAGCTGTAACGGCTGCTTTAACGTCAGAAATTTCTTCTCGGTTCAAGCCCTGCGCTAAAACTGATTCCACGACAACTTCAGCAATAATTTGCGAAAAGTCAGTTATTTTGGAAACTGGTGGTAAAACTGCAGCTCCTGGTTGGCTGACATCAACAATCCCGCCTAGTGCCCGGCTAGCTTTAGAAATAGTTTCCGCTGTAACCCGAGTCGCTGTGGAAGCAATTAAGCCCAAGCCTAAACCTGGATACATTAATGCATTATTAGCTTGACCAATTTGATAAGTCACGCCTTGATACTCCACATCTTTGGCTGGGATTCCCGTGCCGACTAAGGCCTTGCCATCAGACCAAGCAATTAAATCCACCGCTTTGGCTTCAGCTAATTTTGTCGGATTTGATAAAGGCATAATAATTGGCCGAGGTGTATTAGCGGCCATTTCCTTAACAATTGCTTCAGTAAATGTTCCTGGTTGTGTTGACGTTCCAATCATAATCGTTGGCTGAATTGTTTTAACAACAGCTTCCAAATTAGTTAATTCAGCAGCGTTAGCAAATTCGCTGCGTTTTCTAGCAAAAGGAATTTGGCCAGGTGTTAAGCCAGCAGTGTCCGAAAATAATAACCCTTGCTTGTCGACTTGATAAAAATGTTTGCGGGCCTCGTCTTCAGGCACGCCTTGACGCACCATTTCATCTAATAAGATATTAGCAATCCCAACGCCAGCTGTACCGGCGCCAAAAGTTAAAATTATTTGGTCTGCTAGGGCTTCACCTGAAATATTTAAACCACCAAGAACACCCGCTAACACGACAATTCCTGTTCCTTGGATGTCATCGTTGAAGGTCGTAATTTTATCTTGGTATTTTTCTAAAATAGTCGCTGCATTGCCCCGACCAAAATCTTCCCAATGCAAAAGCAGTTCTGGAAATAAATCTGTCGCTGCTGTCACAAATTGATCAATAAAATCATAGTATTCTGTCCCTTCAATGCGGGCATGGCTATTGCCTAAATACAAAGGGTTGTCCAGCAATTCTTGGTTGTTGGTCCCAGCATCAATAGAAACAGGCAGAACTTGCGCCGGATTAATACCGGCTGCGGCTGTATAAACCATCAATTTACCAATGGCGATATCCACACCATTGACACCCCAGTCTCCCATTCCTAAAATGCCTTCTGCATCCGTGACTACGATTAAACGAATATCCCGACCATCAGCAGCATTAGCAAGGCCCGCTTTAATATCCTCCGGTGAATCAACTGAAAGAAACGCAGCATCTTGTGGCTTCAAGAAAATTTCATTGTATTGTTCAATGGAATCGGCCACAACTGGATCATAGACAACTGGCATAAATTCCACCAAATGTTGTCCCATTAATTTATAAAATAATGTGCGATTGGTGTTGAAGAGATTCATCAAAAAAATTCTTTTTTCTAAGTCAGATGGTTTGCTTAAATATTGTCCGTAAGCTTGAACAGCTTGCTGTTCCAAGGTTTGTACTTGACTTGGCAGCATGCCGGTAATTCCGTATTCTTTTCTTTCTGCCACTGTAAAGGCTGTGCCCTTATTTAAAAAGGGATTGTTTAATAAATTTAATCCAGTTAACATTGCTGGTTCCTCCTAAATAATTTCCGGTTTTTATTGTGCTTGAAAATATTTTTGAAAATTTTCATCTTCTCGATTACATAAATGAGTATAAAAAAAAGAATTTGTTATAGTCAAAAAAGGGCGTTATAATAAATTAATTTTATATGAGGAGCTGGCACATTATGCATTTACGGGATCTGGAATATTTCCATCAATTGGTGATTCAAAAAAATTTCACCAAGGTAGCTACTTATTTTCAGGTGAGTCAGCCCACCGTAACCTATGCAGTAAAAAGATTAGAGGAGAAATACGCAACGCAATTAATCTTTCGTGACCAAGCTCATCATGCCATTCAAATTACAACTGCTGGAAAAATTTTGGACGGTCACATTCGTACTATTTTAGAGCAGCTGACTTTAGCAGAACTCGACATCAACCGCTTGAAAAAAGAAAAATTTGAAATCGGTCTGCCGAATATCATCGGCAACTACTACTTTCCTAAGATTTCAGTGGAGCTTTTTTCGCAAAATTTGATGGAAGCAATCAATCTAAATAATGGCGGGTCTCAAGATATGTACCGCCTGTTGAAAAGTGGCAAGCTAGATGCGGCCTTGATTGGTTCCACCCAATCAATTTTAGACGAACAGCTGGATATTGAATTATTAGCTGAAAAACGCTTTATGATTGTTGTCAGTAAAAATCATCCGCTAGCCAAACAAACTAGCGTCTCCTTTAGTGCCTTAAAAGATGAGAAATTCATCATGTTCAACGAGCATTTTGTTCATCTAACTGGTTTTAAAAAATTAACCAAGCAGGCAGGCTTCACTCCGGATATTGTGTATCAAACCAGTGATTTGAATATTATTAAAGGGATGCTGAAGGAGCAAGTCGGCATCAGTTTCTTAACGGAAATTGCCATTCAAGACACCGATGAACTGGTTACTTTAGCAATTGACGACTATCCGCAGCCCACTTTTATGATCTCTCTGGTACTACCACATAATCCCGTCCACTCTCCAGAACTAGTTAAAATTTTAAAACTCATTCGCAACTATCCCTATTAAATAAGCTGCCACTTTTGGCGGCTTTTTTTACGGGATGCTACGGGACTAAATTTGTCACAGACTGTCATTTTTAACAGTGACTTTCAAGAAAAATAATTATTTTGCCAGCAAAAAAGAGTAGTGAGCCAAATTCACTAAGCTGCTACTCCTTTAAAAAAATGTTGCTATTTACAAAAAAAGTGTTGCTAGAAGTCTCTTTTAAAGAGCTTTCCGCAACACTTATCGTTTTAAACTAATTTAATCAATTTCATTTTGACGCTTTATGCCGCTCACCATTTGGGGAGAGCATGCTGATTTTTTTGATATGAGGAATCGGAATCATCCGAATCTGCTGTTGATCACCAGCAACTTTTAACATCACATGTTCTTTTCCGACAGTTTTGCTGGCCACCCACCCAGAGACCGTTTCAAAAATGTCAGAGTTATCCTCCTGCAAGCGCAGCACCACGGTACTTTTTTGTGAGGCCGCCAATTGTAATTGGCGCACAATGTTTTCCTGGGCTACTTCTTGTTCAGCTTGACTGACTGACTCATCTAAAAAAGCGCTCAGCTTACTTTTAGACAAGAGCATGGCTAATTTTCTTTTTGGGTTTTCTTTATTGGCCATCAAAACAACCTCCTTAAACAAAGGCAACACTCTTATATTTTACCAAAAAAAATGCATATTTTCAATATTCACTATTTATTTTGGGGTTAAAGCCCCATTAAAACGCTTTTTATAATTGTTTTTGGATTTTTTCCAACCACTTTTCACTAGCTTCTTCAATTAATTGGTAAGTAAGCTGGAAATTTCCAGTATAATAAGGATCTTCAATCGCTTGTTCTTCCTTTCCGGGAACAACACTCAACATCATAAAGAATTTATCTTGAAACTCCGGCTGACTCAACTCAGCCAAATCCGCCAAATTCATGTCATCCATGCCGATGATAAAATCGGCCTCAGCAAAGTCAGCGGCTGTGATTTTACGAGAGACAATCCCTGAATAATCAATCCCGTGTTTTTGCAATTCCTTTTGTGTGCCAGAATGCGGCCTGTTACCGGCCTCCCAGCTGCTAGTAGCTGCTGAATCAATTTCAATAACATCCTCTAAGCCTACTTCTGTCACCTTCTGGCGAAAGACAGCCTCGGCCATCGGTGAACGGCAAATATTGCCAAGACAGACAAAAATTACTTTCATATAGATCCCCACTTTTCATCAGATTGTTCTTTGGCATACAGGCGATAGGAGAAAAATTCGGTATCCTTAGCTAAACGAAACAGCTGTACAGAAATTTCTAACGGCGTTTCCTGAAAACCTTCTAAAATCCAGCTGGTCAAAATCCCAGAACAGCCATAGGAGAAAAACCGGGCATAAAACTGCTTGTCTTCTGCAGACAGCTCATGTTCGACATCCATATTTTCAAAGAGTTTAATAAAGAGCTGATGAATCACGGTGATAAATTCCTGCACCAAGATCTCAGCATTATCTTTGACGGTATGCTGATAAAAATTTTGATTGCTATTCATCGCTGTCAGCATTTTTAACGCTTGTTCTTCCCAATTATCAATATTCACCTCAGCGGCATCTAAAAAATGCAGTGAATCCTCTTGGTAGACCCAGCGTAGCAGCTGATTTTTATCAGAAAAATGATAATAAAAAGTTTGCCGATTAATGCCGGCAGCCTCAGTTAATTTTTGGACACTGATTTTTTTAAAGGGTTCAGCTTGGGCTAATTTCAATAATGCCTTGGCTAAGTCTTGTTTCGTCGCAGTCGCCATAAAGCCTCCTATTTTTAAGAATTGGCCTGCAAGCCAAAATGCAGATAAGCAAAATCCGTTACAACTCGACCTCGAGGCGTGCGGCGTAAAAAACCTTTTTGAATCAAGAAGGGCTCGTACATATCTTCAACAGTTTCCATTTCCTCACCGATATTCACCGCCAACGTGCTTAGCCCCACCGGACCGCCGCCATATAATTCTATCATGGTTTTCAATAATTTCTGGTCAACATAATCCAAGCCGGCTTGATCCACCTGTAAAAGGGTCAGTGCCTGATCGGCAATATTGCGATGAATAATACCATCACCTTGTACCTGAGCAAAATCCCGCACTCGTTTTAATAAGCGGTTGGCAATCCGCGGGGTACCACGGGAGCGGCGGGCAATTTCATAGGCCCCCTCTTCGACAATCTCCGTTTGAAAAATATCAGCCGAACGCAGAACAATTTCTTTTAAGTCTGCATCTTCATAATATTCCATATGGCAAATAATTCCGAAGCGATCCCGCAAAGGTGCTGACAACATGCCAGCTCGTGTGGTCGCACCGATTAAAGTAAACGGTGGCAGTGGAAAATGTACTGGATGAGCCGTCGTACCTTGGCCCACCATAATATCCACGTAAAAATCCTCCATCGCAGAATAAAGCATTTCTTCTGCGACCCGTGGTAGACGATGAATTTCATCGATAAATAAAACATCCCCAGGCTGCAATTCATTCAAAATTGCAATTAAATCTCCCGGGCGTTCAATTGCCGGCCCGCTAGTGGTGCGAATGTTGACAGCCATTTCATTGGCAATCACCATGGCCATCGTAGTTTTCCCTAACCCCGGCGGACCATATAGCAACACATGATCCAAGGCCTCTTCCCGATTTTTCGCCGCTTCAATGTAAATCGTCAATTCCTGCTTCACTTTATCTTGACCGATATACTGGGTTAAAAACTGTGGCCGCAGAGATTTTTCAATGATTTCTTCATTGTCATTTGTATTAGGCGAAACAATTCGTTCATCCATCTATGCCGCTCCCTTCCTTTTATTTTTTCATAAGTAATTTCAACGCTTCTCGTAGATACTGGTCGGTAGTTTGTCCGACAGTCTCCGGCAATAATTTTGCTACTCGCTTAACCTCTTTTTCACTATAGCCCAATGCCGCCAAAGCTTCCAACGCCTCCACTAAAGCAGAATCAGCTGCATTAACAGCTGTCGGTTTTTTTTCAACCGGAAAATCAGCAACTAATTCTCCAAGTTTGCCCTTTAAATCTAAAATCATTTGCTGAGCAGTCTTCTTACCAACCCCAGGAAACTTCGTCAGGTAAGTGACATCGTCCGCTTCAATCGCTTGAATCAAGCCACTGTGATTATCATTGGCTAAAATAGCCAGTGCACTTTTCGGACCAATCCCAGAAACGCTGATTAATTTTAAAAACAGCTGCTTTTCTTCCAGATTTTCAAAACCATATAATAACTGGGCATCCTCTCTAATCACCTGATGCAAATAAATTTTCACCTGACCATTCAGCTGACTGCTATAACGATAAGGATTACCCATCGCAATCTGATAGCCGATTCCTTGATTTTCCACAACTAAATACAGTGGGCTGATATACGTCACCACACCATTTAAATATTCGTACATATTTTGTCCTTCCTGCTGCTAACTAAATTTGCATTTGCTAGTACATACGTTCGCTTTTTATTGTAGCATAAAACGCAGCGAGTTTGGAGTGGGTTATCAAGACAGAAAAATTACATATTTTTGCAAAAAAACTGCCAGAGAATATATCTCTGACAGTTTAACACCTTATCCAACTAAATCTAAATACTCGCCATAGCCTTCCGCCGCCATTTTATCAGCAGGAATAAATTTCAAGGCTGCAGAATTGATGCAATAGCGCAAACCGCCTTGATCAACTGGGCCATCATTAAAGACGTGTCCCAAATGGGAGTCGCCTTCTTGGCTGCGAACTTCCACACGATGCATTCCATGGGTGAAGTCAGCTTTTTCTTTTACGCCTTTTTTGACAATCGGCTTGCTGAAGGCTGGCCAACCGCAACCGGCATCGTATTTATCCGTTGAACTAAATAGAGGTTCCCCGCTGACAATATCGACGTAGATGCCCTTTTCATAAAAGTCATCATATTGACCAGTGAATGGTCGTTCCGTTGCATTTTCTTGGGTGACCGCATAAGAAATATCTGATAGTTCTTCTTTAAGTTTTGCTTGGTCTAATTCTTCTTTTTTCATTTTAATCATCTCTTTCTGGAAGCCTTAGATGGGCTAATCATAATGCCAATCAGAAAAAATTGCGAACCATATGCTCAGCCCTTGCGGCGTCTGGCAAATTCGACAAATCGAAACTTATCTAAGCGGTGAATCGATTCGGTATATTCAAAACAGCGGGTATCCTCTAAGAAAACTAAACTGCGGACAATCACCACATGGGTATCCTCGCCTAAATCCATCAGCTCCTGCATTTCTTCATTGGCAGGCTCAACGGTGATTTCTTTTTGGGCATAGGCAATATCCAAATTCAATTCATTTTCAAAATATTCGTAAATTGAATCCTGCGCCCGTTCCTTCGGCAATTGCGGGATGGCTTCTTTTAACAGAAAATCCCGGTCTAAAATAACCGCTTCTCCGCCAATTTTTCTTTGGCGAATTAATTTCCACGCCTCAGCTCCCTTGGGCCAGCCGGTCACATCGGCCAATTTTTGGCGAACTAATACCTCGCCTAATTCCACGACAATCGTTTCATTGGGGATGTGTTGGCTCTCCTGTAACTCTTTAAAGCTGGTCAAACCAGAAATCGGAAAATCAAAGCGATTCATATCTAAAACAATCGAACCCTTGCCCTGCTTTTTTTGAATATAACCGGCGTTGGTTAACAGGGTCAGCGCCTTACGAATCGTTTCACGGGAGACACCATAGATTTTAATCAGTTGATTTTCACTAGGGAGCAGACTTTGTGGGGGATAATCGCCGGCTAAAATCTTTTTTTCCAGGTCTAAAAATATTTCATTGAACTTATTCATCCCCGCAGCTCCTTTCCCTATTTTTTCAGCAAGTCTGGAATTGATAATTCATCTAAACGGTGCACAGTAATATCAGCACCCGTCAAAGGTTCGCTAGCCAATACACCGACGGCAAACATGCCGGCCTTTTTAATCCCTTCAATACCAGCCGGAGCATCTTCAAAGCCAATCGCTTCTTCAGGCTGAATATTTAAAATTTCAGCCGCCCGAATAAAGATTTCTGGATCTGGTTTGCCTTTTTTCAACGTGTTTGGGTCAACGATGCCTACAAAATCAGCGGCAACACCTAATTTTTCTAAAATAAATGGCGCATTTTTAGAAGCGGAAGCAATCGCACTCGGCACCTTTAATTTTTGAGCCTCTGCTAAAAACTCAGCCACACCCGGCAGTAAATCTTTTTCGGTTAAACCCTGTAACAATGCAACGTACTCGGTATTTTTTTTTGCTGCTAGTTCGGCTTTTTCCGCTTCAGTAAAGTCATTTTCTTTACCACCATGAGCCAAAATCCGATTTAAAGAATCCATACGGCTGATACCCTTCAATTGTTCATTGAATTCTAAGTCAATTGAAATACCGATTTTATCCGCCAAATTTTTCCAAGCGATGTAATGATACTTGGCCGTATCAGTGATTACGCCGTCTAAATCAAATACAAAACCTTTTTTCACGAGTATTCCTCCAATATTAATTAGTCATTGCTAAACAATCAAGGGTTGTCGCTTGATTGCCGGTTAAAAAGATTTGTTTCCCATTGAACTCAACTTCAACATCTTGGTCGGCTAAAATCGTCGTGGTTTCTGGACGGATGGTGATACTGAAATGAATCCCCCGCCGTTTAACTTTAAATTGTAATTCTTGCCAACCCTTTGGTAATTTTGGTTGCAGGATTAATTTATCTTGGCGAATATCCAGTCCCGCAAAGGTGGTTAACGTGATATACAAAGTCGCCGCCATCACACCGGCGTGAATCCCCTCAGCGGTGGTGCCCCCTTGAATATCCCGATAATCTGAATACAAAGCCTCTTGGTATAATTGCCAAGCTAAATCTTGATTATCAATTATTTCCGCCAGTTGCGCATGGACTACTCGCGACAAGGTCGAGCCATGGGAGGTGCGGGCTAAATAATAATCCAGATTTTTTTCTAAGTAATCCTCTGGTAAATTATACCCTAAATCTGCTAAGATTTGATCAATTCGTTCCTTACTAAAATTATAAAAAGTCATCAAGGTGTCCGCCTGCTTGGCTACTTGATAATCATCAGCCGACTCGCCTTCAGCCCGCAGAATTCGGTCCATCCGATAAATATTGCCGTATTTCTCCCGGTAATAATCCCAATCGACTTCCTTTAGCTCAAAATAATTCGCAAATTGAGCGATAATCCCAGTTTCGTTAATTTCTAAATTCAAGCCGTGACAAATTTCTTCCATTTGTTTACTGTCTGCAGCTGAAAAATCAGTTTTCTGCCGAATCTCCGCCACTGCAGTAGCTGGCAATTCTGCAAAAAGTTTTGCGATTTCTTCAAAGAGCCAAACCACTGTCATATTGGTGTAAGCATTATTGTTTAGACCACCAGCTTCTTGATGCGGATAAGCCTCATGGAATTCATCTGGACCCATCACGCCATTAATATTATAGCGCCCATCATGATCTTTTTCAGCAATCTTCAGCCAAAATTTCGCAATTTCCAGCAGCATCTCAAGACCCATTTCTATCATAAATTCTTGGTCCAGCGTATTTTGATAATACAACCAAAAATTATAGGCCACGGCTAGAGAAACATGCCGCTGCAAGCGACTGTGGTCTTCATCCCAATCACCGCTGACTGGATTTAAATGAATTTCCTGGGATTGCTCATCACCGGTTAAACCAGACTGCCACGGGAACATCGCCCCTTGATAACCGGCCTGTTCCGCCAATTTTTTAGCTTCCGGTAAACGATCATACCGATATTGCAACAATTGTTTGGCAGCACTTGGAAAATGCATAATGTAAAACGGCAAAATAAATAATTCATCCCAAAAAATATGTCCACGATAAGCTTCACCATGCAAGCCGCGAGCAGTTACCGAAGCGTCAATTTCCTTGGCAGAAAGTGGTGAAGCAGAAGCCAGCAGATGGAAGGTGTGCAGTCGCAATAGTTTTTGCGACATATAGTCCCCCGCCACTTTGACATCAGCTTGGTCCCACAATTTTTCCCAAGCTTTTTTTGAAGCTTGGAAAACTTCGGAAAAATTAGGAAATTCTGTTGGCTGCTGAATTTTTTTAGCGGTCGAAATTTCGACAAAAACTGTTTTCTCAACGTTCAGGGTCTCCCCTTGAGCTGCTGTGAATTTGGCTGTCTGTTGGATTTTCTTTTCTGAAATAGCTGTCTCCCATGTTGTCTCAGGTAAACTTTTCAACTTGCTTTCTTGGTGAATCGTAATATTAGAATCACTAGTGTGGGCAATAATTTTTGCATTAGTCCCTGTCCCGCTGATTTCATCAATTTCTAAGTGCTGTTGATTCAAACTGCGGTAACGGGCCACATTGTAATTAATAATAACGCCGTTGCCTTCAGCAAAAATCGTAATCTCGCCAGAAAAATTCAATGGTGTGACTTGATAGCGCAGGCTATAGAGATTACGCTGCGCCATGCTGACAATTTTTTCAGTAGTGACTAAAACTTGCTGCCCCTTTTGATTTTCATAAATCATGCGGCTGGTGAATAAACCGCTGTTCAACGCCAACGTGCGCTCCATTTCCAAAATCTGGCCTTGAGTAAAATTAAAAACTTCACCATCAATTGCAAAGGACAAGCCCTGCATGCTTTGGACATTCACCAAATCTTCATTGGTAATTTCTTGACCCTCGACAACTGATTTAGTTTCATTATAAACACCAGCTAAATAAGTCGCCGGATAAAAATCATCGCTGATGGTCATCTCCGGAGTCGTCCCCCGCAGCCCGATAAAGCCATTGCCGACAGTCAGCATGGATTCGATTGAATATTCTTCTTTCCCTTTTTTTAAATCATAATAGTTAAACTGCCAGACATCTTCTGTTTCCTCCTGCTGGCTGACAAAAACTAACGGAACATTTAAGGTCTCTGATAATTCCTTAGCTAATGATTTAGCTTTAGTTTGAAGTCTCCCCAACTCATTTGATAAATCAAGATGAATCACTTCTATTGCTAAAGTTGGCTGTGAAGCTTTTATTGAAGCAAGAATATCGCTTGCTGTACTATCAGTTGAAAAAACATATTTGTCTGTCGCCAGTGTCAAAATAAATTGCTCGTCGATTTCTGTGATGGTTAAGTTTTTCATTTTATCACCTTCCATGTATATACAAGTTAATTCGATTATAAATTGAAATGTAAACTTTTTCAAGGGGAGCAGTTAAATTTTATCAAAAACACTTGTTAGGCTATTTTTTCTAAAATTTCGTGATTAAAACATTTTTTGAAAACGCTTAACATTTTATTTAATTAACAATTGAATAGCTTTTTTAGTATAAGCAACGTTATTTAGAAGTATCAGCCGCAATTTTTAACCGCAAAAACAATTTTACAGAAAACGCTTGCTTATTCTCTTTGCGGATGCTATTATAAATCCATCAAGACAACTTGCTTATACAAGCTAATTTTGAAAGGAGCCAAGAACATGGGAAAGTATCAAGTAGATGCTGAGAAGTTGCTAAAGGAAGTCGGAGGGAAAGAAAACATTGCCGCTGTCACCCATTGCGCAACTCGAATGCGTTTTGTTTTAAACGATCCTGCCAAAGCCGATAAAGACGCCATTGAAGAAATTGACTCAGTTAAAGGGATGTTCACCAATGCTGGACAATTCCAAGTAATCATCGGAAATGATGTTTCCGTTTTCTACAATGATTTTAAAGAAATTTCCGGTATCGAAGGTGTCTCTAAAGAACAAGGAAAAGTTGCCGCTAAACAAAATTTAAATCCGGTCCAGCGGGCAATCAGTGTATTGGCAGAAATTTTCACACCAATTATTCCTGCGATTATCGTCGGCGGGCTAATTTTAGGTTTCCGAAATGTGTTAGAAGGAATTTCGTTTGACTCATTAGGCGGTACAATTGTCGAGCACTCCCAATTTTGGGCGGGGGTTAATAGTTTCTTATGGTTACCAGGGGAAGCCATTTTCCACTTCTTACCTGTTGGTATCACATGGAGTATCGCTAAGAAGATGGGCACCACGCAAATCTTAGGAATTGTTTTAGGGATTACTTTAGTTTCACCGCAATTATTAAATGCTTATTCTGTTGCCAGCACAGCTGCGGCTGATATTCCTGTGTGGGATTTCGGTTTTGCTCAAATTCAAATGATTGGTTACCAAGCACAAGTCATTCCAGCAATGCTCGCCGGGTTCCTCTTGGCCTATCTGGAAATTTTCTTTAGAAAACATATTCCACAGGCGATTTCGATGATTTTTGTACCGTTGCTTTCATTACTCCCAACTATTTTTGCGGCCCACGTTATTTTAGGCCCAATCGGTTGGACAATTGGCTCATGGATTTCAAGCATCGTGAATGCTGGCCTAACTTCTTCATTGAATTGGCTTTTCGGAGCGGTCTTTGGCTTCTTGTATGCACCGCTAGTTATCACTGGTTTGCATCATATGACCAATGCCATCGATATGCAATTGGTAGCTGATTTTGGCACGACCAATCTCTGGCCAATGATTGCTTTATCAAATATTGCGCAAGGTTCTGCGGTCTTGGCGATTATTTTCGCTCACCGGGGCAATAAAAAAGAAGAACAAATTTCAATTCCAGCAACAATTTCTTGTTATCTAGGGGTAACTGAACCAGCAATGTTTGGGATTAACTTGAAATACGTTTATCCATTTGTCGCTGCCATGACAGGTTCTGCATTAGCGGGAATGTTTGCGACTTTAATGGGCGTCCGGGCCAACTCTATCGGTGTCGGCGGTCTGCCAGGAATTTTGGCGATTAATACAACAGAAGGCGGCGGAATGATTGCCTTCGCCATCGCAATGCTGATTGCTGTTGTTGTTCCAATTGCTCTAACACTTTTCTTCCGTCGTCAGGGAATCTTCAATAAACTTGATCCTGTCGATGAAAAAACTGGTGAGCTGTATGTCGATGAATTGGCAACGGCTGGCGCTGGTGCAAACGGCAGCAATCCAAATGCTGCTAGCTTTACCGCTAGCATGCCAACCAGTACTGAGACAGCAACTGAAATTCTTTATGCGCCAGCTTCTGGAAAAATTATTCCAATGGCCAAAGTTGCTGACCCTGTCTTTGGACAAAAAATGATGGGGGATGGTTATGCCATTCAACCAACTGATGACGATGTATACGCTCCAGTCAAGGGGAAAATTACTTCTATCTTTGGCACAAAACACGCCATTGGTATTTTAACTGAAACCGGCGCTGAAGTTTTATTGCACATGGGCTTAGACACTGTTGAATTAAACGGCGAACCCTTTGACATTTTAGTAGCTGAGGGCGACACTGTCACCCCAACAACAAAAGTCGCAGTTATGAATCGGGAGGCTGTTGAAGCGGCCGGTAAGAAAACCGAAATTGTTGTTGCCTTAACCAATGCTGAAAAAATTGATCGTTTAGTCTTAACTGAAGTCGGTACTGTCACAGCCGGCGAAGAATTAGGCGAAGCAGAAATCAATAGCTAAAGATAAAAATGGCTCGTTGCACTAATCCCGCAACGAGCCATTTTTTTAGTTAAATTGATTAAGCATTTTCTGGACAACACCAATTGGAAAACTGACAATGCTGTAATAATCACCGTCAATTCTTTGAACAAAAGTTCCCGCTAAGCTTTGAATACCATAGGCACCGGCCTTATCTGCATAGTCACCAGTGTCCAAATAGCGATTGATTTCTTGATCTGTTAATTCATAAAAAATAACTTTGGCTGTCGCTAATTCATGAAAAATTTTATCACCTTGGCGCATGGTCACCGCCGTATACACATCATGAGTCCGACCGCTTAATTGTCTCAGCATAGCAAAGCCAGCCGACCGATCAACGGGTTTGCCTAAAATTTGATTGTCAATCACCACAATCGTGTCACTGGCAATCACTAAGGCATCAGAGTGTTTGGCGGCAATCACCGCCGCTTTATCCTCTGCCATTTTTTTACATAGTCAACTGGTGCATACTGATCTTTGACTTCTTCATCAATGTCAGCCGGCATCACTGAAAAGGCCGGCACTAGCCAAGCTAATAATTCTCTTCGCCGAGGAGATTGGGAAGCTAATATAATATCCATAGTAAAACTCCTTATTAATGAGGATCTTGAATGCGTTTAAACATCCGTTCCATATCTGAATTTGTAAAATGAATTAAAACTGGTCGGCCGTGGGGACAATTATAGGGATTTTGACATTCTGCTAAATCCCGTAATAGGACCCGTGCTTGGGCTTCGTTTAAATAGTGGTTGGCTTTGATTGATCTTTTACAGCTCATCATAATGGCTGTCGCCTCCCGAAACTTCTTGACACTGACGGAGCCTGTTAACAACAGCATGTCGATCATTTCTCTGATAATGCTTTCTTCCTCACCGGCGGGATACCAAGTCGGATGAGCCCGCACGATAAAGCTATTTTGGCCAAACTCTTCTAATTCAATACCGACATCGGCTAAGACAGTCAGCTTTTCTTTTAGTTTGAGGGCATCGCTATTGGGATAATCCAAAACAAAAGGAATCAACAACTCCTGCTGGTCATTAGACACTTCACCAATTTTTTCCCGATAATATTCATATTTAATCCGTTCTTGAGCGGCGTGCTGATCAATGATGTAAAGACCGGCCTTACTTTGAGCAAATAGATAGGTGCCATGCATCTGTCCAAAATATTCCAGCATCGGAAAGCCGCTTGCCAAGGTTGCTTCCTTTTCCAACCGTTGAATCGTTTGATCCAACAGACGACTGCTGTCCTGCTGAGCAAAATCAAATTCGGGATGCAGCTTCAAATCCTCTTCATACACTTCTTCGTCAACTTGGGCTGCAGATTCATCTGCTATTAATTTATCATCAGCATTAATGCTAGCTTGTTCTTCTTGCGGCAGCGGTTGTTCAGCAGGATTTTCAAAATGGCCCTCATCTGAGGTTGGCACTTCCCCACCAGTCTCCTGCGTCACCCCATTGTCGAAAATTTGATAATCTGAAGGTGGATAGTTTTCAGCAATTTCTGGTGACTGATGATATGCTTCAGAGCTTTCACTAGAAGCTTCACTAGTATTTTCGCTAGAGCTTTCCGTTGATTCAGCAGATACAGGTTGTTTAACATAAAAGCTGCCGGTCACCGGGTCATAGGCCAAAGAACTTGGTTTACGATTGGGATGGCTGTCGGGAGTTGCCGATAGCTCCATCTCAATTTGTTCTGATTTTGGTTGATCCGTTACTTTTTTCTTAAAGCGCAGATTGTCAGCTGCGCTGGGAATTAAATTAACCTCCTGCAGCGCTTCTCTAATGGCTCCAGAAATTAAATCGGTCAATTCCTTTTCTTTAGACAGCCGCACCTCTTGTTTGGTGGGGTGGACATTGACATCAACTAACAAAGGATCCATCGTCACTTCGATGACGGCAATCGGAAAACGCCCCACCATTAATTTCGAGCCATAACCATTAACAATTGCTTTATTTAAAGCGTAATTGCGAATGTAGCGGCCGTTAATAATCGTCGACAAATAATTTCGACCGGCTCTGGTGACCTCCGGCAGCGAAACAAAGCCCTTCACTTGAAAATCTAAATCATCTGCTTCAATGGCTAACATTTTGCGGGCTGTCGTCATGCCATAAATACCAGCTATCGCTTGTTTTAAATCGCCGTTGCCAGTGGTTGCTAGCATTTTATTGCCGTCATGGACTAGGCGAAAGGCAATCTGCGGATGGCTTAAAGCTAGACGATTGACGATGTCGCCGATATTGGCTAATTCCGTCTGCAGAGATTTAACATATTTTAAACGGGCCGGCGTATTAAAAAATAAATTACTGACTGAAATCTTGGTCCCTTGCCGCAAAGGCGCTGGCCGGTGTTCTTCAATCCGGCCGCCTTTTAATTTTACAAAACTGCCTTCTTTGCTATCCGCCACCGCCGTTTCAATCGTCAACTCAGAAACAGAGGCGATACTCGGCAATGCCTCGCCGCGAAACCCTAGCGTGCGGATGCGAAATAAATCGTCCCGGCTATGAATTTTACTGGTGGCGTGGCGCTTAAACGCATTCTCCACATCCTCATTGGCAATCCCCTCGCCGTTATCGGTGATTTGAATTAATTTCAAGCCAGCTTCCTCCACCAAAATATCAATTTGGCTGCTGCCGGCGTCAATCGCATTTTCAACCAATTCCTTGACGACTGAGGCCGGTCGTTCTACCACTTCACCAGCCGCAATTTGATTTGCTAAGCTTTCCGAAAGTTCTTGAATCTTAGCCATCGCAATTCCTCTTTTCTTAATAGGAGGGCCTGTGACAGTAGTCTTTTTAACAGATGAAATCCCAAACTATATTATTTTTGCTCCTGCGGTCCAGTAGGTCCGAATCGCAAATTAACAATATTTAGTGGTTTTCACTAGATACCGTTCGAAAAATCCGGCTCTGTTTTAACTAATGTCACAGCCCCCTCTGTAAATTTAAATTCTTTTTTGCAGCTCAAATAATTTATTGAGGGCTTCCATCGGGGTCATTTCCAACAGATTGATTTTTTTCAGACTATCTAAAACACCTAATTCTTCTGTAGAAACTTCACTGAATAAATCCATCTGAAACGGTCCGTCCTCTGGAGCCTTGACTGGCGCAATCGTCGGCTTTTCCTCTGACTCTAAAGCCGTCAAAATGGTCGCTGCTCTACTTAATAATTCTTGAGGCATCCCGGCAATTTTAGCCACATGAATCCCGTAGCTTTTATCAGCAGGGCCATCCATCATCTTATGCAAGAAGACTACGTCGCCATCTTTTTCTACTGCCCCAACATGGACATTTTTTAGCTGCGGTAATTTTTCATCCAAGGCGGTCAACTCATGATAATGGGTTGAAAATAAAGTTTTCGCCCGCACATTTTTATGAATATATTCGATGATGGCTTGAGCCAACGCCATCCCGTCATAAGTCGCCGTTCCCCGTCCCAACTCGTCAAATAAAATTAAACTATTCGGCGTAGCATGGCGCAACGCTTGATTGGCCTCCATCATTTCCACCATAAAGGTACTCTGGCCGGCGATTAAATCATCGCTGGCACCAATCCGGGTGAAAATCCGGTCGAAAATCGGCAGCTCGGCAGATTCCGCCGGCACAAAGCAACCCATCTGAGCCATAATTACGGTTAAGGCTAATTGTCGCATATAGGTACTTTTACCGGACATATTGGGTCCAGTGATTAATAAAATCATTTCTTCGGGATTCATCAAGACGCTATTGGGAATATATTCTTGATGTCCTAAAACTTTTTCGACCACTGGGTGGCGGCCATCGACAATGGCAACTTTTTGCGACGCACTCTTTAAAGTGGGGCGTACATATTGATAACGCTCTGAGATGGTCGCAAAGCTTTGCAGCACATCTACAGAACTAACAGCTTTGGCTAGCTTTTGTAGGCGCTGAATTTCTTTTTTGACTTCTTCTCTGACGGCGGTAAAAATTTGATATTCTAAATCCGTTGATTTTTCTTCGGCTTCTAAAATGATGGTTTCCAACCGTTTCAATTCCGGCGTGATAAAGCGTTCAGCATTGGCTAAGGTCTGTTTGCGGTCGTATTTGCCCTCTTCTAAATTGGCTAAATTTGACTTGGTAATTTCAATATAATACCCAAAGACTCGATTAAAGCCGATTTTCAAATTTTTAATGCCGGTTTCTTGCCGTTCTTTTGCCTCTAATTCTGCCAGCCAAGTTTTGCCATTGGTCATGGCTTCCCGATATTGATCTAATTGCTCGTTGAAACCATCTTTAATAATATTTCCTTCGGTAATCTGCAGCGGTGCATCTTCATTGATGGCTTGATTAATCAAGTCCACTAAATCATCCATCGGGGTCAATGACACTAACAAATCATTCCATTCCCCTTGGTTGATGCCTTCTAGCAGCAGGCGAACTTTAGGAATCTGTTCCAATGAAGTTTTTAGTTGCAGTAAATCACGACCATTCACGCTGCCAAAGGCGACTCTGCCGGCTAAGCGTTCTAAATCATAAACCTTTGTCAGGGCTTGTTGCAAGTCAGCCCGTTCAAAAAAAGCGCTGATTAACGACTGAACCATTTCTTGTCGACTGAAAATTTGTTTCTCTTGAATTAAGGGCCGATCCAGCCATTGTTTTAAGAGGCGGCCCCCCATTGCCGTTTTCGTTTCATCCAACAGCCAGAGTAAGGTCCCTTGTTTTTTGCCGCTGCGAATGGCTTGGCTTAATTCCAGATTAAATTTGGAATAAAAATCCATTTTTAAATAATGATCCGGCTGATACTCTACTGCCTTTTGTAAATGCCCTAAACTGCGCTTTTGCGTTAAAGACAGATAGGTCAGCAATTTACCCGTCACCTCTTTTTCTAAGGCTTGCGTTAAATCTGCTGTTAAAAAAGATAATTCCGCATTGTCGACAGTTTCTAATTGCTTTGAAAAAATCAAATTCAGGCGATTGGTTAAATCCTGCTCTAATTTTTCCGGAATTTCTGAGCCTAGAACAATTTCTTTGGTTTGCAATGCGCTAGCTTCATTGATAACACTTTCCTCATCTTTTAGAAAAGCGGTTTTTAATTCACCAGTAGTTAAATCTGCATAGGCAAAGCCATAGCCGCTGGCTGCTTCATAAATGACGGCCGTCAAAAAATTATTTTCTTTGGCGTTTAATTCCTTGCTGTCCATGACTGTTCCCGGTGTAATCAGTTGCACGACTTCCCGTTTGACCATGCCTTTAGCTTCTTTAGGGTCCTCCATCTGTTCACAGATGGCAACTTTATACCCTTGAGCCACTAAAGTATCAATATAGCCTTGGGCCGAGTGATAAGGCACACCGCACATGGGGATTGGATCATCAGCATTGCGATTGCGGCTAGTCAAGGTTAATTCCAAAATCTGGGCACCTTTAACGGCATCTTCGTAAAACATTTCGTAAAAATCTCCTAAACGGTAGAACAAAAAAGCATCCTGGTATTGAGCCTTGATGCTTAAGTATTGTTCCATCATCGGAGTATTTTTCGTTTTTTGAGGCATTCAAAAAACTCCTTCATTTCTATTTTTATTCCGCTGACTCCTCAAGAGCATCATTGACGGATTTTTGAATTTTATGGGTTAAGTGCTGCAATAAATCATTAGCCTCCACCAATTGCTCCCGGTAGGCAATCACCAGGGGATGATTGTCAAACTCCGCAGTCAGCTGGTCGGCTAAAGCAACCGCCTGTCTTTTGGCTTCTGGCTTGTCATAATGTTCATATTGAACGGCAGCTTTTTGTGCTTCTTTAATCTCTTCCACCAGCTTGGCTAGCTGCTGGTTATCATTGACCCGTTTTTCAATTTGGCGAAAGCGAATAATAATTTCGTTTTCCTCAATCAGGGCCGTCAACTTATCTAACTCTGCTTGCAGGGCTTTGTCTTCTAACATTTGAACTTCTTTCTCTCCATTATTCTGTAAAAGGATGGTCCTCGGAAATTTGGATAGGGGTAATTTTTTTCGCTTTGCCGGTGTTGTCATCTAAATCAATCACACAGCAGCCCATTATGCTGCGGCCTTCTTCAACCACTTCAAAGCGTTGCGGCAAGGCCGTCAGAAATTTTTCAATAATTGGTTCTTTTTTCATGCCTAAAATGGCATCATAAGGACCAGTCATGCCGACATCACTCAAGAAGGCTGTGCCCTGTGGTAAAATGCGGGCATCATTGGTTTGCACATGGGTGTGGGTTCCAACTAACGCAGAAATTTTGCCATCTAAAAACCAACCCATCGCTTGTTTTTCACTAGTCGTTTCTCCGTGGAAATCAAGAAAAATCAAGGAGGTCCTTTTGCGGGCTTCTGCGACTAATTCCTGAGCCTTTTTAAACGGGTCATCTAAATCCACCATAAAAGAACGGGCCTGCAAATTCATAACAGCTAATTCCACACCGTTGACATTGACAAACACCATGCCCATACCGGGCACCGCTTCAGGAAAATTGGCTGGCCGCACCATCTTTTTAGCACTATCAATGAATTCAAAAATATTTTTATTGTCCCAAGTGTGATTACCCAACGTCACCACATCGACGCCGTCTTGCAAAAATTTTTTATAAATTTTTTCCGTAATGCCCCGACCTGACGCCGCATTCTCTCCGTTGGCAATCGTTACCTGTGGATGATATTTCTGTTTCAACTTGGGTAGATAGGTGGTTAGCGTCTGGCGACCAAGTGCGCCGACGACATCACCAATAAATAATATTCGCAAAATGCTTCCCCTTCTCCTTCAAACGAAACGCTTCAGAAAATACAACGAAACCATCCTCATTTGATGATTGAAAAAAGAACCGCTATCCCTTTTTCACCTTTTCCTATTATAGTAGTTTTTGCGGATAAAAGAAAGATTTTGGTAAAATCTACATCTGTGATAAAAACTCACAAACACCACAAGAGTCACTTTTCGTATTCCAACAAATCCCCCGGCTGACACTCTAAAACTTCACATAATTTTTCTAAGGTGCTGAAACGAATCGCCTTAGCTTTGCCATTCTTCAAAATAGAAAGATTGGCCATTGTAATTCCCACTGCTTCTGATAATTCTGTGACACTCATTTTTCTTTTCGCCAACATTACATCGAGGTTTACTTGAATTGCCATTTTTGCCACCTCATATCGTAAAGTCTTGCTCTGTCTTCAAGCTCAAAGCCTTTAAAAATAATTCTTCAGCAATGGCGGAAAACAGATAAATCACAAAGGGAATCGCTACTATCCCTATGCCGATCAATACAAGGCCTGGTGCATCTTCACTTTGCGCTGCTTGATAGAAAAAAGGCAGGCTACCTAAAAACAGGCAGCTGACAGTCAAAATCCCCCGTCGAATTTTTTTAACCAATGGAATAATTTTTTCTGTAAACACTGCATCAGTTTGAATCAGCTGCAGAATTTGATGCAGCTTGATTAGCACATAGACGCCTGCAAAAAAACTGAGATACACGCTAATCAGCAGTGAGCCGGTTGAAACAGGCGCTTGAATTGCGCCGCCAGTAAATACTTGCACAGACAACAGCCCACAAAAAAGTGCTGCCACAACTCCCACTACAACCAATGCTAAATTTAAAACTAGATATTTGAATTTCATTTACTCACCTCAATTAATTTGTAAAGGCAGTTTATCATGTTTTTCAATATTTATTTATCGTTTTTCGATATGTTTAAACTTTTTTAAACAAAAAATGCCACTTGAGCCAAACATTTCTCAAGTAGCATTTTTATTTTATTGAAAGTTTCTAGCGGTGATATATTATAGTAATGCTAAAGTTTTCAACGCTTTAGCAATGCCGTCGTCATCATTTGTTGCCGTCACCAAGTCGGCTACCACCTGTACATCTTCATCGGCATTTCCCATCGCCACGCCAACGCCAGCGGCCTTTAACATTTCTTTGTCGTTATTGCCGTCACCAAAGGCAATCACATCAGCCGGAGCAATTCCTAAACGCTCCGCCATGTAAGCAATGGTTTGCGCCTTCGAGCCAGTGTTCGGCACGATATCGACACTATAAGGGTGCCAACGGACAAAGCGAAATTCTGGAAATAGTTCGTCAAATTCGCCGTCCCGAGCTGTTTCATAAAAAGCCAAGGCTTGATAGATTTCGCCATTTTTTAAATAATCCGGCGCAAGTTCCGGTGTCGTTGAGCCAAAGGAATTCATCGCAGCTTCCATCTCAGTAGGATTGAAAATTTGGTAGCTACGGCTTTCGTCCAAGCCGACAAAGGAAGTGCCGATTTCTTTTTCCGACATAAATTGAACTAAACGCTCCAACGCCTCTTGATCCAGTAGATGTTTGTAAATCTGTTGATGATCTAAAAAAGCGCCAGCGCCATTGCAGATAATATAATTCGTGAAGCCTAAATCACGAATCACATTTTGGGCCAAATAGCGGCTGCGGCCGGTGGCAACCAAAACCAAGTGGCCTTGGCGGTGCAGTTCAGCTAAGGCTTCTCTGGTGCTGTCGAGGGGTTGTTTTTGGCTGTTAAGCAAGGTGCCGTCGATATCAAATGCAAAAAGTTTTCGTGTCACGGAAGTATGTTCTCCTTTTATGTCTCAAATTTTATTTTAAGTATTTGCTGCCTTCACGGACAGCCAAGGGACTCAATTGCTGTTCGTTCAAAAAATTGTGGACCCACTGGGGATTGGTCTTACTGAGATCTCGCAAAGACCAGCCAATCGCTTTTTGGATAAAAAATTCATCGGTTGCTTGATCTGCCAGTATCGCCTGCGTTAATAATGTTAAGTTTGTTTGTTCTTTATATAGTAGCTGCAGGTTAATCCCCACTCGACGATACCAGAAATTTTCATGTTTGTAAAACCAGTTAAAAATCAACTCTAGCTCAGCAAGATTGCCTTTGCCCCAATCTCCATAGACTTTACGCCATGCATCGATGCTGTCCCACCAAGTTTTTTCAGCTAATAAAGGCAGCAGCGTTTTTAAATCAGCAACTGTCAGCCGCTTCAGATTCGCTAAAGCTAAATCAATGGCGTAATACTGATACTCCCGTTCCTCTTGTCGATATGTTTCAGCAATCAGTATCAGCAATTCTTGATTGGTCAATTGTTTACTGGCCTTTAGAAAAGGCCCCTCAAGTTTTTTTCGTTTCGGCGCAGCAACACCGGCAAAGGGAAATAAATTTTTCATATACTTAGCCATCGGCAGGGCTTGTGCCTCGTCCTTTTCAAAAACAAGTTTTTCCAATATAATTGCCTCCTTAAGATGTCAAAAAGTCAACAGAGTGAACGAAAAAAAGACTTGGGGCAAGCTCCAAGTCTTAACTAAATTAATCTAAATAATTGGTTTTTGATTTATTCAACCAGGCAAAGCCTAATCCCATCACCAATCCGCCACCGATATAATTACCGATTAAAGCGAAAATCAGGTTGTGGAGCACATTGACCACTGAAAGGTTTTCTAAAACGCCACCGGAAGTGAAGATAGCCAAGCTAAAGGCCGGGAAATTAGCGATAACGTGCTCATAGCCTAAATAAGCAAAGATGAAGATAATAAAGATGATGGCGCCTAATTTACCGGCGTCGTCCTTCATCCGCATACTAATTAACACAGCTGTGTTCACGACGATATTCGCAAAAATTCCTTCTACAATAATTTGAATCGTTTCTTTACCTAATTTAGACGAAATTGAATGGAAGAAATAGCTGTCGCTGGCTAAGTGTTGAAAAGGGCCTGTTTGCGCCACTAAAAAGCCGACGATTACACCGCCAATCAGATTAAAGAAAATACAAGTAAAAAGAATTTTCAATGCCAAAGAAGCAGAAATCTTTTTGCGAAAGACTCCAACTGTCATATACAACATGTTAGAGGTGCCCAACTCAGCATTCATATATAAAATCATCACCAACGACCAGCTGAACATAAAGGCATACAGCATTTTGCCAAGTCCAGGGGCGATGGCTTCACCGTTCATTGCAATGTAAAACGCCACAGCAGTTCCTAAACCTAAAAAGAGACAGGCAAAGACTGCACGCAAGCAATAACGGGCAAAATCATTTTGAAATAAATCAACTTTTTTTTCGATGGAAGAATCAATCTTCTCAAAGAGGGGCGATACGGGGTTCATATTTTTTCTCCTTATACAGCTGGTCTTCAAACGCTGCTGAAATCCGCTGCTTTTTATGGGTTATCCAAGAGTGACGCTGCAAAAATTCAATTTGAGCTTAAAAACATCCTTTCACATTTTAATCGGTGACCGCTCGTTTGTAAAGGGTTAATGAAAGGTTTTGAAAATTTCACTCAGTTCTTCTAATAAAATCATCAGATTTCAGTCAGCTTTTTCACCCGCTAACCTCATCTTGAATAAAGCCCCCCGCCTTTAAAAACATGCAGGTTAAAATCGGTCCGACAAATTGAAAGCCCCGTCGCTTCATATCTTTGGCAATTTTCGTTGCCAAAGGATGAGTATTGGGAATTTTATCAATTGCCCGATAGTTTTCAATCACTGGCTCGCCACCAGTAAAATGCCAGAGATAGTCTTGAAAGCTGTCAAATTCAGGCCGCAGCGCCAAAATAGCCCGTGCGTTAGCAATCACGGCACGAATTTTGCGGGGATTATGAATCATTTCTGGATCACCCATGATTTTTTCAATATCCTCCGGAAAAAAGCCAGCGACTTTTTGAATATCCAGCTGGGCAAAATTTCGCAAAAAAGCCTCCCGCTTTCCCGCCGCTGCCTGCCAAGAAAGGCCAGCTTGAAAGACGCCGACTGTCAGCAATAAAAAAAGTTCCTCATCATCTTTAGCCGGTTGACCGAAGCGTTTTGAATACCATGCATATTTTTCCATCACATTTCTCCTTAAAAAACTGTACCATTATTCTAATTCATTTTATAATGAAAGAAAATCTTTTCCACGAAAGGAAAGTCAAAGCATGGCCCCCAAAAAAAGTCGTTCCCTTCAATCAAAAGAAGGTTACCTCTTTAGATAAGGTGCTGAATCTGACTAAAGAAGATCTCAAAGACGGTGCTGATACCTTTCTCTTGGCACCTTATACGATGACTAATTATTAAAATAGTTGATGAGTTTACGGCTTCTGCATTAATTGGGATGATTATATATAAAACAGCCAGCATTTGCTGAATTTTTGATTGACTTTAGCGTTGAAATTAAGCTATACTAGATTTTGTGTAAAATAAGCAGCAGAGAATTAGTACCTCGTCCCCAGTTTGTTGCCCCGACGAAAGTCCATGGGTTCAATTGTGTAACCGCGGCTGCAAAAGGCGAAGATTGAAGAACAAACTGCACGAATGCGAAGTCCTCAGATTATTTTACTCCAACACTAAATTTTTGGAGGAATTTATTAATGTCTCGTTATACTGGACCATCTTGGAAATTATCTCGCCGTTTAGGCATCTCTTTATCAGGTTCTGGTAAAGAATTAGCACGTCGCCCGTATGCACCAGGTCAACACGGACCAAACAGCCGTGGCAAAAAATCTGAATACGGCATGCAATTAACTGAAAAACAAAAACTACGTCATATGTATGGCATGAACGAACGCCAATTCCGTACGTTGTTTATCAAAGCTAGCAAAATCAAAGAAGGTAAACATGGGGTTAACTTCATGATCTTACTTGAACAACGTTTAGACAATGTTGTTTTCCGTCTTGGTTTAGCAACTACTCGTCGTCAAGCACGTCAATTAGTCAACCATGGCCACGTTTTAGTTGATGGTAAACGCGTTGATATCCCTTCATACCACGTTGAAGTAGGTCAAGTGATTTCAATCCGTGAAAAATCTCAAAAATTAACAGTTATCGCTGAAGCTGTTGAAGCGACTTTAGGCCGCCCAGCTTTCGTAACTTTTGATGCCGATACTTTAACTGGTTCATTCATGCGTTTACCAGAACGTGACGAATTAACTCCTGAAGTTGACGAATCTCTAGTCGTTGAATACTACAACCAAAAATTATAATTTCTGGTTCTATTCAATTCAAGCACAATCATTTCGATGGTTGTGCTTTTTTATTTAACTCGGCTCTCAAATAAGACTCCAATAGAATCCTGCTGCAACTAATCTGATTAAAGCTAGTTTCGTGAATACAATCTGGCACACCTCACAGCTAGCTTCAGCAGCTTTTAAACTTGAATCTTATGAGAGCTAACTCCCATAATTTAAGAAAAAAAATACACCTAAAGGAGCTTTCCATGAAATTAATCGCTTATACGCCAGCTTTAGTGCCGACAGAAAAAATTGCCGACTATCACCTGCCCCCTGAACAATTAATTTTTTCAGGTCTACCTTTAGATGCTATTGAAAAAGCGACTGCTGACGATAGCCGTCTGCCTGTTTTTTTAGAAGATCAAGGAAATTTTCCGACGTTTATGATTTTGCATAGCTGGCCTGGCCCGCAAATTTACACCGATAATCAGCAAGCTGTTTTATTGCGAAGCTATTCCACTGACAGCCGTTTTCAAGGACAAGGTTATGCAGATGCTAGCCTAAAACTTTTACCTGCCTTCACCAGAGAACATTTTCCTACAGCTGAAGAACTAATCTTGGGAGTTAATTCTAAAAACGGCAAGGCTATTAAGCTTTATCAAAAACATGGCTTCACTGAAACCCTCCCACCGTTAACCACTGAATACGGTCAGCTTTTATTAATGACATTGCCTTTATAATTTTCAGGCTAAGACAAGTTGCTGTCAAAGCCGGCTCACCCTTTGATACACTAAAAACAGCAACCATAAGGAGGAAAGAGAATGCAAAATTTGATACTTAATCAGCGAACTTTGCCAGCAATTGGCATGGGAACGTGGCACATGGGAGACGATTTCAAGAGGCGGCAAACTGAACTAACCGCTTTGCGTAGTGGTTTAGACAGTGGCGCTGCGGTAATTGACACAGCTGAAATGTACGGAGAAGGAAACTCAGAACGTTTAGTCGGTGAAGCCCTGCAAAATTTCCCTCGAGAAAAAGTCTACCTAATCTCAAAAGTTTATCCTTGGAACGCCTCATTGACGGAGTTGCCAAAAAGCTTGGACCAGAGCTTAGAGCGCCTAGAGACAGATTATCTAGATTTATATCTGCTCCATTGGCGGGGTACGATTCCTTTAGCAGAAACAGTTGCCGCTATGGAAGCAGCTAAGCAAGCCGGAAAAATTAAGGCTTGGGGTGTTTCCAATTTCGACACAGACGATATGGAGGAATTATGGCAGGTGCCCGGTGGTCAAAATTGTGCGGCTAATCAAGTTTTGTACAACCTAGGCGAGCGAGGAATTGAGTTTGATTTATTACCATGGTTGCGAAAGCAAAACGTGCCTTTAATTGCCTATTCACCGGTTGCTCAAGGAGATTCTTTAGGCAACCAGTTTACTCAACAGCCACAATTGCAAAAAATTGCGGAGCAGCACCAAGCCTCAATCTTTCAAATTCTATTAGCATGGGTGATTCGCGATGGTACTACCTTAGCGATTCCCCAATCCAGCAATGAAATGCATGTCAAAGCCAATCTAGCGGCAGGCGCCGTCAAGTTAGCGGCGGCAGAACTCGCTATCTTGGATGAACTCTTTCCGAAACCGACCCAAAAACAACCTTTAGCTATGCTCTAAAGAAAAATTTTCAAATTTTCATAACTTTTTTTCATTTACTTTGACCATTTATTTTCTCCGTGTTATAATTTCTCAGAGAAATGAGGAATAACTATGAAACACTATTACTTTAAATTCGTGAGAAAAACAGCTCTTAACAACTGAAAGATGAAGCATTGTTAAGAGCGAAAAGTCCTTCTTCATCGAAGCCTGGTTAGAGGTTTATTTGTTTTGCCAGCCTTTCGATGACGAAATATATACTTTAAAAGCTGTAGACAATGACTGTCTGCAGCTTTTTTGCGAGAAAAAAATGAAAGCAGGAAATAAAAAATGTTAAAACTAGTGGATATTACCCAACAATTTGGAGATAAAGTCTTATATGAAAAAATAAACGGGCAGATTAATCGCGGAGAACACGTCGGTCTGGTGGGCCGTAACGGTGTAGGTAAGAGTACCCTGATTAAAATTATCACCGGCGAGCAATTGCCGGATGACGGGCAGGTTGTCCTCCAAAGGAAAGCCCGCCTTGGCTATTTGGACCAATATGTTGAAGTTGATGAGCAGCTGACAATCAAAGAATTTTTACAGCTGGCTTATGCCGAGGATTTTAAAAAAGAAGCTAAGATTGCTGAACTTTACGCTACTTATGCAGAAAGCCTTGAGGATGATTTGCTCAATCAAGCCGGCAAGCTGCAAAACGAATTGGATCAAGGAGAATTTTATCAGATGGATCTCTTGATCGATGAGTTGGCCAATGGCTTGGGCTTGCAGGTATTGGGCATGGATACCCAATTAAAAAATCTCAGTGGCGGTCAGCGTTCTAAATTAATTTTGGCAAAAATGCTTTTAGAAAAACCAGAGATTTTGATTTTAGATGAGCCCACTAACCACTTGGACGATGACCATGTGGCTTGGCTGACAGAATTTTTGAAAAATTTTGACGGCACCTTTCTCGTGGTTTCCCATGATCGACATTTTCTCAATGAAATCACCACGCATATTTTTGATATTGAGTTTGGCAAGCTCTCCAAATATACCGGCAATCTTGAACAAGCGCTAAAACAAAAGGAATTGCAGCAACAAACGTATTTACGGCAATACGAAGCCCAACAGGATCATATCAAAAAAACAGAGGCTTATATCCGTAAGTATAAAGCCGGCTCCCGCTCCACGATGGCCAAGAGTCGCGAAAAACAATTGGCCAAAATCGAGCGCTTAACACCACCGAGTGATTCGCCGAAACCTCATATCGAGTTTCCTTATCAGCCGATTGTCACAACTTTGGCTTTAGAAACCGACAAGCTGGAAATCGGCTATCAAAAGCCGCTATTGCCACCGATTAATTTAACGATTCGCTATGGGGAAAAAATTGCTTTAAGGGGTTTTAATGGTATTGGTAAATCAACGCTGATTAAAACCTTACTGGGTCAAATTAAACCCTTAAAAGGGGAATTTCAATTTCCTCAACATACGGAAATTGATTATTTCGCTCAAGATTTAGCGTGGGAAAATCCATTGGAGACTCCGCTGCAATATCTCAGCAACATTTATCCAAAAGCGACCACCAAAGACTTGCGACGGCAGTTATCCCGGGCTGGGCTAGCCAACGAGTTAGCGATGCAGGGCTTAAAATTTCTCAGCGGCGGCGAGCAGACAAAAGTTAAAATCGCTGAAATGACGATGATTAAAAGTAATTTCTTAATGCTAGATGAGCCCACCAATCACATCGACCAAGAAACTAAGGTCAATCTGATGGAGGCATTGGAAAAATATGCCGGCACGCTGATTGTCGTCTCCCATGAAAGTCAATTTTATGAAGACTTCGTTGACCGAATTATTGATTTAGGCTAATAGTGGTCTCTTAGATTGTGTCATAAACAGTTCACATTTTTCCGCTAAGATATACTTATCCCAAAAACATGAGCAGCTTGACGCTTCCCAAAATGCAGTATCGTCAAGCTGCTGGTCAGTGAAGCCTAATTGTTCCCTGACTTCCATTCACTCCTTGGCCCATCAGTCCCCGCTGATGGGCTTTTTCTCGCAGTAAAAGCTATTTGGATTTATCAGCAAAATAGTTTTTAAAGACCAGCTCTCCTAGCTGCCGCAAAAACATAATTCCTTGACCCCGTCCCGTTAAATCACGGGTAAAGGCTGCGATAAACACTGGCTGCCCTTGATAGTCAAAGCAGGCGGCGTCATGTTCGATTCTATCTAAACGACCGGTTTTATTGTAAATATTGAGGCCAACAATTTCCTGCTCGTCCAATAATCCCGGCAGCCCTTCTCGAAATTGCTGCTTTAAGAAAGGCTGGAGGTCGCCTGCTTGCTGCGCTTGATTATCAGAGAATTGATAAATTCGCCGTAGCATTTGGCCAGCTGCCGTTGCCGTCATGCGATTTTCTTTTCTGGGAAGTGGTCGCATCAAAAAACGCTGCAATTGGATGCCGGAAAATGCTTGCAGCCAAGTTTGCATTGACTCTAGTCCGGCGATTTCCAATAAAAGATTCGTGGCCGTATTATCCGAAACGGCAATCATGGCTGTCATTAATTCCTGTAGCTGCCAATGTTTTTTAGTTGGCAGCAGTTGCAGATAGCCGGCACCGCCAACAATTTTTTCTGCCTCAACTAAAATTTCTTTTTCGGAACTCAACTCATCGTCTCGAAAAGCTTCCAGATAACGCAAATAAATAGGTAGCTTAATCATGCTGGCGGCTGAAAAAAATTTTTCTCCTTGGAAATCATAGATTGTACCAGAAGTATCCCCCAACCAAAGGCCAATTTCCAGCTCGGCTTGATATGTTGCAATTAAGTTTGCAATTGCTGTCTGCAACGCTTTTTCCATTGTCATCACCTATTTCAATTTATTTAATTTATTTAACAGTGCAAATCTAGCTGCTGAAAAATTAGCTTTCTGCAGCTCTTCAATCGCTTCTATTAGATTCCAAACAGGTACCCCTTGGCGATCCACCATCGTTTCTCCGTGAATTAACGAACGTAGCACGGCTTCCTCCACCACATCAGCAACTGCTGCGAACACGCTATCCAGATAATTTTCATTAAAGGCACTTCTTGTTATCAGCGCAGCTTTTTCAAAATGCTGCAGCCGATGAGCTGTCGAAAAGCTGCAGACCACTTCACCACTGCCGTTTCCGATAAACGAACCACTGCGGGTAATACCAACTGAGGCTCGTTTACTAATCCTTTTCAGCTGGCGACTGCTTAACGGTAGGTCAGTTGCTAAAATTACAATCACACTGCCCTTTTCTGCCTGCTGTTGTGCTTCAAAAAAAGCTGCCAACTCTTGACCAATTGGATAATGTTCCACCACTAAATTTTTCATCTGACCAAAATTAGTTAAAACAAGACAGCCAAGGATGAACTCCTGCCCATCAATCACTAACGCTTGGGACGCAGAACCAATGCCCCCTTTCAAGCCATAGCAGGTCATCCCGGTGCCTGCTCCTTTAGCACCTAAAGAAAAATCACTGCTCGCCTTTGATAAGGCTTTTGTGACATCCTCTTCTTCAATCGCCAAGCCCCGCAAATTATTGAGGACACTGTCATTACATTCAAAAACCAACGGATTAAAACTGCCGGTGCTCTCGCCAATCTCTGGATTTTCTGCTAAAGCTCGACGAATCAAGGCATTCATACTAGTACCGACGCCAAAAGTATTTGTTAAAATAATCGGCGATTCCAAGACGCCCATTTCCGCCACCTGCAACAATCCCGCACTTTTACCAAAGCCATTGATCACATGAACCGTCGCCGGTAATTTTTCTAAAAAAAGATTGTCCGTATGGGGCAAAATTGCTGTGACACCCGTTTTGAATTGTGAATTCAAAATCGTTTGATGGCCCACTTTCACCCCCGGCACATCAGTAATTAAATTGTTTAATGGCTTCATATGATTTCCTTCTTTACAAAAAAATTTTAGGCGCAGACTAGCTTAGAATATGATTTTCAAAAAAAAATCAGCTCTCACGAATGCAAAGTCGCTGCAAATTTCAAAATTCTTTTCTTCTGACATTTGGTATAATTAGTGTAACCCATTATTTCGGAGGAAATCAATGAAATTACTGACATTAAACACCCACAGCTGGTTGGAGGAAAATCAGCAGGAAAAGTTGACCTATTTAGCGGAGAAAATCGCTACTGAAGCCTATGACCTGATTGCTTTACAGGAAGTCAATCAGCTGTGGACAAATGACAATCAGACTACAGAGTTGAAGGCCGATAATTTTGGCGGGCTTTTAGTTAAAGCCCTGGCTGAAAAAGAGCTTTTCTATGAGTATCACTGGGTGCCAGTGCATTTAGGTTTTAATAAATATGATGAAGGGCTCGCCATTCTTTCCCGCCAGCCGGTGAATCAAACTAAAGAAATTTTAATTTCCAACGACTATGCCTTTGCTGACCATCGCCGCCGCAAAGCCCTCGGCGTTGAGTTAATAATCAACGGGCGCTCCCATTGGTTTTTTTCGCTGCATTTTTCCTGGTGGCAACAAAATCCCGATGAAGGCTTTCAAAAGGAATGGCGGACTTTATCAGCTCAGCTGCAGGACTTAAAGCACCAACAAACTGGCGAAGCCCTCATCTTTTTACTTGGGGATTTTAACAATCCCGCCCAAGAAAAGGAACAAGGCTATCAATTAATCCATGCAGATGGCTGGCAGGATACTTTTCTCTTAGCTGAAAAAACTTCCGGCAGTGCCACAGTCGAAGCTGAAATCACCGGCTGGGAAAACAATCAGCAGGGAATTCGCATCGATTACATTTTTGTCTCTGAAAAAATTCCTGTCCACTCTTCACAGGTCTGCTTTGATGGGCAGAATGCTCCCGTTGTCTCTGATCATTACGGGGTAGAGATTGCTTTTTAACACAGTTTGTCTGTAACCAATCTAAAAAAAACGCCTCAATCCTTTAAGGATGGGGCGTTTTTTTTACAGTCTCTATTTTGTTTTACAAGAGCCTATGATATTAATCTTTTTAACAGAAGAAATCCCGAACTATATTATAGTTGCTCCTGCGGTCCAATAGGTTCTCATCGCAAAGTAACAATATCTAGTGGTTTCCACTAGATATCCTTCGTAAAAGTTCGGCTTTGTTCTAACTAATGTCACAGCCTCTAATCTTAGTATGTTTCTATAAGCTAGTAAATTATTTAGCATGAAACAACACTGCTGACAAAATGCTAAAACTCTTATTTACTGATTACTTCCAATCAAGTTAAGCCGGTTCCAATTCTAAAAATTTCTCGGTAAATACTTTTTGTTTTAATTCGTATACTTGATCGCAGGCTTTGGCTACTTCAATCTCATGGGTTACGATGATGATACATTTCCGCTCTTCATGAGCAATCTGTTTAAAGAGTTGGACAATGCCTCGAGAGGTTTCTTCATCTAAATTGCCGGTGGGTTCGTCGGCAACGATCAAATTATGATCACAGCAGATAGCACGGATAATGGCCACCCGTTGCTGCTGGCCGCCGGAAAGTAACGGCACTTTTTTCTTGGCTAATTCTTCATCAATGCCAACTCTAGCCAAGCTATCCAGTGCATATTGCTTTTTGTTTTCTCTTTTAGAGCCAGAGATTTCCATTGCGGTTAAGACATTGTCTAAAGCTGACAAGTACGGCAACAAATTATACGCCTGAAAAACAATTGAGACATCTTTTTTACGATAATTTCGCAAACCGATTTTTTGAATCGGTTCTTCATTGTACAAAATCGAACCGGTCTTAGGTGTATCTAATCCAGAGATTAAAGAAAGGAATGTCGTTTTGCCAGAGCCGCTTGTGCCTAAAATGGCGTAGACCTGCCCGTCGTTGAATTCGAGGTCCACCTCTTTAAATAAATAATCTGCTTCATTTTGGTACCAAAAGCCTAAATCTTTGGTTTTTAACATGGTACGCCCTCCTTTTCGCTACCTTAACTAATCAGTATTTTTTTCGGATTCAATCGCAAAATGCCAATCGATGACAGCATAATCGATAAGAAACTAATCGCTAAACCAAGTCCAGCCAAAGCTGCAATTGTTGTTGGCTCGACTGTAACATTTAGTTCTGAAATAGCTTCTGAACCAGAGATGGCGCTAGAAATATCGCCAAAGGCCCCGCTCGGACCACCGCCGCCCATCTCACCGCCAGGGCCATTTTGATTATTGCTGACTTGTTCAGTTGTCGTTTCAGATTGTTGCGACAACAATTGGTTGCCGACGACATTGCCGACAATATTGCCACTAAAAGTAGCAATCACTAACGCTACCACCATCGCAATAAAAATTTCACTGAAAAATTGTAAAATCATTTTGAAGCGAGATTCTCCCATTGATAAGAGGACGCCAATTTCATAACGGCGTTCGCGAATTGTCAGCATGACAATCAATGTCAAAATAATAATTCCAGCCACCGCCACTAAGATGACAATATTTTTAGCAAAGCTCGCCACATTGTTTAATGGTTCCAGCATTTGTTGATACAATTGATCATTGGTCGTCAAAGCATAAGAATCTGTATCAATCAGTGCTTCTGCTTCACTGACAAATGCATCCATTCCTGCCGGATCAGCCAAAGTATACACCGCTTCATCCACTGTCGCTGAATCCGCGTCACCATTTAAAGCATTAGCAAATGTATAATAGCTGTAAATTGTATTCACGGGATTCAGCATGCTGATTTGCGCTGAAATCCCAGAAGCTGTCGCTGAGGTTTCATAAATTCCTTTGACCGTGACTGTATAGCTAGTATCTTCATCACTATTTTGCAAAGTAAAAGTATCGCCAACTGCTAATCCATTGGCTTCGGCTAGCGTTGTTTCAATCACGACATTATTCGTGTCGGCATCGGCAGCGGTGATTCCTTCACCGTCAATAATTTCGGCTATCCCATCACTAAAATCGCTAGCAAGGGCTGTTTCAGAAACCCCCGACACTTGGAAGTCACCGGACATGCCGCCGCCTTGACCACCTGCCATCATGCCGCCACCCATACCACCGCCCATCTCGCCAGCTTCTGCGGTATCTGTTTCTGTTGAGCTCTCTGTACTGCTGGAATCAGAGCTGGTAATAGCGGAGACATCATCGCCGGCCATCGCCGTTGAAGAAGACTCTAATGAATAGGACGCCACATTGTCTAATTCAGCAATCGCTTCAGCATCACTAACATTAACTGGCGTTGCTGTAAACCCGCCAGGGTCAATTTGTCCTGCTGTTTCACTGTCACTACTGTCTGTGGCATCTTCACTAGGGGCACCACCGCCAAATTGAGCTTCTCGGCTAGCCGCAAGTGTCACCGTGGCACCGGTATCATTCTGGGCATTAGTAATTGCCTGATTAGCCGCACTTTGAATCGTCAGACCAGCTAAGACGAATACTAAAATTGCCGAAAAAACAGCGCACAGCAAAATCGTGTGCCCCTTTTTAGACCAGCTGCTGGCCAGAGCACGTTTTAAAAAATTCATTTCAAACCTCCTAAATATGATTGTGACTTAAGAGTAGAGAGCACAGCTTAAAGGAAACTTAAAAAAAATCGAAGAACTTATGACTTTTTTTAGGAATTTTTTTAAGACTAAATAATATGAATTCAGCACAAAAAAACAGAGCTGCCCTGCAAGAGAGAACTGAATCGACGGCAATCAATTCTCTCTATTAAGACAGCTCCGTTATAAAAATTTGAGCTCAGACCAGTTTATTTTCCAGGAAAACTAAAAAGCTATGTTCCACAAACTGATTTTTTTCTTGCTGGTTAATCTTTTGAAATCAGACCATCCAGTTGCATGTGTTTTGCTAGTTCTAAATTACCAGCCAAATCGGCTTTTCTTTTCTGGCGACGGGCATCATAGCCGCCGCAGATAAATATTTCCTCCTGCGTTTCCGGTTGGATTTGTGGCAGCACAATCTCCTTGTCCAAAACGACAAATGTCATAAAGCAAGTATTCGCTAAATAGCGCTCACCAGTCAGCAAATTTTCACCGATGGCTTTGCAAAAGACTTCTAATGACCGTTTGCCGGCACCAGAAACATAGCTTTCGATGCAGACCATTTCACTATGGGCTAAAGAATGTAAAAAATCTAAATGGTCTAACGAAGCCGTTACCAACGGTCTTCGCGCCAGACGAACTGCTGAAATCCCCCCAGATTCATCGAGCCAAGACATTAATTGTCCACCAAATAAGGTTTTATGCTCGTTTAAGTAAGGATATGTAATCAAATGGGCCTGTGTTGCTTTCGTTTGCTGACATGTAAGAATCATAACTAAAACTCCTTTTTTATTGTGGCTGACATTACGATAATTATCCCATAGCTTTTAAGTAGCGCCAAATAAAAGCCGGAAATTTTAGCTTTTTATAATGAAACTAAGAGTCTCTAGCATTTCGACTTTAAGCTATTGCCTCCAATAAAAAGAGAGTCAACCTGAATACACCATCATGCATTCAAACCAGCTCCATCGATTTGGGCTTAACTAAATTTATTGAGTTAAAGAGTAAGAAATTAAAGTCCTCATTAATTAGGCAAATCCTCTTCATCATAAAAATCCTGTGACAGAGCATAGCCTTCCCGCCAATGACTGCGTAATGACTCGCCATCCAAGTGATGATTCGTCATCTTTTTACGGATGCGAAAAAGTAGTTGAGATAATTGGGCTAAGCTTGAATTTGATGCTTCCTTTTGCCAAAGCTTTTCGCTCAATTCCGCTCGTTTAATATATTGACCGTTTGCTGCATACAAGATATCAAATAAGTTTTTTTCATTTACAGATAGGCTGTGAATGAAATTTAAAAAATTCGAATCCAAGTAATTGGTACTTGGAGCAGGTTCTTCCTGATACTCCACAGGCATACTTTCAAAAACATAGGACAGCTTTTCCCGCAAATCATTTAAACTGGTATCATTTCTCAAATAAAAAGGCGTGTTGTGTGACAAGCCTTCGTCACCACTGCTTTCCTTTGTGCTGTCCATCCTAAACATTCTCACGGGTTCGTTGGCCAACTGCTCAACGACTCGTTCAATCTCATAGTCGCTAACCGTCTCGCTAAATATAATCGTCTTAAAGATTTGAAAAAGAACCTTTCCCTCACCAGCCATCAACATCTCCAATAAATGACTGGAAACAAATACTTCATAGCCAAGAAGCTGTAATTTTTTCTGCAGCTCATCTTCCGCCATTATAGTTTTTGTCAAAATACATATTTTTTCCATTTTAATTCCTCGCTTTACTAAATCAATCCACACAAATACCTTTCATTTTATAAGTACGCCTTCTTTATAAATATATTTATTATTTTATTAATTTTTCTTATCTAGTTTAACGTAATTTTAACAGTAATATTCATCAGATTTTGTAAAGCAGATTGCCTTTTTTCGTTTTTTTAGTTAAAATAGGTGGAAAAAGTTAATTCTATTAATTTGTTATTTATACAAAGTCATAGAGAGGAGCTGAGAATAGGAAAAGATGGAAATAGAAACTATTTTAGGTTCAAATGAACAGGATATCTTAAAGTTAGTAAAATATTTGAAACTAAAAGGAGGGCAGGCAACTAAGCGGGATATTTGCGCTGATTTGTCAATTTCTCTGAAAAGTTTGCGTTCTCAAATTCAACTCATCCAAAATAATTATGCCGATTTCATCGACTGTATCAATCTCCCCAGAGAAATTCACATTAGTTACCGAAGTGACAGCTCCTTTTTAGTCTTCCAAAACTATCTTTATCGACAATCCACTGCTCATGCCATCATTTTGAGTCTTTTAATGGAAAAGGACTTAACCTATACAAAATTGCAGAAGCAACTGTTTTTAAGCACTGCGACTATTAATCGAAGCATTAGAAAAATCAAAGAAATCCTGCAACAAAACGGATTGGATTTAAAAATGTTGACCATTCAAGGGCCAGAGGAAAAAGTTCGGTTTTTCTTTCAAGTCTATCTTGAAAAAACCTATAGTCTGACTGAGAATCCTTTTCCGATGAATTCTCAGGTGGACCGCTATCTTAGCTTAATCGTTCGTTTTATCAAAAAAAATGATTCTTTAGGTATCTCCACCTTCAACCGTCACCGGCTGCAACGAATTTTGTACATTGCCTACTATCGCTCATTAAAACCAAACCAGATACAAGAATATTACAAGCAAGTGGTGCAGCTACCTGACATTAGCGAATTTTCTTTTTTTGAGGAGATTGCCAAAGAAAAGGCCAGTTTACCTAGCTCATTGCTGACATCTAGTGAACAAGAACTGCTGCTGCATTTTCTCTTTGACCTGCCTTTAGTGATGTATGATGGGCAATTATACGACAAATTCTTTTCGCTGCAAAAAAAATATCATTCTGTTTCCTATGATTTATTTAAGCTTTCAAGAGACATGCTATTTCCTGCTTTTCAATTTGTTGATACCCCAGAAAACATTAAGCGACTGGAATATCTCCTGTTTAGTATTAACGTTAACGCTCTATTTTTTTCCACCCACAAACATATCTCGGAAATCATCGGCAACCTCGTCAATGACAGCAATCATAACGTCAATGATCCTTCTATTGAGTATGTGATTGATATTGTCGAACAATTAAATGCCTTTTTAATAGCACAAGGACTGCAAGCTGTAACCACAAATTATTTAGTAGATCATTATGGTTTTTTAATCATTGAAAGTTCGTTGCATTCTGTCAAGCGGGTCAAAATCGGTCTTTTTTTGGCTAATGATCCATTCCAAACTAGAATTTCTTTTGACTATTTAAAAAATAGTCTGCAGTTTCATCCCAGCTTTTCTTTTTACAATCTCTTAGACGAGGACCAAGAGTGTGATTATCTGATTACCAATGATTTATACTTTGCTAAGACCAACAAGCATAAATACAAAGACATTTTGGTGATTGCATTGGAAAAAATCACCTTAGATACCCAAAAAATCAGTTATTGGCTCTTTGATAAACTGATGAATGATTTGAATCAAGTTTATCAGGTGTGAGAGTCGTTTCTTAGCAGTTCCACTTCCCAGAGCCTGTGGCATTAGTTTTGTGAACAGATGAAATCCGGAATGATATTGTATTGGTGGCTGTGTCCAGTAGCTACTCATCACAAATTCTCAACATTTGGTCGTGCTTGCCAGATAGTATTCGGAAAAATCAGTTCTGTTTTAACTAATGTCACAGGCTCATAAAATTTCTAAGTTTACAGTTGTTTAGAGATGGTCTGTAATTTTACTAGCATTCCTATGGAGTCATTGAAACAATCATATCTTGCTTGCTTTTCTAACTATTTCAAAAAAATCGCGAATCAGGATTTTCAGCAACATTAGTAGACCGCATCAATTCAGGTCAAACCTCACGGCGATTTTTCACCTTCAGCCCCTCCCCAAACTCATACCAAATCGCATCGCCAGTTGCCACACTAATCTTTTCAATCGCTTCATCTGAAATACTTTCGATATATTTCATCAAGGCTCGCATCGTATTGCCGTGAGTGACAATCAGGACATTTTTGTCAGCTAAAAGCAGCGGTGCAATCTGGTCTTGCCATAGAGGCAGCACACGAACAAGCGTGTCTTCCAGACTTTCCGTCAGCGGAATGATTTCTGCTCCTACGCTTTGATAACGCCGGTCGCTTATTTTAGTTGTAGCAGTTGGCGGTGCTATCTTGAAACTGCGGCGGCGTTTTTCTAATTCTTCTACACCATAGATGGCTGCCAACTCAGCTTTGTTTCGCCCCTGCCAAGCTCCGTAATGGCGCTCATTTAAGCGCCAACTTTTTGTAACTGGAATCGCTAGCTGATGCACGTCTTCTAAAACAATAGTTGTCGAAAGAATTCCACGGCTTAAAACAGAGGTAAAGGCCGCATCAAAATGAATATTCTCCTGTTGAAGTAGCTGGCCGACACGATGAGCCTGCTTGACGCCAACTTTTGTCAGCGGAAAATCAAGCCAGCCGGTAAAAATATTTTGATAATTGGCTTCACTTTGGCCATGTCTCATTAGAATTAAGGTCACGGGAATTCCTCCAGAATCTCTTTATTTTTTAGGGAAATGGGCTAAGCCGACAGTTTCACCTAGTTCTTCTTCAATGCGTAAAAATTGATTGTATTTTTCCACCCGTTCGCTGCGGGCCATCGAACCGGTTTTGATTTGACCGGCATTTAAAGCGACTGCAAAATCGGCGATAAAGGTATCGCCAGTTTCACCGGAACGATGAGAAATCATCGTATTATAGCCGTTGGCCCGGGCAATTTTGATGGCTTCAATTGATTCGGAAACGGTGCCGATTTGATTTAATTTAATCAAAATCGCATTGGCGACACCCTTGGTGATGCCTTCTTTAAAAATTTTCGGATTGGTGACAAAAATATCATCCCCTACCAATTGGATTTCTTGGCCCATCACATCCGTTTGCCGTTTAAAGCCCTCCCAATCATGTTCAGAAAAGCCATCTTCAATTGAAATTAAAGCTGGATATTTTTTTACTAATTCTTGGTAGTAGGCTAACATTTCAGCTGAGGTTAATTCTTTGCCTTCAAAATGATAGCTGTGGGTTTCATCTGAATAAAATTCGCTAGAGGCTGGGTCAATGGCGATAGCAATTTCGGCTCCTGGCGTATAGCCCGCTTCAGTGATAGCTTGATACAGCATTTCTATTGCTGCTTCTGTGTTTGCTAATTTTGGTGCGAAGCCGCCTTCGTCTCCTACTGCAGTTTCATAACCGGCTTTGGCTAAAACAGCTTTTAGTGTGTGATAGATATTAGCTACTTTTTCGACGCCATCGCGAAAGCTAGTCCGTTTGATTGGAGTAATTAAAAATTCCTGCACATCAATTCCAGAATCTGCGTGGGCTCCACCGTTGATGACATTGAAAAAAGGTTGTGGTAATTCTAAATCAACACCACCTAAATAACGATATAAAGGAATTTTTTTGCTGGCAGCAGCGGCTCGGGCTACCGCCATTGAAACACCTAAAATGGCATTGGCACCAAGCCGACTCTTATTTGGCGTCCCATCCAAATCAATCATAATTTTATCCAAGCCCGCTTGATCAAAGGGCGACTTGCCAATCAGAGACGCTTTGATTTCCGTGTTAACATTTTCAACAGCTTTTAAAACGCCTTTACCTTGCAAACGAGTCCCGCCGTCTCTCAATTCTACCGCTTCTCGATCACCAGTGGAAGCCCCAGAAGGTACCTCTGCCCGCCCCAGTGTTCCGTCAGACAAGATGACATCCGCTTCCACTGTTGGATTCCCCCTCGAATCAAAAATCTCTCTAGCCTTAATGTTTTCAATTGTTACTGTCATGATTGTTTCCTCCTTAAGATAAAAAATGCAAAACAAAAACGCCTGTCTATAATTACTTTATTAAATGCTTACACACTCAAATAAACTAACTATAGACAGGCGTCATCAGCCATTTGCATGGCAGTTATAGGGAACGCCATCCCTGATTGACTGCATTATAATCCTTTAATTATTTTTTAGCAATTAACTTGTATTGTTTATGTTTCCTTATTATTTCCCTTTAGTTTTTGAATTACGACGTAACTGTGTATCAAAATAAAAAAAACAACTACTGCTATTATATTTCTTTTCAACCGCAGTATTTAATCGGTTATAACCTTAGAGTTTTTCTATCTGGCACCATTCCATTTGTCTCTAATCATTAGAAAATATCAACCTCTGAAGGCCGATGTTTGGGCCTTAGCTTTTTTCTTGTTATAATCAGATGAATAGATTACAGGCGACTATCGAAGTCGCCTAATCAATGCTGAAACTAATTAACGAGGAGAATTCCCATGAAAAAGAAACTCATCACTAGTTTATCTGTCATCGGCGGAGTATCGGCCGGTCTTTATGCCTATAGCCATTTGATTGAAAAGCGCTCCCTAGCAAGCTTTTCTTTAGAGAAAAGCCTGGGTCTGCTTAATTTCCCAAGAAAACGCAAAAATCAAGCCAGCTTCATGACTCATCTGCTAGATCACGCAGCTAAAGTCAATCAGCTGCCAGTTAAAAATCCGAAAAAGTATCTATCTGGTCCTGTTACAGAATTTTATTTTGAGGGGATGCAGGTTTTTTCTTGGAATGATTTAGCCGACCCTCGGCAAAAGGTCATTTTCTATTTGCACGGCGGAGCTTATGTTGCCCAGCCTTCCGCTTTTCATTTTAAGGCGGTGGACCGCATCGCCAAAGAAACCGGTGCACGCGTTATTTTCCCAATTTATCCCAAGCTGCCGGCTGCTGATTTTCAGGTGGCTTATCTAAAAATTGAAGCCTTGTATCAAGAGGTTTTACTGTCAGTTTTTTCAGCTCAGCAAATCACACTGATGGGGGATTCGGCTGGCGGTGGTCTAGCTTTAGGCTTAGCGCTTTTACTAAAGCAAAACGAACTGCCGCAACCAAAGGATATTATTTTGCTCTCCCCTTGGCTTGATATTGATACCAGTAACCCGGTGACGCAAAAGTTTGCGGCGACTGACCCGCTGCTTTCAGTTGAGCAACTGAGTATTTTAGGAAAACTTTGGGGGAGTGGGCAATTAAAGAATCCATTAGTCAGCCCTTTATATGGTGACTTCACAGGCTTAGGACATATTTCCCTTTTCATCGGCACCCATGAATTATTTTATCCGTCGGCGCTGGTCTTGCGGCAAAAGCTGCAGGAGCTAGAGCTACCCCATCATTTTGTGATTGGCGAAAAAATGAATCATGTCTATCCGATTTTGCCAATTCCAGAAGCTAAAAAAGCCCAGCAAAAAATTGCTGAGCTAATCTTGGCCAATTAAGTCACACTTGATTGTCGTAGGAAGAGTTGCTAAAACAGCAAAGCTTCCTGCGACAATTTTTTTGTTTATTTTTGCAGTGAAAGAATTTTTTCGATAGTAGTTAGAACGCCATTTTCATCATTTGATTTTGTGATGAAGGCCGCTGCTTCTTTGGTTTGATCGAAGCCATTGCTCATGGCAAAGCTATACTCGCCTCTTGCCATCAATTCGATATCATTCAGGCCATCGCCGAAAACCATTGTTTCCGCTGGGGTGACGTTGAGAATTTTTTGTAATTCAGCCACTGTTGTACCTTTGTGCACGCCGTGATTGGAAATATCAATCCAGGCTGCTTCAGAGGCAACAATATAGGCTTGATCTTCAAAATCAGTCAATTCTTTGACAGTTTCAAAGCAACGTAGCTGATTATCATAAACGGTAATTTTAACGAAATCTTCTGTCAGGTTATCAAAGCTTGGGACAACCTCCACGACTTCGTAAGAACCCCGTACCATTCTAACATCATTGACAGGCAGCGTATCTAAAACAAAGGCTGCTGTCGGTGTGCAGGCGATAATCACATAATCGTTGTGAATTTCCATTAATTTTTTGATTAACGCCATGCCGATTTTATTGGGCAACAGCGATTCAAAGACATACTCACCTTGGTGTTTAATTCTGGTGGCACTATCGCCGAGAATCCATAAGTCATTGGCAAATTCTTCGCCAAATAATTTCTCGACCCGTTCACACTGTTTGCCGGTACAAGCGGAAAAGGCAATCCCCTGTTCCTTCATCATGTTGTTCACCCGACGAAAATAATCCTTGTCAAATAAGCTCTGACTATTCAAAAAAGTTCCGTCTAAATCACTAATCACTAATTTAATCATTTTAGTAGCCAACTTTCCATTTAATTAAACTTCTTAATTAAGTTTATTTATTTTGATAGCGCTTGTCAAGCAGTTTTTGATTTACAAGTTGGCTTTTTTCTCTTATAGTTAATTAAGCTAGTTAATTAAGGAGACCTTATGAGTTCAAATAAAAATCTAATTCGCGATAAAAATCTGCAAACCCTCAAAGTTTATCTGTTTCAAAAGGGCCAGGCCTTGAAGGCTGAGATGGCCAAAGATACCGGCCTGAGCGTTGTGACAATTAATGCGTTGGTTAAAGAATTGCTGGCGCAAAATATTTTTACAGAAGGCGAGATGGTGCAGCCGCCGTTGGGCCGGCCGGCGATTAATTATTATTTCAATTACGATCAAAGCCATTTTCTTTTGCTGAGCATTCAACAGGAACAGGTTGCTGGGCAGCGAAAGTTAATTTTTGACGGCCGTGTAGTCAACTTAAAGGGCACCCAAAAAATGCAGAAACGGCTGGACTTCACGCCGTTTTCTTTAGAAAATTTTACCAGTATAATTCAACAATACTTACAAGCGGCGGAAGAATTTACAATTGAAAAAATTGGCCTTTCGCTGCCGGGAAAAATTTATCAGGGAAAAATTCTTTCCAGCTGGGAGACGCTCTTTGATGGCTGGGAACCGGCCACTGCCTTAAAAAAAATCACGGGAATTCCGCTAGTGATGCAAAATGATGCCCATTTGTTAACGGTGGGCTATGCTAAAAAGCATCAGTTGGCGACTGTTGAAAGTATTGTCGGCATCTATTATCCCGAAAACAGTATGCCGGGCATTACTATTTATGATAAGGGCGCACTGATTGAAGGGGGCCATAATCTGGCTGGTGAAGCAAAATATCTGCCCCATTTGATTGATGGGAGTATCCCGACATCACCAGCAGAACTATTGGCGAATTTGGCGCAAATTTTAGCGATTTACAACGCTGTGATTGCTCCAGATACGTTTATTATTTCTGCTGAATCCGTTCAGGTGCAGGCTGTTCAAGAGATGATTGCTGCTTCAGATATTTTGAGTAAACAGATGAATCAGCCGGCTTACTTATTTGATGAAAACTTTCAACAATCCTTAACAGTCGGTCTTTTATGGCTGGTTACTTTAGAGACAATTTATCATTTTTAAAAAGTGAACCATTTTTCTGAGGGAAAAGTGTTTCACTTTTTTCTTTACAAATCTCCTTTTTGTTAATATACTTAATTAAAGATATTAATTAAGTTGAAGGAAGGACTTAAAATGGAAAATAAAAAAATCGAACGGATAATTTTTATCGATGATTCTGGTCTGCCAGCTGCCCTAGTCAAAATTATGGTTAAAAATTTACTATTGATGGCAGGTAGAGAGTGCAGTTTAAAAGTGATTAAGCTGGCAAATATTCTGAGTTACCCTTTGCAAAATGGTCAGACAATTTTAGTTGGTCCGCATATTTCTTTGGCGGACCGCAACTTGAAACAAGCTTTGTCGCAGCGCACTCGTTTAGAAAAATTTACGCCGACAAATTTTGCCATTTAATTCTCTTTCAAACTGTGGTATTTTTACTAAAGTAGCGAAATTTTAAAAAATTAATGATTTTATTGGAGAAAAATTATGTATTCCTTGTTACTTGTAATTATTTATGTGGCGTTTATCAGTTTGGGGCTGCCGGATTCTTTGATTGGCTCGGCTTGGCCGGTAATGCAGCAGGACTTGAATGTACCGGTGTCTTACGCTGGCTTTATCACCATGACAATTGCTGCGGGTACGATTGTTTCCAGTTTTTTTTCAGACAAGCTGACTAAAAAATTGGGCACGAGTTTGGTGACCCTCTTCAGTGTCTTGACGACGGCGATTGCACTTTTTGGTTTTTCCTTTTCCCATAGTTTTTGGGCGCTGATTCTCTGGGCGATTCCTTACGGTTTGGGGGCTGGTGCGGTCGATGCGGCGTTGAATAACTACGTGGCCCTTCATTATAATTCTCGTCATATGAACTGGCTTCATTGCTTTTGGGGTGTTGGAGCGGCGATTAGTCCCTACATCATGAGTTACTATTTAACGGCCGGTGAAGCTTGGAATAACGGCTATCGCACTGTGGGGATTTTGCAGCTGATTCTAACGGTTATTTTGTTTATCAGCCTGCCTCTGTGGAAGCAGCATCGAACGGTCGTTGAAACTTCTGAAACACCGACAAAAGGGCTCTCTTTGAAGGATGTTTTCCGTCTACGAGGGATTTGGTTTATCTTAATTGCCTTTTTAGGCTATTCGGCAGTTGAACAGACAACTGGTTTGTGGGCTAGCACTTTCTTAGTGGAAACCCGCAATGTTGCACCGGATGTCGCCGCTCAGTTTGCCTCTTATTTCTTTTTGGGCATTACCTTTGGCCGCTTTTTATCGGGAATCATCGCAAACCGTTTTGGCGATCGCCAGTTAATTCGCATGGGCATTGGAATTTTGACAGTCGGCGCTTTGCTGATTTTAATTCCTGCGGAGACGACCATCTTTGCGTTAGTCGGATTAATCATCGTCGGTTTAGGTTGTGCGCCGATTTATCCGTCGATTATTCATTCGACGCCGGCCAATTTTGGTAAGGAAAATTCTCAATCAGTGATTGGGATTCAAATGGCAGCGGCCTATGTCGGCACAACTTTTATGCCGCCTTTATTCGGCTTTTTAGCCTCGGCGATTTCGATTCAGCTCTACCCGTTTTATTTATTACTCTTCGCCTTTTTATTGTTCTTCTGTACCGAAAAATTGAACCGCACGTTAAAAAAGGCGGCCTAATTAAAAACAACATTTCACCACCAGCCTTCATATGAAGACTAGTGGGAAATGTTGTTTTTTGCTTTATTTACTTAGTTCTTGAGCGGCCTCTTGGTCAAGAATCACCGTCAAATTCGGATGCGTGGTTAAAATGCTGGCGGGAATTTCTTCGGTCACTGGCCCCTCCAAAACCGCTTTAACAATTTGGGCTTTGGCTGCACCGTTGACAATCAGCAGCAGTTGCTTGGCCGCCATAACCGTTTTCGGACCAAAGGTGACCGCCTTATCGCCCGGCTCCTTGCCAAGAGCTGCTTTTAATTGCTCCCACATGTCATCGCCAGGACCCATTTCAATCGGGTAAATGCCTCGATTAAACTTTGTTAATCCGGGCATATTGGCACAAAAATGCCCATCACTGCCTAGTCCCATCACCACTAAATCAAGACCACCATCCATCAATAATTTCTCTTCAAATTCTTGGTAATTTTTCTCATTGAATTCTTGAATATTTTCCGGGGCAATCTGAGCCGGCTGATAAAAGGCTTCATTCAAGGCCGCCGTCGTCAAGCCGTAGCGTTCCCCCACGATTGGCACTTCGTCAAAATTATAATAATAAACTTGCTCTGACTGATAATGCATTTTTGCTAAACGCTCCAACAAAATTTCGTACATGCGTGTTGGCGAATTGCCGGTGGTCAGCGACAGATTTACCCGCCCCTCCTCGGCAATTTTACTTAACACCATGCCGGCAGCCAGTTCACTTAAAGTTTCATAATCTTCTGTGATAACTAAATTCATTGAGCAACACTCCTTCATTTATCCGCTTTCATTTTAGTGTAACGAAAAAAATTGGCTTTGTCATCAAGATAAATGCGTTAGCGCAGAAATTTTGTGAAAAACTTATTTTGTAGAAGTTTTTAAAACATCAAATCAAATTTGGAACTCAAGGTTGAGCATTTTCCAACAATCAAAAAGCCCTTGCCAGTGCAAAAAATACTGTGGCAAGGGCTAAACTGTTTTTTTTAATGATAAGTTGGCAGATAATCGCCGTGGGCTTCAATTAATTCATCCACCATCCCGCGAATTTGATCGATACTCAATTCAGAATTGGTATGGGGATCTAACAGAGCAGCTTGGTAAATTTTATCTTTTTCTAAGGTCATCGCCGCTTCAACAGTCAATTCCTGCACATTGATATTGGTCCGGTTCAAGGCAGCCAATTGTGTTGGCAAGTCGCCGACAACTGTTGGCTGGACACCATTTTTATCAACCAAACAAGGCACTTCCACGCAGCTGTCTGCTGGCAGATTGGTAATCAACCCTTTGTTCATCACATTTCCGGCAATTACGGTTGGATTGCCAGTGGTGATAGCGTCCATAATATAAGAAGCGTATTCACGACTGCGGACATGTTCTAAGCTGCCGTTGTGAACAATTTCATCCCGCTGACTTTCCCAGTCTTCAATCTGCTGGATACAGCGTCTGATATATTCATCAATCGGAATTTGGAATTGGTCAATCAGCTCTGGATAGCGTTCTTTGATAAAATACGGATGGTATTCTGCATTGTGCTCACTAGATTCTGTTACGTAATAGCCAAAGTTCCGCATTAATTCAAAGCGGACGGAGTCCTTATGCGGGTTAGGAATCTGACTAGCCAGCCGTTTGATTTCTGGATAGAAATCTTCACCATTTTTTTCAATCTCCAAAAGCCACGCCATGTGATTGATGCCGGCAATTTTCCATTTGAAATCATTTAAATCATATTTATCTTGAATGCCAAGATAGCCGAATAATTCTGGAACACAGACCTGTACGCTGTGGCAAAGGCCGACTGTTTTAACATTCGTTGCTTTTAGCATGCCCATTGTCAAAATTGCCATCGGATTGGTGTAATTTAAGAGCCAGGCATCTGGACAAACTTCTTCCATTTCTTTAGCAAAATCAAACATCACCGGTAAGGTCCGCAAGCCTCGGAAAATCCCGCCGATTCCCAATGTATCGGCAATCGTTTGTTTAAGACCGTATTTTTTAGGAATTTCAAAATCGATGACGGTACTTGGTTTATAACCGCCGACTTGAATGGCGTTGACAACAAAATCCGCCCCCCGTAAAGCTTCTTTGCGGTCAGTAAAGGCGGTGATGGTCGCCCGTGATTGATTGGAATTTTTGTTGATGGTGTTGAGCATCAGCTCAGATTCCTTCAAACGCTTGGCATCAATATCAAATAAATTGATTTGCGCCTCCTGCAGACTTGGTGTCAGCATCGCATCCCCCAAAACATTCTTGGCAAAAATGGTACTGCCGGCACCGATAAACGTAATCTTAACCATTAAACTTCCTCCTAATGTGTTTGAAATCAATTTTTTTATGAGGTTTTATTCAGAAGAGATAACTGCTTTTCGCCGCTGTCCTTCAGCAAGCAAAAATCTAAGCCTTTGCGGCAAAAAAATTGCATCAACTTATCTCACAGCGATTTCTGAATTTCACAGCCAAACTTTTAATTGTTACTGATAGCAAAGTTATTAGCTTGTCTCAAGTATAGAAAATTTAATGGCGGTTGACTATTTCATCAGTTTATTTAAAGGGTACACAATTTAAGATTCTGTTAACGCTTTAAATTCCGAAGGTGAAGTCCCATGATAGGTCTTGAAGGCCCTTGAAAATGAGTGACGATTATCATAGCCAATCAGATCAGCAATTTCATCAATCGAACTATCAGAAGTCTTTAATAAAAAGCGTGCCTGCTCCATTCGATAGGAAATCAAGTATTGCTGAGGAGTCACCCCCAATTCCGCTTTAATCACCTGACTGAAATAAGCCGGGTGAAGGTACATGGATTTGGCAATTTCCTGCACACTCAACTCACTGCGGTAGTAATTACTCTGGATATATAGTAAAAACGAATCTCGATAGCGGCTTTGCTTGGCAATTTTTTCTGGAAAAAGCGGCAGCCGGTTCAGCTTAAACTGACTCAACAGCTCTAAAAATAAAGCCTGTGTCCGCAGTCGTTGGCCATTATCAAATAAATCCAAGTCTAACAGCTCCTGAAATTTAGCCGTCGTCCCAGCCAAATCAAGAACTTTTCCTAAATAATCCAGTTCGCCAAAACCGTTAAGACGCAGTAAGTTGGCCACCTCTGTCCCTAAGAAACCAATCCAATAATATTCCCATGGATTTGTGGCATCCGCTTGATACTTGGTCAGCTCTTGAGGCTTGATGATAAAAAAATCCCCCGCCTGCAATTGGTAGGTGATGCGTTCATTTTGATAGGTGCCCTGCCCCTTGACCACCAGATGAATCAAATAATAAGATCTGGCTGCCGGCCCAAACCGATGGCTCGGGCTGCAGATTTCATGGCCGATATTAAAAAAATTGATATCTTTAAAATAATCATCTCGGAAAAAAACATCTTGAAAGCTTTTATTTGCCATTGCGTCAGCCTCCTTTTACAGCTTAAGAGTAGCATGTTTTTTACAGAATGCCAAAAACAGCCACAGATTAAGAAGAAATCCAGTGTAAATTTCTAACTGGCTCAGCTTAATCTGCGGCTGTAAGTGGCTTATTTTTTTGAGCAAAATTTTTTTCGGATTTATTTGTCAGCTTAAAGCTTAGACGAACCAACTTGGCTTAGAAAAATTTTCTCCACCAACCTTTTAACCGACAAAAGTATAAAAGCGCAAAAATTCAAAATATTCGTCTGTTTCAAATTGGACGGTATAAGGATCAATTCGCTTCGCTCCTGGGAACAAAGCCGCTTTGCGGGCCCGATTTTGTTCCTGATAGGTAATTTTCACATCGAAGTATTCTGGTAGTTCAGGAACATAGTATTTATTTAAGGTGACGGCTTGGCGCACCCCTTCTTTGATTTTTTCATAGGCAACCTCAGGGTGAACGCTAGTAGTTGAGCCGCCCCGCCCCTGCAACGTGGCAAAAGTCGAAATTCCCGGGTCTGTGGTCCGCACCTCGTCCACAATGCCTTGGTCACCGCTGAGAAAAATCACCGGCACCTGATGAAGCGCCGCAATATAACGATTAATCATAAACTCGCTGGCAAGCTGGCCGTTGATTGCAAATTTGCGAATATAATTTTCGCTGGTGTGGGACAAGGGATTGGCATCTGAATAGGAAGCAGCATGGTAGCCAATCATCACCACAAAATCGACATCATCCTGAACACCGGACATCATGCCGTAACCATCTCCACTCCAGCCGCGATTTAAAACGGCTTCTTTTGGCAGCATATCAGGATAGATATTACAGGCCGTGTGGTGGCCGTCCTTCACATAAATTTCGGTAGCGCCAGCAACTAAGGCGCCTTCACAGGCAGCCGCTACTTCCCGACTCATTTCTTTAGAAAAATAATCGTACCAAGGACCGCTTTCTGTTTCGTTCCACTGGCCAATACCGGCAACCCCTTCAATATCTGCGGAAATAAAAATTTTCATCTAGGTTAGCGCCCTTCTTTATTTATTTTTTCATCCGTCCAATAGCGGGTGACAACTGTTAATTCTGGTTCATATTTAGAGCCGGCAATTTTTGTTTTCATCACCTTTGAACCGGGAGTTTGAGAATGAATCATTTCGTCATTGCCAAGATACATGCCGACATGATGGACTTCGCCTTTGCCCTCTTCATAAGCAAACAGCAATAAGTCACCTGGCAGAGCATCTTTATAGGCAACGTGCTGACCACCATCAGCTTGTTCCGGTGTGTCACGAGGAATCAGCACACCATTGGCCCGATGCAAACTGTAGACAAAGCCTGAGCAGTCAAAGCCACTGCCGCTGGTGCCGGCCCAAATGTAAGGCAAGTCAAGAAATTGTTCGGCTAATTGAATCATCCGTTGCGCCAGTGAGTCCTGATAAGCGGTAATTTTTTGACTGTCTGCCTTTGAAACTGTTCCCGAACCTTCCGGCGTATTCACCAGATAATCGGTCTCCGTTTCTGATGATAAATCTAAAACCGCACCAAAGGGAATTGGGCGAGTATGGTCCGTAAGTTTCAAATCCGCTTGCGGAACAATCACGGAAATTTTTTCCGCAGCTTTTCCATAATCTGCAGAAACTTTGGTTAAATCCGCAGTTGGGATAAAACCGGGATAGCCCTTTTCATTTTGATGGCTGGCTTGGTCCAGCACAATAACCTCTGACCAACCGTCTTTTTCAGCAACGACTTCAACGAGGGTTCCGTAAATCACTTCTGAATCAACAAGGCGGTCATTGAATAATTCCATCGTATCGGTGCCCGTCAAAAAGGTGTGGAGCGCTTCTTTTGGTGCTGTGTGAATTTTTGTTAACACCGGATTGCTCTCCGGTTTTTTCCACAAAAAACTTGAACTGCGACTAACCGCTTTTAACATATTTAGTTGGCCTCCTACCTCTAATCTGTAATCCCCAAGCCTGGGGTCCTTTGCAATTTTAATTTACCGGCAGAAATTGTCATGCCGCTCGTTTGAACATCTAAATTTTTCGTCTCCCACATAAAGGGCACGTCTAAATCGTAAAAACGAATGCCCGGCTGGCTGGCAGCAAAATGGGCGGCAGCAGCCATACCGGCATAGCCTTCAATCATGGAACCCACCATGCAGTCGATGCCGTGGGCTGCTGCTAAGCGATAAATTTTCAAGCCTTCTTTAATGCCGCCGCTCTTCATCAATTTGATATTCAGTAAGTCACAACATTGATTGGTGATTAATTTTTCAGCATCCGCCAAACCAAATAGACTTTCATCCGCCATAATTGGAATTTTGGTGTGTTCGGTGACACACTTTAATCCCTCAAAGTCAGCCGCTGGCACCGGCTGTTCGACAAAATCAATCGGGATGTCCTGCCATTCATTTAAAATCGCCACCGCTTCTTCTTTGCTCCAGCCTTGATTGGCATCAATCCGAAAAGGAATTTTTCCTGCCAAGGCTTGATTGATGCTGCGGATTTTGGCAACTTCTTCGGCGACATCATCTAAGCCCAATTTGATTTTTAGCGATTGAAAACCACTGGCGACCTTGGCCTTGGCGTCAGCCACCATTTTTTCCCGAGAACCGACACTGATGGTAAAATCAGTCTCCAGCTCAGGCTTGCTACCGCCTAAAAACTGAAACAACGGCTGCTGGTGGGCCTTAGCCAAGGCATCATGCAGCGCAATATCAATGGCCGCCTTCGGACTGGTGTTATGGGGTAATAAATTTTGCAGATCGTCTAAGAGACTCAATTCTTCATCCACTTCCCGCTGTAATAAAAACGGCGTAAACGTTTCATTAATCGCCTGCAAAATACTTTCCTCAGTATCACCGGTGATTACTTTAGTGGGGGCTGCTTCGCCGATGCCCACCAAGCCGTTATCAAAATGAAGCAATACCCGCACCACATCCACCGACTGCACTTCTCGCAACGCAGTTTTAAAAGGAGCGTTTAACTGAATCGGGATAATTTTAGTTTGAACCTGCACGATTTTCATAGCTCACCTGCTTATTTTCAAAATAATCTTACGCCTATTATATACCGGAAAAATAAAAAGAAAAGAGGCGTACCTTGTTGCCAATAAAATAGAAAAAATTTGCACCGCCAAACTTAGCGGTCAGCGGCGCAAATCTATTTGATGTCAAAAAATATTTCTATTCATTTTTAGCAATTTGTTACGTTATTCAACAATATAAACATCTTTATAATCGTACTGGGCTCCTACACTGTGAACAACTAAGCCTTTAATTTTGTCAGAACGCAGATGCGCTTCCGCATTTTGGAATAGCGGTACGATACCTAAACTATCGGTAATCACCTGCTCTGCTTCCACCATGTCATTCCAACGAGCTTCTGGATCATTGACATCTGTCGTGCTGGCAGCCTCCACCAGACTGTCATAGTCATCATTCAACCATTTGCCTCGGTTGTAAGAACTATCTGTTGTAAATAATTCTAAGAAGTTAATTGGGTCAGCGTAATCGCCAATCCAGTTGTTCATAACCATTTCAAAGTCACCATTGTTTGAGCGGTCTAAACGGACAGAGAAAGGCACAGTTTGTAAGGTTACAGTGACGCCTTCTAAGGTCTGCTGCAACGCACCTTGAACATATTCTCCTAATTTTTTCGACTGATCGGTATCAGAAGTCATTAAGGAGAAGGAAATCGTATCAACACCCAGCTCAGACTTAGCCGTTTCCCAATATTCTTTGGCTTGGGCTTCATCGTATTCTAAAGTCCGGTCCGCGTCTTCCACAAAATCGACGTTGGTTTCTGGATTATACGCCAAATCCTGCGGCACTAAGCCGTTGGCCACTAAAGAACCGTTACCTAAAATATTATCGACAATCTGCTGGCGATCCATTGCATAGCTAATCGCTTTTCTAAGGTTTTCATTTCTAAAAGGTGAATCCTCCGGTGCTTGATTCATTTCTAAATATTGTGTCGTCGCTCCCGGTTGAGTGACATAATTTTCATGGTTGGCATTTTGAATCGCCAACTCGCCGGACAAGACGACATCATCTGCTTCGCCGGTATCAAATAAATTCAAACCTGTTGAAGATTCTTTGACTACACTGATATTAACTGCTTCAATCGTGACTGTATCCGCATCCCAATAGTCATTATTTTTGGCAAAGGTCCACGCATCATCCACCCCTGGTCCATCAAAGCCTTCTAAAACAAAAGGTCCATTGTAGACTGCGGCTTCACTGGTCAGGGCATAATCACTGCCATATTCCTCGACAACCGCTTGATTTTGTGGGAAGAAGGTTGGAAAAGCTAATAAAGATTCAAAATAAGGTGTGGCCTGCTCTAAAGTAATTGTAACTTCGTATTCGCCAGTCGCTTCGATGCCAAGCGTCGCCACATCGGCTTCGCCTTCACTAATGGCGGTGGCATTTTTGACCGGCGCCATCATATAAGCATAGCCGGAAGCCGTCTCTGGATTAACGGTCCGCTGCCAAGAATAAACATAATCAGCCGCCGTCACGGAATCGCCGTTTGACCAAGTCGCATCTTCCCGCAGTTTGACTGTATAAGTCAGACCGTCATCACTGACTACCGCATCTTCGGCGGCACCGGCAATCACCGGCATGTTGGTTTCATCTAAACGATACATACCTTCATAAACATTATTTAACGCTGTGAAGCTGTAAGAATCTGTTGCCAGGGAAATATCTGCACTACCCATTTCTGCTGGCACAACCACTTCCATCGTCTGATCGGCAGCTAAAGTTTCGCCGCTGCTGTTTGTCCCCTGGGAACTTTGCGTATCCGTTGTTGAATCAGTGGAATTGGAACAACCTGCGAGGACCAGTCCGCTCACTGCCACTAAGCCCAATAAACTTTTTTTCGTAACACTTTTCATAAAAATCTCCTTCCCTAAGACACTCTCTTAACAAACTATAGTCAAAGTTTAGATAACAAATGTCTCCTTGTCAATTTCTCTTCAAAATTCATAACAAAATTATAAAAAAAAGGCTTTCACGTTTAATTAAAAAATAAAATACAGCATTCCTCAATAAAAACCACTCATCGCTGAAAAAAAGCGCAAGCTTTAGCAGTTTGCGCCTTCCCATTCTTTATTTAATTTTGAAAGCTAGCGATTGAATTCAGTTTTTCAAGCTGAAGAAAATTTTTATTTTCATATCCTTCAATCAATGCTTGTCGTAATTTTTTAAAATTACTGATTATAATAACGAATACCTTGAGCTATTTTGCGAATCGCATAAGGTGTCGAATCAGAAAACTCTGTTTCTACATCATCTTCCGGCAGGCTTTCAGCAAACATCGCTTCGTATTCTGCTACATTCAGCTGCTGGCGTTCGGCCAAGGCTGCTTCATCTTTTGCCGGTTGCAATTGTTCTTTGAAGCCTTCAACTAAGCGACCCGAGAAAAATTCGCTGATAGCCCCTGAACCATAGCTGAACAAGCCAATGCGGTCGCCAGCTTTTAGACTAGTCGAATTTTCCAATAGCGAAATCAGTCCTAGGTATAAAGAACCAGTATACAGATTGCCAACTTGGCGGCTGTAAAGAATACTTTCTTCATAGCACTCCATCAAGCGATTTTGTTCTGCTTCAGAGATTTCAGGAAAAATACTCTGTAATGCTTTGCGGCCCATTTTAGTATAAGGCAGATGAAAGGTTAGCGCTGCATAATCTTTTTCGCTGCGTTGATGCCGCTGATTGCTTTCATGCCAGACCCGCTTAAAGCCCTCAATATAAATATCGTTAGATAAATGACCGTCCACCAAAGGATAATCATGCCCATTTGGTCGCCAGAAATCATAGACATTTTCTGAATAAAAAACATTGTCATCGCTTAATTCTAAAATCCGTGGATTGTTGGTGACTAGCATCGCCACAGCGCCAGCACCCTGCGTCGGCTCGCCACCAGAATTTAAGCCGTATTTTGAAATATCGGTGGCAATCACCAACACTTTTCGATCTGGATGATTCAGCACGTATTCCTTCGCCTGTTGTAGGCCGGCTGTGCCGCCATAGCAAGCATGTTTCAATTCATAGGAACGGACAAAGGGAGAAATATCTAGCAGCTGTTGAATCACAACCGCCGCTGATTTGGAATAATCAATGCCGGTTTCTGTGCCGACCAATACCATATCAATTTCCTTTTTATCTGCTGCTGTCAAAATTTTCGCTGCCGCATTGGCGCCCAAGGTAATGATATCTTGCGTTTTAGGAATCACCGCCATCTTATCTTGACCAATTCCAATTAAAAATTTATTCGGGTCCACCCCGCGAGCAACTGCTAATTCTGCCATGTCTACAAAATAATCGGGCACATGAAAAGCAATTTTGTCGATACCGACTGTCATAAAAATCCCCTCTCTAAATTAAACCACTCTATTTATTTGTATTAAACCTGTCCTAAATTTAAAGCCCACAATACTATATCACGATTTCAAAAAACTGGAAGCAGTTTTTACCCGCTCTTTATAAAAATAAAATTTTTGTGATTTTATTAATTCCGCCAGACAAAGGCGCCGCTTGTTGTGATTTAATGTTATATTTCTTTTTGGAGGTGCTGTACGTGGAAAAAGTTGTAATTTTAAGCGGGACCCGTTCCCCTATTGGAAAATATAAAGGCGCTTTAAAGGAATTTTCAGCGGTTGAATTAGGCACGAAAATTGCGCAGTCGGCCATCAAAAAAGCCGGCATATCACCAAAGGACATCGACCAAAGCATTATCGGCAATGTCTTAAGCAGCGGCAATGGTCAAAATATTGCCCGCCAGATTGCCATCAACAGCGGCTTACCGGAAAGCAGTCCAGCAATGACCCTCAATGAAGTCTGCGGTTCTGGTTTGAAGGCGGTTATTTTAGGTATGCAACAGATTCAATTAGGTGAAGCCCAAGTTATTTTAACCGGCGGCACTGAAAGCATGAGCCAAGCGCCTCTGCTGCAAAAATATCAAGCTGAAAGCGACAGTTATGCAGAACCGATTTCCAGCATGGTTCATGACGGATTAACTGACGCCTTTAGCCAAAAACACATGGGTCTGACTGCTGAAAAAGTGGCCGAAACTTTTTCAATCAGCCGCAGCCAGCAAGATGCCTTTGCCCTCCAATCGCAAACAAAAGCGGCCGCTGCCCAAAAGGCCGGGAAATTTACCCAAGAAATTACAGCTATCACTCTAGCTGATGGTCAGCTTTTCCAAGAAGACGAAGGCATTCGGGCAAATTCCAGCCTTGAAAGACTAGCTACTTTAAAAACTGTTTTCAAAGCAGACGGCAGTGTTACTGCCGGCAATGCTTCGACTTTAAATGACGGGGCAGCGATGCTAGTGTTGGCTAGCGAGAGCTACGCTAAAGCCCACGGTTTAAATTATTTGGCGACGATTGAAGGCTATAGCGAAATTGGGATTGACCCAAGTATTATGGGGATTTCCCCAATCAAGGCACTGCAACGCCTCAGCGAAAAAACCGGTCGTTCACTGACTGAAATTGACCTCTTTGAGATCAATGAAGCTTTTGCTGCCTCTTCCCTAGTTGTCCAAAATGAATTAAATCTGTCACCAGAAAAAGTAAATATTTATGGCGGCGGCATTTCATTAGGTCATCCGATTGGAGCCAGCGGAGCACGGCTTTTAGTTACACTGTTAGCTGAATTATTTCAAGAAGAAAAAAGTCTCGGGGCTGCCTCCTTATGTGTCGGCGGCGGCTTAGGTTTGGCCATGCTCATCAAAAAAGAAACGCCAACGACACCTGATACGCCCGCAAAAAAATTCTATCAGCAAACTCGGCCAGAGCGTTTGGCTAAATTGACCGCTGACGGCATTCTTTCGCAAAATGCCGCTGACGTGTTACTAAAGGAACAGCTGTTAGATACCGATATTGCCAACAATATGATTGAAAATCAAATCGGCGAAGCTGAGCTGCCCTTAGGCGTGGCCCAAAACTTTTTGATTAATAATGAAGAAGTTGTTGTGCCGATGGTCACGGAGGAGCCCTCTGTGATTGCCGCTGCCAGTAACGCCGCTAAAATCATTGCTCAAAGTGGCGGTTTCACCACCGCCACAACGGAAAGGGTGATGCGAGGGCAAATAGTTTTCCAAAAGGTCCAACAGCCGCAAAAACTTACAGCTGCTTTAGCGGAGAAAAAAGCTGAGCTGCAACTTTTAGCGGCGGAGGTCTATCCTTCGATTGTCCTTCGGGGTGGTGGCGTCAGAGCTATTAAAGTTCGTCAACTGGAGGATTTTGTCAGCTTGGATGTTTTGGTGGATACGCAAGATGCGATGGGGGCAAATATGATCAATACAATTTTAGAAGGCTTAGCTCAGCAATTGCGCAGCTGGTTTCCTGAAGAAGAAATTTTGTTCAGCATCTTAAGCAATTATCCGACAGAGGCATTGAGCCAAGCTAGCTGTAGAATTCCTTTTGATTTATTAACCACAAAAAATTTTGCCGGTGAACTGGTCGCTGAAAAAATTGTTCTAGCCAGCCAATTTGCTAAATTAGACGCCTATAGGGGAGCGACCCACAACAAAGGTATTATGAATGGCATCGATGCCGTAGTCTTGGCAACCGGTAACGATACTCGGGCCGTCGCAGCCGGCATTCATACCTTCGCCAGTCGCAATGGCAGCTATCAAGGTTTAACTGATTGGCAAATTGAAGGCAATAGCTTAGTCGGCAAGCTGGAAATTCCCGTCGCCGTTGGAACTGTCGGCGGTGCCACTAAAGTGTTGCCGAAAGCCCACATTGCAATGGAAATTTTAAACTTTCCTACTGCAGCAAAATTGGCAGAGATTATCACAGCGGTCGGCTTAGGCCAAAACTTGGCGGCCATCAAAGCCCTCGTCACTGATGGCATTCAAAAAGGCCACATGAACTTGCATATGCGGCAATTAGCCATTGCCGCTGGCGCAGTCGGTAGCGAAATCGCTACGCTGACCAAGCTGTTACAGGCTGAAACTATTCGCAATTTAGCTGTGGCCCAAAAATTGCTAGCTGAATTACGTAAATAATTTTTTTATTTAATCTGGTTGGCGGAAACTTCTTGTATGTTTCCGCCAACCTTTTTATTTCAAAATCAGCGGGCTTTCACCTTCACTAGTTGACTTTTAGTGAAAACCGTTGCAAGATATTAATTAAGGAGAGTGATGGTTATGATAGCTCATAAAAGAACAGGTCTCCATACAATTTAGCAGACAACAAAAAAATTGTATGGAGGACAAACCCATGAAAGAAAATCATTATGATAACCCGGAATTTTTTGAAAAATATTCCCAAATGAATCGCAGTACCCAAGGCTTGCAAGGAGCCGGCGAATGGCAAACACTGGAAAAATTACTACCCGCCTTCGAGGATAAAACTGTATTAGATTTAGGCTGTGGCTATGGCTGGCATTGTATTTATGCCGCCGAACACGGGGCCAAAGCAGTCGTCGGTGTGGATTTATCAGAAAAAATGCTGGCAGTTGCCCGCAGTAAAACCCATTTTGCCAATGTGCGCTATGAACAAAACAGTATCGAAGAAGCTGATTTCCCTGAAAACACCTTTGACGTGGTCCTCAGCTCGTTAGCCTTCCATTATGTTGAAAATTTTGCGGCGGTCGCCAAAAATGTCCATCGCTATTTGAAACCCGGCGGTGAATTTATTTTTTCTGTGGAGCATCCAATTTTCACGGCTTATGGTACACAGGATTGGTACTACGATGAAACTGGCAAAATTTTACATTTTCCGGTGGATAATTATTTTTATGAAGGCCAGCGAACAGCGAACTTTCTAGGAGAAGACATCACTAAATTTCATAAGACCTTAACCACTTATTTAGACGGCTTATTGACCAACGGCTTTCAGATTGAACGGCTAGTTGAGCCGATGCCGCCAGAGGATATGCTGACGGTTCCCGGCATGCAAGACGAAATGCGCCGGCCAATGATGCTGATTGTCAAAGCGGTTAATCAATAAAAAATGTAAAAAGCTGATTAGCTCCGACTGTTTTTGCAGTCATGGCTGATCAGCTTTTTTTTTCTACACTAATTTGAGCTTTTGAAAAAGTTTTTTCAAATCACGAAATTTTGTAGTGTTCATTTTGTGGGGAAAAGCTTTGACAGAGTTAATTTTAAACCTTTGTCAACTAAATTCATCCCACTGAGGCACTACTTCCTCCTCTACTAGTGCTTTTTTCTTCGCCTGATAAAAGGCTAATTTTTGTTGAATGTGCAGCTGGTTTTCCTGTAATGCCAACAGCTGTTGCTGAATTTCATCACAATGAGATTCCAGCAGCGCAACAATTTGCTGGTAGTCCTGCGTTTGATCTTCAAAATAAAAAAACTCGCGAATCTGCTTAATGGTCATTCCAGTTTGCTTAAAGCACTGGATAGCTTCCAAGCGACCGATATGCGACTCGTCAAAAATCCGATGCTTGCCATCCCGCTGAACATCACACAACAGTCCAACCTCCTCATAATAACGCAGCGTTGAGAGGGGCAGTGCAAATTTTTGTGACAGCTCGCTTATAGTAAATTTTTCCTGTACCTGCATAAAATCCAACTTTCTTTTTGAAAAGGCTTTACTTCAAGTGTACTTGAGGTGCTATGATATGTAAAGAAACAATCGGCAAACAATTTGGAAAGGGAGGAACCCTCCATGTATCTTGCAAATGAAAACAGATATGAAAAAATGCTTTATAAAAGAGTTGGCAAATCCGGTTTAAAGCTGCCCGCCATCTCTTTAGGCTTGTGGCATAACTTTGGTGATGTCGACAAGCTCAGCAATCAGCAGGCCATTTTACGGGCCGCCTTTGACAATGGCATCACCCACTTTGACTTGGCCAATAATTATGGCCCGCCGGCTGGCTCTGCGGAAACCAATTTTGGCCGTCTCTTTAAAGAGGATTTTAGCAGTTATCGGGATGAAATTATTATTTCTTCTAAAGCTGGCTATTATATGTGGCCTGGGCCTTATGGCGAATGGGGCTCCAAGAAAAATATTATCGCCAGCTGCGACCAGAGCTTGCAGCGGATGCAATTGGATTACGTCGATATTTTTTATCATCATCGGCCAGATCCGGACACTCCATTGGAGGAAACGGCCCACGCTTTAGATTTGCTAGTTAAACAAGGCAAAGCTCTATACGTCGGCGTTTCAAATTATTCCCCTGAACAAACTGCGGCGATTGCGAAATTATTTAAAGAATGGCACACGCCTTTTATCATTCATCAACCCCAGTACAATATGTTTAATCGCAGTATTGAAGAAGGCTTGACGGATGTTTTAGCCAAAGAAGGTTTAGGGGCAATTGTCTTTAGCCCCTTGGCACAAGGCTTGTTAACAAATCGCTACCTCAATGGTGTGCCGGAAGACTCGCGGGCTCATCGCTCGGATAGTCCATTTCTGTCTGAAGATCGTGTGGAGGCTACTTTAACTAAAGTACGCCGCTTAAATGATGTAGCCAGCGCCCGCAATCAAACACTTGCGGAAATGGCTTTAGCGTGGAATCTTCGCCTACCAGAAATTGCCAGTGTTCTAATTGGCGCTTCACGGGTCAGCCAGCTGGAGGATAACTTGAAAGCTCTCGATAATTTAGCTTTCACAGCCGCTGAACTCGCGGAAATTGATCAGATTTTACAATAATTTTTAAAATCATCATCGACCAAAAAACGACCTGTCGGAGTTTTGCTTTTTGCATTAACTCCGACAGGTCGTTTTGTATTTTATGCTGGGAAAAAGCGGGCAATTTCTGTCAAAGCGGCCCTTTCAGAATCTGAAGCATGAACCAAATTCTCGGTTTTCGATAAGCCAAAGTCTCCCCGCAATGTCCCGACCGCTGCTTCAAAAGGGTCAGTGGCTCCAACCAATTTACGGACATTTTTTACGACATTTTCCCCTTCAAGAATCATCAACACCACTGGACCACTTGTCATGTAAGCTACTAGCTCAGGAAAAAAAGGTTTATTAACCAAATGACTATAATGCTCCTTTAGCACTTCTTCAGTTAACACTTCATATTTCAACTTTTGCAGAGCCAAGCCTTTCTCCTCAAAACGTTGGATAACACGGCCAATCAGCTTCCGCTTGACCCCATCCGGTTTAATAATAACTAAAGTCGATTCCATGATGATTCCTCCCTTGAAAGCAAAATAAAAATTGCTGATTATCCTTTTATTTTACCTTATTTTTGGAGGGATGACTTACATTTCTTCATCAAATTGGAGTAATAATTGATAGACCGCTCCTAATAAATTAGCGTTGTTCAAGAATTTACAATTTTCAATGGCTAGACTGCTCCATGAATTATCCCAAAAGCTGAAACTTTCTCGCATCGCCAAATATTGTTTGGTGATTTCTTCAATTAAAATGCTTTGAGCACTGATGCCTCCGCCGATGACGACTTTTTCAATATCTAATGTCGCCTGCAAATTAAGAATCATAAAGGCAATCTCATGGCAATAGCTTTCAAAAAGTCTAGTGACTTCAGGCTGCTTTCCTGCCTTGATTGCTTCAAAAACAGCTAAGCCGTCTGAGTCTGGCAAACCAAGAACCTGTGCGCAGGCAGCGATAAATTTAACCGCTGAGCCGGTGAAGCCGAGCATATTTTCCATCGTCATTTTCTCAGGGGTGCGTATTAAAAAGCTCAACTCGCCTGCTTGAAAGTGGCTTCCCTGCAGCAATTCTCCATTAGCGATAATCCCATCACCGATGCCTGTGCCTAATACAATTGCCACCCCATTTTCAATGCTTTTCAAATTCCCCAGCCAAACTTCGGACAAAGCCGCCGCCTTGCCATCGTTACTGACCCCACAAGGTAAGTTAAAACGGGTTTCAAAAAAATTACGGAAAGAATAGCCGTGTAAAAATGGCAAGGCGCCGCCATTATAGACCGTCCCTGTTTTGATGTCCACTTTACCCGGACAACTGATGCCCACACCTCTAACTTCTTGATTGATAGGCTCGACTAATTGTGTCAGCACTGCTTCCAAATCGTCTAATGTGGTTGGCGTAGGTACTTTGTCCACCTGTTCAATGTTTCCAGAGCGATTGACTTTTGCATATTTTATGTAGGTGCCACCGATATCGATGCTGAAATAACTTTTTGCCATAATTGCCTCCATGGTTTTTAATCATTGAAAACCTCCAGCAACATCATAAATCGTGTTACTGAAGGTATTTTTTCATCCTACTAAATTAACTTTACTCCATAGCCTCTTCCATTTCCACCATTGATTCCAAATCTTTTGAATCATTCTTTAGTGACTTAGATAGGAATAAGTAAACCACAGCTAATAGAACGAAGATAAATCCACAGGCTAATAATGAAAAGCTTGCAGAGGTATTATTAAACGTACTGCCGATAAAAGCCAAAATGTAAGGTGAAAGCACACAGCCAAGATTAGTTCCCACCATTGAAATAGAAACAGCTAAGTTCGCTGAATTTTTAGGCGCTCGCTCCATGATGATTCCAAATGAGTAAGGTAAAAACATTGCTGAACCTGCTCCGGCAACAGCTAAAACTACTGTTAGCATTGCCATATTGGTTGCAAAAGACAACATGATATGGCCAACGCCTAAAACGATATAACAGATAGCCAAAGTAAATTGTTTCGTGTACTTAACAATATTTCCGTAAAAGAAACTCGCTAAGAAACTAACTAATGTTTGGACAGACAATGCTGTTCCTAAGAAGCCAGGATTCGCCATATTATGTTCTTGAACTAATGCCGATGCCTTTAAACTAACTGCCATTAAAAGTACAAAAGAGAGCATTAGCACTAGTGTTTGTAGAATAACAAAACTGTTCACACTTTGCTTAGTAGAAACTTTTTCTTCAGAAGCTGATTGTTCTTCCTCCGGTTTTACATCAGGTACATAAACTAAGAATAATACAAATGAAACAGCTGCTAAGAAGTAAATTGCAAAAGCATAATGCCAATTGTAATTAACTAAAATACCTGCCACAAAAGTGGTTAAAGTTTGACCTAGACTTTGAACTGCGGCTTGATAACCCAACATCTTATTGCGAGTATCACCTGAATAGAATTCGTTAATCAAACTAACTGCCAATGAATTAAACATCCCTAAACCAGCACCTAGCACCAAGCGTGAAGCATAAACTAATGTATAGTTATCCGAGAAGAAGGGCACAACACCGCCAATTCCCGCCAACAATATACCTAAGAGAACTGTTTTCTTAGTCCCCAGAACTCTCACTAGAAAGGCACTCAGTAAAACAAAAATCATGACAGTAATATTAGAGGCTGTTACTAAGGCCTCAACAGCTGTAGCGCTATGATTACTGAAGGTCTCCTGCATCTTTGTTACTGCCGAAGCAATCGAGCCGGACGTTGTTAACAAAAGCGAGATGGACAACAAAGCAATTTTGAAAGTTATTTGATTCTTTTTGACTGCATTCATGTTTTTTTCTCCTTTTCAAACCTTTATTTGACAGTGATAATAACTCTTTGATAACTTTTCAGTGGTAAATCAAAATCGTTTAAGACTTCTAAAATAATATGAATTGTTTCACCGGGTTGGGCATCTTTAGGGATATGCACTACTGATTGTGGCGTAAAATCGTTTTCAATATTTACGTAACTGTAGGCTTCCTTTGTACCCTCAGCATGACAATTAATCGCCATCCCAGAAATTTTTTCGACAATTGGTTTTAAGCTGCTCGCATCACGATAGGTGGATGCTTCTGGATAGTACCACCATTTATAATATAGTTGACTGCCGTTGACATCTTTAGCTTCTGCAGTCAATTTCACCTGACTGCCAGCACTTGCTGTTAAATCAAGACCTTCCTTAACTGTTGCTATTGGATAATGAGCCGCTTCTTCGAGTGTTTCAGCAACACACCATTTTGCCCTTGCTTTGAAATCATCTTGAATATCATCAAACCAACGAGTCAAGCTATATTCAGCTTCGTATTGCTTGGTGTAGGGGTTCCAATCAAGTGCCTCGTTGATAAACAAATCTTCATTTTTCTTAATGAAGCGACCGCCCCAACCGCCATATGTTGGATCTTCACTGTTTCTTAACCCGTTTTCAAAAAGATAAAAGAATGACGGGGAATCTCCTTCAGAAATAAAATCGTATTTTTGATATTCAGGGTTTTGATCAATGTAGGTTTGAACACCCCGCTGTTCTTCAGCAAGTTCTCCTTCAAGAACATTACCATCGGCCATCAAAGCATATTTTTTTAACAATGGGCCAAAATTCATTTTCAAGTCATAATTCCAGTCTGCTTGTAGACGAGTGGTGACATTGTCATCTTCTGCTTTCCATAGATAGGCAAAATGCCAGAAATTGTATTGGTCATTGATTACTTTGATATTCCATTCTTTAGCAATATAATCACTATAAGTTTCGTCTTGATCCAAGATAATGTAAACAACTAACTTATCTTCAATTTTTTGTTTGATTGCCTGCCAATCTGCTTGCTGGCCAAAGCGTTCTTCAATCGATTTTAAAGCCCGTGCTGTTGTATTAGTCCCGCCCCAAGTCTGAACGTATAGCGTGCGAGGGTCATCATCTAAAAACAACGTTTCTAAAAAACGTGAGCCAGCAGTTTCTTTTTCCATCTCACCTTTATAGCTGATATTCCCAATGTGATAGATGCTGTGGAGGAACTCAGGGGTTGGATAGCTTTTGTCATGGACTTGCAAGTTAGGATAAACTTTCGCATATTCATCGATAAATTCATTGACCCAGCTTTCCCCAGTCCAACGATAAGGTTCGATGCCCTTCTCTTCATCTCCAGCATAATGATAAACGGAGCTAGTTAAAACAATTCCAGCCGTGTCAATTTCATTACTGTAAAGTAGGTAGCGAAGAAACGAATTCATATCATCGACTTCACCGTCAGTGGTTATTACTGTTCTTTTTTTCTCAAGCATGTACAAAATCCTCCTTATTTTTCAATAATAGTTCTTGCTTAAACTTCAACCGTCACTGTTGTTCTCCGCTCCACAATCCCCAACCATTTCTGATACTCTGCTTCAAATTCACCAACAGGCTCAAACTTATGATTGATTGCAGCGTTTTGCATGGTTTCGCCAATAATTGCCAAAGTGCCGACAGCGGAAATTTCTTCCACTTCGCCGCTGATGATAGTCTTTTGGGTGATATCTGATAATAATTGCATAAGCAATGGATTTTTGCTGGCGCCGCCGTCAACATGCAGCTCAGCCAATGTGACACCGCAGCTTTCTTCAAAGGCGTCGATGACTGCGCGAATTTGAAAGAGCATCGCTTCAAAGCTGGCACGAATTAAATGTTTTTTTGTAGTATTGCGGGAAATTCCTTCAAAGGCCGCTTCTCGGCCAGGTTCCCAAAAAGGTGCGCCTAAACCTTCTAGCGCTGGCACAAAGTAAACGCCGCCATTATCTTTCAGCGCTAACGCTTCTTCAGAGGCTGTTTGTACATCATCAAATAATTGCAAGGTATCCTGCTCCCAATTTAAAATGTCGCCAAAGGAACGTATCACGCCTTCTAAAGCATAAGTGGTGACGCCACTTTCTCGCCAAGCAATCGTTGTTAAAATTTTTTCATTGACCTGTTTCACCTCGGGCCCAATATTCATCAAGACAGAACAGCCAGTACCTAGAGTGGCTTTGGCTTTGCCGGGGGTATTGCATTGATGACCATAGAGGGCGGCTTGCGAATCCGCCACAATTGAGACAATCGGAATGTCCAAGTAACTGCCAAAATCATAAACCGAGTCGACAACTTCCGGTAAAACATTTTGCGGAACATTGAATAAGTTTAACAAATCGGTATCCCAGCTTTGCTCAAAAATATTGAACAATAAAGTTCGGCAGGCATTGCTGACATCGCTTAAGTAGCTACTACCTTCTGTAAGATTCCACACTAGCCAAGTATCGATGGTGCCGATAGCCAAATCTTTCAATTGCAGCTCATTTAACTGATGGCTGTCAAAAAACCATTTTAGTTTAGAGGCTGAAAAGTACGGGTCAATTGTCAAGCCGGTTTTCTGATTAACTAGGTGATTGTAACCCGCCTCCTGTAATCGATTACAAATTTCTAAACCCCGGTTACACTGCCACACCATCACATTGGTATGTAGTTCGCCGGTGCGTTTATCCCAAATCACAACCGATTCCCGCTGATTGGTGATGGATAAACTTTTAATTTGATCGGAGCGTAAATTATTTTTCAGCAGTGTTTTTTCAATCAGTTCTTTAACATTACTGATAATTTCGATTGGATCGTGTTCCACCCAGCCCTTTTGCGGATAGAGCTGGCGGTGGGGCAAATCCAAACGACTTAAAATTTGAACTGTTTCTGCTGTATTGACTAATAAGGCTTTCGTTCCAGATGTACTCTGATCTATAACAATTCGATATTCCATCAGCGTCATCTCCTAAAATTTTTGAACTGCTTTAGCAATCTTGCTGCCAGTGAGTCCGTAATATTCAAAGACTTCCTTTGAATCTCCGGTGATTAATTCTTCATCCGGTAAAGCGATAATTTTTTGTCTGATATCGGTTAATTCACATAATGTTTCCGCTACGGCTGAACCAAGGCCACCATATGGACTGTGTTCTTCCACTGTGATAATTTTTTTCGTTTTGCTAGCGGATTGAATGATAGTTGCGGCATCAAAAGGTTTTAATGAGTGAACATTGATGACCTCAGCAGCAATCCCGGCCGCTGCTAAAATCTCGGCTGCGTCTAACACTTGGCGGACTGTTTCACCGATGCCCACTAGAGTGACGTCTTGGCCTTCACGCATCACCACCGCTTTACCAATTTCAAAGCCATAATCATCTGATGTATAGCAATCAGCGACTGGATTGCGGCCAATTCGAATATAGGCCGGTTGATGACTTTTAGCGAGAGCCTTCATCATGGCTGCCGTTTCAAAACGGTCAGCCGGCGCTAATACTTGTAGATTAGGAATCGCCCGTGTCACGGCGAAATCCTGTAGCGAATGATGGCTCATGCCTAAAGCGCCGTAACTGACGCCGCCGCTGATGCCCACTAATTTGACATTGGTATCGGAATACGCCACGTCAACTTTGACCTGCTCGATGCTGCGCATACTGAGGAATGCGGCCGGTGATGTGACGAATGGCTGCTTGCCTGAATGAGCTAAGCCTGCTGCAATGCCAACAATATTTTGTTCGGCGATACCCACTTCGACTAATTGCTCAGGCAATTGATTGGCAAATTCAGTCATTGAAGCTGAACCCCGCGAGTCGCTCGTCAACACCACTAAATCAGGATTTTTTTTACCTTCTGCGATTAAAACATCACACATCGCTTGGCGATTGGGAATTGTATTCATTTTAACGCCTCCAATTGCTGATCAAATTCGGCCATGGCCTGTTGATATTGCTCGTCAGTCGGCACTTTGTGATGCCAGCCGGCTTGGTTTTCTGCAAAGGACACGCCCTTACCTTTAATCGTGTTGGCGATAATCATTTTCGGTTTCTCGCCATTTTCGTCAGAGTCAAAGGCGGCTAATAATTCCGCCATATTGTTACCGTCAACTTCAATCACATGCCAACCAAACGCTTGCCATTTTTCTTTCAGAGGCTCTGAGTTCATAACATCAACAGTCTTACCAGAAATTTGCAAGCCGTTGTGGTCAATAATGGCCGTCAAATTTTTCAATTTGTAATTGGCGGCCGCCATCGCAGCTTCCCAGACGGAGCCTTCCGCTAATTCGCCGTCCCCCATCAAGGTGTAAGTTTTATAATTTTTTTGATCCATTTTACCGGCTAGTGCAATACCGGTGGAAACAGCCAAGCCGTGACCCAAGGAGCCTGTATTCATTTCGATACCATCCACTTGATTATTGGGATGGCCAATTAAACGAGATTTGAATTGAGAAAAAGTATTTAATTCAGCTTCATCAATAAAGCCCTTCGCTGCCAAGGTTGTCCACAAAATTTCAACAGCGTGGCCCTTACTTTGGATGTAGCGATCACGATTAGGATTCTCGGGATTTTTGGCGTCTACATTTAACACTTGAAAATACAAAGCCGTTAAAATATCGGCACAGGATAAATCAGAACCGGTGTGACCAGTTTTCCCTTCATAAACTAATTGGAACGTCCGCTTACGCAGTTCAACAGCTTTTTTTTCTAACGCCTTCACATCAGCGGTCATACAGTATCTCCCCTTAAGTAAGCCTTGACATCTTCTTCAATCGGATCATAGAAGTCCGGTGCCACGCCTAAATATTTACACGCTTCATATAAAATCGGTACAACATTTTTTCTAACAGCCGCCACATGGTGAATGTAAGGCCCTTCGACAAACTTAAATTCCATACGATTCAAGTTTTCAAATTCCAAATACAGATAAGTCCCTTGATTAAAAGGACCGTCTGTTCCTTTGGCAGTCCCCATTAAAAGAGAATACTCGCCGTTATCACCGTCAAAACGGCATAAGGTATATTCATCTTTAATGGCTCTAAAGGCGACTGAGCCAGGATAATCAAACACAAAATGACGCGGCGGTAAAATCGGTTTAGTCTCAGCTGTTTGATAAGCAAAGACACCTAAGTGCTGCAATAATTCGGCATTTTCATTTTCTGGATGGCGACAGTTAACATCAGCGAAGATAGCCCGATGTTCGCCTAAAGAAGCGGCCTCTACCAATAATTCTGAAATCGCCCCATGAACATCGGTCTCACAGACAAAGGGAATTCCTTCCTCCTGCAGTAAAGACAATGACGCATAAGGCAAAATACCAATTAAATCTTGTAAAGCCGTCCAGCATTGAATCACACCGGCATTACAACCATATTTTTCACAGAGACTTTGCAAGGCCACTTTTAAAGCTGCTACCATTTCTAATTGTTCAGCGGTAATTTGCACTTCCGTATTTTCCGTAAAATAATCAATCGTCTGTTGGACAGCCGGATAATTTTCTGCCTTTACTCGATTGATTTCCTCCATTAATTCCGGCAATGGAATCGGAGAAAGTTGAATGTTAAACCGTTCCAACAATTCACCCTCATTACAGATAACCGTCCAAAAATCAAAAGGCCTTGGCCCCACCTGCAGAATGCGAGTATTATTGAAGGTTTTCACGACATTACAGACTTTGATAAAATCTTGTACGCCTTGAGCAAAGGCTGCCGAATCAATTTCTGAATTTTTAATATAAGTAAATGGCACTTTGAAGCGGCGCAACACTTTGCCGATTGCAAACAGGCCGCATTGGGTATCTCTTAAACGGGAACCGTCTTCAGCCGGCGGTTCGTCCATTGGTCCCCAAAGCAATACTGGCACATCAAGTTTTTTTGCTAAACGTGCAACAGCGTATTCCGTCCCAAAATTTTCATTGGCAATAAACAATCCGTCAATTTTAGCAGCTTTAAATTTCTCAGCGGCTTTTTCAACACCCTGATCATCGTAAATGAGACCGTCTTCATTAATATCTAAAATATCAACAAAGTTTATCTTCAATTCCTTGAGCTTTTCTCTTGTTAAATTTGCATATTCAATCGCCGCTTCTGCGCTGAATAAATTTCTGCGGGTTGGCGCAAAGCCAATCGTTACTTGATCCAAATTTTCCATCTCCTTATTTTGCCTGTCTGATAGTTAAAGTTGCCATTAGTTGATTCACAATATTTTCAGTGTTCATTTTTTGATAATCCTGATTCTTCATTAACAGGATTGGCTTATCGGGATAAACGCTTTCAACCTTTTTAAAATTAAAACGGGCATGGGGGCTCAATAAAATCACATCCATCTGCTGACCCTTTGAAAAAACATCGGCAATCGGAGCCGCTAATAATTCCGCTCTCATATTTCGTGCAGATAATTCATTTTGAAGTTTGTGGAGGAGCACTGCTGTTGAGACACCTGCTACACAAAAGACACCAATTTTCAACACAAATTATCACATCCTTTTCAGTTACATTTTTTTGTAACCCTTTACTTGATGAACTAAGAATACCATCACTAAATTTATTTTGCAACATAAAACTAAAAATTTATCTAAAATATTTAGCAATAATTTTGTAAAATAGTTTTTTAGTAGATTTTCGTGACAATAAAAAAGCTGTACAACCAGCACTAGAATCTGGTTGCACAGCTTATAAATAGCCACGAATTAATCTTTAATCTGCTGAAATTTGTTGAACACTTTGCCGTTCAACAATCGAGGTGCCAACTAAAATTTTTAGTGATGAACTCGTTTGTCCATCAATTTTAAAAATTAAACGCTGAATTCCCTGTTTACCCAAGTTGACTTTATCAACTTTGATGGTCGTTAATGGCGGATTACAAAATTCCGACAGAGGAATATCATCAAAACCGACAATTGATAATTCCTCTTTAAGGCCATATTCCTCAATGGCCCGCATAGCACCGATAGCAATATTATCATTCACTGCAAAAAAGGCTGTTGGCAATGTGGCCTTTTCTGCTAAACAAGCAGCTAAAAAGTTTTTCATGTCGTGATAGGCCCCTTCAAGAGTCGGCTCCACCAACGCTTCCATCTCTTCGTAAAAAATCAAGCCGTAGTCATTGATGGCTTGGATAAAGCCTTGTTTACGTTCCCGAAAATTATTAATCTGAAAAGCCGAATTGATGATACCGATTTTTTTATGACCATTGCGGATTAATAATTCGACAATCTCATAAGCACTGTCGGCATTGTTAATGGCGACAAAATCATGCTGTTGGGTGCGAAAGACTGTATCTAAGAAGACCACTGGTTTATTCAGTTGAGAAAATTTTTCTAAATCATCCTTCTCCAACTCGGTACCTAAAACGAGGACACCGCTAGCCTCTTGATTTAAAACATCCGCAAGATCGTCGTCGGCTCCCATGTCCACATGATTGATCGACAGCTCGTAGCCGAGACTGCGGCATTCCATTTCAATACCTCTAATCAATTCAGAAAAAAAAGGCGTATCCCCCACGACATTTCGCTGATTATTTAAAATCACTAAACGAATTTTTAACTCACGACTCTCACGATTTTCCTTCTGACGAAAATAGCCCATATCCGTTGCAATTTGAATAATAGTCTGTTTTTTTTCTTCGCTGATTCCCTTGCGATTATTTAAAGCATTGGAGACAGTCCCGCTGGAGACGCCAGCCTTCTTTGCGATATCTGAAATTAAAACTTTCATCTTCTTCACCTCTACTGCTCCATTGTAGCAAATTATTTTTATAGCGGCTATAATTTAGCTAAAAACAACTAAATTTTTTAGTGATTTTTATTTTTGTATCTCGGCTGGCAAAATTCTTGAATAAATCAAAAAGATGGTTGCAATACACGTTAATCCAGCAATGATTTTTTCCAAACAATATTCTCTAAGAATTACAAAATTGTGTCATTTTGCGCCATAGCTCACTAAATTTTCAGAAGACATGTGATTTCTGTCTCGCAACCATACGGAGTACAAAGACAGATATACTATTATTCGAATATTTCATTGCAGAAAACTTGTATCACAGCCATCTTTGAAAAAAGCTAATTATCGTTATTTACTCTCCTGCATCTTCACAACAAACTCATGGAGCGGCGCTAATTCAAACAGTTGCCGATTGCATTGGTCACTGTCAACGCAGATGTAATTGCCTTTTTTGGTGTAGGTGCCATCACCACCGGATTTTGTGGTGGCTAAAAACATCGCAACATTGCTGACATGATTGCAAATCGTGCAGACATTTTGCAAAATATTCGGTGAAAAGCTGCCGTATATGCCCGTCAACCGTTGATCTTGATAGAGCATCAGATATTTTCTTTGGCTGCCGAGATCATTCCAACCAATATAGGTATGCTCCTTTAAATCCAGCTTATCCAAAATCGGCACATGCAGTTTTTTGACTTTGCGAAAAACCTTCTCAACTTGCTTGTTGCTAGGCGTTTCAAAGGGAATAACGATGGTCTTCAAATCTTCTAAATAAGCTTGTGCTTTAGCTTTGGATAAGGTCTTGTCCAAAATAAATTCTTTAAGAGCTTCAATTTCAGCAAATTTTTCTGGAAAAATTTGATCAATGCGCTCAAAAATCAGGCTTTGCATTGTCGCAACAGTTTTCAAATCACTCACTGATTGATAAACATTTATTAAATCATCCACTTGCTTTTTTAAAGCAAAGTATTGATGAGGATAAATTTCAGTTTTCATTGGGTTTCCTCTTTTCTGTGGTAGACTGCCGCAGGAAACACCTTCAGCAGCCTTATTTTTCTTTTGACAATTTGGCCAATTCGATCGATACAGACCGTACCATATGACCACCCCCTTTGTTATCTTGTCTTACTATAGCACAATTCAAAGAAAACAAAAGTTAATCCACCATTAGCCAGCTTTCATCCATTTCCTTTTGACTACGAAAATGCTTGCCATGAACATCAATCACTGCATGCCACTCTTGGCACAATTTCAAGTCGACATCTTTTTCTTCCACCAAAGGCATAAAATCCTGTCGCAACTCACGATAAGTTTTATACGGTCCAAAGCCTAAACGATTAAACAACCGCAGTGCATATTGATCAGCAATGAAGACCTTCCGCTTAAAAACATACAAAAGGCTGGCATCGGCAGTCTCCTCGCCGATACCTTTAATCGCCAACAGCTGCTTGCGCAAATCTTCTGTAGCAACATTTTCAAAGGCTGCTAAGTCGCCACCGTGCTCAAGATAGAAGGCCATAATGTTTTTAATATATTGGCTTTTACTTTTAAAAAAGCCTGCTGGACGAATCAATTCCTGTAATTCTTCCATCGGCATATTTAGAAGCGTCTGGGCATCAAATTTTCCGGCTAAATTAGTTAGCGCCCGATCTGCGTTGGCAGAAGTCGTCTGCTGAATTAAAATCATTGACACCCAATCTTGAATAAAATTTTCACTGGACCACCAGTCCTGCCTTCCATAATGGGCAACAAGTCTGTCTAAAACCCGTCGCTTCTCTTGATCTGTCTTCATAACTAGCTCCTTGTCCATCTCTTTTCTTAATCATAGCTGAGGACACGTTGAATTCCAATCAAGTCGCTTTGGTTGATTTTTAAATTATTTCTTAAAGATATTTTTTGTAAGTTAAGGTAGCGACTTGTGGAAGTGATTTGTAGAAGGTTGATTTTGGAATTTAGTTTGTTGGTAAAATGGGCTAGTTGGCTTGCAGTTAACACTGCTAATTTTTCAGCAATCTCCGCAATTTCTTACAGTTAACTCGTTTTAAAATCTGTTGACTCTAAAATACACTTAGCTCTTCCTAAACCAAAGAACCCACCGATAAGCACCGATGGGTAAACAAGCTATTATTGCATTCATTTCACTTCATCAATACACCCAACTAAAATAATCCCAAAGAAAACCTACTAATGATTATTCGTCAAAACAGCACTTAAGACTGTATAACCAGCTTTTTCGAATACCTGCTGCAGTTCATCTGTGCTGCGGGACTCAATTTGCAATTCGATAATTGTTGACAGTTCCATCGGATTGACGACAATTGTCGCAATGCTGTAATTTTTTTCGGCTAACAGACTGGTGATGGCTGCTAAGACACCGGTGTGATCATCGGTAATCTGCAGTGTAATTCTTGTTCCACCGGCGTTATAGCCGGTGATTCTTAAGAAGGCGTCAAAAATATCATTGTTGGTGATGATTCCCACCAACTGCGTGCCGTCACATACCGGCAGCACATTGATATTGTTTTCCCGCATTTCATAAATCGCATCTTCTAGTAGCGCATCTGGTGTCGTAGTTTTCACATGTTTAACCATCACATCGCCAACGGTGGTTTTATTTAGCAAATAATTCATTTCATAGACACTCAAGCTAGTGGCCTTTGAAGGTGTCGCCTCCGCAATGGTGCCTTCGGTGATTAAACCGCTCAATTTGCCATTATCAATGACCGGCAGGCGGTGGATATCATGTTTTTTCATTAAATCAATTGCGTCAAAAATTGGCGTAGTAGACGTGACCGTCACCACATCTTTGGTCATAAAATCCTGAACACTCATCGTTTACCCTCCTAAATAAGCTTTTCTAACTTCATCGCTGGCTAATAATTCTTCACCAGTCCCCGCCAAGACAATCCGGCCGGTTTCTAAAACATAACCGCGGTCGGCAATCGATAAAGCCATTTTTGCATTTTGTTCAATCAATAAAATCGTCGTGCCCTGTTGCTGAATCTCTTGAATAATCGAAAAAATTTCCTTGATAAAAATTGGTGCTAAGCCCATTGACGGCTCATCTAACAATAGCAGTTTCGGTTTGGACATTAAGGCCCGCCCCATTGCCAGCATCTGCTGCTCGCCACCAGATAGCGTCGAAGCGTCTTGGCTTAGACGCTCTTTTAATACGGGAAATTTTTGGTACACTTGCTCGTAATCGTCTTTAACACCGGCGTCTTTTCTGAGAAAAGCTCCCATTTCAAGATTTTCTTTCACAGTTAAACCGGGAAAGACATGACGTCCTTCAGGCACTTGTGATAACCCAGAGGCGACAATTTTTTGCGGGGCGGCTTTTTCGATCGCTTTGCCTTCAAATTCGACTTTTCCTTGAGAAGGTCGAATCAAACCGGAGATGGTTCGCAAAATTGTGGTCTTGCCGGCTCCATTGGCTCCGATTAACGAAACGATTTCTCCTTGGTTAACTTCAAAGGAGACGTCATGAATCGCTTGAATCACGCCATAATGCACAGCTAAATTTTCAACTTTTAGCATTAGATTTCCCCTCCTAAGTAAGCCTGAATCACCCGCGGATTATTCTTGATTTCCTCTGGGGTGCCGTGGGCAATCACTTGACCGTATTCCAAAACATAAATCCGCTGGCAGACCTCCATGACCAAGCTCATATCATGCTCAATCAATAAAATCGTAATCCCAAAATCCTTTTGAATTTTGCGAATCAAATCGGTCAAATCCGCCGTTTCCTGCGGATTCATACCAGCAGCCGGTTCATCCAGGAACAAAATTTTCGGTTCTGTCGCCAAGGCCCTCACAATTTCTAGGCGCCGCTGTTCTCCATATGGCAGATTTTTAGCCAACGTATCGACTTTCTTATCCAATTCAAAAATATGCAACAGCTCATGCACTTTTTTCTCCATGCCGGCTTCTTTTTTATAGAAGGCCGGTAAACGGAAAATCGTGCTGAAAAAGCCCTCTTGATTTTTGGCGTTCATGGCAATCAGCACATTGTCCATCACTGATAAGTCTTTAAACAGACGAATGTTTTGAAAGGTGCGTGATAAACCCTTGCCGGCAATTTTATAAGGAGCAATGCCGTTTAAACGTTCTTCTTTGCCATTCACTTCAAAGAGCACGTCCCCTTCGCTTGGCTCATACACACCGGTTAACAGGTTAAACAAAGTTGTTTTCCCCGCTCCATTGGGGCCAATTAGACCAACCAGCTCGTTATTTTCCAGAGTCATATCCACATGGGAAACCGCCGTCAGTCCGCCAAAGTTTTTGGTTAAATGTTTGACATCAAGTAACGCCATTACGCTTCCCCCTTTTTGGTGAACTTATTAAAGAGACGCTTAACAGAAAATTCCCATGTGCCTAATAGCCCGCCTGGTTTGAAAATCATGATGATAATCAAGGCCAATGCGTAAATAATCATCCGCAGATTTCCAAAAGATTGTAGGTACATATTTAAGACACCTAAGACGATAGCCGCAACCACCGCACCAGTGGTTGAACCAATGCCGCCGAACACAACAATAATCAAAATATCAATTGATTTCATAAAGTCATAATCACTTGGGAAAACAGATTGTTGATAGCCGGTATAAAGACTGCCGGCAGCACTTGCCATCATTGCCCCTAAGACAAAGGCGATAACTTTGTACTTGGTCGTATTCACACCCATTGACTCAGCAGCAATTTCATCCTCACGAATCGACAGCACCGCCCGGCCTGAACCAGAACGGATAAAGTTTGAGACCACTAAAATAGTTAACACTGCGAAAATAAAGACGACTTCCCAGCTGGTAAACAAAGCCAGTCCGAAAATCCCAGCAGGACCATTCGTGACACTGCGCATATTGACAAGAAAAATTCGAATAATTTCCGACACACCTAACGTGGCAATTGCTAGATAATCGCCCTTCAAGCGCAAGGTCGGAATCCCAACCACAAGTGCAATTAATCCTGCGACTACCATTCCGATAACAAGTCCACCATAAAAGTTGATGTAGACCGGACTATAGCGGGTCAAAATTGCGACCGCATAAGCACCAATCGCCATAAAACCAGCGTGCCCCAGTGAAAACTGACCGGAGTACCCAATAATTAAGTTCAGACTAACTGCTAAAATAATATTAATGCCGATATTCACAATAATCGCATCTAAAAACAAATTAACGAAACCAGTATTATAAGCAATAAAGATAACGATGTACGCGACCACGGCAATGGCCAACCAGACTGCATTGTATTTTAAATTCTTTTTCATTGCTGCCACCTACACTTTCTCTTTAATGTTTTTACCTAGAATCCCCGCTGGACGAACTAGCAAAATGATAATCAAAATACCATAAACCACCGCATCTCGATAATCAGAGAAGCCCAGTGCTGTCGCAATAGTTTCAATCAAACCAATCGCAAAGCCCCCCAAGGCTGCCCCAGGAATAATACCAATCCCGCCGAACACCGCCGCAACGAAGGCCTTCAAACCTGGCACAACCCCCATCGTCGGTGTGATGGAATTATAATACAAGCCAATCAACATCCCACCAGCAGCTGCCAGTGCAGAACCTAAAGCAAAGGTAAAGGAAATCGTGCGGTTGGCATTAATTCCCATCAGTTGTGCAGCATCCGGATCAACACTCACGGCTCGCATCGCTTTACCCATGCGGCTTTTTTTAATGATTAACTGCAGAACCAGCATCAAGAAAACTGACGTGCCGAGAATTAATAATTGAATATTACTCACCTGCAAAAAGCCAAAGTTGAAGGTCTGACGTTCAATCGCCTGTGGAAAGGAACGGACATTGGCCGAAAAGAAATAAATCATGATATTTTGTAGAAAGTACGAAACACCGATTGCTGTAATCAATGCCGCAATTCTGGTGGACTTACGCAATGGTCGATAAGCCAGAAACTCAATCACCACACCCAAAATCGCACAGAAGAACATCGCCAAAATCATCGCCGGAAAGAAGCCGATATTGGTATAATTCAAGACAAAATACCCAACAAAACTACCTATCATATAAATTTCACCGTGGGCAAAGTTAATCAATTTAATAATGCCATAAACCATCGTATAGCCCAAAGCCAACAATGCATAGATACTGCCTAGAAATAATCCGTTGACTAGTTGCTGAATCACGATTTCCATATTTTTTCACATCCAATAACTAATTTATGTAAGAGCTAAACTATTTTTCGCCTTTAAACTGACAAAAACTGAGACACCCGAGAGCATCTCAGTCGCCAGATTTTAATTGTTAAGCAGGTTCAACTGTTTCAGCAGAAGTTTCTGCTCCATCAGTCAAACCAATTACTACTGCTGATTTTTCAGGATTGTGATCGGCATCGATAGTCATCGTACCTGTTACACCTTCAAAACCTTTTAATGAAGCTAAACCTTCAGTGATTGCATTTGAATCAGCTGAGCCTTGATCTTCAATCGCTTGTTTGATCATGTAAACTGCATCGTAAGCCAATGCGTTGAAGGCAGAAGGTGTCGTGCTGTATTCTGCTTCAAAAGCTGAGATAAATGAGCTAACAGTATCATTTGCTGGTGCATTTGCTGAGAAGTGAGCTGTGTAATAAACATCCGTTACATTGCTAGCACCGGCGATATCCACCATCTGTGAATCACCAAAGCCGTCTGCTCCGATAATTGGTTGTGTAATACCCATTTCCCGTGCTTGTTTGATGATTAAACCAGCTTCTGCATAGTAGCCAGGTACATACAAGACATCAAAATCTTGATTAGCAATATTAGTTAAAACAGTTTGGAAATCAGTATCGCCGGAAGTAAAGTTTTCCGATGAAACAATATTGCCGGAAAATTCTGCTTCAAAGGCATCCGTCAAGCCAATTGCGTAATCACTTGAGTTATCTCCTAAGATGATAACATTTTCAGCATTCAAAGTATCTTCTGCATATTGTGCTAAGACTGTTCCTTGGAAGCTATCTTGGAAACACGATCTAAAGGCATACTCTTGAACGGAGCCGCTATCTGATACAGTAATCGCATCAGCTGTTCCAGAAGGTGTCACAATCGGCACCTGCGCACTTGTCGCATTTGGTAATGCTGACTGAACTGCTCCAGATGTTGCTGGTCCGATAATCGCTACAACATCGTCATTTTCTGTTAAGTTGGCAGTAACTGTCGCTGCCTCCGTATTATTAGAAGTATTATCATACTTCACGATTTCAATTTGTTTGCCGTCAATCCCGCCGTCTGCATTAATTTGCTCAACAGCTAAATCAATGCCTTGTTCCTCAGCGGTACCGTAAGCCGCTACTGCACCTGACAACTCTAAGTTAACACCAATTTTGATAGTGTCGCCTGATTGAGCATTGCCACCACTAGCACTTCCGCTAGAATCAGCTGTTCCCCCGCCACTACCACTACTGGACGGTCCCGCACTACAACCTGCCAACAACGTCATACCCATAAACAAAAATGCCAATTTTTTCTTCATTTATAAATCCCCCTCTAATCTTCTCTTAATATTATGTGTATCAATATAACCAAAAATTTTGTCACTGTCAACAAATATTCTGAAAATTCCGTTAATTTTGATTATTCTTTTTTTGTAACCATTTTCTTTGTCAGAATTTATAGGATTTTCGGCTCGCAACTGTAAATTTTCCTCAGTTGAACATTGCCATGTTAAATAAAAAACCTGAACGATGTCAGGTTAGTTAGCTTGCATAAATTTAACTTTTGAATAAAATACGAGCTCTATTCAGAAGCTATTTTAATTTCTGAAAAAATCGTGAAACTAGTCAAATCATTAATCGGAAAAAGTCTCAGTGTTACGACACCAATAACCTGATTGCTCGCCAGCAGACCCCATTGTCGGCTGTCCGTGCTATATTGCCGATTATCTCCTAAAACTAGATAGCGATCCTCCGGAATGTATGTTTGACCAGTAATATCCCTCGTCGTAAAATCTTCGGTATATTGCCCTTCATTCCGCTGAGCATCATTAATTTCATCGATGATAAAGGGCTCGTCTACAACTTGACTATCGACATACAAAATATCATCTTCATAGCGGATTAATTCATTGGGCAATCCTATCACTCGCCGAACAACTGTTTTTCCTCCTTGTTGAAAAAGAACTAAATCAAAACGCTCAACTTCTTTAGTACGCCGAACAACCACTGTATCACCGTCTCTTAGGGTGGGAATCATACTGAATCCCTCTACCTTAGTAACTCGAATAAAAAAATTCCCAATAATCATAAACACTATCAAAGTTCCCAAAATTGCCAAAATCAAATCACGAAAAAGTGGACTCTGTTTCTTCCATGACGTTCTTAACCTTCTCAAAATTTTTTTCAATTTTTGAGAGAGATGCATATTTTCTTTATTACTTTTTCTTCTAATGTTTTTGGAAGGTTGACGGTTATTCTTTATAACTTGGTTTCCACTCTTAGTCGAGACTTTCCGTTGCTTTTGTTTTCCGGTTACTTTATATCCATTGCTTGACGACTTTTTTTGTCCCCTCTTACCCTTAGATAATGTAGACTGTTTTTCTTTCTTCGGGTCTGTGGGTACTTGACGACCATTTTTTTTCTTTTCGTTTTTCAATTTAACTCTTTTTTTCCGCTTTGTCTGGGTCATTCACCATCACTCAATTCAGATTCTAACGCAGATTGGTTGACTCTATAATAATCAAAGGCGGTTGTTTCATAACCGATTGTTCGCTCGATATCTGCGATAAACTCAGCTACTAATTCAGGATTTCCATAAAAATTCTGGCTTTCCCGTGTTGCATTGATACCTAATTCAGACAATGCGTTAAAATAGCGATTTAATGCAGACTGACCCTCAACCGTGTTTAAATTACTAGCTGCACTTGTATTATAACTTGATAAATTGGTCGCTAAATAACGAATGTTTTGCAAACTAGCTGTTTCTTCTTCAGATTGATTTCCCGCAGCTTCTAATTCCTGCTGAAAATCTCTCAATAGGTAATAAGACCGAACAATGTCATTTTCATTTTCAGAAGTTAAACTGACTGATTGGTAAAAGTACGCATAATATGTTCCCCCACCTGCTGCCACACTTAAAATGAAAAAAACAGCAATCCCAACTAAACTCCTTTTCCTTTTTTTGCTGATTTCTTTTTTTAGTCTAATTATCCGCCGACGCTTACTCTTATTTTTAGGCAATTTTTTGGGCATTTTTTTCAATTTGTTATTTTGTGAAAGCAATTGGAATAGAAAGAAAAGCAGTAGTATAAAACAAATAACAAAAATTGAAGCCCCAATTATCACGATCCACTCTAATATAGTCATATCTATGTCACCCTTTCTATATTAGGTTGATTTTTTCTTCTTATTTGATTTCGTGCCTTTTTTTGCTTTTTTCTTATTTTTACGAATTTGTCGTACTACTAAGAAGGCTAAAAGAACTACTGCTAAAAACCCACCAGCGATTACCGCTATCAAGCGCCAATCAAGACCAGTATCTTGGACTAAACCTACATCACGCTCGTTATATTGATTTGCTTCATCCTCAGTAATCTCGAAATCTTCTGTCCATTCCCAGTGCCCACCCTCTAACGTAGTAACTACAACTTGCGCAGTATACATGCCTGCTTCCATCCGATCTCCGTTCATACTGATTGGATACTCGATAAAAGAATTAGGCGCCATCCGTAGAGAAGTAGTTCTTGACTCATAGAGAACTTCGCTGCTACCTTGTGCTGATATTTTTGCGTCAATATTCATATTATTCAAAAAATCAGCTACAACGTTTGAAAAATTAATGAACATCGAATTACGATAATTGTTTTGACCACCATAAGCGCTGTTCCATTGCAAATCTGGTGTCAATTCAACATCTGTTTCCTGCAAAACAATAGAAAAAACATAGGCGTATTGATTGACCACTTGGGAACCACCGCTTGAGCTCTCACTCTCTCCTTGGTCTGCTAGCATCATTTGTACACCACCAGCGATAATCCCATCGTAACTTGTTTCAGGCATTTGGATGTCTATTGGTACCGATTTAGTTTCACCAGCAGCCAATTCGACAGAGGCCGGTCCAGTGACAATATCTGTAAAACTAAAGGCTAAAGAAGCGTCATTTTCAATCTCTGAGTTCGAATACTCGACAACCCCATTCTGGTTTGTTTTAGCTCCATTCAGTGCTAAGTTTACCGTAACCGCAACCTCACTTGGATTGCTCAAAACTAAATTTATAGTTTGCTGTTGGCTGGGTTCCATCATTAAATGGAAATAGCCTAAAGTTGTATCCGTTTGATTTTCCGGAAATTCTAGACTATAAGTAAAACTTCCGGTTGATGCTGAATCTGATTCGGACGCAGCTTTTACTTGTTGTGGAAAAAATGCAATTATAGAAATAATGATACTAAGTAATCCCATTAGTTTTATAAGTTTATTTTTGTTCACTATCATACGCTAAACCTCGTTATCTATTTTTGATAATACTAATTAAAAATAATATATGTACTTTTAAATCACTGTAAAACAAGAATATAGCAAGCTGATGAAACATCAGCCTGCCATATCAAAAGGTTTTAACTCGTTTAGTTGAATTAGCTAGTTTCTTATGCAGTTCTAGCAATTGACCAAGTAACAACCGCAGTATAGTCAGCACCTACATCCATACCACCAGTTGTTGCAGCTGGTACAGTTAACATTACTGAAGAAGAATCAGTATCTGCATTACCTGTGTAACCTAAGCTGTTTGCTGTTTCGTTATATCCAGCACTTTGTCCAAACTCAGCAGTGTAGATACCTTTATTAGCAGCATTGTTCACAACTACAGTTTGTGCAACTCCTTCTGATAAAGTAAAGCCAGTATTGAAGGTAGTTGGAGTAGCAGCTCCTACTGTTTGTGTTGCCAAAAGTCCATTACTGAAAGTGATTGTAGCACCTTCCAAAGTATGAGCACTTGTGCTTGAAGTGAACTGAGTGCTTAATTCAGCTGAAACTGTTGTTGTACCAGTTGTTGCGTTAGCATCAATATCACCAAACTGTACTAAAGCACCCCGAGTAACTTCAGTTGTAGAATAGCCAGGGTCAGTTGGAAGCGTACCTCTGTCATAAATTTCAACAGTTACAGGGGAAGCATACAGACTTTGTAATTGACCAGTATTTTGTAAAGTAGTTGCTGATCCCGTAGGTCCTGCTAAATTAAAGTTATAATTTGTTGTACGCATTAGAGTCAAAGATCCAGTAGTATCTTGATTTTCATTGATATCTGTGTCTGGAACGACAATGTTACTTGTGTCATCTTCCGGGTCACCTAAATCTGTGTTAGGTGTATCAATTCCACCCTGTGTAACAGTAACTGTACCTGATGATTCTAATTCTGTTGCAATATTTGTTGCTCCTGCTGCAACTGGTCCTACTACGGTTGTTCCGATAGCTGCTACTAAAGCAACTCCACATAAACGTTTAAATTTCATTTTGTTTTCCTCCTATAATATGTTCCCTTTTTTATTTACAAATGAGGTCTCCCTCAGTTTGTTGTGTTTAAGATGTTTCTTAGTTTTCTAGGCAGTAGCTTCCAATGTCCATGTTAGTGTGGTTGTATACTGCACTGGATAAATTTTCGTAGTATCTGGCACAGACAATTGAATCGCTGAATTATCATAGACTGGCTTATTAAAGGTACTGTCTATGAGAGCTTGTCCGTCAGCATCTGTTAAAGCAGTCAAGGTATTTTCTTGATCTGATACATTTTCTTCTGATGCACCAAAGGCTATGGTCCAAGTACCTCCCCCTTGCCCACTTGTTGCAGTGGCAACTGTATAAGCAGTTCCCATAGCATCAATAGCAAGCGTGTCCCTAGTAACAGTCGGGGTCTCACCAGAAAAGACTGAATTTGCCCAACCATGGTCAAAGGATAAAACAGCACCGGTTAATTCTTGACTATCCAAATCTTGAATAATCGAGCTAGAAAACTGGGTATCCTGTGTTAAAGTCAGATTCCAACCTTGATTACCACCACGTTGATCGGTGATTTGGATATAGTATCCTCGGGCTGCAGTATCACCGTAAAATAGCTGTGCTAGCGAATTATATACTCGATTAGTCTCTGTGATTTTAGTCGCCCCAAACCGTAAAGATGAAACAAAATCAATTCGCAAGTCTCCTGTTGTCGATGGACCTGGTCCAGGATCAACTTCATTTCCAGGATTTTCTGGATCTTTTGGCGTTGTAATATCTGTCTTATCAACAGTTACTGAGCCACTGCCACCGAGAGAATCAGCAGAAGATGTCGCCAAAGTTTGCGTTGCTCCCATCACAAATGAACCAAGAATAATTGAGCTTAGTAGGGAACGCATAAAGAACCTTTTTTTCATCATGCGGCTCCCCCCTTCTCTTTATCCTTTTTTCTGCGATAAAGAATAACTAATAACAATGCGAGTAAAATCCCTCCGCCAATTAAACTATAATTTCTTATAGTTTCACCTGTTTGTGGCAATTTACCGCCTGTACTCGGCAATTCACTACTTGCTACAGTTGATTGAACTGTAGATTCTTCATAGAAAGTAATCTCGCCGTCATTTTGTACTTGACCCCCAACGTCTCCTGTTGCACTAGCTAAGCGAGCTTGACCGAAAGCTCCTACAATCAATAAGATCAAGGCTAGGAGAAAACCTATTTTCTTTTTCATTTATCTCCCATCCCTTCTATGGTTGTCCTACAATGATTGTCCAAGTAACGACGCCAGAGAATGTACCAAGCTGGCTACCAGAAACTTGTTGCGGATTAACTTCCAATTTCAAGCCTGGATCTGTATCAGAAATCCCCCATGTATCAGTAATGTTGGTTCTACCACCAGTGCTACTTACAAAGATATTCTGATTGCTACCATTTAAAGTAATTTCATCATCAGTTCCCCGAACATATCTTAACGCCTCACTGATAATCGAGCCATCAGAGTTAGTCATTGGACTTGTCACAGCAGCTTGCAATGTCCATCCAGCAGCTGTGCTTGCACGGGTATCTGAGACAATCAAATCTGAGCCATCTTGAGTCGGATCACTAATTCTTTGAGTATTAGCATCGTAGTCAATCGAACCAAAATTCAAAGCTGCTGGCGCTGACTCAAGGAATACTTGACCAGTAACAATATATTGAATGGTTTGAGCGACATCCGTAACTAAAAGATTATTTTCTCCTGTTGGACGAGTGGTAATCTCATATCCAGCACTTTGAACTTCTGCAATACGATCTTGTAATAGTTGGAAAATATCAGAGGTTAAATCAACATAATCTCCTACATAAAGACCATTTGTCATAACGATATCGTTAGAACTACCTTCACCAGCAGTCAATGAGTAACCACTTAAGGTATTACCGCCTTCATCCACAAATTCAAAAGTTAGTATAGAATTCATGTTGATGACGGTTACCGGTATTGCTACAGATAATTCGTTAGTTAATCCAGATGCTGATGTTGGTAATGTCACCACAACATCATAAGGTGTATCTGGAGAAATCGTACTCAAATCTCCTAAAGAACCTAAGTTAACGTTAAAGACACTAAACGCATCCCATGTAGTAAGAATCCCATCTTCAATCTTATAAGCAGTAACACCACCATCCGTGAAGATGTTGGTACTCAGTTCAGTTGAAGTCAAATCACGAATATCTACATAAGAATAGGTCAGCGGTGCGCCTGGTGCTTCAATACCTGTTGCATTGTCATAAACAACTAAATCTACTGTGAATGTAGCTGTATTTGGAGTTGTAGCTCCTGAGCTATCTACCGCCAAATCGGAAACGTCAATCTGTACTTTTTTCGTACCAGTTGTTGCCATCAAGGTATCCATATCTGTCGCTGAATTGTAAGCAATTGTGTATCCAGAAGTATCCGTAACACCCTTATCAGTAACTCCTGTAATAAAGTCACTCGCACTAGGAGCCGTATCACCAAGATAGGTGTAGTAAGTTTGAGTTGTGGCTTCTGGCGGTGTTTTATCTAGTACAGTCGTCGTTTCAGTTTGGAATTTACCTGCTCGCCAACTGTAAACAGATATTTCATCCCCTACGTATAGAGTTAAATCACTCGGTACATCAATCTCAAAGTTACCATTAGCATCTGCTAATGCATTGTACGAGACTAAATTACCATCTGTATCATAGTTTCCAGAACTAGTTAGCGTTCCACCTATTACTGAGCCTCTTGCAGAGACCGTTACATAAGCATTTGGATTAGTTACACCTGTAATCTTTTGACCGCTTGCTATAGTTTCATTGTCTGATACTTCGTCAATACTAACTGTGACATCCGGAATCCAAATATAAAGTACTCGTTCAGAATTTTGGGTGTCATAAGCAACTTTCCCAGTTGCTGTATTTAATCCCATAAAGTCATCGGCTATACTCTGCATAGAACTGCTGGCGTTTCTAGTTCGAATTGTACTTTGATTGTAAGAGATTGATGCATTATAAATCGGTATCCACTCTTCATCATAGGTATCATCACCAGCTGCGGTATTCCCTTGGTTCCATTGATAAACCCCTTGAATATCCGCAGTAAAAGTTCCTCTAACAGAAGCCGTTCCCATACTTAACAGAACAGCATTAGGGTTACCACGAGCATCCAAATCAACTCGATAGGCATCAGTAAACTTGAATGTCGAGGTTGTTGAAGGTGCGTTAACCAAGTTCCTGTAGCCGGTTGCTTCAGACCCTGTCTCTTCGGCTAGTACAGCTTCAAATATGCCACGCTCTCCGACAACAAGAGATCCATCTACTCGAACAAAATCACTTGTTGTTCCATATTGCCACCGTCCAAGGAAGGAGGCTTGTCCAAAATCTTTAACGGTAAAGTTTGAGTAAGCCATGAGATTTAAAGCAGTACCATTTGTGCCACTGGCAGTTATATCTAATAGTCCTTGTGGGGTATTATCATCAATATATTCAGCACCATCAGAGCCGACGGTAACTGTACTATATGCGGCTAATTCAACCGCCGGGCGACCGCTCCAATCGTTTTCAATAAGACCAGTTAACTTACCACCTGCTAAAATATTCAAATCAGAATATTGGTAAAGTTTGATACCTGCATACTTATTATCAGTAGTATTACGATTACCATCAGCTAGGAGATTTAACGTTCCCCCATTGTCAATCGTTAGATTGGTTCGCTTACTTGACGTACCTCCACCCAAGAAAATTCCGGTTCTTGTCGTATTTCGTACGTCCATCGTTAGTGTAGCATCGGTCCCAACATACAGTTTGCCACCGGCTTGAATATTAATACCAGCATAATAAAGACCATCACCAGTATAGTAATACCATGTCTCGCCACTATTTCCTTGAGAAACCATGTTCACATTTGCACCAGTTCGAACAGCGACATAAGGTGTTGTCCTACCAGCTGCACTAGGCTCTTTACCTCTGTATGAACCAATCAACAATCCGTCACCATTTTCGACAATGCAATCAAAAGTTGAGCCTTCATCAAAAATAACTCGATAGGCTTCAAGCCCACTTTGTCCACGAGATCCGTAAGTTAAACCAGTATAAACTGATCTTACTGAAGAATAATCTTGCCCCGTATTATTGGCATTCACATAGGATGCTGTATACGAGTCATAACGTGAAGTCACTTTATTTGCTCCTCTAAAAAAAAGCGTTGTTGTCCATGATGCAGTTAACTGCGAGCCATCATAATCAACATCTTCAAAAACCATTGACGTATAATTATAATTTGCTTCAGCACCCATAAAGCATCCATACGGATTAGTAGAATGCATTTTGATGTTTTTAATGTAAAAATTATGTTCTCTGTTAGGAGTTTCTGGATACGACCAACTTACTGATCCTGAATCTAAGGTATAACCTTGTCCATCAATCACATAATCTCGGCGATATGCACTAGCATTTCTTCGATTAAGGGCACCGAGTGCAAGAAAGGTATCACTCACAATATCATTACCTAGTTTGATATAATCGGCAGTCCCACTTAGTATTGCGTTATTCAACTCAGTAAATGTATACACCGTCACTACTTCTGTAGCTGCTGCTTCAGTTCCCCATGTAGCATCAGCATCGGGTTTGTAAGTCACTCCATAATCAAAATCAAGCAATGCCTCGCTCGCTTGTGTACCAACCTCATCAGTAGTTACTGCCATTGGTTCAATAGCATCAGTTATTGCTGAATTAACCTCTTCAGCTTCACCAATAACTACCTCTAGTTTATTTGAATCCGTTAGCATGATATTTTTGTCTGCTACACTTAATTCATAGCTTCCAGCAGTATCTGCCGAGAGTTTCAAATCCAATTCTGTAACTGCAACATCTACTGAAATATCCAATACTCTTGTGTCTTCATCATAGCTAAATGTTGGTAAAACAACATTTGCATCTGCTTCTTGTAGCATAGCCTTTTCAGCATCTTCATCAAATGAAATACCTTCTGGCAAAGTCATCGTCCATTGACGAGTAACAGAAGCCGTTCCAGAACTAGTTGAAGCATCGCTGAGATCACCAGATCTATCTACAAGTGGAACATCTGTATTCTCCGTTGTTGCGATGTCACCTTCATCACGACTATCTGAGATTTTCATAACAAACTCATTTCCAGCTTGTAGACTAGTTAAATCGTCTTCTGAAGATAAGCTAATCTCATTTGGCGCCGCAAAAATTTCAGTCAACCCAGAAGAAAGTTGAACAACAGTTGCTGTAATTAATGAAAACAACGTTATGAAATTTATTAACAGCAACCAATGTTTTCTTTTGTTTTTCATTTCATTCACTCTTCCCTCCTATCTTTTCTACTTCCAAGAAAAGCATCACACTCCTCGAGAAATTAGCAGCCTGTCAGATAGAATTACAGCTGCTTTGATAACCAACAACGCCCCCTTTCCACTAATAAATACAATCATCTCTAGAACCACTTAGAGAAATATATATTTTTAAACATGACAATCATGCTTAAAACAGTATTAGAATCTTGTTTCTTAAGTACACCGATGTCTATAACTAACAGGACTAATCAACCAAAACTTGTTTATTAATTTTAGTTAGTTGTTAACTTTTTCATTCTCGAAGGCATCTATACTTTCACAAAAACGTCGATCGAGGGCATAACCTTTATTCCAATGGGTAATAATGAAATTTTCATCAAAATCAAATTTTTGCATCTTCCTCTTTAATCGCCCAATAATTTGCGACAATTGAGTTAGAGAAGAATTAGACACTTCTTGATGCCATAAACTAGTACTTAATTCCGTCCGTGCTACAAAATCACCATTTTTTGCGTAGAGTATATCAAACAGCTCTTTTTCTTTCCTTGACAACACTCCAAGTAGTGTACCTATGGACTGGATTGACACTTCTTTTACTGATGTCTCTTGAAAGTTTTGCGAAAATGTCGCAAGAATCTTAATTGATTTCCCATCTACTAAAGCCTCTCTTAGCTCATTGGGATTCATTTGGGAATTGATAATTTTGAGAACGTCTCGACTATTAACCCCATCCATGTATTCTTCAGATGATGGCTGCTCATCAATTCTAAAAAGACTAGTTTGTTCTGTGGAGGCATTCTCAACAATCTTGCTCACTTCTTCATCAGTTATGCTTTCACTAAAAATAATCGTTTTGAAAAGTGAAAACAGTGAAAAGTCTTGTTTAAATAGAACCTGTTCTAACACTTGGCTTGAACAAAAGACTTCATAGCCTAATTGCTGGATGCGATTCTGCCAATCACTATCTATAAAAATATTCTTAGTCAGTAAAAGAATCTGCTGCATCTCGTCACCTCAAATTTCAGTTAACTATTTTAAAAAACTTTGATAGTAAAAATTTCACATGTTTAAACATATTCATTATTTTAAAAAAACATGAAGAAAAAGCGCCATTTGAACACTTTTCTTCTTATAACTGTCTCTTATGCGAAGATTTTTCAGAATACCTTGTAATTGCAATGTTTTTTAAAAAAAATGACGGTTTTTAAAACGGCTTAAATTTTAGTATCTTGCTTTATTGGAATCCCTTTAAAAAAGAAGAAGAAACTAATACAGCTAATTGGCTATTAGTTTCTTCTCTTTTTTTAGACCTGCTCTAATATCTATAAAAAAGGTTTAAATTATATTGCATGCTCCCTTCTAAAAAAAAATCGACATTTATATGTATTTTGAAATGTACCTTTTTGCTTGCTACAGGAGAATAAAATATCAGAATCAACATTTTATATTTGACGATTTCATGACGGCGGATGGGTCAATTAGAAACTTAAAAAGCTTGTGTTGGCTTGCCTTTCCTCTTAAAAATGGTCGCCGATTCATAACTGCGATACCTTATTTTCGTTCGTTAAATAAATAATAGAAAATAGTTATTTTGTTTCATTTTCATTTGTTTTTACTCAAAAAATATAATTTTTTATTTGAAATAGGATTGACAATAAAATTAATTACATTTAGAATTAAATTGTTAATAATAGAATAACCTTTAAATATTATTTTCGCATAAGAGACAGTTATACGAAGTCTTTTTGTTATATTTCCCTTGTATTTAATCGTAAGATTTTTATTTTTAGATGGAAAATATAAAGCACTAGCGAAAATTTATGCTATCCAAGACTATTTAACTACCAAAAGATGAGGGGCCAAAGTTATCACAAAAAGCTTTCTCAGCCACTCCCTTTGCTACTTTCTCAAAATCTTGAAAGCCCAAATACCCCGATTTCTGCTATTTCCTAAGTCTTCAATTGACTATAGGATTCTTTAGCAAAAATCGGGGTATTTTAGATTTAGATAATTTTCTTTTATTTTCCTAACTGATAAGGTGTTCGTTGGTAAACATCATTCAACCAATTTTGGTAAAGAAGAAAGGCTTCTGAGCGCCAAGTATTGCGAATAATGTTTTTTTGTGGGTCGCCGTAATAATAATTTTGTGGCGGGGCTGTCGTAAGGCCCCGCTCGAGATCTCGTTGGTATTCGGTTGCCAGAGTATCGGTATCGTATTCCATATGGCCGAGGACAAAGAGATTCCGCTGGTCATTAGAAACTGCGACTAGAGTGCCTAGCTCAGGATTATCGGCAATAATTTTGATAGGTGCTTGCTGCATCTGAGCTTCATTGATACCAGTATAACGGGACTGCGGCGAATAAAAATAATCGTTAAAGCCTCTGATATAAGGATGATGGGCGACAATTCGATTTTCAAAAATGCCGAAGATTTTTTCATCGTAAAGAATTTTTTCGACACCATAAAAATGGTAAAGTCCAGCCTGTGCTCCCCAGCAGATGTGCAGATTGGAGGTGACATGGCTTTGGCTCCAATCCATGATGGCTTGTAATTCCCGCCAATAATCGACTTCCTCAAAGTTCATTTTTTCTACCGGTGCACCTGTGATAATCAAGCCATCATAGTAGTTATTTTTGATATCTTCATATGATAGATAAAAATCATTCAAATAAGTAGTGCTGGTATGCTTGGCTTGATGGCTGGAGGTCTGAATAAAATCGACCTCAATTTGCAAAGGACTTTGAGACAGCAGGCGTAAAAGCTGCAGTTCGGTTGCGATTTTATTCGGCATTAAATTAACGATGGCGATTTTCAGCGGACGGATGTCTTGAGTCACCGCTCGCTTGGAGCCCATCGTAAAAATTTCCTCCTGCTCTAACAATTGGATTACCGGCAAATCTTCGACAACTTTGACAGGCATCTTTTTCCCTCTTTCTGTTTCCTTTAATTAAATTTTGGCCAGAGCTTGTTCCAAGTCCGCTAAAATATCGTCAATATTTTCTAATCCGATAGATAAGCGCAGTGTTTCCGGCTTAACACCGGCTTCTAGCAGCTGCTCTTCGCTCAATTGCGAATGCGTTGTAGAAGCAGGATGAATAATTAAGGACTTGGCATCGCCGACATTGGCTAATAATGAAAATAATTCTACACTATCAATCAGCTTCTGACCAGCCTGGCTGCCACCTTTTAAGCCGCAGGTAAAAATCGAGCCGGCGCCTTTAGGAAAATATTTTTGGCCGAGGGCATAATATTGGCTGGTTTTTAGGCCGGGATAATTGACCCACGCAACTTTTGGATGCGCTGCAAGATATTCCGCAACTTTTTGGGCATTTTCCACATGGCGCTCTAAACGTAAAGACAGAGTTTCCACGCCTAATAAAATCAGCCATGAATTAAATGGTGACGCAGCTGCCCCTGTGTCCCGCAATAAAATCGTGCGGGCCCGCGTGATATATGCGGCCGGCCCAGCAGCCTCGACCCAAGAGATGCCATGGTAGCTGGCATCGGGTTCCACTAGGCGAGGAAATTTGCCGTTTTGCCAATCGAATTTTCCGGAATCAATGATGGATCCGCCAATCGCTACGCCGTGACCGCCGATAAATTTTGTCGTTGAGTAAACGACAATGTCTGCACCGTAGTCAAACGGACGGAAAAGATAAGCCGTGGCAAAGGTGTTATCTACTATTAAAGGAATGCCAGCAGCGTGGGCGATGTCGGCAATTTTTTCGATTTCCGCAATCGTGATGTCAGGATTGCCGAGGGATTCGACAAAAATCGCTTTCGTGTTTTCCTGCAAAGCCCTTTTGAAATTTTCTGAATCATCTGAGTCAACGAAGGTTGTTTCGATACCAAAATCCGGCAAAGTATTAGCGAATAAATTGTGGGTGCCGCCATAGACACTGGCGGCGGAAATAATATGATCGCCGGCAATTGCGATATTTTGAATCGCATAGGCAATTGCTGCTGAGCCAGAAGCTGTCACTAAAGCTCCTACTCCGCCTTCTAATAAGGCCAAGCGTTCTTCTAAAACACTGCTGGTTGGATTAGTAATTCTTGTATAGATATTGCCGGCGTCGGTTAAAGCAAAGCGGCCAGCTGCTTCTTCGGCGTCTTTGAAAACATAGGAAGTTGTTTGATGTAGCGGTACTGCTCGGCTACCGGTTTCGTCGACGGTTTGGCCGCCGTGTAATTGAATTGTTTCAAATTTTTGTTCTGTCATTTGTCATTCCTCCAAGAATAATTATTTTATTTAAAAATTGCGACATACCTTTTTCCGCCTGTTAAATCCCAAGCCCTGAAACAAAAAAATCCTTAGAAGAGTCTTTGCTCTTCTAAGGATGTAGTTGCTACATGGTACCACCTTATTTTGTAAAAGTTGCCTTTTACCTCTGCTCCAATGCAACACTTGTTTGGCTAAGTGTGATATTGGGATTTCAGCTAACGGGAATATCCGTGCGCTCTTAAATTAATTCAGAGCACCCGCTCAAAAGCCATTTTCAAATCTGCTCGCTCACACCTCTTTTCAGCTACCGAGGCTCTCTTTTGGTCAGTTGGCGAGATTTTACTTTCTTTCTCAACGCGTTTGGTTATTTTTTTACAATATTACGGTAGTTATCTTTAAAAAGCAAACCTTCTTTTGACCATCGCCTATAGTTAGTTTTTATCTTTCGTGATAGTTTTTAGCTATAAGACTGGTGTAAAATCCTTGCCGTCCTCATTGTCATCAAAAATTTGGCAGAAAATTTCACAGCCTTCACAACTCACTTGTGTTCTAGCTCCCATCATTTTAAGTTTTTGTCACCTTGCTTGTGGTAGACTAAATAAACTGTTGCAAAAATAGGAGGAACAATTTATGAATATTACCAAAGAAAAAATTGATGCCCTCAGCTGCTTTTTAGCTGCCTTGGTTTTATTGGCCTTTACTTTGATTTTCAATGAGATTGCCATTGGCCTTGTACTGGCTGCTTTAACATTTCCCAGCTGTCGTTTTTTAGCAAGCAAATTTTACAAGCGCAAGCAATTATAATTTCTTGCGCCGCAGATACCAGCCGCCGACAAAGATGATTGCTGCGGCTCCAACTGCTGCTAAAAATAAATGTTGGTAGGCCGTTGCAGCTGTTGTTTGAAAGAGTTTGACGGCTTGTTCCCGCAGACTGCTGTCGCCGATGTTTTGAATTTGGACATACAAATCTTCGACAGATTGTTGGCTGTCTTTGATATTCACACCGGAAACTGTGTCTAATTTAGTTGAAACAAAATTGGCGAAGCTGCTTTGGACTAGCGTCGCATAAATCGTCGGTGCAATCGTAATCCCCACTTGACGGCTAACAGAAAGAGTACCCAAGGCTACGCCATTTTCTTTGGTGCCGGCAATTTCTGACATCAAGACAGAGAATGGTGCCCCCATTAGCATCCCGAAGCCAAAGCCAGCAATAGTTGAGGCGATTAAAAACCAAATGGTCGTTGGTGTATACAGCGCAATGAAGCCAAAGCCGACGACTGAAATCAAACCGGAAATTTGAATTGTCCGGGTGGCCCCTAATTTAGAAACCAACATCCCGCCAAGACCTGCCCCTAGAATCGAGCCTAAACCGATACCGCTCATCCAAACACCACTGCTGTTAGCCGCAATCCCATAGCGATGTTCCACAAAACTTGGAATAAAGACAAAAATCGCAATTAGTGTTCCGGACAATAAACCCATTAAAAGAGTCAAAAGAAAACCCCGGCTGCGAATTAGATTATATGGTAGAAACGGATCAACCTTAGCTGAGACTTTCTTTTCCACCATTACAAAAGCTGCGAATAAAGCCATGCCGAGTAAAATAAAGCCCCAAACAGAAACAGTTAGCAAGCTAGCCAATAAGGCGCCACTTTGTAAATTCGTAATAGCCAACATAAAGCTTAGGATACCTAATGTTAACAAGCTCAAGCCTTTATAATCCAAACCGTTGCTGCTGGCATTTTTGGTTTCAGGAATGGCAATGAAACCGGCAATTAAAACAAAGACGGCAATTGGCAAATTGATTAAAAATAACCAACTCCAATGACCTGTTACATTTAAAATTAAACTGCCGAGATTTGGGCCGACAACTGAGGCAATCCCGTTGATTGCACCTAATGCTCCTAGCAGAGCACCTTGTTTTTCTTTAGGATAAGTCGATAAGATATGGCTGGAGGCGATAATAAATAAACCGCCGCCGCCAAGAGATTGCAAGACCCGTGCTGCTAAGAAAAAGACAAAGGAGGGACTTAAAGCGACTAATAAAGAACCTAGCGCAAAGACACTGACTTCAATGAGAAATAGTTTTCTGCGGCCGAATTTATCGGCTAATTTACCGATGATCGGCGTTGAGACAGCCATACCTAAGGTGTACAGGGTAATTCCCCAAGTCCCTTGAACTTCGCTGATATTAAATGAATACGTAATAGTTGTTAATGCACTGGAAATGATTCCGTTGTCCAGAGCTGACATAAAAACTCCGACAATAAAAATAATTAATGCGAATGTGCTGGTTTTTGCTTTTTGTGTCACTTGACTGCGCCTTCTTTCTTAATGTCCCATGCCGATAACGATGCCGGCTACGTAAGGAATTAACCAAAAGAGCCAGACAACTAAGCTGAATTTGTGGAATGTTTGTTTTGCTTTGGCGTTCCCTTTAACTAAGACATAAATTGCCCAGATAAAATGAAAGGCCATCAGTAAGATTGCAATCACACCGGTCACCTGATGCAAAGACAATCCGCTAGTTGCAGCTTCTGCATTGGCAATCGAGGACATTATCGTGGTTCCTGTTGTATCAAAGACTAATCCTAAACCAAAGAAAAGCAAATGTTTTGGTTGTAAGACTCCAGACCGTCTTTCTGAAAAGACCCCGATTGTATAAAAGACCAAGGCCAGACTAATTGTGATAATCGCAAATACTAATTTTGTATCCATTTTTTATTTCCCCTTTTTAAATTATTGAAGGACTTCCTTCTCACTGATGACGAGTATAGGCCGATTGTGACACGATGTCACCAAAAGCCGATTAGAAGTGAACAGTTTTTGAGAAATTGATTCTTGAGCTGAGCAATCAAAAAAACCATGAAGAAAATTCTTCATGGCGTAGGGAAACTTGATTCTTATTGATACCAATCGTAATGAAAGGTGCCCTCTCGATCGGTTCTTTGATAGGTATGGGCGCCAAAGTAATCCCGTTGTGCTTGGATTAAATTGGCGGGTAAACGTTCAGCTCGGTAAGAATCAAAGTAGGCAATCGCTGCTGAAAAAGTCGGTGCTGGCACACCTGCCTGCAAAGCAATGCCGACAACATCCCGAACTGCCTGTTGATATTTGGCGCTAATCTCGACAAAATAATCATCTAATAAAAGATTTTTCAACTGAGGGTCTTTGTCATAGGCATCAGTAATTCTTTGTAAAAATTGGGCTCGAATAATACAACCAGCCCGCCAAATTTTGGCAATCTCGCCGAAGGGTAGTTCCCATTCATATTCATCTGAGGCCATTCTCAATTGAGCAAAGCCTTGAGCATAGCTCATAATTTTACTAAAGTATAAAGCCTGCCGGATTTTTTCTAACAATTCAGATTGTTCTCCGTCAAACTGATAGTCCGCTGGTTTTGGCAATCTTTGACTAGCCGCTACTCGCTCTTCTTTATAAGCAGAAATATAGCGGGCGAAAACAGATTCCGTAATCAAGGACAGCGGAACACCTAAATCCAGTGCATCTTGGCTAGTCCACTTACCTGTCCCTTTATTACCGGCCGCATCAAGAATTACATCTACAAGCGGCCGCCCCGTTCCTAAATCATCCTTTCGGGTTAAAATATCGGCAGTAATTTCAATCAGATAGCTGTCCAGTTCGCCTTGGTTCCACTCTTTGAAAATTTCAGCCATCTGCTCCACTGAAAGCCCTAAAATATTTTGCATTAAATCATAGGCTTCAGCAATCAGCTGCATATCGCCATATTCAATTCCATTATGAACCATTTTGACATAATGACCGGCACCGTCTGGACCGATATAGGTGACGCAAGGTGTGCCATCTTCTGCCTTGGCTGAGATTTCTTCTAAGATGGGCGCCACCAAATCATAGGCGGCTTTCTGACCTCCCGGCATAATCGAAGGACCTAACAGTGCGCCCTTTTCACCACCAGAGACGCCGGTTCCAATAAAATTAATTCTGGAATCGGCCAATTCTTGATTGCGACGAATGGTATCTTTAAAAAAAGTATTGCCGCCATCAATTAAGATATCGCCGGCTTCTAAATGCGGCAATAACGCTTGAATTGTCGCATCCGTTCCAGCGCCAGCTTGGACCATCAAAATAATTTGCCGCGGCTTTTCTAATGAAGCCGTAAAATCGGCTACTGAATAGCAAGGATGTAGTTTTTTGGTTGGGTTTTCAGCAATAACTGTATCGGTTTTTTCCCGGCTGCGATTATAAACAGCAACCGAGTAGCCCCGGCTTTCAATATTTAAGGCGAGATTTTTTCCCATCACTGCCATCCCGACAACGCCAATTTGATTTTTCATACGTCAACTCCCACTCTGCGATATAAATCATCAATCACTTGAATTGCGGCTATTGTGACCTCTGGTGTCATCAGCGGACTAGTCAGCTGGCCGGCCTGCAGACATTGATTGACATGATTGATTTCATAAACAAATTCTGATTGTATCTCAAACACATATTCTTTTGTCTCACCAGCAATCTCACTAATCAAACGATTAGTCTTCCAAAAATTAGGAATCGTAATTTTCCCTTTTGTACCATAAACTTCGATGCGGCTTTGGTCGTGAATATCTTTGGTGATGAGTAAGCTGGCTAAGATTTGCTTAGGTAAAGCCAAATTAATCACCCAGCTATCATCAGAAATCGGCGGCTGCATACTACAGTTGCCGGTATAATTTTCCAAGGGTCCATCAAAGGCTGTCAATAAAAATTCCAACGCATAAGTACCGGCACCTCTGAGAATGCCGCCGCCCTTTTGAACTTCTTTAAACCATTCTCCCCGCTTGGCTCCCGTGTGACTGCTGATAATATTGACCCACCGGATTTCTCCTAATGCCCCGGCTTGTATCAACTGTCGGGCTTGAACCTGAGCCGGCAGAAAAACGGCTTTTTGCGCCTCCATTAAAAAGAGATTTTTGCTGGCAGCTAACTGAAAGACTTCTTCCGATTGAGCTTTTGTTAAACACATTGGTTTTTCACACAGGACAGGTTTATTTTGTTCTAAAGCGGCTTTGATACATTGATAATGCCCACCATTGTAATTGGCGATATAAACCAAATCGACTTGCTCATCTTGGTACAGCTCTTGATAGCTGCCGTAATGATGAGGAATTGCTAATTCATCAGCCAGTGCTTTGGCTTTCATTAAATCCCGACCGGCAATTGCGATTACTTCGCCGGCTTCACTTTGATTGATGCCTTCGACAAAACGAGTGACAATCGTAGCGGTGCTGACAATGCCATAACGAATTTTTTTCATAGGACCACCTAGACTTCATTTTCTTTTGCGGTTTTTTTCAAGAAACGATCCCACAAACGATTTTTAGTTGAAATCAACATGCCTTCATCAGCCGCTGTTTCTTCAATTTGAATTTCTTCAACTGATAATGGTTTTTTTATGGTGGAATAAATCAGCGCCGTTGCCAGCGAACCAATCAGCCACGCCCCGACAAAACCTAATGGATTCGTCATCATCGGAATCACGAACACACCCCCGTGGACTGCTGGTGATTCGGTTCCAAAGACCATGCCTAGACCGCCAGCTAAGGCTGCCCCGGGAATCGTCGCACATAAAACACGAATCGGATCTTGCAGCGCAAAAGGAATAGCTGCTTCAGTGATATAGCAAAAAGATAAAGGTACTGCGGCTTTGGCGTTTTCAATATCACCACGGGTAAATTTGCGTTTTCTAAACAAGACAGCTAAAGCCATTCCTAATGGCGGTGTCATACCCGCTGCCATTTTTGCTGCAGTTGAGGCAAAATTTCCCTGAGCATTGAGGGCTGTCGCAAAGGAAGAAGCAATTTTGGTAATCGGTCCGCCGAAATCGACACCCCAGAAGCCGCCTAAAACTGCTCCGAAAACAAACCGTGAGCCACCTTGTAAAGAATTTAAGAAGGATTCAATCGTGTTGGTAATCCAGGCAATCGGTTCGCCTAATAAAAATTGAAACGCACAGCCGACTGCTAGCGTTGCTAAAACGGGAATTACTAAAATCGGAATCATGCCGTTCAACCAAGAAGGCACCTTCCAAGTTTTAATCCACTTCACTAAATAGCCGACTAAGAAACCACCGAGTAAGCCACCGATAAAGCCAGCATTAATTTCATTGGATAATAAACCAATTGCTAACGCTGGGGCAATTGCTGGACGGTCGCCAATTGTGTAGGCAATCCCCGCACATAAAACCGGCGTGGCAAAAACAAAGGCCGAAACCCCAATTTGGTTGATTAAATAAGCAAATGTACCCACCATATCTGGATTGGTGGCAATATCGTAGCCTCCAAGCGCTTTACCAATCGCTTGAATAATTCCGCCGGCAACAATTACTGGAATCATGTAAGAAACACCGGTCATAAAAGAAGCTTTAATCTGGTCTTTAATGGTTAACTTTTTGACTTTTTTCTTCCGCTCGATTTTCGCCATTATGCAATCGCCTCCATTAATTCTTCAATTAATCCATCCGCGTCTTTAACGGCTTCCTGCACCCCACATTCCAGCGTTGGAACGTCTTCAAAACGCTCAACATTTCTAATCGTAATATCTGACGCGATAATCATGCCATTGGCCCGTTGAATATCGGCATCTGTAATTTGATTTTCTGGACCTTGGGCACCTTGCGTTTCCACTTTAATTTCAACGCCTTTTTTTGCCGCAGCTTTTTTTAAATTGGCTGCCGCCATATACGTGTGGGCAATTCCTACGGGACAACTTGTAATCGCTATGATAAACATAATTTTTCCTCCTCGGTTTTAAATAACTCAATAATTTCTTTGACGCTTTCTGCCTGCTGCAAGCCTTCTCTAAAGTCATCCTCCATCAGCAGAGTCGATAATTGCGATAATAATTTCAAAAACTCTTGTTTAGCAGAATCCGGCACCGCCAGCATGATTACATAATTGACTGGCTTTTCATCTAAGGACTGCCATTCGACTTCACGGGCTAACCTCACCAAAGTAAAACTGGTTTCTTTCACACCGCTACTTTTAGCATGGGGTATGGCGATACCCATGCCAATCCCAGTGGTACTTTGTGATTCTCGAGCCAAGACGTCTTGACGGTATTGCTCTGGATCGGTTAAGACTTGATTCTCTGCCAACAGTTGAATTACTTGGTCAATGACTTCATTTTTTTCGTTGGCCTCTAATTTAAACTCAATCAAATTTTGATTAATTGATTCACTTAATTTCATTTTTTCACTTCCTATCATGTCAGTAAAAGATGTCTGACTTCTTTCTTTGTTGGTGCCTGAATTACTTGCTTGACCTTATGTAGATCTTGCGTAAACAGGGCTAATTCTTCAAAAATACTGGCAAACTGCTGTTGAATTTGACTGTCAATTGCCAGCAGAAAAACTAATTGCACCTGTTCTCCTGACCAATCAATTGGTTTAGCTAATTGTAAAACAGCGATACCTTGTTGTTGGACATTCCCTTGATAAGCATGGGGAATTGCCACCAGATTGCCGATGGCGGTGGCTGATAATTTCTCCCGCTGTAAAGCTGATTTTGCAAAATCGGCAGTGACATAGCCAGCTTTTGCTAGTGAAGCCGCGCCGAATTGGATAATTTTCTCAACAGAATCTAGCTCTACATGAAGATTTATTAAATCTTCTGTCAGTAAACTTGTCAGACTCGATTCTTTTTGCCCAACTTGTTGAATTTGCTGTTGCAAACCAGCCGTTTCAGTAGCATTCAGTACCGGTGATACATAGACTACCTTTTTTTGTGGCACTTGTATTGGCACGGTGCTGATAATTAAGTCAGCTGTAGTCTGAGGCAAGCTTTGATCCATCGCTGAGGAGATTCCAATAATTTCCAGTTCAGGAAAAGCCTGTTGCAATTTTGTTTTTAAAAAGTAGCTGGTCCCCATCCCGGTAGCACAAACGATAATAGCGGTTACAGAATTGTTGACAGCTTGCTGTTGTCGATCTAAGGCCGTTTCAATATGCAAGACGAGATAGCAAATTTCGTCTTCATTTAATAATAAGTTGGTCTCCTGATAAATCAGCTCTGCATAGGCGACCCCAATCTCATAGGCCCGCGGATATTTCTGTTTCAATTCTCGGCTCCAAGGATTTTTAATGTTGATGCCATAGCTCAAGCGGTTTAACAATGGTTTCAAATGAAGTAAAAAGGCTGTCAGAAATTGCTGATCTTGCGCCAATTGTGTTTGAAATGTGTTATCAATTGCTGTTGTCCAAACAATCAGCTTACTTAAAAGTTCTTGATCAATTTGTTGATAACCTGAGAGCTCAGTTTCTTGGTAAGTTTGATTTGCTAAATTGGCGCCTAAAAGGTGAATGGTTAAATAGCCGACTTCGGATTTTTCAAAGGCTAAATCAAAATGCTCCGCCAGCTTTTGATAAAGCTGACTAGCTAGCTGCCACTCCTTTTTAGCAGTTAGTACCGCTAACTCATCCGCTGTCATCTCAATAAACTGATTATTTTGTAGACGTTGCAGTGAGATGGCAATATGGATAATCAAACCCTTTAAGGCTACATCTGAAAGTTTGAAGGCCTGCTCCTGTTGAAAATCAAACAAGATGGCTTTAATCGCCGCCAACGAAATTTCAGGGAAGGTCTTTTGAATTTCGACAAAATCCAATAACGCTGCCTCCACGCTAGTCTCCTGCTTTAGTAATTCCGCTTTAATAATCCGCAGAGCAATCTCACTCCCTAACAGGCGGATGCCTTTTCTTGGAGCCCGCTCAATTTCCAGATTGAATTCCCGCAGATAGTCTGCTAAAGAATCTAAGTCCCGCAAAATAGTGCTGCTGCTGGCAAAGACTGCTTCTGAAATAGCGCCAACTGACAGATAATTTTGTTGATCTAACAGCAGGTGTAGAATTTCAAAGCGACGCAATTCCGTTTCTTCAGGAGAATTTTCCTGTTGAAAAGCCGTCAGTAATTGCAATTCATTGCGCTCGTCTTCAGCAAATTCCAGCCAGATGCCTTTGCCCTTTTGACTGACAATCTGATAGGGCTTATCGGCAAATTCTTGGTTGATTCGTTTGACATCATTTTTAATTGTTTTTGAGCTGACCGCCAAAGCATCAGCTAAAGTTTCCGACGTCTGCTTGGTTTGGTTAGCCATTAAAAGTTGTACAAGTTTTTTTTCACGTAGCTGCAGCATGTGATCACCTTTTTTCTTGTAATTACAAATATAGTATGCCATCAAAACAAAAAAAGATACAATCCATTTCCTTCTTCTGACAAGGGAAGTCGCTGAAAATGAATTGTATCTTTTAATTGAGTATTCGATTAATTAAACCAGTTCCATAAAGCTGTCAGTGCTAGTCCGATAACATAGCTGCTATTAAAGAGCACCATATTTTTAATTGCGTAGCCAAAGCTGCGGGGCTGGGGTAGAATTTCTTTGTATTCCTGCAGATTTTTATAAATAATCGGCAGGGTCAAAAAGACCACCAGCATCGGCCAAGAAAAAACTTTGAAGGGCAAGCCAAGTAAAACTACTAGGTAACAGCTATACATTAAAGCTTGAAATAAAACTTTCCCCACCGGCCGACCAATGTAGTAGACCAAAGTGTAGCGGTGATTTTCAATATCCGTATCTAAATCCCGTAAATTATTTGCCAGCATAATATTAGCGATGGTGAAAATCATCGGCAATGATGCCCACGCTAGCGCAACAACCGACCAGATATTTCCCGTCAAAGCAAACGTCCCCGCTTGTAAATCCACCGCCAAGAAAAATGACTGAAGGGTATAGGTGTTGATATAAACCACCATCGAAAAAATGCCTAAGCCCATCGTTACGCCGCTGAAGATTTCACCTAACGGCATTCTCGATAAGGGAATCGGTCCATAGGTATAAAAAATCCCGATAAAACAACACACACCACCAAGAGCCAATAGCAGCCAGCCAGTTTGCCAAGCCAAATAACAACCAATGACCGCAGCAAAGGCCAGCATGCCTAAAATCATATTGCGAACTAATTTTGGATTGACCTGCTCTCTGCCAATCACATTTTGTTCAAATTTATATTGCTGGGAATGGGCTTTTTGAAAGTCCATATAATTATTGATGGCAGTCGTCATCATATCAAAGACAATCATGCCGATAAAGAAAATAATCGTGTTCAACCAATTGACTTGCCCAAAGTAGCTTAAGGAAAAGAAGACTCCCGCTAAAAACGGAAAAATACTGGCTACTTTTGTGCGAATCTCAACAACCTCTAAAAAAACCGACACACTCATACAGGTACTCCTCTTTTATAAAATTATTCCAGCTCGCTGCGATCACCCATCACATAACCAGAATCCTCAGATAGAACAAATTGGTCTTCAATATCTGAAGTAACATAGACTTTATCTTCCTTCGTAACAAAGATTGCGCTTGTCCCATCGCCTAAGCCTTCCACATAGTCCAAGCCATCTTTAACTCCCATTGAAAAGACTGCTGTCGACAGACCATCTCCATCGATGGAATTGTCAGTAACGATTGTCACTCCAGCAATATCATTGTCAAAGGGATAGCCGGTATCTTTATCAAATAAATGGGAATAGGTCACGCCATCTACTTCTAAATAGCGTTCATAAATTCCAGATGTCACCAATGACTTATCCGTTTCTGGAATCGTGCCTAAGACAGTGCCACGGGATTGATTGGGATCTTGAATTCCCACAGTCCAAGGTTGATCTTCTCCTCTAGGACTATGACCAAGAACATAAACATTCCCACCTAAATCGACGATGGCCGTTGTTACGCCATTGTCTTTTAATACTTTGACAACTTCATCAGTAATGTAACCTTTAGCAATGGCCCCTAAGTCAATAATCATTCCCGGTTCTTCTAAATAAACAGAATGATCCTCGTCATTTAGGATGACTTTCGTATAATCCACCAATGGTACCGCCGCATCAATTTCTTCTTGCGAAGGCTTGCGGGCATCGTCAAAACCAATGCGCCACAGCTGTGTGATGGCGCCAATTGCTAAATCAAAACCGCCTTCAGAATCTTCGCTATACTCATAGGCTTTTTTAATCAGGGAATAAACGTCTTCTGAAACCACCACCGGTTGAATGCCAGCATTGGCATTGATTTCATCCACCTCAGAGCCTTCTTCGTTAATCGTGATTTCGTCTCCCAGCTCTCTCACTCGTGCAAAAGCTTGGTCTAAAACAGCTTCTTTGCCGTCATCGTAAATTCGGATTTGCACGTAGGTTCCTAAAAGAAACTGCTCATCTGAATAAGGATCAGAATTAATGGTATTGGAGCTAGTCGTACTGCTGCTCTCTTGGGTGCTGCTATCTGAGCTGCAGGCACCAACGACACCGACTACGCCCAATAATAAAATCGCTAAAAGCCACTTCTGTTTGAAAATTTTCTGCATTTTACTTGCCCTCTCTATCCTAACAGACCGAATACTCGGTCAGAAAAAAGTTTCTTAGTCTTTTATATACCTCTCTGTGTCATTTGTCACTAAAAATAATAATTCCATGAAAATTTTTTTAGAAGGATTTCGCTTTTCGACAATTGTTTTTCAACGTTGTCTAGCTAGCGTTAAACACAGCGGATTCCTTCTTAGTATTTATAGAAAGAAACTAAAAAAACGGCATAAAAGAAAGGCGAAAATCAAAAGTGATTTTCGCCTCATAGGTTTCAAAATAAGAAACTAAAGATTATTCAGTGACAATGTTGTCAATTTCAATCTTAGTAGTGTCGCCTTTTTCAGCGGCATTGATTAATTGTTCAGCATACATGATGAAGCTATGAGTGCTGTGAGTTGCTCCAGTTACTACATCAACATCAGCAGCAGTGCCGTCTTCTTCAGCCATGGCAGCTACTAAAGCTTCATTCAATGCAGGAATGAATTCTGATGGATCAGTACCAGAAATTTCTTTCATTTGCGTGTTGTAATCTTCGTCGTTAGCTTTTGATTCGCCAGCTTCGTTGATGTTGTCATAATTTGATTCAGTCACAACGCCACCTGCTACAGTAATTGAGAATACTGTGCGGTAACCATTGTAATAGTTTAATTCTTCTAATTCATAGGTGCCATCTGTTAATTCAGCGCCATTGTTAATTTCGATTGTTTCAGTATTGCCAGCTTGTGCTGCTTGAATCAATTGTTGTGCGTAGTTTTGGAAGCTTTCACTTGAATGTGTTGCACCAGTTACGACTTCAACATCACTAGCACTTTGAGTGGCTACTAAAGATTCGTTTAATGCTGGAATAAATTCAGATGGATCTGAACCAGCTGCTTCTTTCATTTGTTCATTGTATTCAGTATCATCAGCTTTTGATTCGCCAGCTTCATTGACGTTATCATAGTTTGACTCAGTAATTTTGCCATCCACAACTGTAATAGAGAAAACAGTGCGGTAGCCGTTTGAATAATTTTGTTCTTCTAAATTGTAAGTACCATCTTCTAACGCTGCGCCGGCAACAATTGTTGCGCTACTTTCTGTTGTAGCACTTGAAGCTGTTGTGCTGCTTTCAGTTGTTGCGCTAGAACTGCTGCTGCTAGTCGAACTATCATCTGAGCCACACGCTCCTAAGATTAATGTTGAAAATGCTAATACTGCTACCCCTGTTACAAACTTGCTTACTTTCATCTTTCTACCACCTTATCTTTCTTCAAAATTATTTCTCTAATTAACAAAAATAACATTGTGATACAATATACATTGTAGTGATATCAGAAAAGAAGTCAATCGTTTTCATTGTATTCTCATAAAGAAATTACACAAATCCAATAATTCACATTTATTGATTGCTTTTTCAAAATCTTCAGTTCTCTGGTTGATAAACCAGCATTTCTCCCTTGGAATAGCTAGCAAAACTCTGTGAAATCTTCTTTCAACAGAATTCGAAAAATGGTTGCCGCTTTTAGCAGAAACAGCAAAAAATAAGGTTAACGCTTTCTCAGAAAATGACAATGGCTATTTTATGAGAATTACCAAAAAAAATAATTAAAACGGTAAAAGAGGTTAGACAAATCACCTAAACCTCTCTATAATGAGAGTTGTTTGTGTATTTATTATCTAATTTATTTTTTATACTAAGGAGCGATTTCAATGGCAAATCAAAAAATTGTCGTTGTCGGTGCGGGTTATGCTGGAGTTTCAGCTACGAAATTTTTAGCTAAGAAACTTAAAAAGAACGATGTCGATATTACTTTAATCGATCGTCATTCGTATCACACTATGATGACAGAACTACACGAAGTGGCTGGTGGCCGGGTGGAACCTTCCGCTATCCAGTATGACTTACAACATTTATTCTCTCGCAAGAAAAATGTTCAACTGGTAACAGATACCGTTACTGGAATTGACAAAGAGAATAAAGTCGTTACAACTAAAGAAGGCTCTTATGCTTTTGATCACTTGATCTTAGGTATGGGTGGGGAACCAAATGATTTTGGGACACCCGGTGTTAAAGAACACGGCTTTACTTTATGGTCTTTTGAGGACTCACTAAAGATTCGCGAACACATCGAAACAATTGTTGCTAAAGCGGCCATCGAACCTGATGCAGAATTACGCAAAGCAATGTTAACCTTTGTGGTCTGTGGTTCTGGCTTTACTGGGATTGAAATGGTTGGGGAATTAATCGACTGGAAAGAACGTTTAGCAAAGGATTACAAGCTTGACCCTTCAGAAATCAGCTTAGCAGTTGTCGAAGCAATGCCAACTATCTTAAACATGTTGACTAGAAACGATGCAGCCAAAGCAGAACGTTACTTAGAAAAGAAAAACGTTCAAGTCTTGAAAAATTCACCAATCGTTGAAGTATCTGCTGACCATATCAAATTAAAAGATGGCACTGAAATGCCAACTCATACATTAATCTGGACAGCCGGTGTAAAAGCAACTTCTGATGCCGCTGACTTTGGTTTAGAAGCAGCTCGTGGCCAACGTTTAGTTGCCAATGAATACATGCAAGCTAAAGGTTATGAAGATAAAAATATCTACATCATCGGTGACCAAGTATTCTACGAAGAATTTCCAAACACACCAACACCACAAATCGTGCAGGCAGCTGAACAAACAGGTCACACTGCAGCAGCCAGCATCGTTGCTGATATTAAAGGCGGCGAAAAACATAAATTCAAAGGAAACTATCAAGGCTTCATGGTTTCCATCGGTTCTAAATGGGGGGTTGCCAACCTCTTTAACATGATTCACCTAAGCGGCTTTATGGCAATCGTCATGAAACACATCGTCAATTTGAAATACTTCTTTGATATTCGTTCAGGCTATTTGATGTTCCAATACATCATGCATGAATTCTTCCATATTAAAGATGACCGCAATGTCACCCGCGGACATTCATCTCGCTATGGTAATGTTTTATGGAGTGTACCTTTACGGGTCTTCTACGGATTTGTTTGGTTAGTGGAATCTATGAAAAAAGTTGTCGGTGACGGCTCTTACTTCAAACCAAGCACTTGGTTTGGCGAAGGTTCTTGGTTCACCGGTTCAAGTGTCTTCCCTTGGGCTTGGAGCTATCCAGTTCCTGGTGCAGAAGTAACATCAGCCGCTTCTGGTGCTGCTGATGCTGCAACGGCTGCCTCTGGTGCTGCCGATGTCGCAACTGCCGCTTCTGGCGCTGCTAGCACAGCAACTGATGTTGTTGCCAGCGTTCCACATTTTGGTTTGAGCTACGCTTATGGCGAAGAACCAATGGCTGTTTTCGATTCAGCACCTAACTGGTTTAACAACTTGATGGGTTGGATGATGCCTAACTATGATGTGGCAATGTTCTTCCAAAAATTCATGGTCTTCTTTGAAATTGCACTAGCTCTTGCTTTAATTGCTGGTTTGTTCACTTGGTTGGCTAATGCCACAACGATTGTTTTAGTTATCACCTTCTGTCTGTCAGGGATGTTCTATTGGGTAAACATCTGGTTCATTCCAGTTGCCTTTGCCTTGATGAACGGTTCAGGTCGTGCGGTTGGGTTAGACCGTTGGGTAATCCCATGGTTGCAACGAACCCTTGGAAAATGGTGGTACGGTAGTGAAAAAGCCCGCTATGGCGAGTCCTAAGCACCACTCAAAAAAATAATGAAAAAGTCCTGGGAAGCTTATCGTTTCCTAGGACTTTCTTTTAGGGTTATGTTAAAATGAAGCCTGACAAATTAGAAGGGGTGGTATTTTGAAATTTAAAGAATTCGCCCGCAAAAGTTTCCTCAAACCTTGGGACCTGATTATTATTTTCTTCTTGTTTTTATTATCTTTTACACCGATTGTCATTTTTGGCTATCAGCAAAATCAATTAGCCCAACAGGCAGATGCTGTCAATTACCAAGCTGTCTTAAAAGTCGATGGCGTCGAGATTCGCAGCTTTGACTTGACCGCTGATCAAGCCTCTTATACATATACTTACGAAGATGAAGACGGCGATTATAATATTATCGAAATTGATGGCGAACGGGTGCGGATTTCTGAGGCGAATTGTGGCGATCAGATTTGTGTCCGCCAAGGCTGGATTTCCAAAGCCGGTCAGTCAGTCGTCTGTCTGCCCCATCGTTTAGTTTTAGAAATTCAAGCATCAGATGGGAGTGAAGACGGTGCTTTGATTTACTAGCGCCTGATTATGAATAAACTGCAAAAAACAATCTATATCTCCCTCTTAGTTGCACAAGGCGTTGTGATTGGCCTGATTGAAAACATGATTCCCTATCCCTTTGCCTTTGCCCCCGGTGCTAAATTGGGACTGGCTAACTTAATTACGATTATTTCGATTTTTACTTTACGCAAACGAGACAGCTTCACTTTAGTCTGCATGCGCTTAATTTTAACCACGCTGCTAGGCGGAACTCTTTCTACCTTTCTTTACAGCATGAGTGGTGCCATCCTCAGCTATTTTGGAATGCTGTTGATGAAATCATTAGGACCTAAACGCGTCAGCATTATCGGTATCAGTGCTACCGGCGGTTTTCTCCATAATGTCGGCCAATTAGTCACCGCCTCCTTTATTGCCCAGTCGTGGCCGGTGATGATGTACCTGCCAATTTTATCTTTTTTAGGAATTCTCTCGGGTATTGCGATTGGCATTGCCGCCAATTATCTATTGCGGCACGTTCGCACGATTCGCCAATTCCAAAAAGAGCAGGAACGCAGGACTAAGCAAGTCTGGAATTAGTTTTTTTCGATAGTGACTAAACTGACCACTTGCACACTGAATTTTCTTTTTATGAAAACTTTTAGCCAGCCTGACTTTCCCACGGGAGAATTTTGTAGCAACCGGACTGAAGGTCCAAAAATTATTACGTATCAAACAAGGAGTAACCTTATGAAACTTCACAGCATGTGGCAGACCTATCCCGAACTGGCCAAAGAACTAAAAATGACATCAAAATTGATGGAAAGCTCGGTAAATTTAAAAAATAAACCGGTTGAAGATGCGATTTTGGCAATGATTCACTCTGGCGGCAAGATGCTGCGCCCTGCTTATCAGCTATTGTTTTCCCAGTTTGGTCCAGAACGAGATCAAAAAAAAGCCACCGCTTTGGCCGCCTCAATTGAAATGCTCCATACTGCCACTTTAATTCACGATGATATCGTTGACCGTTCTAGCATGCGCCGTGGTGTCACAGCAATCAACGCTAGCTTTGGTAACGAAGTGGCCGTTTACGCCGGCGATTATTTATTTGTCCTCTGTTTTAAATTATTATCCGATTACGCCGGTTCTCTGCGGAGCCTGCAACTCAATTCCCGCAGCATGGAAAAAATCCTCGGCGGTGAATTAGGTCAGATGGACAGCCGCTATCACTATGAAATAGGTGTTGAGCAGTATTTAGAAAACATCTCTGGAAAAACCGCTGAACTCTTTCAACTGAGCTGCTTTGTCGGAGCCTACGAAAGCGGCAATAAAGAAACCTTTGCTAAAAAAAGCGGAGAAATCGGTTTAGCCATCGGCATGGCCTTCCAAATTATTGACGACATTTTAGATTATAGTCAATCGGCTACAGACATCGGCAAGCCCGTCTTAGAAGATGTGCGCCAAGGGGTTTATTCTTTACCCCTGTTGATTGCCTTTGAAAAAAATCCGGCAGCCTTCAAGCCGCTTTTAAATAAAAAAGCGGAGATGACCGACCAAGATGCCCAAGAAATTTTCCAATTGGTGCAGCAATATGATGGTGTTGCCGGCGCGCAGGTGTATGCTGAGCAATACACCAATCAAGCAATCGCCAAGATAAAAAAATTGCCCGCCAACCAATACAATACTCGGGAAAATCTAGAAACGATTACCAAAACTATTTTGACTCGGGAAAATTAAATGATGCAACCTCTGCATGGTAGTGATTACTGCTATGTGGAGGTTTTTTATCCCCCTACCCCAACCAACCATTCGCCATCGCCACATTAATGGCTTCAATTCGCGATTTAGTTGCAGTTTTACTGAGGATGGAGGAAATATAATTGCGAACTGTGCCTTCTGATAGAAAGACTTGCTGGGCAATTTGGGCGGTATTGGCTCCTGTTTGGATAACTTTTAGAATCTCCATTTCTCTTTTGGTGAGAGGATTTTTTTCGGCTTTAAGGACACTTCTGACTAGCTCCGGAGAAAAAATAGTGTCGCCTGCTAACACTCGATTGACACTTTGAATTAAAACCTCACTGGGGCTGTCCTTCAATAAATAGGCATTAACCTCACTAGATAAGGCCTGTTGAAAATAACTTTCTTTGGCAAATGTTGTTAAAATGACAATCTTGACTGGGCGTTTGAGGATTCTTAATTGGGCGGCAATCTCTAGACCAGTCATGTCAGGCATTTCAATATCAAGAATGGCGACATCGGGTGCTAATTGCAAAATTTCCTGTAGGGCAGCCGCTCCCGTCAGGCTGCTGCCGATAACTTCAAAATTGTCTTCTAAGTTTAAAATAGTTTTTAAAGCGGTATTGAGCATTTCTTGGTCTTCCGCTAGATATATGGTTGTCATTGATTTCCCTCCAAATCCTGATTGCCTACAAAAATAGCTGCAGTTTATCTGAAAAATTTATCTTGAAAAATTTTTACGCAGGATCTAACTCGAAACATCTTGATTGTCTTTTTTGATTTTCCCATCAGCAGCCACTTCGGATAGCTTCGGTAAGCTGAGTATCAGCTGGGTACCTTGACTAGTCTCACTGTCAATCTGAAGCTCACCCCCAGCTGCTTCCACACGATTGGTCATCCCCTGCAAACCAAAGGCTCCTGCCCGTGCTGTTTTAAAGCCAACACCATTGTCAGTAATCTGCAGCTGGTATTCCCTTTGACTTTCGTTAAAAGTTATTTCGGCAAAACTGGCTTGACTATGGCGAATAATATTGGTGATGGCTTCTTTAATAATTGCTGAGAAGACATCCTGCACAGGTAGCGGCCAATTTTCTGCCAGTTCCTCTCTCTTCGTGAAAAGGGTTGTTTCTGTCACCTGCAAATTTTTTTCTTCTTCGATTAAGGTTTTGGCAATACTGCGCTCCTGTAAATTTTCCACAATGGTGCGGACCATTGTCAGATTGTTGCGGGAGGTAGCAGCAATCTCCTGTAATTCCTGAGCCACTAGCTCTGGCTTTTTTTCTAGTAACTTTAAGGCGACTTCACTTTTCATCGTAATAATCGAAAAGACCTGTCCGAGATTGTCATGTAAATCCCGGGCAATCCGTTCTCTTTCTCCTTGGCGAATAATCGCCTCTAAGCGCTGATTGGTTTGATGCAGGCGATAATTTTTACGATTGCTTTCATTCACCGAGCGGGCAATAATCGGCGAACTGATAGCAAACAACAGGGCAATGAGAATATTATACAGCGCTGCGTTATTAACCTCATTTAAATACCAAAATCCTAGCAGCAAACTGATGGCACAAGCCAGGTAGTATTCTTTTAAAAATTGATAGTACCTACTCTTTTGAATCGGCAGCGAGCCGATTTCCCAAGCAGTGAAGACAAACAAATAGCCATTACTCAGAAAAATTCCAAAAATCAGTGCAATGGTTAGCTGCAGACGAATCGCAATATTTAATTTTTCTGTCACCTCGTAGCCATCCCGATAGGCTTTTAAAAAGACCAGCAGCAGGATTGCCAAAAACCACTTAGCCGGCTGGTCAAGTGGTAGTAGCTGAATAACAGTTGGAATTAAAAATGTCAGGATAAAATAAGGCATCAAACCAAAGCGCTGTGGAAATAAAATATGCTTTTGGAAAAATTTTTTCATATTGTTTGCAGCTCCTTGGCTTTTCGATAATATAATGTGACGCCAATTCCCGCCAGACCAATCACACTCCAAACCAAAAGACCCCAGAGATTGCTCCATACAAAAGGCTCTTGATGGATAAAGCCGCTAATTAATTGGCTACTGAAATAAGTCGGCAATTTTTCACCAATCGTCTTTAGCCAGTCTGGCATTATGGAAAGGGGCCACCAAAGTCCGCTGGCAATTGCCATCGGAAAAACGATTAAATTGCTTAATAAATTGACCACATTGCTCGTTCCCATTAATGATATCATAATTCCTAAAAAAATTAAGGGAATGGCGGTCAGCGGCACGGCAATCAGTAAAATCAACCACGTCGTTAGAGAAAGGGCCACCTGATTCACTAAAATCCCCACGATTCCTAGCGCAACCACTCCTAAAATATTTAAAGACCAAAAGACTAACATCATGGAAGCATAATAGCGCCATCTGGGAATTGGACTCAGCTCAATAAATAAATCAAAGGAATCCTCTTGATCATTCAAAAGCGTGCTGGAGACCGTTAAGATAGAGCTTAAGAGCGAGCTGTAGAGCACCATGCTGACTAAATAATCAGCATTCCAAGTTGTTAGCATTTCTTGAGGCATGCCACTGGTCATCACCTTGGTAAATAATAAATAAAAGCCAATCGGCAGCGCTAAATTAAAGAGAAAGAAACGCAGATTGCGAAAGACAATCCGTTTGAAATTGATTGCTACTTGATAGAAAAAATTAGCCATGGAAAGCTCCTCCTTCATTGATCGTCGTAAATAAAGATTCCAAAGAATTCTGCTGGATGCTCAAATTCTCAATCCCTGATAAGTAGGGTGTCAGCTGCAGCATCAGCTGATTGACATCATTGGTTGTCAACCGGTAAAAAGCGCCAGTTGTGTGCATTTCAGAAACTTCTGGGAGACTTTGAAAAATTTTAGGCGACAGCTGCGAATGGAAACTAATTTCGGCTGCGGCTGTCTGTCGCCGCAGCTGCTCTAGACTGCCATTAAAAATTATTTCCGCTTCTTTTAAAATCAAAATTCTCTCAGCAAAGTTTTCCAGCTCTTCTAAATAGTGACTAGTCACGAAAAAAGTTTTCCCCTGCTGTCTTAATTCTTCAATCAAGCGCCAAAGCTTCTGGCGGCTGCCGCTGTCCATACCGGCTGTCGGTTCATCTAAAAATAAAATATCGGGATTTCCCGCTAGCGCTATGGCAAATGACAATCGGCGTTTTTGACCGCCGGATAGCTTAGCGACAAATTGTTGCTCGTCTCCTTGCAAATCTGCAATTGCCAGCAATTCTTGATAAGGTAACGGCGCTTGATAGTAACTTCTTGCTAAATTTAGCGTTTCTTTCACTGTCACTCGGGCAAGCTGCATATTTTTTTGCAGCATCACACCGACACGTTGTCGATTTACTTTTTGATTGGCTTTACCGTCAAAAAAAGTCACCTGACCTTCATCCGCAGGAATCAATTGGTTGATGATATTAATCAAAGTCGACTTGCCAGCGCCATTGTTGCCCACTAAAGCAACAATCTCGCCGGCCTGTAAGGTAAAAGAAATATGATTTAAAACCTGTTGCTGACGATAAGTTTTACAAATATTTTTAGTGGTTAAGATTGGTGTGTTCATTGTGTTGCCCCCTTCAATAACCCAAGCTTAAACCTTTTGCAGACAGCCCAGTAGTCATGGCTGTCACAACTTGACTATGACAAGTGTCATAAAAAAGCCTGCCTAAAAATCTAGGCAGGCGGATACTTATTGTAATTACACTTCAACGCCAAAGGAAAAATTCTTTTCAACCTGACGCTGCTTGTTATAGCGATACAAAGAGATGCCAATTGAAATCGCAGTGGCCACAAGACAAATTGTGGCAATCCCGCTGAAAATTGGTGCTGGCAAGCCTTGGCCGTTGCTGTTTTCATTAAAGAAACGTAACAAATCGCCATCCGCCCAATCTTGTGTTGTCAGAAACTGACTGATTTCTGTTGAAAAAATCAGCTTTTGGCTGCAAATCCAAATGAAACCTAAGGCGCTGACTACTGATGAAATAATGCTGCTGATGGTTACCAGAAGTGTCCAGCGGCGATAGCGCAGCTTGCAGACAATCGCAAACATTTCGACTAAACAGCACAGAATAATGACCATCACGGCAAAGTCGGCAAAGCTCTGTTCAAAAACAGGTACGACAACGCGAGTGTTTGTTTGAATAAAAGTGAAGCTGGTAAAGTTAGCAAATAGCAAAAAGCCGATAATGCCAATTTGAATGACCAATTCGGCAATGGTATCTCCCAAAGGAATTTTTTTTGCAACCGGCGTCTTGATTAAGCTGTCAACTTGCCAGTCATCTTTTTTAGGCTTAAACATACCTGTTCGTTCCAAGATAACAAAACCAATAGTTGTCCAAACTAGACCTTGCAACGCTAAAGATATTCCCGAACCGATGGCCTCTGAAAGCACCTCAGTAAAAATAGCAATGCTCATGCCTTCGATAATTTGTTCAAAATAAGTGACGATACCGCCGATGATTGCGCCGACTGCTGCCGTTAGCGGAATAATTATTTTTAAGGTCCGCAGATAATCATCATAGACAGCGGGCCCGATTAAATAGCGGGGATGCTGCCGATATTTTTCTGCTAATTTACGGGGACTGCCCATCTCCATTAAGACTGATTTGATTTCTTCTTCCGTTGCATCATCCGGCAACATGTCCATGATATTGCTGTACAATTCTTTTTTGACTTCTGCCTGTTCCCCATCAGGCAGATAACCGATGACTTGATTAATATACGCTTCAACCCAATTCATTTTTACTCATCCTCTCCTTGAATCCTTTGTAAACTGACCGACATTTTTTTTGACTCCACTAATAATTCCCGAAAAATTTCTTCCCCTAATGAACTAATCTGATAATACTTGCGGGGGCGGCTCTCAGTTGTGTCCCACGTGCTAGATAATAATTCCTGTTTTTCTAATCTCCGCAGTAATGGATAAAGCGTGTTGGCTTCAATGGCGACGCCAACATCCTGTAAAATCTCCAACAATTCATATCCATAATGGGGCTGATACAAAGATGCTAGCACTAGCAAAGTTAAATTCCCCCGCCGCATTTCTGTAATAAAAGATTGCGATAATGATTTTTCCATCGAATCACCTCATAAATTTATTATGGTGTGTGACACACAACATTGCAAGAATAAAAATTTTTTTTTGTTGCGGAATACAAAAAAAATTCCTGTAGAAAAAACTACAGGAAAATTATTAATCAATAATTTCAGCTCGACCTTCTGCTTTCAATTGGGCGAGGCCTGCTTGCATTTTTGCAATCATTTCTTCAGGATGGCGCTCCCATGTCGCCAATTCCGCCACAACCTTTAGCGGCTCTTTTGACCGATAAGAGCGGGTTGGATTGCCGGGAAATTTTTTATCAGTGACATTCGGATCATTTTCAAATGCGCCTTGTGGCTCCACTAAATAAATTCGTTCTCGGCCAGCACCTTGAGCTAACTCTGCTCCCCATTTGGCAGCTTCCAGTGTCGCTGTAAAATAAATATAATTGGAGATGCGCTGAGCCTCATAATTAGATTCATGTCGGGGCATTAATAAATCCCCTAAGGCGAGCTCAGCCTTGGTTCCATGCAAAAAAGGGCCACGATCTAAAACTGAATCTGTCATTTTCCACTACTCCTATGCTTGAAATTCTGAACGCAGCAATTCATATTCGTTCATATCACGAAATTCTCCATACATGAAAATATCTTCTTTATGACAACCGACTAAACTGAAACCGGCTTTTTGTGCTACTAAATTGCTACCAACATTTTCTTTATCCGCATAAATAACTAATTTATTTAAAGCTAACGTGTCAAAACTAAATTCACAAATCTTTTTGACCGCATCTGTGACGATATTGCGTTTGGTATATTCATTCGAAAGCCAGTAGCCGATTTCCGCTTTCTTAGTCAGTTTATTAATTTTATGCAAATCGATCGTACCAATAATTTTCTGACCCTCTGCAATAATAAACAGTCGATCCGTTCCATTAGCGGTACCTGTCAGTTTCATTTTAAGAAAATCCGTTTGATTCTCAGGCCCATCAACAGTCTCCACAAAATCCAAAAAAGTGCGGAGATGCGCTTTTTGAGCATCAACAAGCTGAAACAATTCCTCTGCCATCGAAAATTCCGGTGCTAGCAAAAATAAATTTTCACTCTCCCGCAAAGGCATTGAAAGATAATCCTTCATAACGATTCCTCCAATAATTATTTTTCTCAACAGTATACCATGACTAGAAAATGATTGGATAGATTCTAATTAGCATATCCTTTAACTATTTAGCCCGTTGGTTAAAAATAACGCTATTTAAACAAGTCCCCCTGACTAAGCAAGAGGACTTGTTTTATCTTTTCGGGCTATTTTAAATCCTTTTAACACTGTTGGTTATTTTAAGAATAATCTTTCCTCTTAGCTAATAATACCACCTTAAGAAAAATAATTTGGATATGCCTCCATCAACCTTGGTAAAGTATTTTCAAGGGCATCTAAATGACGATCAACAAATGCCGAAATTTTTTCAAGCTGCTGCTTTTCAATTATTTCAGCTAATTCGACATTTTCTTGGTAACGTCGGTCCGTATAATTAATATCCAGAACTTCCAATGTACGCAAGCGATTCAGTGCGCCACCGTTTTTTTGAAGAAGCTTCCACGCATCCCCATGCCCATCAATCTCATAAATAATACGATGAAAAGAATTATCTAATAGGAACATCGATACACGGCCATCTTTAATTTTTAAGAAAACCTTTTGAGCTTGTAGCTCCTCCTTTAACGAAGCCAGCGACTCTTCCGTTCTTTTTTCACAGGCAATCGCAATGATTTCCCGTTCCACTGTTTTCCTCATGAAAACTAAGTTTCGGATATCCGCCACGTCAATCTTCGAAACAAAGGTCCCCTGCTTCGATCGAATATCGACTAGCCCCTCATTTTCTAAAAGAATCAGGGCCTCTCGAACGGGTGTCCGACTGACGTTCAGCTCGGAAGCGATGGACGGCTCACTTATTTTATCACCAGGGATAAAATAAAATTCAATGATACTCTGTTTCAAGGTACGATAAATAAACTCGCGAGTGCTTTCTTTTTTTCTAGGAATATGCTTAAGCAAGTAAATCCCTCTCCTCCGTTAAACTTCCTCTAAATGAAAAGATGTCCAAGGTTGCATGGTTTCCAGCAGCAGCCAGTCCTCTTCCAGAACTTTGCCAACCACATTCACTTTTTCATCCGCTAACCGGTCTTTTTTTGCAATTTGCAATTCACCTTTATATTGTAAGTATAAATCATTATCAATCAGGATGTCACCTTTTCTAATGTTATCGGTATTATTGGGCTGAACAGATTGGTCTGCATATCTTTTACGCCCATCTGATTTTGTCCGATAAACAAAAGGTGTGACCTCTCCTCTATAGATGTGGGTATGATTTAAAACTATCTCTTTTTCAATTTCAGAAAGTTTATTTGCTAGTTTCACTCTGATGGGGATTGTCCTCATTTGGAAGATTTTAGAAACAGCTGCTAGTTCTTTATCGGAAGCATAGGCATTGCCAATAATCACACAATCAATTGATTTCAAAAATAAAAGATGGGCCGCTTGTGTTTCAATCGACAACGGACGGTGGGCTTCTACCGTACAGATACCTTCTTCCATCGGCCAAGGCCCAAACGTGCCAGAGGGAGCATTAATAAAAGCAGCAGTCGGAATATTTTGCTTGCGGAATTTATCGTTGCAAGATAGAAAATAATCGTAATCCAAGCCAGTGAAAGCGTGGGGATAAAAGTTATGGGACCCAATTAAATATCCCGTTCTAGGTTGGCGAGAAATAATATTTTCCAAATAGTTTGTCCCATGACTCATATTAATTTCAATCAATAAGTCATAGGGATTATGGGTCATTTCTGCCTCTTCCACACCGCTAAATCCCAAATCTAATCGAATGCCATCCGCTCCTAATTCATAAAAAAAAGCGAGGTCTGAATAAGAAATTTGCAATTGCTTAAAAATGGCGGGGCTAACATCCAGAATCACTTCAAAATGATTTTCCTTAGCTACCGCGATAATCTCTTTAAAATCTGCAAGAATCTGCTCTTGATTTCCAGTTATTTCTAATAAACTAATAAAAAGCCTAGAAAAACCAAAACGAGCAGCCTTCGTAATATACAAGACATCTCTCGTTTTTTCTGATTTGCTAGGATAAATCGAAATTCCTATTTTTTTCATTTTCTTCACCTCGTCGATTTTCTAACGATTAAAATCGCTTTCTTTTATGATTTTAACACAAAAACGAAATATTTTATTGAGTATTTTCATTTTTTTATTGAAATACTAAATTTATTAATGTAATATACAAGTATAAAAGGTGGTTTAATAATGAAAACAACTTACCAAACAGAAAATTTTCTACTGAGAAATCCTTTCTCAATCAGGATATATCACGAATTCGCAAAAAAAACACCTGTGATTGACTACCACTGTCATTTAAAGCCTAACGAAATATATAACAATCGAAAATACGCAAATTTAACGGAATTATGGCTTCAGAAAGATCATTATAAATGGCGTTTGATGAGAGCGAATGGTATCCCTGAAAAGTGTATCAGTGGCAATGCTTCTGATAAGGAAAAATTTTTAGCCTGGGTAGAAACTATCGAACGCGCTCCAGGCAATCCACTCTTCCAATGGTCGCATATGGAGCTCGAAATGTATTTTGGTATCAATCTAAGCATCAACAAAAAAAATGCCGAGCTAATTTGGGAAAAAGCGAATGCCCAACTTGGAAAACTTGGCTACGGCGCACGAGATTTTATTCATCAATCCAATGTCCATTTGATTGGAACGACAGACAACCCGTTAAGCAGTCTAGAATATCATCAAAAGCTAGCCCAAGAATCTGCCAAGGTTTTTACTGTCGTCCCTACCCTCCGTTTAGATAATTTTTTTGAAATTAGCGATAACAACTTTTTTGCAGATATTTATCAGCTATCCGGATTTAGATGCGAGTCACTAGAAAACTATTTAGCTTTCGTTGGTAAGCGCATTCATTTCTTTTTAAAAAATGGCTGTCGCTCTGCCGATTTGGGATTAGTACATACCAATTGGCAAGCAATCACAACTAATCCAGCTTCCACTTACACAAAAATGCGTAAGGGAAAAGAAGTAAATCAAATTGAGAAACAGGATCTGAATACTTATCTGTTAATTGAAATCATGAAGATGATTTATCAAGTAGATTGGGTTCTCCAACTACACATAGGCGCTGCCGCCAGTGTCAATCAAGAAGCTGTCAAACGGTTAGGTAAAGGCACTGGTTTTGATTCCATCATTGACCAAGGCAATCTTGCCTCAAGTCTGCTTTATCTTTTTAATGAAGTGAATAACCAACACAGCTTACCAAAGGTGATTCTTTATAATATTGATGGAACTAAAAACGTTGTCCTTGAATCCATCATGGCTTGTTTTCAGGACAATGAAGCAGGTATCAAAGGTAAAATCCAACACGGTCCCGCTTGGTGGTTCCAAGATACTTTGAGAGGAAATCGTCGACAACTAGCTGATTTAGCTGAGCAGGGAATTCTGATGAACTTCATCGGCATGACAACTGATTCCCGCAGTTTTCTCTCCTATGCTCGCCATGATTATTTCCGAAGAATCCTCTGTGATTGTTTGGGGAATTGGATTGAAGCAGGAGAAGTTCCCGATGATGATGACTTTATTCAGGAATTTATCGAGAGTATCGCTTATCGCAACGCTCTTGATTATTTTAATTTTTCATTAGTTAAGCAATAGCTTGCTACTCATTAAGCTATGGAATTAAGCAGCACCTAAAAGGAGGATTGAAAACTGGTTAGTTGTACCATTCAAGGTTCTTTAAAGAAGTTATCAAAAGCTTAAAAACGTTTCAAAGCTACCAACAAGAAAACAATTGGATTCACTTCTGCAATTTTTTTACCACTAAATTATTTCAAAAATGAATGATGATACAGGAGGAAAAAAATGAACAAATTTGTTGAATTAATGGAGAAAAGTTTTGTCCCAATTGCCTCTAAATTAGGAAATCAACGTCACCTAGTTGCAATTCGTGATGCCTTTGTTGTCTCAATGCCATTAATGATTTTAGGCTCTTTTGGAACGTTAATTAATACCCTGCCAATCACTGCCTACCAAAATTTTATGATGAACTTATTCGGTGAGAAATGGCTGGCCTTTGGTACTGGGTTGAATAACGGCACCTTCAACATTCTTTCTTTACTTACTGTTTTTGCTTTAGGCTATAATTTAGGTCGCTCTTACAAAGCAGATGGTTTGATGTGTGGCGTAGTATCAGTCAGCGCCTTCTTCATCTTTGGTGGTCTCACTGGTTTGAACTCAAAAGGATTATTTGTTGCGTTAATTTGCGGTATCATTGCAACTGAAATTTTTGTTCGGCTAAGTAACAATCATAAACTTGTCATTACAATGCCTGATGGCGTGCCACCAGCAGTTGGTCGTGCATTTGAAGCACTCTTTCCTTCAATGATTACTTTAGCCCTTTTTGGTTTAGTACCGTTAGTTTGTGCCTTTTTAGGTGTTGAAGACGTGGTCAACTCTTTTTACGAATTGGTTCAAAAACCTTTTATGGGACTATCCAATAACCTCGGTGCTGCAATTATTATTCCTTTTGCTATCCAAATCCTTTGGTTTTTCGGTCTACACGGCGGAAATATTTTAGCTCCGTTTATGGAAACAATTAATACACCAGCAATTGATGCAAATATTTCTGCTCTAGCAGCAGGTGATCCAGCTCCTTACTTAATTAATAAACCTTTTATGACTGCATTTGTCCATCTTGGTGGAGCAGGTGCAACAATCGGGTTAATTATTGCCATTCTTTTGGTTGGGCGTCACGTGAAAACTTTGCGTACGGTGACTGAATTGTCTGCTCCAGCCTCCATCTTTAATATCAATGAACCAATGATTTTTGGATTCCCAATTGTCCTGAACCCAATTTTATTCTTACCTTATGTTTTCGGACCGGTAATCCTTTGTGTTGTCGCCTATCTCGTGACAAAAATGGGGCTAGTACCCGCAGCAACTTTTGTTATCCCTTGGAATATTCCGCCAATAATTGGTGGTGTTTTGGCAACTAAGTCTTGGACTGGCGGTATCTTAGCGGCTGTCAATTTATTACTAAGCGTCTTGATTTATCTGCCGTTTGTAAAAATCATTGTCAATCAAGAAACAAAGAAAGAACATATGAACGCTTAACTAGCTTATAAGAAACTAAAAAGACTGTGATGACAGGTATTTAAAACATATTCGGAAAACTGCCATGCCAAATGAATTTTTATAGCCTAAAGAAAAGTTCTGAACGTAATGATTTCATAATCGTTTGGCTTTACAACTTTAAAGCCGCTATTTGATTCAGTTCAATGGTCGGATATTTGTTTTAATTCCACAATCTATCACAGTCTTTTTTTATCTTAGCAACTGTGTACCCGAAGTTAGCCAAAATCCGGATGTTCTTTTTTCAAATTAAAGGGCCGTATCAATATCCAATTCTTATTTCTAGGAGGAACAGAATGAGTAGCATACGTGATTTTTATCATTCTAAAAAGGAATTCATTGCTCAAGGAGTGAAACTACCTGATTATCAAAAGGCTACCACAAGCTCACCCGTCTGGTTGCACATCGGTGGCGGCAATCTCTATCGTGGATTTCACGCAAAACTTGCTCAAGATTTACTAGAACAGCAAGAATTGTCTGCTGGCATTGTTGTCGGTGAAACCTTTGATAAAGAAGTAATTGAAAAAATTTATCATGGTTTCAATAATCATCTTCTTCAAGTCGTTATGCATGAAAACGGTAATTTGGAAAAAAATCTTTTAAACTCAACCATAGAAAGTTTCTTTATCCAACCAGGTTTGAAAGAATCACAGGGCTTCAGCAACTATTTCAAAGAAAAAAACGTCCAACTAGTAACCTTGACCATCACAGAAAAGGGCTATAATATTCGGAATTCAAAAAATGAGTTCCTTCCAGTAATTGAACAAGATATAGCAAACGGACCACAAAATGCTACTCATACGATGTCAATCATCACCGCTTTATTACTAGAAAGGTTTTTAGCGGGAGCTCAGCCGATAGCTATGGTCTCGACGGATAACTTTTCCAGAAATGGAGAAAGATTTCAACAAGCGGTTCTAAAAATTGCTGAACAGTGGGTCAAAAATGGTTTTGTATCCAAAGAATTTTTGTGTTATTTATCCGATGAACAGCAAGTCAGCTTTCCTTGGACAATGATTGATCGAATTACTCCTAATCCTTCTGAACTAGTTGCCAATCAATTAAAACAAATTGGCATAACAGATGTATTGATTGTTGAGACAAGCAAAGCTACGCGGATTGCTTCTTTTTCCAACACTGAAGAGGTCCATTATTTAGTTGTGGAAGATAATTTTCCTAACGGCCGACCTCATTTAGAGAAAGCAGCGGTGATTTTCACAGACCGGGCGACTGTTGAAAAAGCAGATGCAATGAAGGTGACCACCTGTTTAAACCCATTGCATACTGCTTTAGCTATTTTTGGCCAATTATTACACTATACTTCCATTGCTGAAGAAATGAAAAACCTTGACTTAGTTGACTTAATTAAGGGGATCGGATATCAAGAAGGGCTTCCCGTAGTTGAGGACCCGCAAATTATCCGACCAAAGGCTTTTATCGATGAGGTCATTACCAAACGCCTACCAAACCCAATGATTCCTGATACACCCCAGAGAATTGCCACCGATACTTCACAAAAATTAGCTGTACGTTTTGGCGAAACTATCATAAAATATTTACAATCTGATAATTTAGACGTGACAAAATTAAAGTTTATTCCTTTTACAATTGCCGGCTGGCTGAGATTACTAATTGGCCTTGATGATACTGGACAACCCTTTAAGCTGAGTCCTGATCCATTATTAAAAGAATTACAAGAACAATTGGCACCACTGAAATTTGGTTCAAAACAAGTAGAAATTCACAACTGCGTGAAAAACATTTTGAACAATCCGCAAATTTTCGGAATCGACTTGTATCAAGCCTCCCTTGGTGAAAAGATTGAATTGTATCTGGAAGAGCTCCTTAAAGGTCACGGAGCGGTCAAAGAAGCTTTACACAAACTAATTAAGGAAAATGGTGAACAATCATGGACATGACATTTCGCTGGTATGGACAAGAATTTGATAAAATTACGCTCCAAGAAATCCGACAAATCCCCGGTATGAAGGGTATCGTTGGTACCCTTTTTGATATTCCTGCTGGTGCTGTCTGGCCAAAAGAAAGAATTTCTGCTTTAAAGCAACAGATTAATGCGGCTGGACTCTCTCTGAAAGTAATAGAGAGCGTCAACGTACACGATGATATAAAAATCGGTTTACCCACACGAGACCAATACATTGCCAATTATAAAGAATCGATTCGTAATTTAGCTGAGTTTGGTGTTGAAGTGATTTGCTATAATTTCATGCCTATTTTTGATTGGATTAAAACCGATTTGAATTATGCTTTACCGGATGGTTCAATTACAATGGCCTTTGAGAAAGCAGGAATCGAAAAATCCCCTGAAGAAATCGTTAAAGAAGTTGAGGAAAGCAGCGGTGATTATTCTTTACCTGGCTGGGAACCAGAACGTCTAGCCCATATAAAGGAACTGTTTGATGCTTACAAAGATGTAAATGAAGATAAGCTACGGGAAAATTTCGCTTATTTTATTAAAGCTATCATCCCCACCTGTGAAGAAGTTGGAATTAAAATGGCAATTCATCCGGATGATCCTCCCTACTCAATTTTCAATTTGCCAAGAATAGTGAAAAACCGAGAGGACTTAGATTGGATTTGCAATGTGGTAGACAGCCCTGCCAACGCTATTACCCTTTGCACTGGTTCCATTGGTGAAGACCCGACAAATAATCTTTACGAGATTTTAGCAGAATTTTGCCAGCGGGACCGTATTCCTTTTGCCCACGTTCGCAATATAAAATATCTAGGAAATGATAAGGATTTTTATGAATCTCCGCATCTCTCTAGTGAAGGCTCTCTGGATATGCACAAAATTTTGAAAACCATGCACAGCAATGGTTTCAACGGTTATATCCGACCTGATCACGGCCGTATGATTTGGGGTGAAACAGGGCGCCCAGGTTATGGTCTATATGATCGCGCATTGGGTGCTGCTTATTTGTTGGGTATTTGGGAAGCCCTTGAAAAAGGATAGCATCAAAAAAATGTCGTAAAGTTGCCCGAATCACAATAAAATTATTCAATAAAAAAGCATGCAGTTGCACAAGAACGCCTAAATGATTTATGGGACGTCCTCTTATCAACAGCTTGCTTTTTTCCATTTTCTACTAAAACACCAACGTCTCCAAACTCGGCGCCTCCACCATTCGCAGCATCTGCCCGTCCTTCATAACCAGCGCCCGTGAAGATTGAGCAGCTAATTCCAAATCGTGGGTGACCATAACGACAGTCTTACCTTGAGCAACTAATTCCTGCAGTAACGCCATCACCAACTTTCGGGAATGGGTATCTAGGGCACTGGTGGGTTCATCTAAGAATAAAATGTCTGGATCTGCCAAAATTGTCCGACCAATCGCTACCTTCTGCTGCTCGCCACCGGACAAGGCGTCGATGGACTGATGTAGTTCGGCATGCAATTCTAAACGAGCAGCCAATTCCTCGACAGCTTGTTTTTTAACTTTGCGTCTGTTGAGCGTACCTGGCAAAACTAGATTATCATAAGCCGATAACGAGGGAATCAACTGAAAATCTTGGAAGATAAAGCCAATTTCTTTACGGCGGAATTTTGCTAATTTGGTTGGGTTCCATTGGTAAGGTGATTTGCCGTTTATTAAAACTTCGCCATTGGTCGGCGGTAATAAACTAGAAATACAATATAGCAAGGTTGTTTTTCCTGAACCCGAGGGACCCACGATTGAAATAAACTCGCCGGCTTTTACTTCAAAAGAGATATCCGCCAACACCTGTAATAAATTCCCTTTGGCCAGCTCTATTTCCTTTGCTAAATTACTAATCTCAATAACTGTCTGATGCATCATAATCGCTCCTTTTCTACTGAATATATAAATTTATCTTTTCTTGTTCTAAGCTGTTTTCAGATATGCCTTGGTTGATTTTTTTTCGATAAAATTTAAAAAGACTAAGAAAATAAAAAACAGCAGGAAAACACCAAAGGTAATCAATATATTAAAACTCCAATCGGCTTTAAAAATTTCGCCGCCTCCCAAAGCGGCTACCCGCAGTAATGGAATTGAAAAAAAGAACGTACCCAAAAAGGTTATCAAAATCGAAATTCCAGCGGCCAGCCCAATTTCTATGACCTTCAAATTAAAAATCCATTGGGGCGTACAGCCAGAGAAAAAGTAGCGGCCCGCCTGATCTTTCGTTTTGATTTTAAACAGACAAGTGGAGGTAATAATATTGGCCAAACTGATAATAATTGGGGCACCAAAGAGAAAAATCAAACTAATCAATAAATCAGAGAGGTTGGTGCTATTGTCGCCACCATCAATCAGCAGTTTAGTATTAAGAAATAGAGCGATAAAGTTGCCCACCAGTAAAATAATCACAACTAGCGGCCGACTTAATTTAATCAGTCCCTCTTCGTTGTATTTCAAATTGCAAAAAGCTGAGCGGATTGTTGGTGTACGACTGATTGATGGCAAGTTAACGACTTTTTTGACAATCGCTTTAAACAGCGGTCCCATCAAAAAATTCATCCCGACGATTAACGCCAACCAGATCAACAACAATAAACTCATTGAGTCATTCATACTGCTGTTATAGTCCAATGTATTATTGGGATTAGGCGCTTCTTTAATCAGCAATAGCACTGTCACCACAAGACTCGTCAAAATTCCTAGTAGACCGATAAAAGCACCTTTGAATTTTTTTCTGTTTGAAGATTTATAGGCAGATAAACCACCCTTTTGTTGACGATAATTTTTAAGGCAGTAACGCATGCTGATAAAAATAATCAGCCCCACTTGAATAAGCGACGCAAGCAACACGGCTTGTCCCGAAAATTCCAAGGGCAGATTGGCCAGCCCTTGACTAGTCGGCCCCTCCGGTAAAATCGCTAAGAAAATCTGAGCCGCTGGCAGAGAAAATAAACTGCCGGCAACCGCTCCCATTATTCCCACCACTAATAATTGTCCAGTCATCAGAATGCTCAACTGCCATGGTGATGCCCCTAAAAGCAACAAAATATCGTTGCTCTCGTCAAACAAATCAATGCATTGCTTCATGGCATTGTTTGTCAAAATCCCTAAGACAATCCCGCCAATGATTAGCGGCATCTGTAAAAACACTCCATAATCCACCGCCGAGCTCGTACCAGTCTGATTGATTGCCGCCAAAATTGTCAGCGAGGTGCTGAAAATCAATCCCGAAACCAAAAAAATCGGTAGAATTGCTCCCCACACCTGCCAATTTTTAAGAAACTGCTTGCTGATCAAACTTATCATGTTAATCCCCCACTTCTTGTTACTTAAAAATTACCACGGAAAAGAAGCACCAACAATTGGACTTTAGTCTGGCGGAAAGCTAGGACTTAGGGGAATGAAAAACTTGTTGAGTTGATTTTAATCTCGACGTGGGATTTTTTTACGAAGTGATTGGTTCAAGCTAGAGAATTGATTCATTAAGTTACGACTGTATCTCCTTCACAAAAAAATCAGCAAATGTTTCCACCCGCTGATTTTAAAATTATTTTTGATTCAAATCTTTGAACAAGGATTTTAACGCCCAAACGGTCAGTAAGGCTGCTAAGAGAACAATCAGCATTATCCCCCCAAAAAAGAGGATTGTCCCCCGTGTTTCCTCACTCATCCCAAAAGAAAATAGCAGTAAAACAATTATTACTATAACAAATCCAATAATTCCTTTTTTAAAATATTTCATAGGTCAGCCTCCAAAATTTTTTCAGTTTGTTGCTAAGAATAGTTTAGCCAGTTTGGATAGCAACAACTAGCAATCATCTGGTGCACCAGTGCAATACTTGATTGCGATAGCAGTATAAATGCTTTATCATAAAGCTAAACTTACTTTTCAAGGAGGCTTACCCATGACTGTTGGCGAAAAAATAAAGAGCCTGAGAACTACACAAAATATTTCACAACAAGCTCTGGCAGACTACTTGAATATTTCTCGACAAGCAATTTCCAGATGGGAAAATAACACTTCTCTACCTGATTTGACAACGCTGATTGCCATTGCTAAATTTTTCAATATCCCTTTAGATTTCTTTTCAGATGAAACGATTACTGAGACAAATTCAGCAGAACTACCAAATTCTGACAAACCTAGCAAAAAAGTCTCCCGTGATGAAGTACTTCAGGAGGCTACTCCTTACATATTGGTACTGGTAGTCATTTTGACGTTAATTGCCCGCTTGCCCGCAAGAGCTAAAGTACCAATAATTTTTTTCGGGACAATTATCATTATTTTTCTTATGTCCTGCCTACTTATTTACTACATCATCAAAAACTATTTATCCAAATAGTGATGAGTTTTAACTCACGTCTTCTACAAAACAGAGAGCCGGTGAAATTTTTGCCCTTCACCGGCTCTCTGTTTTGTGCATTATGAAAAAATTAGGTGCCGTCTTGAGGAATATCAGTGTGTACCCCACCGAAAAGTTTGTGGTAATAATAGTCTGCTTTGCGATAAGACACAATCCACAGTCCTGAAACAAGAAAGCGACCTAGCAGACCAGCGAGCGGCCAGAAAAAGACTGCCACAAGTAAAATCAGGCTGATGCCTAAAGACAAGCGGCTGCGTTTATCTCTTGTGAGGACTCTGGCTACATGGGAATTCGGGTCATTGGCTTTTATGATTCGTTTTGACAAAATGCCAAAGGAAAAACTCCACATCGTATAGACAACAAGATAAGAAAATTCTGGCCAAAATGCATCAGGATTGCGGCCAACCCAACTAGTGACAGCTGGACACAGCGTTAGCCAAAAGAGCCAAAAAATATTGGCCCAGACAACGCTGTAATCAATCTTAGTGGTCATTTGAAAAACCCGGTGATGCGTCACCCAGATAACCGCCACAAAAATAAAACTAATTGCGTAGGCTAAAAAAGTATTCCGCAAATCCCAAAGAGTTTGCAGGCTGGGGTCATCGGGAATTGTAATATCTAAAACCAAAATCGTCAGGACAATGGCGACGACGCCATCGGTAAAAGCCTCTAAACGAGATTTTGTCATTTGCTATCACTTCCTTTATTTATAAACAGCGGACAAAATCATATTAGCTCTTGAATTTCAGTTAATTCCTGTTCCGTCAATTGGTGACCGCCATCTGCAATGACTAAATAGACGTCAGTGAAATGGCCGCTCAACTGATTTTTCAGCTGGACAATATCGCCTGGCAAACTCTGGCTATCCTGCGCTCCCGTGGTTAAAATTACTTTGGTCTCAGACTTGCCGGCAAAATGATAGTCTAAATTACTAGGATGAAGTAAAATGGCAGTAGTAGCTAGCTTAGGATTTTTTTCTAATAATCCTAAGGCAAAGTTAGCCCCATTGGAATAGCCGATTAAAATAATTTCTTGATATTCCTCATGGGCAACAGCTGGCCAAGTCTCCATTAAAAAAGCAGTGACCTGCGCTTCAAAATCAGCTCGCTTGAGTTGACCGTTACGTAATGGGGCAAAAAATCGGCGCTCGCTGCCTACTCCGACAGTACCTAAATAGGTTAAGACACTGGCTTCAGGATAAAGAGTCGCTAGCGTGGTTAATAATTGATATTCATTGCCGCCGGTGCCGTGAAAGGCGACCACCAGTTGCTTATTTTTCCCCTGTTGAAAAAATGATTCCATAAATTTCGGCCTCCTAAAAATTTCCCATCAGAAAGGATGTTTCCCATGTCAGCTAGGATTCACCACATTTCCATTTTAAATCGTTATGTTAAACCAACCTTCGAGTTTTATCATAATATACTCGGACTGAAACTGCTAATGAAAACCATCAATCAAGATGATCATAGCATGTATCACCTTTTTTTCTCGGATAATCAACAGCGCATCGGCACCGAAATTACTTTTTTTGAAATGCAGGAGGGGGAAGAACAAGGTTTTGGCACCAATACTTTAGAGCGAACTATTCTGAAGGTTCCCACTTTGGAGTCGCTACACTTCTGGGAAAAATATTTAGAGGAACAGGGCGTCTGCCAATATGGGATTGAAGAATTTGCGGGTCAGCCGATTTTGCGGTTTGATGCGCCGGATAATACCCAGATGGCGCTTGTTCCTTTAAAGGAATTTGAAAATCGTCAGGATTATTTTCCGTATGAAGCGCCGCAAATCCCCCTTGAGCATGCTATTTTAGGCATTTCCGCCATTCAAATGCGGGTCCAGTATGCAGAAGCTTCTGCCCGGGAGCTTTTGCCATTGGGCTGGCAAAAGAAAACGACGACAACTTTTTTCACCAGCCCCAATGACGTGCTAGTGCTGGAAAATTTGGATAATGACTTTTATCAAGAGGTTCACATTATTCAAGATTTGAAAAATCCGCCCGCTCAACAAGGCGTTGGTGGGATTCATCACGTTGCCTTTGGCGTTGAAAATTTAGCGGATTTAGAAAAAGTTGACGCAGCTATTAACGAGCGGAATTTCAAAAATTCTGGCATTAAAGACCGAGAATTTTTTAAATCCCTTTATTATCGGGAGCCTAATCAGCTATTAATTGAGATTGCCACCAAAGAAGGCTCGCTAGACCCAGAGGCTTACAGCAATCAAAGCGACACCTTTGAAGATATTCCGTTATATCTGCCCCAGTACCTTAGCGATATTCGCGAGGAAACTGAGCAGATTTTGGCCAAACAACAGCACGAATAACTAAGCTATCTATTTCAAAATCAGCTCAATTTATACCAAATGATATTTACGTAACTGAGACTATAAATTTTGGCTGCTACAAAAAACTGACAAGTGCTTCGACAAAATGATTTTTCAAAAAACTTTTTTGAAATCATCATATTATCAGGAGCGCTTGCCAGTTTTTTTTAATTTTCTGGGTGACTATTATTTGGATTCAATTGATTCAAATAAGATAAAATTCTGGTAGCATAAGACGGCTCATCTAAATTATCTTTGACGACTTGCTTTAAGGTCGTCAAATCATCGGTAATCATGCCATCGACGCCTAAGAAGAGCATGCTCTCCATCTCATCACTTTCGTTGACAGTCCATGCGTACACTTTTTTCTGGCGCAAAGCTGCTTTTTGGATAAAACTATCAGTCAAGGTTGTCTCCTCCATGGTGTAAGCATCTGCATCTGTATTTGGGAAGGAGAGATTGAAGGGCAAAATAAAGCTGACAAAAATATCCGGCCGCAACTCTTTGACCTTTTGCACAACTGCGTAATCCAATGAATGAATCTCACTGCCGCTTGCTGCAATCCCATCGCCATAGGCCGCTAAAAAATTGGCAACATAATCTGGTGAATCCATCTTTGTGGTTTTGATTTCAATTAGCAATTTTTGATTATGCGCTAAAGCCGCCGCAAAATAGTCGGCGAAGCTGGCAACTTTAGCGGAATGACCATTTTCACTGGCGGTTAAGGCCGTCAGCTGCTCCAATGTCAGATTATGCGGCGGTTGATTGACGCCAGTCAAGGCCCGCAGATTTTCATCATGCATCACTACAAAATTTAAATCCTTGGTTTCATGGATATCCATCTCCACAAAATCCGGCTGACTTTTTATTGTATCCAACAGCGCTGGAATCGTATTTTGCACACCATTATTACCATTGACTCCTCGATGGGAAATCATCACAGGACTTTTCAGCGTGATGCCCAGCAGATAGGAAGCATTGTAACTAATTGTCGAAATACTCATAAACAACACTAAAATTCCCACGCTGAGCCAACGACGCTTGCCGGCAGAAAACTGAATTTTTTCAGTCACATCCACATCCATAACAATCATCAAGTAACAGGTCAGACCCCAACCAGATAAAAATTGGCTGAGTAATTGCAATACCAGCAGATTGACTAATGCTGCATAAAAAGAAATCGCTACAAATTTATCAAGATAATTTTGCAGGTAATAGGCCCCTAAAAAAATTGGAATAGTGACCACCGAAATAAACAGCACCACCAATAATCCCCGGGCAATCAATGTAAGCTCACGTTTTTTCGTCTTCTGAAAACTGGCTTTGATAGCTTGTCTTAATGAGCTATCAGTCAAAATAAATTCCGGTAAAATAAACAACAGCCGCAGTCCGATAAAAAAGACAATCAGGAAAAATAGCGCCAGTATTGCCATATAGAGTAGATTATTCAAGAGATACTCGAAGATAAAAGTGGGAATTACTACCTTTGATAACAGCGATGAGCGCAAAAATAAATTACCAAAGGGAAAAATCAGAATAAAATAGCCAGTCAAAAAGAAAAAAGCCCCCAGCCGAATTTTTTTCAAGCGTTTGACCGCCAGCCATAATAGCTGACCCCATGTTTTTCCGCCATCTTCCAACATATTTTGGAAATATAAAAACATAAAAGCAAACTGACAGTAAACCACGCTGATAAATGCAAAAAATAAAACTAGCAGCCCACTAACCAAGAGGGGCTGTTCGAGAATTGTCATTACATTATTAAACGACACATAGTCGATACCGTTTAGTCGCAGTAGCTCCTCTAACATCCAATTCAATAGCGGGGAAACGCCAATAACCAAAAAGAGCTGGATACTCACATTCAGCAAAATAATCCGCCCAAAGCCTTGACGATAAATATGCCATGATTGTCTAAAAAATTTCCCTAAAGCCATTTGTTCACCCCGTCTCCTGATTTTTCTCGTTATCAGTATAGCAAACTCTATTTTTCACTTCCCAATTCGTTTAATCGAAAAGGCTAACGATTTTGTCACTATGTTCGCTTTCTTTCAGTTCAATTGCTGAAATTTCTGTTTTCAAAAATCTTATCTCAGCCTTCAATCAAAAAAATTCGAGCCCCGTTTATTGAGCACTTACCAAAGCTAATATTCATAAAGCTTTAACTGCCCCGAGACATATTCCCCTAAATAAATTTGATCGATGCTTTTGCCGACAAGTTCGCTGACTTCTTTTTCCAACCAGTCGCTGTCTTTGCCGATAATTTCCAAAACATCCAAATTGATTTGACCATCGGCGATAATCGGGTACTTGGCGTTGGGGTCGCCCTGCTCAATCACAGTCAGCTGCCCGTTCTGCTCTAAAATAGCCCGTTTAATTTTGCTGATTTCATAAACACCGTCATTGCGCAGCTTAAACATTAAGTCATTGGCAGAAATCCCGTGGCGCAAGCAGGCCTCGACATCAATTTTGCCATTGGTAATCACGACAGTTGGGCGACCATCGACAAAATTTTTAATGTAGCGATTGTGCTCTTTGCCGAATTTCAAACTCAGCACTAGCGTTGTCCAGACTACCAGCACTAGCACGAATTGTAAAATCGTGATTTGGTCATTGTAAATCACACCGCCGATAATGCCCCCCAGCACATAGTTTTGCACCTGGTCAACAGCCGAGGCAGGCGCCAGATTGCCCTTGCCGAACATATTTATTTGCAGGATTAGACAAATTAATCCCAAAGCCAATTTGATAATCACTGGACTAAAAATACTCATCGAAATCTCCTTTTAAATTATTCTTACTTGTTTAATCAATCTTGGTAACTTCTGTATTCGTCAGATAGGTCGGCTCAATTCGAAATGAATTGCGATCAGTGCTGAGCTCCACTACATAATAATTATCATCAATTGCCAAAACCAGCTGATCTTGCAGATTGGTACTGTTCACATACACGGAATCTTCTTCTTTTCCTAGCTGTTCAGCTACTGATTTTATAAAGCTGACCATTTGGCTAGTATTTGCTGTCTGAGTTTCTGTTTGAACATATTGATTGTATTGTGTGCCGGCCACAAAAAACAGACAGAGAAATAAAATTAAACTCAAGTCGCGATATTTAGTATTAATTCGCGATTTTAAATAGCGAATAAAGACAATTAAGAAAAAAATCAGTACCGCAAAAATAATACCGTATTTTACCAAATTGCTAAGGTTCCCTTGGCTCTCTAAATAATGAATTCCATAAAATGTCATCTGGTCGTCCTCACTTTATCTTTAAGTGTACTGAAATTACCCCTTTTTGCACAATAAAACGAATCCTTTGATGCAGCAAAAAACCAGCGTCTTTAAACGCTGGTTCAAAAGTTGTCAGCTCTCTTGACTAACACCATGTAAATACAAATCAATCAGCTGATTTGTGGCAATCGAGGCCTCCATTGGAGAACGCTTTTGATTGATATAAGGTGCCAAAATTAAGAAAAAGTGGCGGGCTGCCAGTTTCGGTGAAACATTTGGCCGCAATTCACTTTGATTGCTGATAAATAAATCCTCAAAGGGTTGACGATAAAATTTATTCCAGAGGACAAACATTTCGCTTCTGATTTCTGGAGACATTTGTGTTTCCATATCATGAAGCATCATAAATAAATCGACAAAATGAGTGGCAATCAAATATTCCGCCATCTCTGTCAATTTTTCCTGAAAATTCTGACCCGGGTTGTCAACAATTTCCCGCAGCGAAACACCAACAGTTTGCAATAATTTTTCAACAACCGCTCGATAAAGCGTTTCTTTATCCTTGTAATAATGATAAAGATTCGGCTGCGTAATTCCCACCGATTTCGCAATTTCCCGTGTCGATGTTCCGAGGTAGCCTTGACTCATAAATAAGCGATTGGCCTCAGTTAAAATTCGTTCTTGAGTATCTTTGTCATACCGATGAACCACTTAAATCGCCTCCTGACTTATTTGGCTTTTAACTGTCCATCCTTCATTATATAGACTTTATCACATTTATCAATCAGCCGTGTATCATGGGTCACCATAATCGTCGCTTTATTTTTCTCTTTGGTTTCCTTCGCTAAAATATCCACGACCTCAAAAGCCCGCTCTGTATCCAGACTAGCAGTCGGTTCATCCGCCAAAATAATTGCCGGTTGATTATATAACGCTCGGGCAATCGCCACCCGCTGCCGCTCACCGCCGGATAATTCCTCTGGATATTTATTTTTCAATTCAATGATGCCCAGTTGATTCAACAGCTGATCACGAAACTCGCGATTTTGTTGATGATTCACCTGATCCACCAAAGAAAATTGCTTTTGGACAGTTAAAAATGGAACCAAATTTGACGCCTGTAAAATAAAGCCAATTTCTTTAAACCTAGTTTTCGCCCGTTTCTTTTCCGAAAGCTCACTAAAGCTTTCTTCATTAATAAAAACCTCACCGCTAGTCGGCGTCTGCAAGCCCCCCGCAATGGTCAAAAATGTACTCTTCCCAGAACCAGAAGGCCCAATCACAGCCACCAGCTCCCCTTGGTTAACAGAAAAATCCGTCTCCTTCAACGCCTCTATCGTCGCATCGCCATCCTTAAAATTTTTGGTGACGCCTTTAAACTGAATGGCTTCCATTGAAAATCCCTCCTGCTTCATATTAATGTAATAAATTTTTTCCAAAAATTTAGTTTTAGCCTCATCCGTATGTCATTTTGTTTACATCGCCACACTTTCGCTGCTGGGGCTTCCTGTTTTTAACCGCAGTAGCGAAAGAGTAGCTGGTTTGCTGTGCTTTGCATTTCACACTTTATAGAATCATTTCTGCTTGGCTGCCCTCCTGTTTGAAGCCGCCAAGACAAAAAATTGCAATCAATTTAACCAATGGCCCGCAACGGATCAATTTTAACAATCGTTCTGACTGAGAAGAAAGCTCCCAGTACAGCAATCACAATCATTAAAAGACTGATGACGCCAAAGAACAGCCAATTACTTTCAAAAGGTACTGCCTCCGGTAAAACCAAAGCCGTCGCAACGGTTCCTAAAAGACCTAAAACGACACCGATAACTGCTAAAAGAAAAGTTTGTGCCACCACTGAATTAGCAATGTAGCGCCCAGAAATCCCTTGTGCTTTCATCACACCGAAAATAGTTATTTTTTGCATCGTTAACACATAGATAAAAATACCAATAACAATCGCCGCAATCACAATCAAAAAGCCAATCATAAAGCCGAAGGTCAAGACCTGAGCACTATAGCCCGGTAGATCATTAATAAAATCTTTAATGGCAATTTTTTCTAAGCCCTCCGGAACGTCGGTCAAATCATCTTTAAGGACAATTCCGTTAATTCGGGACTGGCCTTCTGTCCCCTGCTGCTCAAAGCGGATTGCTTGATAGGCACCAATGGTCGTATATAAAACGGGGGCAACATTAAACTTAGCATTGTCGGTGAAGCCAACAATTTTAAACTGCTGATCATTGCCTGCCAATTGAATTTCATCACCAAGTTGAATACCATATTGCTCTTTTAAACTGCTGTCGGCCACTGCCTCCTGATCGTTTGCAAACATTTCCCCTTCAATTAAATTCGGGGCTAAGAATTGCTCGGCGTCAATGCCAAAAAAGCTTGCATTGATTTTTTCATCGCTGTCACCAACTTTAGCAATCACGCCAGCAGTTTGCGCTAAAACACCAATTTGCTCTTGATCTAATTCATCCACCTCACTCAGGGGAATCATTGACATATTTAAATTTGAATTGGCATCCTCGGAAAGTAAAATGTACTCAGCATCCCACTTGTCGACAGCCGTCCGATTATCCTGGGCCAAGCCGTAAGCTAACCCGGTTAAAAAAAACACCAGATAGGCAATTAAAAACATCACCCCAACTACCAAAGCATAGCGCAGCTTTGAATGTAAAATTTCATTGATGGCTAAAAACATTGAATCCAGCTCCTAAAATTAAAAATTTATCAAGTGATAAATTTATTCTAACAGCTTCTGTTTTTTAGCGTTAATCAATTGCTCACGATTGATATTTCCAATAGTGTAATTGATGAAACCATTTTATAAAACCTCACTGGAATAACACTCTCAAGGCTATTGAAGCAGCAGTTCCGTTATGTTTCAAAATTTTTAGTAGGCGGTTTATTTTTGAAGTAAAGAAAAAACAGCATCAGTCAGTGAAACAATCAAATTTAAACTGCCTCTTTCAAAAGACTTAGGCAATCCAACTTTTTTTGATTTCAGCAAACTGATGCTGCAGTTTGTCACTTAATACTCGACAATCTCGGTGACTTCTTGGTGAATTTTAGCCAACAGTGACAACTTTCGTAGATGACTGACCTTTGGCTTCTCTGAAAAAACTTGATAGTGACTATTGCGCACGACCACCAAAATTTCCCGATAGTAATAGCTGGCTGCTAATAAGGCAGAACGGGCTTCTGGATTGATATTTGGCATCATTTTCAGGCTATCAACATATAATTTTTCCGCAATCGCCGCTTGGTCTTCCCAGACGGAAATTAATTCAGCCCCAATTATTTTGGCGGCTAACATTTCTTCTGTTAGACCATATCTTTTCATGACTGCCGCCGGTAAATAAATCCGGCCGTTTTCATAATCCTCGCCAATATCTCTTAAAATATTGGTAATCTGTAGTGCTTCGCCAAGTTTTTTACCTTGAGGGATGATTTCCCGCCAATTATCTGAAAGAATCGGCAGTAGCATCAGGCCAACTGAGCCAGCTACATTGTAGGCATATTGGGAAAGCTCGGCTTGCGTTTGCGGCTGTTTGAAATCGGCATCCTGTTTTTGCCCCGCCAACATATCATAAAATGCCTGAATATCCATATCATAATTTAGAAAAACCACAGAAAGCGCCCGCCAAAGAGGACGGTCAGGGACTTTATTAGCTTCAAAATCCTTTAGTTCAGCTTCCAAACGATAGAGGCCTTCAATATCATGAGCCTCGTCGATTAAATCATCGGCTTCCCGACAAAAAGCATAAACCGCATAAATACTCCAAGCCTGTTGCTCCGGTAATTGCGAAAAAGCCGCATAAAAAGTTTTGGAGGCCTTCTTTATTATTTCTTCACAGTACAGAAAATCTTTTTGGTGAATCTCAAATTGATGGATCATCTTTCATCAGCTCCTCTACTGCTAGTTTGGCGCTTTGCATCACAATCGGCACCCCTGCCCCGGGATGGGTGCTACTACCGCAAAAATATAAATTGTCTGCATAAGCAAATTTGTTATGGGGACGATAATAATTGCTTTGTTTCAAGGTTGGTTTCAAGCCAAAAGTAGCGCCATTATAGGCGTTAAACTCTTTTTCAAAACGAACCGGCGTAAAATGTTCTTCAAAAACAATGTGTTCATCAATATCAGAAAAAATCGTTTCTTCCTTCATCTTGTTTAAAATCTGTTGACGATATTGGGCAACTTTTTCAGCAGACCAGTCGTCGTATTTAGATAATTCCGGTACCGGCACTAGCACATATACGGCCTCGTGACCAGCCGGCGCCAGACTCTCATCCATCTTAGTGGGAACATAAATATAAAAGGACGGGTCATCAGGAAACTCACCTGTTTCAAACAATTGGTCGACGTTTTTCTTAAAATCATCGGCAAAATAAATCGAATGCATTGCCTCCACTGGATACTTTTTGTCTACTCCCAGATAAAGCAAGAAACAAGAGCAAGAGTATTCCATCTGATCAATTTTACGATTGGTATATTTGCCCCGCTTTTTTTCATCAGGTATCAGCTGGGTCATCGCATAGGGAAAATCCGCCCCCACGACAACTGACGAGCTATAAATTTCCTCACCAGCCACACGAATTCCCCGGGTTAAACCATCCTCAATCAAAATTTCTTCTACTTCTGTATTCAAATGTAGCTGGCCGCCTAATTCCAAAAACAATTTTTCCATACCTTTAGCAAAACCGTACATTCCGCCTTTAATAAAATAAACACCGTAAAAGAGCTCAATCATCGGAATAATCGTGTACAAAGATGGTCCTTGATAAGGGGAGACACCGATGTACAAGGTTTGAAATGCTAAGGCTTTTCTTAAGCGTTCATCCTCAACAAATTTTGAAATCGAAGAATAGGCATCATTGAAGGTTTTCAGCTTCAAGCCGGCAATCAGCGATTTGGGATTATAAAAATCCCAAAAACTGCGGAAGGATTTGGTAATAAAAGCTTCTTTAGCAATTAAATATCTTTTATAAATATCGCTGAGAAATGCCATAAAGCCTTCAGCATCTGCCTCTGAAATTGACTCCAAAGTTGGCACCAGCTGACTCAAGTCAGAGGACAACGACAGCGGTTCATTTTTAGAAAAATACAAATGAAGCATCGGATCGACTTTTTCCATCGTAAAATAATCTTTTGGATCACGATTGCAAAAAGTAAACACCTCCTCGTAAATATCCTTCATCATGACAATTGTCGGCCCTACATCAAATTGAAACCCATCTCGGCTAATCTGATTCATCTTGCCGCCGATTTTGTCATTTTTTTCGTAAATCTCAACTTCATAACCTAGATATTGCAACCGAATTGCTGCCGCAATCCCCGCAACTCCAGCACCAACCACGATAACCTTTTTCATTTTGACTCTCCTATTCTAAAAAAAACAATTTTTACTTTTTTATCACTTGATAAATTTTATTATAGAGGGGTTATTTATTAGAAGCAAAAGAACCGCTTCACTTTTCCAAAATTATTTTGTTCAGCTAGAAAAATTGTTTTAGCTTGGCAATATTTTTTATCCTAAAACCTTACAAACAAAGACTTTAGCCTGCCAAGCATAAATGATTGTCATTTTTTTCCAAAACAGCAAATAAATTGAGAATACAAAAAAAGCCCCAGCTAAATAGCTGAGACCGCAGTTTTTAGAAATTATTTGCCGGCACGTTTTACGTAAGTGCCTTCTTGGGTATTGATTTCCAATAGCTCATCTGTTTCAACAAAGTCCGGTACATTGACAACTAAGCCTGTTTCCATAGTTGCTGGTTTACCAGAGCCTGTTACAGTTGCGCCTTTAATAGAAGGCTGAGTTTCCACGACACGCAGAACAACAGTTGTTGGCAATTCAACACCAATTACTTCTGTGCCGTAAAATTGAATTTTCAATTCTGAATTTTCTAAAACATACTTCATTTCATTTTCAATCGAAGTTAAAGGCACTTCATATTGTTCGTAGCTTTCCATATCCATGAAAACTGCCACGTCGTCTTGGCTATATAAATATTGTACGGTTTTCGTATCAATATGAGCCCGTTCAACTTTTTCTTCCGGACGCATGGTTGTATCAAACGTTGCGCCAGTGCGGACATCCCGCAGTTTCATTCGCATAACGGTATTGCCTTTACCTGGTTTGTGGTGGCTAATTTCCAAAACTTTAATTAATTTACCATCTAAGATAAAGGTCATCCCTGCTTTTAAATCACTAACTGAAATCATGTTGTTTTCTCCTCCAATGCTGAGTTACACGCAAAATTATCCTATCCTATTGTAGCAAAGTAGCGCTATTTATTCTAGTAAAAATCGTTAAAACCGGCTTTTCAGCTAACTTTCAAAGATTTTTAGCGCTGTCCAAGAGCTCTGCCAGTCTTTTTTCGCCACTCTCTCACGATAAACAGCCATTCGCTCAGGCGTCTCTTTAAAAAAAGGCGTCGGCCGAACTTCAAAATTTAGTAAATCAACAGCTCCATACGGTAAAAATAATTCCAGCTCTCCCTCAGCCAACAAACGAGCGGCAATCGCTGTACAGGTCTCAGGAAATTTACTGATAGCTTCTTGGCTATTTAGATATGGTTCAGCACCAGGATTGTGCTGGTGCATATAGACCTCATTTTTTAATTCCCACGGATACTCAGGATAATTCCTTTTGAGCTTGGCCTCCAGCTCCAACGTTTCTTGATAGCTAATCTTAGGGTCAAAAAAGACCACATCGACATCCTGCTGATGGGCCATTAAAGGCTGGTCACTCAGATAATTCCAAAGAAAATTTCGCAAGGTGCCGGCCGCTAACCAGCAGTCTTCTAACTCCAAGTTTTTTATGATGGTCAAGATGTCGAGTAATCTTTCATTTTGCAGGATTAGCTGTTGGATTTGGTGGTGGGTCATAGACTCAGTCCTCTTTACTTTTATTCTAGTATCTCTCTTACATATACTACCTTATTCAGAATGCATATCAAACTTTTCTTTAATGTTTTCGCTCTTCTACTAAAAAAACTAGCAGCCGGATCTCCCTCACAAGATTCAACTACTAGTTTTCTAGTTTATTTAATTTTTAACGGAGCTAATTGTTCGAGAATATCCTTTTGGCTTGTGCCCGCCTGTAATAAGGCGGCGGCTGTATAGGCTCCTTCGATGAAGGCAACATCCTGTAAGAGAATTTTTTTCTCGGTCATTTCCATGGCCATCTCTAAATTCATTTTAGCTGAACCTAAATCATAAAAGGCAAAGAGTTCATCAGCTGTGTTGGACTCAAATGCCGTAGAAATTTTATCAAAAGAGGTACCGATATCGCCGTCTTCTGTTCCACCAGCTGTGGTGATGGAGACTTCTTTAGCGACTTCACGAATCAATTTTTCTAAGCCCTCGGCGACTTCCTTCACATGGGAAACTAACACGATACCGCTAATCATGGTCCAACACCCCAGCTTCCATGAAGGCTTCAAATAAATATTTTGAGGACATTGCACCGGGGTCAATGTGGCCTTTGGAGCGCTCTCCTACATAGGATGCTCGTCCTTTCGTCGCGACTAAATCTTTGGTGGCATCAACAAATTCTGTCAGTTTTGCTTCTGTTAAATCACCAGCTTTGACTGCCGCCACTGCAGGAATCCATAGGTCTAGCATTGTCTTTTCACCGAGTGTTGCTTTGCCGCGTTTTTCAATTCCAGCAATTCCGGCAGTTAAAATGGTGGTGGGATCTTCAGTGTCTTTACTGGCTTTGGCCATTTCCATGAAGGCCGTACCGTAAAGCGGACCTGAGGCACCACCGACTTTACTAATCAGCTGCATCGCAACTAATTTTAACTGGTCAAAAACACTGCCGCTTAAATCCTGCTGGCGAATCGCTTCCATGCCACGGGCCATGTTGTTGCCGTGGTCACCATCGCCAATTGGCGTATCTAGCTCGCTTAAGTAGGCTTTATTGGTTTCAATTTTTTCATCGAACAGACTGATGGCTTTGGTTAATTTTTCAGGTGTAAACATCTGCAACAATTCCTTTCAACAACTGCGAAAATTTTACCAGCCGATTACATCAACCGGTTCATTTAAAGCAGCCACAATTTTTTCATCGGTTTTAATCAAGGTCAACGATAGACCGGCCATATCAAGGGAAGTCATGTAGTTACCGACCTTACTGAAGGTGATGTTAATGCCGTCCGCCCGCAATAGTTCTTCAACGTCATTGTAGAAAACATATTGCTCCATCAAAGGAGTCGCTCCCATGCCATTGACTAAGACGCCGTATTCATCGCCAGCTTGCCAGTTAAATTCTTCTTTTAATTTGCCGACAATTTCTTTGGCCATCTCTTTTGAAGCTTTTAATTTTTCACGACGATAGCCGGGTTCCCCGTGAATACCAACACCGTATTCCATTTCATCTTCAGCTAATACGAAACCAGGCTTGCCCACTTCTGGAACAGTTGCGCCAGATAGTGCGATGCCGATGGTCTTAATTTGTTTAACTAATTCATTGCCATAGTTTTCCAACTCTTTGACACTTTGACCGCTACGAGCTAAGGCACCTAAAATTTTATGCACTAAAACTGTTCCAGCAACACCACGGCGCCCTTGCGTATAGGTGCTGTTTTCAACAGAGATGTCATCGTCAACTAATACATAGCCAACTTCGATGTCATCCATTTCCGCTAAATCCTTCGCCATTTCAAAATTCATGACATCACCGGAATAATTTTTGACAATCAATAAGACCCCTTTACCAGTCTGGGTAGCGTTGATAGCCGCCTGTACTTGGTCAGGTGTTGGCGAGGTAAAGACTTGCCCGCAAACCGCAGCGCTTAACATGCCATCGCCGACAAAACCAGCATGAGCCGGCTCATGGCCGCTACCACCGCCGCTGACTAAAGCAACTTGATCGGCATTTTTTAGCCGTTTGACAACATAAGTATCCGGCACTAATTCGATTTTACTGCTGTAAGCCTTTGTCAAACCAGTAACCATTTCTGCAACAATATTTTTCGGATCGTTAATAATTTTCTTCATCATCAAAGCCTCCAATAGGTTAATATTGCTTCTGCTGTTAGAAAAATAATTTCTACTTCTCTACAGTAAAAGCATACGCTTTCTTAAAAAAATAAGCAAAAATTTGTCGGTTCCTCTTCACTAAAAAAGGGATAAGAGCATCAACTTTTGTCGACGGACCTATCCCTCCTGTTAAAATTTTTCATTTACTCCCAATTGAATTTGAAGTCAACGTGGTATTTGTCCCGCACAGCCACCAATGATTTTTTGACAGCTGGATTCAACGGTACCCCGTGTTCTTTACGCTCCAAATAAGCTAGATATTCTTTTTCGCCAGCCGTATAAATTCGTTCGGCTCCTTCAGCTTTTTTGGAAGCCCGCAAGTCTCTGAGAATATCGCCGGCAGTTTTTTTGAAAGCTGCCGGATCAGTGAAGGCATTGATATCAATGGCCATAAAGAAATGCCCGAGATGATAAGGCTGCTTTTCGCCCTGTGCACCAACTCCTGTTAACTGATGCAAGAATGAACCGCCCTGTAATGCTGCTGAAAGAACCTCAACAACAGTCGCATAGCCATAACCTTTATAACCAGCCAATTCTTCACCGATACCGCCAAGGGGTGTTAAGGCACAAGTTCCTTTCACTAATCCTTCTAAAGCAACATCAGGATCAGTGACGGCTTCACCTTTTTCATCGATAACCCAGCCATAAGGCATCGTTTTACCGATTCTGGCATAGTGTTCAATTTTTCCCCGTTGCGTAATTGACGTCGCACAATCAATTACAAATGGAAAATCTTCATCCGTGGGAAAGCCGATGGTTAATGGATTGGTGCCTAGCATATTTTCAACACCAAAAGTTGGCGCAATCGAAGGTCGAGCATTCGTCCCAGTGATACCAATCATGCCTGCTTCAGCCGCCATTAGCGGATAATAGCCGGCAATGCCATAATGGGTGGAATTGCGCACAGCTACCATACCCATGCCGTACTCTTTGGCTTTCGCTAGCGCCATTTCCATCGCTTTAACGCCAATCACATGACCCATGCCGTCACCGCCGTCTAACACGGCGGTGGTTTTCGTTTCCCGAATGATTTGCAGATTAGTTGTTGTATGTTGAATGCCTTCTTCAATCCGATCAATATAAATCGGTTTAAAGCGGCCAACACCGTGAGAATCAATGCCCCGCTTATCTGATTCGATTAGGACTTTTGCGCAGATTGCAGCATCTTCTTTAGGTACCCCGACTGCTTCAAAGCCTAAATCCATAAATTTTTCTAAGCGTTCAAAACTTTCATAGGAAATATCCGTCATTGAGCCTCCCAGCTTTCTTTATTTTAATGGCCGATGTTTGTATTTCATCGTTGCTTCAACTGCCTCTTGCCAGCCTTCATATAAATTATCTGCCAAGGCAGGCTCCATTGTCGGATCAAAGCGCACGCCGGCTTGGTTGAAAGCCTTCAATTCATCTAAATCTTTCCAGAAGCCAACTGCTAGACCAGCCAAGTAGGCTGCCCCTAAAGCCGTTGTTTCTAAATAATGGGCCCGTTCAACCGGAGTTTGCAAAATGTCTGCTTGGAATTTCATCAGGAAGTCATTATTTGAAGCCCCTCCATCAACCCGCAGCTCTTTAATCTCCACACCGGAATCTTTATTCATGGTCTTCACCACGTCGGCTGTTTGATAGGCCATGGATTCTAAAGTTGCCCGAATGAAATGTTCTTTTTGCGTACCTCGGGTCAAGCCAAAGACTGCTCCCCGCGCATCTTGGTCCCAATATGGCGCACCAAGACCTGTGAAGGCCGGCACTACATAGACATTCAAGCTATTTTCAACACGGGTTGCATATTCTTCAGATTCTGGTGAGGATTTAAACATTCTTAACCCATCTCTCAACCACTGAATCGCAGAACCCGCAACGAAAATACTGCCTTCTAATGCATACGTTACTTTACCGTTAATGCCATAACCAATTGTCGTCAACAGACCATTGTCAGAATGAATGGCTTCTTCACCGGTATTCATTACGATAAAGGCTCCGGTACCGTAAGTATTTTTCACTGAGCCCGCTTCAAAGGCTGTTTGGCCGAATAAAGCCGCTTGTTGGTCACCAGCCATGCCGGCGATTGGCACATTTTCGCCATAGAAATGATAGCTTTCAGTTTTACCGTAAACTTCTGAATTTGAACGCACCTCTGGAAGCATTTCTTTGGGAACATCCAGAATTTCCAGAATTTCTTCATCCCATTTCAAATCAAAAATGTTATACATCATTGTCCGACTGGCATTGGTATAATCGGTGACGTGGGATTTGCCGCCGGTCAGTTTCCAAACAAGCCAAGTGTCAATCGTACCAAATAATAACTCGCCTTTTTTCGCCCGCTCACGAGCGCCATCAACATGGTCTAAAATCCATTTCACCTTGGTTCCAGAGAAGTAAGAATCAATAATCAAACCAGTTTTCTTTTGAATTTTTTCTTGATACCCTTTTTGTTTTAAATCTTCTGCGATATCACTAGTTTGTTTTGATTGCCAGACAATTGCATTGTAAATCGGCTTGCCAGTGTCTTTTTCCCAAACAACTGTCGTTTCCCGCTGGTTCGTGATACCTAAAGCAGCAATCTGTGTCGGTTGCAAACCACTTTCAATCAAAGCTCCTGCGATAACTGATTGCACAGAATTCCAAATTTCATTGGCATTATGTTCCACCCATCCGTCATGTGGGAAATATTGCGGAAATTCTTTTTGCGAACTCCCGACCGGTTTACCTGCTTTATTAAAAACAATTGCTCTCGAACTCGTTGTTCCTTGGTCAATAGCCATAATATACTTTTCTTCTGACATTCAATACCCTTCTTTCTAAAATATTAGTAAACTAAACCTTGGAAAATGGATTGAAATCACCAGTCACCACCCTTATTTCGCATTTTCCCTTACTTCGATTTTAAGCGCTTACAAAACCAGTTAAAAAAAGAGGTTCCTTTATAAGTCTAACACAAAATGAAATAAATGAGTAAGAAATTAGCCAAAAAAGCTGCTCATTTATTTCATCAAATTTTGTTTTTTTTAGGCAGTCCATTTGTTTACTTATTTCTATAACTGCCGGCTTATTTTTTTGCTGATGTCCAGTTAAAATTCTTCATAACGAGCTGGGTCTTGATCAAAAGTACGGCCATCTGCACGCGACAACTGATTAATAGTCGCAATTTCTTCATTTGATAAAGTAAAATCAAAAATTGCTAAGTTGTCCTGCTGGCGACTAACATGACTAGCTTTAGGAATCGGTACAACCCCTAGCTGCAGATGCCAACGCAAAATAATTTGAACAATTGACTTATGATGAGTAGTCGCAATTTCTTTAATTGTTTCATTTTGTAGAAGATCGTTGGCTCGGCCTAGAGGACTCCAAGCCTCCGTGATAATTTTTTTCGAGGCATCAAATTTCCGCTGCTCTGCTTGATTGAAAAATGGATGCAGCTCAACTTGATTGACAGCTGGCAGAACGCCTGTCTCTTTTTCTAAACGTTCGATGTGTTCCGGTAAAAAATTACTCACCCCGATGGAACGAATCCAGCCCCAACGTTGGGCATCAATCAAGGCCTGCCAGGCTTCGACGTACAAATCTTTCTGAGGATTTGGCCAATGAATCAAATACAAATCTAAATAGTCGAGACCCATTCGTGTGACTGATTCTTGAATTGTTTCCAAGGCTTCTTGGTAGTGATGATGCCGTCCAGGAAGTTTTGAAGTCACTGTAATTTGATCTCGTGGCACGCTGCTGTTTTTGATTGCCTGACCGACAACCCCTTCGTTTTCATAATTGAAGGCACTGTCGATTAAGCGATAGCCAATGTTTAAAGCAGATCCAATTCTGCGGGCCCCGGCTGTTCCATTTAAGCGATAGGTCCCAAAACCAACCTTTGGTAAATCAAAGCCATCATTCAATTGATACATTTCCATTGTCAATAATTCCTCCTTGCAATTAGTTTGCGAATCCGTTTTGAGAGTGTAACTTAGGTTAAAATTAAAGACGAAATAAGGTTTCCAAATGCTCGTCTGGTGAAGGATACTAATGTTGTGAAATTGCGATTAGTTCCTGTTCAATCACAAAAAAATCTGATTCAAAGCTCGTCTAAAAATAAAACCTGACACCATCTCTGTTAGTTTAATTTTAGCAGATATCCTTTGAGATTCAATTTCTGCGATTTTTCCTATCAAAATACCAAACGGAGGTTTGAAACAAACTTGTTAGCGAAGTTTTTTGATTCGTCAAAATGCCAGTCAAAATCCATAAAAATCTAGTTGGCTAACTTTTTTGAAAAAATAAGGTGAGAAAACTTTCAAAATGATTTCTCCCAGAGTATAATAGCGGAGGAAAAGGCAGGTAATCATGATGAACAACGATGTTTCACCCCACGAAACTTTAAAAATCGGTGCCCTCTTGGCAGTAACTGCAGGCATTTTAGATGCATATACGTATTTGGTCCACGGCGAAGTCTTTGCCGGTTTGCAGACCGGCAATTTAATTTTAATGGGTATTCATATTTTAAATAGTAATTTTGCAGATTTGGTTCACTATCTCATTCCGTTATTTGCATTTATGCTAGGGGTTATTTTAACCCGGCTGTTTCAGCAACGTTATGCAGAACATCACGATGAAAGTCTGCGGCCAGTTTGTCTGATGATTTTTGAAATTATTTTGATTATTTTGACGGCCTTTTTGTCGCCATATTTATCTGACCGGTTAGCAAGTGCCTTGATTTCAATTACAGCTGCCATTCAATTACAAGAATTCCGCAAACTAAAAGGTGCTCCCTTCACTTCTTTGATGATGACCGGTAATGTCCGCACTTTGGCTGAAAGTTTTTACGACGGGATTACCCAAAAAAACAAAAAAGCCTTAGAAAAGGGCTGCGATATTTTAGTCATCATTCTCAGCTTCTTTTTAGGTGCTGTTTTCACCAGCCTATTAGTACCTATTCTCAATGAAAAAGCCGTGTTGCTGGCAGCTGTCACGTTGCTGATTGGCATCTTTATTCTCTTAAGAGTCCGCAGTAATCAAAAGCTTAAAAATATTGTGCCGAAGGTTTGAGAAATCTAGGTAATCACGGTTAATCTCAATTAATTAAAAAATCCTGCTAGAAAATAGCCTGACTATCAGGACTTCTAGTAGGATTTTTATAGTCTATTTGAAAGTCGGTCAACAGAAATTAATTTTAATGACAACAAAAAAAGCTCAGCCGCAATTAGCTGAACTTTTTTTACTTATCTACCAACTAGCTTTCTTGACGCCGGGGATTTGACCCTTTAAGGCAAGTTCTCTAAACTTGACCCGTGACATCCCAAATTTCCGGTAATAGCCACGGGGGCGACCATCGATTAGGTCACGATTTTTCAAGCGATTAGGGTTAGAATCTATTGGTAATTTCCGCAGGCCATCTAAATCGTTGTTGGCCTTTAATTCTTGACGGACATCTGCATAACGAGCAATCAATGCCCGTTGTTTTGCTGCTTTCGCAATTTTTGATTTTTTAGCCATCTCAGTGCTCCTCTTTTCCTCTTAAAAGTTAAATTTTTTTATCCTGCAAACTACTTTTCCTTTTAGCCTAAGTCCACGTTCCTCTGAACCAAGCCTGAAAATTTCATTCGCTTTAACAAATCGAAATAATTACGATTTGAACTATAATAATTTAACAGCTTTTTAGGAATTTGTCAAAAATTGTTACTCACAGATTTTAGTTATCTAAACGAATGGTAGTAACAAAATCCCAGAGGCTAGTGCCCCGCAGCGTTCTGCTAGCGGAATCCAAGTTACTTACACGGTGAACTGGCTGCTGATTTAAAACTTTTTCGCCCCAGTCAGGATCAATAATCAAGGCTTGACCAACCGCAGCTAAATCAGCATGGTTCAATAGCGCTTCAACGTCAGCGGCTTCTTCAATGCCGCCAACAGCTACTAATGGCACCCGACCGGCAATTTTTTCCTGTAGATAATCGACAATACTTTTTTCTTGGAATTCTTTTTGAACAGAAACACGTTGGTACTCATTTAAAGAGACATGGAGATAATCTAAATTTTTTTCTGCTAATTGGTCAACTAAATATAAAGTATCCTCCATGCGAATGCCTGGTGTTTCATATTCTTCTGGAGAAAAGCGATAGCCAACGATAAAATCGGTTGACTTTTCTTTACCTGCCGCCAATATTTCATCGACCAAAACATCAATAAAATGGAATCTTTTCACCAGACTGCCGCCCCACTCATCTTCCCGTCGATTGGAATGAGGAGAGAAAAATTGCTGAATCAAGTAGGTGTTAGTGCCATGGATTTCGACACCGTCAAAGCCGGCGGTCATCGCCCGCTTGGTAGCCGCCTTAAAATCGGCAATCACTTGTAAAACTTCTTCACCGGTCAAAGCCCGTGGCGTCGGTGCGCCTGGTCGTTCGGCCGCTACGGCACTGGCTGAAACCGGCTCAGCACCATTTAAGATATTTTTTGGTGACATCCGGCCGCCGTGAAAGATTTGCAAAATTGCTTTCGCCCCGCCGGCTTTAATCGCCGTCGCCAGTTTAGTTAAATTGGGAATAAATTTATCGTCGTAGACCCCAAGCTCACCAGCCCAGCCTTGGCCGACTGCCTGCACGTTGGCAGCGCCAGTGATGACCGCCCCAATCGCTTGGCTGCGATTTTTATAATACGCAATTTCATCCTGCGTGATTACTCCATTAAAAAAACTCATCTGTGTAGTCATTGGGGCCATCATTAAGGGATTGCGCAGTGTTATGCCATTTTTCAGTGTCACCGGTTGGTTGATTTTTGTCATGCAAATCGCTCCTTTTTTGAATACTACAAATCTAGCATGAAAAAAAACAATCAGCAAAAATTTAGTCCGCTGATTGTCAGGTTAATTACATATTTTCTTCTATTATAAGGTCAACCTCTTCACTTGGTTGGGCCCAATGGTTGGTTGGGCCGTGACCATGCCCCACTGAAATCCCCTCAGAAATTGCGCCTTGAATAAACCCTTTGGCAATAATGATTGCAGTTTCTAAGTCGGTTCCCTTAGCTAATTCTGCGGCGATGCAAGCTGAGAAGGTGTCGCCGGTCCCGTGGGTATTTTCAGTTTCCACTCGGGGCGTTTTCAGCCAAAATGCTTTTTGATTGGCCAATAAAATAAAATCGGCGGCCTGTGGATCGGCACTATGGCCGCCTTTGATAATTACATTTTTGGCGCCTATTGCTTGAATATCTTTAGCCGCTTGAATCATCTCAGCGGCTGTCTTGATTTCTCTGCCTAAGATTACTTCGGCCTCCGGTAAATTAGGCGTGACCACTGTAGCAAGCGGAAGTAATTTTTCTTTGATAACAGCCACTGCCGCATCCTGCAATAAAGGATGACCACCCTTTGCAATCATCACCGGATCAACGATTAATGGTCCAAAGTCATATTTTTTTAAATTTTTAACGACGGTTTCCACCCGCTCAATGTCTGCCAGCATTCCTGTTTTGCAGGCTTTAATTGCAAAATCGACGGCTAAAGATGCAAATTGAGCATCGATAAATGTGCTGGGAATCGCTAAGCTATCTTGGACGCCGTAAGTATTTTGGGCAGTCAGTGCCACGATAATGCTCATACCAAATGCATGGCGGGCTTGAAAGGTTTTTAAATCCGCCTGAATACCAGCGCCGCCCCCGGAATCACTACCGGCAATTGTGACGACTTGTGGAGTTTTATTTTCCATTTATTTCTCCTCCAATAATTCATTCATTTTTTGAGTTAAGCTGCGGACTTTTTCGGCCACCTTTTCTGCCTTCATAATCTCACTGACCACTGCAATACCGGCAATCCCGCTGCCAGAGAAAGTCTGTAGATTTGTTTCATTAATACCGCCAATTGCTACCACCGGAATGGTAACCGTCGCTGTGATGTCCTTCAAAGTATTTAACGGCGTGACAGGACTGTCTTTGGTTTTCGTGGGAAACATCGCCCCTACTCCCAGATAGTCCGCTCCGCTGGCTTGCGCTTCTTTCGCCCGGGCCACGCTCTTTGCTGACACACCTAAAATTTTATTACCGATTAATTGTCGTGTCACCGACACCGATAATTCATCATCGCCAATATGGACACCAGCGGCATCGACAGCTAGACAAATATCGACCCGGTCATTAATAATCAAAGGAATCTGATAGGTGTCGGTAATTTTTTTCACCTTGACTGCTAAATTAAAAAAATCGCCGGTGGTTAAGGTTTTTTCCCGCAGCTGAACTAATGTGACACCATTTTCACAGGCCTCTGTAATCACCGACAAAAATTGCTCTTCGGATAAATCAAATGCTCCAGTTACAAGATAAAGCTTCAGTAATTTTTCCATCTTCATAAAACACTACCCTTTAACTTTTCAAACCAGAGCGGCTGCTCCTTTAACAGCGCCAATTGATTGAGGGTCTCTTGGCGAAAATCAGCCAAAGCCTGTGGCGCTCTCAATGTTTGGCTGGCAGCTTCACCGCACAAATTGAAATAGGTCACGGCGGCCAACGCTGCCATGATTGATCTTTCGCTGCCTAAAAAGGCAGCGGCTAACGCACCGACAATGTCTCCGGTTCCGGTAAAATTATCCAACTGCCAGACACCATTTTTTAAAAGCAGGCACTCCTTTGTTGTCACCAGCAAGTCCTGCACCCCGGTTGCTAAAAAAATTGTTTCAGGATAATCTTGCGCAACTTTTTGTAGTGCAGCGGCTAATTCTTGCAGGGCAGCCATTTCCTGATCCAATTGGCTGCCGTCAACGCCCCGCCCATGGCTGGTTAACTGGCAAAAACGTCGTAGCTCAGATATATTGCCCTTCACAATTTGCGGTTGATGCACCATTAGTTGCCACGCCAAATCATAGCGCAGCTGACTAGCAGAAACGCCGACTAAATCAATGACCATTGGTGTCTCTGTTTTTTCAGAAAAAGCAGCGGCGGCTAATAAATTGGCTTCCCGTTCTGGTGATAGATGGCCCAAATTCAGCAACAAGCTATCATTTTGCTTAAAGAAATCAGCAAATTCCCGCGGGTCATCCGCCATCACCGGCTTGGCCCCGATATATAAGAGGGCATTAGCAACAGACTCACAGGTAATTTCATTGGTAATACATTGCACCAAAGGATTTTTTTTCAAAGGAAAAATTTCCGCCAGCGGGTTTGTGTATGCTTCAAGCCTTGAGTTTTCCATGGGATTTCCCTCCAAAAATTTGTTGAACACGTTTGAAACTAGGGAGCGGGCTGATTTTTTTCAGCAAAAGCCACGCAACGGCTGAACCAATCAGCGTTGCTCCGATAAACCTTGGTGTATAAATAAACCAATAAAGACTTTGGCTACTACCAGTAAAAAGAACCATCACTGGATAGGATAAAATCGAACCGAGAATACCTGTGCCGATAATTTCCCCCAGCATCGCTCCGATTGGTTTTTGAATCACACGAAAGCCAATGCCTGCGAAGGCTGCTCCGAAAACTGCCCCCGTTAATGCTAAAGGCGGAATGCCTAACAAGGTCATTCGGATGAAGCCACAGACCAACGCCATCACCGTCGCAAAAAATGGTCCCAGCAAAACACCAGCGATAATATTCATAACGCTGGACATTGGCGCCATCCCTTCGATGCGAAACAGTGGCGATAACACGACATCTAGCGCAATCATTAGTCCTAAAAAAGCTAGGCGAAATACTTTTTGCGAATGGGTCATCTGTTCCTCCTTATTTTCTTTTTAAATTAACTTAGTGATGCCTTTAGCTTAAATTTATGTCAACAACAAAAAGCCATTTATTTTCTATTCACTTAGAAAACAAATGGCGGTCATTAAAAAAGAGGCTGCGACAATAGTCCAACAAAGTCAGCTTTCAATATATTCTTAGCGAATAGTTGAAAATGGCTCCGTTAACAGATTAGCGTCACAGCCTCTGAAAAAATTCAGTCATTGACATTTCCCTTCGGCAGTTTTAACTGCGGCAGGTTCAATGGGTATAATCTCAGCATAGTGCACCCCAAATGTTTCTTTATTCAATTGTTTTTAGTATAACACAAGTCTGCCAAAGAAAAGCCAGTCTTTATGAAAAAGCCATCCAAGTTGGCTCCATCAAATTACCATCAGGGTCCTCCACTTCCAGTTGAACCATCTGTTCTTCGGGAATCCCCATCTCTAAATGATAGAAATCTCCGCCATTAGCTTTAGCGGTTGCGGCAAATTTTTTGACTGCAGCGCCGCTAGCTAAACTAAAAGCCACCATCGACCCGCTGTGGGTGTGGGGATTGGCAATCTTTTTATCTCGAATGAAGCCTTGATAAAAATCATGGGTCAACAGCATAATCCAAAAATTATCGTCCCAGACTAATGCCGCCGAATGCTCATTAGAAAAATCGCGATTTTGCTGAAAGCCTAGCGCTTCGTAAAAATTGATAGAACGAGTCAAATCTGTTACCGGAAAGTTTACAAAAACCATTGTACTCATCAGAACACCTACTTTTTTAAACCAGTATCACAAGTTTCTGTTCTTTTGTAAAAACATCTGCCTTGATTTTTTACTTCCGGCCATCTTTGAGCATCACAACAACGCGAAATTGGCGTTCAGGATGGCTTTCTTTATTAACGGCTTGAATAAAGGCTTCAAACATTTCACCATAGCCATAATATAAGAACTGGCTAAGCACTTGGTTTTTACCTCTAGGTACATAGCCGATTTTCTTGTCTTGATAATAGACTGCCACGGCTTCAGGGTCGTGGGGGTTATCTGGTTCAGCCTGCAGGGTCACCGGCTTGCCCCAGTTCAGCTCTTCTGCCACATGAATCCCCTCCCAATAAGCAAAGCCGGCTAAATGAAAATCGCTGAAATGGCGACTGGGTTCACTTTTTTTGAATTCATTCATCATTTTTAAAGCGCCTCCTTTTCTTTTATTATAACAAAAGTTATCGGAAGCGGTAGCATTCATCGGCAACAGCTGACTATTTAAAAAAAAATCCCGCAATCTTTTCCGTTTTATTTTTCCCGCCGATAATGCAGCTCAACAAATTCTCCCATGATTGTCGTATCCACTAGCTTTAAACGCTGCTGATAGTCCGCCTCTTCAAAAAGGCGTTTGCCTTTACCTAGTAAAATCGGAGTAATTTGAATCCACCATTCATCAATCAAGTCTGCTTGAACCAGCTCGGTCACGAGACCACCACCACCGACAATCCAAATCATTTTTTCCTCTTGGGCTTTTAATTGCGAAATAAAAGCAGCCGGCTCCTGCTTCACCACAATTGCATCAGGCAAGTCATCCATTAGAGTGTTGGAAAATACATAATTTTGCTTGCCGGGATTTAACGGCTCGCCAGCTAAAATCTTTTTGGTCTCCTGATAACTGATGCGACCCATCACAGCCGAACCAATTTTTTCGTAAAAGGCGCTGTAAGTCTCGACACCTCCCTGACTGGTCTCAAATAACCATTGCAGACTGTCCGCTTGGTCTGCTAAAAAGCCATCTAAACTGATGGCCCCGTAAAACGCTACTTTTGCCATTGCGTTCTTTCCTTTCTTGTTAAGTTTCTTCTATTTAAAACCCATTATCATCGGAAAAGAACCGTAACACAAGAAAAAACTATGACCAACAAAGTAGCTGCTGCTGACTTGCCAAGTCCTTTGCCTGCAACTTTTTTGCAAGTATGAACTTATTCAGCAAATTGCTAATGCTACAATCAAAGTCATAGTTTTTACCTTAAATTTTTCAATTGAATCAGCCTTTACGATTCAGCTTTAAGGCTGATCTTCACCGGGATCTTGGCGGCCATATCCTTTGGCAGTGCGGTAAACACCCACTCCTAAAAGAAATAGTCCCAAGCCAACTAGGGAGAGCTGGCCAACAGTATCACCGAAAAACGGCGTAATCCATAGATGCCAAGAAAAAACCCATGCCAAAGGAATCAAGGCAACAATAATCCACAATATTTTTTTTATAAACGTCATCTTATTCCCTCCTATTTCATCTCAAGTGATTCAACTTCTTCTAATAAGATTGTTTACTAGCCAACTGTCTTTCCTTTTACAAAACAACGGACTGCAAAACTGAAAAAGCGGAATCAGTGCTTCTAATAATTTATTTCGCTATCAGGCACGTCATAATATTTATTAATCATATGATAAGCCGTAATCTGTAAAATTGTCATGAGCGGCAGCATTGCTGCTGATCCGACTGCCACCCACAATTGTGATTTCCGACCACTGGCAGCGTCCATAATCGAGAGCGCGGGCCCTGCACTGTTCACAATTACATTGGGATACAAGCCTTGGAAAATAATTCCCATAAAGGCGGCGATACAAACGACCGCCAGCCAAAAAATCAGCTGATGCCTTTGGCTAGTTCTCAGTAAATAAGCCATGCTAAGGCTGCAAACTACAATAACCACAATTAAAAAGGTAATCGCTGCAAAGTGGGTATTGAAAACATTGGTAGCATTTGCTAAAAGAACGACTTCTAGCACCGCAAGCACAATAAAAATTAGATTCACGACCCGCAATTTTTTGCCTAGTGAGGCCTGCAGTTCCGCTGAAACTTTTTTTATCACACGGGCTAAACCGATTTGTAGACAGGCAGCCATTAACAACAGCGCAGAACAAATCGTGAAGGGAGTGAAGACATCCCCCATCGTGATGTAGATAAAATTATCGCGAATCGGCACGCCTTTTAAAATGCTGGAAAACACAATGCCTAAGATAAACGGCGGAACTAAGCTGCCTAGAAAAAGTCCCCAATCCCACAGCCGATTATATGTTTTAGAACGCCATTTTTTACGATAATCAAAGGCCACGCCTCTAAACATAAAGAAGACTAACAATAAAATGAAAAATAGATAAAACCCGGAGGTCAAGACCGCATACCAATGGGGGAAAGCGCCAAAGACTAACGCCATGCCGGCCACCAGCCAAGTTTCATTGCCACCCCAGACTGGTCCCGACGTGCGAACGATTTCATCTCGGTCGCCGTTATCTTTGACAAAGAAGGTCGCCATACCAGCACCGAAATCTGTTCCTCCTAAGATGAAAAACATAGTTAACTCGATGGAAACTAAAATAAATAAAGCAAATTGTAAATTAGTTGGTGAACTCATGATTTACTAACCCCCTCAAAAAAATTATTTTCAAGGCTGGCTGGCGGATCGTAATTGCCGTGAATATTCGGCGCACCTTTTTTCAACGTGCGATGAGCAATGGTCAGTACGGTACCGATTAAAAGTAAATCCATAATGGCTAACAGTGTAACCGAAGTAATTATTTTGGCTGGTGTCATATCCGGCGAGACAGCGTCTAATTGCGTAAATATTCCATAGACAACAAACGGATAACGGCCAACTTCGGCAACTACCCAACCGGTAACGACAGTCACGTAGGGGAACCACATACTGATTCCAAAAGCCTTTAGCAGACGAGGATGTTCTTCGATTGATTTTTTCTTGCGGTACAGTAATAATAAGCCCACCGTTCCCAAGACGACATAATAATACCCGGAATAAAACATCCAGCGCATACACCAAAAGAGCAGAGTTACCGGCGGATAATAGCTCATCTCGCCATCGTAAGAAGCCGCAACCTCTGAATCATATTTTTCATGATAGGTTTTGGCAATCTCATTCATCCCTTCTGCTCCACCAACAAAGGTTCCATTGCCAAAATAACTTCCCAGCCCCGGAATTCCGATACCAGTGGACGTGTGCTCGCTCTCATTAATCCAAGCGGCAATATCCCACGGAGCACCCGTCGTATCACTGCCTTCATTTTCATAGCGACCTTCCACAGCGGCAAATTTCATCGCCTGCAACGCTCCGCTGGCAGTAATTTGATTGTCCCCCATCTGCTGTTGGATAATCGCAAAGGGTAAAAACATCAAGACACCGATTTGAATTGATTTTTTAAAAATTTTACGGTCACGATTTTTGAGAATCTGCCATGCAGAAACACCGCAGACCACGAGGCCGCCTAAAATCATAATGGCACCTAAAACATGGAGTGCCTCTGGCCAGTATTGCGGATTTTGGACTAGTGACAACACACTGTCTAACCGAGCACGGCCCCCCTCCATCGTAAAACCAACCGGATTTTGCATAAACGCATTGATCATAATAATCCAAACAACTGAAAATAACGACGTAAATAAGAGCAGTGCTGCAAATAAAACGTGAAGCTTCTTATTGATTTTCCCCCAAGTAAAACGCCACAGTCCGATTAGCGTGGATTCCATAAAGAAAGCCATAATCCCCTCCAACGCTAACGGAACGCCGATGACATCGCCAAAGAAATACGCGTACGCCGACCAGTTCATCCCAAATTGAAACTCCATAATCAAACCTGTAACGACACCCGTTCCAAAACTGAAAAAATACAGCTTTGCAAAAAACAAGGCTAGGCGGCCATAATGCTCGTTTTCTTTTTTGCCAAACACATAAATTAATTCAAAAATTAGCGTCGCCGCCATTAACCCAATGGTCGTCGGCACAAAAAAGAAATGCATAATCGCCGTCATAGCAAATTGAATCCGTGACATAGTTGTCACAAACATCATCGAACCAATCATAACCCTTCCCACCTTTCACACCTTTTTTAAAACGCTTTCTTTATATCTTCAATAATACTACCATCTTCAAATTTTATCTATTTTTTTTAGTTTGGCGACAAAAAATAATCTTTTTTATTATTATATCTATTTCATTTTTTACAAATACCGCTAGAACACTGGTTAAATTCTCCAAGACTATTCCTTAGTCCCGCCTTTTTTGGTATACTAAAAAGTGTCTGTCAAGAATCGAGAATTTTTTTATGAAATTAGCAATTTTGTTTTCAAATTCATTTTAAAAAACACTCTCGTTTGACTACTTTATTGGTTGAATTATTTTTGACGAAAAACATGAGTCACATCAAAAATAGATATTGTCTTACAGGTGACAAATGATACAATAATAAAAGGGATGAGCGTCGTTTCTTTCTATATTATATGTCGTCTCTTTTTACATATCATTTGACAACGGAGTCTATCTTTAGTTAAACGTATTTACCAGATCGAATTATTCAATTAGGAGTTGAGAGAATGAAGTCAGCAGAAAAAAATCTTTTTGCGACAACCAAGTTAATTTTTAACAAAGACCGCATTATCGAGCAACGTCCACTAGGAAATCGGGTGTCTCCTTGGGGAACTAGCAATCTGCTATTGTATTTGGCAGTGTTACAGGATTTAGAAAACAACCGTTTAACCCCGACACAAGAAATCGTCTTTTCTCAGGCTGCAGCCCAAGAAGGCCAAGCCTTGCGGGGAACAAAGGCAACTGAGGGAGAAAAACGCTTATTAATTGATGTTTTAAACCAAGCGATTTCTCTAAATGCACCAGACTGTATCATGGCTTTATTTGAAGTCTATGGCAGCCGTAGTCAAGGGATTGACCGCATTAACCAATTAGGCAATGAATTAGAAATTTCTTTCTTCTCCCGTCTAACCGGTACTGGCCGGAAAATACAAGGCCAATTATCAAATGTTTTTGATTATTATAAAATTGGCGTGGCCTTTTTAAACCTATCTAAATCAAGCTTCCAATACATTGCCAACCGTGACCATGTCATCAACGGGCAATTGTATCCGGCGCAATCTGTTTTAGATAAACAGGGGATGACTTTAGCCAGCATTTTCTGGGGCACAGATCAATCTGATTGCTTTGTCTTTTATGAAGACGAACAGGAAGTGTTATGTTCCATCGTAATTAACGGGGCTAGCTATGTGCATACTTCGCAATTAGCCTTTAACCAATTGCCTGAAACTAGTGACTTCGATGAAATTGAAATCGAATCACCAATTATCAACTTCTTAGGCGACACGTATTTCGGTGAATACTTTACAGATATTCGCCGTAGCAATCGGATTAAAGATGCGTTGCAAGAGCACGGTTACGCTCATTCCATGGCAAACTTAGCGACTAAGATGCCAGAAGATCAATTTAATATTGTGACCTATGAAGGTGTCTTAACAAAACCTGGACAAGAAAGTACCTTAGCCCGCAAAGTTTTCTTATTTGGCGGCGATGAAAAAGCGACGGTTGGTGAATTGGCTCACCGCAATACGTCTTTAGTCAACTTAGGGACTAACCACAGCATGGACTTTGGGGATGAATCTTTAGGCGAAACAATTGACGCCTTCACTCATCAGCATATCAATACAATCGGTGCTGGCAAAAACTTAGAGGATGCGCTGCGGCCAATTGTTTTAACTTACAATTACCGTCAAAAAACGGCGATTTTCTCTGGTTATTGGTACCGTCGTTTTGTCGATGAAAACTATGATTTTTATGCGAATAAAGCTAAAGCCGGCGTAGCTGCTCTAAATGGTTTATTACTTGAAAAAATCAAACAATTTAAAAAACAGCATCCAGATATTTTCGTAACTGTCTTAGCTCATTGGGGCAACAGCTTTGAAAACATCCATGAAGACCAAAGAGAAATTGCTCAGCAGTTAGTAGCTGCCGGCGCTGATTTAATTTTGGGAACTGGCCCCCATAAAGTCCAGCCGATTGAAGAAATCGACGGGACAACTGTGGTTTACAGTATGGGAAATGGTGTCTTCAACAGTGATGGGGAAGAATTCAAACAAACCGACGCTTTACCATACGGTTATTTCTTGAAGTGGGATATTTCCAATCACAAGATTCAAACCTATCCATTTAACAACTACAATCCAGAGACCTTCTGGCAACCAAGCTTTATTCAAGCTTCTGAACCAGGCAGTGTCTTCGCTGACTTGAAAACAGTTGATCCAGCGAATAAATTTAATCATCCAGTGATTGATAAAGAAGGCTATTTATTATTTGAATTCCCATTAAATAATGCGGAACCAAAAGCTGAAAACCACAATCCAGTCTTTAAAGTGCGGGATGAATTTTCTAAATTATTTGAAGGCTATTTCTTAAATGAAAATCTTTTGTATGATTTAAAAATTGATCACATTAGCTTTATGGCACAAAATATCAAACAACGGAAATGGCAAAATGTGGCCTTCTTGGCTTTAACACCAGAAAGCCAAAAAGCGTTAGTTCCGGCTAATAGCAATTGGCAGCCGGTCCATGGCAATCAAGACTACATGACCCTAGGCATCAGCAGTCAAGTTTCTTTAATTGTCACAGATGAACCAATTCAAGAATTGGCCAATGAAGTCCCACAATTTATCGTGCCAAACACGTTACGCTTCGTCTATGAATATGCAAGTATGGCAGCGGAAAATTATAAAGGTGAATTGATTACCATTTCTGGAAGCACCGGGAAAACATCAACTCGTTTAATGCTGTCTCATTTATTGAAGGACAAAAAACCATTTGAAAATACAGGGAATGCTAACTTGCATTTACCTACTCTAAATATGACGTTAGAGCTTGCAAGCCAGCCAAAAGTTTCTCTGTTTGAAGTTGCTGCTTCAGCACTGAACGGTTTAGCTTACGGAAATAACGCGTATCTATGGGAGAGCGAAGCAGCTATCTTCACTTCCTTTGGTTCATCACCAGAAGCGAAGGGCGACGAGCAAAATCTGCGGATTAACAATGATATCTTTAAAGGTGTGAAAAATGGCGGCTACGCAATTATCAATGCCGACATCGAAGAAAAATATCTGTGGCGCATTATCAAGCAAGCCAAATCACAAAACTTACATGTTCGTCTCTTCAGCCTGCACAATTCAGCAGCTGACTGTTACGTGATTGATAAGATTGTGGATAAAGATAAGACAACTGTTTCACTATTGCTTTCTGGTAAATTTGTTCACTTCACTTTAACCAATGATAGCGACGGTCAAATTCAAAATGCTTTAAGCGTACTCTTAACCTTGGATAGCCTAGGCTATGATGTCAAAGAATACACTGATAAGCTGGAAAGCTTCCGCAGCCTACCACGGGTATTAGAAACAATTGACGTGACTGTCAACAAACATCAAGTGACTGTTTTAGATGATACTTATAGCAGCTCAACTGAAGCTGCCATTGACGGAATTAAATTATTTACCGAGAAGAAGGCCTTCTACGCTGGTAAGAAATTTATCGTCCTTGGTCAAATCGCTGACTTCGGCCGCTTTAGCCGTGAGGAACATTTGCGCCTATTGCCTTATTTAGAGGCAGCTGGTGCAGATAAGATTTATCTATGGGGCGAAGCCTTTGAAGCCTTGGCGAACGATCTGCCAAATGGCACTTGGTTTAAAGAAAAAGATAATTTAGTTCAAGCCTTAGAGGAAAATCTTGATGATAATTCCTTTATCTACATCAAGGGTTCCCATGCGAGTCGCTTCTATGAAATTGTCGACCGTTTGAAATCTCAACGCAATGTACCATTTACAAATGTTGCTGAAGATACAGCCGCTGAAGTGGTTGAAACGCCAACACCAGACATCCACCCTTCTGTAGCTGAATCATTAATGGATGCCACTGAAGACGAAGCTGGTACAACGGAAACAGAATAACCGTAATGCAAAAAGAATCTTTTAGGAATGTCGTGTTCCTGAAAGATTCTTTTTTGGTATTCTATTTTTGCTTGTTGAAGATTCAGCCCTTGTGCTTTTCAAATTTGCTTTTGAATGCGGCATATTTTCTATTTTGTTCAGTCCATCAGCAAGGAAACGACTAATCCATTTAATTATTTTCAAGTTTAGTTTCACTGAGAAAAATATTTAAAATAACGCATATTATATGTCCTTTTTATGAACTTCCTAAAGAAAAAGTTAAGATATTTTTGAATTAATTTCTATTTAAGACTGGAAGAACCTGTGCTTTTTGGCGCCTTTTTTCATTTAAAGAAGGCTTTCAGCAAATTTAATCCCTTTAATTTTTCATAATATAAAAATGAAATCACTGATTCCGGTATTGGGATAAAATTCAAAATATAACTAACAGTTCAATAAATTGACGATAAATCTCCTGAGGAATAGACTAGGCAACGAGTCAAAAACAAAAATCTTAGGAGATGTTACATTATGTTTAAAAAAGCAATTATTAGCGGGGTTAGCCTTGCAGCCTTAACAGTTTTATTAGCAGCTTGTGGATCAAGCACAACTTCTTCCAGCTCAAGCAGCACAAGTGAATCGACTTCTATGAGTTCTTCCATGAGCACAAGCTCTTCTAGTGAAGCAACTGCAACTAGCGCAACTGCTGGCGAAATTATCGGTAGCGATACAAGTTCAGATGGTTCTGCAACAGAAATTACTTTACCTGGTGATACAGTAACTTTTGAAGTGCCCGTATCTAGCAGCGAAGAATACTTACACTTTGCCTTCATGCACGCAGCCTCTGGTGAAAAAGGTTGGTACTTTGCCCCTGAATCTGAAGATGGCATTGCCTTGAGCTCTTCTATGTTTGATGACGCTGACACAGTAGATATCACTGACCAAATCGCTTTGTTCGCCGCTCCTGATGCAACAACTTCAACAGCAGTAACAGCTAACGATGGCGATTTAATGTATGGTACTTCTGATAACTATTTGAAAGCAACTGTGACAATGGAAAATGATATGTATGTAATCACCATTGAAAATACTTCAACTGGCGACTACGAAACACCATTCTCTTCTGGTGTTTGGGAAGTAACTGATATGAAAGAAACTAGCTTTGACCACACTGCCTCTGCTGCTCTTTCTACATTAGCAACCTCTGGTAAACGGGCTGACCTTTACACAGAAGTTTCAGAAGCTAGCAAATAATTTTTAATTCGCATATTTCTAAAAATCATACACAGTTATTGCCATTTCTGTTGTCTTACCTATAAATCAAAAATCCCCCGATTTTTTTGATTTGTAGCGGTGATAGGAGTTTTACAGCTGAAGGATTCCAATCATATTGATTGAAAATTTTTTTTACAGTATTAATTTGTATCACTGCTACTTTATATAAATAAGTTTTTTAGCCTTCTGTTCCAGTATATTTGGAAACAGAAGGCTATTTTTTTGTGCACTACTGGTTCTTGCTAAAAACTTTTTGTACAATAATGGTAAGAATACTGCATTGAAGGAGGCCCGCATGGAAAAAATATTACTTCTAGAAGATGACTCAAATTTAAGCAAGGGAATTCAGTTGTCTTTGAGTAAAGAAGGCTTTTCCGTCATCCCCTGTCTGACCATTGCGGCGGCAAAAGCTGCCTTTACTACAGAAAATTTTTCTTTAATCATCAGTGATATTTCTTTACCTGACGGCAGCGGACTAGATTTTTGCCGTGATGTGCGCCGGCAGTCCAACGTTCTGATCCTTATGCTGACTTCCTATAAAGAAGAATATGATATCGTCACTGGTTATGAATATGGCGCAGATGATTACATGACCAAGCCCTTTAGCTTGATGGTCTTGATTTCTAAAGTCCGGGCATTAATGAACCGCCTGCCGGATAAGCAAGCACGACTATTGATTTCAGATGGCTTAAAGCTGAATTTATCAGAGATGAAAGTTTCTTTTGATGGTGACCCTTTGCCACTAAGTAAGACAGAGCTACAGCTGTTGATAACCTTTATGGAAAATCCCAAACAGATTCTCTCTCAAGAACAGCTATTAGCACGCATCTGGGATACAAAGGGCGACTATATTGACGGCAATACAATTTCCGTTAATATCAGCCGGTTACGGCAAAAAATCGGCAAAGACCGGGTGAAAACTATTCGAGGAGTGGGCTATTTATGGGTCAACGACGTTCAAAAACACTAATCCTAATTTTTTTGCTGATGATTATCTGCGGGGGACTGCTGTGGTTGAACTCGCAACGAATGCAGACTGCAATTACTAACGAGCGGGACATTTTAATTGGCCAGCTGGCTGCCACTGGCGAATTTTCAGAAGCTGAGATTATCCAGCTGATTACTACTGACTTTGCAGAAGAAACACGCGCAACTGGGCAAAATTTAAGTGCGAAATACGGCTTGACTGATGCGTTGACCCCTCAGCAACATATTATGCAAAACTATCAAATCGTCAATCTAGTTATTGTTGGCTTAAGCTTTCTTTTGATGGCAACAATTTTACTGTGGCGACAACGATACGCTAAAAAGATTTTTCAAAAAATGACGGAAGAGCTCGCTCATCAACAGGAACAGCTGGAACGAACAACGCTCCAGTTACAGCGCCAATCTAATGAGGGAAATCAGGTAAAAGAGAGTATTACCGACATTGCCCATCAGTTAAAAACGCCTGTTGCCTCTCTGCGTTTAAGCATGGAGATTGCTCTTTCCGAAAATTATTCTAAGGCTGAACGAGAAAGCTTTGCGAAGCAGACGGAAGTTCAAATTAATAAACTAGATTTAATGTTGGATGGCCTAGTTAAAATATCGCAATTAGAAGCTGAGCTGATTTGCTTAAAGCCACAAGCTTATTCTCTGAAGAAAATTGTTGAGGAAGTCATCAACGGCCTGATTATGAAGGCGCTTCAACAGGAAATTGACATTGAATTAGAACAGACAGCGGACGCCGTCGTTTTTGTCGACCGCAAATGGACCCGTGAAGCTATCGGCAATGTGTTGGAAAATGCCATCAAGTATTCCCCACTTCATTCTGTGATTCTTGTTCGTCTAAGTGCTTTAGTAACCTATGCCCTCATTGAAATTCTCGATGAAGGTCCCGGTATTCCTAAGGGCGAAGTCAATCTGATTTATCAACGCTTCTATCGCGGGACAGAAGCAGAAACCTCCAGCCTCGAAGGTTCTGGAGTTGGTCTTTATTTAACCCGCAAAATTATTGAAGAGCAAGGGGGCGTTGTGAAAATGTTGCCCCGCATTCCCGAAGGAAGTAATTTTCAACTAACGCTGCCGTTGAGCCGCTAGTTTTCTTACAAATTTGTTACTCTTTTTGAAAGTGAATTGCAAGTTTCCCCTTCTATACTAAAAAGAAACGGGAGGGAATCGAAATGATTTTAGAAATTAATGATTTAGTGAAGCACTATGACGACGGTAAAGAGATTGTCAAGGCGGTTGACCATGTGAACTTGGTGGTAAACAAAGGGGAATTTGTTGCAATTGTTGGGAAATCCGGTTCAGGAAAAAGCACCCTGCTAAACTTAATGGGTGGCCTAGATCGCCCCGATTCCGGCGAGGTTATCATCAGCGGGGAAAATATTTTCCAGCTGAAGGATGACCAGCTGGCAGCTTTTCGCCGGCAAAAAATCGGTTTTATTTTTCAGAGTTATAATCTGATTCCTTCTTTAAATGTCTGGGAAAATATTGTCTTACCGATTGGTTTAGATAATCGAAAAGTAAATGTAAATTTAGTTGAAGGTATTTTAGAGACGATTGGCTTGCAGGATCGTAAACACTCACTCCCCAGTGAACTATCTGGTGGGCAACAACAACGGGTAGCCATTGCTCGGGCTATCGCTGCGGAACCGGCAATTATTTTAGCAGATGAACCGACGGGAAACCTAGATACAAAAACTGAATTAGAGGTCATGTCCTTACTGAAAAATTCAGTTGATAAATTTGGTCAGACATTGCTTTTGATTACCCACGATGAATCAATTGCTCAAATGGCTGACAGCATCGTCCACATTGAAGACGGGCGGGTGGTTTAAATGAAGACGATTTTCAATCTGGCCTGGTCCAATACAAAATTTCATCGGGGAAAAAATATTTTATCAGGTATTGCCATCATTTTAACGACTGTGCTCGTTTATTTGGTTTTAAGTATTGGAATCGGTGCCCTTAATGTTCAAAAATATGCTGTCAATGAGCTATATCCCACTTTTCATGCTATGTACCGCAATGTTTCTGAAACCACCAAAGACCAGTTGGTTTTACATGATCAAATTGAAACCTACGGACTGCGGCAAGATGTTGCTGAAGTGGATTTAGGTGCCAACCAGATTTTAATGACATTTTTTGACACCGAAGTGCTAAGCTTATCCAAAACAACTTTTCTTGAAGGGCATGCACCAGAGAGTCGCCAAGAAATCGCAACCTCTAAAGCCGCTTTAGCTGACTTAGGTTATCCAGATGCAACCTTGGGGGAAACTATTTCTTTTGACTATCAGCCTTACGAAAAAGACGGCCTCGGCTATGCCCAGACTGGAGAATTTCAATTAGTCGGGATTTTACCTGACGGAACAAGCGATACGCAAAGTTCCGGCCAGCTTTTTTCGATGCTGGTGGCGCAGGATTTTATGGAGGAAATAGTGCCTAGCAATCAAAGGGCTTATCGCCTGCTAGTGCGCTTAAACTCAGCTGACAGTGCGTCAACCGACGAGCTTGAAGAGGCAATCGAAACTATCGGCAATAATTTTGGTATAAATGAAAGTGACATCGTGGTAAATAGTGATTACCTCTTTGCCAACTACGTTGACCCAAGCTTTTTGACTGGTGTCGCTGCTATCATTGTAATTATTTTAATTGCCGGTGCACTGACAATTTACAGCATCTATTATGTTTCTTTAATCAATAAAGTCCAAGAGTTTGGCAAGCTAAGAGCCTTGGGAGCGACGAAAAAACAAGTTCGCCGTACTGTGCTTTTAGAAAATTTATTTGTGGCGGCGCTAGCGATTCCCATCGGAGTTTTCATCAGTCTCATCAGTGTAAAATTTATCTTCCAAAAAATGCTGAGCAATATTTCCTTTGAAACAGTTCTCCTACCTGTTATGCGGGAAGCCATTTTACAGGGGAAGGTTCGCTTGTTTATCCCTTGGATTCTCTTATTAACGATTGCAATCAGCCTGATTACGGTAGTCCTGTCATCATTAAAACCCATGCGCTATGCCAGCAAGATTATGCCGGTAGAAGCCATGCGCTACAGCGGTGAAAGCGGCAATCGGAAAAAAAATCGCAAAGGATTTCTCCATTTAAACTTGCGCCGATTGACCGAGGCCAATTTGATGCGCAACAGAAAACGAACCTTGATGACAATTTTTTCTTTAAGTTTGATCGGCATTCTCTTTGTCATCGTTTCAACTGTCATTAGTTGTATGGAGCCAACCCAAATAGCACGCAATGAAATTGCCGAAGATTTTCGCCTCACGATTCAATCTGTCTCAGGGGATAAAATGCATCCAGAACAGGAATGGTCTGCTATCCAGCAAAACAACCCCCTCACCTCAGAGGCCATCACTACTCTTGAATCACTTGATGGTGTCGTTTCGGTTACGCCTCATCAAGCGATGAAGTTTACCATGCCAACAGTCCTTGATCACTATGACGATTTGCCATTTGGCGGCTTTATCAGTGGTTTTGATGAAGCCCAGTTTCAACAGATTGCCAAATACATTTCTGCAGGCTCAATTACTTATGAGGAATTTTTAAAGGGAGATAAAATTATTGCGACAGGATATGTCATTCGAAACGTCCCTGAGATAACTGTCGGTCAGCAGTATCAATTTGATTTTCTTTCTGGTGAGGAAACTATTTCTAAGACGTTGACCGTCGCAGCTTTGGCAGAGGTCCCCAATGCCTATGATGTTAACAGCAACTTTTTGATGAGCAATCAAAGTCTTGCCGCCCTCAGTCCCTATAACCTGACTTATTATCTGGATATCGAAGCGGCACCAGAAAAAAAAGCCTCTGTCACTGAACAGCTGGAGGCTTTCGTTGCCAGTCATGAACATCTAGCAGTAGATTCCTATGACCAGTTCTTAAAGGAACGGCAGGCTACTAATGTTTTAATCGGTGGCGGTGCTTACGGCATTATGGTGGTCTTGGCGATTGTCGGCATCATGAATTTAATCAATACAACCATTGATAGTATCTTGAGTCGCAAAAAAGAGCTTGGCGTTATGCAAGCACTTGGCATGTCAAATCGTCAAATGCGCCGTCTGCTCCAAGGAGAAGGTCTTTTTTATGCCGGTGGAATTATTTTTATTTCGCTAACTGTTGGCAGCCTAGCAGGCTATGGCTTTTTCTTATATGCCAAAGCCAACGCTATTTTGCAAATTACCGTCTATCACTACCCTTTCACGCAAGTGATATTGCTGGTGACAATTATCTTATTAGTCCAGCTTTGTTTGACCATTGCCACCACTCGGCTGGTGACCAAAGAAACCATCATTAGCCGCATTCGCAATGCTGGTTAAGCAATAAAAAATAGATGAACGGCTGCAATTCTCAGCTGTTTGTCTATTTTTTTATTATCTCAGCTGAATGCCGCAAAGTTTTTATCACAACAAAAACTTGTAGTGAAGAGAAAAACAACTGTTAGCCACTGCAACACTTCTTGTGATAATTTTAACATGTAATAATTACTTATCACTTAGAAGGGAAGTTTTTTTATGAAACAGTCTTATCCGCATATTTACCAATCCTTAAAAGTTGGTCCCTTGACGTTAAAAAATCGACTACAATTTACACCAATGGTTTCCTGTCATGCGACACCTGAAGGTCGAGTTACACCTGAGCTAGTTGCTTTTTTGGGAATGCAAGCTCGTAGTGGAGTCGGCTTGGTAACGATTGGTGCCACCGCCGTTGATAAATTAAACGGCGAGGATTTTCAAGGTGCGTTGTCAGTCACCGATGATAGTGACATTCCCGGGCTAGCATTATTAGCCGAAGAGGTGCATCGCTATGACTGTAAACTTTCTGTTGAATTGAATCACGCTGGCCGGGCCGCTGATACTTCGCTTTTAAAAACCAAACCTTTTGCCGCCTCCAATTTTCCGCTGCCCGATAAAGCCCGTGATTTGAAAGTCATGACGCAAGAGGATATTGATTTTGTCGTTAGTGAGTTTGCTGATTGTGCTGAGCGCTGCCAAAAGGCCGGCTTTGACATGGTGATGATTCACGGAGCTCACGGCAATCTCATCGGTTCGTTTTTATCACCGTTAGTCAATAAACGGACCGACCAATACGGCGGCAGTTTGGAAAATCGCATGCGGTTTCCTTTAGAAGTCCTAGCGGCAGTCAGAGAACGCTGCGGCAAGCAATTGGCACTTGAATATCGTATTTCTGGAGATGAACACGCTCCCGGTGGATTGAAAATTGAGGAAGTCATTGAATTTGCCAAGGCAGCTGAAAAATATCTCGACTTGATTCATATCTCCGGCGGCATGGTGGTGGACAGCCGCTACCAAAAATATTGTTTCCCGACGCCTTACAGTGATTATTATGTCAATGTCGAAAATGCAGCAAAGGTTAAAGCAACCGTCACAATCCCAGTGGCAACAGTCGGCTCAATTGTTTCCTTAGATAACGCCGAAGAAATTTTAGCCGCTCAACAAGTCGATATTGTCGGTATGGCCCGCCAAAATTTAGCGGATGGTCACGTCGGCACCAAGGGCCTCTATGGAGAAGCCGAAACAATTCGCCCTTGTATTCGCTGTATGAAGGGCTGTGGCGAAATCTTTTTTGGTCGCCAAATTCGTTGCAGTGTCAATCCTGTCGTCGGACGGGAAACCCGTTATCAAGAAATTCCCTTATCACCGCAGCCGAAAAAAGTCCTGATTGTCGGTGGCGGGGTTGCCGGTATGATGGCGGCCCAAACTGCTCGGCAAAGAGGCCACGAAGTAGTCCTTTACGAAAAAGAAAATGAATTAGGCGGCACACTTCATGAAGCTAGTTGCCTGCCCTTTAAAGGAGATTTGCGTCGCTATTTGAAATGGGATGTGGCCGAAACTTATCGTAGTGGCGCCCGCATTGAATTAGGTCAAGCTGTTGATGAAGCAGTGATTGCTGCAGAGAAACCAGATATCTTGCTAGTCGGCGTTGGAGCAAAACCCGTTGTGCCGCCAATTGAAGGGACTGATGGAAAAAATGTTCATCTGGTCAGTGATGTTGACAGCCAAAAAGTTGCAGTCGGTAAAAAAATTGTTGTTTGCGGCGGCGGCTTAAGTGGCGCAGAATCAGCATTGGCGCTGGCCATGCAGGGAAAAGATGTCACTATAGTCGATATGATAGCTAAAGAAGATATGTTTAGCAGCTTATTTTTCATTGTCCGCAATCACTTATGGGACTTGCTGAAGGAATACAATGTGCAAATTTTAGACCAAAAAAAAATCCAACGCTTTACAGGAGCTGGCGTTGAAGTAATTGACCGCAATTGGCAACAGCGAGTTTTACCGGCGGACGACATTGTCATCGCTTTGGGGATGAAAAGTAACCAAACTGTTTTTGATAGCTTAGCACCGCTAGTTCCCCGCTCTTATCAAATCGGCGACAGCAAAAAAGTTGGCGACATCCATGCCGCCAACCACACTGCCTTCAATCTAGCAGTTGAGCTTTAAAATTTTTGCAATAGAAATTCTATGAATTGGGAAATTTGTGGCTTTGCTGGTTGTGCTGTTTTACGCAACGCTACGATTTCCCATTTTTCTTCGGTGATTAATGGTCGAGCGACTAGCTGCGGTAATTTTATTTCAGCCACAATATGGGCCACTCCTAAGAAAAGACTTCCGCTGGCAATCGCAAACTTCGCTAAGGTGGTTGTTTCATTTGAGGTGAAGATAATTTTAGGCGTAAAGCCCGCCGCCTGACACATGGTCAGAAAATTCTTCTGCATGCGATAACTCTCATCAAAGCTAACAAAGTTGCATTCTTTTAAATCAGCCAAACTCAAATCAGCTAGCTGAGCACAGGGATGGTCCTGCCCCATCAAAATAAAATAATTTTCTGCCGTCAATTTGGTTTTTGCTAAGCCGGAAATTTTTTCAGAGTTGACGGATAGCGCCAAGTCAACTGCACCTGTGCGAACTTTTTCTTCGCAGGATAAATCGCTAGCGTGCTGAATCTCCAGCTGAATGGTCGGGACAGCGGTTTGAAAGCTGAGCAAATCGGCAATCGAAAGAGAGCGCAAAATGCCTGGTGCCACCGCAATTTTTAATTGGCTGCTACCAGAAAAATTAGCCTTGATATCTGTTTCCAGCTGTCGAAATTCTGCTAATAGCGGCAGCGCCCGTCGGTATAAAAAATCGCCGGCTTCCGTTGCAATCATTTGGTGATGCTCTCGGGAAAATAGTAATAGCCCTAACTCACTTTCCAACTCCTGCAGACTGCGACTGAGACCCTGTTGGCTAATAAATAAATCTTGACTAGCTAAGGTCAGATTTTTCCGCTGATAAATTTGGACAAAATAGCTCAGCTGCTTGATATTCATCGCCGCTTCCCTCCTCAGAACAGGTTTTTCTTAAGTATAGCAAGAAAAAAGCTAAGACAAAAGATACTTGGCAGTCTGTTAAATTAGAAAATTTATTTCGCTTATTAATAAGAAAAAAATCGATTGCCCATTTTAGCGTCATCTCAAAAAATTTTTGAGGCTACACTTAATTGGGTCAACCGATTTTTATTTAGTTATTGACGACTACTTTCAATTTTTTTGTCGCTTATAAACTGTCTCGATCCGTTCCAGTGCTTCTAACAATAATTTTCTAGGCATGCCAATACTTAAACGAACAAAGCCCTCCCCGTCTTGAACGAAATAGCTGCCCACCACCATTGTCAAATTGGCCTCTGTGAAAAAGGCGGTCATCTCTGCCTCATTAGCAAACCAATTGTGAACATCAATCCAAGCTAAAAAAGAAGAATCGGCTGGCATAACGGTAGCCTCAGGAATTTTTTCAAAAAATTGATAGACGACTTGCAGATTTTCGGCAACGTAGTCGATCATCTCATCCAGCCAGGCTTCGCTTTCGTTGTAGGCAGCAATTATAGCAGGCACTGCAAACACATGGGGTGACGTGATGGAATTGCGTTTTAATTGTTCCAATAAAATTTCTCTGACCGCCTGGTTGGGAATCACCACGTAGGAAGTCTTCAGGCCGCCGAGGTTAAAGCCTTTATTCGGCGACACGCATAAAATGCTCTGCTCTTTAATTTCGGGGCAAGCATTCCAGATGGAGGTAAAGACCTGATCTTTAAAGACAATATCCCGATGAATTTCATCACAAACTAGGAGCACCTGATACTTTAGACATAGCTCAGCCACTTGACACAGCTCGTCTTTGGTCCAAATTCTGCCAGAAGGATTTTGCGGACTGCAGAAGATAAAGACTTTGATTTGACCAGTTGCCATCAAGCTTTCCATATTTTCAAAATCTAAGTAATAGCGATTGTTACGATTGATTAGCGGACTACAAAATAATTCCCGCTGATTGTGAACAACGGCCTCGGCAAAAGGATCATAGGCCGGTGTATTGATTAAAACGCCGTCACCGGTTTCCGTATAAGCCTGCACAATATACTGCAAGGTTGAAACTGTGCCAAAGGTCAGCTTAATCCAATCTTTTTCAATTGTTGTTTGATAACGCCGTTGATTCCAGTCAATCACGGCTTCATAAAATTCGTCGGGGATATAGGTATAACTATAATCGCCGACACTGGCCCGCTGCTGAATCGCCTGTTGAATAGCCGGCGCTACTTCAAAATCAATATCCGCTAAATCCATCGGAATGGCTTCTTCATCAAGGCCGAATTTTTCTTTTAAAACGGTGTTGCTCCACTTGCGGGCATTACCGGCTTTGCGATCAATTACTTTATCAAAATCGTACATCTACTCACCTACAATCAACAATTCTTTAGTTGTTTTATTCAATGGCAGGCCGCGACCATCTTGAATCACGACATCATCTTCAATTCTGACGCCGCCGATTTCTGGTAAATAAATCCCTGGCTCACAGCTCATCACCATATTTTCTTGTAAAATCGTTTGACTAGCGGGATTTAAAATAGGCAAATCGCCACCCATGCCAATGCCGTGACCGAGACCATGACTAAAATACTCCCCATATCCTGCCTCAGTAATCACTCTGCGGGCCACCTCATCGACATCATGGCCGGTGACACCGGCTTGAATAGAATCAGCTGCTGCCTGTTGAGCTTTTTTAACGACGTGATAAATTTCCGTCAATTTTTCAGAGGGCTGGCCTAACGCAACAGTTCTCGTCATATCCGATTGGTAATTATCTAAGATAACGCCAAAATCAATGGTAATCAAATCACCGGCGATAAACTTTCTTAAAGTTGGCCGACCATGAGGCATGGTGCTACGGGGACCGCTGGCAATAATCGGATCAAAGGCCATCCCACTGGCACCTTTTTTCAACGACAGATATTGCACCAGTGCTCCTAATTCATTTTCCGGCATTCCCGCATGAATCTGCGGCAAAATTTCTTGAAAGACTTCATCGGTTAATTGACAGGCTGCTTGAATTTTGGCAATTTCTTCAGCACTTTTGATGGCCCGCAGATTCATAATCTGCTCCTGCCATAACGCCACGGTAAATTCTTTGGTCAGAGCAATGTATTCCTTCAGTGATAAGCCATTTGCTTCAATGGCTAAGTTGGTCAGCTGATGTGCCTTTAAATATTCAAAAATTTTTGGCAGATAGCTGCCTTGCGGGACCTCAATATTTTCAAAGCCTGCTGTTTTTTCTTTAATTTCTTGGCGATAGCGACCATCATAAAATTGAATTTGCGAAGAAGGCGTGACAACTAGATAGATGCCACTGCCTCCTAATGAGCCGAAATACAGCTTATTTTCTTTATTTTTTATGATGATGGCATCGCAGTCGGCTGCTGTTAGCAAAGCCTGTAATTTTTCAATTCTCATCCTGCTACTCCATTTCACTTGGCGAAATTAGAAGTCTAAGTCAAGACCATCCAAGATATCACTATCTTTTTCGTCGAAGATTTTCTTTTCTTCTTGTTTCTTGTGTTCATTTTTCAATTCATTGCGTTCCATAATCTTGAAGAATGGTAGATACAAGGCAACTGTCAACACTAGTTGCAAGCCGTTAGCCACGATGGAGCGCCAGTCGCCATTGGTTAAGAAACCTTCCAAGAAAACACCTACATACGGCGGGTCAAAAATTGGTTTGCTGAGCCAGCCCCAGTGCATTAAGAACATTGGTAACGTTCCGATAATCGCCCCACCAAAAACGTGAGGGATAAACATGATGGGATTTAAAATAATCGGTGCCCCGAATAAAATCGGTTCGTTAATCCCAAACAATGCTGGGAACAAGGAAACTTTCCCGATTTGACGATAGTGCTTGCTCTTAGACAACATGCAGGCAATCACACAGCCAATGGAAATCCCACAACCGGTAAAGCCGAAGAAGGCACTGGAAGCTCCCGCTGTGTAGAAATGCGGAATTGGTTCGCCAGCTTGGAAAGCGGCAATATTTTCCGCAATAAAAGCCACCATAATTGGCCGCGTAATCGGACTGAACACTGAGGAGTGAATCCCAAAGAAGAAAATCAAACAGATACAGAAGTTCAAGGCCAAGACTGACCACGGATTATCCATTGAACCAACTAATGGTGCTAAGAAACGCGTTAAGATGGTTGGTGGTAATTCCCCAACTGTATTCATAAAGATAAAGCGACCTAAAATAAAGGTGCCCCCGACAATTAAAGTAACCGGTATCAATTCAAAGGAGCGGGAAACAAAGTCCGGCACACCTTCGGGCATTCTGATGGTTAAATTTTTCTTTTGACAGAAGTGATACAATTCAACCGTGATTAAAGAAACAAACATGGCGGTAAAGAGACCCTTTGCCCCTAAGTTGGTCATATCTAGAGCGCCATCTTCAGTAAAAGTTGCGACCATAAACAAGAAAGCAAAGGTTGATAAGGTAATGGCACCTGGAATATATAGCTTGTAATGATTGGCTAAATTATAAGCAATCGCCATACAGGCATACAGACCAATCAAGCCTGTCGATAATGACACTGGCAAATTAAATAATTCCGCATTGTTTAAGATAAATTGACTAAAGGCATTGCCTTCTCCCAGCATATTCGGCAGTGCTGGTAAAATGGCGAAGAAACTGCCTAGGATAGTAAAAGGCGTCATCGCCACCATCCCAGCTTTAATTGCGCTGAGATGGGGCTGGTTATCAACTTTATGGGCTAGGGGGACAAAGAAACGATTCATAAAGGCTTCAAATTTTGCGAACATAGTTTTTCCCTCTCCTTATGTGAAATTAAACAGCTTTTTGATTCGCCATCTGATGTTTTTTATAAGTAACTAACGCTAGTTTCATCACGGTAGCGCCATCCATTTGACCATAAACATCTTTATCAATCACTGCAAAGGGAATATTTCTTGGTTCTAAAACCGATTTGATAAAATCAACTTTATGAGTGATTTGTGGTCCGACTAAAACTAAATCCCAGCCGTCAATTTGATCTTCAATTGAATCTGCAGGAATCGCTGTAAAATCAAAATCCTCATCCTTTAATTTTGCGCTTTGTTGGACAACCTTGCGCATATTTTGCATTAACATATTAGTAGAAAAGCCTCCGGCACAGCATAGTAAAATTCTCATGATACATTCTCTCCTTAATTGGTTTAGTATAATTTTTTATTCAAATACCGTGATTAGTGTTTCGATTAAATCTCTCGCCAATTGACTGGTCATATAGTGATCTTGGGCATGGACCATCAAAAGGCCAATCTCTGATGATTCCTCGTCTTCATTCAGCTCTTTTGAAATTAATTCCGTTTGAATATTGTGGGCTTCTAAATCCAGCGAGCGGGATTCTTTGATTAATTCCCGCGCCCGGTCAAATTCTTTGGTCTTCACACATTTCAATGCTTCAAAGGCTTTGGCCTTGCTGTCTCCGGAAATAGAAATCAATTTCACAATGTTTAGTTCTTCTGTTGTCATCTTTTACTCTCCTAAATAAAATTCACCATGCGGCGATAAGTTTCTTCATTAAAATCAAGTAGCAATTGTTTATACAAAGCAATCATCTGGTCAACATCTTGACCGTTAACAATCGAATAAGCGCAGTGTCCATAGCGAACTGGCAAAATAGTGACGACAGTTGGCTTGCCTTCATTGACTTTATGGGCTTCGCCGCCGTCCGTACCGCCGGCGTTAAACATATCCAGTTGTAGCGGTAGCTCGGCCTTTTTAGCTGTTTCTTTAACATATTGCAGCATTTCTAAATTTGGTGCTAAGGTCCGGTCAAAATGAGTTAAAATCGGACCGGCACCGATTTGCCGCTGATTAGTATGATTGCGGACAAATTGTGTACTAAAGGTGGCAACATCAATCACAAAGACGATATCTGGATTGATTTTTTTAACGGCTGTCTTGGCTCCACGAATGCCGACCTCTTCACTGGAGGTATTAGCAAAATGGACAGTCAGCGGTAATTCAACTTCTGCCAGCTCCTTCATCAGCTCCGCCATCACAAAGCAGGCGAGCCGATCATCAAAGGCTTTGCCGGCATAAATATTTTTAACAGCAAAGGCTTCAAATTCTGTTGCATAGCAGACCATATTGCCGACTTCAACTCCCAAAGCAGCAACTTCTTCTGCGCTGGTTGCCCCTAAATCACAGTAAAGATTTTCGGTGGCACCATTTTGAAAATCACCATTGATGACAGCGCTGATTTTGCGACCGTCAAATGTTGTGATGCGGACTTTTTGCAAATGTTGGGCCAAAGGCTTCACGCCGCCGACCACCATCAGATGAATCAAGCCTAACTCGCTGATACTGCGGACCATAAAGCCAACCTCATCCATATGGCCGCAAATCATAATACTCTTGTCAGATTGCTGACTTCGCTTGGTAAAAATCAGACTGCCCAACCCGTCCGTCGTCTTTTCATAGGACAGCTTGCCAACCTCGGCTAAAATGGCTTGGCGCACCTCTTTTTCATTGCTGGCAATTCCGTCAGCGTTTGATAAGGCTTTCAAAAAATTGCTGTTCAACTTACTTCCTTCTTCCTAAAACTTTCTTTAATGTATAGTAAAATTCTTGAAAATTATTACTCTTAACTAAAATCGCTACCGCCGCTGGATTACTCATCAGCTTACTGAGCTCTTTAGAAATAATCCGATGCCGCTCCAGTTGTTTTTCCTCTAGAGAAACCATAAAAATAATTTGCGGATTATTTTGGGCCTCGCTAGCCCCCTCTGGTAATACGCCGACAAAAATTTGATTGCGACTGCCCTGCATGGTCAGTGGATGGGGAATCGCAATTCCATTTTGATAAACCGTAGACAGATAATCTTCCCTTTCTAAAAGGGAAGCGCTGTAGCCGGAATCGCCGCCAGCTGCCTCTAAATTTTCCGACAGCTCAGCTAAAATCTTTCGATAAGGTTGCTTAGGTAAAATCGCAAAATTTTCTGCTGAGAAAAGTTCGAAAAAGCTTTCTTCAATCGAAAAATTTTCCTCCTGCTGCAACAAGTCGAGGTTTTCACTGACCTCCAGATAGTCCAGCTCGCTTTGGACTTCATTGATTAAAATCACCAGACAATTTAATTCCAGCTGCAATTCAATAATCGAAAAAACTAAATCTGGAAAATAATCTTGAATCTTTTGGACTTCAAACATTGAAAAGGTTTGAATTTTGGCCTGCGGGAAAATCCGCCGCAGTTTCATTTCCACTAGATAAGCCATCCCGCCCCCAGAGGAACAGACGACAGCGATGCGATAAATATTTTCAATCAGCTCCTGCTGCCGTTTATGAAACGGCACTGTCATATGGGTCGCCAGATAACCGATTTCTCCTGACGAAATCGTCAGCTGATATTGCTGCTCTAGCCATTTGGCAAAGAGTACCGCATAATTGAAAATCGTCGGATATTTTTTGCTAATTTCTTCGACATAGGGATTATCCAAAGGCAGCGCCTGCCTTGAGCGCTCAATCAATGAGGCGACATGCAGATACACCAGATGGATAAATTCTTGATCTTCAGCAAAATGGGTCTGCTGCTGTTGATCCTGTTCTTTAAAGTAGTTTAAAATTTCCAGCTGCAGCTCCTCTCGGTTGCTGCGGATAGCCAAAGTCTTGGTCTTGGCTAAAATGCTGGCCTCAAAATACTGATAGGCTTCCTCAGAAAGTTGTAACGAAAGCCCCGCTGCTTGAAACAGCTCCGCCAACAGATAGCCCTCTGACTTAGCAACTGTCCCTTGACTTTCAATCAGTATCAGCAGCATAATTTCCTCTTCTAAATGACGAAAGTCGCTGTAATCAATATCCCATTGCCGCTTGGCAACCAATTGGAACAAGGCTGCCTGCAAAGCTTGACGTTTGGAGTCTGTCAATGCTTCAGCTAATAGCTCCTGCAGCTTAGGATTTTCCCGTTGCAAGCGATCCATCAACAACAAAAGTCGGTTGCGTAAATCACCGATGATTCTGACACCATAGTGGGCTTTGCGCTCTAATTTAAGTGCGGTACCATCGAGATATTCGGCGAGCTTGGCCAAATCATTTTTAATTTGGCTTTGGCTGACTAAAAAAATCTCGCTGATTGCTTGAATTGTTTGATATTCCTCTTTGACTAATAAAACAATCAGCAGCGATTCTAAACGCATCTGTTGCATGTCAATTGAAGAGTCGTTAGCATTTTTTTGATATTCTTGAAACAATTCTTGATCGGTAATCACTAAATGATAGCCCAGCTTACGGGAACGTTCGATGAGAAAACCATTCTCCGTTGCCGCCAGCTGCTGAAGATCATTACGAATTGTCCGAGGCGACACGCCGACAATATCCGCCAGTTCATCCGGCTTCAGATATTCTTGGGCTAATAAAGCCATTACAATTTTTGCCTCCCGCATCCCTTCAGCTCCTTTGTTTAAGCGCTATCATTTGACATCCCCAGTATAGAAAAATCTTTCGCAATAGAAAAGTCCATCTTTTGCCATTTCTTTTTGCAAAAATTAGCTGAAATGAAAACAACACAGCGCTGGTCAAATTTTTTGATGATTTGTGAATGAAATCACTTTTTTAAAGATAACTAATTTCCCAGAAAAATACGGGAAAACTCATGGTTAGTTCTTTAATAAAATCATGAGAGAACTATCATTGTTAACATAAAAAAAGCTGAAGGTGTCTGCTTCAGCCAAATTTTAGAACACTATTGCCAACTCATTACAAACCCACTAAAGATTCACTACCGAATGCTCAGAAAAAACTTAAGCAGCTGCAATAAAAAACAAGAAAGTCGTCGCTAGCGAGAACTGCCATCAAGAAAGCTCATCCCACAGCTAAATATCCTCTGAAAGCCAAAGCATAATTTCAGTAGTTTTGTGCAACCCTGCATTACCGACTTTTACCTATAAGACATAATAATAGATAAAATAATCCTCAAATTCTCCTGAGGGTAACCGAAAACCCTGCGGCACAGCACCCGCTTTTTGAAAGCCGATTTTTTCGTAGAGATGAATGGCGCCGGCATTATTAGCGACAACCGCATTAAATTGCATCAGCTGAAAACCAGACGCTTTGGCGACCTTCAATGAATCTCGAACCAGCTGCTCGCCGATTTTTTGGCCTTTGACATCCCGCTTTACACCATAGGATGCATTGCCTACATGACCAATCCGGCCGATGGAATTTGGATGTAAGATGTAAAAGCCAACCACTTCCCCCGCCAATTCCGCCACCTGAGTGCGGGTCTGTTCAGCAAAGAAAATTTCAGCTTGGGCTGCTGACAGCTCGCTCTCTTGGGGAAAATACAAGCCATCTGCCACCACTTCATTCCAAATCGCCGTCACTGCCGGCAAATCTTTTTGTTGATACTCCCGTAAAATCATCTGTCATCCTCCAAACTAGCTAATAAACTTTAAGTATACCCTAGACCAACAAAAAAAGCCCCGCCTTGAGGGAGACTTTTCAGTAGTTATTGGTAATTATTGTAATAATTCCTTGACGCCTTCTGCTAGGCTAGTAAGTGGTCGGCCTAAGGCTTTGGCAAAATCATCGGACGTAACATCTAGCACGCCCGCTTTAATATCTGCTTGGAAGCCGTAAAAAATTTCAGCGACCGGGGCTGGTAACCCGGCTGCTACGAGGCTCGCCTCGAAATCTTTTTGATTGGCGTCCTTAACGGCTAATGTTTTACCAGTTGCTTCTTCTACAGCAGTCACCAGTGTTTGATAGGTAACAGGCGTGCCAGAAAGCTCTAAAATTTCTGGATAGTCGCTGCCGGCAATCGCTTTAGCGCCGACTTCAGCGTATTCCCGCCGTAAAGCCCAACCAGTTTTACCAGCGCCACCAGCATGAACAAATTCTCCGCTTTGTAAGGCAGCGCCAATTAGTGGCAATTCATTTTCCAAATACCAATTATTTCGCAAAAAAGTGTGGGGAATACCAGCTGCTTCAATAGCTTTTTCAGTATAGGCATGGTCAGCTGCTAATGCACTGACTGAATTTTGCGCATCAGCAAAACTTGTATAAGCGATGTAAGAAACTCCCGCCGCCTTGGCAGCGTCGACAACATTTTGGTGTTCCTGTTGGCGATTGCCCGGCGCTCCGGAAACAAATAGTAAGCGATCAATTCCTGCAAAGGCTGCTTTTAATTCTGCTGGCTGATTGTAATCGGCAAGACGGACATTAACGCCGGCCGCTGTTAAGTCAGCCGCCTTTTCAGCGCTGCGGGCCAACGCATAAATATTTTCTTGAGGCACTAACGCCTGCAAACTTTTTAACGCTGCTGTTCCAAAACCGCCGGTGGCACCTGTGACTAAATAATTCATAATAAATCGCTCCTTTTTTTCTGTCAGCAAATTTCCAGAGAAAACCAAAAATTTTTGATTGCTGACAACTGATTTTTTTTGAATTTTTTATTTTTCAGCTGTAACTTTTTTAATTACAGCATTATCTTACAGTTTGTGCTAAGATTAGTCAAGAATTTAATTCGGAGGAATTTAGATGCGTTATTCAGTTAGATTTTCAGATGCGATTCACATCTTAGCTTATATAGAAATGTTTCAGGGAACTGATTTATCCAGTGAGATGATTGCCAAAAGTATTGAAACAAATCCCGCCAACGTTCGCAAATTGATGAGTTATTTGCGGAACAGCCAGCTGATTCTCACTCAAAATGGCAAGGCCAAACCGACATTAGCCCGCAAGCCTGAGGAGATTACCCTCTTTGATATTTATCGCAGCATTGAAGGAGAAAGCAATTTAATTCAAGTGGATGAAAAAACCAATCCAGCTTGTATCGTTGGCGGAAATATTCAGAAGGTTTTACAAGCAAAATATGACGACCTGCAAGCGGCAGTCGAAGCCGAAATGAAAAAAATAACTTTGGCAGAAATTATTCATGATATTTCTGTCGATGAAGTTGCCCAAAGACCGGAAAATTTCCAGACGGTCAGCCGCTTTTTATAAAGGAATGAAAGAAGTTTAACGAATGAAAAAATATTGGGGTATTGTGGGCGTAGGCCTGTTGCTGCTTGTCGTTTTTATCGGCATCAGCTGGTCTCAGGTCACCGAAAAACAAAGCTATTTGACAACTGAGGAACAAACCGATTTTTGGTTGATCACCGATCCGCATTTTTTAGCACCTAGTCTCCACGATGACGGTGAAGCCTTTCAATTTATCCAAAGTACCGCCGCCGGTAAAGATTTGCGCTATCAAGAAGAAAGTCTGACAGCCTTTGTTGATCAGGCTTTAACGGCTAAACCAACAGGTATTATTATCACCGGTGATTTAACCTTGAACGGTGAAAAAGTCAGCGCTGAAAAATTGGCGGAAATTTTAGCACCACTGGAAAAAGCCAACATTCCAGTTCTTTGCATTCCGGGAAATCATGATATTTATGATGGCTGGGCCCGCAGTTTTGCCGGCGACCAGCAAAATGTCGTTGCTAGTATCACCCCAGATGACTTTAAGAATTTATTTCCTGATGGCTTTACGCAGGCTGCCAGCAGTGATCCAGATTCTTTAAGTTATACGATTAATCTCAATCAGACCTACCGACTATTTTTCTTGGATACCAATATTTACAGCGAAGCCAACAGCAGCAGTCAGCCAACTACTAACGGTGTGATTACTGATAATTCTCTAGAGTGGCTGACAGAGCAGCTGCAAGTTGCCAAAGATGAAGGCCAGACTCCCGTCGTTTTTATGCATCACAATCTTTATATGTATTATTGGTCTAATGGTCACAAAGTATAGTGACTATTCACCACCCCGCCACTTCTGGTAAAATAGCTGTGAGGTGAACTCTATGGACAAGTATACGGGATTGCTGACGAAGATTAGATTAATCAAAGAGGAGCCGCTTTTGGTACGTTTTACGCTAGTTGACGAACACGAAAGGATAAACTGCCTTGTAGCTAATCCTCGTATTGCTATAAAGATTCTTATGCTGCCTAATGATAAATATAAAGCGAGCGTGATTGGTCATCGGAATAAGTACGACCAATTAGTTATACGCTGGTTAGCTGTGGATTATGTGGATAAGTTTACAAGGGAGTTGGGTTTATAGTGAAACGTCAAAGCGGTTGTTTCGCTGATATGCTATTTCTTTTATCAATATTTTTATTAATATTCATTTGCATAATACTTTTTCATTAAAGTCCGATTTTTCGGGCTTTTATTGCGGGAAAGTGTTGACAAATTATACTATGCATAGTATAATTATATTATAGAAATGAGGGAGGTGAAAAGATGAATTTAGATGAACTAAAAAAAGCAGTCGAAATTGTTGTAGGAATTCTAACAGCCACCACGCTACTAAAGAAACTCCTTAACAAAAAAGACGACTAGCTTTCGGGGGAGGTTTCCTCCCCTGTTCATCTTAAATTTATCATACTATGAGTAAAAAGAAAATATTTTTATTGTTGTTTCTGGTTTTAAATTTGGTTTCTGTAGTTCTAATCATAAAAGATTTAGTGCCGCCAATTTACGGAACAGTCTTGGTTTTTGCTGATGCTCTGTATGTTATTTACGATTCAAGGAGGAAAAAGAATGACAAAAGAAAATAGTCAAACACAAGCCAATAAACGGTGGCAAGAAAAAAATAAAGAACGAGCTAAGTATCTTAGTAATCGCTCTCGCTCTCGGTCGTTTATTAAAAATCAAGCCACCGACGAAGACCTAGAGGAACTTAAGACACTAATTATCGACCGTCAGTACGCTTTGAATGAAGAGATGAAAAACAAATAAAAGAGACTTTCCTGCTAGCTAGGCAGAGAAGTCTTACGAATAAAAAATTGATGATGTAGTTACTATACTCTCTATTCATAAAAAAGCCAATTAATCGACCTTTACCATCAATAAGATAGATATTTAATAACTAAAAAAGACCCTCCAGCTGTCCATCAACAGCTAGAGGGTCAAGAGCAGAATTTGCTCAATGGATTAACTTTACTTTACCATAATATTGTTACAATTCAAGTTTTTTGATATATTAATTTCAGGGTAGGTAACATGTAGTCGTCTAGCGGAAACTAGGCGGCTACTTTTGTACAAAAAAGTAACCCCCTGAGAGGGATACAATCAGAGGGCGAATAAAAAATATTATTCGATTGGGAGACTAAATTATATCATAGGCTTGCCAACTTGAACAGCTTCCGTTAAAATACAAAAGCAAATATTTTTGCGTCAATATTCATTTACCTAGTTATCCGTTAAGTGGTCAAACAGATAGCGGAATTAGCTACTCGTTAAAATGAGTGGCTATTTTTGTGCTATAATCAATTTGTGGCTAAAACATTTCAAAAATACTGAAATATTGTTATTTTACGCACAACTAGCCACACTGCACTTGGCGGAAAACTTGTGCAGACTTGAGACAGCCGGTTTCGGCTGTCTTTTTTTACCTAACAATCAACAAATTACTAGTTGTATGTTTTATGATATGTTTAGTCATAGACTCTAGATCTCTCTTTACTAAAAACTCATCTTTTTCACCGATAACTATTAAATCAATATCATGTTCATTTGCATATTTAGGTACAGAGTGTTTTGGTTCGGTATATGTGATTACACTTGAAACGTTAGTAAAGCCACGTTGATTTACTTTAGCAATGAATTCATCAATTTGTTCTGCGAATTCCTTATCCAATTCTTGTGTTGATTCATAAGAATAAGGAATATATATTTCATTTGTAAAACCTGTTGGAGCTTCTGCCATCTCAATGTCTATGTCAGAATTATTCGGATTGTAGAACAGAATGTATAAAGTTGCTCCTTTCAAGTTAATACTCTTAAGAACTTGGTCAACTGGACTGGCTGCATAATTTGAGCTGTTGGCAACAATTAGAATATTTTTGTACATGGCTATCACCTCATAGTTTTTCTTAAGTATACCACTATGAAATGATTTATATGCATAAGAACACTTTGCGATTTTTATGTACCATGCAGGACTCGAACCTGCGACCGGACGGTTATGAGCCGTCTGCTCTGACCAATTGAGCTAAAGGTACGTGAATTGATTATAACACAAGAAAGCCGCCACTCACTTAAGAGTAGCGGCTTGATTGTTGAATCCTTTTCTAAAATTAGGTTATCCCAAAATGCCAGCAACTGGCTTTTGACC
>NZ_JANLGQ010000020.1 GCF_026157065.1 Enterococcus sp. HY326
GGAGCCACTATCACATGCCTTATGAGTTGGAAGTTGCTACACTTCATCTAAAACCCTCTTAAAACACGCCCTAAGAGCCTTGTTTTAGATTACTGACCTTTCGGTCCATGTTTCCACCCTAGCCGTTTAAATCGGTCGCTACCACCCTTCAGAACACAAGGGCATAAGGCTACCCTTGCTATGTGTTCCTAGCATTCCTTATTGCAGCGGCGAATACTTAACCTTTCGTCTTATTTCCCATCTTCTAAGGGTCGGACAGTGGCACGTCCGCTTGTTCCAAACAAAAAAGGCACTCAGCTTTAACTGAATACCTTTTATCTATCAAGTCTTGATTTCTTCCGTCAGATTTCATATAATTGGCATTGACTTCAGTTTCGAAGTATACTAATTAGTAAGAATGACGTTAGAAGTGGTTTTGATTGATATTCTGAGTATCAATTAAAGCTCTTAAAGAAGGATTTCCAGTCCAACTTTAAGCTAACGTTTATTTTTTTGCCCTTTTTCTGGCATTTATTCAATTGTTTTACTTTTTTAGATTACGCTTTACAGATAGTGATTGCAACATTTTTATTTGAAAAATATTAAAAAAAGCAAAATAGCCATAAACTGGTCATAGATACATCCAAATAAAATATTGAAAGGTAAACTGGTGATATCCTATCTTTTGCACATATAAATACTACCAAAGCCATAATATTTAATAATATATAGATACAAAAGATTAAAAGATTAATAATTGCACGTAGTTTATTCCATTTCCTATTCCAAATTATAGAAAACAAGCAGCTAGAAGACAAACAAGATAATATAGACAATATGATTCCCACATAAAAATGATATACTCCCACATAAACCATATTGAATAACAGGTATAGAGACATAGTTAGCGTAATACACAATAATATCTGAAAAATTAGGACTAAGAAAAGTTTCAAATTCTTGTTCATTTTTTTCTCCCTTTTTTTAAATTTTTTTTACCTTCTTATTTTGTAATCTTAGCTATAAATGTTTCGTACGATAAATTCTTTTTTGCTAGTTCTTCATTCTTTTTTTCTAGTTCTTTTTTATTTTTTAATAATGTATAATATTCTTTTTCTAAGATTTCTAATTCTGTTGAGCTTATGAATTTTTTTTCATCTTTAATAACTGATACACCAATATCTACGCTTGCACTTCGAATGTTTTCAATTTCTTTTTTTAATGAATTATTTTCAAAAAATAATTGTCTATTTTTTTCTTTTAAAGTTTCAATTTGATCATTTAAATATTCAGTCTCAATGTTTTCAACATAGATTGGATATTCTTTTAAACTCGAAAAAGCGCTATCTTGGAGGAAGTTTTTTTGAAGAAAATCTGCAATTTTTTTATTTGAAAATTCATTAAAATTTTTATTCATTCTAAGAGCGATTATTATCGTCTCAATTTCTTGGATATCTACCTCTCTAACTTTTAACTTATCACCACCCCTTAGTTTTACTATTTGATATCTGAGTGATGCTGAAGATACCTTCAATTTTTTTTTAAGTTCCTCGAAATTCATATCTATCTCCTTCAATCAAAGATTTAATAACACGTATTCTTTAATATATATCATTAAATAACGTTTTTTCAATTAAATTATTCCAAGTCTTAATTTTTGACTATTTATCATTGACTTGCAATAACTATTATCTTTTTTATCTAATAGTTATTTAACGACTTAGTAGACATAATGCCGATTATCCAAAGTAGCCCGCCAGATCAACGTCTAGCGGGCTTTTCCTTGTGAATTTTTTGAAGTCTAGCATTTCTCATTTTTCAAACGTTGCATTCGCAGCATTCTTCCGGCTCAACACTTAGTGAAATTTTCTTGATGGGAACTAAGACCCTTGTTATACTAATCGTATTAGAGTAACAACATTCGAAAGCGATGCTTGTTCTGCCCTCAGCCGACGCTGTCTGTTTTCAAACAGGGCCGCTCGCCTGGGGCGAGGCGGCCTGTCTGCCAGCGGCAAGACAGGTTTCCCTACTTGAAACAGTTACAGCGACGTGTGTGTTCACGAAGGTGAACAGGGCAAAGTAGACGCTTTTGAGCACCGAGAGCAACGACCGTTGCTCTCGGTGGGACCCCCGTACTCTAACAGGGGGGTAGTAAATCGGTAAATTAGGTTCGGAACAGTAGTAAATCGTTGATATATAAGCGTTTGTTGCCTTTACATTGTCTCGAAAAAAAACACCGATTTTGTAAAGGCAATTTTTATTTCCAAATTGAAAACATTTTTTAGAGGATACTCGTTTTTCGAGTATCTTTTTCGTTTCTGCTTTTACATTGATTTCTGTGCTTAATTCTTCACTCGGAAACTCCTTGAACTGATAAGAAATTTTGTTTGGGGGTGCAAACCCGTAGCCTGCCAGTACGTAGCCAGTTCCTAAGTAACAAAAAAACTCACTGCGGGGACAGTGAGTTAGGGTAGGAGTAAAAAATGAAAAAGTGTTTTATTTTGGTTTGTTTTATTGGGATGAGTTCATCGTACATCCAAAATATGATGAAAATTTGTTCTTTTTGTAGCAATCTCATGATTTTTTTTTTCTTTGATTCTTGTTAACGCTCCTCTTAAACATAAAACCAAATGATTTCTCTAAATATGATACTTAAGGAAAAATGTTCCTTTTAAAATTTCACAAACAAATGTTGCAAAAGCATAAGGGAAACCTGATATCAATATTGATATCAACCGCAGAGCGGTTGGTTTTTAGCGTGATATCAGTTTTTTTTCACATGCGGCAAATATGGTCATATATGCCGGATCTAAACACTCTTCAATTGAGCTCTCAAGTTACTTTTAGCTTCATTTTTTTTATCGGTTTATGGAACACTTAAATTATTTCCAAAACTGAAACCATTTTTTCGATAGTTCAGGTATTTCTTCTTTTGAAGCTTCCGATAGCTGTTGTTCCACTTCTTCCTTACTTTCTCGGCGCGATTCTTCTGTATACGTAACCAATAATTGAGATTGCAGCTGTTCGATTTGTTTGTTAGCTTGAAGAGTAAGTTGTTGTTGCTGGTCTACCAATTTTTCTAACTTCTCAATTCTCAAAATTTTATTATCATTTTCACTCTCTAAAAACTTGATATATCTATCCTTATCTGAATTATCTAATTTATTCGTTTTTATATTTGAATTATCTGATTCAATATCTAAAATATTCAAATCATTATCCGAATTATCTATTCCTAAAATTCTTTTTATTCGAACTTGATCATCTTCAAATAGTATATATTTATTACCTCTTTTGTTAGGTCTTTCACTAACAGATAGGCCTTCTATAATTTTTTGAATTGCTTGTTTTGAATAATCAATTTCATCAGCAAGCTCTTTGATAGTTTTGTAGTTTTCCAAGGGAATCACTCCTTCGCAGTAAGTATACCGTATTTAGAAATAAGGAACGAATGTCACGGCAGTTTTCGTCTAAACTTGCAAGTAAAACAACGGTTTACAGTACGTAGTAGCTGCTAAGGCATTTTGGCGTACCGCCAACCTCTACGAGGCCGTTCGCTAAGGCTCACTCTCGCCAGATCGTTGCTAAGGCAACTGGCTCACGCCTGTTCCGCTAAGGCTCCACAGGTTATCCTTCTTTCTTTTTTTCAAAATCAAAAGAAAAAACACTAGACAAACGCTCTCCGAATTGCTAACAGAGGGGCTGTTGTACTGGTGTTGAGCATAGTTGTACCCTAGTATCTGACAGAAAAATGTAT
>NZ_JANLGQ010000021.1 GCF_026157065.1 Enterococcus sp. HY326
TGACTTGGGTATTGTCTGACACTGGTACAGATAGCCCAACTGCTTAGTTCCGAATCAGTAACAACAGTACAACTTTCAAGTAATCATTAAGTCTTAAGGATTGCGAGAAAGTTACTGTAACAATCCATGGTTTAAACTAATAGACAATTAAACTAGTATTAAAAAGATTGGGTGGAGAGATATGAAAAAAAAGATACGGGAACAGATTAACTGGATAGGGATATGTATTATCGGTCTTTTATTCTTATGGATATGTCCTACTGCAGTTATTGCAGACTCCACCACAGTCTATCCTGTTACTACAAAAGCAATAAGTTATGAGTACAATGTTGATTCACTAACAGATGAACAATTTCAAAATATAAAAAATGAATTTAAATTATATGGATCGCCTACTGCTACTTGGTCTTCGAATCAATGGGCAGTCCTGACGCCTGCCCAAAATAATGCAATTGGAAGTATGTATTATAAAGAGAAGCTCAACCTAGATCACAATTTTTCTGTTTCTGGAAAATTGGCAGTTGATATAGCTGTAGTATCTTCTCGTAATGCTGATGGATTCTCTGTAATATTGAGTAAAGATCCTGTTGGTACTTTGGGAAATGGTTCAAGTGGTATTGGTGTTGTTGGGTTACATAATTCAGTAGCGTTAGTTTTTGATACATATCAAAATACTGGGGAACCTGCCACTCCTTATTTAGGAATTTGGTCCACAGATTCCAATGGAAATAAAAGTGTAAAAAAAACTGAAGCAATTAGTACTTCATCAGGTTATTCAGAATTTACTTACAGTTTCAACTATGATGCTGCTAGCCATTCAATAACCTATACATTTAATGGTAAAACAATCTATCAAGCAACCATTGATAATGGTGACTACTATTTTTCAATTGCTGCAACTACTAGTAATAGAGCAGGTTCCAGGAGTCAGTATGCACGAATAGGAAGTTTTACTGTTCCAAAACTAGTAACAAATACACCCATAGTGAAAAAAGAAGTTAGATCAACATACAGTTCCACCTTGACTTTAGCTGATGAAAATGGCACTGCATATCCAACTGGATCAACAGCTACAGTGAATGGGAAGGTGTACACGGTAGATGATACTTCATCTATCTCAGTTCCTTTTGGCCAAACAGCTAATGAGACCAATTTAAAAATATCAGTTAAATCGTATCAAATGGACAATAATACTAAACTTGAGGCTATGGAATCAGAAACAATCACTTATACTCGAAATCAACAGTTATGGGGAGATGTACCGTGGTCATTTGATAGTAGTACTGGGACAATCACGTTTACTTCTGGAGGTACCTTGGGTCCTTTTTATGAATCTCCATGGAATCGATCGGATGCTTTAAGAATTTCTAACACAGCAGTTAAAAAAATTGTGTTTACCAGTCCTGTTAGCACACAGGCTGAGGCAGGTTATCTATTTGGTGGTTTTAAGACACAAACAGATGGACAGCAAACTGCTTATTCTTTACAGAATTTAACGACGATAGAGGGTTTAACTTATTTAGATACTAGCAATGCAAGATCCATGACGGGTATGTTTTTATATGCATCTAGTTTAACTAGTCTGGATTTGAGTAAATTTAATACTAGTAAAGTTACTAGTATGAGAGACATGTTTGCTGTAGCATCTGGTTTAACAAGCTTAAATTTGAGTAGTTTTGATACTAGTCAGGTCACTGATATGGCTAATATGTTTCAATCTACCAGCAGCCTAACAAGTTTAAATTTAAGTAGTTTCAAAACTAGTAAAGTTACTAGCATATACAGTTTTCTAAGTGGAGCATCTAAATTAACGAATGTAGATATAACTAGCTTTGATACCTCTAAAGTTACAGATATGAGTAATATGTTTTCAGGTATGAGTAGTCTAACAAGTTTAGACTTGACTAACTTTGATAATACAACTTTGAATCCAAACATAAATCGTGCATTAGCCGATACAAAGTCATTGAAATCAATCACACTTGGTCCCAAGTTTAAAGACACATCTAATGCATCTGCATTACCTAATATCACTGTCAATGATACTTATTCTGGCAATTGGCAATATCAGGTAGATGAGTCCATAGTGGGTACAACCTCCCAATTCCTTGCAAATTACGACGGGACAAAACCAGGTACGTATGTCTGGGGTCCAGCCACAGTGACAATGACAGTTAACTACTTGGATGCAGTTGATAAAAAACCAATTTTTGAAGATGCATTACAAACATCTACCACAAAAACTGCAGTGACTAAAACAGTTAAAACTGGTGCAACTATTTCTGATCAATTCTCCGCTACAGATCTTGCATTTGATGGCTATAGAACAATTACGTCAGATTCCTATACAACTGGAACTTCAAATACCCAAGAGTATACGACTGTTCCAACAAAAAATTTTAGCATAACTTATTCTTATACACCTATGACAAAATTAATTTCTGTTCCTAATGAATTTAGCTTCGGAAACTTTGATCCTAGAGATTTATTAGCCAAAGAAACAGTAGTATACCCAACCAATAGTCCAATCGAAAATGTCAAAATATTAAATACAAACCGTACTGTACAGTGGGTTCTTAGCGCCCAACTATCTAGCGATGTTCAGAGAGAAAGTGACAATTTAGCGTTAAAAGGGTACGTGTTTTATCAAACTACAGACAAAGAAAAGAAAAAAATTACAATTGATAGTGCAACTCAGTTAGCTACTCAATCTACAAGCACTCCTTTACAGCAGTTTGTCACTGTGCTAGGAAATTCAATAGATAATGTGGGTATCGGTATGGATATCTTCAATACACAGCGAAATTATTTGGGGAACTATACTGGAAAAATTGACTGGGTACTTACTACTAAAAACAAATAAGAATTTGATCAATGTAACCATTTGGGTTAGTTCTCAGTAGTCAGGGCAAAAAAATATCACCACTACACCTATTTGTAGAAATGATAACTATTAAACTATAAGTAAATCTTATGTGTGCATCTTGCACAGTAAACTTAAAGATGATTATCTAATCAGACTGGAAGAAGGAAAGATAAATGAATCAAATACTACTTTTAACGACAAATCTTTCAGCAGATACTCAATTGAAAGAAAACTTAGACTATTTAGGATACGAAGTTCTTTGCTCAAAACAATTGGTTGAGCCATTCATGACAGATAATTCCCCGTTGGTATTCAATTTTCCTGTTGTAATTTTTAGTGATACCCTTACAAATGAAATGGTTGACACAATTTTACGAAAGGGACAAGTAGCCGGCCGTGTGATTTTACGTTGTGATATCCCTCCTTTAAATGACGAGTTAACCGAAGAATGGCAGAAATTGGGACTAACTGCACAATTCTCAAAGGATTCTCCTTTGTCAAATTTGAGAGAGTTACTGTCCTCTTCTCGACAGCTACATTTCAGTGAAATAAAAGCACGTCAACCAGGTGGGACTTTGGCATCAACTGTTACTTTTATGGAAGCGATTGGGACTTTCTCGTCAAAAGAAAGAAAATTGTTTGAAATATTATCCAATGAAAAGGGAGGATTTCTCACGCGAAAAGAAGTTGCCCAACGAATGTGGAATGGTCAACCGACAAGTTCACACTTGGCGCAACTTTCTCAAATTGTTAGT
>NZ_JANLGQ010000023.1 GCF_026157065.1 Enterococcus sp. HY326
TTTTGTTGGAACAGTCGTATACTCTTGGGTATTTGAAGTTCCAGTTGTATAGGAATCTGACGTAATTGTTCTATAGCCATCAAATGCAAGATCTGTAGCGGAGAATTGATCAGAAATAGTTGCACCAATTTTAACTGTTTTAGTCACTGCGGTTTTTGTGGTAGATGTTTGTAATGCATCTTCAAAAATTGGTTTTTTATCAACTGCATCCAAGTAGTTAACTGTCATTGTCACTGTAGCTGGACCCCAGACATACGTACCTGGTTTCGTCCCGTCGTAATTTGCAAGGAATTGGGAGGTTGTACCCACTATGGACTCATCTACCTGATATTGCCAATTACCAGAATAAGTGTCATTGGCGGTGATATTGGGCAATTGTGATTCATTAGATGTATCTTTAAACTTTGATCCAAGTGTCAGTGATTTTAATGCTGTTGTATTCAAAAAAGCAGACTTTATATTTGGGCTTAAGGTAGTAGTATCAAAGTTACTTATATTTAAACTTGTTAGACTGCTCATACCAGAAAACATATAGGACATGTTGGTAACTTTATTAGTATTAAAATTGCTCAAGTCCATCGCTGTTAAACTACTTGCACCACTTAGAAACTGCATCATATTGGTGACATTACTCGTATCAAAACTAGTTAAATTTAAGTCTGTTAACTTACTCGCACTGGAAAACATTTGATACATAGTAGTCACTTGGCTCGTATTAAAACTAGTCAAATCCAAACTAGTTAAACTGCTTGCAAGACCAAACATATACTGCATATTGTTGACCTTACTAGTATTGAATTTACTTAGATCAAGGTTAGTTAAAGCAGATGCATTTAAAAACATGCCCGCCATTGTTGTTGCTTCACTTGTATCTAAATAGGTTAGCCCTTCAATTGATGCCAAATTAGGTAAATTTATCATATCACCAGTCGTATAACCACCGAATAAAAAACTTGCATCAGATGAGGTACTAACTGCATTTGTAAAAACAATCTTTTTCACATCTGTATTAGAAATTTTTAAAGCATCCGTTCGGTTCCATGGGGAGTCACTTTTTGTAGAAAATGTTCCTCCTGAAGTAAAGGTTAACGTGCCAGTATCACTATCAAATGACCATGGGACATTCCCCCAAAATCGTTGTTGGCGAGTGTAAGTAATTGAATCTGAAACTCTACCATCAAATTTCTGGTTATTGTATTCTTTAAACGATTTAACCGCGATTGTTAAATCTGTTTCAGTATCTGTTGCCCCTAAAGGAACCGTAATCGATGAATTATCATCTACTGTATAGTCCGTTCCATTCACAGTCACAACTGATCCTGCTGGATAAGGTACTCCATCAGGATAATTAGCAAGAATTTTCGGATCCGTACTGGTTTTATCTTTTAATGTTAAAGTTGTGGCATAAGTCGATCCCACTTCTTTCGTTACTGTAGGAGTATTTGTAACTAAAATTGGTATGGAAGATTTATCAACCTTTACAGCTTGAAAAGTATTGTAAAAGCCAGTGGAAGCTGTAATTGCGAACGAATATTCATAAACATCATTAGGAATATTAAGAACATAACCATCCCCATCTATTAAATTTACACCGTTATATTTCATCTGAAAAGTAATTGTCCTTGGGGAAGTGGTCGAGTTATATGTGAAGCTATAATCAAAAGTATAATAACCTGTTGCTAAATTTTGTAATGTTGGTGTAGCAATATTTTTGTCACGCGAAATTGTTCCTGTGCTATCTGTAGACCAAATTCCAATATACGGAACAACAGGGTCACCTGCATTTCTGTAGAAATCAAATACAAAACCAAGCGCATTTGGGAGACCTCCTACTCCTAGATCTCCACCTTTATTACCAGCTTGATTGACAGCTCCTGTATGGAAAATAATACCAATCCCATCAGCCATGGGTGTGCCTTTTTTGAAGTACACCATTTCTTTTCCCGTAATACTAAAATTACTGTCTAATTGGACTTTATTATTAAGATACATTGACCCCAATTGATATTGTTTATCTTCGGTTAGGATAGCATAATCAGAATTGGGATCCCAGTATGCTGGCTTAGTGGGGTCACCAGATAAACTGAAATTATTTTTAACACCTGCTATATCTGTAATTTCTTGATACTCTGTTGTAATAGGGTAAGCGGTAGTTGATGTCGCAAGTGTTACACTCGGCAAGAACCACAGACAAAAAAGACCGACTATACATGTTATGCCCCATCTTAACTGTTCCCGTATCTTTTTCTTCATCTCTCTCCATCCTATCCGTCTTTACTAGTATTTTTGTGTGCTCTTCTGTTTAAACCTTGGATTGTTACAGTAACTTTCTCGCAATCCTTAAGACTTAATGATTACTTGAAAGTTGTACTGTTGTTACTGATTCGGAACTAAGCAGTTGGGCTATCTGTACCAGTGTCAGACAATACCCAAGTCACTGTACTCTTGTATTGATTGTTTTCTTTTGCGCTGCCACCTTTAACTGTCAAGTTAACGTCTGAAACTGTTCTAGCTACAGCTTGGGTTCCTGTTGCAGCTGAACCTGTAGTAGGCAATGTATAACTCATAACAGTTTTACCTGCACCACCAGCAGTCAATTTAACAGTTTCTGAAGCAGTACCTGAATACAAACTAGCAACAGATGCATCTAATGCAGATAAAGTAGTTGAAGACGGTGTTGGGACACCTGATGCATCTGCAGTCGCACCATCCATCGCAAATTTTTGAGTAGCACTAAGTGTCATCGCTAATTCTGCGTTTGCTAATGTGTCAGTACTATCTTTCGTAGTACTTTTAAAATCAGCTAATGTCGCGGATACGTTCCAAGCTGTTTTAGTATCTCTATCATCAGAAACACCAACATATTGGCCGCCACTAGGCGCATCTGTTTGTTTGTAAGTTTGAGCATTGGCACTTGCAGTATTCGCATTACCAAATTGGAAAGATTTTGGTACGAATGTCAGTGCTAAGTTTTTATAAAATGGTCCAGGTCCAGGATTAAAAGTTGAGAATCCAATCCCAGCGTCTGTCGTCATTTTTGTTGCAGTATCATCTGCTGCAGCTTGTACTGGTGTTGTTGCTACAAATGCAGCACCAAGTGCTACTGTTGCGAAGCCAAATAAGAACTTTTTATTCATAATTTATTTTCCCCTTTTACTTATTCAAATTTCTTTAAGTA
>NZ_JANLGQ010000024.1 GCF_026157065.1 Enterococcus sp. HY326
AATCCAATCATGCCAATCAAGCCAACTATGCCTAGTCCTGCGACCCAATAGTAAACCATCATTCATATTCCTCCGTTTCTTTCTCATTCTTTTTTTTTATCAACAGGTAGACCGTTACAGATAAGATGACCACCGCCCATCCAACCAAAAGCAAGATAAAGGGAGTGGTCAATTCCCCCGTTTGGGGGAGCTTTCCACCCGTTGTGCCTCCACCTGTTGAAGGTAGGGTATCTCTCCCGCTACTACTTGAAGAAGATGGCGTCGTACTGTCACTTGAAAAGCCGATACCTGCATCAGTTCCTAAGGAGTTCGATGTTCCACTTGCATGAACTGTCGGCAGTGTCACCAAACATAGACTCAACACTAAAAGAACTGTCCCCATAACTCGACCCAAACTTTTGCTCATTCATGCTCCTCCTTTGATCGGTCTTTTCTTATTCTTCTTTCTTTTCCGTATCTCAGCACTTCGTTGCTTTTTCCAACTCTTTCCCCTTATGACAAGATAAACAGTCAAACCAAAAGTGCCAATTGTAATCAAAATAGTTAAGATATAAAACCAAGAAGGTAAGGTCAACTTAAACACAGTCTCATCATTCATTTCTTTAGCCTTCTCAGCACTTATGGTAAATTCTTGTTCGAGTTCCCACTCGTGTAGATTACTTTGCGCACTGACTCGAGCAATATACGTACCACTTGGTATCGCATCTATTCCCCAATCGACCGGATAGGTAAACTGACTGTTAGGTGCAATCGATCCTTTGTTCATCGATTGTGTTTTTACAACCGCACCACTTTCTTTATCTACTATTTCAATCTTCATTGAAAAATCTGAAATGACCTGAGACTCAGGATTTTCAAACGTTAATCCAATCGTTTTTTGTAGCCTAAGGAGCTCTGGCTCAGCGCTAAGCAAATTCAATGTCTGTCCTCGGCTATAATCAACCGCTCCATCCCCAGACGCTATGATTCCAATTCTGTACGCATATTGACTGTTTACAGCGTCCGTCGATTCTTCTTCTGTCACCTTCTCAAAATAGACTGCTCCAATCTTTGCGCCTGTATAACTCTCGGCTGGAGGAGAAACCGTAAGCGTCACTTCCTTCGTCTCTTCTGGAGCTACCTCTATTTCGGTTTGATCAATAGACGTTATTTCTTCTAAGGAGTTCACTAATGTACTATTATTTTCTTTTCCAGCGACATAATCAATCGTGGCTTCTTCACTTGTGACAGCATTTGCGACATACACTTTAATTTTTACCGATTCAGATCCGGTTCCTGTCACTTTCACTTTTAATTCTTGTGGCTGGCCGGGTTCCGTTTTAATAAAGAAGAACGTTTTATTCTGATCAATTTGGGTATCGGGGCGTACAGCTTCGACCGAGAACCCTAACGGGTCTTCCGTATCTGCTGCATGAACTCTAGTAGGCATCAGAATAGTTATGAATAGGAAGAAAAAAAGAAGAACAAACGATTTCCATAGGTAGTTCACATGAATGGTTGAGTTTATTTTATACATAATTCCGTAGTACTCTCCTAATATTTTGTGATATAATTACATCTTGTTTTAGTTAAGTAAAAGAAACAAAATATAACGCCAATATGACAGCGTTTTTGATTATATTTTGACGGCGATTGACGGCTTATTCGAAAAGATAACCAATAAAATGATAACGCTATCATTTTATTGGTTATCAGCTTGTTTTCTTATTAAGGAATTTTTTAAGAAATATAAGTAGCTACTTTTTCTATTGTCTGTAAGCGTTGATCCATTAGAACATCTGAATACACATCTAATGTTAGTTGGGTAGATTTGTGTCCGAGTAATGCGCTAACTGTTGGAATATCTGAGAGTGCCTCAAGGCAACGCGTCGCAAAAGTGTGCCGTAACTGATGGAAATGGATATGCGTAAGACCTACCTTTTTTCTTATTTTATGAAAATAATTTGTAAGTAGTCTTGGTTCACAAGGACCATCATTGTTCGTAAATACCCATCTGGCTAGTTCACCATCTTGTCTATACTGTTTCAATTTCTCCCTTAGAAAAGGGGTCATAGGGATTACGCGAATTGAATTTTTAGTTTTCGCCCCATCAATGTGTATGTAAGTTTTAGCTGGTGTTTTCTTTTGATTTAGTATGCGTTGACAGGTTTTTGAAACCTGGATAATGTTTTTCTCAAAATCTATATCACACCATTCCAATGCTGCAATTTCACCTATTCGCATGCCCGTGTGCAGGGCAATCAATACCGGTAACCCTTTTTTTGCAGGTTCCTGACTCGCTGCTAAAGATAACCTTTTTTGTTCGGATAATGAGAGTGATGTCACTCGAGACCAATCTCTTCTTGGTAATTTTATGAGAGTCAAAAAGGTAGCATCACATTTTATGCGAGACAGTCCCGAGGACAATACTTGTTTAAACAATGTAAAGATAGACTGAATCGAACTCATGCTTAAATGATTATTTTGAAGCTCTTCAATATATAAATAGATACTTTCTTCGTTAATTTCGTATAATTTTTTGTGTTTGAAAATAGGTAGAATATACTTGTTTAATTTATAGTGATAATTGGAAAATGTCGTCCTCTTTACCCGCAATTCTATGCGTCTCAACCAAACAAGCGCCCATTCTTTAAATGTAAGACTAATTGTTGAACTAGGTTTTGGGACAGCAGGTTGATAACTCGTTTTAAATACATCCAATACCCGTTTTGTTTCTTCTCTGGTATTTCGATATACATAGCCGTATCGAATAGACCCATCTAACTTTCGCCCCTTAATGTATCTGCCTTCCCATCGACCATCTTTTCTATGATAAATATTTTCTCCTTGTCTACTCATTAAAAACACCCTTTCTGTTGTGTGACGGTTTATTCTACTAAATTGAAAATTGTCAGTAAAGAAGAAAAAAAAACGTATTGACAATAAATAACTGAGAATATATAATAAATAAGAAGAGAACTTTGATTAGAAATTGTAAGTTAACCAAAAATTCTTATTCTTAACTAAAACAAGATATATTTATAAAGTTAAAAT
>NZ_JANLGQ010000025.1 GCF_026157065.1 Enterococcus sp. HY326
AGTAGTTAACTGTCATTGTCACTGTAGCTGGACCCCAGACATACGTACCTGGTTTCGTCCCGTCGTAATTTGCAAGGAATTGGGAGGTTGTACCCACTATGGACTCATCTACCTGATATTGCCAATTGCCAGAATAAGTGTCATTGGCGGTGATATCGGGCAATTGTGATTCATTAGATGTATCTTTAAACTTTGGTCCAAGTGTCAGTGAACTTAACACGTTTGTACCTGAAAGAGCGCCAGTCATCTTGGAATTCAATGTTGTATTGTCAAAACTACTTATATTTAGATTTGTTAAACTTTCCATTCCGAGAAACATATATTCCATAGTGGTTACTTTACTGGTATCAAAAGTATTTAAATTCAATGTTTCAATTTTTTTATTGAATTGGAACATATAACTCATATCTGTAACATTTGATGTATCGAATTTACTAATATCAATTGTTTCTAGGGAGTTGCATCCTGCAAACATAGCAGACATATTCGTAACCTTTGAAGTGTTCAAACTACTCATATCTAAGGTAGTAATAGATGTAAGATTATAAAACATCCAGTTCATATTTGTTGTTTGTGATGTATCCAATTTATTTGAATTGATATCGATTAAATTGATCAATCCTAAAAAAAGTGAAGCAGAGTTTACTGGGGTACTAACAGATTGTGTAAAGACAATTTTTTTTATTGATGTAGCGTCTATTTTTAGGCTATCGTTACGCTTCCATGGGGAGTCACCTGCTTCACTTAATGTCCCACTACCGCTAAATGTTAGAGTACCAGTACTACTATCAAATGACCAAGGTACATTTCCCCAATAAACTTGCGGTGTATAAGTGATTGAATCGGATATTATAGCATCTAGTTGTTGTCCACCATAGATTTTGAAAGACTTAATTGCAATTGTTAAATCTCTTTCTGAAGCCGTCGTTCCTACTGGAACTGTTATAGATGAATTATCGTCTATAGTGTAATCTTTCCCATTTACAGTAGCCACTGATCCAGCTGGGTAGGCAATTCCGTTTTCATCAGTTAGAGTCAACATAGTGCTATATGTTGAGCCAACTTCATTGGTAACTTTGGGCTTATTTGTGATCAGAACAGGTAATGAACCACTATCGATACTAGCATACTGTGTATTAGCATTACCACCGATTGCTGCAGTTATAGAAAATGAATATTCGTACTTATCAGTTGGAATGGTTATTTTATAACCACCCTGTGGTGTAATTAACTTAGTTTTTGCCTCATCAGCGAAGGCTTCAAAACTAATTACTCTAGTAATGTGTTCATATTTAAAGGTATAATAGATAGTAGAATAGCCACTTTTTGGTATGTTTGTAGTATAGTATGGGGTTGTAGAAGTCAAAGTTCCGCTAGAGTTTGTCGACCAAACACCGACATAAGGAACAGCAGGGTCCCCAGTATTTCTATAAGTATCAAATACAAGCGCATATGCATTAGGTAAACCTGTTATCCCTAAACCACCCCCACTACCTCCTACTTGATTAACAGCTCCTGTATGGAAAACAATCCCAAAACCATCAGCATTGGCAGATTTCAATGTGACTGAAAGTCTTCCAGAAATCGTAAAATCTGAATCCAGTTGGACTTTATTCTTTGCGTATATAGTTCCTGCAAAACCATACGAAGATCCCCCAGTTACATTTGGTGTCAACAATGCTGCATCACCATACCATTGGGGATATCCATCATACCTAGTTGTATTCCCTGTGACTCTTCCGGACAAAGCAAAATTATCTTGGATAGTAGTTAAATCCGTACTCCCATTAGAATCCTTATTTGAAACTTCTTGATACACTGTCGTAACTGGATAAACAGTTTCTGAAGCCGCAATTACCGTGCTTGGTAAAAACCATAGACAAAAAAGACCGACTATACATGTTATGCCCCATCTTAACTGTTCCCGTATCTTTTTCTTCATCTCTCTCCATCCTATCCGTCTTTACTAGTATTTCTGTGTGCTTTTCTGTTTAAACCTTGGATTGTTACAGTAACTTTCTCGCAATCCTTAAGACTTAATGATTACTTGAAAGTTGTACTGTTGTTACTGATTCGGAACTAAGCAGTTGGACTATCTGTACCAGTGTCAGACAATACCCAAGTCACTGTACTCTTGTATTGATTGTTTTCTTTTGCGCTGCCACCTTTAACTGTCAAGTTAACGTCTGAAACTGTTCTAGCCACAGCTGCAGTTCCTGTTGCAGCTGAACCTGTAGTAGGCAATGTATAACTCATAACAGTTTTACCTGCACCTCCAGCAGTCAATTTAACAGTTTCTGAAGAAGTACCTGAATACAATGCTTTTAAAGTTGCGTCTGTAAAATCAGTTAATGTAGTGGAGTTAGGTGTTGGTACACCAGAAGCATCTGCCGTCGCACCATCCATCGCAAATTGCTGAGTAGCACTAAGCACCATAGACAATTCTGCATTCGCTAATGTGTTACTACTTGTCGTAGTGCTGGTAAAATCAGCTAATGTCGCAGATACGTTCCAAGCTGTTTTAGTATCTCTATCGTCAGAGACACCAACATATTGGCCGCCACTAGGCGCATCTGTTTGTTTGTATGTTTGAGCATTGGCACTTGCAGTATTCGCGTTACCAAATTGGAAAGATTTTGGTACGAATGTCAGTGCTAAGTTTTTATAAAATGGTCCAGGTCCAGGATTAAAAGTTGAGAATCCAATCCCAGCGTCTGTCGTCATTTTTGTTGCAGTATCGTCTGCTGCAGCTTGTACTGGTGTTGTTGCTACAAATGCAGCACCAAGTGCTACTGTTGCGAAGCCAAATAAGAACTTTTTATTCATAATTTATTTTCCCCTTTTACTTATTCAAATTTCTTTAAGTA
>NZ_JANLGQ010000026.1 GCF_026157065.1 Enterococcus sp. HY326
TGAGCTAAAGGTACGTGAATTGATTATAACACAAGAAAGCCGCCACTCACTTAAGAGTAGCGGCTTGATTGTTGAATCCTTTTCTAAAATTAGGTTATCCCAAAATGCCAGCAACTGGCTTTTGACCAGAAATCTGCTCAAGCCGTGTATACCAAGGTAAATTGCCGTCAAAGAAATATTCAGGCATATCTTTTCCGTTGTTGTCTTTATAGATTCTTTTCAAAATTACAATTTCATCTCCGTGCGCTAAATATTTTGCATTAGTACCATCAAAATAGTACCCGTTTCTTCCGTTTGCTGTTGGTCTCCAATAAATACATTGCATAGTTGTTTCCCTCCCTTTATTTTCATTGTTATTATTTTCTGCATTTTTCAATCTGTAGTAATAAGTTGGTGGGCCACCTAGCCAACCCGAACTTGCCGCAGTTTCTGCAATTCCATTTACAGAGCCCGCTGTACAGTGAATAATATTACTGTTACTTACAAAAACTCCTGTATGCCCGTTTGCTCCGCCACTACCACCTTTTGCTCCTGAAACGAAGATGTCCCCTCTTTGTGCATCGCTCCTTGCAATTGGAGTTAAAAGAGAGCCTTCTAATCGATATAATGATTCGGTATTGCCAATTGCAGTACCTGTTGGAAGAAAACCTCCTTCAATCAATGCAAAGTAGACAGCCGAGCTACAATCATAACTATTAGGTCCCAAACGATTGGTCATACTGTATGTAACTTTACCCTTTCGTTGCTGGAACCAATTAATTACTGATTCTACATTCGCCATAATCTCACCTTCTTTCTACATCAATTATATTCTTATCTTCTAATCCAAATAGGCCAAACTTATTCCCAGCCTAATCGATTCGCAATTTCTTGTAACAATTCATTATCTCTTCTTTTCACAGTAGATTCACTTAAATTAATCTCATGTGAAACAATCGCATTTTCTTTGCTCGGATTGCCTTGTAGATATTTTGAAATAAAAATATCATTGACTTCAGATGTCGAGTCTTGCAAAATCCCTCGTACTGTTTGGTCAAATAGTTTAGAGAAAATGATTTTATTTAATGACCAAGTTTCTTCACTTTCAACAAAGGGACAATCGTAACGAAAAAACTCATCAGAAGATAAAATGTATGCTAACTCTTTATACTTCCTCCGTGTACTTCTCAATTCCCACAATAAATGTCTAATATGGATTCTAGTTGCTTTATCCATCTCACCCAACTCCTTCATTAACAATGAAAATACATTTATTTAATTTTAAGTAACGGTACTATTTTTATTAAAATTTATTCTGGTTCAATCTAGTCTGCATAGCTTTGACCATTAGAGAAGGCTCGCTGATAACTCCGTCTTGTACTGTTCCAAAATAGCGCTGCATAGCTCGAATCGTGTTCGGTCCAATCATGCCATCAGCAGTAGTGCCGACTTTCCGTTGAATTGCTTTGTATGTTTCTGGACCTTTGATGCCATCGACCATCAGCCCCAATACTTGTTGAATCCGGCGTGTTGTCGCAGAACCCCAGTAACCATCTACGGCAATTTGATGACTGCTAGGCGTTGAGGAGCTACCCGACGTCTTCAATGTTTGGCCGATAAAAATCAAGTCAGAACTAAGGTTATTTAGCTGCTTCAAAAAAGTCACTGTTGTGTCGAATTTTTGAGAAATCTTCCATAAACTGTCACCGGCTACGACTGTGTAATTGCCAGTAGAAGGAGTTGAAGCACTATTTCCACCAGCGGAACCTGAAGTTCCGTATGCCGGTCGTCCAAACCCGACGATAAACTGCATGGTGCGGCGCATCTTCATTACTTGATTAGAGACATTACCTTCAACAGTATTTACAGAACCATCAGCGTTAACTGATACCACAATTCCGACGTGATCAATTGCTGAAATATTTTTACTTCCACCCCAATCAAAAAATACCATATCACCTTTTTGTGGTTTATCTCGATGGAATCTGCCTTGCTGGTTGAATGCTGAGGCCGCAAATACCGTATAGGCTGATTTGGTTCCATACAGATTAGAAATACCTAACTCTTGGAAGCAACACCAAATCATAGCCTGACACCAAGCGTAAGCAGAACCAGATACCGCTCTACCATAATACTTGGTATTAAACTCAACGTTATTCGACCCCATAGGATTTTCTTTGATGCCGACCTTGGACAACATCCAGTTAACTACATCATTCGCTGTTGCCATCGTCTAGCACCTCGTCTCCCGGTCTTGGACCATTGTCATTGGACATTGTAGCTGTTAGTTCTTCTTC
>NZ_JANLGQ010000027.1 GCF_026157065.1 Enterococcus sp. HY326
ATTGCTGCATCAACTCAGATTTTGGTTTCTTACCAACGATGATTTTGAAATCCCCAGGGGGATACCAGATTTATTTTGTACTGGAGAATGCGTGGTATATCTCGAATAAAGACAACTATGGTTCCATTCGGATTGCAAAAAGAATATCAGAGAACCTGCGGACTTTTTTTGGGAAATCTCTGCCTGTCGATTTTTCATGCAACCATTTTGGTATTGCTAGAATCCCTCGGACAGACAACGTTGTGTTGTATCAACCACACTTTGTTTACCCTATGCAGCAATGGATTGACTGGTCTATGACATTTGCTCCGGCAAAACCTAAACGTAAAAATCCGGACGGATTACGAGTTTTGAAAGGTAAATCAAGAGGACAAGTTGATGAGCCATGGGTGAAAATTCTCCTTAACCGCAAAGAAATAAGTGGCACTAAAGGCGTGATTGGGCGCAACAATGCCTTATTTACGTTGGCTTTGGCCCACTATGCTTCAGGAATCAGCTATCAAGAGTGCTATGATTTTCTTGACGAGTTTAATAGTTTTCAGCTGGTCAGTCCGTTACGTGAAAAAGAGTACACTCGAACCATCAAAAGTGCCTATTCAGGTAAGTATCAAGCTGCTAGCCGAGTAGTTATCCGCCGGCTAGTGACCAATTGGACATCAGAAACCTTTTCTGACGATCAGTTGTTTGGCACAAGCAGCTGGTATAAGTTTAAGAAGCCTAGAGAAGAACGTCAGAACAGTCATTTTGACGAGTGGGCGGCTGATTTGCTGGCTTATTTGAGTAGGCAAAGTTATGTTTATAAACCGGTAATTGAAACAACGAAGAAAGAAATTCTGAAAGACTTAAGTATCCCTGCGAGATCACTTGACCAGGTATTAATTAATCTAAAAACAACCGGACAGATTTACTTAAAAACAAAACGTGGCCGTGGCGGAGGAATTCAAGTTGCCACCCGTTCTGCGCTTATGCAAACACTAATTTTGGTTAAGCAGGAAGTTCAACAAACATATCGTAAATCGATTTTAACCCTATTTCCTAATTCGGGTAGGTTAGTAAATGACGTGCTGAAACCAGCGAAAAAACGTGAACAAGATGTGTTTCCAGTGTTGTTAGATTTACGAGATACAAGTTAAGCTTAAATACGCAAACTGCCTTATACATTAATATTTCTTTGATACTTACGAGTGTTTATAGGGGGAGAATAGTTTGTGAAACTATACGTTATGGCTGTAGGTGTCTATGATTTCGAAGTAATCAATCCAATTTATACTTTGTGTGTAGATTGGAATAATTCATTTTTCATGGGTTCTTTTTGGGCTGAATTTTTTTTTTGACGACTCGTTAAAATACAATTCTATAGCAGTTTTAATTAGCTTAGTGACAGGTAATGTTACCTATGAACTGCTAGATTATTTCGTAGATTTTGATGGAAATAAATCCTCCTTTGTCCTAGCAAATGAGGCGATTACACTGTCTAATGTGAAGGATTCTTGGTCGGTAAATGTGGAATATTGGGACGCTTCAGAAGGCAATCAACAAGTGAAAATTCTTCAAGGACAGGACCATTATACGTATGTGTATATGGATGATTTACCGAACCAGTTGGAAGTCATTCGGGTTACGGTACCCCTGACTATGTTAACGCAAGACTATCAAAATCAAATTGTGGTTAGTCGCAGTGATTTGTCTAGTTCCTCCGTCCCATTACTCACGCAACAACAAGTGAATGAGAAGTCAGTGGAGCATTCTATTTTGTTCAGAAATACAGTGATTGAAGAAAGGCAAACAATGACTGGCTGCTCTAAAAAATCTATCGAAGAATACCAAGTATCCATTGATGATTTGCGTAGTAATTTAGAAGTTGAAACCGAGAAACAACAGACAGAAACCAGTACCCAAATTCGATTATTAGAAGGAGAAATTCGTCAGGAAGAACAGAGTCAAGCTGTACAAGAAACACAACTTGAAGAGTATCAATTACAGATTGTAATGTTGCAAGAGAAGCTAAAAACCTATAAATAGTGGGTGACACAAATTATGTGTTTTTAGCACAAATAATGTGTTCGTAATGTGTTAAGACTGTGTTAACCCTACACAAATCATGTGTTAAACCAATTGAAACTGGCACCATTGAAAACCCCCGCACTGCGGGGATAG
>NZ_JANLGQ010000002.1 GCF_026157065.1 Enterococcus sp. HY326
GTGGCTGTATTAATTGGTTTTGATATTAACGATGCGGCGTCAATCGGAATTATCGGCGCGGCGGATGGACCAACCTCCATCTTCGTAGCCAATACCTTGAATTCGAAATATCTAGGGGCCATCATGGTTGCCGCCTATTCCTACATGGCGTTAGTGCCAATTATCCAACCGGTGGCAATCAAAGCGGTGACAACCAAACATGAACGCCGGATTCGCATGAACTACCGGGCAGGGGAAGTCTCGCAAACAGCGAAAATTATTTTCCCAATCGTCATTTCGATTGTGGCTGGGTTAATTGCACCTGCATCACTCCCATTAGTTGGGTTCTTGATGTTCGGAAACTTGTTAAGAGAATGTGGCGTGTTAGACCGTCTGTCGTTAACGGCCCAAAACGAATTGGTAAATATTATTTCGATTCTATTAGGTTTGACAATTTCTGTACGGATGCAAGCGAACGAATTCCTACAAGTGGATACCTTAATGGTAATTGGCTTAGGGTTAGTTGCATTTGTAATGGATTCAATTGGTGGAGTACTCTTTGCCAAAGTCTTGAACTTATTCCGCAAAGAAAAAATCAATCCAATGATTGGGGCGGCTGGGATTTCAGCGTTTCCAATGAGTAGTCGAGTGATTCAAAAAATGGCAACCGAAGAAGACCCGCAAAACTTTATCTTGATGCATGCGGCGGGTGCCAATGTTTCTGGACAAATCGCTTCAGTAATCGCTGGTGGATTAGTTTTAGCTTTATTAGGCGGTTAAGACAATTTTTGTCTCCATTTCCTCAACCTGTTACACGTTGAGGAAGCTTGTCAAAGCGCATTACACGATATAAAAATGAGGAGGAACCAACATGTCAGAAGCGTTACAAACAGCGTTGCAGTTATTAGTTTTTGGTTGGGGCGGCGTATTCGTCGTGATTCTAGTCATCTACTTTGCCTCAATGATTTTGAGTAAATTATTTCCAGTAAAGAAGTAAGAGGGGATTGCAATGAAAAAAATTCGTTTTATGGAAACCGTCTTGCGGGACGGTCAACAGAGCTTAATCGCCACCAGAATGCGGACATCCGATATGTTACCCATCTTAAAAACGATGGACGAAGCCGGCTTCCATTCTTTAGAAATGTGGGGAGGGGCAACGTTTGATTCCTGCCTGCGCTTTTTTTTTAAATGAAGACCCGTGGGAAAGATTGCGGGCCATTCGCAAAGAAGTTAAAAATGCTAAATTACAAATGTTGTTACGAGGACAAAACCTCTTAGGCTACAAAAATTATGCCGATGATGTGGTGACGGATTTCGTGACCAAATCGATTCAAAACGGGATTGATGTGATTCGTGTGTTCGATGCCTTAAATGATACACGGAATTTAAAAACATCAGTTTTAGCTGGGAAAGAAGCTGGCGGACATATCCAAACAGCGATTTCTTACACCACCAGTGATTTCCACACCGTTGATTATTTTGTAAAATTAGCCAAGGAAATGGCAGATTTAGGCGCAGATTCAATTTGTATTAAAGATATGGCGAGAGTACTTACGCCTGAAACTGGTTTTGAATTGGTGAGTCGCATCAAAGACAGCATTGACTTGCCATTAGAAGTCCACACTCACGCAACTAGCGGAATTTCTGAAATGACCTATTTGAAAGTCGCAGAAGCGGGCGCAGATATTATCGATACAGCTATTTCTTCTTTTGCTGGTGGCACGAGTCAGCCAGCAACGGAATCTGTTTCGATTGCGTTAGAAGGATTAGGCTTTGATACAGGTTTAAACCAAGAAAAATTAACCGAAATTGCCGAATACTTTAATCCGATTCGTGATCGTTTCCGCAATGAAGGCATTTTGAATCCTAAGGTGAAAGATGTCGAACCGAAAACGTTAATCTTCCAAGTACCTGGTGGGATGTTATCCAATTTATTGAGCCAATTAACAGAACAAGGCTTACAAGATAAATACGATGAGGTACTAGCTGAAGTGCCAAAAGTGCGGGCGGATTTAGGTTATCCTCCGTTGGTAACGCCATTGTCTCAAATGGTAGGGACTCAAGCGTTGATGAACGTGATTTCTGGTGAGCGTTACAAATTAATTCCAACTGAAATTAAAGATTACGTGAAGGGCTTATACGGCCAGCCACCTGTCGCTATTTCAGAAGACATTAAAGAAAAAATCATCGGCGACGAAGCAGTGGTGACCGTTCGTCCAGCTGATTTAATTGCGCCCCAGTTACCTGAATTCAGAGAAGAAATCAAAGAGTACGCAAAATCAGAAGAAGATTTCTTAGATTACGCTTTGTTCCCACAACAAGCCAAAGACTTCTTAGGCCGCAGAGAAGATCCTTTCTATGATGTGCCAGTGCAAACGGTAAGTGTCACAATTGAAGCCAAATAAAAAAACTTTTTAGAGATAGAAAATCACAAAATCTTTCGTGATTTTTTATCTTTTTTTGTTGTCATCTCTGACTCGAATTGATTTAACAGACAAATACAAGTTGACTTTTTCTTTGTTTTTTGAAATATTTTTAGTAAAGGGGGCGACGAAATGATTAAAGCGTATAAAGAATATTGGCAAAACATTACCAATATGGAAGGCTCTGCCACAAGAAGCCAATACTGGTGGCCACAGGTCGTCAATTACTTTGTAATGGGAGTTTATTCATCTATAGTTGGGATTCAAAATTATGTTGAGTTTACGACAAGAGATCGCTATGTTGTCTTAGAATGGAATATGGTAACTATCGGGTTTGTCCTTTTAGGTATGCTGATATGGCTCGCCAATTTTACAGTTAGAGCCAGAAGACTACATGATCGAGATCACAGCAATTGGTGGATAGCCTGGTACTTACTGCCGTTAATAGGTGCGCTAATTATTTTTTTCGAACTGATTTCACCGGGCAGATATAGCTTCAACAAGAGATGGCCTATCAACCAATCGGATTTTTGATTAAACTAGGTTGCTTCGGCAATCTTTTTTGGTAGACAGGCTAAGAGTTACAAGGAATTACTCATTCTCTCTTTTTTTGAACCTATTCATAATTCTTTTCAATAAATGAGGTCGAAAGGAAGAGGTTATATCCTGCCAACCTTGAATATCAGGAATTTCGTTTTTTGTAAAATAATTTAAAAACATTGGAACAATTTCTTCACCGCTATCTGGAATATAAGAGTAGTGAGACATTTCGCCTGCTGGTGACAAAAAGCGTATTTCGACAGCTGCCGCATATTGGAGATAAAGGCTATCATGAATTGGCTTTTCCGGTTCTAGAATAACGAACTCAGTTTCCTTTTTGACCAATGAACTTGTGATAAGTTCACTTGTAATATCATCAGAGTTGTAAATTTTGCCATCGATGGTTAGTGTAAAATTAGTTGCCATATCCAAGGCCCCTTTGCAAAAAAAATGGGATTATTATAGTTGCTATGTTAATTCAGTGGTTACAGAGATAATCTATCCATATGCCAAGTAAAATTAAGAAAATAAAAATCTGTTATACTCTAAAGTATAGGAGAGGAGCGTATGTTTTATGAAACGTCCGGCAATTTCAAAAAATATGAATCCTGATATTTTTCAAGATTTTTACTATTTAAAAGAAGAATTAGTGTCCTTTTGTAAATCTGAAAATATTCCAACCTCTGGGAATAAGGAAGTCTTGACTGAAAGAATAGTTGAATATCTAAAAAGTGGTCAGATAAAAGCAAGACCAAAAAATAAGAAGTCTGCCGCTATCCCCAGTGAACTCACTGTAAATAGCATAATTGAAAAAAATATTGTTTGCTCCGAAACCCATAGAAGTTTTTTCTTAAAAGAAATTGGTTCTCATTTTAAATTTAAAGTAGCTTTTCAACAATGGCTTAAAGCCAATCATGGAAAAACATATGCCGAAGCAATTTCAGTATATCCCACAATTTCAACTAAGAAGCCAACCAAAATTGACGCTCAGTTTGAATACAACACTTATATTCGAGATTTCTTTTTAGAAAATAAAAATCGAAATTTGTCAGATGCCATAAAATGCTGGAACTATAAAAAAGGACTACCTGGGCATAATAAATATGAAGCCAATGATTTAAAAGCTATTTAATCTCTTACTTTGCTCAATGTATACTCTAAAGCTGCTCGCCATACCAACGTGAGGCGAGTATTTTCTCGTGGGACGGGACACTATAATCTCTGAGTGGTGACGCTCAAGGATTATTGGACTTGAATCTAAGTCTTAGTGTAAAAATATTTTTGACGTTGTTTTTCTACTATAATTTAAGACAGCTAATTTGTAAAATTTAGGTGATTTTAGGAATAGCCACAGTCTGGATGTAATGAAAAAATTGACTAACACTTGCCAAAACAGTTGTTGATACTACAATATAATTGAGGAGGTATAATTATGGTTGAATGTCCAGAATGTTATAGTAGCAATAATAAGGCAACTCCATTACGGAACAAAGAATCCTGTCTTAAAGAGCATACTCAATATATTTGTGGTACGTGTGGCAGATGTATTTGTATCGAACCTGATTCTAAGAGAAATGTTCGTCGTTGGAATTTCCCTTTCAAATCTCTTGAAATGGCTAAACTTTATTTGAGAACGGCGGACTATACAGAGCAAAACAGTTGTGGCGTTTATCAGATTGTAGACGAGTCAGGAAGAAAATCTTACAAAATATTTCCAACAAGCGAAGATTTCATTTCTTATTTGAAACGTACTGGGAAGCATTCTTTGACTAAGGATGCTTTATTTCAGAGGGAAGAATATATAATTTTCCCAAAACTGAAGTAAGGCGTTTAACTCAAAACGAGATTATTCAATATTTGGCTTCCAATTGAGTCCTCCAATGATAGATTTTGTATGCAAATAAATAATCAATTTTTTCTAATAGCTTTACCGGGCTTTTTATTATTAATATCAAAATTTCACCAGTAAGATTTTAATTTACTTCACTCAAGACGCTTCTTTAATTTCATTGCATTTTACTTCTTTTCTGCTAGAGTTATTACTGACGAATACTTATTATAATTCATTGATAAAAGTGGATTTCTAAATACTGTTGATTGAAGAGGACGTAGCATTGATTTTTGATATATGGAAAAAAAGAGAACATGCTTTCATAAAATTATTATTGAAATCAATAAAATTTGTTCTGAATGACTCATTGGTTTCAATTATCTTATTTGTCTTAATTTTTATGTACTCGGATTTAAAAGATTTAGTTTTGTCAATGAGGACTATCAATGAAAGTTTATTCTTAGTGATAATTGCTGGACTTTATACGGCTTTCGTAATGAGACAAAATTTTTTTACTTTCATAGAAGAACCAGACTTGATCTTTTTAGGTCCGAAGGAAAAAGAGATTATTCAAGTAATAAGACAATCTTTTTTTAAACAAATTTCCATTTCTAGCGTAATAGAAATCCCCATTTATTTTTTAACCTATCTAGCCCTTTCAATAATTAATATTGATCATGGACTAATACTCCTATGTAATTTAATCTTTGTCTTGAAATTTTTTCAATGGGTCAAATTCAATATTCCTATTTATAAAATAACAGCCAAGCATACTTTTTCCAGCTCTTTTTTTAATATTTTTGTGCTAGTAACTTTTTTATTGTTAACTTTTAAGTTGTACTTTTTTTCATATGCGCTTCTTGTGTGTTTGATTATTATCATAAAAAAAGAGATGTTAAATAAGAATACAATTCAATTAAATTGGAAAAAATTAATGGAAAATGAGAATCAATCATGGAATAAACTCCATTTCCTTCTCGGCAATTTTGTAAAAATAAAAGAAAAAGAATCAAATATTTCACAATCAATTTTGCTGGAAAAGTTGCTTGATCGCATTCCAAAAAACAAAGAATACTTAATGTTGTACATCTATTTAAGATCTTTTTGTCGAAAATCTGAAAATAGAGTGAACTTGTTTGTTGTCACTATTTCAGTTTTTGTAGTCTCAGTATCATTAACCAATACTTTAATTGGAATAATCATTCCACTGGTGATTCATTTACTGTATTCAGTATCATTTTTCCAAGAATCTACTCGAAGGGTTTATCCGATAATGAATAGGTCAAAAAGACAATATTTGATATTAGGTTTAGGTATTTGGCTATTCTTTTTTATATTTTTTGCCCCATCTTTTCTTATTTCGTTGGTATTTAGCAGTAAGCTTTTATTGTGGATGTTGCCACTTAGTGGGGGGGATCTATCTTTTTGGCTTACTTCGGCAAATACAAAAATGTTCCAAGCTAACTTAATTTATAAAATCACCAAATATTTATAGCCAAAAGTATTCAAAGCCAATTTAGCTTTAATCCATATCTTGCAGTATTTCTATTTTCTATTTTGAAATGGGTTATTCAATTGAGGCTTTGGTAGTTTAATTGTGGCTTTTTCTCAGTAGAAGGAAATCATAAAAATAATTTATGCCTAACAGGCTAGGCATGAATGGATGTATTAGTATCGACAAATTCAAACAGAGCCGGCAGATTCTTCGAAGGAAGTGGATTTCTGCCGGTTTTTATTGGATGTCTCAAGCTAATTTCAACTTATTATTTTTGAAGATATAGCAAAACTATTGACAGTAAGTAACTAAATAGCAAGAAAAATGTCGACATTTGCTCCGTTTGAGCGATTGGATAGCTTGATGTTCCCCTGATGAAGTCGAGCAACTCTTTGGACAAAAGCTAGGCCGATACCGTAATGATTTGATTCAGGGTTTCGAGCTGTATCATCTTGATAGAAAAGCTGTCCAACATTATTGAGTAGCCTCTGTGAAAACTCCGAATCGCTATTCCACAATGAAATGCATAGCTTCTCTTTTGTAGAATTGATAGTTAGCCTAATAGTAGGTGTTTCTTCATTTGAATAATGTAAAGCATTTGTAGCTAAATTTAATAGGGCACGAATTACTAAATTCAGATTGATTCGAATTATTATCGTTTCATCTACATGGCTATCGATGGTAAAGATAGCTTTTTTTTGTGTTGTATAGTGTATTTCTTGTTCCAAGATTTCAATTAGCTCACTGATAGAACAAGCTTGTAGTTCATTTTCCATATCATAAAAAGTTTTTGAATACTGGATGAACTGTTCAAAGTAATCATTGAGCCTTATACTGGCGCCTTCAATATCAGAGAGACATTGCTTTTCTTGAAGGGTTGTTTCGCTAGCTTGTAAAAATTCTGCGTTTCCTTTAATAACTGTTAACGGTGTTTTTAAATCATGAGCAGCAGCTGAAACTTGAAACATTAGTTCCTGTTTCTGTTGCTTCTCATCTTCGAGCATATTTTTAATCTTTTGTTGCATCGTTTCAATGTGCTGTTTTGTTTCGATAAATTCAGTTAAGGTTAATTCAGTTTTATTGATTGTAGCAGAACTTTCATCAAACCAACTACTTTGTTCGTAAACTGCATCCATTTCTGTTTTTATAGTTTTTAATAATTCCAAGACATTTTTTACGATAGTTGCAATAATGATGATACTAAGATAAACACCTGAAAATACATTAAAAAAGATGGAAAAAGACTGAATATTTCTCTCGGTAATATTGCTAAAGGATGTAAAAGCAAGTGGTAAGAAATAGAAAAATAGAATATTAATTAGAGACTGCTTGAAAATCTTCCAATAGGTGTGTCGAACTAGTTGTTTAAAGCTTCTGGTAGTTGCCATCGGTAGCCACCTCCCCAAATTGTTTTAATCGGATTGATATGATAGGGCTTCATTTTTTGTCTAATTTGATAAATAAATTCTGATATAGACCGCCACTGAGTATCTGAACTTTGTGGATAGAGGTACTCATAAATTTCATCAATGGTATAAGGGCGTTCAGGATGACTAGCTAATAAATAAATCAGCTCAAATTCTCTTTTCGTTATTGGAAGAAGTTCATTTAGGATTTTAACTTCTTTACTTGCGTAATCAATACTAAGCTGACCAAATGTTAACAGTTGTGTCTGCAGGTTATGTCGTTCATCACGACGAATGTGCATGTTTACCCTTGCAAGTAATTCTTTTACGCTAAACGGTTTCGTAATATAGTCGTCAGCTCCAGCTTGAATTCCTGCTAGCATATCCTGTTCAAGATTTTTAGCTGTTAGAAAAAGAATCGGTGTTTGGATAGGCTGACGAATGTAAGCACAAATATCTAAACCATTAACAGGCATCATGACATCAAGGATGATTAAGTTAAACCCTGTAAAATCACAAATATCAATGTCTGTGATTTTTGAGCGGGTCACTACAGTATAGTTTGCATCTTCTAAGACATTCTTTATGAGTCTAAGAATACTTATATCGTCATCCAGAACAAGTATTTTATGTGCCATCTAATTCATCCCCAATCGTTTAATTTATTTCCACAATTTTATCCATTGTGACTAGTGATAGAAGTAGGTAAAACCAAATTATTTTTAGAAAAAAACCGAAATCTGAAAAATATCCGAAAATTGTTTTGTAGACTTTGTTTATAGCTGATTAAGCGCTACTGCAAAACCTTGTTTACTTTTTTTAGTTAATTGAATTTAAAACAGATAATACTGATTAATGTTATCACTTGGATGATGACACCGCAACAGCAATCAGCTAGAAGGTTAACTGAATTCAGCCAAATGACTGATGTTTCAGTAGGTGACACAAGGTTTTGAATACAATTCAAATGGATATTTTTGTTGGAGGTAAGAAATGATAGAGATTGAGAATATTAAGAAAAAATATGGTAATAAAGTTGTCTTAGATAAGGTTTCGTTTACTGCTGAAAAAGGGCAAATTACTGGGGTAATTGGACCAAACGGTTCAGGAAAATCAACACTGATGAGAATTTTACTGGGACTCGAAACAAGTCAAGAAGGACAAGCACTGATCAACAAAAAAAAGTATATGGACTTGAGGGAACAGCCTTATAATATCGTCGGTTCTTTTCTAGATAGTTGTTCGCCAAATCCCTCACGAACAGGTGTGAGTCATCTTAGATGGATTGGTTTAGCTTGTGGTATTGATAAAAAAAGATGTTTGGAATGTTTGGAAATTGTCGGTTTAACTGGAGTAGGAAAGAAAAAAATTAAAGATTATTCTCTGGGGATGAAGCAACGATTAGGGCTAGCTGCTGCTATTTTAGCAGATCCACAAATCTTAGTGTTAGATGAACCGATTAATGGATTGGATCCAGAAGGAATTAGATGGGTGAGAGACTTTTTAAAAGGATTTGTTAATCAAGGGAAATTGGTGTTGATGTCCAGTCATTATATGAGTGAGCTAGAATTAACTGTTGATAAGGTAGTTGCCTTATCTCACGGCAAAATTGTCCTACATTCGGATAGAGATACAATTATTTCCGAATACGGTTCCTTTGAAAATGCCTATTTTGACTCTACCAAAACGAAGAAAAATGGTGACGCTAATGTTGAATAAAATCATAAAAAGCGAATGTTATAAAGTTCTCTCTTTTCCTCTATTTTGGTTTGGTATCATATTCGTTTTTGGCATTAGTATTTTCTTTTCAATTCAAAATATTCAAGCCATCAATGCGATGTTTTCTGGAAATTTTGCATCTGTTAATCTTGAATCAAATATTTTATCTGAGACACCAGCTATACTTGTCAGAGATGCCATTCTTTCTTCACCTTATCAAACGAGCGTACTATTCCTTCCGATTCTAATTGCCTTAGTTTATGCAACAGAATATCAATTCGGGCAAGAGTTGCAAAGCCAATTATTAATTACTAATTGGCAAAAAAGGACTACTGGTAGAATCATTAGTTTATTTGTGATAGTAAGCATAGTCACACTAGTCTTCGCGATAGTTAATTGCCTTTTGTTGTTTATTCTACTAACACCAACTTTAAAAACATTTTTGACATTTTTTCTAGTCGGAGAAGTGACCTTGAGGGTACTTTTATTTTCAGTTGTGTTGGGACTATTGTCTTTAGTGTTTGTAACACTTACAAAGAAATCCATTCCTTCTCTGGTCTTAATTGTGCTGCTATTGATTTTATCTTTAACTGGCTTATTGGGAATATTAGCTCCTGATTTGAATAACATATTACCTTTATTAGGTGCAAAATCATTTGCTTTTGGTAGAGTGGAAGCGGGTCAAACTTCTCAATTATACGGCTTTTTGTTACTCTTAATTGAGTCTGTCTTATCATGCTCCATGATATATGGTATTGAGTGGAAGAAAGAGCAAAGGTGTTAACATGGCTATTAATATCTGGAAAGCTCTCTTATACAAAAAGTACACTTTGAAAAGTAAAGCGTACCAAATTTTGTTTATCGGTGGAGCAGCATTTTTCATATGTGTATTAAGTTTAATCCCTTTTCAATTGAATGGGAGTGGGCCTGTGCAGCTTTCTTTAACTAATTTTTTATCCATTATCGTTTTTCTTTTTATAAGTTGTGGGCTGCTGAGTGGGCAGATAGAAATCAATTATCATGAATCTATACAATTGGGTTTACTAGTAGGAAGTAAATCCAAGACTATATTTTACTCGCTGACTGTGGAGGTAATGGACTATATTTTTCAATCTTTCTTTATTTTCGGGATGATTAATGTGTTATATGGTGTTTTGTATTCAGGACAAGAGATACAAATTTTACGGATGCTTTCTTTTGTTTTAGGAGGGTGCACCTTTGCTTTTTTAGCTTATTTTTTAACACTATGTTTTGAAAGCGCAATGATAGCTCTAGCTATACTATTGATTTTTCCGCTAATAATCAGTCCTTATTTAGAAAGAATGTTTCCTAACACAGTGCCTCTTGTTATTTATAACGCTATAACAGCTAGTATAAACAGTTCACAATTTGGTATTTCACATTGGTATTTATTTATTTTGTTAATACTTGTCATTGCGTTAACTTATTTGCAATTTAGAAAGCAGGCATGAGAAGGTAGTAAAACTTTCATCAGCGAGGTATTTATGGAAAATAATAGAAAAACAGATTTTAAACTAAAAGAAATTTCAATAAATAATGAGCAGAGTAAACTAGTCAGAGTGATTTTAATCTATTTGCTCGTCTTCTTTCTTTGGTGGTCAGTATATGAATTATCAGGAGTTCAGTTATTTAGATCACCTTTGGCAGAAGCAATATCCAGCTCTATCATTAAATTCTTAACGTGGACAGTTCCAGCTCTTGTCTTAACAAAAGCATGGAGTAAATTTCTCTACATTCCATTCGACAAGATATTTAAAAATAAGTTTACTATTTTTCCGTATTTCCTACTTGTCTTCTTGATGGTGAGTTATCTTTTCGTTGGAAATTTTTTAGAAAATGGAAGCTTACAACTTACTACACCAATTAATGGGGCTGATTTAATAGGCATAGTATTGTTTGTGGGAATAACAGAGGAGGTCGTATTCAGGGGGTGGCTGTTGAATGCATTGTTGCCAAAAATGACAAAATTTTGGGCAGTCTCCATTTCCTCAATCCTATTTTTATGCATACATTTCCCTATCTGGATAAAAACAGGAAGTCTTCTTTCAAATTTTACTTCAGGGGCATTTATTAATGTCTTGATATTAAGTGCCATATTCTCTATGTCCTTCATAAAAAGTAAAAACATCATTGTTCCAATTGTAATTCATATGATTTGGAACTTTACATTATTGATAATCTAGACTGGAACTATTTTGGTTAATAGTTTTATTCTTTTTATAATAATGGATTCGTGGAGCAATATTTATGCACTTTTTATATGTTCAGATATAGATTTTTGATGAATCGTTTTCAATAGTAGACCAATTGAAAAAAGTTATTTGATTTACAAAGTTGCCAAAAATCAATCATTCTCAAGAATACAATAATCTAAAAAAAATAGATTTCATACACTCATAATAAACTTTTCAAACTTTTACAATACTCATTACACAAAAAATTCACATTTACAGGTTATTATGAACTCATCCCAATAAAACAAACCCAATAAAACACTTTTTCATTTTTTACTCCTAAACCCGCCAGTCCCCGCTGGCGGGTTCCCTTTTGTCTTCAGAAAAAAGATTTTCTGAAGAGTTCTAGGTCACATACGTTTAACTAGGAGTGAAGCAGCAAGATTTGTTTAAATGTTGTTGAAAGTTGAACTAGTATCCTAGCCATCAGTCTCCGCCAATGGGGGTCTTTTTTGTCAAGTTTAGACGCATATTCCATATTCAAATGCAATGCTAAAAGTTTCAAGCCAAAAGAAAAAGCCCTTGATTTCTCAAGGGCTTGACGTTGATTTGTAAAACAAATATTAACGACGGATTTCTTTGATACGAGCTGCCTTCCCGTGTAAAGCACGTAAGTAGTACAATTTTGCACGACGAACTTTACCGTAGCGAACAACTTCGATTTGTGCGACACGAGGAGTGTGAACTGGGAAAGTCCGTTCCACACCAACACCGTTTGAAATTTTACGAACAGTGTAAGTTTCGCTGATGCCAGCACCACGACGTTTGATGACTACGCCTTCGAAAAGCTGGATACGTTCGCGGGTTCCTTCGACTACTTTCGCATGAACGCGAACAGTGTCACCAGGGCGAAACGCTGGAATATCCGTACGTAGTTGTTCTTGAGTTAATTCTTGAATTAATGGGTTCATTTATTCCTTCTCCTTATTCCAAACATTCATAGGACAGCTGCCCCAGCGGAATATCGTAATAGATGAGTGTTTACACTCACCAAATAATATTACCATAGACCATTTTGACTGTAAAGATAATTTTCTTGACTGGTGCAAATTTTTGTTGTGAGGCAAGGAGTTTGCTATAATTTAGGAAATGAATTAGAAAAGAGTGTGGCTCATGACAGTAACGATTCGGGCAATTCAAGATAGTGATATTCCAGTTTTATGGAAATTGGAAGAAAATATGTGGACCAACGATAATACACCCAATGCCAATCAGCAGCTGAGCTTTGATGCCTATGAAAAAAGTCAAAAGGATCGAGAAATTTTAGTGGCGGCAAATGATGATAGCTTATTAGGGTTTATCAGCTATAAAAATCCGACAACGATGAGCAGTCATAGTCGTCAATGGGAGCTAGGAATCGGTGTTGCTGAGGAGGCCCAAGGACAGGGGATTGGTAAAAAATTAATTGCAGCTGTTATTGAAAAAGCCCGCCAGCAAAATATTGGCAAGCTTTCCTTAAGAGTGATGGACAGTAATCCACGGGCTAGAAAATCTTATGAGGCGTTGGGCTTTGTTCGGGAAGCCCATTACAAAAATGAATTTTGGATTAATAACCATTGGGTTGATGATTATCATTATGCTTATTATTTAGAAGACACTTTATAAAAATGAAAAGAATCGACTGAAATATTCTACAGGTGAAGCTAGCTTGTAGAAATTATTTCAGCCGATTCTTTTTTATAGGGCTTTTTTATTAAAGATTAGACAGCTAGCAATTAAACTGAAAATAATCCAAATAAGTGTGACTAGGATAGATGGATAAAAATCTGATAGCTGTAGGCTACCATTAATCAGCTGCAGATTTTGTGAAACTAGATAGAGTGGGTTATATTCACTGACTTTCGGAAAAATATTTGCCAAAAATAGACAGGCAACAAGTCCGCCGCAAAAAAGTAAAGTGCCGCTGGTTTCAAAGAAAAGAACACTACCGAGGTAAATACTGGTCAAGAGAAATATTCCAAAAAGCCATAGAAAGCTTGCCGCTAGGAACAAATGATTTTGCTGATCAGTTGGCCAGTAAAAGGCCGTATAAGCATAGGTAACAACAAAAGCTAACAGGTTTCCCAAGGTCCACAACAGGCCGCTGACCGTCAGCTTTGAAAAAATGACGGTTGTCCGGGGGAGTCCTTTGGTCAGCATGTTCACTAGAGTTCCTTTGGTCAGTTCACTAGTCAGACTACTGCTGAAAACAATCACCAAAATAATTAAACCAAACTGTGGCAGATTTTTATAGTATTGCGTCCATGAGTCAAAGGCAGTTGGCGTTGGAACGGTCAAGGAGATGCCTTCTAGTGATAAACTTGAAATTAAATCCGGGGTAAATTTTGCAATCAAAGGATTCATTAAGCCCAGCAATAAAAAGATGACCGTTAGTAGCAATAATTTGCCGTTTCTTAATACCGCTAAACCTTCTTTTTTGGTAAAGGCTAGATAAGCGCTCATTTCACCACCTCCAAGAATAAATCCTCCAGTGTCGGTTCTTGGAATTCCAATTTTACCGGCACAAGCTGCTGCTGGTTCAAAAGCTGCATTAGAGCAAAAATAGTTTGATCAGCATGGAGGGTGCTGATTTTCAGCTGGTCAGAATTTTGTTGCTCAATTGTAAAAGATTGAGCAGCCCTGTCTGTAAATTTTTTGAGGCTGCTGTCATCTTTAAATTCTAAAAGAATCGTTTCTTGTTGCTGCTGATTTTTTAACGTTTGAATGGCGCCGTTTAACACAATTTCCCCTTGATCTAAGATGGCCACATGGTCACAAATTTTATCGACATCCGCTAAAATGTGGGTTGAAAACAAGACGGTGGTCTTGTTTTTAATCCGCAGCAGAATTTCTAAAATTTCTTTGCGGCCTAAAGGGTCCAAAGCAGAAGTCGGTTCATCACAAATCAGCAGTCGTGGTTCATTTAATAAAGCTTGGGCAATGCCTAAGCACTGCTTCATTCCCCGAGAAAAGCCGCCGATTTTTTTTTGTTCTTTTTCAAGGCCAACAAGCTCCAACAATTCAGCACTTCGTTCTTTAATTTTGGCTGCGGGCATGTAGGTAATCTCTCCGCAGAGCTTCAAATACTCTTCGGGTTTCATAAAATCATAAAATTCTGGAACATCTGGTAGATAGCCGACAAAGCGGTTGGTTTTAGTTTGGCCAAAGGCGACAGACTCGTCAAAAATTTTGACAGTTCCCGAAGTGGGCTTCAATAAACCTAACATAATTTTCATGGTGGTAGTTTTGCCGGCACCATTTTTCCCGAGAAAACCGAAAATAGCTTTTTCCGGGACTTCAAAGGAAACATCCTTTAGAATTTGCTGTTTGCCAAAATTTTGATGCAAATGATTTACTTCAATAGCTGCCATCAAGCATCACCTCGCCCGATAGAAAAGTAAAGGACAGGCCCGATAATTGTGACAAAAGATAATAAAAGCCAGAGCCATTTATTGCCAAAACGGTAGTGGGGATGCCGTAACACATGGATAATCGTGGCTGCGGCTAAGGCGAATTCCAAAATGATTAAGGGAATCAAAATGGGTAAAAGATCGGCACTCATGTTTACTCCTCCTCATCAATTAAGAAATATGTTGCAAAATTTGTTGGTATTCTTTTTTTGTTTCCTCTGCATCACTGGCGGTAAAATAATAATCCCGGTCCGCTGTTTTTAAATAAATAATCTCCTTTTGATCAAGACGGACATAGAGCGTTGCCGAGCGACCATTTCCGGCAAAAGAACCGGTAGCATAGTTTTCGGTACCCATGCCGTTCACTCGGAATAAGCCTTTTGGCAAATCAGTTATCAATTCAACAGACTCAATATCGTTAAAGGGCACGCTGGATTTGCCGACAAGCGGGGCTGTCATCACGACATCTTCTTGAGTGATTTCCATGCGAATCGAATTCGTTTGAAAATCATATTGAAACATCGGTACCATCACAAAAGTTAAAATCCCCACCAAAAAGACGACGAGAATCCCACCACCGATTTTCGCAGCAGGTTTTGCCATGTTCGTAGTAATGTTCATACCAACACGATCTGGTAGCATCAGACGATTATCATTGGGATTGTAATAAACACCATAGCGCCAATATTGGTCGTCACCGCTGTAACGTTGTTCACCGGTTTGCGCCATTAATTGATCCTGTTTTTTCCGTAGTTTAAATAAAAGAGCAATCGTGGACCCACAGCCGATAAAGAGCACTAAGAAGTAGGCTACCGAAATGACCGTCACAATTGTTGGATTAAAGGTCAACAGACCATAAGGCAATAAAATCAAAGGAACAAACATATAGCTCAAGATAACGGTAATCAGTGACCAGTAAAATTTCGTCAAATCATTGTATTGCTGGTTGAGTTCAGTCTTTTGTGACCAAGCCTTCACTGGAAAGTGGCGGATGTAATAATACATTGCCAGACTAAGCAGCCATAAAATCCCTGCTGTCACAATCATCACGAGGTTCATTGTGAAGCTATTTAGCTGAAGGATTGAAATGGCTGCTGCGACAATCGTCAGCAGCAGACTGCCTAGCAACCATTTGATTGACAGCATTTTGCGATTTTTTAATTGAATCGCTTGGGTATCAATCAGAATCGGCTGTGCTTGTAACAGCCAGCCCATTTTAGCTTGCAGATCGTGAAGTTTATGAATGTAATGGACTTGGTAGAGATACATCGTACCTAGAAAACCAAAGATCCCCAGCATAAAGCCAGTAAATAAAATAGAATCATAAGGCAAAAAAATCAGTGGAATGGTTGTTAAACTAAAGATTATTGTGATAATTAAAAGTCCTTTGCGGTAGTCTTTGATTAAAGCTTTCACGACAGGAGCGTTTAACTTATCCTTTGGTAACGTATTTTCTAAAATAATATTGGCGTGGGGCCGGCTGGGAATGATGCCCATCAAGCCCATTAAAATAAATAATGCAATTTCAATCAGAATCATAAAAGACATGTAAATCACTCCTCAAAAAAATCTGTTAGTATTTGTTGGACACTTTTTTCAATTTGTTCGGTGTTGACGGCGTGCAAACGAATTTCTGCTAAAATCAAGGTCAGTTGGAAAAATAAATCCGGCGGTAAAGGACCAGGCTGCGGTTTTAATTGAGCGACTTTGGTTCCCAGTCTTCGATCGGTAATTAAAAATCCTTCATCCTTCAATTGATTGTAGGCTTTAGAAATTGTCATATTATTCACGCCAATTTCATCTGCTAGCTGACGAACAGAGGGTAGCTGCTCATCTGGTTTTAACTGGCCTTTGGCAATGCCGATAACTATTTGGTCCCGCACTTGTTTATAAATTGGAATTTCCGATGTCGTGGAGATTTCAAAAAGCATATGGTCACCTGATTTCTTTTTTTGTATTGTTTGTATTATATATTGTAATACAAAAATCTTTTTTAAACAAGTGACAAGTCAACAGGATTTTTCAAGTTTTTTACTGGCAACAGAGATTTATTAAGATGACAATTGTCTTTGGAAACTGTATATTTAATGAAGAAGTTTTAGCAAATTTTTTTGAAGGTAGGAAAAAATGCATGGGAAAAATTCGCATAAATAATTTAAAATATTTTACAAAAAATGGTGTCTTGAAGGAAGAACGAGTGCTAGGCCAGCAAATCGAAATTGATGTTGAACTAAGCTTAGATTTAACTGCTGCGGGCAAGAGTGATGATGTGGCAGATACCGTCAGCTATGCAGAAATTAATGATTTGATTGCCAAGCGAGTAACAACCAGTTCGTATAACTTAATGGAGGGCTTGGCTGCGGCAATTTTAGATGATATTCAAAAGGATTTTGGCAACCGTTTAACCAGCGTACTGCTGCGAATTCGTAAATACAGCGTACCGATGCCCGGACTGTTTGACAATATTGAAATCGAAATGGAAAGAGCCTTCAAATGATAACTTATCTAGCCTTAGGCAGTAATATGGGAGAGCGTTTAGAATTATTGAAGGCCGCCAGAGAAAAATTGGCGGCTGACTCTCAAATCGAAGTCTTGGCCTCCTCAAAATTATATGAGACTGATCCATACGGTTACACCCAACAGGAAAATTTTTTAAATGCTGTCATCAAAATCGACACGAGTTATCAACCGGCAGACTTGTTAAAAAAAATCCACCACATAGAAGCGGCCTTGGATCGCAAACGCTTGGTTCATTGGGGACCACGCACCATTGACATTGATATTTTATTGATGGGTGATTTGAACATCACCACTGAGGAATTAACCATTCCCCATAAAGAAATGACAAAGCGCTCCTTTGTCTTAATTCCTTTAAGGGATGTCTATCATGGAGAGCTTTTCAACAAAAGTTTAGCGGCTTGGATTGAAGCCAGTGGAAATCAGCAAGAAGTAAGATTAGCAAAAGAGGTATGGTAAATGAATCCAGAACAGATTGCTCAAATTGAAGCTGCCGTGACCCAGATTTTGACGGCAGTCGGCGAAGACCCACAGCGGGCCGGCTTAATCGAAACGCCCCAACGGGTTGCCCGCATGTATCAAGAAATTTTTAGCGGCTTAACGACAGACTTTGATGATTTTAAATTATTTGATGCCGGCAGTGCCGGTGAAATGGTGGTCGTCAAAGATATTCATTTTTATTCCATGTGTGAACACCATTTGTTGCCCTTTTTCGGCAAGGTTCACATCGCCTATATTCCCTCTGAAAATAAAGTCTTGGGACTAAGCAAGTTGCCCCGACTTGTTGAATACTGTGCAAAGAGGCCCAGCGTTCAGGAAAACTTAACGCGGCAAATTGCTGAATTGATTGCCGAGCATGTTCCAGTTTCTGGCGTGGCGGTTTCCATTGAGGCCAAGCATTTATGCATGGAAATGCGTGGCGTACGTTCTCCTGACAGTAAAACGAAAACCTTCTTTTATCTTGGTGCCTTTAAAGAAGATCAGGAGTGGAAGCGAGACTTTTTGGCGGCGATTAATCATGACTAGCTTGATTGTTGCAACAAAAAATTTAGGAAAATTGCAGGAGATGCAAAAAGCCTTTGGCGACCAAATTCGTTTAATTGGTCTTCATGAATTAGCCCCAGATTTGAAAAGTCCAGTTGAAAACGGCTCAAGTTATCTGGAAAATGTGCGGCTGAAAGCTAAGTATTATGCAGAAGCATTGCAACAGCCAGTCTTAGCCGATGATGGCGGACTAGAACTAGCAGCTTTTCCGAAGTTGCTTGGGGTGCAGACTCATCAATTTTTTCAGACTGCTACTGCTCCAGAACAAAATCAAGAAATTTTAAATTTGTATCAAAAAAATCCGCAACAAAATCGCAAGTTTGTGCTCCATGCAGCGTTGGTTTATTGGGGAAAAGCAGAATTTCAGGTGGAAAAAACGCTAGCCGGTGAGATTGTTGCACCCCGTGGTCAGCTGGGTTACGGATTTGATTCTATTTTATGGCTGCCGATTTATCAGAAAACGTTGGCTGAGATGCCGTTAGCCCAGCGCAACACTTTAAGCCCTAGAATACAGGCGCTAAAAATAATTTTGCCGAAAATTTTAGCCAGCTTAAGTGTTCATTAAGAAAAAAGCCAAAGAAAATTTACTTTTAGAGACTAGACTGACAAAAAGGAGGCAGGCCAATGTTTGATTTTACAAAAAAGCAGCAAATCATGGGAATTTTAAATGTGACTCCGGATTCTTTTTCTGACGGTGGGCACTACACAGATATCGAAGCGGCTGTCGAGCAGGCTGAAGCTTTAGCGCTAGCCGGTGCTGACGTGATTGATATCGGCGGCCAATCGACACGGCCGGGCTATCAAGAGATAACACCAGCAGAGGAATTAGCCAGAATTTTACCAGTGGTGGAGGCAGTCAAACAAAGAATTTCTGTGCCGCTATCAGTGGATACGTATTTTCCTGAAGTCGCCCAAGCAGTGATTAGCGCAGGTGTGGAAATTATCAATGATATTCAAGGTCTCGGTCAGCCGGGAATGGCGGAGCTGTTGGCGGCTAATCCTGAAGTTGCAGTGGTCATTATGCATTCCCGCAAACGCCGAGAAAGTTCATTAATAGCTGACCTACAGGAATTTTATCAAGAAAAAGTAACTCAATGTCAACAATACGGCATCTCATTAGAGCGGGTCGCCTTTGACCCAGGTGTCGGCTTTCATAAATCTGTCGCAGAAAACTTAGCGATTATGGCTCAGCCACAAGATTTTCGTTTTGAGAAACTGCCGCTGTTGTATGGCGTCTCCCGCAAGCGCACGATTGGCACAGTGACGGGAGAAACGAATCCCCTTGAAAGAGACTATGCTTCAGTTACAGCTTCGCTTTTTGCCCTTGAGCAGGGAGTTGAAATGGTGCGGGTACACAATGTTGCCGGCATGAAGCAGGCTTTAACCATGTGGGAGGCTTTAAAAAATTTAAACTAATCTGAAAAAGGAGTTGTGAAGATGACAATTGAGGAACTAAAATTCCTGCAGGAAAATTTTTCTGAGGAAAAAGTTTATCTCACTGATGGTTATTATCGTTTCAAACAACTAGCAGCTGATGAATATGAAATCATGTTTGCTTTGCCAGGAAATTGCGGCACCAGTGAGTATCATCCCCGCATCCGTTTTGCGGTTGAAGCCGAACAGATTGTGCCGATTTCTTTGATGGATGTTGTCGCAACGCCTGTTCAACTGATTGACTATTCTCCAGAAACAGCAGCAGAATTAACGCTGGCCTTAGAAAATTTAAAGAATAAATTTTTTGCAGTCAAGGTTTAGCAATACTTTAATAAAAAAGCCAACTGAAGGATTTAAACAATCAGACGGTGACTATTCGTTAGCTCTTTCAAGTTAACGAATGCTCACTGTGGAATCAGTCTGGCTTTTTTGTTAGCCTGTAGTTAGACTTGTGATAAAAAACACAAAGGAGCGTACTTATGGAAAAAATTTTTATCAGTCCGGCCCGTTATGTTCAGGGCAAGGGCGTTTTAAAAAGTGGTATTTCTCATATTAAAAAAATTGGTACAAAATCGTTGTTGCTTTGCGATGATTTTGTCTGGCAACTTTGCGGCGAAGCATTTGCTGAGAATTTAAAAACAGAAGGACTCACTGTTTTACACCTGCCTTTTAATGGGGAGTCTTCTGAAAAAACCATTCAAGCAATTCTAGCAAAAGCTAAGGGAGCGGATGTGGATGTTGTTTTAGGCTTAGGGGGTGGAAAGACAATCGATAGCGCCAAAGGAATTGCTGATTGCTTATCTTTGCCGGTGGTTATTTTACCAACAACAGCCTCCACTGATGCACCGACATCAGCGATTTCGGTCATGTATTCAGAAGACGGCGTTTTTGAAAAATATCAGTACTATCAAAAAAGTCCGCAGCTCGTCTTAGTTGACACCGAAATCATCGTCCAAGGGCCAGTTCGTTTATTAGCTTCAGGAATTGCCGATGCTTTGGCAACTTGGGTTGAGGTGCGGGCTGTGCTGCAAAGTCGTGGCAAAAATTTATTAGGTGGCGGCGTGACTTTAGCGGCGCAGGCGATTGCTGAAAAATGCCAAGCCGTCTTGTTTGAATTTGGCAAACAAGCGCTAGCTGCAAATCAAGCAAAAGTTGTGACAGAGGCCTTTGAGCAAGTCGTCGAAGCCAATACGTTATTGAGTGGCATCGGTTTTGAGAGCGGTGGCTTGGCGGCAGCCCATGCTATCCACAATGGCTTTTCGAAATTAACAGGAGAGATTCAGCAGCTGACCCACGGAGAAAAAGTGGCTTACGGAACACTGACGCAACTCTTTTTAGAAAATCGTCCTAAAGCCGAGCTGGATCGTTTTATTGATTTTTACCAAGATTTAAACTTGCCGACGACTTTAGCAGAGTTACATTTAGAAACGAATTATTCTCAACTGCTGGAGGTGGGGCAGCAGGCGACAATTTCTCAGGAAACGATGAGCCGGATGCCTTTTAAAATTGAAGCGACTGATGTAGCTGATTGCCTTTTGGCAGTTGATAGTTATGTGAAAAGTTTAAAAAATGAAGGTAAGTAAGTTGCAGCTAGCCAAATCAGCTCAGCTCTTAAATAGAAAGACTATTGCAACGTCTATGTTTAGTGGAAAGTGCAATTATTATCATATTCTGAAAAAATATGGCATATTTAACTTAGTATAGCTTTTAAATGATTTACTGAAATTAGAGTGAGAACTGCAGAAAACAAATTTTTTTATTTTGATTGAATAGATGATGAAGGTGAGCTAGTTGAAAAAACAATGGTGGATTTTAAGCGGAGCTTTACTAATTATTGGTTTAATTGGTTTGGTTAGTTGGCGTTTGTTGGCGGCAACGCCAAGTGTCAGCAGTCAAACAGCGACGGCAACAACGACCGAAACAACAGCTAGTGAAGCCAGCTTAGATGAACCAACCCAAGCCAATGATTTAGATGATTCAAACGCAACGAAGGAAAAAATCAATCAAATTTTAGCGGAGGACCGCTTTTCTGGTGTCGCCTTAATTGTTCAAAACGGGCAGCTGTTTAGCAACCAAGGCTATGGTTATGCGGATACGGCAAACGCTCAGACAAATGAAGCAGCGACGGCTTTTCCTGTGGCCTCCATTCAAAAAACTCTGACGGGCATTTTGATTGCCCAACTAGTTACAGCTGGTGAGCTATCCTATGATCAAACTCTCAACGATTTTTATCCGCAGATTGAAAATAGTTCTGCCATCACGGTGCGCATGCTCTTGAACCAAACTTCAGGCATTCAAATGGACGAGATTGCTCCTGCTGAGGTTTTGTCGACGCAAGCAGAACAGCTGGATTATGTTTTAAACAGTTTAACTTCAACGAGCGATTTTGATTTTTATTATACCAATGCCAACTATACTTTATTGGCGGGAATTATTTCTCAGATTAGTGGTGTTGATTATGAAACCTATTTAACAGAAAAAATAATTCAGCCCTTGAATCTGCAAGGAACTTATTTTTGGGACACGCTGCCGGAAAATGTGACAGTTCCCAATCCTTATTATTATGATTTGGAAACGAACACGGAGTATCTTGACTATGGTCCGGAGCTTGTTCGTGACAGACCTTTATTTTCCAGCCTTTTAGGTGCCGGAAATCTATTGATGACTTCTGGGGACTTATTAAAAATACAAGAAGCGTTGCGGGATCAAACGCTAATTAGCAGCCAGGATTTTTCAGAACTTTTAGAAACTGACAGCGGCTATAGTGCCGGCTATTGGCAAGGAGAGCAGCTGGAAAGCGCCGGTGTATTAGGTGCTTATACCTCTATCATCTACACTGACTGGCAATTTCGAAATATCGTGATTTTATTGGAAAATCAAGTTGGCTTAAGTGATGTTGGGACACTGGCAGAAGATATTTATTCTTTGATAGCCATTTAATAACGCAACTGTGATTTTTTAGCTAGTTCAATGACACTCAGACCTTAAATTTTTTGTAAGAGGAAATCCTATGACCATTAAGCGCAAGTTATTTATCTCCCATATCGTTATGATTGTCGTGCCAGTCTTATTGAGTTTATTAGTGCTGACTGGTGCTTTAGTTTTTGTTTACGAATATTTTTGGGGGGGCTATCAAAAGGCCTCTGATGAAAATTACCAATTTCGGGAGCAGTATGCCCAAGTTGAAAAGTTGGTTAACTCTTGGGAGGGTGAAGATACCGGTACACAGCAAATTATTGAGGATGTCGAGGGTTTTTATCAAGATTATTTTTCCACCAGCATCGCTCTTTTAGTTTATCAAAACAGTGAGTTAATCGACTCAATCGGGGAAGTCCCAGATAGTAATTTATTGGCAGTCGCTTTGAATGAAGACGGCGACCACACCTATATTGTCGACCAGCTTTTTGTCGCCAGTTTTAAAACGACTCAATACGATGTGATTTTATTTAATACGAATTACACCAATGATTTGTATTATGAAAACCCGATTTGGGATAAAGATTACGACATCGCCATGTCGAATATTTTAATTTTGATTTTGATTGCTGTTTTGCTGGTGATTTATTTGATGAATCGCTTTTTAACGAAGCGCTTAACTAACAGTATTACTCAGCCACTGGAGGAGCTGGCTTTCGGCTTCCAACAGATTAAAGCAGGGGAGTTACATTATCAGATTGACTATCAAAGAAATGATGAGTTTGCTCCTATTATGTCTGATTTCAATCAGATGGCTCAGCGGTTAGAATTGGTTATTAAGGAACGAGATCAAAATGAAAATAGTCGCCGGGAATTAGTCGCCGGTATTTCCCATGACTTGCGGACGCCGCTAACCTCAATTGAAGCCTATCTTGAAGGATTAGAAAAAGGCGTGGCGGCCACACCGAAGATGAGGGATAAGTATTTTGCAACCATCAAACGAAAAACTAAGGATATGGAGCATATCATCAACCAGCTCTTTCTTTTTTCAAAATTGGATACTGGTGAGTTTCCCTTCAATTTTGAAGTAGTGAATGCCAGTGAATTTTTGCAGGAGTATTTGCAGGTGGTCAAGCCTGAATATCACAACCGTGGCTTACAGGTTAGTTTAACGGGACCTTTTGAAGAACGCCTACCAATTAGAATTGATGTGGCTCAATTACGGAGTGTCTTAACGAATTTATTGGAAAATACACTAAAATATTCTGACAAACAGCTGACGATTAATCGTATGAGTTATCAGAGAAAAGCGGATGATTTAGAAATTCAGCTGCTGGATAATGGACCCGGTGTCGCTGAAGATAATTTGCCGCAGCTCTTTCAACTTTTTTATCGCAGTGACCAAGCCCGCAGCAATCCCAGTGATGGCAGTGGCTTAGGCTTAGCAATTGCCCGCAAGACAATCGAAGGCTTCGGCGGAGAGATTAGCGCCTTCCTGCCGGAAGAAGGCGGCTTTGGTGTCATAATTAAAGTGCCGTTGTTTAAGGAGGACAAAAGATGAGCAAGAAAATTTTGGTTGTAGAAGATGATGCAGACATTGCTAGCATTGAAGTTGATTTTTTAGAAATCGAAGGCTATCAGGTAACTGCCTTGGCAGACGGCCTGGAAGGATATCAAGCTGCTTTAACCAATCAATTTCAATTAATTTTACTGGACTTAATGCTGCCGGGGATGAGCGGTTTTGAAATCTGCAAACAAATCCGCGATAAAGTTGACGTTCCAATTATCATGGTGACCGCTAAGACTGAAGAGATTGACAAGCTAAGAGGCCTAGGCTTAGGCGCAGATGATTATATTGCCAAACCTTTTTCGCCGACAGAATTAGTTGCTCGGGTCAAAGCAAATTTGGCCCAATACGACCGGATTAAAGCCCACGCTGCAGGTCCTGCTGTCAACGAAAGCCAGGATACCATTAAAAAAGGACCTATTACTATCAATCCGAAAACTCATCGTGTTTTTTTAAACAAGCAAGAGGTTATTTTAAAGCACCGAGAATATGAGCTGTTACTATTTTTAATGGAAAATGCCGAGATGGTCTTCAGCAAAGAAGAACTCTATGAAAAAATCTGGGGCTTTGATGCCATCGGTGATTTGCGAACGGTGGCAGTTCACATCAATCGTTTGCGGGAGAAAATCGAAAAAGATCCCAGTAATCCGCAGCACTTGCAAACAGTCTGGGGCGCTGGCTATCGCTTTGCTCCCTAAAAATTTCCAACTGGTTTAAAAACGAAACTAGAAAAATTTTGCTACTTCGATAAGAAAAATTATCGATTGAAAAATAGCTTCAAAAATTATTTTGGCCGCTTTGCCTAAGAAAAATAATTTTTGAGGCTATTTTTTTGGCTCAATTTCTTAGTTAGTCCTCCTATTTTTTCACTCTTTTCGATTAATGAACATCATAACACGACCATCATTTTCACTTTTTATAGGGCAACACTAGATTTAGAGATAGGCAAAAGAGTCATGAGGACCCTCATTTTACAAAGAAAACCGTCAAAGCAAATTGTTCAAAATAAAATTAGAAGCTGCTACCAAGACTGCTACTAATAGATAGTTTTTTTATCTTTATTTTAAACAAAGGCCTCCTCACTAAACTTTTTTGATTTCCAAAAAGTTTATCTTTTGTTTAACACTTCATGACGTCTTGTTTATTTCCCTTTGTTAAACTGGCTTCAATAAAATGAGCGGAGGTAATCAAGTGGCAGCAATCGAATTTAAAGACGTCTCATTTATTATGGATCATTCAGATGAGTCCTTTAGCAATCTAAATTTTTCAGTTGCACCAGGCAACTTTTTTGTGTTGACTGGATTAACCAGTGCCGCTGAAAAAAAGTTTGTGCAGCTATTGCTAGGCTTAAAAAAGCCAGCAACCGGCCAAATTTTTCTTGATCATTTTGATATTAACCAAGAAACTCAGCGCAGGCAGGCGTTTCAAAAAATCGGTGTTATGAGTCAAGATATTTTGCAAGAAAGATTGACCGTTCAAGAAAATATCACCGCTATTGGCCGGTTTCAAAAAAATTATTCAAAGGTACGACAGGAGTATTTACTAAAAAAATTAGCTTTAGCAGAAGTCAGAAAGCAACGGGTCAATGCTTTAACCAGCTTTCAACGACAAAAGTTAGCTTTCGCTCTGGCTTTGTTACATAATCCAGATATTATAATTGTCGAAGAGCCCTTTGAGGGATTAAAGGACAATGAAATCCAGCAATTGATAGCGTTATTCTTAACAGAAGCTGGTCAGAAAAAAACGATTTTCATGTTGGTTGAAAAGCTGACGCCACCTTTAGAAGCAGCCTCGGAAATTGCCATTGCTCATCAGGGCCGTTTGGCAGTTAGCAGTAGCCAAGCAGATATCCATAAAACCTTCAGTACGTTAGCTGAATTTTATGATTTTTATACGGGAGAGGAGGTCAAGTGATGGGCTTTTTGATTCCCTTTGAGCTGGATTTTAATCGGTTACGAAGCTCCAATTGGTTTAAACGAACTCTGCTAGTGATTTGTTTTGCAATTATCAGCGGTTTTTTTATTGCTAGAGCTTTTTCTCCTCGGCTGCAAAATCATGGTGGTGCCTATCCTTATTTCGTTTTGCATTGTCTGGAGCTAGTGATAATTCCTTTGCTTATCTTTTTCTGCGGCAATCAACTGATTGGCAAAGCCTTGAAAAATCAGGAAATTCGCCTATGGTTTTTACAATCCGCCTCTAAAAGCAGTATTTTTTTAGGGAAAATGCTTGCTACACTAGGGATTATTTTATTAGTTTACGGAGTGAGCTTTATTGTCAGCTTAATAGTGACCTTAAGCTTTAGCGGCTTGACAGCTGTTTCTGTTATCAAAGTGCTGTTTGTCTATGCCAGTAGTTTTTTGGGATTTTTACCAATCATTCCATTAGCTTTTCTAGTCGTGTTACTTGTTAAACAGGCTTCCGTTGCTTTTTTGATTAACATGATTGTGTATTATAGTTTGCTTGTTTTGGAAAAAATTGAGCTGACAGTTTTCAAGGAAAAGGAATTACGGATTCTAGCTTCCAGTACGTTTTATTCTGGGCATATTTTTACAATCGGCCAGTTTTTTCTGATTTTCGGGCTAACAATTTTGGCTTCAATCGTGGTTTATCGGCTAGCTTTACGACGATTTAAGCAGGTTGAATTGTAAATGACGAGAAAATTTCATGATAATTAATCATCAGTTTAACAATTGTTTATCTTTTGGCGGTTGGGTATTTAACTTTAGCTTTTATACTAACCATATACTCAGATTAAGAGTTTTTTACAGGAGGACGCATATGAAATTAATTAAAAATTGGTGGACCAATGAAGCCGTTCAATACTGGCTGAAATTTGTCGGAAAAACCATATTTTTCTTCGCGGTCGTCGTGATGCTCGTCTATTTATACCATTATAAAAATATTCAAGGCGGCACATTTATCTACAATGAATTTTAGGAGGTGGCAAGATGCTGACCAATATTGTAACAACCATTGATAGTTATGGCGTAACTGACCCACAGCGGATTGCTTATCGTGATGAAACGAGCCAGTTTACCTATGGACAATTAAAAAAATATTCTGATCAAGTCGCTACTTTTTTAACAAGCAAAATAAAGGCAGCCGGCCCAATCGTCGTTTATGGTGAATTAGAATTTGAAATGCTAGCCGCTTTTCTGGGGATTTCCAAAACTGGGCGAGCTTATATCCCGATTGAAAGCAATACTCCTCAAGAAAGAGTGGAGCTGATTTTACAAGTTGCCAAACCGGCGGCCATTTTAGCAGTGGCCGACTGGGCGGGTCCCGCAATCAACGAAATTCCAATTATTTCACCTTTGGAATTACAAGCCATTTTTGAAAATGAGGCTGAGGTAAAAGATTTTTCAATCGTTAAACCAGATGATACGTATTATATTATTTTCACCTCTGGAACTACTGGTGTGCCAAAAGGAGTACAGATATCCCACAAAAATTTATTGAGCTTTGTCAATTGGGAACTGACTGACTTTGACTTGCCAGAAGGCGCCAGCTTTTTGTCACAGGCACCTTATTCCTTTGATTTATCTGTGATGGGGATTTATCCAGCTCTGACTTCAGGCGGGTCCTTGGTTCCAATGAAAAAAGAGACCATCAATGATTTTCGCAGTTTGTTTAGCACATTGCCAAAGCTTGATATCAATGTTTGGATTTCAACGCCGTCCTTTATGAAAATTTGTTTGATGGAGCCGACCTTTGATGGCCAGCATGTTCCTAGTTTGCAGACTTTTCTATTTTGTGGAGAAGAGCTGCCGAAATCAACAGCTTTGGAATTATTGATTCGCTTCCCTCAAGCGAAAATTTTCAATACCTATGGTCCGACTGAAGCAACCGTGGCTGTTTCAGGAGTTGAAATCACCAGTGAGCTTTTAGAAAAATACGAGCGGGTTCCAATTGGCTATGTCAAAGAGGACACGCAAATTTTATTTATGGAAGAGGGCCGGGTGTTGGAAAATGGTGCTGTTGGAGAGATTGTTATTGTTGGTCCCAGTGTCTCAAAGGGCTATTTAAATAATCCCGAAAAAACAGCTGCCGCCTTTTTTGAATATGGTGGAGTGCCGGCTTATCATACCGGCGACAGTGGCTCGATGACCAAAGAGGGCCTGTTACTTTACGAAGGCCGCATCGATTTTCAAGTGAAATTTCACGGCTATCGAATTGAGCTGGAAGATATTGACCATCATTTAGATGATGTCAGCTTGGTCAAACAAGCGACAGTCGTACCCAAATATGTAGAAAATAAAGTAGAACAATTAATCGCCTATGTCGTACCCGAGGCAAATGATTTTGAAAAAGAATTTAAATTGACCAAGGCGATTAAAGAGGAATTAGCTGGTTTGGTGATGGACTACATGGTTCCGCAAAAATTTATTTACGTGGAGGAATTGCCATTGACCGCCAATGGTAAGGTCGATCGTAAAGGCTTGATTGCTGAGGCAAACCGCTGATGAGTTGGCCTCATGTGATTCCTTATGCGAATCCGATCTATTTTCTTTGGTTAGCCGTTGCGCTGTTGCCGATGATTTTTATGTTGTTAATCAAAGGCAAGCGCTGGGGTTGGTACCAAAGTTTAATTACTTTAATTTTTCTTTACATTAGTTTTGGCGGCAAATACTGGCAGCAGGGCCTCGCTTTAATCGGCTATGTGATTTTTCAAACCCTGTTAGTCTGGTGTTATCATCATTATCGGCAGCAAAAAAATGCCTCAGGAATTTTTTATTTGGCGGTTGCTTTAGCAATCCTGCCGCTGACCTTAGTCAAAGTAATTCCCTTTGTCGATGGCGGGGCAGCAGCGATTTTTGGCTTTTTAGGTATTTCCTATTTAACCTTTAAGTCAGTTCAAATGATTATGGAAATGCGGGATGGCACGATTAAAGAATACCATCCATTGCGATACATTCAGTTTTTACTCTTTTTCCCGACGATTTCATCTGGTCCGATTGACCGGTATCGCCGCTTTGAAAAAGATTTGTTGGAGCCACCCACCAGAGAGGTGTATGCCGGGTTATTAAACCGCGGCATCTGGAGCATTTTCTTAGGCTTTTTCTACAAATTTATTCTCGGCTATTATTTCGGTCAGGTTTGGCTACCACTGTTAAATAAAAGTTTGATGCATCAAGGCTTCTTCTCTTGGAGCTTGATTTTATACATGTATTGTTACAGTATGTATCTGTTTTTTGACTTTGCCGGTTACAGTTTATTCGCAGTCGGTGTCAGTAACTTGATGGGCTATGATACACCGAAAAACTTTAATAAGCCCTTTATATCTGACAATATCAAAGAGTTTTGGAATCGTTGGCACATGACATTATCCTTTTGGTTTAGAGATTTTATCTACATGCGTCTGATGTTCACTTTGATTAAAAAGAAAGTCTTTAAAAGTCGGATTGTCGCCTCAAATGTTGGTTACTTTGCCCTATTTATGATTATGGGGGTTTGGCACGGTCTCACTTGGTACTATCTACTGTATGGCTTTTATCATGCCAGCTTGATTTGTTTGACCGATGCTTGGCTCAGATTTAAAAAGAAACATAAAAAACAATTGCCCTCCAATAAATTTACGAAGGCTTTGGCAATTTTCTTAACCTTTCAAGCAGTTTGTTTCAGCTTCCTGATTTTTTCAGGCGTTTTAGATCAATTATTTTTCCACCACTAAAAACTTTTAAGGAGACGATTTAAATGAACACACAAGATGCAGTTTTAGATATTTTAGAAATGATTACCGGTACCGATGAAGTTAGAGAAGATTTGAATGTGAATTTATTTGATGAAGGCTTGATGGATTCTTTAGCCACTGTCCAATTGCTCGTTGAATTAGAAGGCCAACTAGGCGTGCAAGTCCCAGTTTCAGAATTTGACCGTGCTGACTGGAGTACTCCCGCTCAAATTATCGCTCAAGTTGACGCCTTGAAAGCCGCCTAATGAAAAAACAACTTCTAGCTATCTTTGGGCCGCTAATTTTAGCTGCGGTCCTTCTGGGAGGCTTTTTCTATAGCCCTTGGAAGTTTGATGTGAGCGACTCAAAGGTGATAGCGAAGGCCTCAACTTCAATGGCAAACAGTGTGCTGCGGGGCACTGAGATTACCTCAGAAGCTTTGTCCTCAGGAAAATATGTACCATTTTTCGGTTCATCAGAATTAAATCGTGTGAGCTCCACACATCCATCCGTATTAGCCCAAAAATACGATCGGAATTATACGCCATTTTTATTAGGAGCAGCAGGCACACAGTCGTTGTCGCAGTTTTCCATGATTCATTCCCTTGCCAAAGAGTTGAGTGGCAAAAAAGCTGTCTTTATCGTTTCCCCTCAATGGTTTACACCAAAGGGCGTGGATAAAGATTATTTTAAAAATTGGTTTTCAGAAGAACAGACCTATCAATGGTTGCTGTCTTTGAAAAATATTTCAGCCGATGACCAGTACTACGCAAAACGTTTACAAGAATTTGACATTGTTAAAAGCAATAATACCTTAGTAGCGGCCTTGGAAAAAATTGCGGCAGGCAAGCTGCCAGAGCAAAGTGAACTGGATTATTTCCAGCTGCAAAGCAATCTGCTTTCTAGGGAAGATGAGCTCTTCAGTGGCATCGGCCTCAACCGTAACCTACAAAAAGATATCAATCAAGCGGCTAAAGCTTTGCCAGAGCAATATGACGAAAGTGCCATTGATCAAGTGGCAACAACAGAGGGTAAAAATGACACTAGCAACAATGATTTAGGCATTAAAAATTCCTTTTACAGCTCCCGTTTGAAAAAAGATATCAAAAAGTTAGCAGGTTCGCAAAAGGATTGGGATTATCGTTACAGTCCTGAATACAGCGATTTTCAATTGGTTCTAAATGAGTTTGCCCAAAATAATGTGGATGTCCTATTCATCATTCCGCCCATCAATCAAAAATGGATGGACTATACACGGTTGTCCAACGAGATGCTCGCTGGCTTTGCTAAAAAAGTTCGGTATCAATTAACCAGTCAAGGCTTCACGAATATTGCCGATTTAAGCGGTGATGGCAATGAAGATTATTTTATGGAAGACACGATTCATCTAGGTTGGCGTGGCTGGTTGGCTGCTGATCAAGCGATTGAACCATTTTTAGACAAGAACAGTACTAGCAAATTAAACTATCAAATCAATAATGACTTTCTAAGCACAGACTGGCAAAATCAAAATCCAGATGCATTACCAGGAAATTAATTTAAGGAGGGCTTCCCGTGAAACATAAAAGACGTCACCGGATTATTCTCGGTTGGTTTGTTTTGTTTTTAATGTTGGGTGTTGTTTGGGGAGCCAGCCAATTTGTTAAAGAGACACCATCGAATGCGTCAGCCAATGAACCGACAGCTGCTAGTGGTACAACTACTAGCAGCACAACTAGCACAGCTGCCAGTTCGTCTTCAGCAACAAGCTCAGCTACTGATGCAACAGTTTATGCCAACTTAACCAATGGCCAAACTGTAGTCGCTGGCAATGAGGGGACCGATTATGATCAAATCGTTCAAAAAAGCGGGTTTTACGGCTCCGTTCTGGTTGTGCATAATGGTCAAATAAAATTAAGCAAAGGCTATGGCAATGCCGATAATGCCAAGCAAATTGCCAATTCGCCAACCACCCTTTACAATATTGGTTCCACTCAAAAAGGGATGACTGGCACCTTGATTATGCAGGCGGCAGAAGAGGGGAAACTAGCATTAAGTGACAAGCTGTCAAAATATTATCCACAGATTGCCGGTAGTGATCAAGTGACGCTAAAAATGATGTTGGATATGGCTTCTGGCTTGCAGCTGACGAATTCGCCTAAAAATTTAGCGAAGGATAGTGATGCCTTGCCATTTTTCACTGCCAATGCTGCCGTCAAAAATACTGTCGGTAAGTTTGACTACCAGCCTATTAATTTTAATTTACTCGCCGGTATTTTAGAAAAAGTGTATCAGCAAAATTATTACACCATTTTTGATAATTACTATGGTACAAAAGCTGGCATTACGAATTATAGTTTTTATCAAAATATTGCCAATAACCCGAATGTGGCTGTCCCTTATTCAAATAATGACGGCACAACGCCTTATGGCACTATCACCACCGAGAGTGCGAATGACTACATTAAAGAACTCGGTACCGGTAATGTCTTTATGAGTACCGGCCAATTGTACCGCTATTATTCATTATTGCTGTCTGGCCAACTAATTTCTGCGGCGGATGTTAAAACGCTGCAAACACCAGAAGAAGCCAGCGGCGCGCCTTACGCCAGCGGCCTCTACAATGAAAAAACTTATTACGCCAGTCATGGTCAAGAGCTGACCTATGAAACCTATGTCGCTTTGTCACCAGATGGTCAAACAGCTGTGATTATCGCCAGCAATCAAGACCAAGACAAAACTAAAATTGACCGGACTTTGCTGACAGATTTATACAAAGAGCTGACTGGAGTCACTTTAGATTTTTAAAAAAATAAAAACAGCGGACTTGATGAGGGAGAATCCTCAGCAAGTCCGCTGTTTTGATGTATTAGGGATTGTAAAAAACGGTAGTTGGATCAATGTAGCCAGACCAAAGCGCTGTGGAAACCCCCAAGTGTAGATGCACCCCGGTTGAGCGGCCAGTTGTCCCCATGCCGCCAATCGTTTGTCCAGCAGAAACGGTATCGCCGGCTTTAACGGCAAAGCTATTTAAATGCATGTAATAAGAATAGAGGCCATCCGCATGTAAAATAATGACAACATTGCCGGCAGAACTATTATTTTCAGCTACAACGACTTGTCCTTCACGAGTGGCCATCACCGGCATATTTAAATAGCCAGAAAAATCAATGCCATTGTGAAACTCACTGCTATCGCCGCCAAAAGGATTCGAACGACTGCCAAAAGGCGAGGTAATATTCAGCGAGGTGAGAGGTGCCACCCAGCCGTCTGGGTTATTAATAAAGAAGCCAGAATTTTGCGCTGCGGTATAGCGCATTGTTTCTTCAGCAGAAAGTTGGGCTGCTGTGCCCGTAAAGACTTCCACTAAGGACATACGTTCCGCTGCTAGCTGGTCAAAATTTTGCTGCAATTCTAATAATTGCTGATTCAAAGTGTCCATTTCCGCAACTTCTGTCGAGCCCTCTGAACCCAATTCTTCATTTTTGCTAGTTAGATTCGTTAGTGTAATCGTATTGGAAACAGTTTGAAGAAAAGAGGCTGTCGTACTTTTTTCACTGGTCTTTTTGTCAATCGCTGTTTGCAACTCAGTCATCTGCTCGTTTAAGCTGGCTAATCTTTCTTCGACAGCTGTTTTTTCCTCTGTCAATGTATCAATTTGCTCTTTGAGAGAGGTAATCTCGGTTTGAACTGTGACTAAACGTTCTTCAGCCTCAGATTGTTGAGCTTCTAATTGGGCATTGCTGCCTTCTTCAATTGGGCGGCCAAATAAATCATCGGTCGCAAAAACAGTTGCCGGTGCTGCCAATAGTCCTAGCAGCAAGCTGCCCAAAATTAATTTTTTCAAAATTTTTGCGCCCCCTTAAAGTTTCCGTTACCTCTATTATATAAAAAAAATCCTATTTTTTAAATACGAATTCAGCAAAATTCAAAAATTATATCAAAAAACAATCTTCTCTTATCAGCGAGGGGCTAAAAAGAGAAGACTGCTGAGGTTATACTCCTAAAAATGAAGAAGGATTAACATAGCCAGACCAAAATCCGGTGGAAATTCCAAAGTGTAGGTGAACGCCAGTGGAAGCACCCGTCGTGCCCATGCCGCCAATCACTTGTCCGGCACTGACTTGTGAGCCAGTGGAAGTAGCAAAGCTGCTTAAGTGCATGTAGTAAGAATAGTAGCCATCACTGTGTTTAAGAATGACAACATTGCCGCCGCCGCTTTCATAGGAGGCAAAGACTACCTCGCCAGCTTTAGCAGCCATCACCGGCATACCTGAATAGCCGGTAAAATCAATACCATTGTGCATGCTAGAACCGCCGCCGCCAAATGGGTCACTCCGCATACCAAACGGACTGGTTACATTTAATGAAGAAAGAGGAGCTGACCAGCCGCTGCTGTTAGTAGCAGGCGGTGTTGTGTTGCTTGTTGAGCCACCAGAATTTGTTTCGACACTGGTTTGACCGTTGCTGCCTAGATTTGAAACAGCCGGCTCTTCTTCATTGGCTTTTGCTTCGGCTGCAAGAGCTGCTGCCGTTGCTTCTTCTTGAAGACGTTTTTCTTCAAGGGCCGCCAATTCGGCTTGACGGCGAGCTTCTGCTTCCGCTTTTTCAGTTTCTAAAGCAGCCTTTTGATCCTCTTCGGTTGCCAGTTGAGCACTCAAAGCAGTAATTTCAACTTCTTGATTAAGACGAGCTTCTAATAACTCATCTTGTTTATCCTGTAGCTCACTTGTTTTTTCTGTAATTAATACTAAATGTTCTTCCGCTTCAACTTGTAGAGCGGACAATTGCTCTTTGTCAGTTTTTTGCGCTTGAATAATCTCATTGTTGGCACTGACTAAAGTTGTTAAAGCCATTGTTTTAGTCACGGCATCACTTAAAGATTCAGCACTTAAAACAATATCAATGTAAGAAGTCGCATTTTGATTGGTTTGTGTGTCACGGGCTTGTTTTTCAATTTGGTCTGTCCGTTGAGCAATTGTAACTTCCAATTCGCTAATTTGACTATTGATTTCTGTTAAGCGTTCCTCAGCAGTTGTTTTTTCTGCTAAAACAGCCGTCACTTCATTTTCAATTGCAGTAACGTCTGCTTGAATCGCCGCTAATTGCGCTTGGGCTGAGGCACCTTGATTTTCTAAAGCAGCAATTTTTTCTTCTTGGGCTGCAATCCGGTCGTCAATTTCAGCCGCATTAACAGCAATCGGCGCCAAAAGAAGACTAGCTGCCAAGGTAATCGTTGATAATTTTGTCCATTTATTCATATAAGAGTTTCCCCGCATGTCTTTTTTTAATATCCTCAATCAGTTTATTAATCAAATGTGAAGATTTTGTGAATTTATGACGTTTGTAGTATTTTTTCATGAAAGTAATATGTCTGTAATATTACCTGATATTCTGCAATTTACTTGAGCTTTTTGAGAATAATTATAAAGTAGGCAAGCAATCGGCTTGACCCTCAAAAAAAAGCGTGCTATTCTATAGTGAAATACGGATAATTTTGTGTCGCCGGACACTTAACAGATGTGTCCTTCACGCCTAGGCCAAGATGGTGTGAAGGGGACATCTTTTCTTTTTAGGCAAATTTAATTTCAGGAGTGTTTTATATGTTTACTTTATTATCCATGACGTTAGTCACTAGTGCTGCCGATAGTTTAAATCCAATTGCAATTGCCCAACAATTGGTTTTCCAATCCGTTAGCCGCAAAAAAAATGATATTATCGGCTTTATTTTAGGCATTGGGTTAACCAACTTTGCTGCCGGTGTTTTAGTTTACTACGGTCTTGCCGCTTTAGTTCAGCGGTATTTGACGGGCATCCTCACTGCTTATCCGCAAATTATTCCAATAGGCGAGATAATTATCGGTCTTGTCCTAGTGGGCTATTTGGTTCATCGTTGGGTCCGTCGCAAAGCAGTTGTGACAAATGAAGAAACAGAAATCAAAAAACCAACTAAGACTTTGGATTTTAAAACATTGTTTGGCTTAGGCATCATTTCCTGTGGACTAGAGCTAACTAGTGCGTTACCATATTTTGCTTTCTTAGCCATTCTTTTACAATATGAACTGCCTTTTATCGGAGTCGTGGCAATTTTAGCGATTTATAATGTGATTTATTCTATGCCGCTAATTGTGATTTTTGCTTGTTCCTTATACTTCAGTGATCATTTAGATCGCTTCTATAAAAAATTTACAGTCCTGATGGGGTTCGTCATCAGCAAAGTTATTCCCTTGCTTTGGCTTGCTTGTTCATGGTATTTTTAGTATGATGCAAATCTAAGAATATTTTTTTCAAATGGAGGCTAAGCAAATGGCTTGGGTAGATGCAAAAGAAAAAAAAGCTGCTTATGATTTATTACTATTACAACAGGCAGGATTGTTAGAGGGCGAAACCAATTATTTAGCGAGTTTAGCTAACTCTTCAGCAATTTTGAATCAAACTTTACCAGACACGGTTTTCGCCGGTTATTACTTATACAATGGTGAAGAATTAATTTTAGGTCCTTTTCAAGGTCATGTTTCCTGCACACGAATTGCTATGGGTAAAGGAGTCTGTGGAGAAGCGGCAGCAACTAAAACAACTTTGATTGTTCCAGATGTCCGTTTGCATAAAAATTATATTGCTTGTGACTCAGCAGCCATGTCAGAAATCGTTGTACCAATGGTCAAAGATGGCCGCTTACTAGGTGTACTTGATATTGATAGCAGCATAACAGACAGCTACGATGAAATCGATCATGAATTTTTAGAAAAGTACGTTGAACTACTAGTTGAAAAAATGCAAATTACTGAACTGGTGGGGTAATTTCTGCTAGTTTAAAATAAAAGTCTTATTCCGAATTTTTTCAGAATAAATTTTTGACATTCTTCAAGCCATATGCTATAAAATAACTAGTTTTTATCAGAACTAACAAATTGAATAAGGGAATGAATGTCTCCCTTGGTTCATCCAAAACTGCTAAAGAGCTGATGACTTCTACAAATGATTTTATTTGTAGAAGTCATCAGCTCTTTTTTAAATTTTATACGAAAGACGTGGTGTATACATGTGAAAGTTATTAACAATATTTTTAGCTATATTTTTCAAAAAAATGTTAAATTGAGAATTATTAACTTAAAATTTTCTTGAAACTATATATTATACGAACTTGTTAAATAAATTAAATTAATTTTGTTTACAATTAGACTTTAAATGTAATCATTTCTTCTGTCAATCCTATTTTGTATAAAATATTATGAAATTTGATAAAAAAATAGTGAAAAACAGTTAATATTACAAAAATATACATTCGGAAAAATACTTACAAAAAAAAGAATATAAAAGTAGGGATTATTAATTTCGTCCTAAAGCTAGCAAATGTTGATTTATCAAGTCTTAGAAATGGCTTTGCTATTAGCCGTCAAAAAAACGTCAGAAATGGAGCTGATTTCAATGGCAAAACGTGGTGAAAATATCTACAGAAGAAAGGATGGTCGTTGGGAAGGAAGATATGTTAAAGGAAGGACTATGGAAAATAAAATTGTCTATGGATATGTCTATGGAAAACGATATGATGAAGTGAAGAAGAATCTAATGATTTTAAAGATACAAACAGAAATAAAAATGGAGATGGATAAAGAAAGTCAAAAATATGGGGAATGGTTTGTTACAGAGTATTATCCTAAATTGAAAGGAAGAATTAAAGATTCCACAGATTCCAGCTACACTAGAATTATTGAAACGTACATAATACCCTTTCTGGGAGATTTTACTTTTGTTGAGTTAGATGGAAATAAATTGCAAAATTTCATCAATACATTAGTAGAAAAAAGTCTAAAGCCGAATACTATACAACTAATTTTCAGTCTGGTGAAACAATCGATTAGGGAGGCACTCAGATATGAACTTTTAACTGAAGATCCTTTGAAGAGAGTTGTTTTACCTAAATTGGAATGGAACCGAGTTGCTGCGCTGAGCTTAACCCAGCAAAGTCAACTCGAAAAGTTGGCAAGGAAGAGTTCATTTGGCCCACCAATCCTTATCTCTTTATATTCTGGGTTAAGGATTGGTGAAATTAGTGGGCTTACTTGGGGAGATATTGATTTTGAGCAAAAATTGATAAAGGTAAATAAAACTGTTAGTCGAATCAAAGATAGCAGTAGTTCTAAGAAAACGAAATTAATTATTAGCTCTCCTAAAACGATGTATTCTAACAGAGTGATTCCTTTAGTAGACACTTTATGTGACTATTTACTTCCATACAGAGGTTTGACTGATAGTGAGCCAGTTATCTCAACTATACATGGATTGGCTGAACCAAGAACAATAAGTTATCGATTTAAACAAATTATAAAAGATACTGATTTTTCTAATACTCATTTTCATGTATTGCGACATACTTTTGCTACACGATGTTTAGAACAGGGAATGGATATTGCAAGTTTAAGTAGAATCCTTGGACATCAATCAATTAAGTTAACTTTAGATACATACAGTGACTCGTTGATGGAACAAAGGATTAAAGAAATGAAAAAAATAAATTTTATCTATCAATAATCATCGTGATAAATAATAAAAAAACTAGAAAAAAATTTTTCTAGTTTTTTTATGCCGTCAAAATAAGCCGTCACTAGCATATCAATCTGTTACAGCACAAGGAAAAGACATAGTTTTTCTTGAAATATATAGTTTTAAGAAAAAAAGTATTATTCAAATTTCGACCATCTGAAATTTTAATCATAGTGTGGAAGATAATCAAGCAATTATCCGCTCTGTTTCTCGTCATCTTTTTCTCGAGATTGGAAATATTTGAAAGGTGGAATTAATACTTAAAAAAATTAGAGATTGAGGTGGATAAGTTGAAACAAATTCTTTTATTAACAAAAAACATTTTTGTCGAAGCTGAATGGCAAAATCGAATACAGCAGCTAGGTTACGAAGTATTTTGCTCAACTCAATTGCTAGAGAAAATTTTGCAGAAGAGAGACTACATGATATTTGGCTTGTTCAAAACGGTAATTTTTAGTGAAAGTGTTACAAATGAAGAAGTGGCTAAAGTAGTACAGACTAATACTTCAAATAATGTATCTTTCTTTAGGATTGATGAGCAAGCATTGCCTAGTGAAGTTAACACAGGGGATAAGACACAAGAAACGGTTATTGTACTCAATTCTCAAATGACACTAAATGAACTTCGTGAAAACTTATGCAATAAGAATTCTATTAAAATTTTAACAACTGTTTTATCCAATCCAAACAGTTCAGATCAATTTGAGGGAATTCCAGTGCATCTGATTGCTACACTCGTTTCAACAATGTCGAAGAAGGAAAAGGAGTTGTTTCATCTGCTTTATGAAAAACATGGTGATTTTGTTTCCCGTGTCGAGCTAAGCGAGACAATCTGGAGACAGGAAGTTTCCAACTCTTCCTTGACGCAACTCTCGCAAATAGTTCGGCGACTGAAGGCAAAGATGAAAAAAATTGGATTGGATGAAGAGCTTATTGAGACTCATTGGAATAAAGGATACGCTCTGAGCAAAGTTTTTTGTGAAAATATTGACATTTATATGGGCGAAAAAATTTTCTAGTCATTGATGCACAAATATATCTAAACATCGTTACTCACTAAGAAATGTTTTAGACATGCTATGTCATGTTTAAAGATAGATATCTCTGTTTTTACAAAGAGAAATCAAAGATTCACGAATGAGGGAGGGGTCGTTGGGTACTAGAAAGCTGTGAGTTTATCAGGTAAGAAATTTGTTAGTCATTCCAGATTAATGAATATCTGAAAGATAGGCAAGCAATCTCATACAGCTGAAAAAAGAAAAGGAGATTGCGGGAGGTATCTAAAAAGGTTTGAAGGAAGGGATGTAAAAGGTTATGAAATTCAATTTATTGAAAAAAGTGTTGGTTACTGCAGGTGTTTTGGCGGTTACATTTTTAGCGGGAGGCTTGAAGGCTGATGCTGCAGGCATAGATTTTAATACTGACTTAAAAGGTTATGACGCAACTATCAGTACGGTCAACGGCAAAAATGTTATCTCCACAAAAAAAGGAACTTGGGATTTAGATGAAAATAGTCAAATTTACAGTTCTCAGGATTTGAAAATTTATCTAAATAATACAACACCCGTCACAATTGATTCCATCTACACCAAAAAAGATTTGGAATTCAGCGGTGCAGGAGAGTTAATTGCTGATACTGAAGGTCAGTTTGGATTGAATGTCGGAAATCATTTAAAAGCTTTCAAATACACCAAAAACGGTGTTGGTAAAGTAGTTGCTACTGGTACTGAAGCAGGTATGCGTGTTGAAAATGAAGTGCAAATGGAAGGCGGTTCAATCGAAGCCTATGGCCAACAATACGGTTTATGGTGTAACAACGATATCAGCCGCATTACAGCGCAACAATCAAAGCCGTTGCCTCTAATGTAGATGGCATTGGTATCTGGGCTTACCGTGATATCTATGCTTACGATGGCGCTAGCGTTTACGGTGAAGGTGGTCAAGCTGGTGGTTACAGCCAAATCGCTCACATCGATGCTCGTGATGGTAGTACAATCCATGGTGTTTCTAGAAATATCAACAGTCCGCTAAGCGCGTTACATTGCCAAAAAGAAAACCTACGCTCTTACAGAAATTCAACTGTGATTGAAGAGTATCGTTTTGCAGATTTTGATGAAGAGCTAGCAATTAAATGGTCAACAGGTGAGCCAGTTAATATTTTAGAATATGCTTCAATTAATCGGAATATGAAAAACATTCAAAATTATGCATGGAGTGTCTACGGAGGATTGGGTGGCCAAGTAGAGGTAACTCCGACAGGACTGCTTTTGAATGATTTATTCCAATCAACATTGGAAGGGGTTCGTTCAACTAACATTAAAAGTGAACCTACCGAAATTAAAGCTCCAAGCCGCCATATTTTGCGCTTTTCTAATGTATCTACAATTACTTATTAAAATTTTATGAATCGGTAAAAATGTATGGGCTCAAAGGGTCATGTAAACTATGATAAGATTTCACTTTGAGTTCTATACTTTTAAAAATTAAAAATAAGGAGGTGATTGAGTGATGAAAAAAAATGAGCCGTCACTGATTCTAAAAATTTTAGCCCCAGTGCTATTACTTTTACTGATGCTTATTCCTACTAGTGCATTTGCATCAACGAATGTACCTGATGGTTTTACGAGTATCCTTGAAGCACCGAGTATAAACATTGTTGGCAAAAATAGCAACATAGAGATTTCTGGAGACTATGCTTCTTATTTTCAGTTAACTAAAGAGACATCCTATGAGGTTCATGGGTTGAACCCGGCCGATCCTTACAATATTCGAGAGTATAGGACCTCAATGGATAGGAGTAATAATCCTAGTGTCTTGTATCGTTTTGATCCAAATTATACTGATGAAGAGAAATATATCATAGTCAAAAACGCTGGTCTATTTCAAGGTGAAAAAATAGATTTAAGGATTAATATTTTGGAGCAAAATACTACCGCTCAAGCTGATGGCACATATGCTAATTTGGGCTTTACTGCTATCTCCTATGCGGATTATGCAAATTCAAATACTGCAATAGTAGGTAGTAATGGAGGCTTTCTAAGCTCTTTTTTAGCACTAGGTTATAGTTCAGGGATAGGTACTAAAAATGCTTATGATGAATATACAGGTACTTTTGACGATGATGTGCGTTTCAGTGAACAGATTAGCACCGGAGATTCCATCAAGTATAACTATGAAATATACTATGCAGGGACTAATCAACTTATCACTGACTACAAAGGTTTTTGGAACTTTACTAACATCAATAGTTACAAAACACTGACTTTGCCAGTTAAAGCTGAAAACAACTTTAATGATTTATTTGTTTATAGCTTAGATTTAATCAATCCATATCCAACGACCGAATCAGATAAGTATCTGATGGGTTATAGAATAAACAGTCTAGGTGAGATAGAAATCAAGAGTAACAGTTTAAAAGTATTAGCTACTAATAATCCAGAAGGAGAAATGAGTCGTTTATTAGAGAGTCCTAAAATAGAGATTAATCAAGCAATGACAGCTACAACCTCAGATGGTGGCTCTCGTAGGTCCGGGATGCTGGTATTTTATGTCACAGACCCGATTGTTCGAATAGCTCCAGCCACACCAATCGTTATAGGTGAGACTAACGACGCGACTAATACTGATCCTGATTACGGTAAACTGAAATATCGGATTGTTCAAACGGTAGTTAATAATAAGGCGGATAACCGCGATGAAAAACTTGTTATTCAAACAACTTTGCCAGATAAATATGAGTTGAGTACTGAAGATTTTAATAATATTACGATTACTAATTATGGTACTGATGTTAATTTGAAGGATTTGTTTGAAATCACGCAAGATGGTAAAACGATTACTTTCACAGCGAAAGATCCTGATAGTGACGCATTTGTTGGAAATGTGTTTGATATCTCAATAGAAGCTAGTCGAATAAATAGAACTGGTGATACAACAAATGGATTTAAAATTACTGATTTTGACGTAACTGATGATAATTATGAAGATAACTACATGCATTATCAGTTGGGTGGTTTAACAAAGACTACCTATACCTATTCAAAAGCTGGTAAAGTTGATGAGATATTGACAAGTGTGGCAGATGAAAGATCAATCGCTGAAGTTTTGTACCAAGCTACGCCATATGCAGATCCGATTTTAGGACTGACAATTCCTTTCAATACTGATATAGCGGCATCAATTTACTCAGATCCTGAGTCAATAATTAAAAACTTGAGATTAGACACAGGAGAATCGATTTTAGATTCTTCTGGTAATCGGATTATTGATGTTTCTTATGATTCTAGTAGTCCAAGTAATTCTGGCTTAGTTCCTGGAGCTGTGATTACCTTGATTGTATTATTAGAAACCAAAGATGGCATCCAAAATACTGTCGAGGTTCCGATAACGGTTGGCTATGATTCATTGAAAAATGTATCAGCTACCAAAACACAAAGCTTTAATCACCCGAATGATTCAACTAAATTTGATGATGTCACGAAGGTCGGTGCCGATACGATAGTGACTTACACTATCAATATTGCTAACAACGAAACTGTGAGTAGTGGTTTAATCTGGGAATCCGTTGATTTTACAGATGAAATCGATGAAGGACTAACCTTCGATGTGAGCAGTGTTCGCGTGGACGGAGCAGCAGTTACAAATGCTACTTATATTGGAAATCTCTTAACCGTGCCACTGGGAGATATTGGCCCGGGGGTTTCAAAAGAAATTACTTTCACGGGAACGGTCAAAGCTTCTGCAATAGGCAATACTATTACTAATATGGGTCATGCTGCTGGAGTGGATGAGGATGGAGATACCGTTGAAAAAGATACTGACAGAGTCGATATTCCGACAGTACGAAACAATGCTTTAATAGTTCATTTCGTGGATACAAATAATCCAACTGGTACGCCATTGCGTCCGTCAATTACCATTTATGCTCCTGTAGATTCAACTGTGGACTTAACTCAAAACGAAGCAGTTCAAGATGTGATTGCGGAATTGGAAGGAGTTAACTATGAAGTGACTTCTCGGCCAAGTCCTGAAACTATCACAATTACAGGAGACGGTAACGAAGCGACTTATGAGTTTGAATCTTTAGGAACGATTACCGTATCCGCTCCATCTGTAATTGACTTTAAGTCGATTACTTATAATTCTGCGATTCAAAAAGTATCAGATCCAGATTTAGGTGGTGACAAGTTGGTAGTCACAGATACCCGTTCTAAGCAAGAGACCGGCTGGACTCTACAAGCTAGCTTAACTAGAGAAATGACCAATGTGTCAGACTCAGATATTATCATGAAAAATGCTTTGATGTATCGTACCAATGACGGAACGGAAAAAACGCTAAGCTCTTCTGCGATAAACATTCGTTTCCAATCTGCCGGCGGTAACTTAGCTATTTCTGATGCGTGGGGCACAACTGAAGAATCAGAAGGATTGAAATTGGTTTACGATCCAAAACAAGTTGTGAATAGCACAGATGATACTTTAATTGTTTCTAGTGTCGGTAGTTTCTCTGGTGAGATTACTTGGACGGTTATTGCTGGTCCCGTAAATGAAGGGGGATAACATGAAAGGATGGAAAAAATGAAAAAACAAAAATGGGTTTTTCTTCTCATCCTTGGTGTTGTTGTTGGTCTCTTCTGGGGTCAGACCACTAGTTTAGCAACAAATACTGGTAACGGTCAGGTAACAGTTGAAGGTGGGATAACTTTTTATGAAGAGTCTTCCACATCTTCATCATCTAGTGATAGCAGCTCGAGTGAAAGTGTCACCACCACATCTAGCAGTCAACTGCCGATAACTGGCGGTGGCGGAAAATTACCAAATACTGGGGAAGTTGTTCGTAATATGAGCTTTCTAGGTGCCGGCCTTTTATTACTTTTTGTACTGTTCGTCTGGTACAGAAGAAAAAAAGGAGGGACGCAGGATGAAAAATAAGAAAAAATTACTTTCTGTTTTAACTGCCAGTCTTCTTTTTTCATTAATTGGCACAGCTCCATCAGTTCAGGCGGCCTCCCATAGTCTTAATGGTCAAGGCTCCGTATCAGTGACTGACTCTGGCGTCACCCCACCGGTTGATCCAGAGTTTCCAGATAAAGAAGTCGATCCTGGCGAAACGCCTTCGACAACTGGACCGTTGCGGATTGATTTTGTTTCACAACTGCGCTTTGGTTTGAACAAAATCACAGACACAAATCGAGAATACCTTTCTTTAGCACAATTATTTCATGACGATACTAATGCTAGAGGCTATTACGTCCAAATAACAGATAGGCGAGAAGATACAAATGGTTGGGAACTGCAAGTCTCTCAAGAGAATCAGTTTCACAATGACATCATTCAAGATGTCAATGAACAAGAACTAGCAGGTGCAACGCTCTCCTTTGACAAAGGTTGGGCAAACTCTGTTGGCACAAGCGGAACGCCGCAGGTAACGAGTGACACGATATTGATGAACGATATCAATAATGCGTACACGGTTGCCGTTGCTGGTGACAATCAAGGGGTCGGTACTTGGACCATTGAGTTTGGCGCTTCGGGGGATAATGAAGATAATTTGGAAAATACTTTAACAGCTCTCGTTGACAGTGAAGGCAACGCTGTTGTCAATGAAACATTCAACAAGGCTGAATATAGTAACTCAGCAATTAAGCTGACAATTCCAAATTCTACCAAGATTCACCCAGTCAAATACACGACGTCTCTGACTTGGATGCTGATTGCCGGTCCAACAGATTAAAAAACTTAGTAACACCTTAAATTCTGACAAATTAGGGGAAACCTTATTTGTAAATAAAACCAAAAAGGGAAAAATTAGGAGGAAATAAAATGAAATTCAAAAGTTTATGCGCAACAACTTTATTAACGGTCATTGCTGTCGGTACATTAGCGCCAGCAGTTGCCGGAGCAGCAACAACATCACCTCACTCAGTAATCAGTGAAGGACGTGTTATAGTTGATGTTGAACCTTTAGATCCAACAGATCCAATGATTGACCCGGAAGATCCAGACAATCCTGGAGGAATTGATCCAGATAATCCAGAAATTACTCCTGGTGAAAATCTTGGTGCTTTTGGGATTACCAACGTTACTAAATTGAACTTTGGTACAATTCTAGTAGGTACTGATAAGACAGATTACTTTGCAGAAGCAGTTGATGTAGATGTCTTTACAGATGAAACTCTTACTACTACACAAGCAGTTAAGCGTGGTGCGATGGTTCAGTTTGGTGATAACCGTGGTTTGAATTATGGCTATGATGTATCAGTTCGGATGACTCGTCAATTCCAATTAGTAACAGCTACAGATCCTACTACTGGTGCGGCAACAACTTGGGACACAACTAAGTCATTAACAGGAGCAACAATCACTTACGATAATGGTATCATGGAAACAAAATCTACAAATACTGCAACACCTGGTACACTTAATGGAGGATTAGCTGCGATTACTGAATCAGGTAACTCAGTTCCTGTAGTTGAAGCTGGAGCAAATGAAGGTCAAGGTAAATATGTCCTAGAATTTGGTCAAAGTGAAGACTATGATCAAACTAACTCTAACTTAGTTAATAAAAATGTTGGGGGAACTCCTGCTGTAGGTACTGCAGATAGTTCAGTGAAATTGTATGTACCATTATCTACTCTAGGTAGTTTAACTGTTGGTAACTATACTGCAGACATTACTTGGACAATGACTTCTGGTCCAACAATTTAATTCATAAGTCAAAAGTAGGCAAAGAAATAAGTCTTTTCTAAAATGAGTTATCTTTGATTTTGTTGAGCTAACATAGGTGACAGTTTAATATCTGTTGCCTGTGTTAGCTTTCTATCTAGGATTGGTCTTACTCAAAGACTTTGTTTTTTTGTTGCTATACATAATTTTATTTCGAAATGATTTTAAGCTTATGCAGCAATATTTTAAAAACTAATGTTGAAGAGGTACATAATGAAAATAATATGCCGGAATAATTTAAAACAAATTTTCTTATTTTTTTGCGGGGTTGTGACAATTGCAGTGATTTTATTTTCTTTTCCCATAAATGTTAAGGCAACTGCTACTTCGGATAGTTCAGCAAGCAATGGTGGTCCTGCAACTGGTTTTACCTATGAGTTGGAAATGCCTGCAAGCCAATTTATCGGTGACGCAGGTTACTACGATTTATTATTAGAGCCGGCTCAACAAGAGACATTGGTTTTACGCCTGAATAATCTGGGTACAGAGCCACTGACTATCAATTTAGCGCTAAATTCTGCTAAAACCAATAATAATGGGGTAATTGAATATAGTCGTTCAGATATTGAGAATGACGCTTCTTTACAATTTGATTTTGTAGATATTGTGACAGGCCCTGAAAGTGTTGAGATCGCTCCTGGAGGAACCGAAACTGTTGAATTAAATGTCCAGATGCCTGAGACTGCTTTTCAAGGAATTATTGCAGGTGGGTTAACTATACAGGCTGATGATTCAAGTAGTAGTGATGAAGGCGGTACTGGTTCTTATGTAAATAATAAATATGCTTATGCGATAGTTATTTTATTACGGGAAGATCAGACCGAACTGACACCAGATCTAAGTTTTAATCGAGCTTATGCTGGACAACAAAATTTGCGCAATACGGTTTTTGTAAGTTTTTCAAATATTGTAGCAGATTATCTTTCCGGCTTGACAGTTGATGCACAAATTACTCCTAGTGGCAGTGAAGAAGTGCTATGGGAATCTCGTTCGACCGCGATGCGGATGGCACCAAACAGCTTTATGGATTATCCAATTAGTATGGGAAATGATCGGATGGAGGCTGGAACTTATACAGCCCATGTGACAGCTTATGCGCAAGGTTTACAGTGGGATTGGACTGAAGACTTCGAAATCACTGAAGAAGAAGCAAATACTTATAATGAACGAGATGTCGGTTTACAACAAAGTCGGGCGATTGATTGGAAAATCATTGCCGCAATTGTCGGCGGCTTTTTATTCATAGTTATTCTGATCTTTTTAGTGGTAAAACGGATTCAGTCGCAAAAGAAAAGTAAGGCGAAAAACAATAAAAACAAGAAAAAATCATCTAAACCTAAAGAATAATAGCGGAGGATAAGCCAATGAATATCTTAGAATGGCTTTTGATAGCGGGGATCTCTGCAACGATTATCATTTTTGTTTTTTTCTGCTATTTTTTTATTCGTCTAATCATCAATTTAATGAAGGCGAAAAAATTGCCGAAACGCTTACCTAAGAACAAGAAGAAGCGTCGTCGAATCATTTTGGCTAAAAGAGACATCGCCCAAAAGAAACGTTCTTCAGTCAAGTTCCTAATTGTCACATTTTTATTTTTAATAATGTTTGGTGGTGGAACAGCCTATGGTAGTTATTATCAATCAACCAATTTATCTAGTGAAGATGCTGATCGGGTTGTTAGCTCCTATTACTTAGTGCGAGATTTTCAAACGCAGGTGGTAAAGGCTGCAAATCAAGCGGAAGAGGAAGATGCACTTCAGCGGGATCTTCGCTACCTATCATCGAAAATGGCAAGCTATAGCAGCTTTACTGCCAGTAATATAAATACTGTCGATGGACAAACAGCCTTAAATCGGTATTATGCCGCTTTAGGTCAATTAGGAATGAATGCCAGTCGTGAGGTCAACGATTTCTATGGCAACACGGAACTAATGGCAACTTATCAGCGTGATATTGAAAGAGTAATGTCGTTAGAAGAACAAGCATTTGGTTATTATGAAGTAGATGAAGAGGCTCTGGCGTCAGAGGTTGAAATGAGTGAACCTGAATGACAAAAAAAATAAAAGAAGTATCGAAAAAGCAGCAGATTATTTCACAGCAACCCAAACGGAAACCATCCCTAAAAAGCCCGTCTTCTCAATTAGAGAGGGCGGGTTTCTCCCTATCAGAAAAGGGACAGCGAAAAAAGATTAAGGCAAGTAATGATAAAAAGAAGAAAATGCAATCAGCGACTACTAAAAGAACTGTTCCTCAGAAACGAAGGAAGAAAAAAAATCGAAAAAAACAGCGGTTAAGAAAAAAACAAATCAAACAGATTAAACAAAATAGCTTATATTTAGGGCTTAGTCTTTTGATAGCCTTTGTTCTTTTTTTAGGAATAGGGTCCCTCTTTTTTTCCTTTAGTAAAATTTCGGGTTTTGGCATGGTTCCGACAGTGCGCAATGGCGATGTCGTTTTGCTGCAAAAACAAGCTGAAATCCAACGCTTTGATCTAATTGTCTATCGCCAGGGAACTCAGACGCTGATACGGCGAGTCGTTGGTTTGCCTGGGGAAACTTTAAATTATCAAGATGATACGCTTTATATTAATGATGAACCAATTATCGAGCGATTTATTGTTGATGAAATCAATAATGCTCATAATAATGGCAGCCTATTTACGGAAGACTTTCGCCTTGTTGATATTATTGGCGAGACGGAAATTCCTGAAGATAGCTATTTTGTACTGGGCGATAATCGTGAGTACAGTTTGGATAGTCGAAATTATGGTGTTGTTGAGAAGAGTCAAATTCTCGGAAAAACATCAATCCGCTTATTGCCTTTAGATGCAATGGAAAGCATAAGATAATAGCTGCTTTGTGAACCAATTCAAATCGGTCTCAATTAACTTGGCAAGCAGTATTGTATATTGTTGAATAAATCAAAGTAGAAAAGAGATTGGTACTTTTGTAATTTTTTAAAAGTATCAGTCTTTTTAAGTTCTAAATTTTTATCAACTATTTAAATATTGGAACATAGAATAACCTAAAAAAACATCTGTAAAAGATGATAGAAATCTGAATCATATAAAATTATTTGATTAACTAATCGTAGAGGCTATAAATTTTTTGGCGTTATAGCAAAGATTATGTAGATTTTAAACGAGATTAAAAATCTAGAAATCTTCGTACCATAAGCCATCATTCCGCCAGCTTAGATAATTTTTTATTTCCTTGACACCTTCACAATTAGCGGAGTAAAATAAACACGAACATACGTTTGTTTTTTGTTTGAGGTGAGCAGGATGAATTTTCGTTATGAATTGGAACCAACAGGGGATTATGCCTTTATTGATATGAAATCTTTTTATGCTAGTTGCGAAATAGTTGCGAGAGGCCGCCATCCGTTAAAGGACTTGCTGATTGTGATGAGTCATGCGGATAACACCTCAGGATTAGTTTTGGCCAGTAGTCCCAAGGCCAAAGAGCTACTGGGAATTACGAATGTGACGCGGATTTTTGAGTTGCCAACGGTTGAAGAGAACCCCGCAATGGAGCGGTTGATTATTGCGCCACCGCGGATGCGCTATTATATTGCGGAAAACTTGAAAATTCAAAATGTTGTTCGCCAATATGCCGCGGATGAGGACATCATGTGGTATTCCATCGATGAGGGGATTGTTGATCTTTCCCGCAGTCTAAATTATTTTGTTCCCGGTAATCAGTCACGAGCAGAAAAACTTGACCATGTCAGTCAAAAAATTCAAGAGGATATTATTCGTGAGACAGGAATTTTTTCAACTATTGGCATGTCTAACAGTAATCCGCTGTTGGCTAAACTGGCATTGGATAATGAAGCCAAGAAGCAGCCACAGATGCGGGCTTTGTGGAATTATCAAAATGTTGCCGAAAAGGTTTGGAAGATTGTCGATATGAGTGATTTTTGGGGCATTGGTAGTCGCATGAAGCGCAATTTGATGGAGATGGGGATTACCAGTATAAAAGAATTGGCCCACGCCAGTCCCTATAAACTTAAAGAAAAATTTGGCATTATGGGTTTGCAGCTCTATCATCATGCCAATGGAATTGACCGCAGCAAATTGCAAAATGTCTATCAGCCGAAGTCGAAAAATCTCGGCAATAGTCAAGTATTGCCAAGGGATTACTTGGGGGAAGAGATGCCATTATTGGTGCGGGAAATGGCCGAGCAGGTGGCGATTCGTTTACGGCGCCATCAGGCTAAGGCGGGCGTTGTTTCGTTATATGTTGGCTACTCTAAAGCGGAGACGGATAAAGGCTTTAGCCGCCAAGTTAAAATCACGCCCACTGATAATACTGATGAATTAACTAAACATTTGTTGTATCTGTTCCATAAATTTTACAATGGCGACTTGGTGCGGCACTTAGGGGTAACTTATTCTGATTTGCACTATGATAGCGGTAGTCAGTTGAATTTATTTGAGGATCCTGAAGAGCAGATTAAAGATGAAAAAATCGATTTGGTGATGGATCGGATTAGAGAGAAATACGGATTTGTTTCGATTGTGCGAGCCAGCTCAACCTTGGAGCATGGCCGCAGCTTGCCCCGCAGCCACTTGGTAGGGGGACACGATGGCGGTGGCGGTGCGGGTGGTTTAGATGGATTATAAGCAGGCTGCAAAATTTTTAGCTGAGTCAGTTAATTTTATTTTAATTCAAGTTGGCTAAAGCGAAGCTGGCAACATTCAGTTTACATAATTAAACATTAAATAATTGCAATTCTATTCAAACTTATTGAATAAGAGTGATGATGATTTTGAACGGTTTTACAGAATTTTTTTTATGCCAATGGACTGCTAATTTTCTATTTTGGAGGTGGTTAGAATGGGAGAAGCATTTATGAGTTATCATCAAGATCCTTGGATTCGAGAGTATCAAGATCGGGGGATGGCAAAATGGTTGGGCTTTTATTTAAGTGAGCATACAGCTGAAATGGGCAAGGAAAAGCAAACTCGTGAGACAACTTGGCAACATCAGCAGCAAATGACTGACTTAGAAATTTCTGAAGTTTTAGAAACTGCCTTTTTTGACCATCAGCTAGTCACTTTGCAATTAAGCACTTTAGATGAACAAGGACAAGCATTTCCTGATTTAACTGGGACAATTGAAGGGATGGATGAAACAACAATCTTTTTAGGTTCCTTAGAGGGGGATGTTCAGTTCGTTCAACATGATTCAATTTATCATGCCAGCTTAATCAGCAATTTAAAGTGGAGTGATGTTTCATGACGTTGAATGTGGAGGATGCCGAGTTTGAATACCACACAAAAAATTCCGAGCGATTAATCAAGGATTTTCTGAATTTTGTTGTTACCGATATTCCTTTTTTTGCCCTGCAGGAGGAATTGCTATACTTGATGAATCATCGCGAGATTACGCAATTTCGGATTCCAGCCTATATGACAGTCGATAGTCAGGAGCATATTTTTTACTTTAAAATCAAAGAGGTTGAGGAAAATCAAAAATTGCGGACCTATCAGTATCTAGGAATGGATATTAAAAGAAGGCCTCAGCCTTTAGAGCAATAACTAGCCAAATTATTTTTTTTAGGTGTTGATTTTTTAGCGGCTCAAGTTGTGTTTATTATAGACAAGTTTTATCAAATAAACACAAGGAGTGGTCAAGATGAAACGATATTTTTCTGGGGTAGTTTGGTGGCTGGCATTTGTGGGAGGCAGCTTGGCAGATTTATTAGGCGGGGTGGATCAGCTGTTACAAAGCTTATTTTTCTTTATGATTGCTGATTATATATCGGGCATTTTTCAGGCGGGTTATCACAAAGTTCTTAATAGTAAAATTGGCTTTCAAGGCTTAGTGAAAAAAAGTTTAACTCTATTGATGATTATGATTTCAGTTGAGCTGGAGAAGCTTTTGGGGCAGACTCTACCTTTTCGTGAGATGACAATTATGTTTTACCTTGCCAACGAGGGCTTATCACTGCTGGAAAATATTGGCAGTGTGATTCCACTACCGAAAAAAATCCGCCAGTATTTTAGTCAGCTGAAGGATAAAGCGGATGAATAAAAAAGACTTTAGCTAGAAGTTTAGTCAGTAATGACCAGCTTCAGGCTAAAGTCTTTTTTTGTTAAATAATGATATCAAAGGTCGCCAATTCAGCTTTTAGCTGCTGAACATCTTGCCGAAAGACAATACTTTCCATACCAGATTGCTGAGCGGCTTCGACATTGGGGGCTAAATCGTCAATAAACAGACATTCTCTAGGAACTAAGCCAAAATGACTGCAAAAACAACGATAAATTTCTTTTTCCGGCTTAATTGTTTTCCAGTCGGCGGAAATAAAAAGGCCGGACATGTTTTCTAAAGCAGGAATTGTTTTAAGTATCTCGTAAATGTCCGTTGGCGCATTGGATAAAAGGTAAGTTGGATAGCCCTGCTTCTGTAAAGCAGAAACGACGGTCGCCATCTCTGAAAAAGGTTTGATTTCATGGTACCAGTTAGCTAATACTTCGGTAATAATTTCTTTTAAATCCGGTCGTTTAGCAATCAGTTTTCGTTGAATCTCAGCTTTTGTAATCGTACCCCGATCAAAAGCAATCCATTCCGGTGCCTGAAAAATATTTTGCAAAAGAAATTTTTCTACCTCAGCATCTTGGGTGTAACTTTTAATGAATTCTGTTGGTTGAAATTTCACTAAAACATTCCCTAAATCAAAAACGATTTGTTTAATCATAGAGTTCCTCCTCAAAAATCTCTTTTGTTCTATTGTAGCAAGAAAGCGCTAAAACTCACACTGTAATTTTTAAAGTTCGTTTAAAAATCAAAGAAAAAAATTTCCTCACTAATCCTTCGTCAAGCCTTCCAAATAAGTCATGAAGGGGCTAGTTGTTTTAATGAGCTGAAAAACTTGATAGGGCCGGCCAATTTTTCGATAAATGGTTTCTGATTTAATGATTTGCTGGCTTTCTAAAAACTGCACATACTTTCTTACGGAAACATGGGAAAGCCCGATTTTTTCGGAGAGCTCTAAGATAGTAAAGGCGCCATCGAATTGGCGCATAGCTGCAAAAATCAGTCCTAAAGTTGCTTCCGTTAAGCCTTTTTCTAATTCAAAGGGTTCAGGTGTTGCCGTGATTTTTGTTTTTGCCGAAGCTGTTTGAAACAACGCATCGACTTTTGTTTGTGGCAGTGTGTCTGTAGTTAGCAGCTGACGTTTTTCTAAAAAACGCAGATAGCTCTCTTGAAAACGCTCAAAGGTAAAGGGCTTAATCAGATAATCTAAAATTCCTAGATGGCTAGCCTCTTTGATGTAGTGAACTTCGGTAGCCGCACTGATCAAAATTACTTCGCCGGCAAAATGTTGATGGCGCAATTCTCTTAACACGGTTAAGCCATTTTCCTGGCCCAAATGAATATCCAAGAGCACTAAATCAATTTCTTTTTCAGCAAGGATGTTTTCAGCAGCTTTAGCATTCAAGCTGACAGTGACCTCAGCTGTGGCATCAATTTTTTCTAAATAGCTTTTATGAATAAATTGCACCATCGGATCATCTTCTAAAATTAAAATGCTGGTCATCCTTTTCACCTCGATATAAAGTTGTAATTTTTAGTTGCAGCCATTGTTGCTGATAGTCCCACTGAATATTTCCGTGACTATCCTTCAATAAGCGGACAAAGAAGGGGGCCTGCAAAGCATTTTCCAAGGCTTTGACAAATACTTCATCCGCCACTAAAGCATATTCGCTGGTCAAAGTTTGCTGTTGATAAGTTAATTGAAGCAGCATCTCATCTGGCATCTGCTGTTCAGAAAAGAAATGATGCAGATAACGGTAAATATTCAAAATTGTGTCGGTTTCAAAGGTATGAGCATTGCTAGGGATTTCCGGGGTAACTTCAATCCACAGTTGGCAATTTTTTTCTGAAAAAGCTTGGCGCTCTCCCAATAAAAAGGCCGCGAAAATTGGATTTTGTACCAAAAGGGCCAAACGATGGGTCAGCTCCCGCTCCGGTTGAATAATATCCGTTAGATAGTCATTTAATTCCTGATGGGCACCTAAATCCGCAAGGCCATAAATCACATGCAGCTTATTCATAAATTCGTGGGATTGGCTTTGCAATGCCAAAGCATAACGACTGGTGTTAGATAATTGGTCGGCTAAAAATAAAGTTTCCGTTGTGTTTTCCAAAAAAACAATATAACCAACTTGGCGCCCAACTATAATTGGCGCCACTGAAAAGAAGAAATCTTCCCCTTCTTGTTGATAAAGCTGCTTTGTTTTTTGTTGGAAATTGAGCTTATCCAGATGGTAAATGATAACAGAAAGCATCTGGCCAACTAACACTGACTCAGTTTTTTTCTGAAGCTGATACATCTGCTGGGCTTGATTGTTCGCCAACAAAATCTTTTTTTGCATGTCGATGACCAACACGACATTTTCCGTTTCATTCAGCATAGCATTTCGTTCTTCTAATAATCGAGAAATTTCTTTTGGTTCCAAATTATGCAGCTGATTTTTTAAGTAGTAGGCCACGATAAATGAGATTAACAGCCCCAAGGCAACACTGGCGACTAACGCCGTTGTATAATTTTGCTGAGAATTTTCAACTAAGGTCGACAAATTGGTTAGGGTAATCCCCAAGGCAACGACTCCAATCTGCTGACCATCTTCGGCAAAAACAGGAACAAATCCCCGCAGGCTTTCACCTAAGCTGCCTTCACTAGTTGATAGATGTTCATTTCCCGCTAAGGCGGGGGACTCGTCGCCACCGATAAAGGGCTGGCCAATCTGAGTTTCATCAGGATGAGTTAAACGAATTCCCTGCATATCCATAATCACTGCAAAATCCAGTTCATAGGATTGACTAATTCGTAGTGTTAAATCCTGTAATTCAGTAGAAGAGGCATCAGCTTGTAAAGCTTCAATGACTTGTGGTTCTTTGGCCAGCATTCGACCAGTTGCTAACAAAAGATTTTCTTCGTTTTGTTGCACCTCACGATTTTGCTGCAAAAGGGTCAGCAGATAAAAAAGTGTCAGGGTGCACAGTAAAGTTGCAATAAAGATTGTAGCTAATAAAGTCCATAAGCGAATTCCCTTTTTCATCTTGACTCCTTTCTATCTGCTGTCGCTGGTATTTTTTCAAGTCTAAAGCAAAAAAACTTTTTAAAGCGGCATGGTACAGCCAAACTTTAACTAAGATAATATCTGAAGCCCATTTTTAATGAATAGCTTGGCTTCATGGGTCAGTGGGACTGACAGGTACATTTTTTTAAATATGACGCACCGAAATTGTAATTTTATAGTAGTTATCCTTTTTTTCTTAATTGTTTTTCTTACATAACCTTTTGAAAAATTTTGATTAGCTTGTCTCCTTGCTAATGTTGAGAAACATAATTAGTTGTTTTCTGTATTCCGATTTGTTTGTGAAATTAGCGCTCTCCGGGAAATTATACCATATCAATTAAATAAGTTTCATTTAGTTAAGTTAATTAAATAAAGTGTTTTTTTCAAGCCCTGCCGATTATGATAAGGCTATCAGAAAGAGCTTACATTTTTGAGGGCAGAGTTGAAAAGTTAATCAAATTCTAGCAATCAAAAGTGGCTAACCTATCAGTTAAGTCAAACAGATTTAAGAAAAGCAAATTAGGAGGAAAGAAAATGGAAACAAAATTACAACAAACTAGCATCAGCCAAAAATCGCTTGTTGAGAAAAAATGGTGGCAGAAAATTCAAGTTGGTTCTGTCTCACTACCAGTTTACTGCGCTCTATCGGCAGTCATCTTCGCAACGGCTTTGCTACAGCAATTGCCAGTTAATATGCTTGGCGGTTTTGCCGTAATTTTAACTTTAGGCTGGCTATTGGGCACAATTGGCGGCAATATTCCAATCATTAAAAACTTTGGCGGTCCAGCAATTTTTTCTTTACTTGTTCCTTCAATTTTAGTTTTTTTCAATTTTGTAAATCAAAACGTATTAGACAGCGCCAATATTTTAATGCGGGAAGCTAACTTCTTATATTTTTACATCGCTTGTCTAGTTTGCGGCAGTATTCTAGGCATGAATCGTAAAATTTTAGTGCAGGGATTAATGCGCATGATTATCCCAATGCTAATTGGCATGATAGCGGCGATGGGTGTTGGCACTTTAGTAGGCGTTCTTTTAGGGATGGACTGGCAGCACACGTTGTTTTTCATCGTCACTCCGGTTTTAGCTGGCGGGATTGGTGAAGGAATTTTGCCGCTTTCTCTTGGGTATAGCGCAATCACGGGCATTGCGAGTGAACAGCTGGTGGCGCAATTAATTCCGGCGACAATTATTGGTAACTTTTTTGCAATCATGTGTACGGCTCTCTTAAGTCGCTTAGGAGAAAAAAGACCTGAGCTCTCTGGTCAAGGTCAGCTGTTACGCTTTAATAAAAAGAACAAAGATGATTTAAGTGACGCCTTGGACGAAACCGATGATCCGATTGATATTAAAAAAATGGGAGCAGGTGTTCTGACTGCCTGTACGTTATTTATTCTTGGCGGTCTTTTGGAACATTTAACTGGTTTTCCGGGACCGGTTTTGATGATTGTCGCAGCAGCTTTGTTAAAATATGTTAATATAGTACCTGTAGATACCCAAAAAGGTTCGAAGATGTTGTATAAGTTTATTTCAGGTAATTTCACGTTTCCTTTGATGGCTGGTTTAGGATTGTTGTATATTCCTCTGAAGGATGTGGTCGGCGCCTTGACTTGGCAGTATTTTATCATTGTCATCAGCGTCGTTTTCACGGTAATTGTCACTGGCTTTTTTGTTTCCCGTTTTATGAATATGAATCCTGTTGAAGCGGCAATTATTTCAGCCTGTCAAAGCGGTATGGGAGGAACTGGGGATGTTGCGATTTTAAGTACAGCTAATCGGATGAACTTAATGCCTTTTGCGCAAGTTGCTACTCGTTTAGGTGGTGCCATCACCGTTATTTCTATGACCGCAATTTTACGGATGATTTTTTAAGCGGCTAATTAAAAATTTTGAAAAAAAACCATTTTGGAGGAAATTGAAATGACACAAACAATAAAAAAAGATGTGAAGGAAATGGCCTTAGAACAGGCTAAAAAAAATGGCGGCAAGCTAGAAGTGGTGCCTAAGGTTACCATCAACAACAAAGAAGATTTAAGTATCGCTTATACACCGGGAGTAGCCGCTGTTTCCTCGGCAATTGCTGAAAATCGTGAGCTGGCCTACGAGCTGACAACGAAAAAAAATACCGTAGCGGTGGTTAGCGATGGCACGGCCGTTTTAGGATTAGGCGATATCGGTCCAGAAGCGGCGATGCCCGTCATGGAAGGCAAGGCCGCATTGTTCAAACGCTTTGCCGACGTGGACTCGATTCCAATCGTTTTAGATACTAAAGATGTGGAAGAAATTATTCAGACCGTTAAATTAATTGCGCCAACTTTTGGCGGAATTAATTTAGAAGACATCAGTGCTCCCCGTTGTTTTGAAATTGAACAGCGTTTGATTGAAGAGTTGGATATTCCGGTTTTTCATGATGATCAGCATGGCACTGGAATTGTCGTCTTAGCCGCTTTATACAATGCTTTAAAGTTGGTGGATAAGAAAATTGATGACATCAAAGTGGTGGTTAACGGCGGCGGTTCAGCTGGTCTATCAATTACCCGCACCTTTATGGCAGCCGATGTTAAACATGTCGTCGTGGTGGACCGCTTCGGCATTTTAAATGAAAATGAAGATGCCGACTATAATCCATATCATCAAGAGATTGCGAAAGTGACTAACCTGGAACACTTGTCAGGTGATTTGTCTGTGGCCTTAAAAGATGCGGACGTTTTTGTTGGGGTTTCAGCGCCGGGGGCTTTAAAAGCAGAGTGGATTTCTGAAATGGCAGCTCAACCAATTATCTTTGCGATGGCTAATCCGACACCGGAAATTTTCCCAGATGAAGCATTAGCTGCTGGTGCTTATGTTGTCGGGACTGGCCGCAGTGATTTTCCAAATCAGATTAACAACGTGCTCGCTTTTCCAGGGATTTTCCGTGGAGCGATGGACGCACGAGCTACTAAGATTACTATGGAGATGAAAGTTGCCGCAGCCAAGGGGATTGCTAGTTTAGTCAAACCAGAAGAGTTGACCACAACCTATATCATTCCAGATGCTTTTAACGAAAATGTTGCTAAAGTTGTCGCGAAAAGTGTTAGCGAAGCTGTTCAATAAAACCGAAATTAAAACCGTTAAAATTATTCCCGTGGAATAATTTTAACGGTTTTTTTGTCTGCATTGGTAGAAAGCAAAAAAATTATTTATTTAAAAGGATTGACAAAAAATTGTCATAGTGTATTATTGTGTTAGTACACTAGTTTGTTAGGGGGCGAAGTTGTGAATTTTATCGAGGACCGTCCAATTTATTTGCAAATCATGGATGAAATAATTCAACAAATCATTACTGGTAAATTGCAGCCGGGGGAAAAAGTTATGGCGGTGCGGGAAATGGCCGTTGAAATGTCGACTAATCCCAATACAGTGCAACGCTCGTTACAAGAATTAGAACGGATGGGGATTTTATTTTCTGAGCGGGGCAAAGGACGTTTTGTTACTGAAGATCAATGGGTATTAACGAACTTAAATCAACAAAAAATTACTCAAGTGATTACCGATTATTTGTCACAAATGGAGCAATTAGGTTTTACCGCAGCGGAGGCGCTGGAAAAAATGCAGAGGTTTATTGAGGAGGAAAGCAAATGAGTTTTGTTGAGGTGCAACAAGTCAGCTATCGCAAGGGTGGCAAAGAAATTTTTAAAAATTTGAATTTCAATTTAGAAAAAGGTCGAATCATTGCCCTGTTGGGGGAAAATGGTTCAGGAAAAACGACGATTATGCGTTTGCTTTCCGGCTTAGCCCTTAATTGGAAGGGAAAGATTACCGTTGATAATGCGGAGCTTTCTTATAAAACCAAAAATCAAGTCGCTTTTTTAGTTGATTTAAAAGATTTTTCAAAAGAATTTACCGTTAAACAGGTTTTAGATTTTTATCGCCGCTTCTATGCGGACTATTCAGAAAAGAGAGCTCAGGATTTAATAGTTTTTATGGAGCTGGATGTCAACGCTAAACTCAAAACACTATCAAAGGGACAGCAGGAAAAAGTCGCCTTAGTTGCTACCTTAGCCTGCAAGGCCGCCATCTATTTATTAGACGAACCTTTGAGTGGAATTGATTTATTAACCCGTGAAAAAATCATTCAATCTTTACTACGCTGGTTTGAAGAGGACAGCTTGCTGTTAATTACCACCCATCAAATGGCAGAAATTGAAAATATTGTCGATGAAGTGATGATTTTAAAGGATCAGGAAATTGTTTTACACCAAAGCATTGAAAAATTGCGGGAAGAACGGGGACTTGGTTTGGAAAGTTTGTATCGGGAGGTGCTGGGCTGATGAAATGGTTAAGCTTTTTACTCAATAAGCAAATAGCCAGCCTCTATGGGACTGGTGTCATTGCTGCTATTGTTTATTTTATTGCCAATTTGTGGGGATATTATCATTCTAATGGGCAGTTTTTAACTGCTACTTCAATCGTTTTGATTGTCTTGATGATGTCACAATTTTTGTTTTATGATGGACGGCGTTTTTTTCAATTTTTTTCTGATCGCAAAGTTCGGCTATTAGCTGCTTCTGCTATCAAGTTATATGTCATCAATGTGGCTTTAACAGTGATTAATTTTTTCCTTTTGGTTGGATTATTAGTTTTCTTAATGGGATTTAGTCATTTAATTGTCTACCAAAGTTTCTTGATACCCAATCTTGAAATAGCGGGGCCAAGAGTTTGGTTAATTGTTTTTGGTTTTTATTTAATGATGCTATTTCTATTTTTATTAGTTAATTCAATCTGGCAGGGAAGTAGCAAGCTTGGTTCGCTGGTCAAACTGCTGATTTTGGGTGTAATGATTTGGGCTCTATTAGGCCTTTTAGGCAATACGATTTTACCAGAGCTTTCAGCGATTGGCTTGCTACTAGTTTATCTATTGTTTTTGGCTATTTCTTTGGTCGGTTCTGTTTATTTAATTGGCCACTATATTGAGGGGGAAATGCGATGATTACACTTTGGCAGCAGCTTTTGCTTGAGAGAAAGAAAAGATATAGTTTGACAGGAATTGTATTGGTACTGGTTGCAGGTTTTGCCTGGTTCCAATTTCAAAGAAATGAATTTGATCCCCTTCGGTATGGATTAGACGTCGCAACATATCCTATTTATTTAGTGATGCCAATCGTTTATTTTCTGGCTTTCGAGAACGAAGAAATCTTTAAAGCGTGGGGCAAGGCTCGTTTGCGCCTTTTACCAATCAGCAATTTGAAATTTTTGCTTGGCAATGTTTTGTTTGGTCTGTTCGGTTTTTTAGGCTGGAGCGTCGTGACGTATCTTGCTTGGTATGGAGTTGGTAGTGTCAGTGGAATTATCAGTCTACCAAGTATTGACACGATGATTTACGTATTTATTATGGCGGTGGACCTCTTTTTAGGGGTTACAATGATGGTTCAATCGATTGGATTAGTCTCTAAAAGTATTACAGATTTTTGGCCTCGTCGTGGCAAAAAGGCTATCAGATTTTTATTGATTGTACTTTTATTTTCAGTAATCGTCACATTAACCAGTTTGCTGCCGGGAATGCCGAGTATCTACAGGGGAACAACAGAATTTGGCTTTGATATAGGCATCTCTACGTTAAATACAAATGATGGTTTGATTTTTATCTATGATGCAGTTCAAGTCATTTTAATGGCGATAGTGTCATATTTTTGCTTAGAGAAATTTTATGAAGGGAGCCAGCAGGCATGACCAACGTTCTAAAAACGGAGAAGCTCTCTAAAACAATTGGTTGAAGGGAAATTATCCAGCAGGTCAGCTTTGAAGTAAAAGCAGGTCAGCTTGCGGGACATTTGGAGTTAAAAGAGACATGACTCTAAGTTATTTCATTTATATACAAAGCCCTAGTATTGTGGGAGCTTTTTTAAAGGTTGCGAAAGTGTAACGTTTAAAGAGTCTCCACCTGCAGGGCTTTTTTTGCGTTCAGAAACTGAGTCCATAGCTACTATTGAAAAGATTTTTCTGAAGAAAAGGTTAATAAAAAGCTTGTACTCACGCATAATTTTGAAACGAGTCTGTAAAGAGCATTAAAATTTTCATTTATAAATATAAATTTTTTTTGGGTGTTAAAGCGATTAAAAGATAGCGAGATGGTTGCTGATTGTCTCTGACCATCAGGCTAATTTGCCTATGGAAACAGACTTTTAATATAAAGAAAACGATTTCAATATATCGTGTTATTTTAATCTTTCAAAAAAGATGCAAATCATAAAAAAAATGAATGCCATTTTGAGTTTTTAAAATTGCTGGGTAATAGTTATCATGGTAATCTTATCTAAAATTAATTTTAACAAAAAAATTATTTCCTTTTGATAAAAAAACGCATTTAAAATTTATGTTAGTTATATTATTGGATTTTATTCAATAGTTAAATGATAATTCGGCTGATTATGAGCGAATTCGCCAAAATCAATAAAAAAAAAGGAGGAGATGCTGGTGTTACTCAATATTTTTGCGAATGTAGGCATTATTATTTTAAATATTTATTTGATTTTTCGCTTAAATAGTGAATTTGAAGCACGGGGATATTCGTCATTAAAGAAAAGAGTCTTTTTTATTTTACTTGAAACATTGGTGGGAATTTTGCTGATGCAATTTTCTAATGTGTTGATTAATGTACGGGTTGATTTTCGCTTTCTACTGTTTGCCTTAGCTTTAAAATATCTCGGTTGGAGAATTTCACTGCCGACCATTTTTTTAGTCGCCTTGGCTCGCTTTTTATTCGATGCGAGTAGCGCAGCTTGGATCAATATCGGTGTCGCCTTCTTTTTAATTTTGACGATGCCGCTGGTATTAAAATTTTTAATGAAGCATTTGGATGATTTGGGACAATTGTTATGGCTACAAACTTATACAATTTTAGTTGTGCTAGTTCCCACGGGAATTTTATTAGACGAGCTGCAGGAAATGCTAGCAATCAATGCTATCTTGTTGGCTTTAGGTTCCGGCCTGACTATTTTACTTTATTTTGTTTATGAGGATGTTGAAAAAGTATTCACTCTAGTCAATATTGATGAATTGACGCAGCTGGGGAATGTTCGTAAGTTTCAAAAAGACAGTAGCCAATTTGAAAAACAGGGAAAGCGTTGTTCGATGATTATGCTGGATATCGATCATTTTAAATACTTTAATGATACGTATGGGCATCACGTTGGCGATCTTGTGCTAAAGGAGGTTGCCCAAGTATTTTTAGGGTTAGCAAATCCTCAGGCTAGCTTTTATCGAGTTGGGGGCGAGGAGTTTGTTGTCCTGATATCAGATAATCGTGATTTTGGCGCCTTTGAATTCGCCAATAAAATTTATCAGCAGCTGGCGCTCTTAGAAATTGATTACGGAATGACAGAGAAGTTAAAAGTGACAGCTTCAATGGGAGTTGCCCATCAAGGAATCCTTGAAGAAATCAATCGGACGTTAGCTCGAGCCGATGGCGCTTTATATACGGCGAAAAACTCAGGCCGCAATCAAATTGTTATTGCGTAGACAAAATTTTTTTACAAATTGTCTATTAATAATTTTGTAGTGAATCAAAAGGAGTGAGACAAATGAATGCAGCAGAGACAGTTGTTGTGATTCCGTCATTGGAACCAGACGGCAAATTAATTCAACTTTTAAAAAATATTCGTCAACATAATCATCAACTGCCCATCTTAATTATTAATGATGGCAGCGGACCGGACTATCAGCCGATTTTTCAAGAGGCGGTGGCGGATTATCAGGCTAACTTGATTAATTTTTCAGAAAATCAGGGGAAGGGAGCCGCTCTCAAGAAAGCGATGGCAGTTATTCAAGCCGACTATCCCGACTCAAAGCAGATGGTGACAATTGATTCAGATGGTCAGCACAGCTATGAAGATATGATGAAATGTGTTGCATTTGCGGAAGAAAATCCAGATGCCTTGGTGTTAGGTACCCGCAGTTTTGGAAAAGAGGTTCCCTTTAGAAGTAAATTTGGCAATATTTTGACTCGAAATATTTTGCGCTTTACGACGGGAATTAATATAGAAGACACGCAGACCGGCTTACGAGTGATTCCTGTAAGTATGATGGCGGATTTTGAGCAGGTGGCAGGAGAACGTTTTGAGTATGAAACCAATATGCTGATTGCAACCAAGAATAATCAGTGGCCGCTTTTAACCCAGCCGATTTCGACGATCTATCTTGAGGAAAATGCTTCTTCGCATTTTCGCGTGATTGCCGATTCAGTGGCGATTTACGGAATTTTTTTCAAATACCTGCTCTCCTCAGTCGCTTCATTTTTAGTCGACGTGGTTGCCTATGCAATTTTGATTCAGTTACTAACGAATCTAACGCTGTCAGCAATTTTGTTGGCTTCGATTGGTGCTCGAGTTATTTCAGCGATTTTCAATTATTTTGTTAATCGGGAATTGGTATTCAATGAAGATAGTTCTTACAGTCTGGTGAAATATTTTAGCTTAGTGGCTATTCAGATTGTGACCTCTGCTTTGATTGTCTATCTGTTGCATTTATTATTAGGAGTCAACAGCACAGTTATTTTGAAAATTGTCGTGGACAGTCTCCTCTTTTTCCTCAGCTATCAGATTCAAAAAAAATATATTTTTAGAGGGTGACTCCATGTCGAAGTATAAAATTCCTAGAAAGCTGATTTACATCCTAGCCTTTTTCTTTTCTATTATTTATTTGGTTTGGCGGGGTGTTTATACGCTGCCCTTCGGTGGTTCATTATTTGCCCTTATTTTTGGTATTTTGCTCTGGTTTAGTGAAATTATTTCCAATTTTACCGCTGTGATTTTGATTTGGAGCAAAAATAAAGCCAAGCAAATTGAAAAACCGGAGATTGCGGCTACAGAATATCCCCATGTTGATGTTTTGATTGCCACTCATAATGAAGAGGTACCGTTACTTTTAAAAACGGTCAATGCCGCAGTCAACATGCATTATCCAGATAAAAGGAAAGTCCATATTTATTTTTCAGACGATACCAATCGCCCTGAGGTCAAGGAGTTGGCGGAAAAATTTGACGTTGGCTATTTAGGTTTAGAAAATAATAAACATGCTAAATCCGGTAATCTCAACAATGCTTTGGCCCATACAACGTCACCTTTAGTTGCCACCTTCGATGCAGACATGATTCCCTATTCAGATTTTTTAATGGAGACAGTGCCTTATTTTGTTGGCAATGCAAAAGAGCGGGCTGAAGATGAGCAAATTAAACCAATCGGGCTTGTCCAGACACCGCAAAGCTTTTACAACGCTGATTTATTTCAATTCAATTTATTTTCCGAGGCTTCGATTCCTAATGAGCAGGATTTCTTTTCCAGAGAGGTCAATATTTTAAATAATGCCCATGATGCGGCGATTTACACCGGCTCAAACACAGTGATTGCCAGAGAAGCGATTGAAGCAGTCGGGGGTTTTCCTACTGATACGATTACCGAGGATTTTGAATTAGGCGCCTTAATTAATACAAAGGGCTATAAAAATATTTCTACCTTGGAACCGATGGCTAGCGGCTTAACGCCGACAGATATTCCCAGTGTTTTAAAACAACGGATTCGTTGGGGCCGGGGTGTTGTCCAAAGTGTGCGCAATCTGCATATTTTAACCAATAAAAATTTGACGTTGCAGCAAAAATTGGTTTATCTAAATGGTTTTTTGTACTGGTGGTCTTTTTTCCGTCGGCTGCTCTATATTCTAGCGCCGATTCTCTTTACTGTTTTCGGTGTGATGGTCGTGGACACAAACTTTTGGAATCTATTACTGTTTTGGCTACCTAGCTATTATTTTTTACATTTGGCGATGCAGGATTTATCCAGCGACATCCGCACCCAGCGTTGGGGGGAAGTTCAGGAAACCATTTTTGCGCCGTTTCTAATTTTGCCGATTTTTTTACAAACCATCGGCATCAAGGAAACGAAATTTAAAGTGACTAATAAAAATGCCAAGCAATCAAAACGAGATTACCTCTATGTGTTGCCCCATTTGATTTTGTGGGTGCTGACAGTCGTGGGATTAGTTAGTTTTAACTATGGTAAATATGGTTCTGAAATTTTCTACGGAGCTGTAATTACGTTTTGGCTGCTGACCCATTTGTTTAACTTAACATTTTCAGTTTTATTTTATTTAGGACGGCCGATTTATCGTAAAAATGAGCACTTCCTAGCTGAAAATCAGGTGACTGTCAACTACCAAGGTCAATCCTATGAGTTGAAGACTAAAAATATTTCTGAGGATGGTTTGTCCTTTGTCAGCACTGCACCCCTTTATTTTCCAGAAGATGCACTGCTAAATTTTTCGATAAAAAAAGGCGATTATCAAACGGAGCTGACTGGAAAAATAGTCCGAGTCTACCGTGAAGAAGAGGATTGGGTCTACGGTGTTGCTTTATCTGAGATGACAGAGGCCGTTTATCTGGTCTATCTGCAAATTATTTATCATGGATTTAATCGCAGCTTGCCGCAATTTCGTGATCCGTGGGTAACGCCCTTTGATTTGTTTTTCGCCAATCTAAAAGAACGACTGCAACACGTCGGCAAAAAAAGACCGGCTGCTAGTGCACAGCCGACGATTCCTTTAAATCAAGTGATACAGCTGACCGATTTTGATGTGCTTTTGCGGGATTTTGATTATCAGACAATCAGTTTTGCGGCGGCTGAGAATTTGAAGGAACTACAAAACATTCAATTGCAGATTGATGAAGTGCCCTTTGATTTAGAATTTTTAGGGCAGACAGACCAAGGGGATTACCGCTATCGAGTGGCTAATCTCAGTGACATCATTCAAACAGTGTCGTTTAAAAAATTAATCCACAAGTGGGTAGAAAAGGGTGACGAAAGTGATACTAACAGTTTTGCGTATTAGTGTATTAATAGTTGCCCTTTATGGCTGGGCGATTTTTTTTCGAGAAGACTTAAAATTCAATGCCAAAGTTAGCTGGCTAGCTGGGATCGCGGCAATTATTTGGGTCTTATATTTGGCCGCTTACCTGAGCCTGTTAGCAATTGCCGGCTATCTGTTATTTGTCGCTGGAATTTTGCGGGCCGCCGTTTATCTTTTTCAAGGCTGGCGCAAAAAAAATTTACATTTACCACCTTTAGATACTTTAAGAGTTTGGTTAGTTTTTTACTTTTTATTATTTGCTTATACGCTATTGCAAAGCCATCTGGTTCATTATGATAATTTTTCCCATTGGGCAACAATCGTCAAATTTTTGTATGCGGAAGGCCGCCTGCCGACAGCGGCGGATACGATTATCAGCTTTACTTCTTATCCGATGGGCAGCTCTCTGTTTGTTTATTTTGGAACACTGATTGCCTGCTTTGGTGATAATGTGATGCTACTGACGCAATTTATTTTGATCTTCAGCTGCTTCTATGCTTTTTTTGCCATTGTTAGAGATGAGAGCCGGACGCTGATTATCACGATGATGTTCAGCTTTATCGCTGTTTTTAATTATTTCAATATTGCGATTCGCATGAATAATTTATTGGTGGATTTTCTCTTGCCGTTACTAACTCTAGCCGGGATTGCTGGCATTTATAAAATGCAGCGGCAGTTTGTGCAGATGACTAGCTACACGATTTTAATCGGTGGAGCCTTGAGTATCGTGAAAAATAGCGCGCTATTTTTTGTTGCAATTCTGTTGATTTATTATCTTTCCCGTGTCGTCTTATTGTGGAAATTTAGAAAAAATAAATTTCAGCTGGTAGGTGTCAGTCTGCTGACGATGCTTGCGGCGATTGCCCCTTACTTAGTGTGGAGCCGTCATGTAGCGGCGACCTTTACTGAGTCTAAACACGAGGTTAGTCTCAGCTCGTATCAAGAAATTTTTAGCGAAAAGGGCAGTCAGACCATCAGCCAAATTGGTTCGGTCTTTTTGAAAACCATCGCAAGTTTAAGTACCCCTTCCACACAGGGGATTTTATTGGCAAATCTTTTGATTCTTGGAGCTTTTTTAGTAATCCGTTATCGTTTGCATCGCAAAAATAGTCTGCTGCGTTATTGGGGGATTATGAATGTGATTGTTATCAGCTACTATCTTGGAATTTATGGCATGTTTCTTTTTTCAATGCCCACAGATGAAGCCCTGACCTTGGCGGGCTTTGAGCGTTATGCTTCTAGTATTGTTATTTTTGCGTTAGGTTTGGTGATGTTTGTTTTAGCCAGGGAAATTGATTATTCATTTTTCGAACAAAATATTGCTGTCCGCAGCTTTAGAAGTTTCAAATCTTTGAAGACAAAAAAGTGGTACCAGTATTTTTCTTTGGGCTTTCTATTTTTTGCGACCTTGATGATTTTATCGGAAAATAATGGCATGATGTACAATAATGCCACCTTTAAGGATTCAATTCCGGCGCAATATCAAGAAGTAACCGGCAATCAAATGATGTTGAACGAGCAAAAATATCTAGTCGTTTCCACCGATCAAACTGATGTGGATAGCTATCTAGTCGGCTATGTTGGCTCTTATTATTTATTTTCCGCTAATGTTACCGGTCAGGAAAATTTTGTGCTGGATGATCAAGCCTTTATCGATTTATTAAACCAATATGATCAATTGGTAATTTTAGAAGACCACTATACCTTTGACGCCATGACCGAAAAACTGTACGGATTTACTTTAAAGCCGGGGATTTACAATATTGAAGAAACGTTTGGACTAACGAACGAGAGTTAAACATAGCAAAAGAGAATTAGAAATAGGGGGAAAGCAAATGGCATTGCATATAGAAGAGGAACTCGCTGATTTTTATTTTGTATTTCAGCCAATTTTCCAAGTGAATAAAGAAGGTCAGCCGCAAGTATTAAAATATGAACTCTTGCTCCGCAGTAAAAGCCATCCCGGATTTCCCTTCCAAGTTTTTCAAGAGCTGATTGCCACGCAAGAGCATAACCGTCAGCTGATGGACTGGTATTTTTCCAAAATCAGCCAGGTTTTAGAAGAAAAAACTTTTGCCTTCGGGTTTAATCTAGACCCACAACAGCTGCGTTTTCCAGAGACTTTAGAGATGTTAGAGCAACTGGCTAGCAAGTTTTCAGTGGCTAATGTGACAGTTGAAGTGACGGAGCATTATTATCAAAATGTGGCGGACATGGAGCTGGAAATAAAAAAACTCGTGCAGACGGTCAAAAAAATTAAAGGCTTGGGCTTTCAAATTGCCTTTGATGATGTCAGCAGCGGCTTAAATGATTTTGAGCTCGTCTCACAATGCTTAGGAGACATTGATACAATCAAGTTATCCTTACTTTCCTTTAAAGAATTGAGCTTTGCCGAAATTTTTTGGATTACTCAAACATGGCAAAAAATTGCCGTCAAGCATCAGTTGCGTCTGATTGTCGAAGGCATTGACAATCGTCAGACCTTTGATTTTTTACTGGAAAATGGAATTGTCTATCAACAGGGATTTTTATTTGGTCAGCCGCTGGATTATCTAGACTTAGAACAGGTATAAAAATAAAAGAACTCCCTAATCAAGCTCAATTTCCTGAGATTGATTAGGGAGTTTTGCTTGGTCTAGCGGAGAATTTTTTCCATTTTTTTACCTTTGGCTAATTCATCAACCATTTTGTCCAAATAGCGGATTTCCTGCATTAGCGGTTCTTGAATGTCCTCCACCCGCACACCGCAAATCAGCCCTTTGATTAAGTGCCGATCAGGGTTTAGCTCCGGTGCCTCAGCGAAAAATTCAGTAAAGGTTGTTTCCCGTTGAATCTGCTCTTGTAATTGCGCGGGAGTGTAACCAGTCAGCCACTGGAGAATTTCCTGCAACTCGGCAACCGTCCGTTCTTTTCTCTCAACTTTTTTAACATATAAAGGATAGACGCTAGCAAAGCTCATCTGATAAATTTTGGGAGTAGCCATAATAACCTCCAAGTCTTTTTTTTCTAGTATAAGCGATTGGCGATTCGATGGGAATTATTTTGCAACTTGTCTGGGAAAGTGCGAGGTATCTCGGGAAAAAATAGCGACAAAATTTTTATGTTCCTGAAAGAAAAATGCTGTAAACCCTTTACTTTATATTATAATGAAATGAGCAATTAAAAATTTTTAGAGAAAAGAACCGCTCCTTTTGAAAGACTATCAGAAAAAAACTTTGGCTATTATTAGTTTTTTTTGTTCGCTTGATTCAGTGTAAAACGACTTGACTAGTTTTGTAACAGGGACAGTAGCTATCAGTACATTTTATTAAACAAAAGCTGGATAGAGAGCAGGATATTTTTTTTCTTTGAAAATATTAAGTGGTAAAGATACCAGATACCGATAAAATTGAAATGGAGATGGGCAAATGTATGTAGGAATTGATATTGGCGGCACAAGTATTAAATATGGTTTAGTCAATGTTGCGGGACAGGTGAGCAAAAGTGGAAAAATTAAGACTGATCACTCTCTTGAGGGACTTTTGACTGATTTGACCACCATCATTACAAACTTTCAAAAAGAAGAGCAAGTTGAAGGCGTTGGAATTAGCGCTCCGGGAATTATTCAAAGTGATGGCTTTATGACTACCGGCGGAGCGATTCGTGAATTGTACGGCGTGAATTTAAAAAAATTGATTGAAAAAAGAGTTCACTTGCCAATTTTTGTTGAGAATGATGCCAATGCCGCGGCGATTGCTGAGCAATGGGTAGGCAATGCTCAAGGTAAAATAAATTACCTTTGCGTCGTGATAGGCACTGGCATGGGAGGCGGTATTATTATCAATGACCAAATTTATCGAGGAGCTCATGGTATGGCGGGTGAATTTGGTTTTATGGTCACTAAAGATGTGACTGTTGCTAATGATGTTGAAGCGGCTTCCTTGAATCAAACAGCTTCTGTTATCGGTGGCATTTGTAATCAATATAATAAATTACAGCCCGACGCTGAACCGATTTTCAGCTCAGAAAAAATTATGGAGCTGGCGGAAGCAAAGGATGCCAATGCAGTCAAGGTCATGGCTGATTTTTATCATAATCTAGGCGTTGGCCTGCTCAACTTAATTTCTTGTTTTGATCCTGAAGTAGTTTTGATTGGCGGCGGTATTAGCGAGAACCAGCAATTTATGGAAAATCTGAGACGTTCTTTAACTGACTTAGAAACCAATCATCAAAGTATTAAATTTCTGATGGATAAGACTTTTGCTGAGGTTTTACCGGCCAAACTAAAAAATAATGCCGGCTTGATTGGCGCAGTTTATCAAGTTCATAAAGTTGTCCAAGGAAAATAAAAGATTGCTTCGGCAGTCTTTTTATTTTACCTTTGTTTATTTATTTGTAGATAAAATTTAAATTTGATTGTATAATTACCAACAAAGGAGGTTTTTGTATGCAACAATTGACTTCGGAAATTATTGAAGCTGGCTATTTTGAAAAAGGCGGCGAGTTGGTGTGTTTGTTTTGTGGAGCCAGCTATCTAAAAGAAGAAATTTTTGCCGAGGATGGCCGTTTTTTCACGAGCCGCTATCAGATGCAACAGCACATTTCAAAAGTTCATGGAGGTGTCCTTAAGGCAGTTTTAAATCTGCCCCAAGAGACTACTGGAGTTTCGGCAACCCAAAAGAATATTTTAAGTTTGTTTGCTGTCGACTTAACGGATGAGGAAATTGCCCAGCAATTAGCGGTCAGCACCTCAACTATTCGCAATCATCGGTTCAAACTAAAGGAGAAAAAACGTCAGGCCCAATATTTTTTGGCGGTTATGGGGCAATTAGAAAGGAGCAACAAAAAAATGCAAGCAGAAGAAATCAGTAGTGCCAATTATGATGATCGGTTTAATATTTCTGAAAAAGAGCGGCAGAAGGTCTTGCAAAACTTTTTGGATGAAAAGGGTTGGGCGGAAACTATTCCCAGCAAAGAAAAAAGTAAGATTATTCTTTTGCAAAAACTAATTGGCGAGTTTAACGAAGAAAAAACGTATACCGAGACCCAAGTCAATCAAATTATCCAGCAGATGTTTGCAGACTTTGTCAGTGTCCGCCGTTATCTGATTCAGTACGGCTTTTTAGGTCGAACAAAAGACGGTCAGAAATATTGGCGGATTTAAATTGAAATTGCCAAATTCAAAAAATTGATGGATTCTTGCAGTTCGCCAGTTAATCTTAAAAAAATTGCGAGCAAAAGAAACTTCTGCTTGACTTAAAGTCCACTTCAGGCCTTACACTGAGGGAAATAATACGCAAAGGTTCAATTAAATGAGGGAAGCAAGATGATTTATAAATGGCAAGTTAAAGAATCCAAGCTGATGATTCAGATGGGGGATACGCTATCTGAAATCGCAATCGAGTCAGAGATTCTTTTGAAGGTCAAGGGCTGCAGTTTGCAGACACCAATCTATTTTGAAAAAAATAAGCTGGAAAACTATTATTTCTCCGATCCAGTCTGCATGGATTTAACTGGAAATGTCAAAGAATATTCTTCTGTAGGGGATGTTAGTTATTTTCCAAATAGCCAATGTATTGGCATTGCGCTGGCGGATGAGGAGCTGACGTTAGGCGTCCCCCGCATCAAAATTGGGCGTATTAAAGGCAGTCTTTTAAAACTTCAGACTTTGGCAACTTATGAGGAAGCCATCGTCTATTGGGATGTAAAATTCATTAAGCAGTTGTAAACAATAGTGAGAAATAATGCTGTCACTTTTTTTATTTTAGCCAATTGCTTTAACTGAAACTTCTTCGAGATGTAGGTGCATTTTAAAATAGCCATAAAATTAATTGATTTTTTTTTAAAATCCCCTTGACTTAAAGTCAGCTTTAAGGAGTAGGCTTAAGCTATAGAAATTTATAAAAGAGGGATTTAACTATGAAAACAATTAAACAAGCCGTCTTAAGTGGCGAACGGGCTTTATTTAAAGCACAAAATTTGAGAATTGAAGATTCAGTTTTTCTAGATGGCGAATCACCATTAAAAGAAAGCAGCAATTTGGAATTGGTCAATGATATTTTTCGTTGGAAGTATCCTCTGTGGTATAGCAACTTTTTAGAAGCGGAAAATATCACCTTAACTGAGACGGCTCGCTCTGGTATCTGGTACAGTCATCATCTTGAAATCAAACACAGTCTAATTCAAGCGCCTAAAACTTTCCGCAGAGCCTCCAATATCCATTTGGAGGATGTCCAGTTGCCAAATGCGGAAGAAACTTTTTGGAATTGTCAGCAGATTACCTTAAACAATGTTCAGGCAACTGGCGATTATTTTGCTATGAACAGCCAGGATATTAAAGCGGATCAGTTTACTATTTCTGGTAATTACGCTTTTGACGGGGCTAAAAATATCGAAATCAGCAACGCCCGCATCCTCAGTAAAGATGCATTTTGGAATTGCGAAAATGTTGTGGTTAGAGATTCGGTCATTATCGGCGAATACCTCGGCTGGAATTCCAAAAATATTAAATTGATTAATTGTTTGGTGGAAAGCAACCAAGGGATGTGTTACATGAAAAATCTGGAAATGATTGACTGCAAAATTGTCAACACCGATTTAGCCTTTGAATATTCAACAGTTCAAGTTTCGACTGATTCAGTGATTGAAAGCATCAAAAATCCGCTTGCCGGTAAAATTCAGGCCGCTGCCATTGAAGAAATTATTTTCGACGATAGTGCCATCGACTTCAGTCAAACGAAATTATCATTAGGCAATGAAAATCAGGTGGCCCTATGAGCTATGATTTTGATCAGCTCATAGATCGTCGGCAAAATAATTCCTACAAGTGGGATATTAAAGAAAATGAGCTGCCGATGTGGGTGGCGGATATGGATTTTGCGACTGCTCCAGCTATTACCGAAGCCTTAAAATCACGCTTAGAGGAAAATGCATTTGGCTATAATACAGTCCCCGAAGAATTTTTCGCAAGCTTTATCAATTGGTGGCAAGACTATCATCAGGTGAGTATGCAAAAATCAGGTCTGATGTTTTGTACGGGTGTCGTGCCGGCAATCTCATCGATTGTCCGCAAGGTGACTGAGGTCAATGATAATGTCGTTATTTTGACGCCCGTTTATAATATTTTTTTCAATTCGATTTTAAATAATCAACGGCAGGTCTTAGCTTCACCAATGAGTTATCACGAAGGAAATTATCAGATTGACTTTGAAGATTTAGAAAAAAAACTAGCCTTAAAGGAAACGACGCTCTTTATTTTTTGTAATCCCCATAATCCCATTGGCAAAGTTTGGTCGCAGGCCGACTTGGAAAAAATCGGCGCCCTCTGTGTGAAACATCAGGTGCTATTGTTAAGTGATGAGATTCATTGTGATTTGACCCATGAAGGCTATCAATATCGGTCCTTTATTGATATTTCATCGGCGATTTCTCAACAACTGATAGTTTGTTTGGCACCAACGAAGGCCTTTAACTTAGCTGGACTGCAAACTTCGGCAATTTATGTGGAAAATCCAGCCCTTTTTGAAAAAGTAAATCGGGGGATTAACACAGATGAAGTGGCGGAACCGAATACCTTTGCCATTCAGGCGGCAATCGCAGCTTTTACTAACGGGCGACCTTGGCTAGAGGCACTAAATTCATATTTAAGTCAGAACCGAAAGATTTTGACGGATTTTTTTAAAAAGCGTTTTCCTGAAATTCGTCTGATTGAAAGCCAAGCGACCTATCTGGCTTGGTTGGATTGCTCTGCATTGACAAAGGATACCGCTGATTTTTGTCAGTTTTTAAGGGAGACAACCGGCTTAATCTTATCAGAAGGGGATATTTTTGGCGGCAATGGTCAGCAATTTGTTCGCTGGAATTATGCTTGTCCTGTCAGCCGTCTACAAGACGGCTTGGGGCGCTTTGAAAAAGGGACTAGAGAATTTTTGTTATAAAATAAAAAATAAACGCAAGCATTAACAGCTTAAACATCTTTGTTTAAGCTGTTTTTTTGCATTTTTTTGAAGGACATAGAATAATTTAAGACAGTTTAAATGGCTTGTTTTAAAAAGAAGCCATAATTTTTAAAAAAGGAAAGAAGTGGTTAGATGTATTCAGAATTAGTCAATAAAGTTGTGATTATCACCGGTGGCTCAAAGGGAATCGGCACCGCCATCGCTGAACGATTCGGTAAAGAAAAAATGAAAGTAGCCGTTAATTATCATTCTGATGAAGCGGGCGCTAATGAAGCCGTCGCAATTATTGAAAAAGCAGGCGGACAAGGTATTGCCATTCAAGCAGATGTTGCCACAGAAGAAGGCAATCAAAAGTTATTAGCTGAAACCCTAAAAGCCTTTGGGGATTTAGATATCTGGGTCAATAATGCTGGCCTGGAAAATCAGTACAATACCCATGAGTTGCCGTTAGACGAATGGGAAAAAGTTGTGAGTACAAATCTGACTGGCGTTTTTCTCGGCGCTAAGACAGCCCTTAATTATTTTTTGAGGGAAGATAAAAGAGGTAATATCATCAATACGTCTTCAGTGCACGAACAAATTCCCTGGCCGACCTTCGCCCATTATGCAGCATCTAAAGGTGGCGTGAAATTGTTCACCGAAACTATTGCAATGGAATATGCAGCTAAAAAAATTCGTGTCAACAGCATTGGACCCGGAGCTGTTAACACACCAATTAATGCTGAAAAGTTTGCGGATCCCGAAAAGTTGGCAACGACCACCAGCATGATTCCGATGGCACGGATTGGAAAACCAGAAGAAGTAGCGGCAGCTGTCGCTTGGCTGGCATCAGACGAGTCTAGCTATGTAACGGGCATTACCTTGTTTGTGGATGGCGGGATGACCTTATATCCCTCATTTCAAGGCGGACGAGGCTAAAATAAAAAAAGGATGAGAACTCATGGGAATTTTAATTGCATTAATTCCCGCTTTAGGTTGGGGCTTACAGCCGTTAATCTTAGGAAAATTAGGCGGGAAAACTAGTAATGAAGTTTTAGGAACAGGAATTGGCGCGCTTGTCGTTGGTCTGTTAATCAAAATATTTTTTTCACCGGCGGCGATTTCTTGGCCGATTTTTTTGGTCAGCATGGCCTCAGGTGCTTTTTGGATTTTAGGACAATCGGGGCAATACCGCTCGTTAGAAATTATGGGCGTCAGCAAAACGATGCCGATTACCACGGGCTTGCAATTGGTGGGAACCTCATTAATTAGCGTGCTGGCCTTTGGTGAATGGCCAGGGGTTACCAATAAAATTTTTGGAGCAGTCGCAATTATTTTATTAATTATCGGTGCCAGCATGACCTCTTTTAGCGAAAGCAAAGGCGGTAACAATCAGTTAAAACAGGGAATTAGTATTTTAGCTTTGACCAGCTTTGGTTACTGGATTTATAGCGTCATTCCCAAAGCAATTGATGCCTCTGGCTTAGCGATTTTCTTTCCGCAAATGTTAGGAATTTTTGCCGGCGCTGTTGTCTATACGCTTATTAAAGAACCAAAAGCTTTTACCGAGAAAAAAAGTTGGCAAACCAGTATTGTCGGGGTGATTTTTAGTATCGGTGCTTTAGCTTACATTTTTTCAGCAGAAGAAAATGGCGTCGCAACTGCCTATATTATCACGCAGTTAAATGTTATTGTCGCAACTTTGGGAAGTATTGTTTTTCTAAAGGAAAAGAAAACGCCTAAAGAATTGCGTCTGACGTTAGCCGGCTTAGCTTTGATTGTCGGCGGTAGCATTATCACTGTTTTTCTCTAAAATGAACGATAGCCACCTCAACTTGAGGTGGCTATCTAACTAAAGAATATTCATAATTTAAAGCTTACAGGTAAAACTATTACTATCAGTTAACTATTTCTCATTTAAACAATGACATCCCTACCTCTATGTCATCCTTGCAGCTCTCAAGCTACGCCAGTGAGAATAAATTTCTTCAAAATAAATTAAATTGTCGCATAAAAATATTTTAGTGTAATAAAACTATAGCATATCTTAAGGTCAAGCCGCTGAAATCTTAAGGGAACTTAATAAATATCCGTCTTAAGTCTGAGAAATAGAGCAGAATTTGTTCCCATAAAAAATCCCACAAAAAAAGCATCCACCATGAGGATTGGCAGATGCTTTTATAAATGGTACGAAGAATAGTTCTTCACGTGAGTAGACACTCCTTAGATAGATTTTTTCAATTCTTGTACAGCTTTTTCAATCGTCGTACCCGTGGCTACTTGATTAGGATTTACTTTGTTGAAGACAACAAACAAATTTAATTTAGTATCCAAAGTTACTCGGTATTGAAAATTTTTGTTATCGAATGTCATAGTCATTCTCCTTTCAATTGTCTTAGGAAAGGCAACGATGTATTGATAACGAAATTCCAATTGTTATTATAGCATAAATTCACACCAAGGGGTAATAAGCAAGTAGACAAATTTAACATCTCTTAATTTTTACCCAAGATTCTTCAAGTACCATCGATTCATCGCAGTGTGCTCTGTTTCAATCAGTGGTGCAGATAGTCTTTTAAAGCCAAACGCTTCATACAATTGACAAGCCTCAGCCAGATTTGAATGAGTCTCTAAATAGCACTCACTATAATGCTGACGGGCAAAAGTCAATGCAGTGTTCATCAATAATTTAGCTAAGCCCTGACCTTGAAAGTCATCTCGAACATAAAGCTTTTGTAGCTCACAAGTGTTTGGGTAAGGAAAACTGCCGATGCCGACACCAGCGATAATTTCTTTTTGGTAAGGAATCACCCAGTATGTGCCAAAGGCTTCTTGTTGATAAAATTCATAAAGCTGAGCCAAATAAGGATCAAAATAAGCGGTTCCCGGTAAGTCCATGTGCCGCTGCTTTAATGAATGTTGAATCAAATCTCTAATATGTAAATTATCTGCCGGTTGAATTTCTCGTAGCTCCATTGCCTGCTCCTTAGAAGTTTTTTTCATCATAACCTAAAAAGAAGCTTTAGCCAAAATTTTTTTTGATGCGTAAAAAAAGCCTTTCATTTCTCTTTAAAACCAAACAGTTTTCAAAAAATAAATAAAAAAGATGTCATTTTATCAGCAAGAAAACACTTTTCAGAAAAGTGTTCATTCCAGTTTCAAAAAATATCAAATCTAGTTGAGCGATGGTATGCTAACCTACGAAATAAATTAAGAGGTGATTGAGATGTTCTTAGCAATAAAAGAAATGAAATATGCAAAACTTCGCTACAGTTTAATTATCGGCATCATGGTCTTAGTCGGCTATGTCGTTTTTATGCTCTCTGGCTTAGCCGATGGACTTGCTAGCGGTCATACAAAAGTCGTAACAGATTGGCAAGCATCAGAAATTGTTTTATCAGAGGATGCCAATAAAGTTGCCACGGCTTCCCAACTGACTGCCGGCGATATTGACCGAGTCAGCACAGATGATGAAAATAAGGCAGCAGTCAGTATTTTTTCTGGATCAATCAGTGAAAATGCCGACTCTGATGATAAAACCAATATCACCGTTTTTGGTGCAGATCAAACTAGTTTTGTTGTCCCTGAGGTAACGAGCGGCACGACATATACGGCTGATGATGAAATTGTGATTTCCCAAAACTTAGCTGATCAAGAAGGCTATCAAGTGGGAGATACCGTTAGTATTAGCAATGATGAAAGTTTAACCATTGTTGGTATTATTCCAAGCTCTTCTTATAATGTTGCACCAATTATTTATACTTCACTAGCAACTGAAGCGAAAATTAAATACGGAGATCAGGATTTCGGCGGCGCTGAAAATATTCCCGTCAATTTGATTGTGGTCCAAAATGAAGACAATGTTACGGTGACAAATGCTGATGGCGATACTAAAATCGAAGCGATTGATGAAGCTACCTTCATTGAAAATATTCCCGGCTACAGTGCTGAAAGTTTAACCTTGAATTCCATGATTGCTTTCTTATTTGTAGTAGTTGCAGCAATTGTCGGTATCTTCATGTATGTGATGACTTTGCAAAAAACTAGTCTCTTCGGTGTGATGAAAGCTCAGGGTGTGGCAACAAAATATATTGTGCGCTCAATTATCGCGCAAGCCTTCTTTGTTGGCTTGTTTGGCGTCATTATCGCCTTTGCGTTGTCTTATGGCACGAGTTTCATCTTACCAGCAGCAATGCCGTTTGCAGTTGATTTAATCAAATGGGTCGGTTTTGGCGGAATTTTAATTGTCGTAGCAGTCTTAGGCGGCGTCTTCTCAATTAGAACCGTCACCAAGGTTGACCCGATTACAGCGATTGGAGGAGAATAATCATGGCAATTTTAGAAATGGAAAATATCAAAAAATCTTTCGGTAGCGGCCACACAGCGGTCGAAGCCCTCAAAGGAATTGATTTTAAAGTTGAAAAAGGTGAGTTTGTCAGTATTATCGGTCCTTCAGGTTCAGGAAAAAGCACCTTTTTAACCATCGCTGGTGGCTTGCAAAATCCAACCTCTGGCACCATTAAAATTTCTGGCAACGACTTTACGCATTTAAAGGAGAAAAAAAGAGCTGCACTGCGTTTTAAAGAAATTGGTTTTATTTTACAATCAGCCAACTTAATTCCTTTTTTAACGGTTTCAGAACAATTTCAATTTGTTGAAAAAATTGAACACAAAGCAAAGGCTGACTTTGCCAAAGATTTATTAGAGTCTCTCGATATCTATGACTTAAAAGATAAATATCCGAAAGATTTATCCGGTGGTGAAAGACAACGGGTGGCTATCGGTCGGGCGCTTTTCAATGACCCAGATTTAATTTTAGCAGATGAACCGACTGCCAGCCTCGATACAGAACACGCTTATGATGTGGTTAAGCTTTTAGTTAAAGAAGCCCATGCCAAGGAAAAAGCAACAGTGATGGTGACCCATGACCAAAGAATGGTGGAATGGTCTGATCGCGTTTTAAAAATGGAAGACGGTCAATTAATTCCGCAAATGTAAAAAAGTTCAGTCCAAAATTTATTTTGGACTGATTTTTTTATAACTGATAACCATTCTCAACTCTGCTTAGTTGTGATATACTTAACGAATAAAGCGAGTGAGGTGTGGTTGTTGAAAAAAATCCTGTTTATTCTTTTAGGTGGCTTGATGTTTGGTTTAGGCACGTTAGGTATTTTTTTACCATTTCTACCAACGGCTGTTTTCTATCTGCTGACCGCCTTTTTCTGGGTGAGAAGTTCTGAGAAATTACATGGCAAGCTAGTCTCTTCAGATGCATATCAAAATTATGTGGTAGAGACGCTTGTCAAAAAAAATATTTCAACAAAAAGTTTGATTCGCATGTTTTTTGTGATTGGACTGGTCTTTTTGATTCCCGCTATATTAGTCGATAATCTCGTGATGCGGGTCACAATGGCGATTGTTTATGTTGTCCATGTGATTGCCTTGTCTTGGTATATCAAAGGACGTAAAACTAAAAATAGGAAAGTTGCTGAGGTGCAAAAACCTTATGATTGATAAACGACTTTTTCAGTTGACGGCGAAAAAGCCGCTGCTTCTATTAGTATGTTATAAACTAATCAATCTTTTATTATCTGTTTTGCTGTGGTTTTTAATCGCAGAAACGATTGATTCTTATATCCAAAAGGGTACCATCAATCCAGCTGTGCTTTTAGGCGGCGGACTGGTGGTTTTATTTGGTAAAATTTGCTTGAGCCAGCTGACGGATCACGCAACTTATGCGGCATCTACCAATTTGCGTCTACAATTAAGAGAACAGGTGATGGCCAAAGCATTTCGTCTAGGCAATAGCCAAGCCCAAATTTCAGCTACCCGCTTGAGTCAATACTCAGTCGATGGTATCGAGCAGTTAGAAATTTACTACGCGCGCTTTTTGCCGCAGCTTTTTTATTGTTTAGCCGCTTCGTTAGTTATTTTTATTGTGCTGGCGCAATTTGCTTGGCAGCCGGCTTTAATTTTATTAATTTGCTTGTCGATTATTCCGATTGTCATCATGGCGGTGATGAAGCTGGCTAAAAGAATTTTAGCGGGCTATTGGCAAAATTATACAAATCTAGGAGTTAAATTTCACGAAAATCTTCAGGGTCTAAGTGTCTTAAAGGCGTTTAATCGGGACCGAGCTAAACAACAAGAGATGGCAGCGGATGCTGAAAAATTCCGCAGAGTGACCATGAGTCTTTTGTCGATGCAATTAAATTCAATCACGATTATGGATATTGTTTCTTATAGCGGTGCTGCTTTGGGCATCGGGCTAGCGCTAATCGCTTATCAAGGTGAACAACTCACATTGGTAGGTGTACTGATGTTTATTTTATTGAGCGCTGAATTCTTCTTACCAATGCGACAGCTAGGTTCACTCTTTCATGTAGCGATGAATGGCATCAGTGCCTGCAAAAATTTATTCGATTATTTGGAACGACCGGAAATAACTTACGGTAGTCAACAATTAACAGAAGAGTTAACCAGTATTACCGCGAAAAATCTTAGCTTTGGTTATCAAAATCAAGGGAGCATTTTGAAAAACCTGCAGGTGACCTTTAAAAAAGGACAGTTCACCGGCATTGTCGGTAAATCAGGTTCCGGCAAGAGCACCTTTGTCCAGTTGCTGACCCATCAGCTGGTGGATTATCAAGGGGAAATTTTATGGAATCAGCAGTCTTTAAGTAATTTATCCCGCGCTGAAATTAATCAGCGGGGCAAACTGGTTAATAATCACGGCTATCTCTATCCCATCAGCTTAAAAGAAAATTTATTACTGGCTAAGCCGACTGCCACGGAGGCTGAGTTATGGAGGGTCTTAGAAAAAGTTCAATTGCGAAATTTTGTAGAACAATTGCCGCAGCAATTGGCAGAAGTTCTAACTGAAAATGGCGGCAATTTATCCGGCGGCCAGCGTCAACGGTTATTGCTGGCTAGGGCTTTACTAAGTGAAGCCGAGTTGTTTATTTTTGATGAAATTACTTCGGGGATTGACTTAGCCAGTGAGAAAATTATTTTGCAGGTGCTGACAGAATTAGCCAAAGATCGTATCGTGATTTTTATTTCCCATCGGTTATACAATATTGCCCATGCTGATCAAATTTTGGTCTTTGAAGATGGCGAACTAGCTGCTCAAGGTTCGGCTGAAGAATTAGCCGAAAAATCAGCTTTTTATCGAGACTATTTTGCTGAGGAAAAACGTCAGCTGGAAGGAGTCGTGATAGAATGACGAATCTAAATTTAATACGCTGGCTTTTAGCTTTTGTCAAACCACTCCGATGGCTGATGGCTGGCGCAGTCAGCTTAGGCATCATTAGTAATATTGTAGTGATTATCATTCCGGTATTAGCGGCGGTGACCGCCTTTCAAATTTTTAGTGGTGTAACGATCAATTTGACAGCGATTATGATTGTCTTAATTTGCTGTGGTGTCATTCGTGGTGTTGCCCGCTATTGCGAGCAGTATTTAAATCATAATATTGCCTTTCGCTTGCTGGCAATTATTCGGGAGAAAATTTTTGCTCAATTGCGCCTTTTAGGACCGGCTCGCTTGGGTGGTAAAAAAAGTGGCGATTTAATCACAGCCATTACCACCGATGTTGAAGCGCTAGAGGTCTTTTTTGCTCATACCGTTTCCCCAGTTTTAATTGCTTGCGGCACGACCATTTTGACAGTTGGTTTTTTAGCTCGCTATCATTTGGGTTTGGCTCTGATTTTATTAGCGGGGCAATTAATTGTTGGCGTTTTGCTGCCATTTTTCAGTTATCGAAAGCATCAGCAGATTGGCGATCATTATCAAAAGAATTTTGTCGCTTTAAATCAAGCTGTGATGGAGGATATTGCCAGTCTACAGGACATTGACCAATACAATCTCCAGACAGAAAAATTATTAGAGCTGCAGCAAAAAGGAGCCAATTTGAATCAGCAATATCGCTTGCGTTTGCAACAGGGGAGTGTTTTGCGGATAGCTGGAGAAGTGACCTTGATCGCCACATCGCTAATTATTCTAGTCTTAGCTGTTTTTTGGCAGCTGCCAATGGAAACCATCATCGTGGCACCAATTTTGAGTTTAAGCGGCTTTGGTTCAGTGTTAGCTTTAAATGGCTTGGGAAATGATCTATTGATGACCTTTGCCAGTGGCCGCCGCATTTATGCTTTAATGCAAGAAGTTCCAGCTGTGACTTTTGGAACAACAGATAAAACTTTTGCTTTAGATGAGGTGAGCTTGCAAGACGTTGCTTTTAGCTACGAGCAGGGCAAAACGATTTTAGAAAATATAAATTTTACTTTGAAACCTGGGGAATGGCTGGGTATCGGAGGTGAAAGCGGTAGTGGTAAAAGCACCTTGGTGAAATTATTGATGCGCTATTGGAATCCTGAAAGTGGTCAAATTGATATCAATCAAAATAATCTCAGTGAACTTTCGGAAGAAGCCCTCCATCAATTAGAAGGCTTGATGGAGCAGCAGACGTTTATTTTTGAGACGACTTTGTTGGAAAATATTCGTTTAGATAATGCCGCTATTTCACAAGCAGCTGTCTTAAAAGCTGCTGAGGAAGCCGAAATTGCAGAATGGATAAACGCTCTACCAGATGGCCTGCAGACGGTGGTAGGTAGCCAGGCCCGCAGCTTATCTGACGGCGAGCGGCAAAGAATCGGCATTGCCAGAATGTTAGCCTATGATGCTCCGCTACTTTTATTAGATGAGCCGACTAGCAATTTAGATTATCTAAATGAGCGGAGTATCCTCAGCACCTTGACCAAGAAAATTCACGGAAAAACTGTTTTATTGATTTCCCATCGTCCAACGACTTTGGCTATCACACAAAAACAATTGCATGTGAGTGGAAAAACTCTAAAACCATAAATAAAATCCTCGATTGAACAGACGAGCCACTCAATTAATTTTACAGTTAATTGAGTGGTGGTGAGTTTAATCGAGGAATTTTTTTGTTGCACTTAGAGCATAAAATCAAGTAACAAAAAAATGACAAGGAATCAAGCGGTTTGCTGTGATTCCTTGTCATTTGCTTTGTAATTATCTTATCTCAAAAATTTGCTGTCAAAAAAATGTATCCTGATAGCTGAAAAATAGAAAAGTCTATCAAATGAAAGATAACCTCAGCCGGAAATTTCAATCGTTAGTCTTGAATCAATCCTAACTGGAGGTAGGCTTTCCAAATACCATCATCGCCCACATCTGCAGTGACTAAGCGAGCTCTTTCTTTCAGCTGGGCAGTAGCATTGCCCATGGCGATTGGAAGACCAACGGCTTCAAACATTTTTAAATCATTTTCTTCATCACCAAAGGCTATCGCTTCATCAGGTGTAAGCTTTAACTGATGAAGCAGCGCTGAAATTCCGGATGCTTTGCTGACATTTTCGGCGTGGATATTAGCAATTGTCGGGGCAACTTTTTCACCGATTACCGCTGGATTAGTTAGGGAAAGTGGCTGGTTATCAGTTTGCTGACAAATAAATTGTAAAATATTTGGTGGCAATTGATCTTTACTTGTTAAAGGTTGTGGATTCAGCTGACTATCGCCACGGAAATCAGCTCCCGGAGGATAAAAAATAGCCTCCGTTGTTTCAATCAAATAGTCTATCTGGCGCTTTTCCAATTCTTTAATAACTTGCTGAGCTAGTTGAGGGGCTAATGCATGCTGTTGGATAGTTCGCCCGTGATGAGTAACTTGGGCCCCGTTAGAAGCGATGACACTGCCAATTTTTAAACGAGCTGCTAAATCTTTGATGAAAGAATAGCTGCGCCCGGTGGCAATTACCGTTTCAAATTTGTTGTTCTTGTAATCGCAACAACGCTTTTTTAGCCGAAGCGGGAATTCGATCATAAATACTTAAATTTTTAGGCAGCTGATTATCAGCTAAAGTGCCGTCAATATCAAAAAAAGCAATTTTATAAGCGGTCATTGGGACTCTCCTTTAACATTAAAGTCAGAGATAAACTTTTGATAGACAGAATTTATCTGATTGCGCTTATTAATCTCCAACTTAATAAAAATATTATGGACATGGGTTTTGACAGTGCCGATGGATAGATACAAACTGTCGGCAATTTCTTGGTTAGATTCTTGTTGCAATAGCCGCTGAAAGATTTCGGTTTCTCGCTGTGTCAGTTGATAATGGCTTTCAAAGGCCCGACAAATTTTTTTATCAATTAATTCAGACTTGTCAGATGATGCTTGTGAGCTGGTCTGTGTAAACGAAAAGTCCTTCAATATGTAACGTAAAATTAAAAGGCAACTGACGATTGAAAATAAATCTTCACTAAAGTTGCGATTGAAAATTTTTAAGGTTAAAGAGCTGTATTGGTCAAGATTAAAGATAACAAACGTATCTTCACTTAAAATACAAATGCCGCTGATTAAAGCTAAGACAGCAATTGCCTTTAAATAAAAAGTTGCTGTTTGGCTGAGCTGCTTGCTTTTTAATTGAAGCAGACAATAACCGCCTAAGTAAAACAGCAGGAGCTGGTTTGGCAGGTAAAAGAGCCAAACTTTTAAAGCTGAATCGGCTAACATCGGCACTGAGAGCATCCAAATTGCCATGATGATTAAAATGGCAATTTGACTGGTTTTAATTTTTTCTTCCAAAATTGAATTAGTAATCCAAATGCAACAAAAACTGTTCATTAATAAAATGAGGGCTTTGACAATTGGCACAAGCATAAATAATGAGTTGTAGCCGTCTGCAAAACCAGCTAAAAATTCCGTCATATAAATGATGACATTATCCAGAATAAAAAAACTCAATAAGCATATGATAGCTAAAAGAAGCGATTTTTTCTCTTTAAGATAGTTGACAAAAACCAATGACAAACTAAATGTGTAAAGCAAGAGGAGTAAAATATTATAAATAAAAATAGCAACCATCATCGTAAAAACCCTTTCAATCAGCAGAGACAAAAATATCAAGCTGCTTTTTCTTTGACAGGTTCAGTATAACATTTTTCCCCGCAGTTATTTTGTCCTCTCTGCTAAACTTTCACCTAAACTTTTCTAAACCCTTGATAAATCTTAGGTTTATACCTCAATTTAAACCCGTATTTTCATTGTTTTTTTTAATTTGTTAGCGTTTACATCTTATGGTTTATCGTAAACCCCCCAAAAAATTGTTAACTTGAGGGTGCAAGAAAGATAAATTTGAGGAGGAAACACAAATGAGTACAAAAGATTTTATTACAACAGAAGATTACAACAAGGAGGAAATTTTGAAAATCGTCAATCTTTCATTAAAGATTAAAGCAGCCATCAAAAATGGTTTTTATCCGCAGCTGCTGAAAAACAAATCTTTAGGTATGATTTTCCAACAATCTTCTACTAGAACACGGGTTTCATTTGAAACAGCCATGACGCAATTGGGAGGTCATGCCGAATATTTAGCTCCTGGACAAATTCAATTAGGCGGTCACGAAACAATTGAAGATACAAGTCGTGTTTTGTCACGTTTAGTTGATATTTTAATGGCTCGAGTAGAACGCCATCACAGTGTTAATGATTTGGCGACCCATGCAACGATTCCAGTGATTAACGGCATGTCTGATTACAACCATCCGACACAAGAAATCGGCGATTTGTGTACTATGTTTGAACATCTACCAGCGGGTAAGAAAATCGAAGACTGTAAAGTCGCTTTTATTGGAGATGCGACGCAAGTTTGTTTCTCTTTAGGATTGATTACAACCAAAATGGGCATGGATTTTGTGCAATTTGGACCAAAGGGTTTCCAATTAAATGCCGACCATCAAGCGAAACTGCAAAAAAATTGTGAAGTCTCCGGTGGAACGTTTGTGGTGACCGATGACTTGGAAGCGATTGTCGGCGCTGATTTTGTATACACAGACGTTTGGTATGGCTTATACGAAGCGGAGTTATCGGAAGAGGAACGAATGAATGTCTTCTATCCAAAATATCAAGTCAACCAAGAATTAATGGACAAAGCAGGAAAAAATGCGAAATTTATGCACTGTTTGCCGGCCACTCGTGGTGAAGAGGTGACCGATGACGTCATTGATGGCAAAAATTCAATTTGTTTTGACGAAGCAGAAAATCGTTTGACCTCAATTCGGGGACTGCTGGTGTATTTAATGGACAACTATGCAGCCAATCATCTAATTGATAGTGCTAAACAAGCCGAAGCCAAAGCTGATTTGGAAATTTTCTTAGGCAAACCACTGTAAAAATTCGTGGCAATTGTGGAAGCAAATTTTTCATTTGCTTCCACAATTGCAGTGATAGAAAGGATGAACAGCATGGAAAAAAAGAAAAAATTTAGCTTGATGAGTGCCATCTTGTCGGTTATCTGTGTCGTTTTTGTAGCAGAAGCAGCAGCTCCGGTAGCAGCCATCGGCAATTCGCAATTTTTCTGGTGGATTTTTTTACTGATAACGTTCTTACTCCCCTATGGTTTGATTTCTTCTGAATTAGGCACGACTTACCTTGGCGATGGCGGCATTTATGATTGGGTCACCAAAGCTTTTGGTCATCGTTGGGGTTCACGGGTTTCTTGGTATTATTGGATTAATTATCCTTTGTGGCTGGCTTCTTTAGCGGTCATGTGTCCGGAGTTGGTGACAACTATTACCGGAATCGAATTTCCGACAATCGGTGCGATCATCATCGAGCTGATTTTTATCTGGGTGATTGTTTGGATTAGTTTTTATCCGGTTAGCGATAGCATTTGGATTTTAAATGGTGCAGCAGTCATTAAAATGCTACTGGCGGTTTTAATCGGCGGCTTAGGTGTCTATGTTGCGTTGACAAAAGGTATGGCCAATGAATTTACTTTAAGCTCACTTTTACCGAGCTTTGATTTGAACAGCTTATCCTTTATTTCGGTGATTATTTTTAATTTATTGGGCTTTGAGGTCATTTGTACCTTTGCCGATGACATGGAAAATCCAAAAAAACAAATTCCCCAATCAATTATTGCCGCTGGTTTAGTGATTGCCGCGATCTATATTTTTTCTGCTTTTGGGATCGGTGTGGCAATTCCGACTGATCAAATTAGCACCAGCAGTGGCTTGATGGATAGCTTTAAATTGTTGACCGGTTCAACTACCGGCTGGTTTATTATTGCGATGGCCTTTCTATTTTTACTGACGCTGTTTGGAAATATGATTTCTTGGTCCTTAGGAGTCAATAACACAGCCTGCTACGCCGCTGAAAATGGCGATATGCCAAAATTTTTCACAAAACGCAGTCAAAAAAACGGCATGCCAACTGGTGCGGCCTTAATGAATGGTATCGTCGCTTCTGTCGTGGTGGTGATTGCACCGATTTTACCAAATCAAGATTTATTCTGGGCTTTTTTCTCTTTGAATTTGGTGATGTTCCTACTGTCTTATGTGCCAGTCTTTCCAGCATTTTATAAACTGAGAAAAATTGATCCAGATACGCCAAGACCTTTTAAGGTTGGCGGCGGGAAATTCTTTTTAGGCTCACTAGTCGTTTTACCAATGGTGATGATTATTATCTCACTCATTTTCACGGCACTGCCTTTACAATTCGATGCAGCTTCGTTAAGTGAGCAGCTGCCGATTACAATCGGGGCAATCGTTTTTATCTTATTTGGTGAAGGAATTATTTGGATAAAAAAAATAAAGAAAACGAAGATAGGAGAAAATCAAGATGGCAAAGAGAATTGCGACATCAACACCGAAACAGGACGGCTTTAGAATGCCGGCTGAATTTGCAGCTCAGGAAAAGGTTTGGATGATTTGGCCAGAGCGTCCAGATAATTGGCGGGACGGAGGTAAACCAGTACAGGAGGCCTTTACCGCTGTGGCTAAAGCAATTAGTGAGTTTACTCCGATGAATGTAGTGGTCTCCCAGCAGCAATTTCAAAATTGCCGCCGCCAGCTGCCACCGGAAATTACGGTTTATGAAATGTCGAATAACGACGCTTGGATCAGAGACTGTGGACCATCTTTTTTAATTAACGACCAAGGTGAGCTGCGGGCTGCCGATTGGAAATTCAATGCATGGGGCGGTTTGGTAGACGGTTTGTATTTTCCGTGGGACCAAGACGACTTAGTAGCACAAAAAATTTGCGAAATTGAAAAAACAGATTCCTATCGAACAGAGGATTTTGTGTTAGAAGGGGGCTCTTTCCATGTTGATGGAGAGGGAACAGTCTTGACAACTGAGATGTGTCTGCTTAGTGAGGGCCGTAATCCTCAGATGACTCAAGCAGAAATTGAAAAAATGCTCTGTGAATATTTAAATTGTGAAAAAGTTTTGTGGTTGAAAGACGGTATTGATCCAGAAGAAACTAATGGCCATGTCGACGATGTTGCTTGCTTTGTCGCTCCCGGCGAAGTTGCTTGTATTTACACCGAAGATCAAAGCAGTCCTTTTTATGCCGCCGCTAAAGATGCCTATGAACGTCTCAGTAAAATGACCGATGCCAAAGGTCGTCAGTTAAAGGTTCACAAGCTGACTTGCCCCGTTGAAAATGTCACGATTAAAGGGGAGTTTAAAATCGATTATGTTGAAGGGACGATGCCGAGAGAAGATGGCGACATTTGCATCGCCTCTTATATGAATTTTTTAATTACTAATGGCGGCGTGATTGTTCCTCAGTATGGTGATGTCAATGATGCTTTAGCGTTAGAACAAATCCAAAAAATGTTTCCTGATAAAAAAGTGGTTGGCGTCAACACGGTTGAAGTGGTCTATGGCGGCGGTAATATTCATTGCATTACCCAACAACAACCAGAACGGTAGAGGGAGAGGATAGTATGGCAAAAGTAGTAATTGCTTTAGGGGGCAATGCATTAGGAAATTCTGCAAACGAGCAGTTGACTAAGGCTGAATTAGCGGCTAAATCCATCGCCGATTTAATTAGTGCCGGCCATCAGGTGGTCATCGCCCACGGCAATGGTCCACAGGTGGGACAAATTCGTTTGGCTTTTGAAAAATTTGATGCAGCTGAACCAGAAAAAATAATGCCTTTTCCAGAATGTACAGCAATGAGCCAAGGGTATATCGGCTATCATTTGCAACAAGCGATTGATGAGGAGTTAGTCAGCCGTGGCTTCCAAAATATTCCAGTCATCTCAATGTTGACACAAGTTGTAGTCGATCCCAATGACCCAGCTTTTTCAAATCCTACAAAGCCGATTGGCGGGTATTATTCAGAAGCGGAAGCAAAAAAAATAATGGCTGAAAGTCACGATGTTTATAAAGAAGATGCTGGTCGTGGCTGGCGGCGAGTCGTTGCATCGCCAAAACCGGTTGATATCTATGAAAAAGTTAGTTTAAAAACTTTAGTAGAGGCTGGGCAAGTTGTAATTGCCTGTGGTGGTGGCGGTATTCCAGTTGAGTACAAAGGGACTCGCTATCAAGGTGTTGAAGCGGTAATTGACAAAGATTTTGCCGCAGCGAAAATGGCGGCTCTGATTGACGCCGATATTTTCATCATCTTAACAGCTGTTGACCATGTCTTTGTCAACTTTGGACAAGAAAATCAAAAAGCTTTAATTGAAGAAAATGTTTCAACGATGCAAAACTATATCACAGAGAACCAATTTGCCCCCGGTAGCATGTTGCCTAAGGTGGAAGCCGCCATTAATTTTGCAGAATCCAAAAAGGGCCGCAAAGCGATTATCGCTTCTTTGGAAAAAGCGACAGAAGCGATTGCCGGTACTAGTGGAACAGTGATTGTCAATTAATCCAAAAACCTATTTAAAGTCCCGGTTTTTCATCGGGCTTTAAATAGGTTTTTAGTATTTTACTAAGAATTAAAAAATTCTGTTAGTTGACCAAGGCAAAGCCGATATTTAAATAAGTGGCAAATAAAATCCACACCAGATAAGGGACTAATAAATAAGCCGCCCACTTGGAAATCCGCCGATAATAAATAATTTGGCACAAGACGAGTAAGTCTAAGGCTAAAATATTAAAAATCGCCAAAAACATTTGATCGCCACCGAAGAAAACCAAACTCCAGGTGAAATTTAATAAAAGCTGCAGGCCATAAATTCCATAGGCAAACATCTTAGTAGAGCGTTTTGCCGGAGTGATGATTATCAAAAATAGTGAAAGCCCCATTAGAAAATATAAAATCGGCCAGACAATGCCAAAAAGTGAGCCTGGCGGTGAGAGGGGAATTTGATTAAAGGATTCATACATGCCGCGGATGTCGCCGGCTAAAAGTCCTGACAAGCTACCAACTAATTCTGTCCCAACAACGGCGGCTAGTAAAATCAGCCATCTTTTCTTGTTCATGTTAACGCCTCCTTGTTTTTCTTTAGTCTAGCAGAAGTAGGCGAAAAGAGCGGATTGACTGATTAGGACAAATCATTTACTGGACAATAAACTTCTAAGTGTGCCGGTAGGAGCTTTAAATGAATTGGCAGCTTCAAACCGCCATCACCATCGACATTCACGGGTAGCTGCTGATGATCAGTTAAAGAAATTTCAGCCTCGGTAAAGGTGCGATAACTTAATTTGGCACCATCCTCTGTGACGCCCATCAGCAGTTGGGGAGCAGAACGAATCATGTCTAATTTATTTTGATCTTCTAAATAAATCATATGAAATTTCCCGTCATCAACTTTCGCATCAGGAAATAAATTTTCGAAGCCCCCCATCGAATTGGTCAAACCAATCATTACCGTACTACCGACAAAAATTTCCTGCTGTCCGTCAATGACCATCTGGAATTCATGGGGCTCATTTTTAATAAAACTTTTGGCACCAGCAACGAAATAAGCTAGACTACCTAATTTCGTTTTTTCCTCAACGCTGACATTGTTCACCGCCTCAGAAATATCGCCTAATGCAACGGAATTCATGAAATAGCTGTCATTGATTTTGCCGACATCTAATGGACGTGGCTGATAAGCGACGACCTCTTGAATCGCTTGTTCCGGGTCTAGCGAAATCTCTAAAGCCCGCGCTAAGTCATTGACGGTGCCCAAAGGAAAGAAACCAAATTTTGGTGGCTGCTCAGCACCCGCCAAGCCACTGATTGTTTCGTTGACACTGCCGTCACCCCCCATAACGAAGACAGCGTCCATGTTTTCTTGAACGGCGGTTTTCGCAAATTTTGTCGCATCACCATCGCCAGTCGTTTCTTTGGTTACGACCTCAGTAAACATTTTTTGTAAACTTTCCTGCGCCATTTTTTTGTACTCTGCGGCTTTCTCGCCGCCTGAACTTGGATTGACAATTAATAAAACTTTAGTCATGTGATGACCTCCTTAAATGATTTACACTAAGGATAGCACGGATTTTTTTAAGGGTAAGCTATTTTGATTTTTGAAAAAAATAATATGCGAAATTTTTGACAGCGCTTGAGTGAAGAAATTCAACTTTATGCGAAGGAAAAATTTTCGTAGTGCTTAGCGTCATCTCACCAGTTACTTACATGCCTGAAAAGCATAGGTGAAATTTGAAAGAGTATTAGACAAATATTTTTATAACTTGTAGGCTTAAGTAGAATGAAAAATCTAGGAGGCGTATTCAATGGAAAAAAGAAAAATCGGCAGTTTAACAGTGGCACCAATTGGCATGGGCTGTATGGGCTTTTCCCACGGCTACGGTGCAGTACCTGATGAAGATTACGCCATTGCGGCTATCCAAAAAGCCTATGAATTTGGCTGTGATTTTTTTGACACAGCAGAAGCTTACGGAAAAGAAATGTTTTTTGCGGGTCACAATGAACAGCTTTTAGGCAAAGCGGTTAAAGATTTTCGTAACGAGGTCGTCCTTGCTACTAAGCTGCATATTGACGAAAAAGAGCTGACGGCTGAAAAAAATTTATCCCAAGTCATTCGGGAACACCTGCAGCAATCATTAAAAAATTTGCAGACAGACTATGTCGATTTATACTATCTCCACCGTATCAATGAAGCGATTCCTTTAGAGGATGTCGCAGCGGTGATGGGCGAATTAATTGCCGAAGGTTTAATCAAAGAATGGGGGCTGTCACAGGTTTCAGCGGAAACTTTAGCCAAAGCCCATGCAGTCACACCAGTGGCCGCTGTTCAAAATTTGTATTCAATGCTGGAGCGGGATGCTGAGATAGATATTTTTCCTTACTGCTTAGTAAATGGGATCACAGTGATACCATTTTCACCGATTGCCAGTGGTTTTTTGTCGGGAAAAGTGACCAGTGAAACTAAGTTTGAAGGCGACGATGTGCGCAAATTTGTGCCCCAGCTTTCTAAAGAAAATATTGCTGCCAATCAACCGGTGTTGGAAATTTTAAAGCGCTTTGCAACAGAAAAAAAAGCGACCAATGCGCAAATCTCTTTAGCTTGGATGCTCCATAAATATCCGAATGTCGTGCCGATTCCCGGTTCTAAAAATCAAGAACGCATCTTAGAAAATCTAGCAGCTTGGAATGTGACACTAACTGAAGAAGAGTTTAGTGCTTTAGAAGCCGCCCTTGATAAAATCACTGTTCATGGTCATCGGGGCCATGTTGAATCACAACAGGCAAGTTTTGGCCAACAATGGTCAAAAAAATAAGAAAAATTACGGTTTAAGCGGCAGCAGTCCGTTGAACCAAAAAAACGTCAAATGCCTTTTAAGCATAGTGAAGTTTGCTAGAGAAGTATTGGACGAAAAAAAGCCCTAGCAGTAAACTTAATGGGTAATTAATTTTAAAGGAGCGGTCTTATGGAATATACAAAATTAGGAAATACTGGTTTAGATGTCTCAAAAATTTGTTTGGGAGCAATGAGTTTTGGCGACCCAGTCAACTGGTTTCACAAATGGGTGCTAGAGGAAGATGCCAGTCGCCCGATTATTAAAGGCGCGTTGGATTTAGGCATTAACTTTTTTGACACGGCCAATGTGTATTCAATTGGCCGCAGCGAAGAAATTTTAGGTGCTGCCCTAAAGGATTACGCTGACCGGGATAAAATTGTTTTGGCTACCAAGGTTCATCAAAAAATGTTTGACGGGCCAAACGGCGGCGGGCTGTCCCGCAAGCATATTATGTCGCAAATTGACCAAAGTTTAAAACGCCTGCAAACAGATTATGTCGATTTGTATATCATTCACCGCTGGGATTATACAACGCCAATAGAAGAAACAATGGAGGCCTTGCATGATGTAGTTAAAGCTGGCAAAGCTCGTTATATCGGTGCGTCGGCCATGCATGCGTTTCAATTTCAAGCTGCCAATAATGTTGCTGAAAAAAATGGCTGGACTCAATTTGTTTCGATGCAAAACCATTTGAATTTAATTTATCGGGAAGAAGAGCGGGAGATGATTCCCTATTGTGAATCAAAAGGAATTGCACTGACACCGTATAGTCCACTGGCTTCTGGCAGATTGGCCCGCAATAATAATGAATCTTCTAAACGCTTGGAAACAGATGATACGGCTCGTTCTAAATATGATAAAACTGCTGAACAAGATCAGCTGATTATTGATCGCGTTGGAGAACTAGCAGAGCGCTATGGTGTGAGCCGTGTCGAAATTTCTTTAAGCTGGCTCTTTAGTAAACCAACTTTAGCGGCCCCAGTAATTGGTGCTACCAAATTGTCCCACGTTGAAACCGCAGTGAAGGCTGTCGACATGAAATTAACACCAGCCGATATCGCTTATCTAGAAGAACCTTATCTGCCTCATTCAATCGTCGGCTTTAACTAATAGCATGTTTGCAAAAAGACTGTGAGTGTATAAGTTTTATCACAGCAGCAACTGAAATCTTGTCTACCGTCTCAAAATTTGCCGGCTATGGACAAAGAAAAAAGTTGCTGCTGCTGAAACTTAGGTCTCCAGTCTTTTTTTAAGGAGTGAGAAGATGTATTTATTTCAAAAAATAGAAGATGCGGCCTTTAAAGAAAACGATGCCCGCCGTTCGATTGGCGAATTTCTTTTAGAAAATAAAGATCAGCTGGCGAATCTGACGATGCAGGAAATCGCCCAGCGAACGTTTTCTTCTAAGCCGACCTTGGTGCGCTTTGCCAAATATTTCGGCTATTCCGGCTGGCGGGAATTTATTTACGCCTTCACCCATGAGGTTGCCAGCTTAGAATTAAGCGCCAGTGACAGTGTCGCCCCTAATCTACCCTTCGACGAAAATTCTAAGACCCTGGAAATCATTGAAAACATTGCCAATTTGAAAATGCAAAGCCTGCAGGAAACAGTGGCCCTTTTTGAAGAAGAGGATTTAAATATGGCGGCGGCTTTAATTAATCAAGCCAAAAATTTAGTGATTTATGGAGCGAGCCCTAATTCTTATTACGGAGAATTGTTCCGTCGAAAACTACTCTCCATCCAAAAAAAGCCTTTATGGCCCGCCCCAGTGAAATGGGGCTGATTTCCCACTCACTGACTCCTGCTGATTGCGGCTTAATCATTTCATACTCTGGTAATAGTCCAGAAAAAGATCCCATCAGCAGTGTCAAAATTTTAAAGCGCAACGGGGTGCCGATTATCGGTTTAACTAGCGGTGGGCAAAATTATCTGCGGGATTATGCGACGGTAGTATTAAATATTTCTAGTCGGGAAAAGCTCTATTCTAAAATTACTAACTTTGCGACGGAAGAATCAATTATGCTAGTCCTAGATGTGTTATACGGAAAAGTTTTTGCGTTGGATTACCAAAAAAATCTTGCAATCAAAATTAATAATGCCAAAGATTTGGAATCAGAACGGGCGAGTAATTTTAAAGCGATGCAGGAGGATTTTTAAAAACGCTCAAAAGATGGAATAAATTTCATAAAAAAACGGGTTTTGAGAACTTTCTCGAAACCCGTTTCGTTGTTGCTGGAAACTATTGGAAGCGTTAACTTTCCGTGTTAATCTTCTGCTATAGAACTAGTTCAAACGTTGAAAAGTTTTTGTGGGACTTGAAAGGAGCCTCTTCATGAGTAAAAAATACAAAGCATTAGCCAAAGAAATTATCCAAGATTTAGGCGGCAAAGAAAATATTAGTGACGCCTATCATTGTCAAACCCGATTGCGGTTTAAAAACAAAGACGACAGCCAGGTGCAGACAAAAGCCCTTGAAAATTTGGATCGAGTAGCAAAATATCTTGTCAGCAGTGGGGTCCATCAAGTGGTGATTGGCACCCATGTGAAAGAGGTCTTTGAAGAAGTCGAAAAAGATATTGATGTCAGTGGTCCTGTTGAAAATGGCGAGAAAAAAGGCATCTTAAATACAATCATCGAATTTGTTTCCGGTACGTTTCAGCCGGTTATTCCAGCCTTATCCGGTGCGGGGATGGTTAAAGCGGTTTTAGCCTTGCTAGTTGTTTTTAATCTCACTACTACGGATTCACAAACCTATTATTTATTAAATCTTTTTGCTGATGGTGTCTTTTATTTCTTACCAATGTTATTGGCCTTTACCGAAGCGCAGAAATTAAAATCAAATCCGATTTTAGCCGTGGCGGTGGCAGCGATGATGATGCATCCCAATTGGGCCAGTTTAGTCGCCGCAGGGGACCCCGTGCAACTTTTTAATATTATTCCTTTTTCTTTAGCAACTTATTCCAGCACGGTTATTCCGATATTAATTATTGTGTTTGTACAATCTTATGTTGAAAAAGCTTTGAATCGTATTATACCAAAATCAGTCGAACTGGTTTTTGTACCGCTGTTGACCTTTTTAATTATGGGAACGCTAGCTTTTTCAGTTTTAGGTCCTATTGGCAGTGTCTTGGGTGGCTACTTAGCCAGCTTCTTTACTTTCTTAAGCGTCAACGCCAGCTGGGTACCAGCAGTGTTAATCGGTGGCTTTTTACCAATCATGGTGATGTTTGGTCTACACAATGGGGTTGCACCTTTAGGGATGATGCAAATGGCAGAATTAGGCTACGATAGTATTTTTGGTCCCGGTTGCGTTTGTTCCAATATCGCTCAAGCAACAGCTTCAGCCGTGGTGGCCTTTAGAACAAAGGATAAAAAATTGCGGCAGATTGCCACATCCGGTTCAATCACCGCTTATATGGGCATTACCGAGCCAACCTTGTACGGCGTTAATTTACCGAAAAAATATCCGTTAGTGGCGGCAATGATTGGTGGCGGATTAGGCGGCTTGTACGCCGGCTTAACCAACACCCATCGTTTTGCTACAGGTTCGTCTGGTTTGCCTGCGGTTTTACTTTATATTGGCGACAACACGATGACGTTTTTCTGGAATATTATTATCGCCTTGATTATTTCAGCTGCCGTGACGGCGGTGTTAACTTATGTTTTAAGTTTTAAATTTGAAGACACGACGATTCCAGAGGTCAAAGAAATTATTTTAGAAGATATCTCCTTGGTTAGTCCGCTTAAAGGAAAGATTATTCCTTTAAGTGAAGTAAAAGATCAAGTTTTCGCTTCAGAAGCCTTAGGAAAAGGCTTCGCTGTTGAACCAAGTGTAGGGGAAGTTTTAGCGCCCTTTGATGGCAAAGTCGTGACAATTTTCCCAACGAAGCATGCAATCGGTTTGGAATCTGATACTGGCGTCGAGGTTTTAATTCACGTTGGCCTAGATACAGTGGAGTTAAACGGTCAATTTTTTGAAACCTTTGTTGAAGATGGTCAACGAGTTACGAAGGGGCAGCTGTTGTCGACTTTTGACATTGAAAAAATTACAGCCGCTGGTTACAGCACTCAAGTACCAGTTGTGGTCACTAACACGCCGCAATATTCAATAATTGAACCGTTAGTGGCCGGTCCAACAACTTGCAATGAAAATGTTTTAGCAATTAAAGTTTAAGAAAAAGTGGAGGAATGACTAATGTCTTTACCTAAAAATTTTTTATGGGGCGGTACAACAGCTGCTAATCAAGCAGAAGGAAGTGTCCTTGAAGACAATCGGGGCTTGTCAAATATTGATATGTTGCCCCTAGGAGCTGATCGTAAAGCGGTCGGTTTGGGAGAATTGAAAATGTTGGCGTGGGATGATGAGCATTATTATCCCGCTCAAAAGGCGATTGACATGTATCAGCGCTATCTAGATGATATTCAATTATTTGCAGAAATGGGCTTCAAGGTCTATCGTATGTCGTTATCTTGGACCAGAATTTTTCCTAATGGTGACGATGCCGAGCCCAACGAAGCTGGCCTGCTGTTTTACGAAAAAATTTTCAAAGAACTAAGAAAGCATCAAATTGAACCATTAGTAACGATTGCCCATTTTGATGTGCCGTTGGCTTTGATTAAAAAATACGGTGCTTGGCGAGACCGTCAGATGATCAAGGCTTATGTGAACTATGCCCAAACTGTTCTGACTCGCTTTAAAGGTCTGGTAAAATATTGGCTGACCATCAATGAAATTAATATTTTATTGCACCAACCCTTTGTCGGCGGCGGATTAGTTTTTGAAGCAGGGGAGAACCAAGAAGAAATCAAATACCAAGCTGCCCATCATCAGTTAGTTGCGAGTGCCTTAGTGACTAAAAAGGCCCACGAAATTGACCCGGAGAATTTGGTGGGCTGCATGTTAGCAGGAGGCAATAATTATCCTTATACATGCCGTCCTGAAGATTATCAAGAAGCCATCAATCGCGACCGTGAAGGGTATTTCTTTATCGATGTGCAAGCACGAGGCAAATATCCCAATTATGCCTTAAAGCGTTTTGAACGCTTAGGCTTAAAAATTGAGATGGATCCAGAAGATTCGAAAATTTTAGCCAGTGCGCCGGTTGATTTTGTATCGTTTTCTTATTATTCTTCCCGAACCGTCAGTGCCCACGAAGAGGATTATGAACAAAACACCGGCAATATTTATGGCACGATTAAAAATCCTCATTTAACAAATACTGAATGGGGCTGGCAAATTGATCCATTGGGTCTGCGGAATTCTTTAAACCAGCTCTATGATCGCTATCAAAAGCCACTTTTTATTGTTGAAAATGGTTTGGGGGCCGTTGACACCCCCAATGCTGAAGGCTTTGTTGAAGATGATTACCGTATCGATTATTTAAGACAGCATATCCAAGCTTTCACCGATGCGGTCACAATCGATGGCATTGAACTAATCGGTTATACAACTTGGGGCTGTATCGATTTAATTGCCGCTTCCACCGGACAGATGAGCAAACGCTATGGCTTCATTTATGTCGATTGCGACAATCAAGGCAATGGCAGCTTTGCTAGAAGCAGAAAAAAATCTTTTTATTGGTACAGACAAGTCATTGAAACCAACGGAGAAAATTTGGCAACAATTGAAATGGCAGCACCAAGTTCAGTCAAGAGCTGAAATTGATTTTAACTATCAAAAAAATAATTTATGGAAAGCCAACTTGAAGGAGGTAGAAATGTGCAAACAAGAATGTTAGGTAATAATCATTTTCTTTCATCAGCCATCGGGTTTGGCTGCATGGGATTAAACCACCATCGAGGCGTTGTTAAATCAGCAAAAGAAGTCAAAGCAATTTTAGATCAAGCCCTCGATGCTGGCTATACGATGTTTGATACTGCGGAAGTGTATGGACCTTATACAAATGAAGAACTTGTGGGACAATCTTTAAAGGATAAACGCAATCAGTTACAAATTGCTACAAAAGGCGGTTTTCAAATTGATGGCTTGAAAAATTGGCCAGACAGCCGCCCTGAAACCTTGAGGAAATCGCTTGAGGGTTCCTTAAGAAGATTGCAAACTGAAACCATTGATTTGTATTACATTCATCGTGTTGATCCCCATGTTCCCATCGAAGAAGTTGCTTTTACCATGCAGCAATTTAAAAAAGAAGGGAAAATCAAACATTGGGGACTTTCTGAAGCCAATGGTGAAACAATTCGACGCGCCCATAACATTGAGCCCTTGACAGCTATTCAAAGTGAATACTCAATTTGGTGGCGTGACTTGGAAAAAGAAATTTTTCCAATCTTAGAGGAGCTGTCGATTGGTTTAGTAGCCTATAGTCCATTAGGCAGAGGCTATCTTTCCGGGAAAGTCACGGCTGCATCGATTGCTACGAAAAATGATAATCGCAAAGAGCTGCCCCGCTTCACCAAAGAAGCGTTAGAAGCCAATCAAAAATTATTAGACCTCTTGACAATAATTGCTCAGGAAAAAGCTGCCAGCTTGGCCCAGATTGCAATTGCTTGGATTTTAGCGCAAAAGCCGTGGATTATTCCGATTCCAGGCACCACAAATAACGAGCGTGTCCAAGAAAATGCTCAGGCTGCAACAATTTCTTTTACAGCAGAAGAATTAAGCAAGTTGAATCAAGCACTTGCTGCGATTACAATTGTCGGAGACCGCTATCCCCAAAGTGAAAAAGAACGCACAGGCAAGTAATTCTACAAAATTGATAGATGAGTCAAAAAAAATCCCCATCTTCGCTAGATTGTTTTAATCTAACAGAGGATGAGGATTATATTTTTACTGATGAGAGACTAATGAAAAAGCTTCTCCAGCGGCCAACACCTGAATTCGTTCAGGGTTTGTGACGACTGGAAATAAATCATCAGGGTTGCCATTAAAGACATCTTTATCAAAGGCGTCAACAGTACCCCAATGGCTTAAAAGTAAATCGGCATGGGGATAAGTGTTGGCTAATTTCATAGCATTCTCAAAACCAATATGCCAGCTGTTATCTGAAAAATCAAAAAGAATTGCATCCGGTTCAGGCAAAGTCAATTGCTCTGGCAGCAATCTCGAATCACCGGGAATAAAAAGTGAACCATCAACGGTTTTTAGATAAAAACCACAAAAATCTTCAAACTGAAAGACACGATCGAATTTTGTCGTGTCATTTTGCCAAGCATGATCAGCCGGTGTGACTTCGATTTCAATATCTTTGACCTTAAAATGGTCATGAAGGTCGTGGCCGCTAGCTGGTGCGCCAATTTTTTCTGTAAATAATTCAGCGACATATTTTGGTCCGTAGACAGCCGGTTCTAATTTTTTTAATTTTGTTAATGTGGGCACACTAAAATGATCATTATCAGAATGAGTTAAGAGCACTGCATCCAGTTGAGGAATGTCCGCTGCATTCAAAGGCATATCAATTAAAAGCGGAATGTCAAAGCCTTCAAGCACTGGGTCCACCAAAATGGTCGTCCCCCTACTGTTCATTAATAAACCAGAATTTCCCAACCAGTATAAAGTGGTTCCCTCTTGCTTGTTAAAAGCCTTCGTTGGAATAGGTTGTGTCTCATTTGGAATGGCTTGGCCTTTTTGATTTTTCATTTAATTTGATTTCCTTTCCGTTGATGGATTAATCGTTTCAATATAAGTGAAGCCTTCTTCATGGTAGGCAAATTTTATATAGCCGCAATTTGCCAGCTGTAAGGGTTGCTGACTCAAAGGATAAAATTGTTGTAAAAAATAAAAAATAGCACCATTGTGGGAGACGACTAAAGCATTTTCTTGAGTCTCCTTCATAATAGAAGTCAATTCTTTACGCATTCTTTGACGCACTTCCTCCGCTGATTCTCCGCCAAACTGTTCATAAAAATGCTCATAATTTTCCGGTCCTACCGGTTGCAGGCGCGTACTTTCTCCTTCAAAGCTGCCAAAATTCATTTCTTTGAGATTTTTTCGGCGGCTATACGGCTGATCCGTGATTAATTCAAGTGTATCACAGGCCCGCTCCTGTGTTGAAGAAAAATAATGGTCAAAAGTGATATTATGCTGAGTTAAATAATGTTTTGCTTGCAAGGCTTGTGCTTTACCAGCTTCCGTTAACGGGGAATCACACCAGCCTTGGATTTTGTGCAGCTGATTAAATAAAGTTTCGCCATGGCGCATAAGGTATAAATATTTCATTGTGGCCTCCAAAGTTTTTCTTTAGTGTACAACTTAAAGGTCACTGGAAGTCAAGGGGGGATTTGTAAAATGATGTTTGCTGGAGAAAAGAGTGGTTTAATTATTTTTGAAATAGACAGGTGGGGGGAGAGAGAAGATAAGAAATTAATCTGGCGGATGAATGTGATAATGCAGAAATGATGCAGAAATATTTTTCTGTCGTTGAAAACTCAGAAAATAAAAACTCCGAAACCCTTGATGCTCAGGTTTCGGAGTTTTGCTCATTTCCACAGAATTAATAGAAATGGAGACGGCGGGAGTCGAACCCGCGTCCAAACACATTGCCACTTCAACTTCTACGCTCATAGTCAATTCAATTGAGTTTCGCTTGGCCCGCTGCCGAATGACAGGCGACGAACTTCGCTAGTCTGATGAACTCTTCTAAATTTTACAGACGGAAAAATTTAGCGTATCCCACTTAGTTTTGAGACCCTTACCCGAGCACATGGGCGATGCCGGGAGGATCTACGCAAGCAGTTTTTAGGCTGCTAAAGCGTAAGAGTTGTTTTCGTTTTTAGCAGTTATATTTAACTGTAACGTTTTAACGTAGCCGTAACCTACGAAGCGCAATTCAAGCTCAAACTATGCCTGTCGAATCCGTAACGCCCCCGAAAATTAAAGGGTGCACGGGATTTGTGCTCAAACAGTATAACACGTCTGCAAAAAAAAGCAAAGCTCGCAGTTCAAAAAGTAAGAAACTTGTTGTACTCAGAAATTAATTGAAATCTGCTGGGTGGAAATTTAAATTAATTCAAAATGTTTTAGCGCCGGCACAATGCCGCCTTCAGTATTTTTAGCCGTGATGTAGTCAGCTGCTTCCTTCACTTCTGGGCGAGCATTATCCATCGCAATTGCTGTATCACAAGCTTCTAGCAAAGCTAAATCATTTAAACCATCGCCAAAGCCGAAAGTTGGCACATCTGTTAAGTTCAAATTGTGTAATAAATTTTTTACACCAGTTCCTTTGTTGGTGCCTTTTTTTACCGTGTCAATTGAAAAAGGCGAGTTACGATAAAAAGTTAGCTCAGGAAATGCGGCAAGATATTGTTCATCATGGTCGCTACCAAGAACCAATAGCATATTCACTGTTTCATCTGGAAATTCGGAAACAATTTCTGGCATGTTGGCATGAATAAAACTGTAGGCTTTTTCCATCGAATCATTTGTGTCAAAGGCCCAAATTCGGCGGGCATTGTAAAAGCTGACCTCATGACCTAAATTTTTGGCAAATTGGTAAAAACGCTGATAGAGTTCTGGCGGGAAAATATCTTGATAGACCGTTTCGCCATTAACTCGAATAAATTGGCCGTTCATCACAATGCAGGAATCAATGCCAGCTGCCTGCATAATTGTGTCTATTTCAACTTCTGTCCGGCCAGTAGCAATCACCGGCAGCACATGATTTTCTTTTAGTTGCTGCATGGCTTCGGTTATTTCTGGAGTAATTTGACTGTTCTCATTTAATAAAGTGCCATCTAAATCAAAAAATGCCACCGCTTTTAGCTCGTTCATGGAAAACTCCTTTAGACAATTTTCTCTCATTTTAGCAGATTGTGAAGAAAAACGGAAACTTTCTTGAAAAAAGACCGTCAACATTGGTCTTTTAAGGATTTTCTTGTATACTAAAGCAGAGGATATTTCATTTTTAGATAAAAAGTGGTTTGCTTAGTGCAGAATTTTTTTAAAATAGAAATTTTATATCATGAAATTGTAAAAGGAGCGAAAATGGATGAATATTTTAATGATTGAAGACAATGAATCTGTCTCTGAGATGATGCAGATGTTCTTTTTGAACGAAGGCTGGGATGCAACCTTTAAATATGACGGCAAAGAGGGCCTAGATGCCTTTTTAGCTGAACCCGAAAAATGGGATATGGTCACCTTGGATTTAAATCTGCCAACGATGGATGGTATGGTTATTGGTCGAGAAATTCGCAAAGTTTCCTCCACGGTGCCAATTATTATGTTGACGGCCCGCGACTCAGAAAGTGATCAAGTTATCGGTTTAGAAATGGGTGCGGATGATTACGTGACAAAACCCTTCAGCCCGTTGACCTTGATTGCTCGAATTAAAGCCTTGCATCGTCGTTCAGAAATTGCCGAAACAGCTGGACCGAGTGAAGGCGGCGGTGATAATAGTTTTGATGTGCAAACAGATCATTTCAAAATGAATACTAAAACCCGGGAAGCTTATCTCAATGGTAAGTTGATTGAAGGCTTGACGCCGAAGGAATTTGATTTGCTTCATACTTTAGCCAACAAACCACGGCAAGTATTTTCCAGAGAACAGCTGCTGGAATTAGTCTGGGATTATCAATATTTTGGTGATGAGCGGACGGTTGATGCCCATATCAAAAAATTGCGGCAAAAAATTGAAAAGGTCGGTCCACAAGTTATTCAGACCGTCTGGGGAGTCGGCTATAAATTCGACGACTCCGGTGCTGAACAATGAGATACCTCTATCAACAACTTTTAGCCTTTTGGTCAGTCATCATTATCGTGATGCTGATCATTGGCTTTTCTTTCACCCAACTGACCAGAAACACCATGGAGCAGAATAATTATCAGCAGCTGTTTAGTTATTCGAGTTCTGCATTTAATTTGGCAAAAAATAATTCACAATTGCAGTTTAATCAGGTTTTAGATTCGGCATCCAACTTATTTAGTCCACAAGGTGTTACTTTTGCTATCTTTGGAACGGACGGCAGTTTAAGTTATGTCTCAGCAACTGAAAATGCGGAATCTTCTGTTGAAGAAAGCTCAGTCTTGATTACTAGCAGTGAATGGGCGCAACTCAGTGATGATAATAATACACAAATGATTACGAAAACCCTGAGCACAGATCTTTACGGCAAAACAGAAACAACTTCATACGTGTTCAGATCAATGTATAATGGTTCTACTGGCGAGTTTTTAGGCGTTTTAGTCACTAGCCAACCTGCCCGTAATCTGCAACAAAGTATCCAAGCGATTAATTCAAACTTAATCAAAGGTTTTATCGTGTCCTTATTTATCGCCCTAATCATGAGTTATTATTTTGCCCGTTTCCAAGTCAAAAAAATCAATCGTTTGAAGCAGGCTACCAAGCAAATTTCTGAAGGGAATTTTGATGTGGAAATTCCCAATCACAACAAAGATGAGTTTGATGAATTAGCGCAAGATTTCAATAAAATGGCGGGCTCGTTAAAAGAATCAAATGAAGAAATCGAACGTCAGGAGGAACGCCGCAAGCAGTTTATGGCGGATGCTTCCCATGAAATGCGGACGCCATTGACGACGATTAAAGGCTTGTTAGAGGGCTTAGAATACAATGCGATTCCTGAGAATCAAAAGGAAAATGCGATTCATTTGATGCAGACGGAAACGGAGCGTTTGATTCGCTTAGTTACGGAAAATCTCGATTACGAAAAAATTCGGACCAATCAGTTGAGCATTGTGATCAAGAAGTTTGACGCCACGGAAACAATGGCGAAAATTTTAAATCAGCTGGAAAGTAAAGCCCAAGCCTCCAATGATAAATTGGAATTGCTGACCACAGACGCAGTCGATGTCTTTGCAGATTATGACCGGTTTACTCAGATTATGGTTAATATTTTACAAAATGCTATTCAGTTTACCAATGACGGCACCATTTCAGTTGCTGTTGACAAAGGCTACCTGGAAACCATCGTATCAATTACGGACACGGGTATCGGCATGGACGAAGCCCAACGGAAAAATATTTGGGAGAGGTACTACAAGGCAGATCCTTCGAGAACCAGCACGAAATATGGTGAGTCTGGTTTAGGTTTATCGATTGTGCAACAGTTAGTCAAATTGCACAAAGGTTCGATTGAGGTGGAGAGTGAAGCCGGTAAGGGGACAACCTTTAGAATTTCCTTCCCTGATATTGAATTGGCTGATGGGGAAGAAAAGCCGCAGCTGCCTGAAGAAAGCAGTAAATAAGAATAAAGAACCGCCGCTAACTATAGCCAAAATGGGCTGGTAGTTAGTGGCGGTATTTTATTGTGCCGTCAAGTTTTTCAGAACCGCCTAATTGATGAAGTTCTTTAGTTAAGAGGAATAGTCAACACAAAAAAACACTGCAAGCTCGACTTTTACTTTGCAGTAAAATCAAACTCACAGTGTGGGATGAAACTTATTTTAAAATGTAGCGTCCACATAATTGCTGTTGGCAATGGCGATATTATTTGTATAGCAGTAAATTTCCAAATGTTCATTGTAGGCCACTTGGTGCAACAGCATCAGCAGGTGCTGAATTTCCTTGGTATCTAGCTGATCAAAAAAATCGTTTAGATAGATAATTTTTTTATTTTGAATTAGGGCCAACAACAGCTGTAGCTTAATTGCGTTTAGCAAAGTAACTTCTGAAAACTTCTTTTGAAAATTAGCAGTGGGAATCGCTAATTCAGCTGCTAAAGCCTGCAATTCGGTTTCGTTGATGCTATTTTTTTTACTGCCAAGATAAAGGGTATCATTGACGGTAAGGTAGGGGATACCAAGTATCTGTCCCTCTTGATTGCTGCTGATAATCGCTAAATTTTTATCTGGCTTGACCAGTTGTTGCGCCAGCTTTTGGTTTAATTGCTGGCCGATATTTTCAGAGGAATCTAGATGAATGAAGAGTCCTGATTTTTGGTTGTCTAATGCTCCGGGTGTTGCAATCATATCCTCACCTCAATTTTTTGGTTAAAAAGCGTAATCCGATGAACTGCCAAAGCCCGAGCATCAGGCTCAAAAGGACGAGCACTAAGCCTAAACTTTTAGCAAAGTTTTGTAAAATCATCAGTAGGTTAAAGCCTTCTTCAAAATTTATATAAAACAGCGAGCTGCTTAAATCAGAGAAGGTCACAGAAAAAGTATCGTTGGTGGCGACTGCTAACGATTGATTCGCTAGATTTTCACTTGTCAAATGCTGCAATACGCCAAAATTTATTTGTTGCAAAAGCGTTTCATAATAGCTATCAAAAACTGATAATAAAGTCACAATAATCAAACAAACAAATAAAAGGGGAATCAGCAATTCTAAAAGGGAAATGCCCCAAATTTGCCAAAAGTTAAAACCAAGAAGCTTCCAATTAAGTAATTCAGCTAATTTATTTTTTAAAAAGAAAAATAAAATCGCAAACATCAGAACAACAAAAATCGCAATCGTTACGAGAATGGCAATTTCATAAACCTCCTCAACCGATGCTAATCGATTTGCTGAAAAAGGTGTGCTGGTGTCTGAGCTGAAGTAACTGATTTTTTGCAAGATTTGCATATAGAGCAATTGTGCACTGGAACGTAAATTGAATAACAAACTGATAATAAAAATAAAAAGCCCTAAAACAATACCGGTTAAAATCGATTGCTTTTTGTAATACTGGGCCCCCGACAGCGCATAGCGCAACTCTTGCATTTTTAGTCACCTCTTTATCAACTAATTATAAAAGTAAACTGTGAATAATTTATGAAAACTGTAAGGATTTGTTTGGAAATTCCCAAGTTTTTAAGCTATGATTATGGCAGCTATGTTAAATGAGGAGGAAAACTGTGAAGACTTGTGGTGTGATTGTTGAATACAATCCCTTTCATAACGGGCATCGTTATCATCTGCAAAAGGCTCGCCAGGAAAGTCAAGCGGATCTTGTGATTGCTGTGATGAGTGGCAATTTTTTGCAAAGAGGCGAGCCGGCGATTGTCGATAAATGGCAACGGGCCAACGCTGCTTTATTAAATGGCGCCGATTTAGTCTTGGAATTACCTGTTCAATGGTCAGTCCAATCTGCGGATTATTTTGCAAAAGGGGCTGTCAAAATACTGCAGGAAATAAATTGTCAGGCCCTTTGTTTTGGGACAGACAGTCAAAACCATTTTGATTATCAAAAATTTGGTGAGTTTGTTAGCCAGCAGCAGCCTCTAATTGACGAAACATTTCAAAGCTTAGCAGATAGTGATTTAAATTATCCGCAAAAAATGACCGCCGTCTTTCGCAAAATTTACCCTGAGAATCAATTGGATTTTGCTACACCGAATCATATTTTGGGCCTGAGCTATGCCAAAGAAAACGCCAAGTATCCTCAGCCAATGAAACTGTTGCCGATTCAGCGGGAGCAGGCCGGCTATCATGACCAAAAAGCCGGTAACGGTGATATTGCCAGCGCGACAGCGATTCGCAATTTGCTGAAGGAAAACGCAGCCGTTGATGATTTTATGCCGCAAGAAATGGCGGCAACATTAAAGGACTCACCGCTGATTGACTGGGAAAAACTGTGGCCTTATTTAAAATATCAAATTCTGACTAGCAGCTTAGAGGATTTAGCAAAGATTTATCAGATGAATGAAGGGTTGGAATATTTATTTAAAGAAGCTGTTGTGACAGCTAAGGATTTTGGAACTTTTATTGAAGCTTTAAAAAGCAAACGCTATACGTGGGTTAGATTGCAACGGCTCTGTCTTTATGTTTTAGGAAAAGTGACCGAAGAGGAAGTCATACAAGCACAAGCAAATTCGCAATTGCGAATTTTAGGCTTTACAGAAAGTGGTCAACATTTTATCAGCGAAAATCGCCACTTGCCATGGCTGAGCCGCTTCAGTAAAGAAAGTGGCTCAGCGTGGAACTTGACGGTTAAACTGGATCGGGTGTATCAACTAGCAGATGCTAAAATCCCCGAGGAAAATTTTGGACGACCACCGATTAGAGTTTAAAATCGCGAATCAAAGAAAATACTTCACAGAAAAGCCGTGGGCGAGTATAATATTAAAGGATGAATTTCTTTTTAAAGAAATAAACTGCAGAAAGCGAAGTGAGACAAATGGGTCGTAAATGGGCGAATATCGTGGCGAAAAAAACCGCCAAGGACGCAAACAACAGTAAAGTATATGCAAAATTCGGAATCGAAATTTATGCAGCAGCAAAATCAGGTGATCCTGATCCCCATGCCAATCAAAAATTGCGTTTCGTTATTGAACGGGCAAAAACTTATAACGTACCAAAACATATTATTGACCGGGCGATTGAAAAAGCAAAAGGCTCTGGCGATGAACAATTCCAAGAGTTGCGCTATGAAGGCTTTGGACCAAATGGCTCAATGGTGATTGTGGATACATTGACAAATAATGTCAATCGGACAGCCGCTGACGTGCGGGCCGCCTTTGGTAAAAATGGCGGAAACATGGGTGTCTCTGGTGCTGTTGCCTATATGTTTGATAACACTGCTTTGTTTGGTTTTAAAGGCGATGATGCCGATGATATTTTAGAATATTTGATGGAAAAAGATATCGATGTCAAAGATGTCGTTGAAGAAGATGGCCAAATCATCGTTCACGGTGAACCAAATGATTTCCACGTTATTCAAGAAGCTTTGAAGGAAAAAGGCATTGAAGATTTTTCAATTGCAGAAATGCAAATGATTCCGCAAAACGAAGTGACGTTAACTGGTGAGGACTTAGAAAAATTTGAAAAAATGATTGACGTCTTAGAAGATTTAGATGACGTTCAAAACGTTTACCATAACGTAGCGGACGCTGAAGAATAGAAAAAGAGACTGCGCATTAGTTTCTAACAGATGAAATTCCGAATTATCTTGTAATTGGTGGTGTTTGCCAAATATAAGATAATTCGGAAAAATCAGTTCTGTTTTAACTAATGTCACAGTCTTTTTTTATAGATGCCAGTAAGCTTGTGTTGTGCCATCAGGGGCGGTAAAGACAATGGTCGACGCATCGCCAACTGGATGCATTAAGGCAAATTTGCCGCTAACCATTGCGCCGTTACTTAAAATAGAAGTTTGCAGAGCCTGTTCTGCCATGTTAGGACTTAAGGTTTGTTCAATCAGCTGTCCTTCAGCATTTTCAATGCTAAACGTATTTTCAAGGGTTACTTGTGCAGTAGCGTCTTCTGCATTCATCATGATGGTCACTTCAAACAAGAGCCATTCTTGCCCTTCAGGCACATTTGGATTAGAAGGGTCCAAATCATGCATTTGGTAGTAGGCTTCTTCACCGGTGGCAATATTGGTCAAGTTGATTGAAAGCATGGCGGACTGAAGCGCATCGTTTTGGTCAGTAAAATTAAATTGAAAATTCAACGGCTGACCTAATGGCGCTGGATTTTCTTTTGCTCCTAATTCAATCGCAGGTGTCGAGCCTTCAGAATCAGCTGTGGAGGTTTCCGTTGCTGATGTGCTCAAATTGTTTAAACTACTTGAATCAGTTGTCGTAGTACTGCTGACGGTTTCACTGCTGGAGGATGAATCGGTTTGCGTGTCATCAGTTGAGCAAGCAGTCAAAAGTAAAGCTGTAGTTAGAACTAAAGGGATTCCCAATATTTTTTTCACAATATGCCTCCGAAAATAATCACTTTTTTTTTATGATAACAAAAATTTAGCGACTGAGATAGAGCTTTTAAAGGAGATTTACGAAAGGTTATCATTTTCTTTCGGTTTTGTTTTTGCGGCGATAAAATGAGCGTTTGATAGTTTTGGTAAATTTGAACAAACATTTTAAACGGCTTTTTTATTTGCTGAAAATTAATTTTGATAATCTTTATAAGTTTTGAAACCAAGTATTGTTCCTTTTTTACATCAGTTTCACAAACACCTCCACAAAATAAACGCCCAATCAACTTTCTCAAAAAATTGACTGGGCGTTTCATTTGTTGCCTAAAAGATTTTTTAATCTTCTTGTAAATAAGCCGTTTCTGGAACAGCTTGTAAAAAGTGACTAGTTGGACCATTGGTAAAAATTGTTAATTCATGCATGGCACGAGTGGTCATTGTGTAAAGAATCAATTGATCCTGTGGCGAATTGAAGTTCGTTTCATTGGCATCCCAAAGAAAAACTTGGTCAAATTCTAAACCTTTTGCTAAATAAGCGGGAATCAAAATAATTTGTTTTTTCATGAAATCATCTTCTGTTTCAATAAATTGAAGCTCAACTTGCAAGTCTTCTGCTAAGGAGCGATACAGCGCCTGACAATCCGCCAAAGATTTAGCGATGATGGCTGTGCGCCAGTAGGAATTTTTTTGCAAAAATTCTGTGAGTTTTGCAGAGAGTTGCAAGACTCCCGCATCTTGATTGTCAGTTTCCAGGAGGACTGGCAGTTTTCCATCTCTAGCGGTGGCTTCAATCGGGCTTTCTTCAGCCAAAAGAAAACTGGAAAAATCAGTGATTTGTTTGGTAGAACGGTAGCTAGTAGTCAGTTCAAACTGATGTACCTCTTGATCAGGAAAGAGCTGGTCAATCAAGGTGACAATCGTTTCGTTATCAAACACCTTTTGATTCAAATCTCCACAGAAGTTAAAGCCAGCTCGTGGATATAAATTTCTTAAAAGCCAAACCTGTGAAGGAGAGAAGTCCTGCATTTCATCGATGAAAATGAAGCGAGCCTTCTGATAGACATCCACAGGATAAATTTTACTCATTAAAAGGAAAAAGAGGACGCCGTCTTCTTGTAAAAGTTCCTTTTGGCGCAAACGCTGTTTAACTTCACCACTATTTTGCGCCCATTCGGCTGGGCTGACATTGCGGGCCAGCAAAATGCTTTGCGGGACTGATTGTAGAAAATGTAAATACTGTTTGCCATAATTAATAAAGCGGTAGCGATGAATTTTTCTGACTAGCGGCTTAAAGCGCTCTGCCACAATTTTTTGAGCTAATTTCCGACGAAGTTTGCGCTCATTTTGCTCCGTGTCTTCAAAATTTGGATCGTTGGCGACTACTTCATCAATCACCGCTTCAACGGCAGCTTTGACCCAATCTTTTTTCGCTTCGTCCTTTTGGAGTCCGCCGATTTTTTTCAAGAGCTTCGTCTGTAAGAGCTGCATTCTTTGATACATCGGCAACTGATCATTGGTTTCTTGATACCAAAAACGAATTTTTTCTTTTGGAATAATGGTTTCGCCGGAAATTTTCAAATCGCTAAACAAAGGTCCCAGCTCAGTGATAGAAGCCGCATATTTATCTAAAAAGGCCGGCAGACTGATACCAGATTTTAAGCGATTGCTTTTATTTTCCTTGCCGGTTAAAAAATTCTCCTCCTGTTGCATTTCATTGATAATCGTATATTGTGGCAACAGACGTCTCAGGAAAATCTGAAAGGTTTCCGTCGGGATGCCGCTTTCCCCTAATGAAGGCAGGACGGTAGAAATATAATCGCTAAATAAATGATTGGGAGAAAATAACAACACTTGTTCTGGGTCCAGCCATTTGCGATTGCTATAAATAATATAAGCGACCCGCTGCAATAACGCCGAGGTTTTGCCGCTACCGGCAATCCCTTGGACCATCAGGTGTTTGTGTTTGTCCCGAATAATAGCATTTTGCGATTTCTGGATAGTTGAAACAATGTTTTTCATTTTATCAGAGGAGGTCTCATCCAAAATATCCAACAAAAAATCATCCGTCAAGGTGTCGGAGGTATCCACCATCGACTGGATTTCGCCATCACGAATTTTAAATTGACGCTTTAAATCAAGACTGACATCGTGCCAGCCGTCGACGGCTTCATAGGAAGTTTCCCCAAGCTCGCTTTCATAATACAGATTTGCAATCGGGGCCCGCCAGTCAATGACCACTGGATTTTCCTTCGTATCTCTTAAAGAGGCGATGCCGATATAAAGTTTTTCCTGCTCGGCTTCTTCAGTGAAATCAATTCGGGCAAAATAAGGATTGCCCTCCATAATATCCAGCGCTTTTAGGCGTTTTTCTTGGGCCTCCAAGGTTTTATAGCGGATTAATAATTCCTGCTCATGCAGGCGATAATCCATCGCCGATTCATAAAAAGCTTCATCCGAGCCAAAGCGAATTTGCTGCTCGCCGGTTTGACTGCTGGCTTCCTTCATAATCGATTGGGCAACCTGTTGTTGTTTTTTTAATAATTGTGTTTCGTTATCGATAATGGCAATAGTTTCAGCCACATGTCCTTGTTCTAATTGACGTTCTGTTTTCAAATCAAAAGAGCTCCTTTAGCTTCAGCCTAAACGCTTCAGTCGGTAAATTATTCGTGATTTTTTTTATATTTGCGATTAAAAATTATAGCATAGCCAGCGCTAAAAAGACAAAAGGCTGTTTATTAAAGATAAATTTTCAACAGCGTGAAGGCCAGCGCCAAAGTTTCCCGCAGATAACTGTAATATTTTGAGGAATTTTCAGTGGCTGCACTTAAGCCCTGCAGATGCAGCCCTTGATGGTTGGCAATCAGTAAACTACGGTACATATGAAAGTCGCTAGTGACTAAAACGGCATCCGTTAAAGAGCGAAGCTGATGAGAAAATTGCAGATTTTCTTTGGTGGTTGTCGCCTGATCTTCTTCAATAATTCGCTCTTTGGCTAGACCACGCTGCTGTAGATAGCGACTCATCACCGCAGCTTCGCTAGCTGATTCGTCGGCTCCCTGGCCACCAGACACAATCACTGTGGTTGAAGGATGTTGTTGCAGGTAAGTAAAGCCGGTATCCAGCCGTTCCTTTAAAGTTTGGCTAGGAAGGGTGGTGCCGTGGCTAGTTTTTACTTGAGTGCCCAAAATCAGCATGGTTTCAGCTGACTTTTTTGGCCGAGCCTTGCGTTTTGAAAAAATTAGCAAAAAAATCAACAGGCCAACGCCAGTGAACAAGATGAAAATAAGTGCAACACTTGCAATCAGTGTTTTATAAATTTTTTTCCTCACGCTGTGAAGCCTCCATTTCTCCTTGAACAGTCTAGCAGTCTTCTTAGCATTTTTCGAGAACAAAACAATATTTTAAATAAATTTTGAAGATAAACTTTGTTATAATAAGAGAAAAACGAGGACTACTAATGGAGATTCATGAAATTACAGAAATAACTGAAGTTGAATGGGCACTTTTATTAGACGCCGACCCCGCAAAAGAGTTGGTGGCAGCGTATGTAAATCGCAGCCGTGTGTTTGGCATGGAGAAAGCTGGCAAAGTTGTCGGCATCATGGTGTTATTGCCAACGAGACCAGACACATTAGAAATTGTCAATATCGCTACCGATGCCAATTTTCGTGGGCAGGGTATCGCTACCAAATTAATTCAATTTGCTTTGGATTACGCCCGTAAAGCTAAATACCATAGAGTGGAGATTGGCACTGGCTCGACTGGTTTTGAGCAATTGTATCTCTATCAAAAATGCGGCTTTCGTATGGTGGCGATTGAACAAGATTTTTTTGTTAAACACTATCCAGAACCGATTATTGAAAATAATTTAGTGTTAAAGGATATGGTACGTCTAGCTATTGATTTATAAACACCTTTAAGGAGGTCTTATGAAAATTCAAATTGTCGGATATTCTGGCAGCGGCAAATCAACACTGGCCAGCTATTTGGCCGAGCAGAAAAAATTACCGCTGCTTTTTTTAGACTCGGTTCAGTTTACCCAAAACTGGCAGGAGCGTGATTTCGCAGAAAAAGAAGAGCTAGTGCAAACCTTTTTGCAGCAATCAGCTTGGATAATTGACGGCAATTATCAAACACTTTTTTTCGAAGAACGAATTGCCGCCGCTGATCAAATAATTATCATGACCTTTTCTAGATTTGCTGCTTTGTGGCGGGTCTTCAAAAGATATCTGACCTATCGTGGCAAAACCCGACCCTCGATGGCAGAAGGCAATCCTGAAAAGCTGGATTGGGATTTTATCTGGTGGGTTCTCTATCAAGGTCGCACCAAAGAACGTCGGCAAATGTTTACTGATATCCAGCAAGGCTATCCGCAAAAGGTTGTCTTAATTAAAAATCAAAAACAGTTAGACGCTTTTTATCAAAAAATTTCTTGATAAATTTTTTTCTGCAAACCTATTTTTTACATCAGTTCAACAGGAAATTTTGATAGTAAACTTTTGCAGATTTGAGATTTATTTTAAAGGAGAGTTCTATGGAAGAAAATAAATTGGTTGTATTAGCAAAGCAGCAGTATTTAAAAACTGAGCGACTCTTGCTAGAGCCTTTGCAACTTGACCATCTTTTAGATTACCATGAATATATTTCAGATGAAGAGACGTTGACCTATGAATTCTTTCCAACAACGTCACTGGCTGAAAGTAAAGAGTCGCTGGTATTGTGGAATTTGGCTCAACCATTAGGCCGCTATGCCATCATCTTGAAGGAAAATTACAAAATGATTGGTCATATTACGCTGCGATTAGCTGAGGACCAACAGTCAGCAGAACTAGGATATACCTTAAATAAAAATTTCTGGAATCAAGGCTATGCGACAGAGGCAGTCGCAGAAATCATCCGATTAGCATTTGCTGATATGGAGCTTACAGAATTAGTTGGACATTATTTGATAGAAAATGCTGCTAGCAGTCGTGTGCTAGAAAAAAATGGTTTTGTAGAAACGAGCCGAGAAAAACGGGAATCCTTGCGGGGTATAAGCAAGTTACACGGGACTGCGGTTTTGGTTAATTTGAATGAAGAGAAATGAAATAAGATAGAAAAAAGTTGTATTTATGTCACGGGATTCTTAGCAAATTTTGTCAAGTTTTGCTAAACTTAATGAAAATAAAAAAATAAAATTTCTGGAGGAAAACATCATGCCATTTGTTCACATTGAACTTTTAGAAGGTCGCACGCAAGAGCAGCTGACAAAAATGGTCAAGGAGGTCACTGAGGTTGTTGCCAAGAATTCTGGTGCACCCAAGGAAAACATCCATGTGATTATTAATGAGATGAAAAAAGGGACTTATGCGCAAGGTGGCGAGTGGCGCTAGATTTTTACTTGCATTTTCATTGAATAAGTGTTTAAATAATTTCTATAATTGATTGAAGAAAAAGACAACAGAGCTTGTTAAAGATTTTTTAGAGAGGAAAACCCCGGCTGTAAGTTTTCTAAATCCGCAAGTGCTGACCACTTTTTTAAACCTTTGCTAAATCCAGAGGCGGTCGTTCCGTTATCACGTTCAAGGAACAATATGTTCAAACATTAGGTGGAACCACGATGATTCGTCCTAGTATCTAGACAGATACTAGGGCTTTTTTATTTGTCCGGTTCTTCAATCAATCAAAATAAAGGAGGATTTCCATGTCAATTCAAATTACTTTTCCTGATGGCGCCATTCGTGAATACGAGGTAGGTGTGACAACCTTTGATGTTGCAGAAGGAATTTCAAAAAGTTTAGCTAAAAAAGCGCTAGCCGGCAAATTTAACGGTGAGCTGATTGATTTAAACCGTGAAATTGAAGAGGACGGTACAATTGAAATTGTAACTCCCGATCATGAAGATGCTTTAGGCATTTTACGGCATTCAACGGCGCATTTAATGGCCAATGCACTACGCCGTTTGTTCCCTCACATTCATTTTGGTGTGGGTCCGGCAATTGATTCAGGTTTTTATTACGATACCGATAACGGTGAAAATCCAGTAACAGTTGAAGATTTGCCAGCAATTGAAGCGGAAATGATGAAAATCGTAAAAGAAAATAATCCGATTGTCCGCAAGGTGCTGACAAAAGAAGAAGCGCTAGAAATTTTTGCAAGTGATCCTTATAAAGTTGAATTAATCAATGAAATGCCGGCTGATGAAATTATCACTGCGTATGAACAAAAAGACTTTATTGATTTATGTCGGGGACCTCATGTACCGTCAACAGGCCGCATGCAGATTTTCCAATTGCTCTCAGTGGCCGGAGCATACTGGCGGGGTGATTCCAATAATCACATGATGCAACGAATTTACGGGACAGCCTTTTTTGATAAAAAAGCTTTGAAGGAATTTATCAAAATGCGAGAAGAGGCTAAAGAAAGAGACCATCGTAAATTAGGCAAAGAACTTGATTTATTTATGGTGTCTCAAGAAGTCGGCTCTGGTTTGCCTTTCTGGTTGCCAAAAGGAGCAACGATTCGTAGAACAATTGAACGCTATATTACAGATAAAGAAATCAGTTTGGGTTACCAACATGTTTATACACCAATCATGGCAGATGTCGAGTTGTATAAAACTTCTGGTCACTGGGATCATTACCATGAAGATATGTTTCCGCCGATGGATATGGGAGACGGGGAAATGTTGGTTTTACGTCCAATGAACTGTCCTCATCATATGATGGTTTATAAAAACGATATCCATTCTTATCGGGAATTGCCAATTCGGATTGCCGAATTAGGTATGATGCACCGTTATGAAAAATCTGGTGCTTTATCTGGCTTGCAACGGGTGCGGGAAATGACGTTAAATGATGGGCATACATTTGTGCGTCCAGATCAGATTAAAGATGAATTTAAACGGACCTTAGATTTGATGATTAATGTGTACGCTGATTTTAACGTGACTGATTATCGTTTCCGTCTGAGCTATCGTGATCCTAATAATACGGAAAAATATTTTGACGATGACGCCATGTGGGAAAATGCCCAAAAGATGCTGAAGGAAGCCATGGATGATTTAGAGCTGGATTATTTTGAAGCCGAAGGAGAAGCGGCCTTCTATGGTCCAAAATTAGACGTCCAAGTTAAAACTGCGTTAGGTAATGAAGAAACTTTATCAACTATTCAATTAGATTTCCTATTACCAGAACGGTTTGAATTAACTTATGTCGGTGAAGATGGCGAAAATACTCATCGGCCTGTGGTCATTCACAGAGGAATCGTTTCTACAATGGAACGTTTTGTCGCCTATCTGACTGAAGTTTATAAAGGCGCTTTTCCAACTTGGTTGGCACCAATTCAGGCAACAATTATTCCAGTTTCCGTTGAAGCCCATAGCGATTATGCTTATGAAGTGAAAAGACGGTTGCAAGAGCAAGGTCTGCGGGTTGAAGTCGACGATCGCAATGAAAAAATGGGTTATAAAATTCGGGCGTCGCAAACGCAAAAAATTCCTTATCAAATTGTTGTCGGCGATAAAGAGCTTGAAGAAGTGACTGTCAATATTCGTCGCTATGGCAGCAAAGAAACAGCCGTTGAAGATTTAAATGTTTTTGTTGAATCAATGGCAGCAGATGTCAAAAACTACAGCAGAGTCTAAGATTTTTTAGCAAGTGTAGCGGTGACATTAGTCAAAACAGAAGAGAAATTCACGAATACTATCTAAAAAGAGCAATCAAGGTTGTCGATTTGTTTCGAGGATTTACTGGGTCGCAAGAACAAATGTACTTTTTGTTTTGCGGCCCTAGTGAATTACAGAGACAAATACAAGATACTTCGGGATTTCATCTGTTAAAAAAGACTAATGGCACAGCTACGCTTTTTTTAGTTATCCACATCAACAAAATTTTTATTTTGTTTCACAAACGCTTGACAGTCTTAAAAATTGATTTAGCAAGCTTTTTTTGGAAATGAAAACTTGTCGCTGTGTAACTGTGAAACATCCGAGAACGGACAAAATTTTTAAATATTTATTTATTCCTCCTTTAAGGCTTTTTTCTTAGGGGAAAATTCGCTACAATAAGACAGGTATTTGTAGAAATTTTGGAAAGGTGGATACAATGAAAAAAAATGATAAGTTTGACACGAAGGCCTTCGTGGGCAAACTGATTTCGGGGGGCGAGGAGCCACAGCAAAAACCCGGCAAACGATCACATATTCCTTTCCGCTTAAATTTATTATTTCTAGTTATTTTTGGATTGTTTGTGGCGTTGATTGCTCGCTTGGGCTACGTCCAAATTATTGAAGCTTCCAGTATTGAAGCGCAAGTCGATACCTCAGACACTGTTGAAATTACTCAGAGCTCACCGCGGGGCATGATTTACGATGCAAGCGGCAATGTTTTGGCTGCTAATACAGCAAACAAAGCCATCACCTATACTCGTGGGAATAATGTTTCCTCCGCTTCTGTTTTGACAATCGCTCAACGAGTGGCTAATCTGATTTACGTACCCGTCGATGCAGATTTAACCGAACGGGATTTGAAGGATTATTTCTTGGCCAATTCGGACAATTATGATGCCGTAGTTGCCTCCATGACCGATGCTGAAAAACAAGATGAAAATGGCGATGAATTGGGCACCAGTGAAATGTATGCCGCTGTGGTGGCAAAAGTTTCAGCTGAGCAAATTGTGTTTTCCGATGAAGAATTAGAAATTGCGACAATTTTTACTAAGATGAATGAAGCGTCTGCTTTGAACACAATTTTCATTAAGAATACCGATGTTTCTGATGCCGAGGTGGCTATCATTGCTGAGAACGAAGCAGAATTAGATGGCGTATCAACCGGCACCGACTGGGCTCGTCAATACACGGACAATGCAAATATTCGCGGGCTTTTAGGAAATCTGCAGGATGGGCTTTTAGCGGATACAGCTGAACAGTATTTATCAGAAGGTTATCTACTGACAGATCGGGTCGGTAATAGCAATCTTGAGTTACAGTATGAAAATGTTTTACAAGGAACCAAATCAAAATACACGGTTAACCTAAATTCTGATGGCTCGATTGAATCCCGTACGCAGACGGAAGCTGGTACAAAGGGCAATAACTTGATGCTGACGATTGACAGTGATTTTCAAAATCAAGTGCAAAGCATTGTTGAAACAACTTTCAACAGCATTGCCGGCTCAACGGGACTTTATTCACCAGGAGCTTATGTTGTTGTAATGGATCCTAACGACGGCTCCGTTCTGGCAATGGCAGGAGTTTCCCATGAAGAAGAAACTACGACAACGTCGGCTGATATCACAGGAACTTATTTGAACCAGTTTGTACCAGGGTCAACAGTCAAACCTGCGACAGTTGCTTCAGCCTATGAAAATGATTTAATTTCCGGCAACCAAACGTTAGTCGATCAGCCGATTCGTTTAGCAGGGACGGCTTCAAAATCTTCTTGGTTTAATAAATCTAGTACGATGAACATTACGACTGAACAGGCCTTAGAATATTCTTCCAACTCTTACATGATGCAGCTAGCTTTAAAAATGATGGGCTTAGAATATACCTCGGGCATGAATCTGCCGTATGCAAATTCTGATACGCAGGAAAATGCTTATGCAAAATTGCGGGCAACTTACGCTGCTTTTGGAATGGGCGTATCAACTGGTTTAGATTTACCAAATGAAAATACGGGGTACGTGCCGACGAACTTTGAAGATATCGATGCCGGTAATATTCTCGATTTATCCTTTGGTCAGTTTGATACCTATACAGCGATGCAATTAGCTCAATATGTTTCGACAGTTCACAATTATGGAAATCGTGTCCAGGCCCATGTAGTCGATGGCGTGTACGGCAATGATGCTTCAGGAAATATTGACACCAATAATTTGATTCAAGATCTAGGCGGCAATAGTCTGAGCCAAATCAGTGATTTGAGCCAAGCTGAGTGGGATATTATTGATACAGGTATGTACAATGCGGTTCACGGCTCTAGTAGTTTAACGACTGTGCGAGCTTTGCAGGCGTCACCAGTTACGGCTTATGCAAAATCCGGGACTGCTGAAACGGAATATATTACTGCAAACGGAACGACTGTCAATACAGACAATAGTAATCTGGTCGTATACACACGAACGGATGATGGTAATGACATCGCAATCTCGGTTATCTTACCGCAGTTAACGACTGCCGGGGGGGAAAACACCAGCATTGCCTTACAAATTTTAAACGCTTATTACAATTCAGAAAGCTAAAGCGTTACAGGTTGGCACCTAAGTATCTCAAGACAAAAATTTCTTTTTGTTGGGTACTTAATGTGCCAACCTATTTTTTTATATTTTTAGCTAAACTTTGTGGAGTTCAGTTTGATTAATTGCATTTATGAAGAAGATGGAAGAAAATATAGTAAATTTTAGGAAATGAGGAATTCACATGAGTATCTATGAATATCAGATAAAAGAAGTCTCTGGCACTGAAAAATCTATGGCCGATTATAAGGGGAAAGTTTTGCTGATTGTCAATACAGCAACCGGCTGCGGTTTCACACCGCAGTATGAAGGATTGGAAAACTTATATAAAGAATTTGAAGACCAAGATTTTGAAATTCTGGATTTTCCCTGTAACCAATTTGGCCATCAAGCACCAGGTTCCAATGAGGAAATTGTCGAATTTTGTCAACTCAACTACGCAACCACCTTTGAAACCTTTGCAAAAATCGATGTCAACGGTAAAAACGAAGCGCCATTATATCAATTTTTGAAAAAAGAACAGGGTGGTCTGGCCGGCAAAGCTATCAAATGGAATTTCACCAAATTCCTAGTCAATAAAGACGGTGAAGTCGTTGCCCGCTACGCACCCACTGTAAAACCAGAAGAAATCAAAGCAGATATTGAAAAACTACTTTAAAAGCATACATTTATTCGTCAAGTAAAACTACTTAACAAAATTTATTAAAACACTGGTATTCTTCCCTTGTTCATGATAATATATTAAAGTCTGAGAGCAATCTTAGTTGACTCTAGAAAACAAGGGGAGGGAAAATCATGCGCGTAAACATTACATTAGAATGTACTTCTTGTAAAGAACGTAACTACCTAACAAGCAAAAATAAACGTAACAACCCTGATCGCTTGGAAAAGAAAAAATATTGCCCACGCGAAAGAAAAGTTACTTTACACCGCGAAACTAAATAAGCTATTTAGTAATCTGCTGAAACCCTTCTGCTATAAGGGTTTCAGCTTTTTTATTTTCTTAAATTGCTTACTGAATCCTAACCATCGAAAATGAAATAAAAGCTCTGTCTCGGCAATTCTTCGCAAGATAAAGCCACAGCAACCTTCTTATCAAGAAAATTTGATAACTTTGCTGTTGTTTTTCAGATAAAAATAGATTGAGCTCTTGCTTATATTCGATTCTCAGTAGTTTGGCCATTTCAATGGTTTCTTGATATTCTTTTCGTTTTTCGGAGGTAGAGGCAATCTGCGGTTCCTCTTTAAGCGAAAGCTTTTTGGAAGTGCTTTTTTGTAAGTCGGCAGGTGAAGTATCCTTTGGAGTAAAGCGATCAAAGATTTTAGTAACACGAGTTTCCACATACTTCGCCCCGACAATCTCGGTATAAAGCTGGATGCCATTGCGCTCAAAAAGCTTTAAAGCGATTAAGTCCTCCATTGCTTGACGCACGCTTTCCGGTGATAAATTTTGATGGCAAAGTTTAATGATAATTGTTTTGCGGCTACCGTCCGCATTTTTAAATTGTAAATGTAATTTTCGCATGATGTGCACTCCTTTTTATACAAAATCGAGTCCTCACTATATACACAACTTCAGCGGCGGAAAAATCAACAGGAAAATCAAAATAATTATTTGTCGCAACTTTTTTATTTCTCTTTGGCAGGCATAATTTCTTTTTAAATAGAATTTATCATCAGAATTTTATAAAACAAATTGATTTTGTTTATCTGCTTGGTTGCATAAAATTGTTTTTTAGAGACTGATCTATATCAAGATAAATCGGAGCCTTTTAATCAAAGCTATAAAGAAAATTCTTAAGGCATTCCTATTTTTTAAATCCCCTAAATCCCAACCACCACAGCATCCAAAATATCTTCCAACCCACAAAAAAAGCTGAACTCCACTAAAAGTGAGCTTCAGCTTTTTTATTTTCACACCGCCAGCAGTGTGTTAGCAATTTCTGCTTCCAGTTCTTGTTGTTGAGTGGCGGTTAATTTATCTGAGGTGCGGATGACAATTGTGCCGTAAAGATTGTGCGACCCCGAATTAATCGGGCCGCCATCGAAAATGGCGAGATAATCATTTCTTTTCGTTGCATCCTCAACGTTGGCGTAGACCTCGATAGCGCCGCCAGCTTCGGTACCTTTTTCAATCAGCGTATTTCCATAGACTTCATCTTGATTAATCAATGGAGAGCTAAAATAAATAGTAGCAGTATATCCACCAGGTTTATTGAGATTTCCGTTAGGGTCGTCGGTTTCAGTGACGGGTTGGTAGCTGGTCATGGAGGTTGCTAATAAGGGTGCAATTTTTTCAACAATAAATTGCTCAGTTGGTGCTGTGACTTGTTTGAGCTGAATAATGCTGACATTTGCAGCAGTCGTTTTAATTTTTAAATCATGGAGAAACTCTGAATAGTCATAGGGAGTTGCTAATTGTTCAGAAAGGGTAATAATTTCAGCGGTGCTGTCTGGTAGCTCTGGAATCTTGTTTTGCGCTGATGTTGCGTTTTCGATTGAAAGCTCCAATGCGGTAAAAGTTTCAGAATCATAGGGCTGTTCACCAGAATCTAAAACAGTTTGGGCAGCATCAATGGCTGCTGTCAGCTGGTCATTGTCTGCTTCTCTATCGGCTTTGACTGCATCAAACTCTGAAATGGCCTCTTGGTGAGGTAATTGAATATTGTTATACCAGTAAAAGGTTCCACCTCCAAGCAGCAAAAGAATTAACCCAGCTATACTTAAAATAACCCATTTTCTCTTTTTCATGATATTTCCCCCAATCTCTCATCCTATTCTTTAAAATAATTTTAGCATATTCAGTCGCTTCAATAAGGTTTTTTCTCGCGAGGAAATAAAAACTTTTCAGTTCGAATAAAAATTCTCACAGCTGAAACAAAAATTTTTCGGAAAAATTAGTTTAAAAAACCTGTTCATCATAAAAACGAGAGTAGTTCGATTATGAAAATTTGATTAAATTTTTAAATGTGTTTTCTAACTCTAAGGATTGTGATACAATTTTATTCATAAAAAGAGTAAAGGTTGGAGAAAATGGCTATTATTAATGGGATTCGAGATTTTTTATGGGACTATATTATTATTGCACTTTTATGTTTTTCAGGAATTTATTTTTCATTCCAGACTCGCTTTATTCAATTTAGAAAATTGAAGGAGAGTTTCAAATTAACCTTTGGCAATATTTCCTTTCGAGGAGACAAAGCTGGTGAAGAGGGGATGACCTCTTTTCAATCGTTGATGACGTCGATTGCAGCGCAAATTGGTACCGGAAATTTGGCGGGTGTGGCAACAGCAATGGTTATGGGCGGCCCAGGTTCGGTTTTTTGGATGTGGATTAGCGCAATATTGGGGATGGCGATAATTTATTCGGAAGCAACTCTTTCGCAAATTTTTCGAACGAAACGGGGCAATGAAGTAGTCGGTGGGCCGGTGTATTATATTAAAGCTGCCTTTAAAGGACAGCTGGGAAAAGTATTAGCAGTTGTCTTTGCGATTTTATTAATTTTGGCGCTGGGTTTTATGGGCAATATGGTGCAGGCAAATTCAGTTGGTCAAGCCATGGAGGCGGCCTTTGGAGTGCCACCGCTTTTAACGGGAACGTTATTAGGCTTAGCTAGTCTTTATGTTTTTATTGGCGGAACAGAGCGAGTGGCAGCCGTTACTGAAAAAATCGTACCATTGATGGCGGTCTTTTTTGCGGTTGTTTCCATTATTGTAGTAATCATTAATTTTAGAAGTATTCCTGAGGCGCTGAAAGATGTCTTTGTGGGAGCTTTCAAACCAGAAGCGGTTCTGGGAGGTGTACTTGGTGTCGGTGTCAGAGAGAGCATTCGTTTTGGGATTGCCCGGGGTTTGTTCACCCATGAGGCTGGGATGGGGTCAACGCCCCATGCCCACGCCCTTGCCAAAGTTTCCCATCCATCAAAGCAAGGCTTAGTGGCGATGATGGGAGTCTTTATTGATACGATTATTCTGCTGCCGATGACTGTTTTTGTTATTTTGACAACCAATTCATTAGGTGTGATGGAAAACGGCGCTTTTCTTGACGGAATTGAATTGACTCAATATGCCTATTCGCAAACTTTGGGCGGGTTTGGTTATCCCTTCATTGCAATTTGTGTGACATTGTTTGCATATGCTACGTTAATTGGCTGGTACTTTTTTGGAGAAGCCAATATAAAATATCTGTTTGGGAAAAAAGCCGTGCCCATCTATGCCGTTTTAGTAGCGATTTTTATTGCAGTAGGGAGCTCTTTAAAAGTCGAATTTGTCTGGAGTATGGCAGATTTGTTTAATGGCTTGATGATTATTCCAAATATTTTGGCCATTTTAGCTTTGACAAAAACAATCAAGAAAACAACGGTTGAGTATGATTCTTTAGATTAAATCATTTGTTCATAGCACAAAACAATTTGCTGATAAATGTTTTGACTTCAAAGGCATAACTGTGTATCCTAAATGCATGGAAACTCATACTGGATTACTTACACATATCAAAGTGTTCAGAGAGAAGCCCTATGCTATCACTGGAATGTTAATTTGGGAAAACGACGAATGTATCAATTGCGTGATTAAAAATAAAATTTTCGCAAATTACGTTTTGTCGCTGCCGATGCACAAGTATACAATCGAAGTGAAAGGGAAATATAATGAGCGTGGTCAATTTAATGTCAAGCATATGCGCATCATTAACATAGATAGTTATATCGCTTTAATCGGAACACCGGAATAAAAGGAGCCTGCGACGCGTTGCGACAGAAGAATTTCTGCTGTAACAGTGTTGCGGCTTTTTTATTTGTCAAGCTAATTTGTAAAACTTAACAAGAAAACGCTTACCTTAAGTTTTAGAGATGAGATTTCAATTTTCTTCACAAATAGTTTGTAATAAAATCTTTATCGTGGTAAGGTTATTGATGTAATAGAATTTGATTGTGAAATTGGTTTATCATTAACGAATAATTTTTGATGCTTCTTCTTACACTTCATGATTATATTGCAAATAAGCACAATTGATGTGTATTTGGAGGTACTTATTATGAATAACGGTACAGTAAAATGGTTCAACCCAGACAAAGGCTTTGGTTTTATCACTGCAGAAGACGGAACAGATGTGTTTGCTCACTTCTCAGCTATCCAAGGTGACGGATTCAAAACTTTAGATGAAGGTCAAGCTGTTTCTTTCGATATCGAAGACGGTCAACGTGGCCCTCAAGCGACTAACATCGTTAAAGGTTAGTTTGTTAATTCCTTAAGAAGATCAGCGATGGTCTTCTTTTTTTAATTTGAAATGGAGGAGTATTGAATGGCAAAGACTTATGGTAATCAAGAACCGATTCCTTCCGCATTGGGACAAAAATTTGCGGTGGGGGAAACTGTGATGATTGAGCAAGATCACAAGAGCGAAGCTGTGGTAATTGTCCGCCTGTTAACCAACTCAGCGATTGTCAGCCTTGATAAAAGCGGCTCGAATGAATACGAGCAGCTGAACAATAAAACAGTAATCAATTATTCCCGAATTAAAAAAATTAAATAGCAAGTCAAAAAGCCGCTACTTGATGTGAATCAAGTAGCGGCTTTTTTTGAGGTTAAGTAAATTATTTTTTTATTCCGCTCCTAAGATAGCTTCCCGCACATCATTAAGCATCATCTGCGTTGCAATTGGGCCGGTATATTGCCAGCTGTGATTGGAATCAAAGGAGAAGACTTGATTGTTGGCAACAGCGGGAATATTTTGCCACGCACTTTCATTATAAAGGGCGGCTTCTTCATCACTATCAACTAAAATTAAATAATCAGCATCCAATTCAGCTAAAGCTTCTGTGGAGATAGCAGACCAGTCAGCAGTGGCGCTTTCGGAAATTTCAGCGACAACATTCGGGACTTGAAAGCCTAAGTCTTCATATAAAAGTGTACCACTCGCCCGATTTTCTGCTACCACAAAGGCGCTATTGTTAGTGACCCATAAGACGGCAATTGATTTTTCACCAATTGCATCTGTCAATTCATTTTTTAATTCTTCTGCATCTGTTTGATATTGGGCAATTGTCGTTTCGGCTTGTTCTTCTTTACCTAAAACGCTGGCAATATCCAGATAAGTATCCTCCCAAGTAACGCCGTCGCCATTTTCAACGACATAAGTAGGGGCAATCTGACTGTACTGTGTATATTTATCGCCTTCGACTAAATCAGAAGAGCTAACAAATAATAAATCTGGTTCAAAACTCAACACATCTTCATAAGGCATGTCGTAATTTAAAGTGGGAATGTCGGTCAAATAGTCCTGTAAATAACTTAAGACACTCCCAGAGCCGACTGTCCATTGCGCAACTGGCGTCACATCTAAAGAAACTAAATAATCTTCGAGATAAGTTCCAATCACTCGTTTTGGATTAGTTGGCACAGTTAAAGTGTGATCTAAATAATCCGTGACTTCTTTAGTTGACGCATCAGTCGAAGTCTCGGTGGAGGAGGCTGTTGAATCGGTACCCGTTGAACAAGCTGTTAAGCTGAACAAAATAAATCCGGCAGCTAAAATAGCTGTGAAATTCTTTTTTTTAATCATGTATAAACTCCTTTGAAATAATTGAGAACTATTCTCATTTGTTATTATCAAATTTTTCATTTTAAAAGTCAATAACTTTTTTTCTGCTAAAACTATTGACGGCATGCTTTTTTCGATGGATAATTGAGAATGATTTTCAATAAAAGAGGGTTTTCATGACAACTTTAACAGCAAACAGTCTCTCCGTGGGCTATCAAAATAAATTAATCATCCAAGAATTATCCCTGTCCTTTCCAAAAGGAAAAATCACCAGCTTAATCGGGCCAAACGGCAGTGGCAAGTCGACTTTATTAAAAGCACTAGCCCGTGTGTTGCAACCAAGGCAAGGGGATGTTCTTTTAGAAAATAATTCGATTTTTCAAATGAGTACAAAGAAAGTTGCAAAAAAAATTGCCTTGTTAGCTCAAAGCAGTGAGTCCGACACAGGCTTAACCGTGCAAGAAGTCGTTTCCTTTGGCCGCTATCCGTATCAAAAAGGTTTTAGCAGTTTTAGTCAAAAGGATGTAGAAAAAATTCAATGGGCTTTAGCAGTCACCAATCTTTCAAAATTGGCTGACCGGAGTATGCAGACCTTATCTGGAGGTCAGCGGCAAAGAGTTTGGATTGCGATGGCCTTGGCGCAGGATACTGAATTTTTAATTTTAGATGAGCCGACAACTTTTTTAGATCCTGCTCATCAGCTGGAAATTTTATTATTGTTGCAGGAAATTAATCAAGAACACGGTAAAACGATTATCATGTCGATTCACGATTTGAATTTGGCTTCGCGATTTTCTGACCAAGTGTTAGCTTTAAAAAGCGGCACACTACTGCACACAGGCACACCTCAGCAGGTGATTACAGAGGACAACTTGTCGGAGGTTTTTGAAATCCAAGCCGAGATTATTTTGAATCAAAAAACGAATAAACCAATCGTTTTAGCCTACGACTTGCTTAAAGGGCGTGATCAAGATGAGTAGACGAATAAATTGGCGCCTGCTACTATTTTTTTCACTTATGTTAATGGTTGTGGTTTTTCTTATTTCTTTGAGATTTGGTGCTTCGCAAGTCAATACCACGACAATTGTAAAAAGTTTTTTGAATTTTGACAGCGGCATTCAACAAGAATTAATTATCCGTGATATTCGTTTGCCCCGCACCTTAGCAGCGTTTTTAGTAGGCACTTGCTTAGCAGTTGCCGGCGCCATGATGCAAGGCGCTACCCGCAATTTACTGGCTGATTCGGGTCTGTTAGGAATCAATGCCGGGGCAGCGTTAAGTATGGCGTTGGTGTTTGCTTTTTTCTCCCGCAGTAATTATTTAGTGATAAGTCTGGCCGCTTTTTTTGGAGCGGCGTTGGCGACTGGTTTAGTTTACTTAGTGACCCGCTATGCCAAAGGCGGCATGTCGCCGCTGCGTTTGATTCTTGCAGGGACGGCAATCAACTCCTTGCTGACTTCATTGAGCCAAGCGATTTCGCTATCTTTTAATCTATCACAGGATTTGGCGTTTTGGTTTGTCGGCGGAGCGGCCAATGTGACTTGGGCGCAGTTAAAAATTGTCGGTCCTATTTTTTTCGTGGCGCTAATTGCTAGCTTTTTCATTGCGCCAAGCATTACGCTATTGAGTATGGGAGATGAGACAGCAATCAGCTTAGGGAAAAATCCCAGTCGTATTCGCGGGCTGACGATGGTTGTGGTTTTATTTTTAGCGGGCATTGCCGTTTCTCTGGTGGGTTCAGTCAGTTTTATCGGTTTGATTGTGCCGCATTTTGTCCGCAGTCTTGTCGGCTATGATTATCGTCTGGTAATTCCTTTTTCAGCCATTTTCGGTGGACTTTTAGTGACGATAGCCGATGTCTGCGCCCGCATGGTCAATCCACCCTTTGAAACGCCGTTTGGAATTTTGGTCGCTTTAATCGGCGTACCTTTCTTACTTTATCTAGTTTGGAGGGAAAGCTGATGTCAAAAAAAGTTTTTGCAATTAGCAGTTTAAGCTGTTTGATTTTACTGGTATTTATTATTTCTTTATTGAGTGGTAGCAATCAATTATCATTGGAAACTTTTTGGCAAATTATTCAAGGCGGCGGCACGGCGACTCAACGTCTGTTGTTAATTAATTTTCGATTGCCCCGTACACTGGTGGCTATTTTAGCTGGCGCCGGCTTGGCCTTTGCTGGTTTTTTATTACAGGGAGTCACCCGCAATGATTTAGCGGATTCAAGTATTTTAGGCATCAATAGCGGGGCTGGTTTATTCGTCTTATTGTATCTCGGCTTTTTTAGCGATGGCAGCCGGCCATGGCTATTACCATTATTTGCTAGCTTGGGCAGTTTATTGGCTGGCAGTGTCGTTTATCTGACAGCCCACCGCCGTCACGGAGGCATCACTGTCAACAGGCTTTTGTTAGCAGGGATTGCAGTCAATGCTGGCATTTCAGCGTTGACCTTGTTTTTGACAGTCAATATGTCAGAGCAGACCTATAATTTTGTGACCTCTTGGCTCGCTGGCAGTATTTGGGGTGTGTCTTGGCAGTATGTGTTGATTTTGACAGTTGCTTTGATTATTTTACTGCCTATTACGTTGACTCAAATCAAAGCTTTAGAAGTTTTAGGCTTTGGCGATGAAGCGGCGATTAGTCTAGGGGTAAAAATCAAAAATTTACGGCAGGTCAGTTTATTATTGGCCATTTTAATTGCAGGCTGTTGTGTTTCAATGGCCGGCAGTATTTCCTTTGTTGGTTTGTTAGCGCCCCACGCAGCCAAACGCTTGCTGGGTTCTGCTAAAATCAGCACCTATCTCACTAGTGGCTTAATCGGCGCACTATTTGTTTTAGCCGGTGATACTTTAGGGAAAAATATTTTAGCCTCCGGAGAAATCCCCGCAGGAATTTTAGTTGCCTTAATTGGAGCGCCATATTTTGTCTTTTTATTAATGCGCAAGAGTTATTAACCTTCTGAAAAATAGTTAGACCTATCTGGAGTATAATTTTTTGTGGGAATGGCTGAAATCATGAATTGATTTTGAGTTCACAAAACAAAGTTATACTGTAAATTCACGGTACGGAGACTAACTGTTTTTCAGTTTTTTTATTTTTTTTTATAGAAGGTTTGCGGAAATTCCGGTTTTTAGGTACTATTCTTGAGAGAGGTGAGGGAATGGATAAAAAAACAGTTAGAAAATTTGGCATCCAGCGTCTGGATAAGTTGGCTCACCAGCCGGAGAACAAACAAGCAAAAGAAGCGAGAATTTATCAAAAATTGTTCGCCAGTGATCAATGGCGTGGAGCCAACTCAATTGGCATCACCTTTTCGACAACAGCCGAACTAAATACCTTGCCGATTATTGAAGCGGCTATGAGGGCTGGCAAGAAAGTCGCATTACCAAAGACTTATCCCAAACGGCAGCTGCATTTCATCGAGATTTCTGAAGAAACGGAATACAACGTAAGCAAATTTGGTATTAAAGAACCATTACATACAGATATTTTTTTTGATAAGCCGGACTTATTAATTGTCCCAGGTGTCGTCTTTAAACCATCAGGTTATCGAATTGGCTTTGGCGGCGGTTTTTATGATCGTTTTCTGACAACTTTTAAAGGGCAGACAATCAGCTTGGTTTTTACTGAACAGCTTTGTGATGATTGGCAGGCTGAGGCATTTGACTTGCCGGTTGACCTGCTGATTACAGATGAATAGAAAGAAGGAATGGGTTTGAATTATCAACAACAAATGCAGCTGAAGCGTTGGCTGAATAAACCATTTATTACGTATGCTTTAGTAGCGATTGAAGTGTTAGTCTTTGTGATTGGCTGGCTGCTTCCGAGTTTGAATTTAGTATATAGCGGCGGAATGAGCCGCTACGCAATTATCGAATTCCATCAATATTGGCGTTTTGTGACGCCGATGTTTTTACATTTTAATTTAGAACACATTGTCTTCAATATGATTGTGCTGTACTTTTTAGGAAGACAAATTGAAATGCTATTTGGTCATGGCCGCTTTTTAGCTATCTTTTTCTTCAGTGGGCTCTTAGGCAATGTATTTTCCTTTGCTTTTAATAATCCGAATGTTCTTTCAGCTGGTGTCTCGACTGCCAACATGGGACTTTTTGGCGCATTTTTAGTCTTTGGGTATCATTTTCGCAATAATCCGGCCGTGAGTGTGATGATGCGCAACTTTATTTTATTGGTTTTTCTCAATTTAATTTCCGGATTGTTTATCAATGTCGATTTTTATGGTCACTTAGGGGGCTTGCTTGGCGGCGCGTTAACTGCGGCAATTATCGCCTTGCCGAAAAATCGCGGGAATTTTTCGATTCATCTCAGAATAATCAGCGGTGTCATTTTTATCTTTTTATGCATAATCTGTGTTTTGGTAGCTTTAAAAAGTTCCGGTTTACTTGTATAATAGCTAAGGACGTGGCTTCTTATGAAAACTTTATATGATGTGCAGCAGTTATTTAAACAATTCGGTATTTATGTCTATGTCGGCAAGCGAATTTATGATATTGAATTGATGCAAATTGAATTGCAGAATTTGTATGAGGGCCGCTTGATTGAGCGGGAGGTTTATCTGACGGCTTGGCGCATTTTGAAAAGAGAGCACCGTATTGAAGAATCTAGACAAGAGGAGAATTTGTAATGACGAAAAAAATCATTGGGATTGATTTAGGCGGCACGACAGTGAAGTTTGCTATTTTAAATGCGGCCGGCGATATCCAGCAAAAATGGAGTATCGACACAAATATTTTAGACGATGGCAGCCATATTGTGCCAGATATTGTCGAATCCATCAATCATCATCTCGGTTTATATGACATGCAGCCGCAGGATTTTGTTGGCATTGGCATGGGGACTCCCGGTAGTGTGGACCGACAGGCGGGGACTGTAATCGGCGCTTATAATTTAAATTGGACAACCTTGCAAAATGTTCGCCAACAAATTGAAACAGGCACAGGTATTCGTTTTGCGATTGATAATGATGCCAACGTGGCAGCTTTAGGTGAACGCTGGAAGGGCGCTGGTGAAAATAATCCTGATGTCGTCTTCATTACTTTAGGCACTGGTGTCGGCGGCGGTATTATCGCCGAAGGAAAATTATTGCACGGGGTAGCTGGCTGTGCCGGCGAAATTGGTCACGTAACGGTTGATCCAAACGGTTTTGAATGTACCTGTGGCAAAAGAGGTTGCTTGGAAACAATCTCCAGTGCAACAGGCGTTGTGCGGGTTGCTCGGCAATTAGCCGAAGAATATGCCGGAGATTCTCAACTGAAGGCAAATTTAGATGATGGCCAAGCCGTTACTAGTAAAGATGTTTTTGAAGCGGCTCAAAGTGATGATCCCTTTGCTTTAATGGTCGTCGATCGGGTTTGTTTCTTTTTAGGCTTAGCCTGCGGCAATTTAGGAAATACATTGAACCCGGCGAGTATTGTGTTGGGTGGTGGCGTCTCAGCTGCCGGCGAATTTTTGCGAGTTCGGGTGGAAAACTACTTTAAAGAATTTACTTTCCCGCAAGTCAGAGAGAGTACACAAATTAAATTAGCCCAATTGGGTAATGATGCAGGCGTCATCGGTGCCGCTTCATTAGCTTTAGATTTTGATCAGGATTAGAAGGAGCGTTTTAAAATGAATTTATGGTATTTGAATTTTTTCCTCTTAGGACTTTTAGTTATTTGGGGAGCATATGAAGGCTATTTGCGTATAATGGCTAAACGGTCAGCCACCTGGTTAAATCAAGATGAATTTCGTGAAGGCTTGCGAAAGGCCCAAGTGATTGATGTCAGACAAAAAGATACGTTTGATGCGGGTCATATTTTAGGCGCTCGTAACTTACCTTATACAATGATTAAGGATAAAAGTTATCGCCAGCAATACATCGATTCTTTAAGAAAAGATCAACCAATCTATATTTACGATCAGCGAAAAGCGTTGAGTATTCGCATGGCCAATCAACTGAGAAAAGCTGGCTTTAAAAATTTATTCTTATTAAAAGAAGGCTACGATGGCTGGGAAGGCAAAGTTAAAAAGAAAAAAACTGTTTAACAGTTGTCGTCGTTTTAAAGACGAAGGATTCGTCAAGTTTTTAAGTTTGAAGTTCAACTTTGTTAGAATAAAAAATTTCGACATAATTCAAAGAGAACCAGCCTAAAAAAACAGGCTGGTTCTCTTTATCTGATTTTAGTATAATAGAAGTTGCATTTATTTTTCGATAAGAATTGCCCGCACCGGACATTTTCGGTAGGCTTCTAAAAGTGCCGGTCTAGCTGCCTCAGCGATAAATTGCTGCTGGGCCTCTGGTTCTTGTTTAAAAAGTACAATGCCATCATCATCATAATCAAAAATTTCTGGGGCCACGATTTGACAAAGTCCGCAGGCGATACATTTTTCAGGTACAATCAGACACTTCACAGATTTTCCAACCTTTCAAGGGGTGTATTATGGCTAAAACTATTTTACTCTTGTTTCAAGCTGGGAACAAGCTTAAGGAAACGACTTTGTTTCATTTGTTAAAAGGGAAAGGTTCGACTTCGGTATTGCTCTTTGGTTTTTTTCAGCAAAATCTAAACTTCTTTGGCATTTATCCAAAGCTTTCCCAAGAGGACTATCAGCAGCTGCTTTTCAAGCTGCTTGAAAAAAAATATCTCATCCGCAGCGGGGACTATTTAGAATTAACAGCATTAGGAAAAGCCGTTTTAGAGGAGCTTTTGATCCAGTACCCCTTGGAACACTTTAATAGTTACATTTATGGCCGGTCGGAGGAGGAAATGTGGCGCAGTGTTAAATTAGCGGTGCAGGTTGTTTCTCAGCTGAGCTTCCACAACAATCAATATGTTCCGATTGAAAACAATCCTCTGTTAATCAACCAGCAGAAAAAATGGTTGAAAAAAGTTTCTAAAGAAACCTTAATCAAACAGCTACCACAAGAATTAACAGAAATTTTTGCGCAGATGCCCCAAAAAACGGCTGATTTTTTGGCTCGTCAATTCAGCGGGTATCAGCTGTTAGGCTCGCTACCATTTCAATTGTCAGGACAATCGAATGGACCACTGGCTGCTTTAAGCGCCCGCAGCCAGCTGCATTATTTTTTTGAGCTGATTGAAAAAACGCAGCCGCCGCTTTTAAGTGATTTACTGGCTCCTTTTAATTTACAAAATCTGAATCAAAGTATGCAACAAACTAAATTTTTAGCACAACAGGGAAAGACACCTGCTGAAATTGCCGCCAAGCGCCGCTTAAAGATCGGCACTATTAACGACCATTTGATTGAATGGGCCATTCAAGATTCAGATTTTCCGACAGCTGACTTTGTGCCAGCCTCTGTAAAGGCGGAATTAGCGAAGCTTTCTTTGCCGCCTGACACTTGGAATTATAAGGAGCTTGCGGGTAGTGGTCAGTTGGATTACTTAGCTTTTCGCCTGTGTCAAATTGATTTTTTCAAAAAGAAGGGGTAGGACTGTGGGGCAATCACTAGAAAAAATTTTACAGAAAAAATTTCAGCTGCAGCAGTTTCGCCCGGGGCAAAAGGAACTGATTACCGCCTTATTAAAAGGCAAAAATGCTCTAGGAATTTTGCCAACCGGAAGCGGCAAGTCTTTATGTTATCAATTTAGCGGCTATCTGTTAGCTGGAAGCACCATTATTATTTCACCGCTGATTTCCTTAATGGAAGACCAAGTGTTACAGCTGCAAAAGCAAGGGGAAAAGGCGGTGATCGCCTTAAATAGCTCCAATAGCTTTGCCGAAAAAAAATGGCTTTTGGAACACTTAGAGAAATTTCGTTTTATTTTTATGAGTCCAGAAATGTTTTTGCAGCCACAGGTTTTACAAAAGGTGCAGCAACTGACACTTGCCCAACTAGTGATTGATGAAATCCACTGTGTCTCTTTGTGGGGCAATGATTTTCGGCCAGAGTATCGTCAATTGGCGCAGGTCCTGCAGCAATTAGACAATCCTTTACTATTGGGATTGACGGCCACGGCAACACCAAAGGTTATCGCCGATATTCAGAATTTATTTTTTTATGATGATTCTTATGTTTACCAAGGGTCAGTCGAGCGGGATAATATTGCCTTATTTGTAGAAAAAACGGAAGATAAGGCTGCTACCTTAAAAAAATTTGTACATAAAACAGCCGCTCCCGGCATTATTTATTGTGGGACCCGTAAAATGGTGGAGGAAATTTATCAAGAATTTAAGCTATATTTGAGAATCGGCTATTATCATGGAGGCCTGGCTAGTAATGAACGCAGGCAACTGCAACAGCAATTCACCGAAGGACAACTGGACTGGCTAGTAGCTACCAATGCCTTTGGAATGGGCATTAATAAAGCCGATATCCGCAGTATCATTCATTATGATTTGTCCGACAGTTTAGAAAACTATGTTCAAGAAATTGGGCGGGCTGGTCGTGATGGTCAGGCCAGCCAAGCGATTTTGCTGTATCAAACTGGCGATGAAAGTCTGCATTATTATTTTCAAAAACAGCGGCAAGAGGAACGAAGAGTCTTCCAATTTTTAATTCAGCAACCAAATGTTGATGAAAGTAATTTTTCTGAATTGCAACGCAAGTGGTATGCTGAAAGTCAGATGGAAGAATCAGCAGCGATTATCCAGCGCTTGACCCAGCATGAATCTGATAAATTTTCGCAGCTCAATCACATGCTGGACTATATTCAAGCAAGCGGCTGCCGCAGAGCAAAAATGCTTGCCTATTTTGATGAAAGCTTGGCGGAAATTCCTAGAAATTGTTGTGATTTTCATCAGGCTAAGCTACTGGAAAAGTCAACGGAAGTTTTTACAGCTGAAAAGACATTGCCTAACTGGCAGGAGGTTTTGCTAAAATTATTTAAAGAATAAATTAATCTGAAAATCTAAAGGACAGAGATTTGTGGGATATGCTATAATAACGAACGACAGTATGAAGGCTCATTCAAATTAAGAGTCTGCTGCTAGCAACATCAGCATGTATGAAATTTTAAAAATGATGATTCATTTAAATAGAGAGAAATCCTTTATGACAACTGGGAGGTAAAAGAAACTTGAGCAAGAAAGACAAACAAGGCGGCAAAGGCAAAAGTGAAAATTCTGAAAAAAAACCATGGGAACAACCCATCTATGATACTGATTATGAAGTGACTGGCTCCCGTAGCCAGCATCGCAAAAAGAAAAGCGGTAACGTGCTTTTTGTAAAATTATTATTGACCATGTTGGCATTGATGGCTGTGATTATTATCGGCTGGCTCGTATTTTTACGTTATGACAGTAGTAATTCTACCACTCCAGCTACCTTAGGAACTTCGACCAGTAGTTCTCAAGTAACTAGTGATACCACGACTTCATCACAAGAAACAGCGGCAACTGAGTCTAGCGAAAACATGACAGAAACTTCTGAATCTGAAAGTGACGCTACGGATAGTAATGATACCGACAGTGAAGCAGTTTATGCAACAGTTCAAGCTGGCGACGGACTGTATGTCTTTGCTCAACGAAATGGTGTTTCTTTAGAGACTGTTTATGAGTTAAATGACTTAAATGCAAACTCCGTGATTATGCCAGGGGATGAATTACGGATTTCCTAAGAAGATGGGTGCACAATCAATCATTTTGAAGAGACAGCGTCTTGTAAAAAGATGCTGTATCTTTTTTGTTTTAGTTTAAAAGAGGAGTCGAATCATGAAAAAATTCAATATCGCAATCGATGGCCCAGCGTCATCTGGCAAAAGTACTGTCGCAAAAATTTTGGCAAAAAAATTGGACTTTATTTATATTGACACGGGGGCGATGTATCGCAGTGTGACTTATCTGGCTTTGAAGCATCATGTCGCTTTAAATAATCAAGCGGGCTTGGTGGAATTAATTGAGCAGTATCCAATTCGTTTTAAACAAGGAGAAAATGGCCAATTGGTTTTTATTGAAGAAAAGGATTGTACCTTGGCAATTCGGCAGCCGGAGGTCACGAATGCTGTGTCAGAAGTTTCTGCACAAGCCTTAGTCCGAGAAAAATTAGTTTTTCAGCAGCAGGAGATGGCCGAAGATGGCGGAGTTGTGATGGACGGACGAGATATCGGAACACAGGTATTGCCGCGAGCAGAAGTCAAAATTTTTCTTATTGCCAGCGTGACAGAGAGAGCTGAGAGACGCTATAAAGAAAATATTGAAAATGGGATTGAGACACCATTCGATATCTTAAAAACAGAAATTGAAAAACGAGATTTTTTAGACTCCACCAGAGAGGTTTCCCCATTAAAACAGGCAGAGGATGCGGTGTTATTGGATACAACAGGCTTGACGATTCCTCAAGTAGTAGAAAAAATTGAGGAAATAGTTACAGATAAGGGCTTTTAATAGCAAAAAGCTGTCGCAAAAATTACAAAGTTAAGAAATTTCCAGAAATCGCTTTATTTTTTGACAAATATCAATTAAACTAGTAATAGAGTGTTATTTTGGACATCTGTTGGTTAGGAGGATCAATGTCATGACAGAATTTGATGAAAAACAAGATTTAGGCAATGAAACGATGGAGGATGCTTTAAGTAGTTTCCACGAAGTAAAGGTCGGCGATATTGTTAAGGGTGAAGTTTTAGCAATCGAAGACAAACAAATTATCGTTGGGATAGAAGGTGCCGGGGTAGAAGGCGTGGTCCCAGCAAAAGAACTATCGACATTACCTGTGGATGACATCAATGAACTTGCAAAAGTTGGCGATGTTATGGAATTGGTGGTAATTGCCCCAATTGGTAAAGACAAAGAGAACGGAAACTATTTGTTGTCTAAACGTCGCATTGATGCGAAAAAAGTTTGGGAACAAATTGAAGAAGATTTCAAAGCAGGTAAGATTCTAGAAGCACCTGTTACCAATATTGTTAAAGGTGGTCTAGTAGTTGATGTCGGCGTACGTGGGTTCGTACCAGCATCAATGGTTGAAGATCATTTCATCGAAGATTTTTCAGACTACAAAGGACAAACGTTGACGTTGAAGATTGTCGAAATCGAACCTTCAGAAAATCGTTTGATTCTCTCCCATCGGGCAGTTGTTGAAGCTGAAAAAGAAGAGAAAAAACATGAAGTATTAGCAAATCTTGAAGTGGGTGCAACTGTTGAAGGAACAGTCGCTCGTTTAACTGACTTTGGAGCCTTCGTTGATTTAGGCGGCATTGACGGATTGGTTCACGTATCCGAAATTGCCCACAATCACGTAGACAAACCAAGTGATGTTTTATCTGTCGGGGATAAAGTCAACGTGAAAATTTTGGCGATTAATCCTGACGAAGAAAGAGTGTCACTTTCTATTAAAGACACCTTGCCTGGACCTTGGTCAGACATTGAAGATAAAGCTGCAGCTGGTAGCGTGCTAGACGGTGTTGTAAAACGTCTGACAAGCTTTGGCGCCTTTGTGGAAGTATTCCCTGGTGTAGAAGGCTTAGTGCATATTTCACAAATTTCCCATAAACATATTGCAACACCTCATGAAGTGCTGCATGAAGGGGACGAAATTCAAGTGAAGGTCTTAGAAGTGAATCCAAACGAACATCGGATTGCTTTAAGCATTAAGGCTTTGGAAGAAAAACCAGAGGATTCAAAGGTGGAAGACCCAGAAGTTGAAAGCTATGAATTGCCAGAGGAAAATACTGGCTTTACCATGGGGGATATTTTGGGGGAAGCTTTAAAGAATCAAGATTCTGAAGATTAAACTGATTGCAGACCAGATGGCTTTCACAAGCTGTCTGGTTTTTTATTGGAAAAAAATGATTGCTAGAGCTATTAAGTGCAGTCAAACGGAATTATTCTTGCAACTTAACAAAAGATTCGTTAAACTAGTTGAGATTGTAAAGCAATTGTGAAATGACGAAGGTTGTGACATAAGCTAGAAAAGCTGTTTCGTTAAACGGCTGATGAAAGTTTTTCGATGTTTATTGTATGTAGAAAAAATATTCACCAATGCCTAACAAAATCAGCAGAAGTTTTTTAGTAGTTGCAACATCTTAGAGGAGAGTATATATGTCAAATCCAACTATCGCCATTGTAGGGCGGCCGAATGTCGGGAAATCTACAATTTTTAATCGGATTGCCGGAGAACGAATTTCAATCGTTGAAGATACCCCAGGAGTAACTAGAGATCGAATTTATGCGACTGGAGAATGGCTAGGTCGGGAGTTCAGTATTATTGATACGGGGGGAATTGACCTCGGTGATGAACCCTTTATGGATCAGATTAAGCATCAAGCAGAAATTGCGATTGATGAAGCGGATGTGATTATTTTTGTTGTCAGCGGTCGCGAAGGCATTACTGATGCCGACGAATCTGTCGCAAAAATTTTATATCGCAGCCACAAACCGGTGATTCTTGGCGTCAATAAAGTGGATAATCCTGAAATGCGCAGCGAAGTCTATGAGTTCTATTCTTTAGGCTTAGGAGAACCGTTACCGATTTCTGGTAGCCACGGTCTCGGAATTGGGGATTTGTTAGATGAAGCTGTAAAACATTTTTCAACAGAAGCTGAGGTTGAAGAAGACGATGTCATTAAATTTAGTTTGATTGGCCGCCCAAACGTCGGGAAATCCTCTTTGATCAATGCCATTCTTGGTGAAGATCGGGTAATTGTTTCAGAAATTGAAGGAACCACCAGAGATGCTATCGACACCCGTTTTGTTTCAGAAACTGGTCAGAAATTTTTAATGATTGATACAGCTGGTATGCGCAAACGAGGCAAAGTGTACGAAAATACTGAGAAGTACAGCGTTATGCGTGCGATGCGGGCGATTGATCGTTCTGATATTGTCTTAATGGTGCTAAATGCCCATGAAGGAATTCGCGAACAGGATAAACGGGTTGCGGGCTATGCCCATGAAGCCGGCCGAGGCATGGTAATTGTTGTTAATAAGTGGGACCTCGTTGAAAAAGAAACCAATACTTTACGTGATTTTGAAAAAGAAATCCGTGAAGAGTTTGCTTATTTAGATTATGCGCCGATTATTTTTGTTTCTGCTGTAACGAAGCAGCGGCTAAATCAATTGCCAGCTTTAATTGAAGAGGTCAGCTACAATCAAAATCTACGGGTGCCATCAGCTGTCTTAAATGATATCATTATGGATGCTGTGGCCATCAATCCGACACCGACGGACAAGGGCAAACGCTTGAAGATTTTTTATGCGACACAAGTAGCTGTCAAACCGCCAACTTTTGTAATTTTTGTCAATGAAGAAGAATTGATGCATTTTTCTTATTCCCGCTTTTTAGAAAATCAAATCCGCAAGGCCTTCGCCTTTGAGGGGACACCGATTAAAATCATCCCTCGCCGCAGAAAATAGGCATTTTAACACAGTTGGTTATTTTTGTAAAAGAATAATAGCGATTTTCGGCGATTTTATTTATTTGGACAAAAAGCTGTCCAAAAACGATGAAAAATCTGTCTAAACCCTTGCTATAAAAGGGTTCTTATGATATCGTTTAGAAAGAATATTGAACCAAATCAATATTTGTAGTTCACTTTTTTGGACCACTCAAAAAAACGAACTAAAGATGGATAACATCAAATTTTATTGTCGAGGAGGTGAAACTATCCATGGCAAACAAAGCAGAATTAATCGAAAAAGTTGCAGCAGCTACTGAATTAACAAAAAAAGACGCAACTGCAGCAGTAGATGCAGTCTTCGCAACTATTCAAGATGCTTTAGCTAACGGTGAAAAAGTTCAATTGATCGGTTTTGGTAACTTCGAAGTGCGCGAACGTGCTGCACGTAAAGGACGTAACCCTCAAACTGGTGAAGAAATCGAAATTCCAGCTAGCAAAGTACCTGCATTCAAACCAGGTAAAGCACTTAAAGATGCAGTTAAATAAGACTGACACTTTGAACCCTTGTTTATCAAGGGTTTTTTTTTGGCTAGAATTTCTTTCTCAGACATTCAAATAAAAGAACTGTAAAGTTGATTGAAAAGTTTTATTTGATTTTTCAAGTTTCAAAAAAAGCATTAATTTACTAACAACATAAAGCAGATAAACAACAGCCCCGCTAAAAAAATAATGCTACCTAAACGCAAAAGTAGGCGGTCTAATTTTCCTTCAGCTACAAAATGCTTTAATAGCTGATAAATCAGCAAACCGATTAAGCCGCCTAAAGTGTTGACTAGTACATCTGTAATATCACTTGCCCCAATTCCTAATACATATTGCACTGTTTCTAAAAGCAAACTCAAGCTAAAGATATAAAACAATTTTTTTATTAGAGAACTCCGTTTGTCATAAAGACTCAATAGGCCGCCGAAGGGCACAAAAATCAGGGTATTGTAAATAATTTCCTGCAGATAAATTTTGCCATTGACGATGACGGATTCGCCAAAAGGAATTAGATTGAGGCTGCGACTTGGATGCTCCAAAAAAAATTTCACAGTGTCGACAGAGGTGGCGACTTTAAACAAGATAATCCAAACGACCACTACTAAATAGCAAAGTAAAAGAATGCCAGCAGCTTTATTTTTTTTCATAATCCTACTCCTTAAAAATTTAGTGTACTACTTATAATAGTACACTCGAAGGCGATTTTTTTCATAGGCCCTTAGACTGAGTTGCGAAATTTTTTTAGTTTTTGAAATTGTGGCTAAACAAGGTCAGTTTACCTTAATAGAAATAACAGTTTGACAAGAAAATCATTTGTTTATTTCTTCAATATTAATAGGTTCACAAGGTCAGCTATGATAAAATATAAGTAAGCGGGAGGTGGAATCAATGGAATTGAGTTTCAAAAAAGCTGGCAAAGAAAGCCAGCTAATTTACGGTGAAACTTTAGCGGCCAGTTTAGCTGATTTGGATTATGCCGACAAGCATGTAGTGATTATCACCAACCAACGCTATTACGATTTATTTTCGATGAAAATGACGCAATTATTAGCAGCGGCAGATGACATTGATTGGTACATTTGTCCCAACCACCGCAACTGCAATTCGTTAAAAGAATTAACCAGCTTATTAGAATTTGTCGGGCGTTTTAAGCGCCAAGACTTTTTATTTATCGCCTTTGGAAATGAAGGCGTTGTCGAACTGACTAATTATCTACAAAAAAATACGTTACTAGACAGTCGATTTTGGGTGTTGCCGATTTCATTGCGTTCATTAGCAAAGGGACTTTTAGGCAGTGGGCAAATTCTCGATTCCAAACAGCAACCGATTTTACAAAGTCAAAATCTGCCGGAATTGATTTTTTTCGATCAGACATTAACTCAGGAGCAAACTGCTGGTAAACTGTTGGATTTATTAGTTTTTATCAAGTGCGGACTTCTTGTCGATCGGAATTTTTTAAAGGAATTATTTTTTAATTATCCCCAAGAAAAAAGTGTTTTAAGTAAGCCGTTATCTGGGATGCTAGTGAATCTAGTTGCCTATTATGAAAAAAATGGCGCTGCCCTAGATGAGTATGGTCAGGTCTTTAAAAGAGCTTTTTATATGGTCGAAGCCGGTCAGCTATTATCGGATAGTATGAAGGAATTTTTGGGAATTTTATTTCATTTACTGTGGAACATCAATCAAAAGCAGCTGAATTTCAATTATCTGAATTTCCTGCAATGGTTAAAAAGATTAGATTATCCCTTGGAATTGCCGACTAATTTTTTAATTGGTGATTATGCGGCGGCTGTTTTAAAAGTGTTGGAAAAAAGCGAATCACTGTTAACTTTAGCAAAAATCGGTACAATAGAAGGAAGAGAAATTCCCAGTAGCCAGGAGTTAATTACAATGTTAGAAGATTACCAGGGCTATTTACAGGAGTAGGAGCGTATTATGACAGACAGTGAAAAAGTAATTCAAGCCATTGAAAATGAGGATTTAGTCTTAGCCCAAGAGCATTTGCAGGCGGCTTTAAAGCACGATGAGGCCGATTTATTGGCGGCCTTAGGGGATGAACTGTTGACTCGTGGCTTTTTAGAAGAAGCTCAGCAAATTTTCACACAATTAGTGGAGAATTCTCCTGAGACCGGAGCCTTTTATATTCCTTTGGCGGAGATTGCGATCGATAATAACCAGGTGGAGGAAGCCTTTGAGTATTTAGAAAAAGTGACCACCGATGATGAAGCATATCCGCAAAGTTTATTGGTGACCGCCGATTTGTATCAAATGTTAGGAATTCCTGAGGTGAGCGAAGCGAAGCTCTTAGAAGTGCAAACGTATTTGCCAGAGGAACCATTAATTGATTTTGCTTTAGGCGAATTGTATTTTTCTAACGACCAATTTAGTGAAGCAATTGCCCGCTATCAAAAATTAGTTCATCAAGGTGTTTCAGAAATCAGCGGTGTTTTGATGGATGAACGAATTGGGACGGCCTTAGGGATGGCCGGCGAATTTGAAGAAGCCATTCCTTATCTGGAAGCTGCGGTGGCGGTGGAAGCCACCGACGACCGACTATTTCAATTGGCCTTTACTTATTTGCAGCTTAAAGAAAATCAAAAGGTGATTCATTATTTGCAACAATTAAGAGAAACTAATCCCCAGTATCAATCTCTGTATTTATTTTTAGCGGAGGCTTTACAGGAGGAGGAATTGTTGGAAGAAGCGCAGGATGTGATTGAAGAAGGCCTCAGAGAAAATCCTTTTCAAGTGGATCTCTATCACTTTGCTTCGGAAAATGCCTTTCGTTTGCACGATGTCAAGTGCTCAGAAGAATTATTGCTGCAAGCCTTGGAGCTTGGGGAAAAGCAAGAGGAAACTTTGTTGACCTTAAGTAATCTTTACTTGAGCGAGGAGCGCTATCAAGAGGTTGTCGACACGATTAATCGCATGGAAGAAAGTGACAATCCTTACGCTGAATGGAATTTGGCGAAAGCCTATGAACAATTGGAGGATTTTGATGTGGCGCGGGTTCATTACGAGCAAGCCGCCCACGAATTAGAACACGAAGCAGAATTTTTAAAAGATTACGGAATTTTCCTACGGGATGAAGGCAATTTAACGCAGGCGAAGGCTTTATTGCAGCACTATCTGCACCATGAGCCGGGTGATTTGGAAGTTGCGTCAATTTTAGAGGATTTGGAGGGTGATCAGGATGCTTATTGAAGTAAAGGAAAAACAAAATTTTCTCAACTGGTTAGTAGCAAATGTTAGCTTTAAACAGCGGGAAACGATTTGGATATTAAATTACTTGGCCAATCATGAAGCGATTTTAGCCAATGTTCATTTTGTTGAACAAGCGGAGAAAACGACTCGTGGCTTGCAAATTCGTGATGAATCCTTTGTCGGATCGGCCATGACGCTGTTTATCAAAGACAAAGCTTTTTTTGACAGCGATCAAATTTTTCATGAGATTCGCCTGAACTGGAAAAATCCCTTGTATTTAGAATGTTTTTTCAGAGATGCCTGGAAAAATAGTCTGTATCTTTCCATTTTAGAAGATAATCCAGCAGCTCCTTGGAATGAACAAATCAGCTCAGAGGTCACCGAAGAAATTGAACGCTTCTTTCAACAAGAAGAATTGCGGCAAAAAATTGACTTATTGTATCATCAAGTCGATTTGGCCATCGAAAAAGGCGACCAAAATGGCTTCTTGGAATTATCAACTGAAATTAATCAGTTGAAGTTAAAACTGCGGGAGCCAGATGCTGAAAAATTACATTGATTGAAAAAAATCGAGACTGTGACATTAGTTAGAACAGAGCCGAACTTTACGAACAATATCTAGTGAAAGCCACTAGATATTGTTCATTTGCGTTTCGGACCTACTGGACCGCAGAAGCAAATAGAATATAGTTCGAGATTTCTTCTGTTAAAAAGACCAATGTCACAGGCTCGATTTTTAAATTTATTTTGTTTTTGGTTTAAATAATTTCACCTGTGGTTTTAAATAAGTGAAGCCTTCTCCTTCAACCTCGTGAACATTGATTACAGAGAAAAAGGCTTTTGGGTCAACACCAATCACAATTTCTTTCACCTGACGCAATTCTCGAGGGCTGACCACCATATAAATGACGCGTTTTTCGTGTTCAGAATAGCCACCAGCGCCTTCTAAAAAGGTCAGGCCTCGTTCTAACTCGTTCATCAAAACTGGTGCAATAGCTTGGCTCTGATTGGAAATAATAATCAAGCCTTTAGCTGAATACCCGCCGTCTAAAATCGAATCAATGACGCGACTGAAAACATAGGAAACAATCAAGGTATACATCATCAATTTCAAATCGATATAACTTAATGAAAGCAACAGAACAATCACATCAAAGCCAAACATCGTTTTCCCCATCGAGACGCCAAAGTTTTTCTCCAAAATCCGTGCCATAATATCGGTCCCACCCGTTGTGCCGCCAACGCGGTAAACTAAACCGCTGCCGACACCGCCGATTAAACCGGCTAATAAAGCGGCAATCAGTAAATCATGCTGCAAATTAATCACGATGGGAATTCGTTGCCAAATCCATAAAAAACCAGAGAGACTCAAGGTCCCGATAATTGTGTAAATAAATGATTGATTTCCTAAAACCCGCCGACCGATTAAAATTAAAGGGATGTTGATGACCAGTGTGGAATAGGCGGGGTCAATTTGAAAGAGGGCCCGCAAAATTAAGGTGATTCCAGAAATGCCACCTTCAGCCAATTGATTGGCGATATTTAAATAAACCAAGCCAAAGGCATAAATCCCCGCTCCAATAATAATCAATGACACATCACGAACTCTTTTCACAACCATCCTCCTACTCTATTATCCAATTTAGCACGTTTTGTCTTTTTTCTCAATTTTTAGTCAGGGCTTTAAAAAAGGTATTTCAACTAGGAATTTTTTGTTGGTTTTGATAAGATAGAGGAGAATTTGAGGTGAAAAAGAATGACAGAACGCTCTTTGAGTTCGCTGCAAAAAGAAATTGATGATTATATTTCCCAATTTAAAGTTGGCTATTTTTCGCCGTTGGCCCAGATGGCCCGCATGACGGAGGAAGTTGGCGAGTTGGCCAGAGAAATCAATCATTATTACGGGGAGAAGCAAAAAAAAGCTTCTGAGGGTTTAAAACCCGTCAGTGAAGAATTGGCTGATGTTTTAGTTGTCACATTGATGCTGGCGAATTCTTTAGACATTGATTTAACGGAAGCCTTTGAAAAAAATATGGAAAAATTTAATCGGCGGGATAAATTTCGCTTTGAAAGAAAGGATGGCTTGACCCATGATTAAAATCGTTGTCGCCGGCTTTAAAGGCCGCATGGGCAGCACAGCTGCTAAAATGGTTTTGGAACACGAAGGTTTTGAATTGGTGGGGGTATTGGACCCGATTGCCAAAGAAAAAAATTTAAATGAAATCTCAGAATATGGTGCTGTTGATGTGCCGGTGTTCAATGAAAAAGAAGCGATCCTCGCTGTTGCTCCAGAGGTTTGGATTGATTTTACAATTCCAGCCTATGCCATTGAGCACACCCGCTTTGCTTTAGCCAATAAAATTGCTCCAGTTGTCGGCACGACTGGCTTTACTGAGGAAACGGTGGCCGAATTAATTGCCTTTTCAAAAGAAATGCAGACTGGTGGCTTGATTGCTCCCAATTTTGCGGTAGGTGCGGTCTTGATGATGGAATTCGCTCAAAAAGCGGCTAAGTATTTTCCTGATGTGGAAATTATTGAGCTGCATCATGATAAAAAATTGGATGCTCCTAGCGGCACAGCGATTAAAACGGCTGAGATGATTAGTCAAGTCCGCCAGCCGAAAATTCAAGGCAATCCTGATGAAGAAGAAACTTTAGTCGGCGCTCGTGGGGCTGAATTTGACGGCATGCGGATTCACAGTGTCCGCTTGCCGGGATTAATTGCTCATCAACAAGTGCAGTTTGGCGGTGTCGGCGAAGGGTTGACCATCCGTCATGATTCCTATGATCGTTCTTCCTTTATGACCGGTGTTGCTATTGGCTGTGAAAAAGTTGTTGGCCTGCAGGAATTAGTTTATGGACTTGATCAGCTATTATGAGATTAAAAACAATTCCTGAAGAGTTTAAAAAAGCTTTGCCAGTTTTAAGTAAAATAAAAGCAGCCGGTTATGAGGCTTATTTTGTTGGTGGCAGCGTGCGGGATGTTTTATTGGCTAAACCGATTCATGATGTGGACATTGCCACCAGCGGGTTTCCAGAGGAGATTAAAGCTCTTTTTTCCCGGACAATTGATGTCGGCATTCAGCACGGTACGGTGATGGTTTTAGCCGACAATCAAGAGACCTATGAAATTACCACCTTTCGCACGGAGTCGACCTATCAAGATTTTCGTCGCCCCGATCAAGTTGAATTTGTTCGCAGTTTAGCCGAGGATTTAAAGCGGCGGGATTTTACGATTAATGCATTTGCTTTAGAGGAAGATGGCGAAATTATTGATTTATTTGATGGACTGGAGGATTTAGCGGCAAAAATTATCCGGGCTGTACGCAATCCCCATGAACGTTTTCGTGAAGATGCTCTGCGGATGATGCGGGGCCTGCGTTTTGTCAGCCAATTGGGATTTTCTTTAGAGTCAGAAACGGCAGCGGCAATTGAAGAAAATCATGCGCTTTTAGCAAAAATTTCCGTCGAACGCATCAACGTCGAATTTGTAAAATTACTCTTAGGAGAATACCGCTCTTTAGGCTTGAAATATTTTGTGGAGACGGAATGCTTTGAATACTGTCCAGGCTTAAAAAATCAAGGGGCAGCCTTGCTGCGCTTTGCGGATTTACCCGAGGATACTATCAAAACAGAAGCCCAAGCGTGGACTTTATTGTTAAAATGCTTGGATTTGTCGCCTGAAGCAGTCGAACCCTTTTTAAAGGCCTGGAAAACATCGAATCAGATGATTAAACAAGTACAGAATTTATTAAAGGGTTTAAATTTTCGCTTGGAACAGGAATGGACAGCCACGATGCTTTATGAAATTGGAGCAGATGTCATTTTAGTGGAAGAGCTGCGGCCCTTTTTTTCTCAAGAAAATCAAAGTCTATTGGCAGAAAAAAAATATCAAAAACTGCCGATTCATCATCTACAAGAACTGGCAATCGGCGGTAAAGAAATTTTGGCAAGTTCAGACCAGCCTCCTGGCAAATGGGTCAGCGAACTTTTACATGAGCTGGAGTTAGCAGTTTTAAATGGTGAAGTTGCCAATGATTCAAAGGCTTTATTGACGATGGCAGCAGAGAAAGGCTAAATTCTCAATCTGCAATCAGATTGATGGCTTTAATTACTGAAAATATGATAAAATTAAATTGTTAGTAAAAAGAAGTGAGGAGAATTTATCATGGCAAAAGAAATGACAGCATTAAAATTCTATTTCCGCAATGGTGAAACATGGACTGTTGAACGTCGCTATATTGGTGACTTATGGATTAAACGTATTTCAACAAGTTTTGGTCGGATTAACGGCAGTGAATTCGTTGAAATTCATCCAAGTGAAGGTTTTAAAATTGAAATCTTCCCAGAAGGCGATCATGTAACCACAACGGATATTAACTTAGGTGGCCTAGAATTAGGGATGTTTGCTAGAGCATTGAAATATGAAGATATCGAAAGAATGGAAATCATCTATCGTGCGGGAACTCCTGACTTGGTTTATTTCCCTTACAAAGATAAAGACACTGAAGGCTTGGATAATGTCTATCAATCCACCAAAGTTTCTGAAAAAAATAAGAGCTTATACATTGTGATTGACCCAACGCAAACCGTTGATGAAGTCTACACTGAATTCTTTTAAGCATAATTTTATTAAACCCGCTTGATTGCTGCAATCAAGCGGGTTTTTTGCCGTATAAAAAATTTCAACTGCTGTTTAAATGAAAAAAATATCACTGTCGTTAAACATTTCTTAAGAAGTAATCGATATGCAGTTGACAATTTAATAAGGTACCTGTATTATATAGACATAAGGTACCTTATTAATTTTTAAAAAACGAAAATGTATCTCAAAAAGGAGAATGAATGATGACAGAAGAAAAAGATTTAACTAAACAATTTTTAGAATTTGATGGTCGTTTACGGCGCTATTTTGCAATGGAAATGCACAAACAAGGAAAAACTGGTTCACCTCATCGGGGACAAGGCCGCGTGTTAACGCTACTTTCGATGCGGGATAATATTTCTCAAAAAGATTTGGCTTTTATTTTAGGTTTGCGCCCACAATCAGTTGGTGAGCTGTTGGGGAAATTAGAAAAAAATCAGCTTATCGTTCGGACGTCTTCTGATGAAGACAAACGGGTAATGCTGGTTTCCTTGACTGCTGAAGGTGAAGCAGAGGCCAAAAGAATTGCCGAAGAACCGAGCTTTGCCATTGATTTATTTGATGTCTTTTCCGATGAAGAAAAAGTTCAATTTTCAGCCTTGATTGAAAAGCTGAATGAAGCCATTAGCGAAAGAGTTGGCGATGATTTTGACAGTCGTAAAGATTTCATGGATCACTTTGGTCCTAAGGGTCCTCACGGTGGTGGACACCCACATCACGGACCGGGTCACCACCACCACCATCCCCATCATCATGGTGAATTTTCAAAAGGTTGTCGCCATCAAAACAGACAAGATGATCAAAGAACAGCAGATTGGACAGATTTTTAAACAAATAAACTAAATCGTGGTAAAATTAGTTTGAAGAGGATTTCTTCAAACTTTTTTTTCGTCTTTTTGACTTCACTGTTTTTCGGCAATAAAGCTAGCTGTGAAATTTTTTTGAAGTGATAAAAGCTGCCACCGCCAACAGGAAAACTGAATTATTAAGAATTGCTGATAGAATTTTAGCCAGTTTCTTTTTGTAGCAAAAAATAGTCGTTTTTTTATTCTTTCTCTGCTATAATTACCGCAGTTAAAAAGGAGGATCATTTGATCATGACTAAGGATTTTGAAGCTCGCTTAAGCGCCTTGAAGGAACAATACAAACAGTTAACCCCTGAGGAGCTTAAAAACAAGAAAAACGAGCTAAAGCATGGTAATCCGCTTCTTTATTATCGTTGTCAACGGGCGAAACATGAATTATTGCGTTTGGAAGCTAAGAGAACCCAAATGCAAATTGATGGCAATAATGCCCAATTGACAGAAGTTGAAGACAAGATTTTAGAGAAAAAGAAAAATTGGTTGGAAACCCTGTGTGGGAAGAAAGCCTAAAAAATTATAAATAGAACGGGAGGGATGTTATGACATTAGTTGAGATAATTATCGTCTTTGCATTTGCCGTAACCATTTCAAATGTGGTAAACCGAATTTTACCGAACATCCCCTTACCCTTGATTCAAATATTTTTTGGAGTTTTAATCGGGATGACGGAGATTGGCAGTGATATTACCTTTGTCCCTGAATTATTTTTGGTAATGATTATTGCGCCGTTATTATTTCGTGAGGGTGAAACAATTAATGTTCGCGCTTTGCTGAATAATCTCGGAACAATCATATTTTTGGCTTTCGGTGGTGTAATCCTCACACTTTTAGGTGTGGGGGTTACACTTTATTATTTGCTGCCGACGGTTCCTTTGGCCGCCTGCTTTGCCTTTGGCGCAGCGCTAGGCCCAACCGATGCAGTCGCAGTAAAATCGTTGTCTGGCCGTCTTTCCTTGCCAGAACGCTCCCTACAAATTCTTGAAGGAGAAGGGCTATTAAATGATGCATCCGGCGTTACCGCCTTTCAGTTTGCCATCGCTGCCCTAACGACCGGCAGCTTTTCTGTCATCAATGCCTCTGAAACTTTGATTTTCTCAACCATCGGTGGTATTTTGGTGGGTGTCATTTTAGTTTGGCTGAAACGACAGGTCGTTCAATTAATTGAAAAAGCGGCAGCCAAAGATGTAGCCGGCTATTTGCTGATCGAATTACTGCTGCCATTTTTAGCCTATTTGATTGCGGAAGAATTTCATGTCTCAGGGATTATCGCAGTTGTCGTTTCTGGTGTTTTGCAGGCCTCTGAGTTTCAAAAGGTCAGCATTTTTGATGCTAAACTTTCAAATGTTTCGGACACGACCTGGTCTACGATGGCCTTTATGCTTAATGCTTTAGTTTTTATTTTTCTAGGTGTGGAATTATCCCAAGTCTTTTCGCCAATTTGGCAAAGTAGTGTGTATTCCAACTGGCATTTATTTTTTGTCGTCGTCGTGATAACGATTATGCTTTTTGTTTTACGGTTTGCTTTCATTACAGTTTTTTGGGGCTTTAAAGACGGCTTTAAAAAATTGCGCAGTCAGTTCCATGATATTTTAGTTTTAACCTTTGGTGGAGTAAAAGGAACCGTCAGTTTAGCGACTATTTTTATTTTGCCGATTACTATTAATGATATGACCTTTGAATATCGTTCACTCTTACTTTTTATCACCGCTTGCGTCATCTTAATGACGCTTTTGGTGGGAATATTAGTCTTACCGTTATTAGCTGGCGATGAACCAGAGGAAGTCTCTGAAACTGACCGTTTAAATATCGATATTTTGCGGGAAGTGATGGATGAATTGAATCAAGAGTTGCCGACTAAACCTGAGGCCATTCAAAATATTGCCGCTGAAACGGTGATTGATAATTATCAGGACCGTATCAGTGAACTCCATGGCCAGCATATGACCAATTCAGAAAAACAGGAAGTCCAAGAGTTACAAGCCTTAATTATTTCGATTGAAAAAGACAGCCTGGACCGCAGTTATAGAGAGGGAAAAATCAGTGCCAATGGTTATCGTTTTTATTCCCGTTTTATCGCAGACTTTGAAAATTCTGTGACACGGCAAATTTTGTCCTTTTTAGGCTTTTGGCTCATCTTTGTCCGTCAGATAATTGTCATTTTCACCCATCCAAGACTATGGTGGGAACGCAATCGTACCCCGAGAAACCGTTTGTTAAATGAAAAAGATGTGACGGCAATTCGTGAGTTATTGGAGCATAATTCCCAATTAATCTTTGACAGTTTTGAAAACTTAGAAGGGGTTTACGATGAGAGTTTGTTACAATATTTTACGAATAAACGGAAAATTCTTTTAAGCCGAATCAATCAAGGCACGTTAATTACGGCCATGACCATTCAGCAAGAACCTGTTTATGAAAAAGAAATGATTCGTGGCTACTATTTAGAGCGGAAGATTATTGATAGCTATGAAGTCTCTGAGAAAATTTCGACACTAGAGGCCAATTCCTTCCGTCAAGAAGTCAATTTGTTGGAATCTTATTCGATTAATAATCTCAATGAACGGGAACCTTTGAGTCTGTTAATTCGGCGCAAAGGCGGTACCAAAAAAAATGTACCCCAAGTGTCACAAAATGAAGAGGGTGAGAATTAGCAATGTAATTCTCACTTTTTTTGTGGTAAAATCAGAAAAATAAGACGGTTCTGTTTTAAAAAAAATTGGCCGTTCAATAGGGAAAGAAGGCTGACATGAAAGAACTAACAGTTAGCAAATTAACCAAAACTTATGGTGAAAAGACGTTGTTTGACCAAGTGTCTTTTTTGATTCATGAAAAAGACCGCATCGGTTTGATTGGCGTCAATGGAACCGGAAAAACAAGCTTACTAAATATCTTAGCGGGGCGTGACAGTGGTGACGGCGATGTTGCTGCCGTTCAATATCCTAATGATTATCGGATTGGCTATCTCTCACAGGACATGGCGATTGATGAAGAGCTCACCGTCTTAGAGGCGGTTTTTCAAGGGGACAATCAACTGATTCGCACAGTTCGCAATTATGAAGCAGCGTTGTTAGCCTTGGATGAACAAGGCGGCGAGGCAAGTGTTCAAAGACAATATGCTCAAGCCGAAGAAGCGATGAACAAAGAAGACGCTTGGCTGACGGACACCAATGCCAAAATTATTTTGCAAAAACTAGGCATCTCAACCCTTGGGAAAAAAATTAAAGAGCTTTCCGGCGGTCAAAAAAAACGAGTGGGTTTAGCGCAGGTTTTGATTGATGAACCGGATTTATTATTGTTGGATGAACCGACCAACCATTTGGATTACGAAGCGATTCAATGGCTGGAGGGCTATTTGAATCAATATCGTGGTGCTCTTTTGATGGTCACCCATGACCGCTACTTTTTAGATCGGGTCACCAACCGAATTTTTGAGTTGAGCTTTGGCAAGCTGTATGAATACAAAGGCAATTATGAAGCTTATATTATTGAAAAAGCTGAGCGGGAACGAATTTCTCAAGAACAAGAAGGCAAACGCAAGCAGTTGTATAAACAAGAGCTGGCGTGGATGCAGGCGGGCGTTCAAGGTCGGGGAACGAAACAGCAGGCGCGGATTAATCGTTTTGAAGATTTGCAGGATAATCTTTATCAGGTAAAAAATAATGATGATGTGGAAATCAATATTTCGACACAGCGCTTAGGCAAGCAAGTTTTAGAAATCCAAAACGGCGACTACACGATTGTTCAGCAGCCAATTCTCAGAGAGTTCAATTTACTGATTCAAGCCCGTGAACGTTTAGGTATTACCGGTCAAAATGGTGCCGGTAAGTCAACTCTTTTAAATATTCTAGCCGGACGCTTGCCATTGGATTCAGGAACCTATATAATCGGCGAAACTGTTCACTTGGCTTATTACACCCAACAAAACGAAGAGATGGATCCCGAAAAACGGATGATTGCTTATTTGCAAGAGGCTGCTGAGACAGCCAAACAAAGCGATGGGACTCAAATTGGCGTCGCTGAATTATTGGAACGATTTTTATTTCCCCGTTTTATGCATGGCACGAAAATCGGCAAATTATCCGGCGGTGAAAAACGCCGATTATTTCTACTAAAGTTGTTGATTCAACAGCCCAATGTTTTATTGTTGGATGAACCGACGAATGATTTAGATATTGCCACATTAACCGTCTTAGAGGATTATCTGCAAAGTTTTCCTGGCGCTGTTATCTGCGTGTCCCATGACCGTTACTTTTTAGACAAAGTTGCCCAAAAGCTGCTCGTGTTTCAAGGGGCAGCGAAGATTATCAGCTATTTTGGGAATATGAGTGAGTATTTAGCAGCCGCTGAAACGCTCGCTAAACCTAAAGAGACTCCACTAGCCAAAACACCCACAACTAGTGGGGAATCCGACAGTCCAGTTAAAGAAAAAACGAAATTGTCTTATATGGAACAAAAAGAATGGGCAACAATCGAAGATGAGATTGCCCTATTAGAAGAAAAAATTACTGAACTAGAGGAAGAGATGAATCATACCGGTTCTGATTTTCCTAAACTACAGGCGTTGCAACAAGAAGTTGAAGTAACCCAATTAAGTTTAGATGAAAAATTAGAACGTTGGGAATATCTCAGCGAATTCAGTTAATCGGAGGGATTTTTGTGGAACAAGCCTACTTAGAATTAGGCCGCAAATTAATTGCAGAAGGAAATCACAAAGGCGACCGCACTGGTACTGGTACGTATAGTTTATTTGGCTATCAAATGCGTTTTGATTTAACAAAAGGCTTTCCGTTATTAACAACTAAACGAGTGCCTTTTGGTTTAATTAAAAGTGAGTTGCTTTGGTTTTTGAAAGGTGATACCAATATTCGCTACCTGTTGCAAAATAAAAACCATATTTGGGACGAGTGGGCCTTTGAACGTTATATTCAAAGTGAGGATTATACCGGACCTGATATGACGGATTTTGGTCGTCGCAGTCTAGTGGATGAAACCTTTAATCAGGAGTATCAAAAAGAATTGGCAGACTTTTGTGAAAAAATTGTCGCCGATGAAGCCTTTGCTAAAAAGCATGGCGATTTAGGGAAAGTTTATGGCTATCAATGGCGTCACTGGGAGACTGCAGATGGTAGTTTTATCGATCAGATTAAAGATGTCATTGAAATGATTAAAACCAATCCTGATTCCCGCCGTTTAATTGTTTCAGCATGGAATCCAGAAGATGTGCCAACAATGGCTTTGCCGCCTTGTCACACGATGTTCCAATTTTATGTCAATGATGGCAAACTAAGCTGCCAGCTTTATCAACGCAGTGCCGATGTCTTTTTGGGGGTTCCTTTTAATATTGCCAGCTACGCCTTGCTGACGCATTTAATTGCCCATGAAACAGGTTTAGCAGTTGGTGATTTTATCCATACTTTAGGAGATGCGCATCTTTATAGCAACCACATAGAGCAAATGAAAGAACAACTGAACAGAGAGGTTAGAGAATTTCCGACCTTGGTCTTAAATCCCGACAAACAATCGGTTTTTGATTTTGAAATGGAAGACATCACCGTTGAAAACTATAATCCTCATCCAACAATTAAAGCACCGATTGCTGTATAGTTTGGTAGTTAATGGATTAACGAAAACCAGTTTAGCAGAATGGTATACGGCGTGAAAATCAACCTAATTTTTTGTAAAATAAATTATTACCTTAATATGAACAAGGATGCCAGTTCCGTTTTTCGCAGTATCAAAGATTAGGTAGCACTTAATAAGCTTTTTAAATAACACAAAGAGGTATCCAGTTTAACGGAATGGTATACGGAGTGAGAATCGACCTAATTTTTTGCAAAAAAAATTATTACCTTAATACGAACGAGGATGCCAGTTCCGTTTTTCGCAGTATCAAAGATTAGGTGGCACTTAATAAGCTTTTTAAACAACACAAAGAATTACCCGGTTTAACGGAATGGTATACGGAGTGAAAATCAACCTAATTTTTTTGAAAAAAATTATTACCTTAATACGAACAAGGATGCCAGTTCCGTTTTTTTGCAGTATCAAGAGTTGAGAGACAATTATTTAAATGTTTAAACAACACAAAGAGGTATCCAGTTTAACGGAATGGTATACGGAGTGAGACTCGACCTAATTTTTTTGCAAAAAAAAATTATTACATTAATACGAACGAGGAGAACAAAAATGTTAGCAGCTATTTGGGCGCAAGATGAGAAGGGATTAATCGGCAAGGATGAAACACTGCCGTGGCACGTTCCCAACGACTTAAAATTTTTTAAACATATGACTGAAAATAATACAGTAGTGATGGGGCGTAAAACTTTTGAAGGCATGGGCAAGCGGCCTTTACCTAATCGTCAGACCATCGTTTTGACGAGTGATGAGAATTATCAGGTAGAGGGCGTTAAGGTCTTTCATGATATTGAAGCTGTTTTAAGTTATGCTGAAGAGAACGAAGGGATTACCTTTATTGCTGGCGGTTCAGTTGTCTTTAAAGAGTTTTTACCCTATTGCACGATTTTATACCGAACCGTGATTGGTCATGTGTTTGAAGGGGACACTTATTTTCCCAATTTAGATTGGGATGAGTGGCATCTAGTAAGTGTCAGCGAAGGGGAAATTGATGAGAAAAACCGTTATAGCCAATCCTATGAAACGTATCAAAGAGGCTAGTAGTGATTTTACTTTACATAATTTTCAAAAAGAACTTCAAAATAAACAAAAAATCCTCCGATGACTTGATTTTCATCGGGGGATTTTTTGTTTAAAATTATTTTTAGGCCGTCAATTTTTGTCAGGTGTAAAATAAAACTGAAAAATACATAAAGCCTGCGCCTAGCATGACAAACAGATGCCAAACAACATGCATAAAGCGAACATTTTTCAAGCTATAAAAGGCCGCTCCAATTGTGTAAGAAAGGCCGCCAGCGACTAACAGGCTAATGCCGGCGACACCTAAGGAATCATACAAAGGTTTTGCCGCAATCAAACAGAGCCAGCCCATGATAATATAAATAATTGTCGAGGCCTTGGAAACACTTTTAGTTCGGTGCAAAGTGACTGCCTTAAAGACCACGCCAATAATTGCAAAGGTCCAAATTAAACCAAAGAGGGTCCAGCCCAGCCAACCTTGGATACTAACCAAACAATACGGCGTATAACTGCCGGCAATTAGTAAAAAAATTGAGCTGTGATCGAAGACTTGGAAAACTTTTTTCGCTCTAGTAAAAATCAGGCTGTGAAAAAGTGTTGAGGCCAAGAATAAAAGAATCATCATCGAGCCGTAAATCGTATAAGAGACTACCCGAATCGGTGAGTCTAAGCCAACTCCTTTGATGATTAATAAGACTAGTCCGGCTACACTTAAGCCAAACCCAATTCCGTGGGTCACGGCATTTAGGACTTCATTTAAAATCCAATAGTTTCTGGTGAATTTGCTGTTTTCCATGAAATCGACTTCCTTTTCTTAATTTAATGAAAAAAAAACTTTTGTCTGTTATACTATGAAAGAATAAATTCTAGGATTATTTTACCACGTAATGTCCATATTTTTAAAGAGAGAGTGATCAATCAATGAAAAAAATTAAGATCGTGACGGATTCTTCGTGTACAATGGAGCAATCGCTACGGGATAATTTAAACATACACATGATGCCTTTGTCTGTTATGATTGACGGTGTTGTCTACCGAGACGATGATAACTTAAGCGGTGAAGATTTCATGGAAATGATGGCCCAAGCGAAAACTTTACCAAAAACTTCGCAGCCACCAATCGGTGAATTTGTCGAGTTGTACGATCAATTAGGGGCTGATGGCAGTGAAGTCATATCCATCCACATGACGAAAAATTTAAGCGGTACCGTGGAAGCCGCTCGCCAAGCCAGTCATCTGACCAACACGAAGGTCACGGTAATTGATAGTGACTTTACTGATCAATCTTTAGCTTTTCAAGTGATTCAAGCGGCTCAACTAGCCGAAGAAGGCGCCAGCCGCGAAGAAATTTTAGCAGAAATTGAGCTTGTTAAAAACAACGGCAAATTATTTATCGGCATTGCTGGCTTAGATAACTTAGTCAAAGGTGGCCGCATTAGCCGAGTGACTGGGATGCTATCTAGTTTTTTAAATATTAAAGTTGTGATGAATTTTGAACATGCAGAATTAGTGCCTGTTGTAAAAGGCCGGGGAACTAAAACTTTTATGAAGTGGTTTGATGAATTAAAAACCGAGTTGTCAAAACTGACAACTGTTCGTAAGATTGGCATTTCCCATGCCAATGCCGCAGAATTGGCGGAAGATTTTTATCGTGGGTTAAAGGATCTTTTCCCAGATAAAGATATAACTGTACTGCACACCAATCCAGTTATTGCAACCCATACTGGACCGGGTGCTTTTGCGATCATGTATTATACTGATTAACGATTGAAAGCAGGTATTGGATTGGTTAGTTTTTCAGGAAGTATCCTGTGAAACTAACTGCCAATTCCTTTTTTTCTATCGATTTCAAAGAAGTAGAGTGGCGAAAAATGAAAACAATTCATAAAAAAATAGTGATAATTATCATGGCTTTTTTAGTGGTTTTAGGTTTGACGATTATCATTTTAAATCAATTGGTACCAAAGGCCCAGCCCCGCTGGAACGTGGCCTCTGAAGAAGTCAGGGAAGCCAATGCGGGAACGGAGCTAAATTACACAGCGGTCGGTGATTCTTTGACAGAAGGCGTTGGCGATGTCACCAATCAAGGAGGCTTTGTTCATCTGCTAGCCAATAATTTAGAAGATTATTACGGCTTTAAAACAGTGAATGATAGTAATTTTGGCGTTGCAGGTGAGCGCAGCGATCAAATTAATAAACGCTTAACCAACGATACCGACCTGCAGGAGAGTTTGCAGGCTGCTGACTTTATCACAGTGACAGTTGGCGGCAATGATTTGCTGCGGGTTTTTCAGCAAAACTTTTTTAATAATTTAAGCGTGGATACTTTTACCGAACCGATGGAAGAGTATCAAGGGCGCCTTGAGGAAATGTTTGATCTGATTCGCCAGCAAAATGCTACAGCGCCGATTTATGTTGTTGGCATTTACAATCCGTATTATCTGACTTTTTCGGAAATTACTGAAATCCAGACAATTTTTGATAATTGGAATGTCAGCACAGAAGAAATTGTCGAAGCAGAGGCGAATGCTTTCTTTATTCCGGTAAATGATTTATTGTATCAAGGAGTTAACGGAAATGTAGGAGTTGGAGAAGATGTTTCTGATGAGGAGATGGACTCGGCCGCTACTTTAGATACGGCTGAAACGACCTCTTCGTCAACGGTTGAATCCAGCACAACTGAGTCCTCTACAATTGACTCTAGCACCAGAAGTACCAGCAACAATGCATTATATGACGGTGATAATTTTCATCCAAACAATTTAGGCTATCAGCTAATCGCCAATGCTGTACGCAATGAATTAATCAATACAGAAGCATTATGGATGCCTGAAGGGGGAGTACCAAGTGAAACAAGTCAATAATCATGAGCAAGAGCAGTCGGTTGAAGAAAATCCCCAGAAATCATTAGGGAAAATCAAAAAAAACGGCGGACCAAAAAATCCTAAAAAACTAAAACTTAATCCTTGGCAGCTTGCTTTTTTTGCTTTGCTAGCAATTGTTGTCGGCAGTGGAATTTTTGTTGTCATGCGGGTGCTTGAGCCCAGAGAAGATGCGACAAATCTAGTCGAAACTGAGATTCCAACGGGAGATGCCCTCTTGTCAGTTAATACGGATAAAGAACATGTGAATGCCTTGATTGATCATTACTTAGAAGATTTTCAACAAGGGCAAGAGGTAACTTACTCTTTTTATTTGGACAATGAAGCACTCTTGACCGGTCAATTCACACTATTCGGTTTTCCGATTACCTTTTATTTTTATTTTGATCCTTATGTCTTGGAAAATGGCAATGTTCAATTAAGAGCCACCAGTTTGTCGATTGGTGCCTTAAATATGCCGATTACAGATATGCTAAATATGGTGCGGCGCAATTTTGATTTTCCTGACTGGGTCGAATTTAATGCCGACGATCAGACGGTCATCCTGCATCTTGATGAATTTGATGTGGGGGGCTTGCGACTGCGGGCAGAGAGAATTAATCTAATTGATGATGAGCTACGTTTGAGTATTTATTTGCCGGGAGAAACAGTCGGCACAACAGACTCAACGACAGATAGCGAAGAGTGATGGGGGAGATAGTGATGGAACGAGCAATTTTTGCCGGTGGATGTTTCTGGTGTATGATTCAGCCTTTTGATTCGCTGCCAGGCATTCAATCGATTTTTTCCGGTTATACCGGTGGATACGTCGAAAATCCAACGTATGAACAAGTTAAAGCTCATGAGACAGGTCACACTGAAGCTGTTGAAATTATTTTTGACCCTGAGAAAATCAGTTTTTCTGATTTGATTGACATCTATTGGCAGCAAACGGACCCGACTGACGCCTTGGGCCAATTTGAAGATCGTGGCGATAATTACCGGCCAGTGATTTTTTATTTCAATGAAGAACAACGGGTGGCTGCTGAAAACAGCAAAGCTGAACTAGCTGCCAGTAGTCGCTTTAAAGAACCGATTGTCACAGCCATTGAACCGGCACAAAAATTTTACTTAGCAGAGGATTATCATCAGGATTATTATAAAAAAAATCCTGAGAACTTTAAGCGAAATCATGCCAGAAGAGAGCAGTTCCTCAAAGAAAACTGGTAAAAATTTAACGAAGGGAAGAAACGGATGAAACGCAGTTTTTATCATTATGTAATGACGTTAAGAGGTCCCAATACTAAAATCACTGAAACCAAGTTAGCCAATGAGATCGGCAATGATATTCAATTTCCCAAACAATCCAGTGATTATCATGAAATCTCCAGCTATTTGGAAATTGAAGGCCATTATGTTGAAAATATGGATGACTTTGATGTCCTTTGGGAAAAATATACCGAAAATAATCGCTAAAAAAGGAGGCAGGCTACGTGATCGATAAAATTAAATCCTGGTGGACAGCAGTTCGCCAAAATTGGCGATCACGTTTTCCTAAAAAGGAGCTGCCGCCAGAAAAGCGGGCAAAATTAACTAAAGTTTGGGGGCGTTTTTGGCTAATTGTAAAACTGACAGTTGTTGCGATTGCGCTGGCCTTTGTGATTCGTGGCTTTTTATTGATTCCAGTACCTGTGGTTGGCAATTCGATGGAAAATACCTTGAGTCAAGGCGATATGGTGACGATGGAGCGCATCAGTAGTGTCGACCGCTTTGACATTATCGTTTTTCAGGAACCTGATGGTCGGATTTATATTAAACGAGTCATTGGCCTACCTGGCGAAAGTGTCAGCTATCAAAATGATCAGCTTTTAATTGATGGCGAAATAGTTGCCGAAGATTTTTTAACGAATAATCAGCAGGGAGACACCGCTAGCAATGCTCCTTATACGACCAATTTTACATTGGAGGAGCTGACTGGTTCAACGACTTTAGGCACGAACCAATACTTCGTGTTAGGAGACAATCGGCGGGCTTCCAAGGATAGCCGCTCTTTTGGAGCCGTGAGCGGTGACAATATTTTAGGCATTGTCCGGTTGGTCTATTATCCAATCCAGCATTTCAAATGGCTGCATTGAGGCATTGAACAGCTTGCACTTTTTATGAAATTTGCTATACTTAAATTAATTTAAACTTTCAGAGAGGAGGATACAGAGATGGGACGCTGGTTAAAAATAACAAACATTGATCATTATCAAAGATATCATGTCAGTTTTAGCCATGCAATTGGTTTCACTTGGACTGTTTTAGGGAGAAGTGTGTCTAAAAATAGCATAAAACAAGTAAATCAATGACCATTAAAAGTATTCTCGTAATATATTACGATTAAAAAGATAACAGGTCATGGATTTTTCCATGACTTTTTTTGATGGTCTGACAAGGGAGCAGACAAATGATTATTCAAGGCAATAAATTAAACAAAAATTTCGGCGGAGATCCGCTTTTCAACGAACTTTCGATCACGATTAACCAAGGTGCAAAAATTGGCTTAGTCGGTGCAAATGGCAGTGGTAAATCAACCCTGCTGAAAATTTTAGCTGGTGAAGAGGGTGTCGATGGCGGCACAGTTAGCCGCCAAAAAGGAATTCGTATTAGCCAACTTGTTCAGATTCAAATGGATTCTGTTTTAACAGTTGAGGCCTATTTATTAAAAAACTTTACTGAGATTGATAATGTTGCTCAGCGAATGCGACACTTTGAAACGGAACTGGCAAATCCTCAGGCTGATTTTGATTCGCTATTGGAAAAATATGGTCGCCTGCAACAAACCTATGAAGAATTGGGGGGCTATACGTTAGGCGATCGAATCACGACCACTTTGAAAGGTCTTGGCTTAGGAGATAAAGCTGACGTGTGTGTCAATCAGTTAAGCGGTGGTCAGCGGTTACGCTTAGAACTTGCGAAGGTTTTATTGACCGAAGCCGACTGTTTGTTTTTAGATGAGCCTACTAATCATCTGGACTTAGCGGGAATTGAATGGCTGGAAAATTATTTAAAAAATACTAAGCAAAGCTACGTTTTGATTAGTCATGACCGGGAATTTTTAAATCGTACAGTCAATCAAATTTTTGAGATTGAAGAAGGCAAGCTGATTGACTATCCCGGTAATTATGAACGCTTTATCGAGCTGAAAAAAGCCCGGATTGCCGAAATTCAGAAAAACTTTGAGCTGCAGCAAAAGGAAATTCTGCGGCTGAAAAAACAAATTCGCCAATTCCGCCAGTGGGGCCATGAAGGGGATAACGAAGATTTCTTCCGTAAAGCCAAAGAGCTAGAGCGCCGATTGGCTAAGATTGAAATAATCAAAGCGCCGACAGAGCATAAAAATAAATTAGCTGATGTCAAAACAACTAAAAAAGTCAGCAAAGAAATCCTGACTGTAAAGGATTTAGCTCTGTTCGGGGGAGAAGAATTATTATTTTCAGATGCGAATTTCACGATTTTTAGAGGAGAACGAGTTGCTTTAAAAGGGGCAAATGGTAGTGGTAAAAGTACCTTGATTAAAGCTATCTTAAATGAGCTTGCTGCTGATGAAGGCTCTGTTAAGCTCGCCGCTTCTGTCAAAGTCGGCTATCTGCCGCAAATTCTGCCTACTAAAGACAGCTCTGAAACACTTCTTTCCTACACCCAAGAATTTATCGGCGAGGAAGAAAAGACGCGACGAAAACTAGCACAATTTGGTTTTTATGCGACGGATGTTTTTAAACGGGTTAAAAACTTATCCGGTGGTGAGCAGCTACGCTTGGCACTTTTAGAAATCTTGCAAAAAGAAATCAATTTTTTAATTATGGATGAGCCCACCAATCACTTGGATATTGCCACTAGAGAAGAAATCGAAGAAATTCTTTTAAACTATCCCGGTACGTTACTATTGGTTTCCCATGACCGGTTTTTCTTGAAAAAAATCTGCCGACAAGAGTTGAGAATTGCAGATGGCACTCTCACTAAATTTGAAAATTATGCTACATAAACGTTTCGGATTAATTATCTGTCAAATTCTAGAAATTTGGTTTGCTGATTTTGGCAAGAGTGCTATAATTATTTAGATAAAAGAAGAAATGTAGGGTGACAAATGAATTGGATAAAAAATAATATTCGCGATATTCTTTGGTTAGTAATTGTAGTGGTAGTGGTTTTCGCCGCTCGAGCTTTTTTATTCACACCGGTGATTGTTATCGGCGAATCGATGGATCCTACGCTACAGGATGGCGAATGGCTCTTTAGTTTAAAAGTTGGTGGTATCAATCGCTTTAATATCGTGGCTTTAGATGCTCCCGATGAAGGTCATGAAGGAGAAGAATATATTAAACGTGTGATTGGTCTGCCGGGGGATACGATTACCTATCAAGCAGATATTTTATATGTAAATGGTGAGGCAGTTGATGAGCCTTATCTAGATGAATACAAAAGCGAGCTAGCTTATGGAGAGCAATTAACGGATGATTTTGCGGCAATTACCGTGCCTGACGGCTATTACTTTGTTATGGGAGATAACCGCCAAAACTCCAAGGACAGTCGCTACTTTGGTCCAATCCCAGAATCATCCATCACCGCAAATGCGAAATTTGCGATGTGGCCTTTTGACCGCTTCGGCGAATTAAATATTCCTGAAGATACAACGGCCAGTAGTAATTAAACTACTCACTAATGATGAACCAAGATACTGAAACATTCGGTGTCTTGGTTTTTTTGTATGTAATCTGTCTAAACTCAGAAGAACATTGGATTTTTTTGCCAGACAAAAGTACTAGTGGCAGCCAGCTTTTGTAGGAAAAATATTCTATCATGGAAACTTATGACACTTAAAAGATTAATTAATCTGGCAGTTTTAAGCGAAACTGATTGTTCAGCCATTTTACATACCAGCTGGTTTTCTAATTTTTTCAAAAGATGAAAAAAATTTATGATTGTTTTTAAAAGAAGGCTAGCGTAAACTGAAGGAAATTATTGTTTCATTTTTGAAACAAAACGAGGTGATTCAATGGCAACGTATGGGGCAACCTTTAAACATTTACGAATTCAGCGGGGCTTTCAAATTATGGAAGTTTATGGTGGGTTACTCAGCCGCACGACTGCGTATCGATTCGAGTCAGGCGAAAATCAAATCAGTATCGAAAATCTGCAGCCGCTATTATATAATATCGGAATTTTTTCAGTCGATGAATTTTTATTTCTCCATAACCAGCGCAATCAGCTGCCACCGCAAAATCTCGATCTCTATGTTTCAAAATTAATGCAGCAGGATTCAGCTGATGTCCTTTCAAAATCAGATGGGACTACCATGGCATTTTATCAGCAATATAAAGACAGCTCAAAAAAGGAAGAGCGCTTTTACGCTTATTTAGTCCATTATAATATCTTGACCAGCTGGCAACAGGAGTTAAGCTTGCCGCCAGAATTTAACCATGAATATCAATTTATGCAAAATTATCTCCTGCAAATTGAGAGCTGGGGACTTAGAGAGTTAGAAAATTTTGGCTTTCTCAGCGGCTGCTTTGATCGGGAGACTCGTCGCCTGCTATTGCCCCGCTTTAAAAGCAATTTTTTGCGGTATCAAGACTATTTTTCTGACTGGGCCAATCATTATATGCTAAACCTCGTGAATTATTCTATGAACACATCCCATAGACAAGATTTTCAAGACTTGCCAGAGGAGCTGGTGGCTATTCAAGAGCTGATGGAAAACAATCCCCGCTTAAATTGGTACACAGTCCATTTGATTCGCTATCTCCATTTGCAAATTTTGGTGGCCGCAGTTCAGGGAAACAAACAAGAGCTCGTTTTGAAGCTGGAGCGTCTAATTGCTTATCAGAAAGCCGTACCTGAGGTAGCAAACATTGCGGTTTTTTACGTGGACCACACACAGAAAAAAATTAAGCAGATTAATGCGAAATTGGCAACAGAGATTGAGCTTTCTGACCGCTAAATTTGTTCTTTGACTAATGATTTTTTTCAAGGATCGATTAAGAGATTATTGCTTTTTAAAATTTCATTTTGTAAGTGGAGGAGTTTGCCATGACTAAAAAGCCAATTGGCACCGTTCTAAAAGAAATCAGAACAGCAAAAGGGTTGTCGCAAAGGCAGATTTGTGGCGATTATCTGGCACGGATGACGTTATCAAAAATTGAAAATAATGTAAACAGTCCTAGCTATCATTCGCTAGTCCATATTTTGGATGGACTAGACGTCAGTTTTGATGAGCTGGCTTTTTTGCTACAAAGAGACAATCCTAAGAAAAAGATTTTGGCAAAATTTTCGCAAATTCCTGATGATAGTCATTCAGAGGAATTGAAAAGTGTGATTCAGCTGGCAGAAAACTACCTAAAAAAGCAAGCTGATTTTCAAATCAGCGAAATTAAATTGATTGCAGAGGTTATGCTAGCTGTGCCAAATCTTGCCGCTAGTGACCTAAAGGAACCTGAAAAACAAAAATTGGCACAACTTTGGCAGCGGTTGAACCAAATGAATGGCTGGACCTTATCAGAATTAAAAATGGCCAGCACGATTGTCGTTTACTTTCCTAGTGAAACAGCGTTAGCTATTGGCCGAAGGATTCTCAAAGAATTAACTCGCTATGAAGATTTTGCTCCACTGCAAAGTTATTTTCTAACGGTGTATCTGAACCTCACCAGTCTTTTTGTTCGAAACAAAGACTATCTTCAGGCTGAAAATCTAAATCAACAGGCCCTGACTTTGGCAAAAGAGTTGGAAATGTATCATTTTTATTATTTCACTATGGTGCGAAAAGGTATTTTTGAAAGGGATAAAGCGCTAATTACTAAAGGGGAAGCCGCTTTAGCCATGCTGGAAAAAGATAGTTACTTAGCTGATTTAGCAGAAGAAAAAAGACAATTTCAAAATGAGACTTGCTGATAGAAGCTAAACTGAAATGGCCTCAAAAAAAGATTTTTGGTCTAACTTTTAGGAGTTGCTGCAAACTTACTTTTTCAAAAATTTTTGAGGTGCAGGATGAAATCATGAAAGGTTATTGCTTTGTTTCATCACGGAAGACCAGCATTTCTTGCAAATCAGTTGGAATAACTTCAAGCGTCAACTCATTTTTATAAAAAATTCAGTCCTGTTGATTTATTTTTCTGCAAGAAAAGTAACCAATGAACCTGTGTCTTGTTTATTATAATTAAGCTCATAACGAATATTTTTAAAATTCGCTTTTTCTAAATGCAGGGTGAATTCCCGCAAGCCATACCAAGCAAGCTCAAAATGCGAAAGCTCAGTTTTCAGCACCGTGCCGTTTTTGACTAGTTCATAACGATGCAGGTAGCTAGCTTTTTGCTGATACCAGTCAATTTGGATTGGTGTTCCTGTAAAGAGAATTCCGGATGTTTCATCAATCGGAATTTCCCGAAGGCCTAGTTGGTTTTTGTCATACCCCACTGGTAATTCTAAATCGATTATTAGTTTGCCAGCTGGCTGTAACTGCCGATAAAAGTTGGCTAAGACTGACTCGAGTTTTTTATTTGGCAGTAGGCCAAAACTGCCAGTCGGCATAATAATTGCCGCGTATTGCTTTTCTGTGGACCAATTGGTTAAATCAGCCTGCCAAATTGAAGCTGTCAGGCCAGCCTTATTTAGATTTTTTTGACAGTAGGCTAACATTTCCTTCGATAAGTCTAGCCCCTCCATTTCAAGTCCCTTTTGCAAAAAAGGAATCAACAAGCGACCCGTTCCCACACCAGCTTCAAGGATGGGGCCATTGACGGCTTGTAGTTTTTCTAAATAATACTCCAAATCACCATTTAGTGAACTGCCAACGGGTTTTGTCAGTTCGTACATCAAACTGCTGAGTTTTCCGTATTCTTTAAACATAAATACTGCCTCCAAAATTTTTGAGATTTGTTAGATAGTTTACCTGAAATATTTTATTGAGTTTCAAAATGCTAACAAATGTTTACTTTAAATATTTTGATCACTCAGTCTGATTGTGTAAGAGAAAATCAGTCTTAGGTCCAATCTGTTGGCTACTATAGTCGGGTATACTGATAATAGGGTATCAAAATGAAGCGGGGGCGAGAAAATGAAAAAGATAGTGGTGGGATTGTTATTAGTTGGAGCTGTATTATTGGCAGGTTTTCAGTTGAATCAAAGTATTAGTCAAGACAAAAAAATTTACGAATCCTATGAGGAACTCAGCTCATTGACGATTGAAGATCAAAATTCAGAAGTTTACCTGGAAGCGATTGATGGGGATGAGCCGCATGTTTCTATCAGTTATATGGAAAATAATAAGTATCGTTACGAGATAGAACAAAATGGTGGGGAGCTAGTGTTGGTCAAGCATAAGAATTGGTCTGCCTTTTTAACTTCCTTTTTAAATAATTTTCAGCTGGGGGATAATTCCGTTTATGTTGAAATTTCGCAAGCAGCGTTGGAGGACTTAAATATCAAAACCAGCAACAGCGATATTTCAATTGTCAATGTAGTCAGTCAGAATGCCAATTTAGAAACTAGTAATAGTGAAATTACTTTTTCAGACGGCAAAGTTGCAGAATCCTTGATGGCAACTACTAGCAATGGACAAATTAGTTTATATTCATCCCGTATCGGTTCAGGTTATTTAACGACTAGCAATGATGAAATTTATTTGGATGATCTAATTTTAACAGAATCTCTTGTTGCAAAAACAAGTAACGGTATGGTCGATGGCAACCTGCGGGGTAAACGCAGTGATTATACGGTGACCTCTGATACCTCAAATGGTAGCAATACTTTAGGTAATGGCGGTAGTGGGGGTAAAACGATTGAAGTGTATACTTCAAATGATGATATTAATTTTGAATTTTTAGGATAATTTTCAGGCTCAGCTGCTTAAAATAAGTAGTTGAGCTTTTTCTTTTTGACAGTTTGCCCACTATCCATTACAATAAACAAAAAGGGAACGTTTGTTCGTTTTTGGGAAAGAGGATGGATATGGAGCTAGCCAGAAAAATTGAAATTTTAGCAGAGTCCGCAAAATATGATGTGTCTTGTTCTAGTAGCGGTGTTGAAAATAATCAACGACAAGGAACAGTTGGAAGCACAGCAGCGGCCGGCATCTGCCATTCCTTTACGGCGGATGGCCGCTGTGTCTCCTTATTAAAATTATTATTTACCAATGCGTGTATTTTTGATTGCCACTATTGCATTAATCGCAAATCGAACAGTATCCCGCGGGCGACCTTCACACCACAAGAGGTCGCCGATTTGACGATGGATTTTTATATGCGCAATTACATAGAAGGTCTGTTTCTCAGCTCAGCAATTATTAAAAATCCCGATTACACCACTGAGTTAATTATTAAAACCTTGGAAATTTTACGGAATGAAAAAGGCTTTCGCGGCTATATTCATGTAAAGGCGATACCTGGAACGGATGAAAAACTTGTCGACACGTTAGGCTATCTTGCTGATCGGATGAGTGTCAATGTTGAGCTGCCTTCACGGGAAAGTTTAGCATTGCTGGCCCCGGACAAAGATCCTTACGCACTTTATAAGCCGATGAAACAAATTAGTCAGACTAAAAATGAACATTCATTAGTGCCAGCGATACGGCGTCGACAAAACTTTGTGCCAGCGGGTCAGTCGACACAGATGATTATCGGAGCGTCGCCGGAAAGTGATCGGCAAATTGTAAAAATTGCCGAAAATTTATATCAAAAATATCAGCTTAAACGAGTTTATTATTCTGCTTATATTCCAGTCAATCAAGATAGCTTGTTGCCGGCTGTTGACAGTGAGCCGCCTTTATTAAGAGAGCATCGCCTGTATCAAGCGGATTTTTTGATGCGTTTTTATAAATTTTCAGCAGATGAGATTTTGACAGTAGACAAACCAAATTTTAATTTGTACTTGGATCCCAAAGCCAATTGGGCAATTCAAAATTATCAGCTATTTCCGGTGGATGTTCAAACAGCTAGTTATGATTTATTGCTGCGGATTCCCGGTATTGGTCCTAAGGGGGCAAAAAATATTTTGAAGGCCCGCAAATACTACACGCTGCATGTTGCCGATTTAAAAAAAATCGGCATCGTCATGAAGCGGGCTCAGTATTTCATTAAGTGTGGCAATCAGACTGTGGCTGGTTTAATTCATGACCCAGAATGGATTATTGCTTCGCTGATTTCCTCCAAACAATATCAAGTTTTAAAAAACTTGAATACTCAAAGTGCAGGTGAACAATTAAGCTTTTTTGATGTTGAAAAATTTGAATATCAGAAAGCAAAAGAGCAACGTTTGCTTTTAGCAAATTAAGTTGAGAGGAGCTTAAAGATGGAAAAGACAACTGACGTTTGGGAATATGATGGCAGCTTTGCCGGCTTTATGACCGTTGTCTTAACGGCCTTCAACCGGCAGCAGTTTCCCGGTGAAATTTATCCAATCGAAGATACAACAATTACTTTATTTGTCAAAGAAATGATTGAAACACAAGCAGAGCTAGCGCAAAGGATTTTTTTTCGTTTACAAAAACGCTTGACTGCCAGCAATCTCAAATTTATTCAAGATGGTTTTTATTCCTCTGCGGCTAATAAAGAGGTCTGTCTTTTAGAGGCAATTGAGATCGCCTTACAAACCAAAGATTCATTAGAAAACTTTATTGGCCACCCGGCAATTTTGACTTTACAAAAAGCCATTAAAGCCATGTATGGTGAAGCACATTTACTGACAGGCTTTCTGCGTTTTGAATATGTTGGTAAGATTTTGTTTGGCAAAATCAATCCCAAACATTTTTCTTTACCCTATATTTGCCCGCACTTTGCTGAGCGTTATCCACTAGAAACTTTGATGATTTATGATGAGACTCGACAAATATTAGCAGTTATCGAAAAAGGTCAGACTACCTTGATGGAGGATGTTCAGGCCCCCGATATTCCCGAAAATATTATCGAGCGGGAAAAACAAGACCAGTGGCGGACGTTTCTTGAAGCAGTGACCATCAAAGAACGCATCAACCCCAGAGCACAGATGGGCCATCTGCCGTTACGTTTTCGCGGTAATATGGTTGATTTTTAATTAGCAATTCGCACTTTTTTAATCATCTCTTCACAGGAAATTATAATGGAAGTATGTGATAATTAAAGGCTGAGGAGGGGAAGTATGAAGGAGCGGGATAGCTATTTTGATAATGCCAAGTTTATTTTGATGGTGCTGGTGGTATTTGGCCATCTCTTGCAGCCGTTTATTGAAGATGGTGATTTTTATCGGGATATTTACTACACGATTTTTACCTTTCATATGCCAGCCTTCATTATGATTGCCGGTTTTTTTTCTAAAAAGTATCAAAGGCCAGGGTATTTACTAAACTGCTTTAAGACCTTTGTTCTGACCTATTTCATTTTTCAAATTATTTATTCTGTGTATGATTGGGCTGTCGGAAATACGCAGGGTTTTCAAATTGATTTTTCGATTCCCCATTGGTCCTTGTGGTTTCTCTTGTCGATGTTTTTTTGGAATCTGCTGCTTTTTATCTTTGGAAAAATTCCACCGTTGACCGGGGTTATCTTAGCCTTCTTGATTGCCATTACAGCAGGCTATCTGCCTTTTATTAATCGTGAATTGACATTGCAGCGGACACTAGTTTTTCTACCGTTTTTTGTTCTAGGCTTTTATTTATCGCCGCAGGTGTTTAAAAAAATTCAACATAATGCCGCTCGTGTCAAGGGTCTGGTGCTCCTAATCGGTATTTATATTTTCATTCAAGTTAATGAATCGTTAAATAAATACTGGCTATTTGGCTCAAAACCCTACGATGATTTTCTATCAATTCCTGAATTGGGGGCAATCGTGCGGGGGATTGTTTTGACCTTAGGTGTAGTGGGAATCTTCAGCTTTTTAAGTCTAATACCAACGCAAAAAATGTTCTTTACGAATTGGGGCCGTCATACATTGACCGTCTATCTGCTTCATGGTTTTCTTATCAGGGGCTTGCGGACACTTAATTTTGGCGATTTTCAAATTAATTTCTTCGGTTTTCTCTTGTTGTTAGCAGGAAGTTTTCTGTTGACTGCTGTGTTAGGCAGTCAAAAAGTTGAGAGCTGCCGAGTTTCCTTGAAACAATTTTTTAAAGAAATCCCACGTAAAGTGACCACAAAAGTTAGGTGAAGCGCCTAACTTTTGTGGTCGTTTTTTCTAGCTTTCTGCTTGTTCGACTTTCCTTTTTGTGCGGGAGGCATGGTGTATAATCCATGCTGTCGCTTTGCTTAAATTAGTAGTAGACCAGGCGGAAATAATTTCAGAAAATTTTTCTGGGTCTTCTTTATATAGGTCGTTTAAATTATTGGCGACGCTTTTTTGAATGGATTTATCTGGGTCATCCTTTAAGTTGGTTAAAACTTCTGTGTATTCTGGAAAATAATCCAAAGCAATTGTCATTTTTTTGGCCCAAGGCAAGCGAATGCGAATACACTCACTGGCTAGAGGACGCACCCGTTGATTGTCATCTGTACTCCAATCAATCAATAAGTTCATTGCCTTTTTTGGCTGTGCTTGAATTATTGGGCGCATGGCAAATTCGCCAGTAAAGCGCTTGGTTAATTCTTTTGCAAATTCAGTGCTGACAGAAAAATTAGCTGTGCCATTGAGCTCGACATATTTTCCTAACGGCCACAGCCAATAGCCCTCAGTAAACATTCCCAGACTGCCTTTGAGTTCAGGTCCTAGAATTTTAGTGAAAACGGCAATCGTCTCTTCGTATGAAAGAGAAAGGCAATTTTTTAAAGCTTCAGCAATCAGGACTTGCCGATCATTGAAGGCTAAATTTTCTAAATCAGCTAGCTGGTCAATAAATTTTTTAGTGTCAAAATCCGGGTAGACTCTCGTAAATTTCTCAGCCAGCTCCTCACAGTAGAGATAATCATAGTAGTCCTTAAATTTTTGGCTCATAGCGGTTCCCTTTCTCTTTGAAATGATAGCGATTTCTTTTTTTGAGTATAGCACAAATAGGCATGAAAAAAATACTAGCTTTGTTGATTTGATGATTTGCAGCTTGCTAATTTGAAAAAAGTGGGTAAGCTTAAAGAATGAAAGTAGTTTAAGGAGGCGCTTATGAAAACAATCGGTTTATTAGGTGGCATGAGTTGGGAAAGTACAGTAACGTATTATACAGAAATCAATCAACTCATCAATCAGCAACTAGGTGGGCTGCATTCAGCTAAAATTTTACTGGCCAGTGTTGATTTTGCTGAAATCGAAGAGCTGCAAGCAACAAATAATTGGCAAAAAGCCGGAGCCGTACTGGGTCAAAAAGCTTACGAATTGAAAACAGCAGGCGCTGACTTTTTAGTCATTTGTACCAATACGATGCATAAAGTTGCTCCACAGATTGAAGAGGTAAGCCAACTGCCGCTGTTGCACATTGCTGATGCGACAATTGCGGAACTAAAAAAGCAAGCGGTAAAAAAAGTTTTATTACTGGGCACAAAGTATACGATGACACAGAATTTTTATAAGGAACGGATTATTGCCGAAAGAATTGAGGTGATTATTCCTGAGGAGTCAGAGGTCGAGCAGGTAAATCGAATTATTTTTGATGAACTCTGTCATGGGGAAATTCACGCCGACTCCAAAGTTTATTTTCAAAAGCTGATTCAAGCAGCAGCTGAAAAAGGAGCGACTGGCGTTATTTTAGGCTGTACAGAGATTGGGTTATTAATTCAAGCTGCGGATGTGGAAGTAAAAGTTTTTGATACCACAAAAATCCACTCGCAAAAGGCTGTCGAGTGGGCGTTGAATAAATAAAAAATTGCGCCGTTGTTAAAAGCAGCGGCGCAATTTTTTTGCTTTAAAATAAATAGCCGAAAAAGACGCCATTGAAAAAAGAAAAGCTCAAATAGAATAGAAAAAGCGTAGTAATTGCTAGTGGCAATCCTTTAATAAATGCCGGGATGTCGGCCATTGCCATTCGGTCTAAAGCACCGCTGTAAGCGATGCTGAAAATAAAATACATCCCACCATAGACAACGACTTGTAAAAGAAATTCGTAAAACGTACCCGCTGCATTTGCAGGGAAAATGGCTAAACTTAGTAAAAAGACCACACTAATCATCATTTTTTTCAAGCTGCTGGTGAGTAGTTTTTTATTTTTGGGAGCAAAAAGGGTTATTCCGCTAAAAATCAGAGCCAAAATACCCGCCAGTACTCTAAGGATAACTTCTTCAGTTCCGGGAATTTGGACGTTTTGGTAAATCAAAATAAAACTGATGCCCGCCACGACAAAAGCTAAGTAATTTAAAAAAGCAGAGTAAAAGACACGGGCAATCGGACTGGGCCCTTTTGCGGGGACAGTGGTTTGCTGATATTTTTCTGCAGTGTAGCAGGTCAATAGAATACAAAGAAAAAATACTAATCGACTTCCTAAAGCCATCTCAGGACCTCCTTATTTATTGAGTTTGATATTCAAGAATTTATTTCCCGGCTCACCTAGTACACGATTTCGTAATAGGTAATCAATTAGCGGTGTCAGACAGTTCATAATTAAAATGCTGTAGCTGACTCCTTCATTGGTTAATCCATAAAAACGGAAAATCATCACGAGTATCCCACAGGCGGCGGCAAAAAGATATTCTCCCGCTCTTGTTGAAGGGGTGGAGGAATAATCAGTCGCCATAAAAACGGCGCCAAACATCGCACCGCCACCAATCACATGACCAATCACCACCGAATAGTCCGCTGAAAAAAGACTATTTCCACCAAAGATAAACGCTAGTAGCCCAATGGTGCCTAACATTGTTAATGGAATCCGCAGGTGAATAATTTTTTTCAACAGTAAAATTGCGGCACCAATTAAAATCAAAATACTACTGGTTTCTCCTAAACGTCCGCCAATATTTCCCACAAAGGCATCTAATAATTGCTGATTACTCAAAAGGCCGCCCTCTTTTAAAATGGCTAAGGGCGTGGCCGAGGTAACAATATCTGGCGAAATTCGATCAAAGGGCGGATTTGGCCAGCTGATTTTAAACATTTCCGTGAAAAACAAGGCGACGAGTAAAGCTCGGCCCCCTAAAGCCGGATTAATAAAATTAAAACCGATGCCACCAAAAAATTCTTTGACAACGATTACCGCAAACGCTGTACCGATTACCGGAAAATACCACGGGGCTGATGGTGGTAGATTCATCGTCAATAACATTGCGGTGACGACAACACTTAAATCCCATGTCAGAGTTCGATTGCGCAGTTTGAACCAAAGAATTTCGCAAAGCTGACCTGTTGCAATGGCAAGGAAAAATAAGCCCCAGACCCGGAAACCAAAATAATAACCAGCGCCAATAAAACTTGGAACAAGAGCGATAATGACCCAGAGCATAATTTTTCTAGTTGTCTGGTCTCCCCGCAGATGAGGGGAGGCTTCGACAACTGTGTCTTGCAGCTGGGCAAATTCTTGAGCACTTTTACTGGGAATATATTCATATTCTTTTGTTGACTCTTGATTAGGCACTTTCCTTCGCCTCCTCAATTAATTTTTTGATGTCACCAGCGGCAGCCGTAATATTACGTGCCAAATCCCGGCGAGCAGGACACACATAGGAACAAGCTCCACAATTAATACAGGCGTCGGCCTTTAAATCCTGACAGCGTTTAGAATTTCCTTGGCGGTAAAATAAATCAATATTTTGCGGCTCTAAGCGCATCGGACATACCTCCGAGCATAAGTTGCAGCGGATACAAGGACTTTCTTCAAACGCTTCGTTGCTCTTTTTCCCAATAATAATTAGGCCATTGCTGGACTTTGTTAAAGGAACATCCAAAGTAGCTAAAGCTTTCCCCATCATTGGGCCGCCCATCAAAATTTTTTCCGGCAGGCCATCAAAGCCACCGCAAAAATCAATGATATCACCAGCTAAAGTCCCGATTGGGAAAATGACTGTTTGCTTTTGTCGCACATCTCCAGAAACTGTACAGTAGCGGCTGATTAATGGCTGTTTGTTTTCAACAGCGGAAGCAACGGCAGCTGAAGTTGACACATTCATTAAATAAGCGCCAGCTTCTACCGGTAGGCCGCCATCGATTGCCACTTCGATTTGTAGTAAACTTTCCAATAATTGTTTTTCTCCACCTTGAGGATAATTGGTAGGCACCGGAACAATTTGCACATCTGTAAATTCCGCTGCACTTTTTTGCATCGCTGCAATCGCTTCTGGCTTATCAGTTTCAATGGCGATTAAAATTTCCTCTGCTGCAAAAATTTTTTGAGCAATTTTTGCACCGGTGATAATTCTTTGACTTTCGTTTTCCATCAGCAGAGCGTCTGCTTCTAAGAAGGGTTCACATTCAGCTCCGTTTAAAACAATACTTTTGACTGTGATATCATCATCCACTGTTAATTTGACATGGGTGGGGAAGGTTGCGCCCCCCATGCCAACAATTCCGGCATCAGAGACTCGTTGAATTAACTCCTCTTTAGTTAAGGCTTGGTAATTATCTTTTTTACTAAAGCTGACCTCAGGGGCATTTTTATCCCTTTGAATCACGACAGTTGGCACTTGATTGCCTGAAGCATCCGGCCAATCAACAATTTTTTTGACTGTCCCCGAAATGCTGGCGTGGATAGTTGCACCGACAAAACCGCCTGCTTGACCAATCAGATCTCCCTGTTTGACTACGTCCCCTTTTTCGACGACTGCTTCACTTGGTGCACCGATTTGCTGTTGCAACGGAATATACACACGATCAGGCTGGAAATAAATTTCCTTTTCCTGCTGAACATTCCATCTTTCCTTTAAAGCCTTGGTGGAAGGGCTGAAGATAATCCCACCGGTAAACTTTCCAGATGCAGTCCGTTTCATAGTTTTCCCCCTTATAAATTTTTAAAGACAATAAAAAACTTATCAATTTTATGATAGCATAGGCCCCTTTACCGGTAAATTAATAGCCTGTTTTTCAATTACTTAATCAGAATAAAATTCAGAAATATGAAGTAAAAAACGCTGTTTTTTTGTGCGCTTGTGGAGTGAAAAGCAGAAAATGTTCAGTTTAACAAAAATAAGCTAGTCGATTTTGTGTCTTTTTATATGTTTTACCGTTTTTGATTTTTTTTAGCAGTGAAAAAATTATTTTTGATTTGCGATAACCTTCTCAATTCATTAATCTGTTTTCTTTTTCAAATTTTGACTGTTATCTAAAAAAGGCAAAGTCAGACTTTAGCCGGTGGTAAAAGAGCTTAAAAATCGTTATCATGTAAAATAACTATGAACACTAGTTAATCACTGTCATAAAATTGTCAGAAATAAAACGGATTTTAGGCAGAAAGAAAAGAAGGAAAACGAACTAAAATTTTCTTTGGATGGTTTAAACTAAGACTAAGCATGTTAATAAGGTTGTGTAACGACACGAGAGGAAATTTTATGAGGCACAAAAGCTGTAAAGATTTTTTTAAGTCCACACAGCTCATAAGTATGAAAATGCTTTGAAAAGTTGGCAGATATAGGAGGAAATAAAGTGAGTAAACGGAAAAATACTCGAGGCACAAATAATTCAGCGAAGCTGCTGTTAGCTGGCTTGTTATTATTATTAGGCTTTACTTGGTTTTTGACGAAAGCACCTTTTGAGAATTTAACTATTTTTAAAGCTTCCATCAGTCAAACGGCCTTTGCCAAAGAGGCCAACCAAAAGCTGCAAGCAGAAAATAATCAGCAGGTGACTCCTCTAATTTTGCAAACTGATGAACAATGGGCAGAGACTGAATATGGATTTAGTGATAATCCTTCAAGTGAAAATACGCTAGCTACAAATGGTTGTGGGATTGCTTCTTTGGCAATGGTGTTGTCTTATTGGAATAATCAAGAGGTTTCTCCTTTAGAGATTTTAAGCTGGGCCCAAAATAATTATTATGTGGCGGATGCAGGCACCTCATGGCAAATTTTCCCTGACTTTGCCGCTACCTATCAGCTGCAATATGTGGACTTAGGGGATGATATCTACGCTGCGCAAGCCTACTTGGAACAAGGCTTGCCTGTAATCGCCTCTGTGACAGCAGGTGAGTTCACCCAAGGCGGTCACATTTTGGTTTTAAGAGATTGGCAGGCAGAAGGCATTGCTGTCAACGACCCTAATGATGATCCAAGTAAAAATCATATTGAAAAACGCTATTCAGCAGAGGAAATTGCCGACCAAGCAATTCATTATTGGACCTTTACCCGTTAAAAAACGTGGAGAGATTTTTGAGTGTTTAAATTTCTCCATGTTTTTTATTTTCGCTATTTTTGAGATTTTTTTGGAGAAGGCAAGAATTTTTTTAATGGCAGATAGAAGCTCATAAAAAAAATTGTTTTGCGACTTTTTTCGATATAATAATTTTGAGAAAAAGATTTGCAGCTTGAGTTTTAATAGAAGTTAACTGTTTTAATAATTAGGAGGTCAACATGAAAATTAGAAGGTATCAAGAGACAGATATTCAAGAGCTTTTTGCTTTAATGACCAGAGAAGGGGAGGAGTGGACTTATAATTCTGAAGAATCAGCTGAAAAATACGAGCTCTGCATGAGCCGCTCAATTGCTTTTGTGGTGGAAATAGACGGCCAAATTAATGGTTACATCCGCTGTAAAAATGATGATGGCTTTGGTGTTTATGTTTTAGATTTATTGGTGGATCAACGCTTTCGTGGTCGCCAAATTGGTCGACAGCTGATTGAGCAAGTCCAACAATTGCATCCAAATGATCCGCTTTACATTACCAGTGATGCCGATGGCTATTATCAAAAGCAAGGCTACCAAGTTGTCGGCACCATTTTTGAAGTAAGCTAAAGTCTTACTGCAAAATTTGTGGCAGATAGTTTTGTTTTGAGGTTAAAAAAGAGGATACGAAAAAGTTAAGCTACTAAGTGAAATGGGCCCTCAAGGTTAGACTAAAATCTGATTTGAGAGCCGACTTCAATAGAGCTTAACTTTTTTTTACCAATACTCTGGTTGATCTAAAATTATATTTGTGGCGACTTGTCCGGCAAATTTGTTCAAGTCAAGTGGCTTTAAAGCTTGCACCATCCAAGCATCCTCTAAACCAGCTTGAATTGGGTGCGGCGGTTGTAGCCCAAAAGCCAAGGCAGGCTGAAAGCCATGACGAGGATAGTAATCAATATGACCTAAGACAAAAACAAGATCGACAGATTTTTTTTGCAAAATCTTCAAGCCAGCCCGTATCAGTTCGCCACCGATGCCTTGGCCTCGATGACTGGGGATAATTGCTAAGGGAGCCAAGACCATCGCTGAAATTTTATTTTCAAAATTTTTAATGTAAGCTTTGGTGAACACAATATGTCCAACCGGTAAATCATCTTCGTAGGCTAAAAGAGATAACGCTTCTGCTGTGGGTTCTTTCAACAGTTTCTCTGTGAGTTCCGCTTCAGCCGCTTCATTAAAAGCGCGATATTCTACATCGTAAATTGTCTGAAAATCTTTCTCTGTCGTTTCACGAATTAATAGGGACATTTTTCTCTCCTTGTGAATCAATGCATTTTTTATTGACTTTTTGGTCTACAAATATTTTCAAGAAATATGATTAGTATGCTTAGCCCTTATGAATTAATAAAAATGAATTAGTGGCTAACATTGCGATATCCTTCAGCTGAGAGAATCGCTTTCTTGTTATTTAAAAATTTTCATCAATCATTTTTTAGATAGCAATGGTTAAGAAAATATTAATTCCACATTTTATTGCAAATAAATGACGTTTATTATAACATATTTTTACTGAAAAAACAATGTTTACTTTTCTCGACAAGCATGCTATTTAGTCTTTGTAAAGGGAGGTAAGCAGATGACAGAGAACAATATCATGTTATTAAATGCTTTAGCAGGGGTTGAAGAAAAAGGTCAAATACAAATAAAATTAAACAAGATACTTCAGCAAAAATATCAATTAACAAAAGGAGAAACTGCTGAAATTTTAACTGAACGAGATACGTTTCTGATTGAAAATCAATTGATTGATTTCTCTTTTGACAATCTATTTTTCATGACTGAGGTTGTCAGTACGCAGCCGCTCTATTCAAAGGCAGCTTTTAGAGTTCAGCTGGCAGGATTTCAAGAGATTTTTTACTATCTCCGGGGGCTCGAGAATGGGACTGTTTCAGATGAAGAAATAGTAGAGAAAATTTCTGCTGTTTCCAATTATTTTGAAGGGGACTTAGAATTTGTCAAAGGTTATTTTGAAGACCATCCCAGCTTAGATTTGGAGGATTTGACCGATGACGAATAATCAACTCGCTACAACTAGCAATGAAATGAATCAGTTTTTGATTGGTCTTTGTCAAAAAAGATTGAGTGGTAGCTCTGTTTTATCCGTGAATGAAGTGGCAGAAATCCGTGCTTCTTTGCTTTTTGTTTTGGGAAAAAGTTCGACAGGGAGGACTGTAGCTGAAAAATTCACCTCTGGAAAAGAAAATATTTTGGCACAGCTTCATTTCGTCAAAGAAAAATATGACCTACTGGTAAAGCAATATGACAGCTTTGAAATTACTACGATAGAGCAAACTATTCAAAGCTTTCAACAATATTTTTCTGCCTATAATATTGATTTTTCAGCCCACCGCACGGATGGCATCGCAATTGATTACTGGCTAGCTTTACCAGTAGATGATCAATCAATTTTAGGGATTGATTTTGTTGAGGAGTATCTGCTAGCTTTTCAACAGGAGCAGCAATTTTTGCAGAATCTGCCTAAAGAGCTGATTTTGGAGCTTTTGCAGGTTTATCAAGAAAAGCTCAAGTTTGACTACCGGCTAGATGTGAATAATATTTTCCAAGTAGTGTTTAATCAATTTATCGTAAAAAGAATGCTACATCCCCACAGCAAGCTAAATTCTCTATTACTAACTCCAGTTGAGGTTGCATTTATTTTCGCAAATCGCAAGACTTTTTTTATGGAGGAAAAAACATTCCAAAACTTTATTGGCTGTGAACCTTATTATTGGAAAAATTTACAACATTTACAGGTAATCCTCGAGTCTGCTCCGAATTATCAATACCTTGCTACTTTCTTTTTGACGACTAAAGAATCTTCGCAACTTTTACAGTTGAAATTAAGACCAGAAATGAATCAATCAAGCTATCTGAGGATGGTAAATGATTTTAAAAGAGATGAGAATTTAGATATTTTACTTGATGTAGTGGCTTCGCCTTATGATGTTTTGAATCTATTACATGATTACATTTTGACTGGGGAAAATTTGGAAATTTTTATTGGACAACTTGCCTTACCGCTCTTCAGTTCTTTATTGTTAGTAGTGATTCAAGAAGAAAATCAAGCTATCACCAGTGTGGCTGATTTTCAAAAAATTAATACTGAAGCAATTTTGGGAGAACTTTTGCAGAGGCGATTAAAAAATTCAACAACGATTGAGCTTCAGGAGATAGATTATATTTTGAAACAATACCGTCTTACAGATGCTGATTTTTCCTAATTTGTAAAAGTTTTTAAGGACTAGTCAATTTCCCTGTTTTCTGACGCCTGTTGACTTTGTGATTTTCTTTAAAAAACACCCCTTGTCAGTGTTTATGAAACAGGGTAGGATTAAATAAGAAAGCGCTTTAAGAAAGGGTGAGGTTAAATGAGCTTCAAAGAAAAATACGGGACTTGGGCATTTGTTGCTGGCGGCTCTGAAGGTATGGGAGGAGCATTTTGCGATCGTTTGGCAAAGGAAGGTATGAATGTTGTGGTGACCGGCAGACACGCAGAAAAAATTGCCAATAAGCAAAAGCAACTGGAAGCAGATTTTGGTGTTGCGACAAGGGGACTGACGATTGATTTTGGCGATGATGAAATTTTACCACAGGTTAAAGCGGCGACTGATGATTTAGAAATCGGCTTTCTAGTTTACAATGTTGGTCTAGCTAGTATGGCACTTTTTACTGAGCGGGATATTGACTTTGAATTGTATCGGTTGAATGCAAATACTAAAAGTATGTTGACTCTGAGCCTGCATTTTTCAAAACAAATGAAGGAGCGGGGCAAAGGTGGGATTATCTTACTTTCTTCTAGCGGCGGCGTGGTCGGTAGCCCTTACATCCAAACTTATTCGGCAACTAAAGCCTATGCCTTCACACTGGCAGAAGCACTGTGGGGTGAGCTGTCAGATTTTGGAATCGATGTGCTGGCGATTTTACCAGGAAATACGATTGGTCAAAATTTTGCAGAGGTTGCTCCGGGTACGCCTAGTTTTCAAACTGGAGCAGAGGTTGTGGAGGAAGCTTTTCAGGCTTTTGGCGTCGACCCAACTGTTATTTGTGGCGACTATACACGCCAAGAGGTTGGCGATAACTTCAACATTCCTAAACGCAAGGAGCAGATTTTAAAATTTAAGGCCGCCATGCAGGCTCTGCAAAAAGATTTTGGTACTGGTAACGATACCAAAGGTTAAGGTCATAAAGAGAATTTCATTTATAAATTGTTACAACAAAAAAACTTGTGCCTTCATGATGCGGGCACAAGTTTTTTGTTAGACAAAATTTTAAAACCAAAGTGGATGCTTTTACTAGCTACATTTTTAGCCAATCATCTGCAACTAATCCAGTAACTGAACGCCAACGCCTAATAAGCCAGGGCCAGTGTGAACCACTAAAGCAGGTGAAATCTGCCCAAAATAAATTTTATTGGCAGTTGGAAAAACCTGTTGCAGCTGTTCCTGCATCATTTCGGCATCGGCTAGAGCATCGCCGTGAGCCACAGCCAAGTTAAATCGTTGATGATTGCCGATAAATTTTTTAACCAGCTCAACAGTTTTTTCCAGACTTTTTTTGCGTCCACGGGTTTTGGCAACGGTATGGTAGACGCCGTTTTCATTACACGAGATGATTGGCGCCAATTTTAAAGCATTACCCAAAATAGAAGCAACTAAGCCAATACGACCACCCTTTTGTAAATATTCTAAGGTAGCGACATTAAAGAAGACCTTGTCTTTTTTTATTTGCTGATCAATTTTTTCTAAAAGAGCGCTCCATGAATAGTCTTCTCTGAGCCATTGGTCAGCTAAAATGGCTAAAAAGCCAGCGCCAATCCCAATATTTTTTGTATCAATCATCGTTATCTCGAGGCCTTCATATTGTTCACCTAATAATCTAACGGCATTGTAGGTACCGCTCAAGCCGCTGGAAATAGTAATAGCCAAGACTTTTTCATAGCCCTGCGCTTTTATCTCATCAAAAATTGCTTGGATCGTTTCACCATCTGGTAAAGAGGTTTTGGGTATTTCAATCGGTAGCCGTTGATAAATTTCTTCAGCGGAGATATCCACTTTATCAGTGTACTCACCATCTTGGTAAATAATTTTTAACGGGATTGTAAAAAAATGCCCCTGTTGGCTAATTTCGGTAGGGACATCGGTGCCAGAGTCCACTAGAATGGCTGCTTTATGTTTGTTCATCACTATTTTCCTCAACTTTCATACGTTCATCTTCTAAGCGAATTGCTTCCTCTGCTAACAATTTTGCCGCAAAAGCAAAGGCTGCTGATTTAACCGCTAAATAATAAGGGGAATTGACTTCGCTAAATATCCCTTCGCTGGCTTTTCCTTGAGCCTGCAGCGCAACAATCTGCAAAGCCTTTTCCTGCTCTTCGCAGAAAATATTATAGGCATTACGAATGCCATCATGCTGACCTTGAAACAAAATTCCCGCCCGAATTTCTGGAATCGTTAAGACTTGCTTCAATAAGGTAATGGCAATTAAAAATGCCAGATGACGTCGACTATATCGTTTTTTTTCAGGTGCGGGAATCAGCTGTAACTTGACATAATTATTGACCATCGCCTTGGTTAACAAAGGCGGTTTATCCTTTGAGATAAATTTTTTGAAATAATTATCTACAAGGTGCAACACTTGATCCATATATAAATCTAGATCAGGCAGCTCATCCCAACGGGGCAGATGAACTTCAGCCAGTTCTTGTCCCCAAATTTTTAATTTATCTTCCATCAAAACCCCTCCATAATTTCTAAAACATGATAACAAAATTTTCGCAACTATACAATATAGTTTTTAAAACTATATAGAAATTTTGTAAATTGAATGATTCAACTATGTTTTTAAATTTTTTGATTCTCTTAATTTCCAGATAGCACTGTATGAATGAATCAAAGTGTAAATCTGCTTTATTTAAGATAAAACTTTAGTTTTTCCTGTGTTAAACGGTTAATTTCGGCAGCAGCAAGAATCTGAAAATTTTGCATTAGCAAAACTTATTCATAAGATTAGCAATTGAAATTGTTTCGCATTTTAAAATGTCTAGAATAAGTATCAGAAAGAACATAAAACATTTTGGAGGAAATTATCATGAGTAAAATAAAAGATGTTGTTGTATTAACTGGAGCAGGCTTAATTGGTGTTGCGATTGCCCGCAGAATTAGCAATGGAAAACATTTGGTTGTAGCAGATTTATCATTGGAAAATGCCCAACGTGTTGCAACTGATTTATATAATGCAGGATTTGATACAAGTGCTGTTCAAGTTGATATTTCATCAAGAGAATCTATTCAAGCCCTTGTCAAAACAGCACAAAGCTTTGGGAATATTACTGGCTTTATTAATGGCGCCGGTGTTTCACCATCACAAGCGCCAATTGAAGCTATTTTAAAAGTTGATTTATATGGAACGGCCGTCTTACTAGAAGAATTTGGCAAAGTTATCGCTGAAGGTGGCAGTGGTGTGGTGATTTCATCACAATCTGGTCATCGTTTAGGAACTTTATCTGAGAAAGAAAGTCAATTATTGGCAACAACCCCAACGGAAGAATTATTGAATCTAGAAATGCTCCAACCTGAAAATGTGAAAGATACTTTGCATGCCTATCAATTATCTAAACGTTGTAATGTCTTACGGGTAATGTCTGAAGCGGTAAAATGGGGCAAGCGTGGTGCACGAGTGAATTCAGTTAGCCGGGAATTATTATCACCCCACTGGCAAATGATGAATTGAACGGTCCTCGTGGTGAAGGCTACCGCCGCATGATTGATGGCTCACCTGTTGGCAGAGCGGGTACGGCTGATGAAGTGGCAAATGTCGCTGAATTATTGATGTCTGACAAAGGTTCATTTATTTCTGGCAGTGATTTTCTAATGGATGCAGGCGTGACAGCTTCTTATTGGTATGGAGATTTAGCACCTGAAAAATGATGAGTATAAAAAGAAAATTCGAGAGTTTTTAATTTGGATGAAGAAAGCAGATTTAAAAGAGTTGGGATTAATTATATTGTAGGGGAATGCATTCAAACAGATGTTGTAATGAATGCAACAAATATAAGTATAAGCAGAAGCAAAATAGATGCTTCTGCTTTTCCTACTATTGGAAGTTTCATGTCTTAACTTTTGTTCAACTTGTCGATTAAGAATAACCAAAGCTGCTGTTGTAAAAAAAAGAATTTGAAAATGAACAAAGACTTTCTAAGGAGAACGATTATGAAAAAATCAGAAGAAACGATGGTTTTAATGGCCTATCGCAATCATTACAGATGGATGATCGAAGCAGATATCGAAAAGTTAGAGCAAAGCTTAGCCCCAACTTTTTTCCTACAGCATATGTCTGGTTTAAAACAAGAAAAAGCAGTTTGGTTAGCAGAAATCGCCTCAGGAGGTATGAATTATCTGGCTAGTCATGAGGATTGGGTTGATACAAAAATTGAAGGAGAGAAAGCTGAGCTAGTTGGTCGTAATAAGGTAGAAGCAATTATCCACGAGAATCAAGGCACTTGGCGTTTACAGCTAAAAATGTCCTTTGAAAAAATTAATGGACAATGGATTATTTTACAAGCCATTGCTAGTATGTATTGATGTATGATAAGAATAGAGCTAAAGCATAAAAATCAGCTATCTGAAAAAGTAGATAGCTGATTTTTATGTTGGAAAGCTTAAGTTATTTTTGCCAAAAATTACTCAGGTCGATGAATACCCACGCTTTCTTTTACATAGAGAGTGTCACTATCAGCGATTTTTACAACTAAATCCGCAATACTTTTGCGGGAAATATCGTGTCCACCAAAGGGTTCACCTTTAAGAGTGACTTGATAATTTGTGTCATTGGAGCTGTCAAACCAACCCGGACGGATAACTGTGTAGTCCAGTCCAGAGCTTTCAATCACATCTGTTGCATCCCGATAAGTTCTTAAAATCGGATTGCTATTCAAATTACCAGAAGCACCGATGGAAGCCGGGATTTCATTATAGATGCCCATGGAAGAAATGAAAATAATTTTCTTAACGCCAACTCGTTTCATAGCGTCGACAATTGCTTCGGCCATTTTTTTCAGATTGCCGCTGAGACTAGCGAAAACAACATCTTGATTTTCCATAGCGGCCTCCAATTCGTTAGCTGTTAGCACACTACCAGAAATTACTTTTTCTCTTTCAGAATTGATACCTCGGATGTGGTGAGCATTTCTAGAAAACAGGGTTAAGTAATCATTTGTTTCCTCTAAAAAAGATTGTCTGGTAACACCGCCAACCGAACCAGTGGCGCCAATAAGTAATATTTTTTTCATCATTCTTTCCTTCTTTCTTGAATTGAGTTTAGCGTATCAGTTGGAGCGCACTCCAAGTCAAGAGGAAACTTTAAAAGGATAGAAAAGTGATTGGCTGATTATTTTACAGGCAAAATTCTGATGGATTTTTTCCAATTTTAGGTTTTGGGGCTGGTCTGATGCTGAATGACTGATAATTACTACTGAGAGAGAGCTTTTATAAAAAAATAATTTTTATGTTAGAAATGTCAAAGCTATGGGCTCACATAGCTTTTCTTGATTATTTGAAAAATTTTTGTTTTACTTAATTCAAGAAAATAGAAGTGGTGATGAAATGCTTTTTAGGCAAATGAATTACTTTGTAACAGTTATCGAGAAAAATAGTTTTACTGAAGCTGCAGAAGAGTTGTTTGTCTCGCAATCTGCGATTTCACAACAAATCCAAGCTTTAGAAGAAGAATTAGGTGTTGAGTTGTTGCATCGACAACATCGAAAATTTTCAGTGACACCTGCAGGGGATTATTTTTATCGAGAAGCCAAACGAGTGTTGGCAGATGTTAATCAAGTGGTTTTTGAGACACAAAGAATTGGCGAGGATGATGAAACCCAATTGAATTTGGGCTATTTGCGAGTTTACAGCGGTCAAGAGTTGCATCAAGCGATTGCTGAATTTTCGGAAACCTATCCAGAAGTTTCTATCAATATTGTCAATGGTACCCACGAGGAATTGTATCAAGAGCTGCGTCAAAACACAGTAGATGTGGTTTTAAGTGATCAAAGACGGGCCTTTTCTGATGAATATATTAACTACGAGCTAATTCAACCAGAAGTATACATTGAAATTTCTGCTAGAAATTCAATGAGTAAAAAAAATGAAATTGATATTGAAGAATTGAATACTATCTCTTGTATTTTAATAGCCAGCAAAGAGCAGCAAGCGTTTGAAGCAGATTTTTATCGAAATACCTTAGGCTTCAACGGGAGCTTTCTTTTTGCGGAGAGCTTGGAGGAAGCAAGAATGATGGTCATTGGCAATCGGGGCATTTTACCTGTTGAGGTTGCAGGAACTTTATCCAGCCCAGCAGTTTCAATAAAACGTTTGCCATTGGTAAAAAATGGCAAAGCCATAATTCGTAACTATTGTGCCTTTTGGAAAAAGGAACGGATCAATTATTATATGGAAGAATTTGCCAGCTTGTTGCATAAGTTGTTTGCATCAGAAAAATAATTGCATTTAGAATGGGTAAATTAGGGCCTGTGAGGAAAAACTCACAGGCTTTTTTGCATTAGTAAAACTTATTCATGAGATAAGAAAGACAAATTGTTCCAACTTAGTTTGGCACCTATACTATTTTATGTAGAGAACAACCCATGAAATGAGGAAAAGAAAATGAAGTTAACCCAAAAGGCCCAAGCATTTCACGAAAAAATGTTTCCTGGATATGTTTCGGATTTTTTAAGAACAGATCCAGAATTTATTGAACGCTTTGATAATTTTGCTTTTGATGAGGTTATTGAAGAAGTGGATTTAGCCGATAAAACACGATTTATGGCAATTTTAGCGACCTTGCTTGGTTCGCAAAGTATTGACGAGTTTAAAGCGATGGTACCCGCTGCCATGAATTTTGGTGTGACACCAGTTGAAATCAAGGAAATCGTTTATCAAAGTGTCGCCTATTTAGGGATTGGTAGAGTGTTTCCGTTTCTCAAAGCTACCAATGAAATTTTTGAAGACAAAGGCCTATCGCTACCTCTTAAGGGCCAAGCGACTACGACGACAGAAAATCGTTTGGAAAAAGGCGGCGAAGCATTAGTCAATATCGTTGGTCCGCAAATGGAAAATTTTGCGACGAGTGGTCCAAAAGAATCTCGACATATTAATAAATGGCTGACGGAAAATTGTTTTGGAAACTACTACACTAGAAATGGATTGACGTATCAAGAACGGGAGATGATTACCTTTTGTTTTCTTTTGGCTCAAGGTGGCTGTGAACCACAATTAACTTCTCATTCTGCGACAAATATGCGAATTGGCAATGACAAAGAATTTTTAATACAAATCATTTCACAGGTGTTACCATTTATCGGATATCCAAGAAGTTTAAATGCATTGGCTTGTGTCAACGCTGCCGCAGATTAATTTTAGTCTTAAACAATGGTTACTGCATTCAACATCTCAAAAGGAGCGATTTCAATGAACATTAAAGAAGCAAGCCTGAAAGTGAGTTTAACTCCGGATACCATTCGTTATTATGAAAAAATTGGTTTGGTGCCACCAGTTAACCGTAATGAAAATGGCATTCGCAATTTCACTTCGGATGATTTATGTTGGTTGCGATTTGCTAAGGATATGCGCGATAGTGGGTTATCGATTGGTGCCAGTATTCGTTATATCAAATTATACGATGATGGAGGAGATACCACTCTTAATGAACGTAAAAATATTTTAGCTGAGGAACAAGCCAGTTTACAAGAAAAAATTGCTGAAATGCAAGCATCACTGACAGCAATTGCCTTTCGCATAGAACACATTGAAGAATTGGAAGGCGAGACTAAATCCGTTTACGCTTAAAAATTGGTAGAAAAAATTTAAAAAACGCATTTTTTTAGCTGATGTGTTGTAAGCTGCCTATGCTGAATGGATGAACGGATTATCATCAAATCTTTATTGCTGATGGATAATTAAAATCAGGTTGCCATTTTTAAATGTAACCACGAAATAAATGATTATAAGCAAACACTCCTGATGCGCTCTTACCGCAACATTAGGAGTGATTTTTACTATTGGTATTTATGCCAATTTATTGTACTCCTCTAAATCTACTGGTTCCATCCAATCTGTTCCACCAGCTTGAATATTTGTTGAAATTGAAATATGGGTGAACCAAGAATCTTTAGCAGCTCCGTGCCAATGTTTTATGTCTGCTGGAATCTGAACTACATCACCTGGATTGAGTTCTTGAGCGGCTTTACCTTCTTCTTGATACCAGCCACGACCATTCGTGCACAATAAAATTTGACCTCCTGCGTGACTATGCCAGTTATTTATACAGCCAGGCGCAAAAGTAATATTACTAGTCGGACAGTTTAAATCATTTTGGGGAACTAATGGCTGGCGATAAACGTCTCCATTGAAATACGGGCTTTCGAATAATTCTCCTAAGGGAAAAACAGGTGTTACTAATTGTTCGTTTGACATTTTGTTTCCTCCGTTCTCATGATTCTTATTTTAAGATTGAGAATAACTCTCTCAGTAAATAAACGACTTTAAAAGTTTTTAGCATAAACAAATTGAATCATAGCTTGTGACTGTTGGGTAAAATCAAGAGAGGAAAGATCATTGCTGCTTCCAACACTAATTTTTTGACTGTCGAATAGAGTCTGTGTCTCTGGTGACATTTGTTTGACCACAAATCGATTAAAACCATCTTTAGAAAGAGCGTCAAATTGAACCAATGATCGAATAGTAGGTGTATAATCTACTTGCGAATTAGGTAATAAAAAGATTCGGTTTCCATTTAACTCAAGCTCTTCTTCAATCATTTGGGCATTCAAATTTAGCGATAAAAAACCAGTAGAGTCAGAAATTTTTTGAAAATAAAATTTTTTTAAAAAGCGATTGAGCTCATTTTTTGTAGGTTTTAGTGAGGATACTGAAACTTGAATTAATTGAGAATAGTTTTTTTGAGTCAAATTATCTTGTGAAATTCCAATTACTGCGAAATCATCTTCAATGTATCGATGCCGATAGAGCCAGAAAAAATTTTTATAAATTTTGTCTCGTGCGACAGTTTCTAAAGCGTCAAAAAGAATATATAAGGCTGAAGCTTCTTTTTTCATGTTGATAACATCTCCATTCACAGAGAGTTTATCCTTGAGAGTATACTCTCAGTCAATAAAAATTTTCCAATACAGCCAATCTTTCTTACTCTAGAAAAGGATGGAGTTCTTCGGAGCGTTTTTTTATTGCCAATATGTCTGCAGGTATTTCTGACTCAGACATAGTCTCATGAATAGCAGTGGTCCCAGCTTCCTTTGAAACTTGATAGCGCCACTTTTTATATTGAATAAATGCTAAGTACTCTTCCATTTGCGCAATTTGTTCTTTGACAGCTATTTCCCGTTCTTCAAACATGGCTAAACGGTCATCAATTGTTTCATCTCCAGTCATGGCCCAATCCACAAACTGTTTGATTTCTCGTAAGGGCATACCGGTATTTTTTAGACAATCAATCAGAAAAAGCCATTTAAAGTCTTCTTCTTTAAACAAACGGATACCGCTCTCGCTTCGTTCGACAAAGGGTAGCAATCCTTTGTTTGAATAATATCTTAATGTATGTGGGGACGTGTTAATTATTTTTGCGGTTTCAGCAACAGTATACATCATTGTTAGAACCTCCTTTAGACTTTAGAGCAACTCTAAGTTCTTATAACGTTATCACGGGTTTAAAATTATTTCAACTGAAGCCTTGACTGAGAGTATACTCTCAACTTTATCCTAGTGTTAAAAGGAGGGCTTGCATGAAAAATAAATTAATATCAATTGGAATTCTTTTTGTCCCTTTACTGCTAACAGCCTGCAATACAGAAACTGAAACTGTAGAATCGAGTGGTAGTGTTTCTTCACAAGTCCCAACGACCACTAGTGAAAGCAGCAGCTTTACCGAAACTACTGAAAGCACTGAAAATACAATAAGAGAAAGTTTGGAGGAAGAAACTATGTCAGAAATTCCTGTTAAAATTTTAGTTCAAGATCAAGAATTGGATGCTATTTTTTATAATAATGATACAACGCAAGCACTTCTACAACAATTTCCTTTAACCTTACCAATGATGGATTTGTATTCCAGAGAAATGTGTTACCGTTTTGAAGAAGATTTACCGGCCTCACAAGCGACTACTAGCGGCTACCAAGTCGGTGATATTGCCTACTGGACTCCTCGCCATAGTTTTGTGATTTTCTATGAACAAAATAATGAAGTGATTAGTAATCTACAAATTGTTGGACATATTGCTTCTGGTGTTGAACTTTTTGCCACAACCGGCGATACTGACGTTACATTTGAAGTGAACAATTAAGAGCTAGGCTTTAGTGTTCACTAGGAAAAGGTGGAATTAGGATGTACTTATTTCAAAAAATTGAAGAAGATGCTGTCCGTCATGAAGATGCGAGAAAATATATTGGTGATTTCCTTTTATTAGAAAAAGGAAATGTTAGCCAGTATTCCATGCAGCAGATTGCTGAAAAAACTTTTACTTCCAAAACAACTTTATTTCGCTATGCAAAAAATCTTGGCTACTCAGGGTGGAAGGAGTTCTTACAAGATTTTTTGGAAGAGGTTCACTATACAGAGCATCATTATTCTAAAGTAGATCCTAATCTCCCTTTCATGCCAAAAGATACCATTCCCGATATCATTGAGAAAATTACGACCATTCAAACAGAGAGTTTGCGAGAAACTGCTGACCAAATGGATGTTGCAAGCTTGAAATTAGCAGCTGAACGAATCCTTCAAGCAAGACGATATATAGTTTTATTTGGTATCAGTCCCAATAATCTATTAGGCGCCATTTTGAAACGAAAGTTTGCCAGTATTGGCATTTTAATGGAAGTCGCATTGACAGATGAAAGTGGTACATACGCTTCCGCAATGAAAGAAGGCGATTGCGGTATTATTCTTTCTTATTCTGGAAACAATGAAGAACGTGAGCCGATGCGCTTTGTCAAAGCTTTAAAAGAACAAAAGGTCAATCTAATTGGGATTACTGGTGGCGGCAAAAATTTTCTTAGAGAAGAAATTGATTGCATTTTAACCATTTCATCTAGAGAACGATTGTATAGTAAAATTTCCAATTTCACTACTGAAGAATCTATTATGCACATTTTTAATTTACTGTATGCTGTCTGTTTTTCAAAGAATTTCGAGGAAAGCTATCAGCATAAAGTTGTGACTTCCAAAAAGTTTGAAAATCGCCGCAATGCTTCTTTAATCAATATGCAAGAAGGGAACTTTGAAGAATCCAATTAAGCCAAAGCTGACCAGACAATTGACTGGTCAGCTCATTTTATTAGACGGTTACTTTGACTGGTTCAATTTTTTCAAGTGCAGATGCGCCATTCGTTGCAATCACTTCTTGATACCAGTAGAAAGATTTTTTCTTGCTTCTCTGATAAGTCCCTTTGCCATAATCATCTAAGTCGACGTAAATAAATCCATAACGTTTGGACATCTGACTAGTTGAGTTTGACAATAAATCGATTGGCCCCCATGCTGTGTAGCCCATTAATTCCACACCATCTTGAGTAATTGCTTGATACATGGCGTTGATGTGGGCCTTAATGTAATCGATTCGATACTGGTCATCAATGGTGCCATCAGGTAAAACTGTATCTTTTGCACCTAAACCATTTTCGACAATCATCAATGGTTTGCGGTAGCGATCATATAAGTCAACTAAAGAAAGACGAAGACCCGATGGATCAATTTGCCAACCCCATTCACTAGCTGGCAAATGAGGGTTTTTAATTCCAATCGTTGTATTACCAGCAGTCAATGCTAGGCCAGTAGCATCAGCTGCTACACAAGAGGTTTGATAATAGCTGAAGGAAACAAAATCAACCGGATGTGCTTTTAAAATTCTAGCATCTTCTTCGGTCATATCAATCTGAATATTGTTGTTTTTAAATTTTGCTTTTAAAAAGGCTGGATATTCGCCAAAGACTTGAATATCGCAGAAGGCATAGACTTGACGCATTTTTTGTTGAGTGGCTAAAACATCTTCAGGCTTACAAGAGAATGGATAGTAGGTCAATTTGGTCGTCATGCAACCAACTTTTGCTGCAGGGGCAATTTGATGAATAAGACCAACGGCTTTGGCACTTGCGACAAATTGATGGTGCATAGCTTGATACATAACATTTTCAAATTCTTCTTTTGGAAAACGCGACTCGATTAAGCCACCGGTCATAAAGGGATGGCGTAAAATACTATCAATTTCATTAAACGTCAGCCAGTATTTTACTTTTCCTTTATAACGACTGACAACAGATTGTACATAATTCATAAAGAAGCCGATAGCTTTACGATTATACCAACCATTGTATTCTTGGCAAAAATACAATGGCGGTTCGTAATGAGACAAGGTAATAATCGGCTCAATGCTATGAGCTAAACATTCATCAATGACATCTTCATAAAATTTTAGGCCCATCTCGTTTGGTTCGACTTCATCACCTTTAGGAAAAATCCGTGACCAGGCAATCGAAAAGCGATAGACTTTAAACCCCATTTCGGCAAATAGTGCAATGTCTTCTTTATAGTGATGATAGTAATCAATACCGTGGCGTTTTGGATAGCTATTTTCGTCTGTACTTGCGAGTGCCTCTGCAATCATTTCATCCGTTATATCTGTATTGGCGTGAACATTGTTCAATTCTTTTAAAGACTTAGGATCACGAAAACGCATCATATCCGCAGTAGAGGGACCTTTACCGTCTTGATTCCAAGCACCTTCAATTTGATTGGCAGCAGTTGCACCGCCCCATAAAAAATCTTTTGGGAAGTTAGTTTTCATAATAAGCAGCTCCTTTTATTTATCTATATATAGCTTAGCAGAAAATTTTAACGTTGTTGTTTCGCTCTGTTCCGTAAATTTATCTTTCAACAGTCTTTTGGAGAAACGCTGTTCCTACTTCGTTGGAAACGCTTGTAAGTAACAATTTACCATGCTAATCTGTGGATAGAAAAATTCGGAGTTAAACTTTGCGCAAAGTTGCCAACATCCAAATTATCCTATCAATGTAAACAAAGGAGAAGGAATATGAGTGATCAATACAAAGATTTAGCAAAACAAATTGTTGATAATGTTGGTGGCGTAGATAATATTGATTCTTTACATCATTGTCAAACTAGACTGCGTTTTAAACTAAAAGATAATGATAAAGCAAATCAAGAAGCGATTGCAGCTTTAGAGGATGTACCCAAAGTGTTAATTAATGGCGGGATGTTTCAAGTTGTTATTGGGATGAATGTTGGAGAAGTGAATGAGGAAGTCGAGAAATATATGAAGGAAAAAGGTTTTACTGGAAGTGGCAGTGTAGACAATAATCCAACTGAAAAGAAAAAGCCTTTAGATGTGGTTGCTGATTTTGTTTCTAGTATTTTTTCTCCAATTATTCCAGCCTTAGCAGGGGCTGGTATGGTCAAAGCGTTGTTGGCTATTTTAGTGACATTTAATTTAGTAGATACGGCGAATCAAACGTATATCATCATTAATATGATTGGAGATGCGACCTTTGCTTTCTTACCAATCCTACTTGCTTTTACCACAGCACAAAAATTGAAAATCAATCCTTATTTAGCAGCAGTTGTTGCCGGAATTATGGTTCATGCAACTTGGGGAACATTAGTTGCAGCAGGTGAGCCAGTCGATTTATTTGGTTTTTTGCCCTTATACCTTGTCCGTTATACAAGTTCAGTTATACCAGTAATTTTAGTTGTGCTAGTCCAAGCACCTATTGAAAAATTTTTAAATAAAATTGTGCCTAAAGCATTACGACTTGTGTTTGTACCGATGATTCTATTTTTAATCATGGGTGTGTTGGCCTTATCCATTATTGGACCAGCGGGAGATTATATTGGAACTGTCTTTACTTTTGCCTTCACTTGGTTGAGTGATAATGTTAGCTGGGCTCCAGCAATGGTGATGGGTGGCTTGTATTCTTTATTAGTAATCTTTGGGTTACATCACGGCTTAGCGCCACTAGGTTTTGTTTCTTTGGCGCAATTAGGATACGATGCTGTGTTCGGCCCAGGTGTGTTAGTTGCGAATGTTGGTCAGGGAACAGCGACATTAATGGTTGGTTTACTTTCTAAAAATAGTAAAACCAAACAAATCGCAACTTCTGCCGGAATTACTGGATTAATGGGAATTACTGAACCAGCATTATATGGCGTGAACGTACCGAAAAAATATCCATTGATTGCAGGCTGTATCGGTGGTGCTCTTGGTGGATTATTTGCAGGAATTACCGGAACTAGAAGATTTGCGACTGGTTCTTCAGGCTTACCTGCCATTGTCATGTATATTGGTGACGATACCATGCGCTTCTTTTATCAGATACTTATTTCAGTGACAATTACTATTGTTGTCACAGCTGTAGTCACTGTTGTTTTATTCAAGAAATATGAAAAAGATTCAGTTGAAAATGCAGATGCTCAAGAACCTATTATGACCAATCAAGAGGTTTCAATTCTTAGTCCAGTTGCTGGTAAAATTATTCCGCTATCTGAAGTAAAGGATCAAGTATTCTCAGAAGGTATTTTAGGTAAAGGTGTTGCTGTTGAACCGACTTCAAATGAAATTTATGCTCCTGTTTCCGGAACCGTTACAACGTTGTTCCCAACAAAACATGCAATTGGAATTACATCAGAGGATGGTACAGAAATATTAATTCATATCGGTTTAGAGACAGTTGAATTAAAAGGTGACTTTTTTGAAGCACATGTCAAACAGGGCGATCAAGTCACACAAGGTCAACTTTTAATTACAGCAGATTTTGATCAAATTAAGCAAGCTGGCTATATTATTCAAACGCCAGTCGTCATTACGAATTCACAAGAATATCGTGAGGTCGAATTCTCACAAGATAAAACGATTACTACTGACGATATTCTTTTGAGCGCACTACCAAAATTATCATAAATTATAAAAAAAATTTGGATGCTCTTAGTGTCCAAATTTTTTTATGCTTTTCTCTTGACTGAGAGTACACTCTCAAGCTTAGCCTATAGAAGTAGTAGAGATGAAAAGAGGGATATCGAGTATGAAAATATTTATTATTGGTGGTTCAGGCAGAGTTGGCCGAGCTCTAAGTCAGGAATTAGTCAGTGAAGGACATGTCGTATATGCGGGAGCTAGAGATATCAGTAAAGTGATAGATGATCCAAATGTGATTCCTGTTTACTTAGACTTACATGCAACAGTTGAAACTATTTCAGATGCTTTCAACGATGCAGAGATAGTTTATTTTACAGCTGGTTCAAACGGCTCAGATTTGTTTCAAACAGAAGCCTATGGTGCCGTTAAAGCAATGCAAGCAGCAGAAATGAAAGGCATCAAACGGTTTATCTTACTAAGCGGTTTTTTTGCCACAAGACCAGAACGTTGGGATGACCCAGAAATACTCGGTATGAAGAATTATTATATTGCGAAGTTTTTTGCAGATAATTGGCTCATGACCAATACCAAACTTGACTACACAATTTTGCAGCCTTCACGTTTAATAGAAAGCCCGAAAACTACTCAAGTCACATTTAGTGTCAGTGATTTAGGAGAAAACTCAATTGGAGATGTGGCAGAAGTATTAGCAAAAATCCCTTTATTTGAAAATACCCAAAATACCATAATCCGTATGGCATCAGGTAGACAAACAATTGATGATTGTTTAGCTGAAGTGTAAAAACAACAAGAGGAGAACTAAAAAGTGGCACAGTTTATTCAAATGCTTACTATTCAACTGAGTTTGGTTATTTATATTTTCACTGGGATTCTCTGTTACAAGTTAGGAATTATCACAGATAAAAACCGCTAACAATTCATTGATTTTATCTTACTGATTATTATGCCCTGCATGGTATTTGATTCCTTTAAATCAGTGACAGTCGATATTTTAAAGGAAGGTTTTCTGGCGTTGTTAATTTCTTTTGGTGTGTGTCTCTTAACCTCTGTTATTGGGCGCTTCATCTATTCTTATGCACCTGAAAATCAACGAAACATTTTGAGGTATGGCACCTTGATTAATAATGCTGGTTTTGCTGGACTTCCAGTAGTTCAATCGATGTTTGGAGCAGAAGGCTTAATACTAGCATCCATTTTTCTAATTTCTATTAGGATTTTTATGTGGTCAGCAGGAATTACGATGTTATCAGAAGAAAAAAAATCACCGAAAGTAGTCTGTCTTCAACTTTAGTTGGCACGGCAGTCATCCTTACTTCAATGCCGGCCGCAACCACAACTGCTTTACTCGCAGCGCAATATCACTCTGATGTGTTATTTGCATCAAAAATTGTCTTTGTCACAACAATTGCATCAATCATTACAAGTCCGCTTTTAATGTTATTACTTAATTGATAGAAGGTAAAAAAATGGAAATCTCAAATAAAAATAAAATGAATCGCATGTTTCTTTTCTCTTCATTGGCTTTAATTGGGCTTTTTGCGGCTTCAGCTAGTCCAATTCCTTTATATTCAAACTACACTGTCCGAATTGATTTGACGAAGTCGCTTATCTCCCTAACTGCAGTTTTTTATTTTGTTGGTTGCATTATCTCATTGATTATTTTATCGAGGTTAGCCAATTATATTGGCAGAAAACCAGTTGCTCTCACAGCTCTGATATTAGGATTGATAGGATTAGCTTTTTTAATCGCTGCAGAACAACCAGTCATGATCATCATTGCCCGTTTCTTTCAAGGGTTGTCTTGTGGGCTAGCCTCAAGTGTCCTGTCTTTATTAATTGTTGAAAGTGGCATTCTCAAAAAGAGTAGCTTGGTCACCGCAATTTCTGGTTCAGCAATTTTTCTGGGTTTAGGAATCGGCGGATTGTTATCGGGAGCTTTAGTTCAGATAAATTCTAATGGAGCGTCTCTTGTCTATTGGATTATCCTATTGTTCCTAGTAGTTTGTCTTGTTGGGATAGTCTTTAGTAATGAAACTTTAGCCGAAAGAAGAAAAGGTGCGTTGAAGTCATTAGTTCCAAATATTTCGATACCTGACAAAGCGAAACCTTATGCTTTACCAGCTGCTTTTTTATTCATAACAAGTTGGTCAATGGGGGGCTATTTTCAAGCTTATAGCTCGACAGTTGGAGCAGAAATCTTTAATATCAACAGTCCTCTTCTTGCAGCAATTATCCTTTCCATGTATATGATTCCTAATCCGATTGGCATTCGAATAGGACAATTTTTTTCAAGAACTAGAGCTCAGCAGGTCGGCGAAATTTTGTATGCCAGTTCAGTTGGGCTACTCGTGGTCTCTTTTACTTTACAGTCCTTAATTTTATGTTTTATTGCAGTATTGGGTGCAGGAATTTCCCAAGGGATTAGTTATTCTAGTGCCATGCAAAACTTGCTTGATAATTCTAAGCCAGAGGAAAAAGCAGGTGTGTTGTCCTTTATATATTTACTATCCTACGGTGGCGCAGCTTTGCCTAGCTTTATATCTGGAAGGATTAGTTCTGTTGTCAGCTTTACGGATATCACGTTTGCTTATTTTATTTTGAATGTCATTTTATGTTTACTAACCTTAGTTTTTCTAAAACGAATGAAAAAAGTAAGTGGAAGGAGGAAAAAAGATGCCACATATTGATTTGAAGATTTCAGCAGAAGTCCCAGAGGAGATTAGAAAAGAGTTAGCCTTAGCTTTTGAAAAAGATATAGTTGAAATAGCCAACCGCTCTCCTGATGAAATATCGATAGCCATTGAAGCAATTCCTAAAGGAGAATGGCAGCCCATATACGATAAAGAAATCGTTCCTAAGATGGCTGAGCTATATAAAAAACCAGGATACAAACTATAATTTTTAATGAACAAGCAGATGAGGAATGGGAATAAAAAGTGTGAAGAAATGGGGTGAGTACCTGTGTTAATAGGAAATATATCATTAGAGTTTTACAGCATGATGTTATTGCTCCCACATGGGATAATCTTTTTTTTAGATTTTTTTAAAAGTCTTTTTTCAAAAGAAAGAGCATCGATTTTGAAAAATATTTTGAAAAATTCACTTTACTATATCCTGCAATGTCTCTTAGTAACAGTCATTATTGGGTGTCTAATTTTTTTATTTCTAAATGTGGATACTTGTTTTGTAGGAAGGAATTTTTTACGATCTAACTTACTTATTTTTTCTCTCGCTGTTTCTTTCTTAATTACCTTAGTTAGGTGTATGAATTATTTTGTGAATCATACATTAGCCAATAAACAGCAATTTTATCCACTAGTGATAATTTATCAAATTATATCAGTTTTTAGTGCAGGATATTTTCTAACTGTTGGTCTAAATTTAGTCAGCTTATAAGATATTGAGTATTATTTTTGACTGAGAGTATACTCTAAAGCTTGTGCTAGTGTTTGTGATAAATAAATTTTTGGAGGTTTTATTATGTCAATTGAAAACAAAGTTGTAGTCATTACAGGCGCTTCTTCAGGAATCGGAGAAGCAACCGCAGAATTATTAGCAAAAGGTGGTGCCAAAGTTGTTTTGGCTGCTAGGCGAGCAGATAAACTAAAAGAGATTGTCAATCAAATTAATCGAGATGGTGGCCAAGCAAGCTATAAAGTAACTGATGTGACAAAACAGGAGGACATGCAGGATTTAATTGATTTTACACTTTCTGAATTTGGTGGACTAGATGTTTTATTTAATAATGCAGGGATTATGCCAACTTCGCCGGTTAGCGCATTGGAAGTTGAAAATTGGAAAAAAACTGTCGATATTAATTTAATGGGCGTCTTGTATGGCGTTGCAGCAGTTATGCCGATTTTCACAAAACAAAAACATGGCCAAATTATTACAACCTCTTCAGTGGCTGGCCTTAAATCCTTTGCGGGCTCAGGTATCTATGGTGCTACGAAGTTTGCGGTAAAAAATCTAATGGAAGTTATCCGGATGGAAAGTGCTCAGGAGGGAACTAATATCCGGACCGCTACACTTTATCCAGCAGCAATAAATACGGAATTATTAAGCACGATTACAGACGAGTCAGCCAAACAACGTATGGAAGCTCACTATAAACAAGTAGGGATTAGTCCTGATGCAGTGGCTCGAGTAGTTGAGTTTGCGATTAATCAACCTGAAGATGTCAATGTAAATGAATTTACAATTTATCCTACTAAACAAGTGTAGCCAAATTATTAAAAATATTCTTTTGAAGGCTTCTATCTCAAAATTAGTTTAGACATATATTAACTCAACTGAAAATCCTCAATTCATCGTGCTACACCAATGATTTGAGGATTTCAGTTTAATTTATGTTACTATAATCTAAAACAAACGGGAGCATAAAAGATGGAATTACGAGTATTAAATTATTTTTTAGTTGTGGCAAGAGAAGAAAATATCACACGAGCTGCAAGTATTTTGCATATTACTCAGCCAACTTTATCCCGGCAATTGGTGCAGTTGGAAGAGGAATTAGGGGTTAAGCTATATCAACGCAGTAAGCACCGGATTATTTTAACTGAGGAAGGGAATTTATTACGGCGTCGCGCGCAAGAAATTTTGCAGTTGACGGAAAAAACCAAACTAGAGTTGGTTGAAGCTGATGAAAATATAGTCGGTGAGATTTCCATTGGTTGTGGTGAGTTGTTAAGTATGGAAAAAATCGGGGATTTGATTTATGAATTTCGGAAAATACATCCATTAGTCAACTTCCATATCATAAGCGGGATGAATGATTTTATCAAAGAACAAATTGAGCAGGGATTAATGGATTTTGGCTTATTGATACAACCTGTCGAAATTGAGAAGTATCAATTTGTTCGAATGACACAACAAGAACGGTGGGGGATTTTAGTCAAAGAAACTCATTCACTGGCTAAAAAGAAGAATGTGACACCAGTTGATTTATTTGGACGTGAACTGATTGTGACAGACAGTAATTCAATTCAAAATGAATTAGCGAGTTGGTTTAATCAAAATGATGCTGAATTAAAAATTGTTTCAACCTATACCTTATTAAATAATGCAGCCATTTTAGTGAATAGTGGTGTGGGAATTGCACTTTGTTTAGAGTTACATGTTACCTATCCTCATCTCAAATTTATCCCTTTTGAGCCGGACCTAACGTTACAATCTGTCTTAGCGTGGAAAGCGAATCAAGTATACTCAGAAGCTACTCGGGCATTTATTGAATTTGTTAAAAATGCTTAAAAGGCATCTGTTTAGATTTAATATAAGTATTAGACATTTATTCTTCAAGACACGATAATGAATCGTGTTGAGAGGAATACATGTCTTTTTTTGTGAGGTGAAAAAATGAAACAGAGTGAAGTTAGCAATCAATATCATATCCCAGTGGAAGTGTTAAAAGAATATGAAACGTGGGGATTATGTGATTCTGTCAAAGCTGTGATGGGCGCATGGCAATACGATGATCAGGATTTAGATCGCTTGGGTAAAATCATGGCATTGCATGATATTGGTTTTGAAAATGACGAGATTAAAGCCTACATGCAACTAACCCTCTTGGAACCCAACTCTCAAGTTCAACAATTAAAACTCTTAGAAAAGAAACGCGGCCAGAAATTAAATCAAATTCATTTGGAAGAACGAAAAATTGAACGAATTGATTATTTACGGCAAGAAATTAGAAAAGCTGAAAGAAAAGGAAGTAAGTTTAAATGAAAACAACCGTATTAGTATTTCATCCAGATTTAACAACATCCAACGTTAATGCAAAATTAGCGGAATCAATTAAAGATTTAGCAAATATCGAAGTTCGTGATATGTACCAATTATATCCAGATTTTAAAATCGACGCAGCCGCTGAACAAGCTGTTCTAGAAAAAGCGGATCGCATTGTTTTACAATTTCCTATGTACTGGTATTCAAGTCCAGCTTTAGTCAAACAATGGGAAAATGCGGTCTTAGCCTATGGTTGGGCTCATGGAACTGACGGCAACAAACTTCACGGCAAAGAATTGTTAATTGCAGTTACACCTGGAGCGCCTACAGAGTTATACGGACATGGCAATGGGTTTAAGTATTCGGTAACCGATTTATTGCGCCCATTTCAAGCCGCTAGTAATTTGATTGGTACAAAATTTATCAAACCATTTATCACAACCGGAGCGTCACGGATGGGTGATGGAGAAATTGCTGAGCGAGCAGCAGCCTATAAAAATTATTTAAGCACTGAAAATCTAACAGTTTTAGCAGATTTTGAATAGGAGGAATCGTAATGGAATATGTGACATTAAGTAATGGTGTAAAAATGCCTAAGTTGGGCTTTGGGGTTTTTCTAATGAATGAACCGGGAGAAGCGGAACAAGCGGTCACTAATGCTTTGAAAACTGGATATCGTTTAATTGATACTGCTTCTAGATATTACAATGAAGAAGAAGTGGGGGCTGCATTGAAGAAAAGCAGCATTCCTCGAGAAGAATTATTCATTACTACAAAACTGTGGTTTAAAGATGCTGGTTATGAAAATACGAAGAGAGCCTTTGAAGTTTCTTTAGAAAAACTAGGCTTAGATTATTTAGATTTATATTTAATTCACCAACCTTTTAATGATTATTATGGTTCATGGCGGGCAATGGAAGAGTTGTACAAAGAAGGTAAAATTCGCGCAATTGGTGTCAGTAATTTCTATCCTGATCGTTTGAAGGACTTAGTGATGCATAATGAGATTGCGCCTATGATTGACCAAAGAGAAACGCATCCGATGAATCAACAATGGGAAGCAGAGGAATGGATGAAACAAGATGGTGTTCAACTTGAAGCTTGGAGTCCACTAGGTCGAGGGAATAAAGAAATTTTTACAAATTCAATCTTAATGAAAATTGCGGACAATCATCAAAAATCAGTGGCCCAAATTATTTTACGTTGGTTTATGCAACGAAACATTGTCACCATTCCAAAAGCTAGCCACGTTGAACGAATGCAAGAAAATTTTGATATTTTTGATTTTGTTTTATCTCATGAAGAGATGGAATTAATCAAAGGGTTAGATCAAAAAACTTCAATTGGTGGCGTTCTTCACAATGACCCCAAAATGCTAGATGTATTAAGTCAATTTGAATAGGAGAAAAAATGATGCCAGTAATCACTTTTGAAGCAGGAAAATTAACGAAGGAACAAAAACAAGTTTTAGCAAAAGAATTTACAGCCACTGCAGCACGGGTATTACATGCACCAGAAGAAGCCTTTTACGTTTTCTTAAAAGAAAACGACGGTGACAATGTGGGTGTAGGTGGCATTTTATTAAGTGACCGAAAGAAGGAAGAAAAAGAATGACAACTTATGGTATTACCGGAGCAACTGGTTTTTTAGGTGGTCAAGTTATTGATGACTTACTAGAATTTGGAGTTGCACCAGAAGATATTATTGGTATTTATCGAAATGAAGAAAAGACATTGTCTTTGAAGGAAAAAGGAATCCAATTACGTTTTGGTGATTACCGTGCTAAAGATTTTTCAAAGGAAGTTTTTGAAGGCATTGACCGTCTGCTATTTGTCTCAAGTAGTGAAGAAGACGATTTAATTCGTTTGCAGGAGCATCTGACGGTCGTAACTGCTGCAAAAGTAGCAGAAGTGGGCTACATCGTTTACACAGGGATTGCATTTCCTGATAAAACAATCTTTCCAATGGAAAACGTGCACGTAGCAACTGAATTTTTCATTAAAGCAAGCCAAATTCCTTATACTTTTTTACGGAACTCATTTTACTTAGATGTGTTACTGAATAAAGAAGAACTGAATAAACAATTATCTGTAGGTAAATTATTCAGTGGTACGACTAGCGCTTTGAATTTTGTGCCACGGAAAGATTATGCTTTGGCTACAGCCACTGTCTTGACTGAAATGCAGCCTCATATCGGCAAAACTTATAATTTAACAAGCAATCAAACCTTTACGATGGTGGACCTAGTTAAAACTATTTCTAAAATTAGCCAGCAAGAAATCACTTTAGTTGAAGGGACTGACGCTGAATTAACCGAAGAAGTTTCTAATTTAGGACTTAATGATGCCTTGTTTCTCTACCATCTTCATTATGGATATACTCCAGGTTGGGCTGATAAAGTCTCACAAGATTTGGTCAATCTGATTGGCGAGTCAAAAATGACTAAACTGGCAGATTACGTTCAAGAGTTACTTGAAAAATAGGTGAAGTTTGACTCGTCTAAAAAGGCGGGTCAATTGTTTTAATTAAGTGAAAGCAGGAACTCATTGTGACCAAAGTAAAAAAAGTTGAATTAATCGAATTATTTTTTGATTTAATTTATGTCTATGCCATTTCAAAATTATCAGAAATTATCCATCATGTTGGTTTTGATGGCCTTACTTTTTCTGTTTTAATCAAGTACTTAATCGCAGCCTTTGTAATTCTACAAGGCTGGCTGTATTTGACGAATTATGTGAATCGTTTTGGTAAAAATTCATTCATTGATTATGTGGGAATCATCGTAAATATGTTCATCACAATTTATTTGTCCAACACCATCACAACTGACTGGGTACAAATGTATTTTTCTTTTAATTTGGCGATGTTTCTAATGTTGTTAAGTGTTTGTGCCTTATACTTTTTTCAAAAAAAGACCAATCAAAAAGGGTAAGATATTGCTGATTTTTCGATTAAAATTCTTCTGACAATTACTACTATCTATTTATTTGTTCTGCTATTTGGAAATTTTTTTGCCAGCTGATGTCATTTTAGCGATTGATTTTGTAGCAGTATTATTAGGTATTTTTCTACCAGTTATTAAGAAAGCCAACTTTGATACTAGTGTTGTGAACTTTCCCCATTTATTAGAAAGATTCCAACTACTTGTTATTATGACTTTTGGAGAGGCCATTGTGACTGTGGCTCCTTTTTTTAATATTCAAAAATTTAGTATAGAGCCTTTATTGTTATTTCTTATTTTAATTTCTTTATTTGGTAGCTATGCAATTCAAACAGAATACATGATTGAACATCACCGTAAAACCCGCGGAACAATACTCATGTATGCTCATTTTTTTATCGTCATTAGTTTGAATTTATTAGTTACTGGAGTAAGTTTATTGCTAGAGATAGAGGGCTCAAGTTGGCAGATGAAAGCTATTGTGGCTTTATCTGTTGTCATTTTTTTGATTTCTTTTCAGGCCAACAATCATTATGTCAAAGAAAAAAATTTATTGAGTAGAAAAGATATTAACTGGTTGTGGCTGAGTATTTTTTTCGGCGGCGTATTATTTTTATTTTCTGAGAGTCATTTTATGATTTTGTTAGGAATACTCCTGATTACCACTACAAATTTTTTGGTTAAACTAAATCATCTTAAAAGTGCTTCATCGGTTTAATAATATTACTACAAAATATTGACAGAACTAAACAAACATTATCTCTGTCAGTATATAAGATTATTCAATAAAGTTGGCTTCACATTATTTTAATAGAAGGAATGATTACTTATGAAAATAGCTTTAATTACAGGAGCTGGCAGAAAAACAGGCTTAGGTTTTGAAACGGCACGACAATTAGGTCAACATGACTACCATGTTATTCTTTCTGGTCGAAAAGCAGAACAGTTAGAAAACTTGACTACTGAACTTATAAATGAAGGGCTAAGTGCGTCTTTTATCAAAATGGACGTCAACAGTTCTCAAGAAGTTCTTAGGGCATCAAAAAAAGTTGAAGCGCAATATGGGAAGTTAGATGTCTTAATTAACAATGCAGTTTTGTTTGGTGGCTCCCAAGCAGCCGAGCTACAGGATTTAGCAGAAATGAAGCTATTATTTGAGACAAATGTCTTAGGTCCATGGAATGTTACTCAAAAATTTTTACCTTTGTTGAGAAAATCTGCTGAGCCAAGAATTGTCAACGTGTCTAGTGGAGCTGGTTCATTTGAAGATCCACAATATGGATTACTAACTGGGATGGAAGGTATCCCTGTTTCAGGCTATGGGTTAACAAAACTAGCCTTAAATGGTTTAACAATCAAAATGGCTAGAGAACTTGCTAAGGATAATATTATTGTGAATGCTGTGTGTCCAGATGTGACAGATACATACAGTGATGGCTATGGTCGAAGCATTTCAGATGGTGCTAAAGGAATTGTCTGGGCTGCTATGTTACCTAGTGATGGTCCCAGCGGTGGCTTTTTTAGAGATGGGGAGGTCTTGCCTTGGTAAAAGGTAAACTAACAATAGCCATGTTAAATGATTCATTTTGAAGAGTAAATTTTTTACTTTTGACACGAATTTTAAGAAGTTGTATTGTACAACCTCTTATTCTATGACTAATTAGGAATCATGACCAATGTAGTGGTAACAATTCATTTAAATAGATATGATTATTGTTGATAAAAAAATTTTAAATTGAAAAATATGTTACAATACCCAATGACTAAGTTTTTTAGAAATTGAGGTAATTATTTATGGCAGAAAATATTCAATGGTTTCTTTCAAATAAGTAAAGAATGTGGCAGCACCTTAAAATTAAATTTTGGTATTTATTCCTAATTAACCATTAGTAAATCAATATTTATATATTTCTTTCTGTTATTCTAAAAATGAAAGTATTATTTTGATTTTAGTCTAAACAAAGTTCAGCTTGCTAATGAATGCATGTGCTATCCGCCATTTGTCCCATGACCTGTCCCATGGAATTTTTTGAAACAATAAAAATGAATAACGTTAAAGGTTCAGATAGAGTTTAATACTTTGTTTGAAGCTTATTCTATTAGTTTTTTTTAGATTTGTAGTTAACCATATACAGGTTAATTAAAGGAACGAGTTTAATTTCGTTCCTTTTTTTTGTATGTTTTGAAAACCACCTGCTATGTGGGTGGTTCCAGAGAGCTTCCAGCGTGGTAGAAAAAAAACCTCCTAAAATGCTAAAATGATGCTGGTTTCCCGACCGCATCATCGACAAAATAGGAGGTACCCTTATGAAAAAGGACAAAGAAAGTTTATCACATACAAGCTGGAGATGTAAGTACCACATCGTATTCGCCCCTAAATATAGAAGGCAAATTAACTATGGAAAATACAAACAAAGCATCGGTGGGATCATTCGAGAATTGTGCGAGCGAAAGGGAGTAGAAATTCTCGAAGCGAATGCGTGTAGAGACCACATTCATCTGCTTGTTAGTATTCCACCGAAAATAAGTGTTTCTCAATTCATGGGCTATTTAAAAGGAAAAAGTAGCTTGATGATTTTCGATCGCCACGCCAATCTGAAATATCGTTACGGGAATCGAAAATTTTGGTGTCGTGGCTACTACGTGGATACGGTAGGACGAAACAAGGAGAAAATCACGGAGTATATTCGGAATCAATTACAAGATGATTATGCAGCAGATTAACTGACATTGTTCGAAGAATATGATCCGTTTACAGGAGAAAAAAACAAAAAGAAATAAGAAGAGATTCTTTTAGAATCAGCGAGTAATAGTGGTGCGGGAGGAAGCTCCTTCAGAAGGCCTTTTAGGCCGTGGTCGGTAAAAGAGGCTTTCAGCCGAAGAGCAAACCACCAGTTCACACTGGTGGTTTTGATTACTTCGTGAGAATAGAAGAAAGTTGTCCAAAAAGCTACAACAATTGTACCTAAACACAAATTTACTAATTGATAATAAAATCTTACGTTATCAACAACTTTGGTTAAATTATGGTTTTATGAATCAAGATATACCCAAAAAGTGATTGACATTTATTTTTATTTTGAGTATTCTTGTTGTGTAATCGTTATTCTTTTTGAAAAACTGGAGGTACGTTATGGAAAAACAGCAAGGATTATTGTATAAATTGGGAATTCCGACAATATTATTCTGGGGTTATGTTGGAGTTTTCCTTTTTATGCTCGGGGCGGGTATTGAAAACAGTTGGTTATCCTCTTACTTAGTGAATATAGGACTAACAAAGACTGAATCAGCAACTATTTTTTCACTGTATGGCGTATTGGTTGCACTTGTTTCATGGTTATCTGGAATATTAGTTCAAATTTTTGGCGTTCGTAAGGTAATGATTTCTGGATTAATTATTTTTATTTTGAGTTCGGTACCTTTAATTTTATGGGCAATTCCATCTGCGGGATTTATTCCAATTGCAGTGACATACATGCTAAGAGGGATGTCGTATCCATTATTTGTTTATTCATTCTTAGTTTGGATTACCTATCGTGCATCAAATGAAATAATGGGCCGGGCAACATCATGGTTTTGGATTTGTTTTAATTTAGGAATAACAATTGTTGGCCCTACATTAGCTGCAAACTCAATTACTTTTATGGGAGAGTTAAACGTTTTATGGTTGGGCATGGGAATTGCATTACTTGGAGGCTTTTGTGCGTTAATACTAAACAGAGACCAATTAATTCTTCCGAAAAATAATAATTCAATTGCGAAGGAATTAACTGATAGCCTACTGATAATGTTTAAAAAACCTAAATTAGGGATGGGGATGCTTGTAAAGACAGTAAACAGTATTGCTCAGTATGGTTTTGTTATTATTATGCCAATATACCTTATCACTAAAGGCTTTTCACTAGCACAATGGGCTAGTATTTGGGGGCTATCTTATATTGTTTGTACATTTGCATCAATATTTTTTGGATTTTTAGGTGACAAGTTTGGGTGGAGAAAAACAGTTGCTTATTTTGCTGGTACATTGACAGGATTATCTTGTTTGTTAATTTACTATGCGGCTGAATTTATGTCTGGTCAGTATCTCCCTATGTTACTTTCGTTTATTGTTTATGCATTGGGGTTAGCAGCTTACAATCCGTTATCCGCATTAATGCCAGCTTTAGCTCCTGATAATAAGGCAGCGGCTGTATCAGTCCTAAACTTAGGGTCTGGTTTAAGTAACTTTGTCGGCCCACTAATTGTATCCATTATGTTTGAACCTTTTGGTGCCCCGGCAGTACTATTTACATTCGCAATTTTGTATTTTGCTTCTAGTATCGTTGCCTTTTTCTTGAAGACTCCAGCAGAAGAAGCGAACAAATCAAAAGCTATTACAGAAGTAGAATCAAATTAGGAGGGCTTGTTATGAAAAGAGAAATTAAGTTAAATCCAAAAGAATTTGCAAATTTGGTTGTGTCTAGCCACCAATCAAATGAGGAAAACTTAGAGAAAATTGCGAAGGAAAAATTAACTTTGTATTTAGTTAGTTACACCTTAGTCGAAGAATTTAATAAACTGGAAAAAGAAAATCTATATGGAATCAGCAATGAAGAATTTCAAAGTAGATTATCCAATTTACAATTCTCACCAAATGAATATTTCAAAAAGTAGGCAAGAAAGGCGGCGAAAAAGATGCTAAAAAATTTGAATGACATATTACCTGAGGCAAAAAGCAGGAAGGAAGCAGTTGGTCACTTCAATATAAATGGTCAATTGTGGATTGAAAATATTCTAAAAGCCGCAGTTTCTGAGAACTCACCAGTAATACTAGCTACTTCGGATCGTATGGTGGATTATCTTGGAGGGTTTAAAACCATTCAGAAGTTAGTACTATCATTAATTGACTATTACAATATTGAGATTCCAGTTGTTTTGCACTTAGATCATGGACAAACAATAGAGAGGTGCTTTGAAGCAATAGATGCCGGGTATTCTTCTGTGATGTTTGATGGGAGCCATGAAGTGCTCGAAAAGAATATCGAGTTAACTAGGAAAGTCGTTGATTATGCTCATAATAAGAATGTTTCTGTTGAAGCCGAAATTGGAACGGTTGGTGGAAATGAAGATGGAGTTATTGGTGGAATAAACTATGCAGACCTTAATGAGTGTATTCGTTTAGTAGATGAAACGGGAATCGATGCATTAGCGGCAGCATTAGGTTCAGTTCATGGTCCATACCAAGGAGAACCTAAGCTAGGTTTTGCAGAAATGAGAGCAATCTCAGAAGCAATTAGTATTCCCCTAGTTTTGCACGGAGCTAGCGGGATTCCGACTCACCAAATAAGAAAAGCGATTGAACTAGGACATGCAAAAATTAATGTAAATACTGAATTAAATCTAGCATGGAAAGCTGGATTAATTGATTCTTTAAGGAATTATCCAACTGTGTATGAGCCAAAAATTTTACAAGAATTAAGTGCAAAAAACATTTACTCAGTTGTGAAAGAAAAAATTCGGGAGTTTAAAAATTTGGAATGAAAGTTGGAAAAAAATGAAGGATATTATTCAATTAAATTTACCTAAGACAATCTATCTCGGAAATGGTTCTATCAACAAGCTCGCACAAGAAGCAGAAACACTTGGATCGAGGCCTTTAATTCTTTGTGATCCATTTTTATTGAAAAATGGTTCATTTGAACTCATAGCCAATATATTGAACTCTGTAAATCAAAGATTTAGTTTATATAGTGAGATAAATTCAGAACCGACTCAAGACTATGTGTATGATGCAGTTAAAATTGCTAAAAACGATCAATGTGATTATATTATTGCTATTGGTGGTGGCAGCTGTTTAGATACTGCAAAAGCCGTAGCCGCTGTTATCACTAATAATGTTGCGATTGAAAGTTTTTACGGGAGTGATTTTCAAGGAGTGTCAAGTCCATTGCCATTAATAGCAATTCCCACAACAGCTGGGACAGGTTCAGAAGCGACAGATGTGACTGTAATAACGAACACAAAAACTCAAGTAAAAATGATGCTAAAGAATCGAATTTTTTTACCTGAGATAGCAATAGTAGATCCACAGTTCACTAAAACGGTCCCTAAAGGAATCACCGCTGCTACTGGTTTAGATGCTTTATGTCATGCCCTAGAATCATATGTATCAATCAAATCAAATAGTTTAACAAAAATGTATTCGTTAGATGCTTTAAAAAGAATTCTAACAAATATTGAAAAAGTTTATGATGACGGAAATGATGAAGAGGCAAGAAATGAAATGATGATTGGTAGTACAGAAGCGGGCATTGCATTTTCAAACGCATCAGTTACTCTTGTTCATGGTATGAGTAGACCGATTGGGGCACTTTTCCATGTACCACATGGGTTATCCAATGCAATGCTCCTGCCAATTTTTCTAGAATTTAGTCAAGAGGTAATCAAACAAAAGCTATCTGAGATTGTTGACTATATTTATCCAAATAAAGTGAATCTTGATATAGATGAAAAAAGCGAATATCTAGTTCAAACGATAAAAAAAATCTGCCTTCATCTAGAGGTTACTAATTTAGCAGAATGGGGAATAGAGTTTACAGAATTTGAAAGAGCAGTTAATAAAATGGCAGAAGATGCTCTAGCTAGTGGAAGTCCACAAAATAATCCCAAAGTACCATCCAAAGAAGAAATTATTCAGCTTTATTTTAAAGCTTTCTCATATAAATAGAAAAGCTATTGACCATCTTCAAAACATATGAGGATGGTCAATAGCTTTTTAAGTTCCAATAAAAAAATTTCTAAAATTCAATGGAGTCTCGCTAGTTTCTTTTTTAAATGAAAAAGTGAAATGTGACGCACTCGTGAAGCCAACATCAAAAGCAATCTCTTCGATAGATTTCCTTGTCTCCCTCAATAGTTTTTTCGAATTTTTGATGCGAATATCAGTCACATATTGATGTGGAGACATTCCGACTTCCTTTTTGAATTGTCGGGAAAAATGATATTTGCTTAATCCGGCATATTCTGCAATTTCATCAACCGAAATGGAATCAGCATAATGAGTTTCAATATAGATTTGTGATTTTAAAATCGATTTGGAAACAGTCTGTTTGTTTGCAAATAGCATTGATGTGAATATTTGTGTAAGACTCAAAGACATCACATGATCATTCGGTCTTAACCCCATGAGCTCAACCATAATTTGTGAGAAAGGTGAGATCAAATCAGAACAATTCTCAAAGTAGATGCCATTAAGATCATGAATTTCATCGTAGTAGGGTTCAGATAGTATTCCAGTGAAATGAACAAATTGAAATTTCACTCTACCTGTTGCCCAATAGTGGTTTGCTATTCTGGAGTCAAGTAAAACAATAGACCCAGCTTTTGCATAAAATATTTTTTCCTCATACTCAATGGCTAATTCTCCTTCCAAAATATGAAGCATCAGAAAAACATCATAAAATTGCCCTGCAGCTTTTCGATTTATTTCATATGGCAAATCGCAGGTAAGTTCTCCTCCCCACAATATACAAAATAAATTTTTTTTTGCAAAACTCGAAGGATTATTAAAATATACCCCTTTTCTAGAAATAATACCTTTGTCAAAGTGACCCATTTTGTCCTGGCTAAATTGCTCCATTTTATTAAACCTCCCACATAGCACAAAATCGATAAAAATCAGCAAATTTACGAATTGGAAACGGATTCTTATAAAAGTATACTAAGTATGTAATCAAGTTAAAAGAACCGATTAAACTAAGGAACTCTATTTTGTGCCTTTTTATAAAACTATTTTCATTTTATTTAAAAACAATATAGAGAAATAACTGATATGGATTTTATCGTAATTCTTTTAAGCAATAATACTATATTCAAAGGAGGATTGTAAATGTTTGACGGAAAAAATATTCAGTTAGGAATATCTCCATTAGGTTGGAGTAATGATGACATGCCTGAACTAGGTGCTGAAAATTCTTATGAGCAATGCATTAATGAAACTTCATTAGCTGGTTTCTCTGGAACAGAAGTTGGTATAAAATTTCCATCTGATCCAAAAAGCATAAATGAATCTCTAAAATCAAGAAATTTAAAAGTTGCAAGTAAATGGTTTTCATCGTTTTTATGCTCAACTCCTTATGAGGAAAATGAAGCAGAGTTTTTGAAGGAATTAGATTTTTTAGAAAGCGTTGGTTCAAACAGAATTAACGTCTGTGAGTTAACCCGAAATTTATTCGCCTCTGAAAAATCAATGTTTGGCAATGCGAAACCTGTAGCTTCTGATGAAGAGTGGGTGAAGCTAACAACTGGATTAAACAAACTTGGCAAAGTCGCAAATGAACGTGGATTTAAATTATGCTTCCATCATCACATGGCAACAGTTGTTCAAACTTATGCTGAGACAAAGCGATTGCTTGAAAATACAGATCCAGAGTTGGTTTATCTCTGCTTCGATACAGGACACTTTACTTTTTCAAATGAAGATGCCGTACAAGCGTGTCAAGATTTTGTAAATAGAATTGGGCATGTTCATTTGAAAGATATTCGAAAAGATAAGATGACTGAAGCAATATCTCAGGGGTATAAATTTAGAAAAGCTGTTGTTGAGGGCTGCTTCACCGTTCCGGGTGATGGATTTGTGAACTTCCCTAGAATCTTTGAAATCCTAGATTCGAATGATTATGAGGGATGGTTACTTGTTGAAGCAGAGCAAAATCCAAAGAAAGCCAACCCACTAGAATATGCAGTGAAAGCAAGAAAGTATTTACAAGAAAAAACGGGTCTTTAGTGGGAAACCACTTAAAAATAAAAAATTATATTGGAGGAAATTAGCTATGAGAAAAACTAAAGTTGCAGTAATCGGTGCCGGAAATATGGGGAAGGTGCATATTGAAAATATTATGACTTCAATTCCACAGGTTGAATTGAAGTATGTATTAGATCCATTTCCTGTACCATTTCCAGATAAATATAGTGATTGGGCAAACGATTTAGAATACCCTGCTGCTATTGCAGACTATGATAAAGTGCTAAACGATCCAGAAATTGAAGCAGTTTTGATTTGTGCACCAGCAGCAATTCATGGTGAATTAGTTATTAAGGCTGCGAGAGCCGGCAAACATATCTTCTGTGAAAAACCATTTGATTATTCAATTGAAAAAATTGTTGAAGCAATGAAAGTTGTTGAAGAAACTGGAGTGAAATTGCAAATCGGTTTCAACCGCCGTTTTGATCATAACTTTGCAAAAGCTAGAAAATTAGTTGATGCTGGCAAAGTTGGAGATGTTCATATTATTAAAATTACTTCTCGTGATCCAATTCCTCCAATCAAAGAATACTTTACTGCTCCTGGTGGAGAAAACTGTTCTATTTATACAGATACAACTATTCATGACTTTGATATGGTGCGCTTCTTAAATAATAGTGAAGTTACTGAAGTGTATGCAATGGGTTCAAAACTTATCAACAAAGATGATCCTGAAATTACTCGTGATGATACTTGTGCGATTACAATCCGCTTTGAAGATAATTCATTGGCAATCATTGATAATAGCTGGGAAGCAGTATACGGCTATGATCAACGTGCTGAAGTTTTTGGTACAAAAGGTGCTGTAACAGTGGAAAATGATGACTTTAGTGAAGCTACTTTGAATGCTCGAGAAGGAATCATTCATGATACTCCGAAAATTACTATCAAAGAACGCTATGGGTTAGCTTATGCAGAAGAAATTCGTCAATTTATCGCTTCTGTTCAAAATGATACGCCAGTAAAAGCAACTGCTATGGATGGTTTAATGAGTATTGTTATGGCTCATGCAGCACGTCGTTCTGCTGAAGAAGATCGTCCAGTTAAGATTGCTGAATTGTTACCTAAACTATAATTAATGGAGGAAAAATTATGAACTTTCCAAAATGTGCGTGTATCGATGCAATGTACACTGAGATTCCTTTCTATGATCGTTTTCAAGCAGCCAAAGATGATGGCTTTGAATATATTGAATTTTGGAGTTGGACTGACAAAGATTTAGACAAAATTGTGGAATCAGTTAAAAAATCTGGCATCAAAATCAGTGGATTCAATGGTGATGCGGATTATTCATTGATTGATCCAACTCATAAAACTGAGTATTTGAAATTTTTAAAACAATCTATTGAGGCTGCTAAGAAAATTGGTTCACTGTCATTAACTATCCATTCCAATGCTTTAGGTGATTTAGGGGTTGTGCTAAACCACTATACTGAGCTCTCAGATACAGTAAAAATCTGTTCAATGTATGATATGTTACTTGATTGTGCAAAATTGGCTGAGGAACATCAAATTGACTTAAATCTTGAGCCTTTAAATATCTATGCGGATCATGTGGGAAATTATTTAGCTACTACTCAAATGGCTGCCGAAATGATTCAATTGATTGGATCGCCTCGGTTAAAAGTTTTATATGACGTATACCATATGCAAATTAATGAAGGAAACCTAAGTGTAAACATGACTAAATACCTTAAACAAATTGGACATATTCATGTAGCAGATAATCCTGGTCGTCACGAACCAGGAACTGGTGAAATCAACTACACTAAAGTCTTTGAGATGTTAGAAGAAATTGGTTATCAAGGTCGTGTTGGATATGAGCTATTTCCAGCAACCACAACAAAAGAAGCTGTAAAAGCGATTATGAGCTATTAAGTAGAAAAGAGGAAAGCAAATGGGATTAAAAATCGGAGTTGTTGGAATCGGTGCAATCGGTTCTGATCATTTAAGAAGACTAGCTCATGTTATTGCGGGTGTAGATGTTGTCGCAGTTTGTGACATCGTACCTGGCAGAGCGCAAGCTGCGCTAGATCAATTCAAAATTGAAGCTAAGGATTATAGTGATTATCATGATTTAGTGGCTGATCCAGAAGTTGAAGTTGTTGTAATTACTGCGTCAAACGAGGCACATGCTGATGTAGCTGTTGCTGCATTAGAAGCAAACAAGTTTGTCTTTGTAGAGAAACCACTTGCCATCAGTGCTGCAGATTGTAAAAGAGTAATGGATGCAGAAATGAAAACTGGTAAGAAAATGTTACAAGTTGGCTTTATGCGTCGTTACGACGATGGCTACAAACAAATGAAAAAAATTCTAGACAATAATGAAATCGGTGCGCCTTTGATGATTCATTGCCGCCATTACAACTTAGATACTGTACCTGGATACAAAACTGAAAATGCAATCTATGAAACATTGATTCACGAAATTGATGTCCTTCATTGGTTAATTGATGACGAGTATACTGATGTCAAAGTTTACTTCCCTCGTCAGACATCAAACGTACCAGCAGAGCAAGTAAGAGATCCGCAGGTTGTTGTTATGGAGACAAATAAAGGTGTAAATATCGTGGTTGAAGTATTTACCAATTGTCAATATGGCTATGATATTCATTGTGATATCACTGGAGAAGAGGGAATGATTGAGTTACCTAGTCCTCCAAGTGTTGCAATGCGGAAAAATGCAAAATATTCCACAGATATCTTAACTTTATGGAAAGAACGTTTTGAAGCAGCATATGATGTTGAATTCCAAGATTTCTTTGACCATCTAAATGATGGGAAAGATCCAGTTGGTCCTGATACATGGGATGGTTATTTAGCAGCAATTACTTCTGATGCTGCTGTAAAATCTCAACGTTCAGGGAATACAGAAAAAGTTGTAGGTGTAGATAAACCAGCATTTTACAATTAATATTTTTAGGAGATGGTTTGTATTACCATCTCCTTTTTAAGATAGGAGATGATAATGTGAGTGCAAAAATTTTTACTTCTAGTTTAAATTCACAGTTTGAAGAAAAGGTGCAGGATTTCTCATTAAGAAGCCCTGACAATAGTAATGTTATTAAAGTATTTCCAAATAAACCAAAACAAATCATTAATGGATTTGGGAGCTCCTTTACTGAGGGAGCAGGTGTCGTGTTTAATTCTATGACCGAAAAGACCCAAGATGAACTAATTGATTTGTATTTTAGTAATCAAGGAAGTAATTACAATATGGCACGTATGCCCATTCAAAGTTGTGATTTCTCTTTGGGTAACTATCAATATGTGGATAGTCTAAAAGACGTTCAATCTGGAAATTTCAACTTTAATCGTGATGACGAGAATATCATTCCTTTTATAAAAAAAGCTTTAGAAAGAAATCCAGATATCATTTTTATGTCTTCCCCGTGGAGTCCTCCTTCATTCATGAAAACTAACAATGATATGAATAAAGGCGGCTATTTAAAAGAAGAATACTATGAAGCTTGGGCTGATATTATCAAAGCCTATTTAGATCATTATTTAGAAAACGGGATTAAGGTTCAAAAATTTTCAGTACAAAATGAGCCAGTAGCTATAAAACAATGGGACTCTTGTTTATACACAAATTATCAAGAGGCATATTTTGCTGTTAAGGTTTTGAAAAAGAAATTGGCAAACACTCCTCATGATGGGATGGAGTATTACATTTGGGATCACGACAAAGATGGATTAATAGAATGGGCTGATCAAAGCTTTAGTAATGAAGAGTTTAGAAAAAATATTGATGGTGTTGCTTTCCATTGGTATACAGGCGACCATTTTGAGCAGCTGGATTATCTTTATCGGAATTACCCAGAAAAGGACCTACTTTTTTCAGAAGGTTGTGTCCCACAAACAGAAGGGACCGTTGAAAATATTACAAACCATGGGGATGTTTATATCCATGATTTAATTAATAATTTCAAAAATGGCATGAGTTCTTATATTGATTGGAACATCTTGCTGGATTCAAAGGGTGGTCCAAATCATATGGGGAATACATGTGAAGCACCTATTCAATATGAGAAAGAGACAGACAAATTGATTTTTAATCTTTCTTATTATTATATTAGACATTTCAGCCACTTTATCAAAAAGGGAGCTTGTGTAGTGTACTCTTCTAGTTACAATCAGAATATTGAACAAGTGGCGTTTAAAAATCTCGATGAATCAATAGTGTTGGTTCTTTATAATAGATCCGAAAAAGAAGAGACCTTTAGAATATTGGAAGGTAATAAAGAACTTGAAATGACTTTAAAGGCTAAAGAAGTCTCTACAGTAATTTGGTAAGTTTGAAAATAAAAATTTTTGGTTTTGGAGTATTTAGATGAAAAAAAGACAAATAAAACAAACCGGCATTGAAATTTCGCAGATAGGTTTGGGTGCCAATGCTGTTGGTGGCCATAATTTATATCCTAACTTAAGTGAAAAAGCAGGGAAACATTTGGTTGCTACTGCAATCGAAAATGATATTAATTTGATTGATACAGCATATCGATATGGTAATGGTCGTAGTGAAGAATTAATCGGGGAAGTCATTCAAAATTATGATCGTTCAAAAATAATTTTAGCAACTAAAGCTGCCCATACTGATCCAGTCAAAGATGTTTTTAGTAATTCTCCAGAGTTTTTAACTAGGTCTGTTTTTGAAGCATTAAAAAGATTGAAAACTGATTATCTTGATATTTTTTACATCCATTTTCCTGACGAAGCTACAGATAAAAGATATGCAATTGAGGCTTTGCAAAAACTGAAGGATAATGGCTTAATTAGAGCAATTGGCGTCTCTAATTTTTCATTACAGCAGCTGAAAGAAGCCAATTTTGAAAATCAAGTAGATATAGTTGAAGATAAGTATAACCTGCTAGATCGTGGTAATGAAGGAGGGATAATGTCCTATTGTTTGGAGCGTAATATTGCGTTTATTCCTTTTTTTCCGCTTGCTTCAGGAGTTTTGTCGGGGAAATATAATAGTAAAAAACAATTAGAAAATGGAGATTTTCGAAGTGATTTAACCTATTTCTCTAAAGAAAATCTTCATATTGTTGATACAGCCATTCCCTATCTCAGTTCTTTAGCAGAGAGTTATAAAGTTTCTATAGCGGATATAGTTTTAAATTGGTACTTAATGCGCAAAGACATAACCAGTGTAATTCCGGGAGCTAAAAACTTTGATCAAGTATTGAGTAACCTCAATAGCACGAAATTTGTACTAACTGAAAAAGAGTGGGATAAAATCAATCACTTATTCCCCTCAATATAGAAAAACTAGAGTGTAGATATTCTGGAATAAGTGATATCTACACTCTAGTTTTGTTAAACGACAATAATTTTTTTCTCTTTGAAGTAATCTGAGTATTCTTTTGGTGGTTCTTGATCCGTTAGAACATAAGAGACATTGTCAAAACTACTATAGGTTAATAAAGCCGCCCTATCGAATTTGGAATTATCAACGAGGACGAAGACTTGAGCAGCAGTTTCGGCAACTTCCTTCTTAATCCAATACTCTTCTTGAGAGGAATTCGTTACACCATTTTTAATCGAGACTCCTGTCGCTGCCATAAAAGCCTTATTTACATTTAAATGCATGACAACCTTTTCAGCAGACATAGTAACGAAAGAACGTGTTTGTTTTCTAAATAAAGAGCCAACAACAAAAAGAGTAATGTTTGGAAAAGAGACAACTCGTTCAATAATGTCCAAGCTGTTCGTAATAACTGTGCATCGTAATTTTGGATCTAGGAAGTCCAAGATATCAATTGTTGTCGTACCTGAATCAATGAATACTACATCATTTTCTTCAATAAAGGCTGCTGCTTTTTCTGCGATAATTCTTTTTTCTTCAGCATGACTAGTAGAACGTTGGGTAAAGTTGATTAAGTTTTCCTTTTTTGCTCGAACACCACCATAAACTTTCTCAATAGTTCCTCTTTGTTCTAATTCATTGATGTCTCTTCTAACAGTATTTATAGAAATATCAAATTCATTAGATAGTTCATCAATAGTCGCGGATTCGTTTTCCTTAACGTATTTTTCGATTTCATTAATTCGTTTTGTTTTCATTTACCTCTCATCCCTTCATAATCATTTGGTTATTGAATAAGTAAATTTGATTTCTCCATCATAGAATATCATAGAAATATCAGTTTTTCAATGAATATTTGAGCAAGTGTCCTTTTTAAACGGAAACATGACCAAAATATTACCAAAAATTATTGACATGTTTTGGAGTTTCCTTTATGATTAAGTCAATCAATTGATCAAATACAATTCCAAATAATTAGGAGGAGTTTTCATGGCAAGACAATTAAGAAACTTTGTTGGTGGTTCATGGGTAGATAGTGAGACAAAAGCCTTTGAAGATGTAATAAATCCAGCTACTGAAGAAATTATTGCGAGTGTTCCATTGTCCACTAAGACAGATTTAGACGCAGCGGTAGCAATAGCACAAAATACTTTTCACAGTTGGAAAAATGTTGCGGCTCCAAAAAGAGCTCGAGTGATGTTCAAATTCCATCAATTGCTAACAGAACATAAAAAAGAATTAGCTAAAATTATTACGATTGAAAATGGAAAATCCTATGCTGAAGCACTGGGAGAAGTCCAACGAGGGATTGAGAATACTGAATTTGCTGCAGGTGTTCCTTCATTAATGATGGGGGATTCGTTGTCCAGTATTGCTACGGACGTCGAAGCAGTAAATTATAAATATCCAATAGGTGTGATTGGTGGGATTGCCCCCTTTAATTTTCCAATGATGGTTCCTTGTTGGATGTTTCCAATGGCAATTGCGTGTGGAAATACATTCGTTTTAAAACCTTCCGAGAAAACACCATTACTAGCTGAAAAAATTGCAGATTTATTGAAAGAAGCAGGTTTGCCTGATGGAGTTTTCAACATTGTCAATGGTGCCCACGATGTAGTAAATGGCTTGCTAGAGCATCCAGATGTGAAGGCAATCTCATTTGTTGGTTCTAAACCTGTTGGTGAGTATGTTTATAAAACTGGAACTGCTAACCTAAAACGAGTACAAGCGTTAACTGGTGCAAAAAATCATACCGTTGTTTTAAAAGATGCTAATCTAGATGTCACTGTCACCAATGTTATCTCAGCAGCTTTTGGATCTGCTGGAGAGCGGTGTATGGCTTGTGTGTGCTGTATTAGAAGTTGAAGAAACTATTTACGATGATTTCATGGAGCGGCTAGTAAAGGCAGCTAAAGAAATCAAAATTGGCAATGGATTAGATGAAGGTGTGTTCTTGGGACCAGTAATTCGTCGAGAAAATCAAGCACGAACTGTTGAGTATATTGAAAAAGGCTTGGCTGAAGGTGCTAAGTTGACACTGGATGGTCGGCAAAATATTCCTGCAACTGGCTATTTTATTGGCCCGACAATTTTTGAAAATGTTACAACAGATATGACTATCTGGCAGGATGAAATCTTTGCACCTATACTTTCAGTAATAAAAATTAAAGATTTAAAAGAAGGCGTGGCAATTGCCAATCAATCTCCATTTGCCAATGGGGCTTGTCTTTTCACAAACAATGCCAGTGCTATTCGCTATTTTAGAGAAAATATTGATGGCGGTATGCTGGGAATTAACTTAGGAGTGCCAGCACCAATGGCTTTCTTTGCTTTCTCTGGTTGGAAAGATTCGTTTTACGGTGATTTACATTGTAATGGGAAAGATAGTATTGAGTTTTATACACATCGTAAAGTTGTGACTGCTAGATATCCAAAAGAAGACATTTAAATTTACGTTCAAGAGGTGAAAAATACATGGTTCAGTTAAAACGAAGTCCGATCAGGTTTAAGATTTCTGATTCAGTAGAATTGTTGCAGCACATCACCAAAGAAAATAGTCCATTACACTATATTGAAGCCCAAGTGTTTAAAATGAATGAAGGTGGGCAAGTTGTGACAGAACTGAAGGACAAGGAAGTCTGTGTTGTTGCTTTGACTGGTAGCTACCAAGTGAGCGATGGGACTGTGACTTTTGATGATGTAGGGACTCGCTCAAGCGTTTTTGAAAAAATTCCAACAGACAGTGTTTATGTATCAAAAGGAAAAACAGTGACGATTACCTGTCAGACAGCTGGAAATATTATTTTGTGTTACTCCTCTATGGAGGGAGCTGCCAAGGAAACTCAACTGATTAAAGGAACAGAAAATCTTGTTGAGCATCGTGGGAAATATAATAATCAACGATTAGTTCACAATATTCTGGATGACCAAAGTACAATTTCTGAAAAGTTACTAGTAGTTGAAGTGTATACAGATCAAGCAAACTGGTCTAGTTACCCACCACATAAACATGACCAAGACAATTTACCAACAGAAAGCTTTTTAGAGGAAACGTACTATCATGAAATGAACCCAACAAACGGATTTGTTTTCCAAAGAGTCTATACGGATGACCGCTTATTGGATGAAACCATGGAAGTTTACAATCAAGATATGGTGATTGTACCTAGAGGCTATCATCCTGTAAGTGTCGCGGAGGGTTATGATGGCTACTATTTAAATATAATGGCTGGACCGACAAAATTTTGGAAGTTCCATAATGAAATAGATCACGAATGGATTATTAACCGTACTAAGGAGGAAAAATAGATGCAAAAAGAATTTGATGTAATCGCAATTGGTCGGGCGGCCATTGACTTAAATGCTGTTGAATATAATCGTCCAATGGAAGAGACGATGACGTTTAGAAAATATGTTGGTGGGAGTCCTGCGAACATTGCTATTGGCTCTGCTAAAATGGGATTAAATGTTGGTTTTATTGGCAAATTGTCAAAAGATCAACATGGAAATTTTATAAAAAAATACTTGGAAGATGCTGGCGTGGATACCTCAGAAGTTGTTTTTGATGATGAAGGGCATAAATCTGGCTTAGCTTTTACAGAAATTTTGAGTCCTTCAGAATGTAGTATCTTAATGTATCGGGACCTAGTGGCTGATTTGTATTTAAAACCAGAAGAGATTCATGAAGACTATATTGCAAAAGCAAAATACTTTGTTGTCTCAGGTACTGGTTTAGCTCAAAGCCCTTCTCGGGAAGCAGTGCTGAAAGCTGTGGCATTTGCTAAAAAGAATGGCACGAAAGTCATTTTTGAACTAGATTATCGGCCTTATACTTGGAAGAGTGCAGAGGAAACTTCAGTTTATTATAGTATCGTCGCGAAACAAGCTGATATTGTCATTGGCACAAGAGATGAATTCGATGTGATGGAAAACCTTATTGATGGAGATAATCAAAAAACGGTAAATGAACTATTCAAGTTTGAACCAGAACTTATTGTGATTAAACATGGTGTTGAGGGGTCGTATGCCTATCAAAAAGATGGCTCTGTAATTAAAGGAAATGCTTATAAAGCTAAAGTTTTAAAAACTTTTGGTGCAGGAGATTCTTATGCAGCAGCTTTCATTACGGCAATTGTCCAAGGGTTAACCATCGAAGAAGCTTTAAAATACGGTAGTGCCTCTGCTGCCATTGTTGTCAGCTCTCACAGTTCTAGTGATGCTATGCCGACAATTCCTGAAATTCAAAAATTGATTGCAGAGCAGTCATAGTAAAAAGAGGATTTATACTTAACGAGCTGTTAGGTATAAATCCTCTTTAAGTAGTATGGTTAGTTAAAGATGTTATAACTCGCCAGTTAAAAACTGCGCTCGCCCAAACCCAAAAGACCAATCACTGTCATTATTTTCAATAATGCTGATTAGTATATTTTTAGAGTCAATTTGTAAATTTTGATACAGCTTTTCCGCAACTAGTTGATAAAATAACTCTTTCGACTCTTTAGTCCTAGGTCGGCTAATAATTGTGATAGCAATTTGTTCTGCGGCGTTCCGCTGAAATCCTAGTCCTGTATCTTCTAATATCATTTCATAAGGTTCGTGCTGTGTGACAATTTGATAACGATCTCCTTGTGGAACTTCAAAGGCAGTAAGGACTGCTTCGTTTAAACTATCGAGAATCTTTTTAATATCTTTTGGCGATTTACCTTTAATAAGGTCAATTTTTAAAAGTGGCATAACTACTTCCTCCTTGATGTTTGTCATATGATACCTAAAAAAAGTAATTCTTGCTACAATTATGCCCATGTTGTGATTTTTAAAACAAAACTTATCCAATATATAACCAAAAAATATTGACTATCTAAAATGTACTATTTATAATAAAGATGAAATCTATCGTCTCTCGCCAGAGAGGATTAAGGAGTGAAGAAAATGGCAAAAAAAATCCCCTTGACTACTGCACAAGCATTAATCAAGTTTTTAAATCAGCAATATATCTCAATTGACGGCGTAGAAACGCCTTTTGTCGAAGGAATCTTCCATATATTTGGACATGGGAATGTCTTAGGTATTGGTGAAGCCTTACAAGAAAACCCTGGACATCTAAAAAGTTTTCAAGGTAAAAACGAACAAGGGATGGCTCATTCAGCAATAGGGTTTGCAAAACAATCTTTACGCAAAAAGATTTATGCAGTAACAGCCTCTTCGGGTCCTGGCTCTGCAAATTTATTAACAGCAACGGCAACAGCCTTTGCAAACAATATTCCAATCTTATTATTACCAGCAGATACCTTTGCGAGTCGACAGCCTGATCCGGTTTTACAGCAGATGGAGCAACCCTTAAGTGCGGCTATAACCACCAATGATGCGTTTCGACCAATTTCCCGTTATTGGGACCGAGTTCAACGACCAGAACAATTAATGAGTGCTTTGATTCGTGGATTTGAAGTATTAACCAATCCAGAATCAGCAGGCCCTGTCACTATCTCAATTTGTCAGGATACTGAAGGTGAAGTTTTTGATTATCCTGAGGAATTTTTCAAAAAAAGAGTTCACTATGTGGATCGTCGGCAACCAACGGAAAGAGAATTAAATGAAGCGGTTGCTTTAATCCAATCAAGTAAGCACCCAGTGTTATTAGCTGGTGGCGGAGCGAAGTATTCTGAAGCAGGAGAAATTATAGAAAAATTAGCAAGTACTCACAACATCCCTGTTGTTGAAACCCATGCAGGAAAATCTATTGTGACCCCAGATTTTCCTCAGGCAATGGGCGGTGCAGGCGTGTTAGGAACAGCGCCAGCCAATCAAGTACTGATGGAAGCAGATTTAGTTATTGGTGTAGGTACTCGCTATTCTGATTTTACGACCAGTAGCAAAACGCTCTTCAATTTTGAAACAACAAAATTTTTAAATATCAACGTCAATCGGTTCCAAACAACAAAATTTGACGGCTTACAAGTGGTTGCAGATGCCAAGGCGACATTAACCGCTATTTCAGATACTTTATCTGACTATCAAACTGAGTTTAATGACGTGTTAGCGCAATACAAACAAAATTGGCAAGCTGAAAGAAGTCGGCTACGTCAGACAACTTTTTCTAGAACTGATTTTGAGCCAGAGTTCCCTGGGCATTTTTCTCAAGATAAATTGAATACTTATGCTGATCGCTTGAAAACAGAACTAACACAAACTTCTGCGTTGTTAACCATCAATGAACTATTTGATGAGAATGCAATTGTAATTTCCAGTGCGGGTTCTCTGCCAGGAGACATGCAGAGGACTTGGGATGCAAAAGGAAAAAATACATTTCATTTGGAATATGGCTATTCTTGCATGGGGTATGAGGTGGCAGCAGCATTGGGAACTAAGCTAGCCGAACCTGAAAAAGAATCTTATGCTTTTGTGGGAGATGGTAGTTTCTTGATGATGCATACAGAGCTAGTGACCGCATTGCAATATGACAAAAAAATTAACGTGTTACTTTTTGATAACGCCGGGTACGGTAGTATTAATAATTTACAGATGGAGCATGGGCTGAACAGCCAAGGAACTGAGTTAAGTAATTCGCAAGATCAAGTTATGCAGATTGATTATGCCAAAATAGCTGAAGCTTATGGGGCTGTTTCATATAAGGTAAATAATCTTGAGGATTTAACAGCCGCTTTATTAGCTGCAAAAGAACAAACTTCCTCCACCTTAATTGAAATCAAAGTATTACCTAAAACCATGTCGAATGATGCTATTGGTAGCTGGTGGCGTACAGGAGTTAGCCAACTATCTACTAGTCCTAAGGTTCAGGCAATCAGTGATCATGAAATGGCAGAGTCGAAGAAGGCATGGCTATATTAGAAAGCTTTCCATATTAAAAAAGCAGTGGGATACTCATAACATCTTAAAAAAATAAAATGTAAAGGAGGAGCGCGCTTGAAATTAGCAATAAATGAAGCGACTTGCATGAAGAATTCCACGTTGATGGAAGATTTGTACCTAGCTGAAGCAAATGACTATGATTTTATAGAGTTGCGTATTGACATGTTGAGAGAGTATTTAAAGACTGGCAGTTTAGGCGAGTTAGCTGAATTTTTTAAAACTCATCATCTAAAACCAGCCGGATTCAATTCAATTGAAGATATTAATTTTTCTACTCCAGAAAAATGGCAAGCAATCGAAGAAGACTTGCGCTTTGTCTGCGAAGTGAAGGCTGCAATTGGCGGAGAAGTCTTGGTAGTTGTGCCAACAATTTCAGACGTGGAGTATTCTGAAGAAGAAGTGTTTAAAGATAGTGTCACTGTGTTAAATAAAATTTTAGCTTATACAGATAAACTAAAATTAAAAATCGCATTTGAGCCAATTGGCAGTCAAAATTGTTGTGTGAGAAGCTTAGAAGAAGCTCACCGCATAACAAAAGCGGTCAATCATTCAAACGTAGGTTTAATAGTTGATGCATTCAATTTATACCTGTTTGATGGCTGGCAGGATATCGATTATTTGGAAAAAATTACACCTGAAGAAATTTTCTGTTATCATATAGATGATAGTGACAATCTTCCTTTGGAGCTATTAGACCATGCTCATCGATTATTTCCCGGAAATGGCGTGATTCCATTAAAAGCAATTTCAGATAAGTTAAAATCGATTGGCTATGATGGCGCTTGCTCCTTGGAATTGTTTAATCCCAGCTATTGGCAAATGAATGCCAGGGATGTATTTAGACTTGGAGCAGAAAAAACTAAAGAGTTTTTATAAGAAATCCTGTAATTCATTGAATTTAGAAATAATAGAAATAGAATCTGAGAGGATTATTCATTTCTATTTAGCAAGGATAGGTATCGTTCAGTAATGATGTTAATAAGTTAACGATGTGATTTTTAAACCAGCTTAAAAATAAAAAGATCAGAAACAAGATCAGAAACATTATTGGTTTCTGATCTTTTTATTTTCATCAGTATACTCAGAATTGAAAAAATCAAATAACTTAGGTTAAATTAAGAAATATACTCTCATTAATTAAAGACTCAAAAACGATAGTTTATGAAATAAGATTTTGATAGTTAATATAAATCACATCTTACGAAGTAAATTAATTATTAGGTTAGTCTGGTATATTTTGAATATAAAAACTGAAAGGAACCTAGACTATGAAGAACTTAGAAAACCGTATACGAGAGTTGGAAATGACTAACATCGGTTTGCAGTTTCAAATTGCTTGCTTAATGGAAAAAAACAACCTAACCATCGAAGAAATGAAATGCTATGCTCGAAAATGTCTCGAAAAAATGCCCAAAGAAGAAACTAATTCTGATTATGAAGTTTATTTAAAAGGCTTTTTAATAGGAGAATTTCAACTAGATAACAGTATTTAGTTAAATAAAATATATAATAGATTCTTTGCTGTAATTTAATTATCCCGAAACTTTTAAGAAGGCTGAATCGTGAATAGATAAACTCAGGGTTTAGTCTACTCAAAACTATCTCAATTGAAGTAAAAGCAATCGAAAACGATAATTCTTTCATATGTTGACAGTGCTAAATTTTTTTATAGTATAGTGACTAGGAAGAATTTAAGAGTTAAGCAAAGTTTATTTTATGAACGAGGTGTATTTTTGAGCGTAACAATGTCTATCTAGATGAATTAAATAGCCGATAAGCAGTTGTTTATTTGGCGTGTCTATAGATATTCTTACATTCTCAATCATGATTCATATGAACTTGCTTATATCAAGGGTCAGTTGAATAATACCATTGAGGGCTAGGAGAAATCCTAGCTTTTTGCGTACCTTTTTTGCTGTCGTCTTGTAGACATCCATAAATAACAATTGTGTGTAGGCGAATCCGAATTTAAAATTTAGGAGGTTTTACTTTGGAAAAAAGTAATCCGAAACGTCACTGGCGCATGAATGTTCAATTATTTCTATTAAGTCAATTCGTAACTGGGATCACGAGTATGACGGTTCAGTATGCGATCATTTGGTATCTCACTGAACAAACTAAGTCTGCAACTATGCTAAGCTTTGCGACATTATTAGGAATGCTTCCTATGATTGTCTTAAGTCCTTTCGTGGGTCCTTACGTCGATCGTTTGAATAAAAAGAAATTGTTGATTGTCCCAGATTTAATTGCGGCTTTATTTGCGATTCTTCTATCAGTTACAGGAATCGTGACAGGAACTTTCCCATTTTGGCTGATTTTTGTCTCGCTATTTGTTCGAGCAGTCACACAAACGTTTCAAACGCCGACGATTCTATCGATTCTACCAACTATTGCGCCAAAAGAGGAATTGACAAAAGTGAATGGACAATTAGGAATGGTGCAATCTGCAAATAGAATCATAGCTCCAGGAATTGGTGCGTTTCTGTTTGCGCTTATGCCGTTACATCTATTGTTGCTTTTGGACGTTTTAGGTGCAGTATTGGGTCTGCTGTTGCTTATGTTTGTAACAATACCGAAGACCTCGGGACATTCTGGAAATACTCTTGCATTAGAAGATACGAAACAAGGAATTAAAGACCTTAGTAGTAAAAATGGCTTATGGATCATCGTGTTGATTGGCGCTTTGTCTTCCATCTTCATTATGCCAGCCGCTAGCATGTATCCTTTAATAACGATGGGGTATTTTGATGGAACTGTCGGTGACGCAGGCTTTGTTCAAATTATTTACTCGGTTGGCATGTTGGTTGGTGGAACAATTATTGGCGTGTTTGGAAACTGGAAGGATCGCGTGAAACCTCTACTAATTTCTTATCTAGTGCTTGGTATCACGTTAGCAGCTAGCGGTCTTTTACCGTCAAATAAAGCAGGATTAGTTTGGTTTATCATTTTGAACGCTTTTACAGGGATAGCTGCACCATTTTTTGATACCTTATTAATGGCAATGATTCAGCAGACCTTTCCAGTCGAGCAGCTTGGAAGAATCATGGGTGTAGTGATGGCTTTATTGAGTTTACTCGCCTCATTAGGTTTAATTTTCGCAGGTCCCATAGCAGATTCTATCGGTGTAGAAAAACTATTTGTCATTGCTGGACTGGGTATCGTCATGTGTGCCATAATTAATTGGCTCATTGTGCCGGCCAGACGCTATGACAAAAAACTTCAACAAAAACAAAGCTGATGTTTACACAGTTTCTTGAAACCCGCTAATTTTATTGGTGGGTTTTTGTATTTTCAAAATATGGAAGAAGTAAGGTATGTGAGTCCACTAACGACGGATTTAATAGACTCACATTTGAATTATTTTGCTTCTTTGGCCGCTAGTCACTGCTAGCGGCCTTTATATCGTTAGAGATCATTAGTCTCAATCTTATAAGATATAAACATCATGGAGGCTTTTAAAATTTCCTGACCAATTTGACAAAGAGTTAATGCTTTTACTTTTAGTCAGTTTGCGAAGTAGTAAATAAACTGAGTAATTCAAAGGTATTAATCTCATTTATCATGTTTCTTGTCTTAGTGGTCGTTAAAAAATTAATAAGCATAATAAAAATTTTTGAGAATTTGTGTCTTTTTATTTAGTTAAAATTGCTGTTATATATAGAGGGAGACTAGTTCGAATATTTTTAACGGAGAATTGAAAAATTTGTTGGCACACAAATTTGAAGCAAATTAGAAAATTTGAATAATATTAAGGAGGAAAAAATGACATCTCATACAAAATTACCGAGTGGCAATTATCAAGTTATTAGCCGCTATATAGATCCTATGACTGGGGAACGAAAAAAAGCAACACTTGTGTATAAAAATAACACTGCAAAGGACAGAGAAGTTGCTGAGCAGGAATTACTAAAAAAGATTCAAAGAATAATTAAAAAGAAAAGTTTTTTGAATGACTATAAGATTGAATCTTTTGGTGAGCTTACTGAAGCATGGCTAGCATCTTGGCAAGCGACAGTTTCTACGACTACTTTTAAGCGAGAAAAATTGGTTCTCTCACGAATTATGGAAAATATTCATAAAGATACGCCAATTCAGAAAATGACACCATTATATATTGAACAACTATTAACAAAATATCAACTCAATCATGAAGCTTCTTATGCTACAATGAGGCATATTAAAAGCACGTTAAACAAAGTTTTTAAATATGCAGTGAAACAAGGTTCTTTAGTAACTTCACCTATGACATTTGTTGAGATTACAATGACTCGTGAAAAAAGAATGGCACCAATGGTTAGAAGAGCAAAAAAATATCTTGAGTCACATGAATTAAGAGCTTTTTTAACTGAGCTTTATGAGCATCACAGTGAAATTTATTATTATCTCACTCTATTTTTAATTTATTCTGGTGTTCGAATTGGTGAAGCGAGCACACTTACAGAAAGGGATATCTTCTTCGATAAAAATAGTGTAAGCATTACGAAATGCCTTGTTCAAGAGGCTGGACAGTTTAGATACACAGCTCCAAAATCACTTCATGCAATTCGAACCATTTTATTGCCACCGGTAGCTATGGATGCAATCAAAAATGCGCTACAGATTAGTAAGGAATTGGATGAAGAAAATTTGAAACATCCTGGTAAGAAGTTTGTCGCATCTGACGCTGTCTTTCGAACACGATTTGGTTCCCCGATTTCGTCGCATTCTTTTGGTAAAATCGTTCGTCAAGTACAAAGTCAATTAGTTATGAACGGAAAAGAGAAGTACGGATTTAATTGGATGAAACAGGCGACACCTTCTAGTTTTAGATTTTCGATTATTTCATATTTGAAAGATGTAAAAGAAATTGATGCAAATTCTTTACAATATTTTGCTGGACACGCAGATATTCGGACCACTTTGGGGATTTATGCTCAAGAAACTAATAGTGGAAAAGAAACTATCTTAAACGAAATGATTCGCTGGGATGAGGGTGGAAATGAAATGAATTTTCGCTTAAACTAATGAGTAGACTTTGAAAAGAAAATCGTTCAAATTAGAAAAGCCACTGTAGGATTTTGTCCCATGAGTGTCCCATAACATAAAAACGTTCCATGTTGAAAACATATGAAAGCTTATAAAATAAGGAGAAAAACCAATAATGAGTAATGAAGTAACAATACAATGGTTTCCCGGCCACATGGCCAAAGCACGGCGGGAAGTCTCTGAAAAATTAAAATATGTGGATATTGTCTTTGAGCTGGTGGATGCCCGGCTACCTTTATCTTCAAGAAATCCGATGTTGGACCAAATTATTCAGCAAAAGCCGCGGTTAGTCTTGTTAAATAAAGCAGATTTAGCGGACCCTAAACAGACTCAGCTGTGGGTTCAGTATTTTAAAAATCAAGGTGCCAAGGCCTTAGCAATTAATGCTCAGGATAATCAAGGGACTAAAAAAATTATTCCGACTGCTAAAGAAGCCTTGGCGGAAAAAATTGCTAGAGATAAAGCGCGGGGACTAAAGCCTCGGGCGATTCGAGCGATGGTCATTGGTATTCCAAATGTTGGCAAGTCCACGCTGATGAATCGTCTAGTTGGAAAAAAAATTGCCGTGACAGGGAACAAGCCTGGTGTCACGAAGGGTCAGCAATGGCTGCGGATGGGTGCTGATTTAGAATTATTAGACACACCGGGAATTTTATGGCCGAAGTTTGAAGATGTTGAGATTGGTAAAAAATTGGCTTTAACAGGTGCCATTAAAGACCAATTGATTCATCTGGATGATATGGCCCTTTATGGCTTGGAATTTTTTAGCCGGTTTTATCCTGAACGCTTGCAGGAGCGCTATAGTTTTTCAGAAGAAGAAATCTTTTTGGCACCAGTTGAACAGCTCATGCTAATTACCAAAAAAAGAGGCTTTCGTGATGATTTTGAACGGGGCAGTGAGATGATTGTCCATGAGATTCGCGGGGGCAAATTAGGCGGCTATACGTTGGATCGCTACGAAGAATTTGGTGAAGCAAATGACTGAGAAGCCAACCTCTATTGCAGAAATAAAAAAACAATTAGCTGAGATTTCTGATGTAAAGGACAGTCGCATCCAACTTTGGCAAAATGATTCCCGCAAGGGCGTTCAAACAGCCCTTAACCAATGGCAAAATCGCTTGGCAAAAAAAGCTCAGCTTATTGAAAATTATCAAAAAATGCAGGAGTTTGAAAAGCTGGCTTACCTCAAGGGCTACAAGTATATTGCCGGGATTGATGAAGTCGGTCGTGGTCCTTTAGCTGGCCCGGTGGTGAGTGCGGCAGTCATTTTGAAATCAGATGCCAATTTAGTTGGCATCAATGATTCCAAACAGCTTTCCCAGCAAAAGAGAGCGGCTCTTTTATTAGAAATAAAAAAACAAGCGGTCGCAATCGGTGTCGGTATCATTGAGGCGGAGGTAATCGATCAGGTCAATATTTATGAAGCGACGAAGCTGGCGATGCAGGCGGCGATTGATCAGTTAGAACCGCAGCCTGATTTTTTATTAATCGATGCCATGAAGCTTGCCAATAATCTTCCCCAAGAAAATTTGATAAAAGGGGATGCCCGCTCGATTTCGATTGCAGCGGCAAGTATTGTTGCCAAGGAAACACGGGATCAAATGATGCAGGAGTTTGCGGAAGTTTACCCCGGCTACGGCTTTGAAAAAAATGCCGGCTATGGCACGAAGGAACACTTAGCTGGTTTAGAAAAATTCGGTATCACGGCAATTCACCGCCGCAGTTTTGCGCCTATTAAGGATATGTAAGATGAAAGAATCTTTTTTCTGCGAATACTATTGAAAGTATTTCAGAAAAGAGGTTTTTTTATGTTAAAGGAATTAAAAAAATTAGTGTTACAGTTGGTTTATTGCAGAGGAATTGGTAATCTTGGTCGGCTTAAGGTCCTGCGTTTTTGTCTAGCAAATGAGACGACCCAGCTGAGTTTGTATGAGATTCAGCGGATTGCTCGGATTGAGAAGTATCGTTTGGATTTTTACGATTCTTGGCCCAAAGCGCAAATTATGGCGGAAAAGAATCAGCGACCTTTTTTTACCATTTTGGATGAAGAGTATCCTTTATTTTTGCAGGAAATTTATAATCCGCCAAGCTTGCTTTTTTATCAAGGCAATTTGGATTTTTTGAAAACGCCGGCTCTGGCAATTGTCGGTACACGGGATGCCTCTGAGCAGGCTGGCAAAGTTGTCCAGCAGGTATTGCCGGAATTGATTGAACATAATTTTACAATTGTCAGCGGCTTAGCTAAAGGTGTCGATAGTCTAGCCCATAAACTGACGGTAACCAAACAGGGGCGAACGATTGCGGTCGTCGGCTGCGGTTTGGATCGAACCTATCCCAAGGAAAATTATTATTTGCAAAAGAAATTAGCGGAGGAACATCTAATTTTATCTGAATACCCTGATGGCACTCAGCCGCTACGGTATCATTTTCCAATGCGCAATCGAATTATTGCAGGATTAACCGTGGGGACTTGCGTTGTCGAAGCTAGACAACGCAGCGGTTCGCTGATTACGGCACAGATGGCGTTAGACTTTGGCCGGGAAGTTTTTGCATTTCCGGGAGCCTGCGATAATCCTCGGGCCACTGGTTGTTTGCAGCTACTTCAAGAAGGCGCAAAATGTGTGATTTCGACGCAAGATATTTTGGATGAGCTGACACCGTATTTGTAAAAAAATCCCAAAAATAGTTTAAAAAAGAAGCTGTATTTTTCTTCAGCAAATTTTCTCTCCTTGACAAATGTTTTTTCAATCGCTATCATAGGCTACGATTTGTAACATGTCTTCCAAGTGCTCTATATAATAGAAGAAAAAGAAAAGAGGTAGCCCAATATATGGCTTATAAATACTTAGTTATCGTGGAATCACCAGCTAAGGCAAAAACAATTGAAAAATATTTGGGGAAAAATTATAAGGTTGTGGCCAGTGTCGGACACGTCCGAGATTTACCAAAAAGTAAAATGGGAGTCGATTTTGAAAATAATTTTGAACCCCATTATATTTCGATTCGTGGTAAAGGTGACGTTATCAAAGGCTTGAAGTCGGCAGCTAAAAAAGCTGAAAAAGTTTATCTCGCAAGTGACCCGGATAGAGAAGGGGAAGCCATTGCTTGGCATTTGGCTTTTCTATTAGGTCTTGATTTAAAGGATAAAAATCGGGTAGTCTTTAATGAAATTACTAAAGATGCCGTTAAAGCAGCTTTTAAAGAACCACGAGCGATTGACTTAGACTTAGTGGATGCCCAACAAGCTCGCCGAGTTTTAGACCGAATCGTTGGCTATTCAATTAGTCCAATTTTATGGCGCAAGGTCAAAAAAGGCCTGAGTGCTGGCCGGGTGCAATCGATTGCCTTAAAGATGATTATTGACCGGGAACAGGAAATTCGTGATTTCATTCCAGAAGAATACTGGAGTGTCGATGGTAATTTTCAAAAATTAAAGAAAAAATTTAAAGCAAACTTCTGGGGCATGGACGGCAAAAAGAAAAAATTGCCGAATGCCGAGAGTGTTAAAGAAGTTACACAGCGGATTACCGGCAAAGACTTTGATGTTACCAAAGTTGAAAAGAAAGAACGTAAACGCAATCCAGCGTTGCCTTTTACTACCAGTAGCCTGCAACAAGAAGCAGCCCGCAAGCTAAATTTTAGGACTCGCAAGACTATGATGGTGGCTCAACAGCTGTATGAAGGAATTAAAATTGGTCGGACCTCTGTCGGATTAATCACCTATATGCGGACGGACTCGACACGGATTGCTGACAGTGCGAAGGAAGAAGCAGCAGAGTTTATCGAAACGACCTACGGCAAAGAATTTTCAGCCCATGGCCAACGGAAAACTAAAAACGCACAGGGGGCTCAAGATGCCCATGAAGCGATTCGTCCTTCAAGCACCCTGCGGACACCGCAGGAAATGGAAAAATATTTAGACAAAGATCAGATGAAACTCTATTCTTTGATTTGGTCTCGCTTTGTTGCTAGCCAAATGACGCCGGCGATTTTAGACACGATGAAGGTGACTCTTAATCAAAATGATGTCATTTTTATCGCTAATGGGTCTAAAGTGAAATTCCAAGGCTTTATGAAGGTGTATATCGAAGGTCGTGATGATGGTAAGGAGGAAAAGGATAATATCTTGCCAGATTTAGCCGAAGGAGATATTGTTCAATCTGTAGACATTGAACCGAAACAACATTTTACCCAGCCGCCTGCTCGTTTCAGTGAAGCGACGCTCATCAGAACGTTGGAGGAAAATGGTGTCGGCCGTCCGTCAACTTATGCACCAACTTTAGATACCATTCAACGTCGCTATTATGTGAAGCTCACGCAAAAACGTTTTGAGCCTTCTGAGCTAGGGGAGATTGTCAATTCATTAATCGTCGAATTTTTCCCAAATATTGTCGATGTTCACTTTACGGCTTCGATGGAATCTGATTTGGATAGCGTCGAAGAAGGCAAGGAAGAATGGGTCAAAGTTATCGACCGCTTCTACGGACCTTTTGAAAAAGAACTGACAACAGCGGAAGAAAAAATTGAAAAAATTCAAATTAAAGATGAGCCTGCTGGCTTTGACTGTGATGTTTGCGGACATCCAATGGTGATTAAACTCGGTCGTTACGGCAAGTTTTACGCCTGCAGTAACTTTCCAGATTGCCGCAACACCAAGCCGATTATTAAAGAAATCGGTGTGACCTGTCCTGTCTGTCTTGAAGGCCAGGTTGTCGAACGCAAATCGAAAAAAAATCGTTTGTTCTACGGTTGTACCCGTTATCCTGATTGTGATTTCACCTCTTGGGATAAACCAGTTGGCCGGGATTGTCCAAAGTGTGGCAAGTACCTTGTAGAGAAAAAAGTTAAGGGCGGCAAACAAGTCGTCTGTATCAACGGGGACTACGAAGAAGACGTGCAAAAATAAATATAAGTTAAAATTGGTGCATTTCACAAATTGTTTCGATATGATACAATCAGTGAACATGTACCAATTTTATTTTTTTAAAGTGAGGGAAAAAGATGTATCCATCTGTAAATGTTATCGGAGCGGGTCTGGCCGGCAGTGAGGCTGCTTGGCAAATTGCCGAAAGTGGTGTACCCGTCCATTTAATTGAAATGCGTCCGGTGAAGCAAACACCGGCTCACCAAACTGAAAATTTCGCAGAATTAGTCTGCTCAAATTCTTTGCGGGGCAATAGCTTGGCCAATGCGGTCGGCGTCTTAAAAGAAGAAATGCGCCGGTTAAATTCAGTGGTCATTACGTCAGCCGATGCCACAGCGGTCCCCGCTGGTGGTGCGTTAGCGGTGGACCGAGATACTTTTTCTGAAATGATTACCAACCGGGTGAAAAATCATCCGCTCGTAACGGTGGTCAATGAAGAAATAACTGAGATTCCAGAAGGGATTACCGTTATTGCGACAGGTCCGTTGACTTCTGAAGGATTGAGCCAAGCAATTAAAGAGTTTAACGGCTCAGATGGCTTTTATTTTTACGATGCTGCTGCTCCAATCATTGATAAAAATACGATTGATATGGACAAGGTGTATCTGAAATCCCGCTACGACAAAGGGGAGGCTGCTTATCTAAACTGTCCAATGACCGAAGAAGAGTTTAAAGCCTTCCATGAAGCCTTGGTGGCAGCTGAGGTTGTGCCACTGCGAGAATTTGAAAAAGAAAAATATTTTGAAGGCTGCATGCCCATTGAAGTGATGGCAGAGCGGGGCTTTAAAACGATGCTCTTTGGTCCGATGAAACCCGTTGGCTTAGAAGATCCGAAGACCGGCAAACGACCATACGCTGTCATTCAATTGCGCCAAGACAACGCAGCTGCGTCTTTATACAATATTGTCGGTTTTCAAACCCATTTGAAATGGGGAGAACAAAAACGAGTTTTTCAAATGATTCCTGGTTTAGAAAATGCCGAATTTGTCCGCTATGGTGTGATGCATCGCAATAGCTTTATGAATTCACCAGAGCTATTAAAGCCAACCTATCAGTCAGTCAAGCGGGATGATTTATTTTTTGCCGGACAAATGACAGGTGTGGAGGGCTATGTGGAGAGTGCTGCCAGTGGTTTATTGGCTGGGACTAATGCGGCTCGTCTCGCAAAAGGTTTGGCGCCGATTGAAATGCCGCAGGAATCCGCTATCGGTTCCATGGCCTATTACATTACTCATGCAGCTGGTAAACATTTCCAACCGATGAATGCCAACTTTGGTTTGTTCCCTGAGTTACCTGAAAGAATTCGCGATAAAAAAGAACGCTATGCGGCCTTAGCTGAGCGAGCTTTAAATGCAGTAGCAGATATGACGACAGCAGCTGAATAAGCAAGTTTGAAAAAAGTATTTAAGAAAAGCAGAGGGATTGTATGCCAAAGACAACTTTTTTTAATTTATCAAAGGAAAAACAAGAGCGGATTTTTAAAGCGGCAGTCGGTGTCTTTTCAAATACACCGTTGCGGGAGGCGAAGGTTTCTGAAATTATTAAACAAGCTGATATTTCCCGTGGCGCTTTTTATAAATATTTTGAAAACGTCGATGACTTATTTCAGTGGACCTATCAGCAGATTAAAGTCGATGCCCATAACTTAATTTTCACGGCGCTTGAAAACACCAAGGGTGATTTGTTTTTGGCGCTGGAAATGTTTTTCTTAGATTTTTTAAAAAGTGTCGACAGCTCCCATTACCAAGGCTATTTCAAAGTTATGATGCTCAATGGCGAAGTTGAACTAGATCAACAGGTCTTGGCAACGCCGCCAAATGGAGAAACCCAAGAAGTTGGCATTCAAAAACAATTTTTCACCTTGATTAATACCCGGGATTTAAAGCTGACAAATGGTCGGGAATACCAAGAGCTAGTCAATTTTATTATGGATATTATGCATCAGCTGATCAAACAGCATCTGATTATGCATCAACCGTCAGAAAAAACCAAGGCGCAATTTCGCCAGCGACTTTTATGGATTGAAAATGGTGTGAAAAAATAAACGACTTAATATTTTTCGAAAGAGTTTTCCAGTTTCTTAACAGGAAGACTCTTTTTTTGAATTGCATAAATCGTAAAAATATTTAGAATTGTTTTATATGAGAGTTTAATTCTGACAATTAAATTGTTTTCTAATATGGCTTGTGGTAGAGTTTAATTTAACGAAGGGAAGGATTGCGGTGACTGAAAAAAATTGGCCTTCAGAATTTTATCGGTATTTGCTCTTTGAACGGGGCTATTCTGAGAAAACACAACAGGCTTATCAAGAAGATGTAGAAGATTTTTTAGAATTCTTGCGCTTGTCTGGTGATGAAGAGTATCTAAAAATTGACCATCTAGATGTCAGGGCTTACTTGGCGTTATTGGCGGAAAAAAAATACAGTCGAAATTCCCTGAGCCGTAAGATTGCCAGTCTACGTTCTTTTTATCAATTTTTATTGAAGCAGCAGGTCTTAGAAGAAAATCCCTTTTCTTATGTGCATCTAAAACGTGGCAGTATTCGGTTGCCCCGCTTTTTCTACGAAGATGAGATGACGGCGCTTTTTGAAAGTGTCCAAGGGGAGAAGTCGCTGGATTTACGCAACCGAGCGCTTTTAGAGGTGCTTTATGGTTCAGGTCTGCGGCTAAGTGAAGCGGCTGATTTGGAAATGAAAGCTTTAGACTTTGATAATGAGGTCATGCTGATTCACGGAAAAGGGAACAAAGAACGTTATGTTCCGCTAGGTTCCTTTGCGGCAGATGCCCTCCAGGATTATTTTACTAATGGGCGTGAGCCGTTGATGAAAAAATATGGTCAAGAGCACAGCAAAGTCTTTATTAATCATCGAGGTGAGGCGATTACCCCGACTGGGATTGAATATGTTTTAAATCAAGTCATCAAAAAAAGCAGTTTAAACAGTGACATCCATCCTCATATGTTGCGGCATACCTTTGCCACTCATTTATTAAACAATGGCGCAGATATGCGGACTGTGCAGGAACTATTGGGTCATGCCAATCTGTCGACAACACAAATATACGCTCATGTAACTAAGGAGAGTCTGCAAAAAAATTATCGCAACTTTCATCCTCGAGCCTGATGCATTATTTGAACAGGCGCTTTATACTAACTATTCTAAGATTTAAGTTCCTATTACTTCATTTTGAGTTCATCTGTTGGACTTATGTTAAAAGGAATCTAAATTTTAGCAATCTTTTGAAATTTAGCTAAATGCGATAAAGGAGATAGAACTATGACAGAATCACAATTTCATTCAACAACAATTTGTGCCGTTGAATTAAACGGCAAATTTGCCATGGCGGGTGACGGCCAAGTAACAATGGGGGAATCTGTTGTTATGAAGGGCACCGCTCGCAAGGTTCGGCGGATTTATAATGGCGAAGTGGTAGTCGGCTTTGCCGGCAGTGTGGCCGATGCCTTTACCTTAGAAGAAAAATTTGAAGCGAAGTTAAACGAATACAACGGCAATTTGCAACGGGCGGCCGTTGAATTAGCGCAGGAATGGCGGACGCAACAATCAATGCAAAAACTTGAAGCCATGCTGATTGTTATGAACAAAGAAGAAATGCTACTTGTTTCTGGTACAGGTGAAGTGATTACTCCAGACGATGGCATTTTAGCAATTGGTTCTGGCGGCAATTTTGCTTTGTCCGCCGCTAGAGCGATGAAACGTTATACAAAACAAGAAATGACGGCCGCTGAAATTGCCAAAAATGCGCTGGAAATCGCCGCAGATATTTGTATTTTCACCAACCATAATATTATTGTCGAAGAAATTAAGTGAGGTTAAATCATGACTGAATTAAATAAAACACCAAGACAGATTGTCACAGAACTAGATGAATATATTGTCGGCCAACATGAGGCCAAAAAAGCAGTTGCGGTTGCCTTGCGCAATCGTTATCGCCGGTTACAATTGGATGAGCAGATGCAAGAGGACATCACCCCAAAAAATATGCTGATGATTGGGCCAACCGGTGTTGGGAAAACGGAAATTGCCCGCCGTTTAGCCACAATTGTCGATGCGCCGTTTATCAAAGTGGAAGCGACTAAATTTACCGAAGTCGGCTATGTCGGCCGTGACGTTGAGTCAATGGTCCGGGATTTAGTGGAGAATGCTATCCAAATTGTTGAAAAGCAACAGTATTCCGGTGTCTATAGCCAAGCGCTAAAAAGAGCTAACAATCGCTTGGTCAAAGTGTTAGTCCCCGGCTTGAAAAAAGAGCAAAAACAAAGCAATAACCAATTTGATCAGATGATGCAGATGTTTAACGCCGCACAAAAGCCAGAAGAACAAGAAGAAGTCACTGATGAAATCCGCGTAAATCGCAAAACTGTCTTAGAGCAATTGGAAAGAGGACAGCTGGATGAGCGGGAAGTCACCATTGAAGTCGATGAGGTTAAAAAATCTGCGCCGATGATGAATAACGGACTTGAGCAGATGGGGATTGATTTAAATGAGACGCTAGGTGCATTGTCGCCAAAGAAAAAGATCGAACGGACAGTTACAGTTAAAGAGGCCCAAGAATTACTCGTCAAAGAAGAATCCTCCAAAATTGTCAATGATGCGGACATTCACAGTGCCGCAATTAAGCTCGCTGAGTCAAACGGAATTATTTTCATTGATGAAATGGATAAAATCACCTCTAAATCGCAACAATCCGGTGAAGTTTCTCGAGAAGGCGTACAGCGGGATATTTTGCCGATTGTTGAAGGTTCCCAAGTTAACACCAAATACGGAGCCATTCAAACGGACCATATTTTATTTATCGCTTCTGGGGCCTTCCATCTATCCAAACCAAGCGATTTAATTCCAGAATTACAAGGACGGTTTCCAATCCGCGTTGAGCTGGATGATTTATCAGCAGAGGATTTTGTTAAAATTTTGACGGAACCAAATAATGCGTTGGTGAAACAATATATCGCTTTAATTGGGACGGAAAATGTGACGGTTACTTTCACCAAAGAAGCTATTGAACGGATTGCGCAAATCGCCTTTGATGTCAATCGGGATACTGACAATATCGGCGCTCGCCGCTTACACACGATTTTAGAAAAATTATTAGAAGATTTACTTTTTGAAGCACCAGATATGCAAATGGGAGAAATTACAATTACAGAGGCTTATGTCAACGAAAAACTAGACAGTATTGCCACCAATGAAGACCTAAGCCGCTTTATCTTATAATTTAAAAAATGGGAGGAAACACAATGAACTTATTGGAGAAAACTCGGGAGATTAATCAATTACTGCAACAAAAAAATTCTTTTGATCTAAACACGGAACTGCCCTATGATAAAATGGCCTTAATTCTGGGGGATGTCTTGGATAGCAATGCTTATATCATCAGTAAAGAGGGAGCTTTGCTGGGCTACAATGAACGGCATGACGTGAATAACGATCGAGTGAAATCCATGTTCGTTGAAAAACAGTTTCCCAAAAATTATACAGATCGCGTGGATCTTTTAGACAAAACAGAAGCTAACATTCCAATCGACAGTGCAATGACTGCCTTTCCTGTGGAATTGCGCAGTGACTTTCCCAACGGTTTAACCACCGTTGTGCCTATCTTTGGAGCAGGAGAACGTTTAGGCACGATTATTTTGTCCCGCATGGAAAAGAAATTTGATAACGATGATTTGGTATTAGCAGAATACAGTGCCACAGTGGTGGGGATGCAGGTCTTGTATCAAAAATCCCGCAGCATTGAAGATGAAGTTCGCAGTGCAACAGCGGTGCAAATGGCCGTCAATACTTTATCTTATAGTGAATTAAAAGCTGTGCAGGCCATTTTTAAAGCACTAGATGGCGACGAGGGCCGTCTGACTGCTTCAAACATTGCAGACGAAATCGGGATTACCCGTTCGGTGATTGTCAACGCACTCCGTAAACTAGAGTCGGCTGGCATTATTGAATCCCGTTCTTTAGGGATGAAGGGGACTTATTTAAAGGTTTTAAATTCTCGCTTCAAAGAAGAATTAGCTAAGCACGACTACTAAAACAAAAAAGGAGGAGCAGCGTATGATTACAATTGAAAATCAACAATTACAGGCAACCTTTAGCACACTAGGAGCAGAATTAATTAGCCTTAAGGGGAAAAAGACAAATATTGAATACATTTGGAATGGCAATCCTGAATTTTGGAATCGCCATGCGCCTGTGCTCTTTCCTTTTGTGGGGCGTCTAAAGGACAACCAGTATCATTTTGACGGCAAAACGTATCAGATGGGTCAACACGGTTTTGCCCGGGATATGGAATTTACTATTACACAGCAAGGTCCAACTGATATTACGTTCACTTTAGTTAGCGATGAAAAGACAAAGGCCAATTATCCCTTCGATTTTCAGTTGAACATTCGTTATTCAGTTGGTGGTGATGGGCTGATGGTGGTATACGAGGTAGTTAACACGGGTACTGACGAGATGTATTTTTCAATTGGCGGACATCCGGCATTTAAAGTACCTTTAGAAGCTGGATTAAATTTTGAAGATTATTTTTTGGATTTTTCGCCAAAAAAATCCCGCACTAAGTTACCGTTAGCAGGACCCTATATCGATTTAGATCAAAGAACTTTAGCTCAAACCAATACTGCAATTAGTCTCAGCCATGCGCTTTTCAAAGAAGATGCTTTAGTGTTTGAAACAAGAGGCTTAAACAGTTATACCATTGCCAGCGAAAAATCGGAACACAGCGTCACCTTGAGCTATTCGGATATGAATTTTGTCGGTATTTGGTCACCTTATCCCAAAGAAGCGCCTTTTGTTTGCATTGAACCTTGGTGCGGCGTGGCAGATATCTTGGAAACAACTGGCGAATTGAGCGAAAAATTTGGCATAAAACACTTGGCTTCTCAAGGGAAATTTACTACCAAATATGCGATTACGGTAAAATAAAAAACGTTTGAGTGCTCAAACGTTTTTCTTGCTACTATTTAAGCCAAAGGGAATCCGACTTTCAGTACCATTTTTTATGCGTTGAATATTTTCCTTGTGACGATAAAAAATGAAGGCGGAGACCCCGATGGCGATAACGTGCAATAACCAATCCTGCTGTGCCAAAATCCATGGAGCAATGTAGGGAATCACAAAAGTTGAAATAGTAATCAAAACAGCGGCAATCATGCTGGATAAACTGACCATACTGGTGATCGCTAAACAGATGATAAAAATGCAACAGCTGTAAATGAAAAATGGCGGCGAATAAGCTAGTAACATACCAGCACTTGTTGCAACGGCTTTGCCCCCTTTAAATTTGGCGAAAATTGGAAAGGTGTGGCCTAAGATGGCGCAGACACCGAACCAAAGGGGATTGACATTTGTCAAATGGAAAACCAACGGCAGGCTAGTGGCTAGTGTGCCTTTTAGAATATCCATAAATAAAACGATGGTGCCGGCGGTTTTACCCAGCACACGAAAGGTATTGGTAGTTCCGCTATTGCCACTGCCGAATTGACGGATATCCTTATGAAAAAAGATTTTTCCAATCCAAACACCTGAGGGAATTGAGCCTAATAAATAGGCAATAAGTAGAAAAAATAGTATATTCATTTTTGACCTTCTTCTTCAGAATTTCTTTGTAAAGTTTAACATGTTTGTCAGGTAAGCTCAATAATAAACGGAGGGATTATCATGAGTTTTAACAATCCAAGTCAAGAGGTAATTTTTGATTATTTAACGAAAGCTAAAAAAATTGCCATCGTCGGCCTAAGTAATAAAGAGGACCGCACCAGCTATCGGATTGGAGAGCTTTTACAAGAGCAGGGCTATCAAATTTTCCCTGTTAATCCGGTTTTAGCTGGGCAAACTATTTTAGGAGAACCGGTAGCAGCAAGTCTTTTAGACCTTGAAGAGCAAATGGATATTGTTGATATTTTCCGCCGCAGTGAATTTTTACCAGAGGTCGCTGCTGAATTTGCTAAACGAAATGATGGTGTTTTTTGGGCTCAGCTTGGCTTAGAAAACGATGAGGCAGCCGAAATTTTACAAGCTGCTGGTAAAAAAGACGTCGTGATGAATCGCTGCATTAAAATTGAGCTTGCCAAAATGGATATCCGTTAATTTTTGAAAAAAAACAGCCAAATACCTGAACTATTTTTGACGAAACCTTCAAGAGGATGTATGGTAACAAAGCATCCGTTCTTTCCGCTGATCTGCTGTCTGCTTCGTTTTATGACAGTGATAGTCAGTATCAGAACAATTGAAGACGGTTAAAAGTAGTCGGGTATTTTATTTTTGGCAAACTATATGACATAATAAATTGTTTGACTCGAGTCAAGAAATTCTAGGAGATTAATTTTTTTAAAAAAGTTTCTTAAAAATTTTTATCCACATTTCATAATAGTTTATGATAAGATAGTTGCAGTATTTTTGAAATAAGTTAAAAGTAGTGAGTATGAAGGGGTTTTTTAGATGCCTAAAGCAAAAAGTAATGAATACAATGACGCCTCGATTCAGGTATTGGAGGGTCTTGAGGCAGTCCGCAAACGGCCAGGAATGTATATTGGTTCCACCGATAGCCGCGGTTTGCACCATCTAGTTTATGAAATCGTCGATAATGCTGTCGATGAAGCACTCTCTGGCTTCGGGAATGAAATCGATGTAACGATTCATCCGGATAATAGTATCAGCGTAGCGGACTATGGTCGGGGAATGCCTGTCGGGATGCACGCTTCTGGTAAGCCCACCGTCCAAGTTATTTTTACCGTCTTGCATGCCGGTGGGAAATTCGGTCAGGGCGGCTATAAAACTTCCGGTGGTCTGCATGGTGTTGGGGCCAGCGTGGTGAACGCTCTTTCTAGCTGGCTAGATGTCATCATTGTGCGGGATGGTGTCGAATATGAAATGAAATTTAAAAACGGCGGTCAGCCGGTGGGAACCCTGAAAAAAATCGGTAAAACTAAAAAGAAAAATGGCACACTAGTTCATTTTCTACCGGATGATACGATTTTTTCAGCGACTAAATTTTCTTACGAAACACTGTCTGAGCGTTTGAGAGAATCAGCTTTTCTTTTACGAGGCGTCAAAATTACGTTGACAGACTTAAGAGGAGAGGAAGCCGTTGAAGAAGTTTTCTTTTTTGAAGAAGGTATCAAAGAATTTGTTGATTATTTAAACGAAGAAAAAGATACGTTGACTCCGGTTGTTTATTTCTCCGGTGAAAAAGAAGGCATCGAAGTCGAATTAGCTTATCAATACAACGATGGCTACTCTGAAAATGTTTTGTCCTTTGTCAATAACGTTCGGACTAAAGATGGCGGAACCCACGAAGTCGGCATGAAGACTTCCATGACCAAAGCTTATAATGAATATGCCCGCAAGGTCGGTCTGTTAAAAGAAAAAGACAAAAATCTTGAAGGCAGCGATTTTCGTGAAGGCTTAGCGGCGGTGCTCTCGATTCGCGTGCCAGAAAACCTATTGCAGTTTGAAGGACAAACAAAAGAGAAGCTTGGGACACCAGCAGCTAGAAATGTCGTCGACAATGTCGTCGGCGAACAGATGGGCTTTTACCTGCAGGAAAATAGCGAAATGAGTCAGATGCTGATTCGTAAGGCGATTAAAGCCAGAGAAGCTCGAGAAGCTGCCCGCAAAGCCAGAGAAGAAAGCCGTAACGGAAAAAAACGTAAAAAAGGTGAATCCCTTTTATCTGGTAAGCTGACGCCAGCCCAATCGAGAAATGCGAAACGCAATGAACTGTATTTAGTCGAAGGCGATTCGGCCGGAGGCTCTGCTAAGCAAGGCCGTGATCGGAAGTTTCAAGCAATTTTGCCTTTACGAGGTAAGGTTATCAACACTGAAAAAGCCAAGATGCAGGATATTTTGAAAAACGAAGAAATCAATACGATGATTTATACGATTGGCGCGGGAGTTGGTCCGGAATTTTCAATTGAGGACTGTAATTACGATAAAGTTATTATCATGACCGATGCCGATACCGATGGTGCTCATATTCAAGTCTTGTTGCTAACCTTCTTTTATCGCTACATGAAGCCTTTAATTGAAGCAGGCAAAGTGTATATCGCTTTGCCGCCTTTATACAAAGTATCTAAAGGCGCCGGCAAAAAGCAAGTTGTCGAATATGCTTGGACGGATGAAGAATTGCAAGATGTCACTAAAAAAGTGGGCAAAGGCTACATGCTGCAGCGTTACAAAGGTCTTGGGGAAATGAATGCCGATCAGCTGTGGGAAACGACGATGAATCCAGATACGAGAACCTTGATTCGGGTTCGAATTGATGACGGTGCGTTGGCAGAACGCCGAGTCACCACCTTGATGGGTGATAAAGTTGAACCCCGTCGGAAATGGATTGAAAGCCATGTCCAATTTACCTTGGAGGAAGATGGCAGTATCTTAGATCGTCAAGAAGAAGGTGCCGTTGCAATGGCAGCTGTGGAGACATCTGACTCAGTAGAAAATGAAATTTCTGAAGTTGAGAACATTAGTTTATTTGAAGACGAGTAATATCTGTCTTTAAGAAAAGCGCTATGAGAAAGGAACAAACTTGTGGAAAAACGACAAGAGATTCAAGAACTAACCCTTGAAAACGTCATGGGAGATCGTTTTGGTCGCTATTCAAAATATATTATCCAAGAACGGGCTTTGCCAGATATTCGTGATGGTCTAAAGCCGGTTCAGCGGCGAATTTTATTTTCAATGGACAAAGACGGCAACACCTTTGATAAGGGCTTTAGAAAATCGGCAAAATCCGTCGGGAATATCATGGGGAATTATCATCCCCATGGTGACAGCAGTATCTATGAGGCAATGGTGCGGATGAGCCAAGATTGGAAGCTGCGGGAAGTTTTAATTGAAATGCACGGCAATAACGGTAGCATGGACGGTGATCCGCCGGCTGCGATGCGTTATACAGAAGCCCGCCTTTCTGAATTGAGCGGTGAATTGTTGCGGGATATTGAAAAAGAGACCGTTGACTTTGTCTGGAATTTCGATGATACCGAAAAAGAACCAACTGTTTTGCCGGCAAAATTCCCCAATTTATTAGTCAACGGTTCCACTGGGATTTCCGCAGGTTACGCCACAGAAATTCCGACCCATAATTTAGGCGAGGTCATTGATGGTACAATTCATTTAGTCGATCATCCAAATGCAACGTTGGAAAAATTAATGACCTTTATTCCTGGACCGGATTTTCCGACTGGCGGCATTTTGCAGGGGAAAGAAGAAATTCGCAAAGCCTATGAAACCGGCCGGGGAAAAGTAATTTTGCGGTCCTTAACACGGATTGAAGATATTAAAGGCGGCAAACAGCAAATTGTTATCAATGAAATTCCTTATGAAGTCAATAAAGCCAATCTTGTCAAAAAGATGGATGAGATTCGTTTGACTAAACGAATTGACGGAATTGCTGAAGTGCGGGATGAAAGTGACCGGACTGGCCTGCAGATTGTGGTGGAATTAAAAAAAGATGTCAATGCTCAAGGGGTTTTAAATTATTTATTTAAAAATACTGAGCTGCAGATTAATTATAATTTCAACATGGTCGCTATTGATAATATGACACCCCATCAAGTTGGTTTGAAACGTATTTTGGAAAGCTATATCACCCATCGTAAAGGAGTGATTATTAAACGCAGTCAATATGAATTAAACAAAGCGGAAAAACGCGCTCATATTGTCGACGGTTTAATTAAGGCCTTGTCCATTCTTGATGAAGTGATTGCGGTGATCCGTGGTAGTAAAGATAAAAAAGATTCTAAAAATAATTTAGTTGCCCGCTTTGATTTTACAGAAGAGCAGGCAGAAGCGATTGTGACTTTGCAGCTGTATCGTTTGACCAATACAGATATCACACAGATGCAACAGGAACAGCAAGATTTACAAGCAACAATTGCTGAGCTGAAAAAAATTATTGAAGATGAAGGCGAACTGTTAAAAGTTCTCAAGTCAGAGTTAAGAGACGTTAAGAAAAAATACGCCAACAAACGCCTGACAAAAATTGAAGATGAAATCCAAGAAATTACAATTGATACGAAGGTCTTGATTGCCCAAGAAGATGTTGCGGTCACGGTCACCAGAGAAGGGTACATCAAACGCAGTAGCCTACGGTCCTATAGTGCTTCTAAGCCGGAAGAAATCGGTATGAAGGATGGCGACCATATTTTATATAGCGGTCAGCTGAATACGTTAGATCATTTACTCTTGGTTACTAATAAGGCCAATGTAATTTATCGGCCGGTGCATGAACTGCCGGATTTAAAATGGAAAGACCTAGGCGAGCATATTTCTCAAACGATTCTCAATTTAGCAATTGATGAAGCCATTATTGGTGTCTTTCCTTACAGTGACATTTCTGAGACGAAAAATTTCGTCTTTATCAGTAAAAATGGTTTGATTAAACAAACGGCCATGAAGGAATTTGAACCATGGCGGACTTATAAGAGTCGGCCTGCCAGCTGTATGAAATTTAAAACCGATGACGATGCACTGGTTGCCAGCTACTTGACTGATGCTGTTGCGGATTTAGATGTTTTCTTAGTTAGTTACCGTGGCTTTGGTCTGCGCTATCCACTGAAGGAAGTTCCAGTGGTGGGAGCGAAGGCAGCTGGTGTTAAATCAATGAACTTGAAGGACGGCGACTACGTTGTCAATGGCCTTTTAGTTTACAGCGAAGGGGACAACCCGATCATCATGGTGACACAGCGGGGAGCAGTTAAACGGATGCTGGCACAAGAGCTGACTCAGCTAGGTCGGGCTAAGCGAGGACTAATGGTGCTGCGGGAATTGAAAAATAATCCTCATCGGGTCTTTTATATGGGAGCGTCAAACGGTGATTCTTTAATTCTACTGGGAAATAATGGTGAACAAAAAGAATTAATTCCGGCTGATATCCCAATTAATGATCGAACTTCAAATGGTTCTTTTGCCATGGATGAAAAACAAACGGGCGGTATCGCTGAAGTCTACATTAAAAAGTCACCCAAAATTCTTGAAAACGACTAACACTGTTACAGATTCTGTAACAGATGCTCTTTCTGTTTTAGTACAGAAAGGGTCTTTTTTTGCTCCTGTTTATTCTGATTTTTAATAAATATTAAGTTTTATTAAAACGTTCACAAGAGTGTAAATGGCTTTAAATCAAAGTTTATGTCAATTTAAAAAACAAATATTTCTGAGATGTTAAAAAATCTACAAGCAAAGGCTTGCAAAATGATTCGAACGTGTTATACTATCGTTGTAAAGCTGTTATGGTTTTAAAAGACATTGAGGGGGTCTTCACAAATGGCAACAACAACTAATATCGATACTAAAAAAGCAGAACAATGGCAAGGATTTAAAGGCGGCGAATGGGAACATTCAGTTAACACTCGTGACTTTATCCAAAAGAACTATACTGAATATCGCGGTGACGATAGCTTCTTAGAACCAATCGCACCAAGCACTGATAAATTATGGACTAAATTGCAAGAGCTGTTTGAAGTTCAACACGAACAAAACGGTGTGTATGACATGGATACAACTAATCCTGCAACAATTACTTCTCATGGTCCTGGCTACCTAATCAAAGAAGAAGAAAAAATTGTTGGCTTGCAAACTGATGTACCTTTGAAACAAGCATTCATGCCTTTTGGCGGCATCAACATGGCTAACAACTCATTAAAATCTAATGGTTACGAAGTTGATGAAGAGATGACTCACATCTTCACAGACTACCGTAAAACACATAACCAAGGTGTGTTTGATGTTTACACAGCTGATATGAGAGCTGCTCGTAAAAATAAAATTATCACTGGTTTACCAGATGCTTATGGCCGCGGCCGGATCATCGGCGACTATCGTCGGATTGCTTTATACGGAATTGATTACTTAATGGCTGAAAAGAAAAAAGACCATGACAATACTGGTAATAAAGTAATGACCGATGACGTGATTCGTCTTCGTGAAGAAATCATGGAGCAATACCGTGCCTTAAACGACTTGAAGAAAATGGCTGCTTCTTACGGCTTTGATATTTCTCGCCCAGCAGCAAACGCTCAAGAAGCTATCCAATGGTTATACTTCGGTTACCTTGGCGCTATCAAATCTCAAAATGGTGCAGCAATGTCAATTGGACGGATTTCTGCTTTCTTAGATATCTACATCCAACGTGACTTAGACAATGGTGCGATTACTGAATTTGAAGCACAAGAATTAATCGACCATTTAATCATGAAATTAAGAATGGTTAAATTTGCTCGGACGCCTGAATACAACCAATTATTCTCTGGTTACCCAATCTGGGCTACTTTATCAATCGCTGGTATGGGTCTTGACGGCCGTTCATTAGTTACTAAAAATGACTTCCGGATCTTACACACATTGACAAACATGGGACCTTCTCCAGAACCAAACTTGACTGTTTTGTATTCTTCTCATTTACCAGAAGGCTTCAGAACTTACTCTGCTAAAATTGCGAAAGAAAGTTCATCTATCCAATTTGAAAATGATGACTTATTACGCACTCACTGGGGTTCTGATGACACTGCCATCGCTTGTTGTGTATCTGCAACAGTTATGGGTAAAGACATGCAATTCTTTGGCGCTCGTGCGAACTTAGCAAAAGCTGTTTTATATGCAATTAACGGCGGCGTGGATGAAAAAACTAAAGCACAAGTTGCTCCTAAATATCGTCCAATGACTGGTGATACAATTGATTTCGAAGCTTTCATGGATCGTTACAAAGATATCTTAGACTGGTTAGCTGAACTTTATGTGAATACTTTAAATGTGATTCATTACATGCATGACAAATATGCTTATGAAGCTCCACAATTAGCATTGATGGACAGCGATTTGAAACGTACTTTTGCAACAGGAATTGCTGGTATCTCTCACGCAACTGATTCAATCATGGCAATCAAACACGGCAATGTTCAAGTTGTTCGTGATGAAGACGGCATGGCAATTGATTACATCCCGCAAAACGAGTTCCCAACTTACGGAAACGATAACGAAGAAGCGGATGCAATGGCAAACTGGATCGTGAAATACTTCATGGACCAAATCAACCGTCAACACACTTACCGTAACTCAATGCCAACATTGTCATTGTTAACCATCACTTCAAACGTGGTCTACGGAAAAGCAACTGGTAACACTCCTGATGGACGTCGTGCTGGCAAACCATTAGCACCAGGTGCCAACCCAAGTTATCAAGACGGCAAATTCTTAGGTGAAAAGAACGGCTTATTGGCTTCATTGAATTCAACAGCTCGTTTAGAATATACTAACGCTCAAGATGGTATTTCAAATACTCAAACAATCAATCCAAACGGCTTAGGTAAAGACGAAGAAACTCGCATCAACAACCTACGCAATGTAATGGACGGCTACTTTGACAAAGGTGGCTACCACTTGAACGTGAACGTATTTACGAACGAATTGTTATTGGATGCGCAAGCTCACCCTGAAAAATACCCTAACTTAACTATCCGGGTATCAGGTTATGCTGTTAAATTCCGTGACTTAACTCCTGAACAACAAGCTGACGTGATTGCTAGAACTTCCCACGACAGACTTTAAGATTTATTAGTCTAAATAGTGCTGCCTCTTCAGTTGAATAGCTTTCGCTGAAGAGGCAGTTTTTTTGATTGCAGGTTTCATTCGTGTTATCCTTCAATTATTGTTACATAAAGAAAAAAATGACGACTTTCTTCAGAAGCAATTCTGATTGATTATAGATGGGATGCGATGAGATATGACTGAAAAAATAGTAGGCCGAATTCATTCAACGGAAAACTTTGGGACCGTCGATGGGCCTGGCGTCCGCTTTATTGTGTTCGCTCAAGGCTGTAAGATGCGCTGCGAATTTTGCCACAATCCGGATACTTGGAAAATTGGTGAAGGCGGCCGTGAGGTGACAGCCGATGAAGTATTATCTGAGGCCTTAAAATATCGTTCCTATTGGGGTGCTAAAGGGGGCATCACTGTCAGCGGCGGAGAACCTTTATTGCAGCTGGACTTTTTAATCGACCTGTTTAAAAAAGCTAAAGCAGAAGGCATCCATACAACGATTGACACCTGTGGCAAACCCTTTACACGAGACGAGCCTTTTATCGGCAAGTTCAATGAGCTGATGAACTACACAGATTTATTATTGTTTGATATTAAACATATCGACAATGAAGGTCACAAACGTTTGACTCGCCAAAGCAACGACAATATTTTAGACATGGCAAACTATTTATCTGAAATTGATAAACCAGTTTGGATTCGCCACGTATTAGTACCAACGAGAACCGACTACGACGAATTTTTAATTCGTCTGGACACTTTTATCAAAACCTTGAATAATGTGGACAAGGTAGAAGTGTTGCCTTATCACACGATGGGCAAATATAAATGGGACGAATTAGAGTTGAAATATCCTTTGGAGGGAATTGAACCACCAACGGATGACCGGGTAACGAATGCCCGCGAACTTTTACACGTTACTGACTATACCAAGTATCAATCTCGTTAAACATGTAAAGACTAGCTTCTGATATCGAATGAAGTTTTGAAGGCAGTAAAAACTAGCTTTCTGACGTCATTCCATGATTGTCGCTAGTCTTTTTTTTTGTTATGATAATGAAGGATTAATTTAAAAAAATTTAGCTATTTTATGAAAATCAAAGGAGCGTTTTCCATGTCAAAAATTTTAGTTTTCGGTCACCAAAACCCAGATACAGATGCGATTGGCGCTGCAATTGCCTTCAGCAGCCTACAAAATGCTTTGGGTAAAGATACTGAAGCAGTCGCTTTAGATACACCAAACGAAGAAACTCAATTTGCTTTGGATTACTTTAATGTGCCAGCCCCCCGAGTTGTGACGACAGTTGCCAATGAAACTGAGAATGTTATGCTAGTCGACCATAATGAATTCCAACAAAGCGTTACCGATATAGCCGAAGTTGAAATTCTTTCAGTTGTTGACCATCACCGGATTGCTAATTTTGAAACAGCTAATCCTTTGTACTATCGGGCAGAACCAGTTGGCTGCACAAGTACAATTGTCTATAAAATGTTTAAAGAAAACAATGCCGTTGTCACAAAAGAAGTGGCTGGCATGATGCTCTCAGCGATTGTTTCAGATACTTTATTATTTAAATCACCAACCTGTACTGATGAAGATGTGACAGCTGCCAAAGAATTAGCTGAGATTGCCGATGTTGATTTAGACACGTACGGCTTAGCGATGTTAAAGGCTGGCACTAATTTGGCGGATAAGTCAGCTGAAACACTATTGGATTTAGATGCCAAGAGTTTTCCAATGGGGGACCAGACTATCCGCATTGCCCAAGTGAATACTGTCGACTTACAAGAGATGATTAACCGTCAAGGTGAGTTAGAAGCGGCGATGGCAGCTGAAATTGCTAAAAACAGCTATGATTTGTTTATCTTAATCATCACCAACATATTAGATAGTGACTCTGAAATTTTAGTGATTGGCGATTACTTAGATAAGGTCGAACAAGCCTTTAACATCAAATTAGTCGACAATCGGGCCTTTTTAAAGGGTGTTGTTTCCCGTAAGAAACAAATCGTGCCACAATTAACTGAACAATTTAATTAAGGAAATTTGGACTGTGCGACAGCTGTAATCTTTTAATGTTTCTCCCTTAAGGTGATGACTTTTTTTGTTGAAAATGTTCAACTGCCAAGTACTTACAAAACTTGTGCAGTAGCTCTGTTTTACACTTAAAGTTGTGGAGAAATGTTTGAAGATAAGCAGCTGGGCACAGTTTTTTTGAGGTGATGAGATGGAAATTCAGATTCAAACGCAAAATAAAGAGCTGCAAAAATTAGCAGCGGATCCATTATTAACACAGCTCTTTGATTACCTTTGGGAGAATCGAGCAAAGGAGATTATTTTAAGACAACTAAAGCAGCAGTTTTCTGAAGGACGCTTTGAAAAAATGCTGGAGGCATCAGTGAAGGCCGGTTGGATTGAAAGAAAAGACCGGCGTTATCGTTTATTAGTTCCGGTTGTCAAAACAGCTGAAAAATTAGACGAAACATCAGAGCTATTATCCGTCATTGAAGCATTAAAAAAAATATCTCTTGAAGAGCAGTCAGCCTTTCTCTATTATTTCTATCAAGAGCAGCTGACTGAGGATTATTTGTTTTTAACCGAGACAAAACAAAACTTTTTTGAATTGAGACAGGCGGGCAACGATAGCGGACTGCTTTTTTTTCATCTGATTCAGCGTGCTAATTATGAGTCTGAATTGGTGGATTATTTCAGTTTCAGCGGTAGTGGCCAAGCTGTTCCGAAGGTTTTAGAACCTTTTGAAACGCTCCTTGGGGATGTAAATCCAGAATATTTTTTCAATCAAGTCGAGCACATCTTTGAAAAAGTTGCGAAGGGAAAGGGGACTAAACTGCGTCCTAGTGTATTTTTACAGGCAGCGAGCTTAAGCGAGTGGATAACGACAGATTTCAGCGCCATCAAACTTGTCAAGTTACCTGAGATAGACCAGCAACTTCGTAAAATTTTGAACAAAGTCTTAACTTTTCCATCATCTTCTCAGAAAAATTATGAGAAGCTCCTTCTGTTAGATTTTTTCATGGAGAAATTAGCATTTAAATCATTAAAATTTTATCGAGATTAAGCAAAGAAAACCCTTCGAAATAGTTTTATTAAAAAATAATGATAGAGTACAGGATGGTTTGTGAAAATTTCAAAAAGTATCTTTTTTTCACTTGTCATAATATGGGGATAGCTTATAAATAGAAAGTTTTTATAAGTGAATTCACGAGTGGTCAAATTTCATTTTCACAAAAAATCTTATTTGAAGATTGTGACACAAAGTGCTAATCTGGTCTTTGTAAAATAACAATATTTATTTGAGGGGAACTGATTTATATGAAAAAACAGCTTGGTTTAGGTATAGCAACATTGGCAACACTAGTTTTATTAGGGGCTTGCGGCAGTGATAATTCAACAGCTTCCAGCAGTTCTAGTTCTATGGAATCTTCTTCAATGGCAACAAGCACAACAGAAAGCTCGACTAATGCAACTACAGAAGCTTGGCAGGACGGCGAATACACTGCTGAAGCAAGTGACTATAGCAATGGCTACAAAGAATATGTCACGGTGACAATTGCTGACGGTAAAATTACAATGGTCGATTTTGACGCGAAGGACGAAAGCGGCAATTTGAAAACTGCCGATGAATCATACAAAGAAAAAATGGAAGCATCTAATGGGACTTATCCTGAAGAATATATGAAAACTTTAGAAGATGAATTGGTTAAAACACAATCGACAACAAGTATTGATGCAGTAACTGGTGCCACCCATTCTTCTGGAGACTTTAAAGTCTTAGCTGACGCCGCTTTAGAAAATGCGGCAAAAGGTGACACTGAAACAGCTGTCGTTACATTAGCTGCAGAATAAAAATAGATTTATCCGAATTTTGCACGGGCAAATTTAACTGCGTTCATAACTCAAAAAAATAAGCTTTCTTTTTAAGCTGGCTACTTGAAAAAGTAACTACTAGAAAAGAAAAATACCTAAAGAATGAATAGATTTTATTGCAACACTATATTGATAAAAAAGACTAGCTGAAGAAGCTACCTCAAAAGTCAGAGCAAATTTCTAACTTTTTAAGGTCACTTCAAGCTAGTCTTTTTTGTTTTTTCCTTTTGAAAAAAATGAAATTTAAAAAATTATGAAGCCCTTATCTGAAAGGATTAGCTGTAGAATAATCGCAATTGTTATGTTAAAATTAAAAGGACATAAGAAAAAATGGTGGTTATAACTATGGAAGAAAAAATCGAAGTCAAACGCAGACACGCTAGATTCCCCGCTTACGACGATGAGACTGGGGTAAAAATATATCGAGAAAAACGTGATATTTTTGGTGGAGGAGAGTCGCTGATTACAGCTCCCCCTCATGAAAATCGCCGCTATGAAAATCAAGTCAGAGCTGATGTAGTTCCGCCGTTGCGCACCGAGTCGGCTGTTCGTTTTGATGAACCGGTTAGATCCAGTGAAGAACGGACGTATCGCCGGCACAATAAAGGAATTAGTGAGCGGGCTGGACTGTCCATTGAACAGCAAAAGGAAATTGAAAAGCACCGGGCAAACTTGCCAGACTATTCAAAACCCCAGTACCCCGAAAAAACTCGCACTGGTAAAACCAATATTTTTGGTAATCGGGGACCTGGTCGGGCGAGCTATGTAGTCCGCAGAGCCCATAGCGATCCTTATGATGCCTCAGTTCAAATGCACAAGGATTATAATTTTAAATCAAGTGAGCCAACTTTTGAGCCGACCTATGTGCCAGCTTCTGTTATTACTGATAAAGTCGAAAATGAATTTACGAATGATGAACTACTGAAGGCCATGAAGAAAGATAGCCAATCGTTTTTAGTTTTTGATAATGAACCAGCTGCTTATCAAGTCAAAGATACAGAAGAAGAGCCAACTGTGCGACGTTTTGGCAACAGCGAAGAACCCACCGCTATGACCCGCAGCGAATACAAAAAAATTGGCAAAAAGCGCAATAATAGTGAAAAAAATAAAGGAAAGTCAATCTTGGAACGTTCTTTAAGTGGCTTGATTGAAGACGATACAAAGGAAGCCGATCATCACAGCTATTTTCCGGAAGACTAATGGTGAAAGAATTTTTCTGCTGATATGCGTACTCTTTTGTTAAAAGGCAGTGAATTTGAGCAACAATTTAAATTGAAGTACATGAAAAAAACTTTCTCAATCATTGGGAAAGTTTTTTTGTTGTGGCTATTTTCTAAAATTCTTAATCTGCTAACTGGGTGTTAAAAAAATCCAGTAGTCTGTGTAAAATCTACTGGTCATCTTTATTTTTTAAGTAGAGAGCATAAAGGTTGTGGGCCCATTCCATTGCAATGCTGATAATCACACCTAACATAAGTCCTAAGGGAAAATTACTGGTGGCTAGAGCAATCAGCAAACCAGTCAGCATTCCTAATAAACTATAAAAGCCATCTTGTTTATCTTCTTGAGGTTCTTCGGGTTGCTCCTTCATTTTCTAACCCTCCTAATAAAAGAAAAAAGCTGCTGACAATTGCCAACAACTTTACAAATGCAGAAGACGGGATTTGAACCCGCACGAGCGTGTGCTCACTACCCCCTCAAGATAGCGTGTCTGCCGTTCCACCACTTCTGCGGATTTACTGGCAATCAATTAAAAATAATTTCATCACTTTTTATATAGTAAATTTTTGCAGCTCATCTGTCAAACTATTTTTGAAAAAAAGCACAAAAAGACTTGACATATGAATGGCGATTCATTTATTATATACATGAAGATAAATTCATGTAAAGGTTTTAAGGAGGTTAGTCAGATGGAAAAAACATATGAGTTGAAAAATTTAGACTGTGGTAATTGCGCTGCAAAAATTGAAACAGCGGTCAAAAAAATTGATGGCGTACAAGCAGCAACGGTTAATTTTGTGCAAACAAAGATGGCAATTACTTGTCCTGCCGAAGACTTTGCTAAGGTGGAAAAACAAGCGCAAACGATTATTCATGAGTTAGAACCAGATGTTGAGATGATTGATTTAAGTCAACAATCTGATGGGCACCAACATGATGACAGCCATTTGAAAAAAGATATCTGGCGGATAGCTCTTTCATTTGTTGCATTAATTATTTTAAGTCTCGCTAATTTAAATGATTTGCCAAGGTTGATTGGTTTCTTGCTCCTATATGGATTCATTGGTGGCGATGTTGTGTTGACGGCTGCCCGTAATATTATCAAGGGGCAAGTGTTCGATGAACATTTCTTAATGGCGGTTGCAACAATTGGCGCAATGCTAATTGGTGAATATCCAGAAGCCGTGGCGGTTATGCTTTTTTATCAAGTCGGCGAGTTATTTCAAAGTGTGGCGGTCGGAAAATCTCGTAAATCGATTAAAGGCTTGTTGGCAATTCGTCCTGATTATGCCAATCTTAGGACGGCGACTGGTGAACAAGAGGTCCCGCCGCAAGAGGTTGCAGTCGGTGCAGAAATTATTGTCAAACCAGGTGAAAGAGTTCCATTGGATGGAATTATTTCCAATGGAGAAACAATGGTGGATACCTCGGCTTTGACGGGAGAAGCCGTACCGCGGAAATTAGTAGTTGGCGATCAAATTCTGAGCGGTTTTGTGAATCAAACGGGCGTTATTCAGATCACAGTTGAAAAAAATGCTGCGGATTCAACGGTCAGCAGAATTTTAGATTTAGTTGAAAATGCCAGCAGCAAAAAAGCGCCAGCGGAAAATTTTATTACGAAATTTTCCCGCATTTACACACCCGTTGTAGTTATTTTGGCACTTTTGTTGGCTGTCGTACCACCGTTACTATTTCAACAAGCGTGGTCTGAATGGATTTATCGCGGATTGACCTTCTTGGTTATTTCTTGTCCCTGTGCATTAGTGGTCTCAGTACCATTGACGTTCTTTGGCGGAATTGGCGGGGCCAGCAAGGCAGGTGTCTTAGTCAAAGGCAGTAATTATTTAGAACTGCTTTCTCAAGTGGAAACAGTTGTTTTTGATAAAACAGGCACGTTAACCAAAGGTGTTTTTGAAGTCCAAGAGATTGCGACTAGTCTGCCTGAAAAAGATTTTCTAAGATTAGCAGCGAGTGTTGAGGCAAATTCCAGTCATCCAATCGCCCTTTCAATTTTAAAGGCTTATCAAGGCGAGCTATTACCAGTTGAAGATATTCAAGAAATTTCTGGAGCTGGCGTGTTGGCTACAATCAATCAAAAAAGAATCGCCGCAGGTAATCTGCGATTGATGGAAGAGTTAGGTATTTTAGTACCCAAAGTCACCACAGTCGGAACAATTATTTATCTCGCTGAAGATAACGACTATTTAGGTTATTTGATTATTGCCGATGAAGTAAAAGCGGATGCCCAAACAAGCATCCAACAATTACATCAAGCCGGCATCAAGCAAACAGTCATGCTGACCGGGGATAATCAAAAGGTCGGGACTGCGATTGCTGAAAAATTAGGCATCGATCAAGTATATGGGGATTTGTTACCTGAAGGAAAAGTTGAAAAATTAGAAGAACTGATGGCAGATAATCAAAAGATTGCTTTTGTCGGCGATGGCATGAATGATGCTCCGGTGCTAGCTCGTGCTGATTTAGGCATTGCGATGGGTGGCTTAGGTAGTGATGCAGCGATTGAAGCAGCTGATGTCGTGATTATGAATGACGCACCTTCACTAATACCAAAAGCGATTGCCATTTCTAAAAAAACATTGCGAATTGTCAAACAAAACATTATTTTTTCAATCGGTATCAAAGTGTTAGTCTTAGCTTTAGGAGCTGTTGGTTTTGCTTCAATGGGAGCAGCCGTCTTTGCTGATGTCGGCGTTACTCTAATAGCCGTTTTAAATGCCATGCGGGCGTTAAGAACAAAAGATTAGAAAATAACCTTCAGATAAACTTTTTTTCAATTTCTAAGCAGAAACCTTGCTCATAATTAAACGCTGGCTTATCAAGGATAAGTCGGCGTTTTTTATTTTTTATGGCTAAAAAGTGACGGAAAAATTAAAATTGAATGGTTACTTTACAAGATTAAGTCGAATGAAAATGAAGGGAAACTAAATTTATTGCCAGATAGTTATTGAGAAGCTGTTTTAGTGGTCTATACTGCTGTAAAATTGTTTTGTACTTATTTGCATTTTTAAGGGGAGAAACACATGAATGATAAACAGCTGCGCTGGTTTTCGGTAGCATTTATTGCCTTTAACATGGTTTGGGGCATGGGAAATGTTGTCAATAACTATGCACAACAAGGGATATCAGTGGTCACATCATGGATATTGATTCTGGTATTGTATTTTGTTCCATATGCTTTAATTGTTGGCCAACTAGGTTCAGCTTTTAAAGACAGTGACGGTGGGGTCAGCTCTTGGGTGGAAAAAACATCTCACTCAAAACGCTTAGCTTACTACGCTGCATGGACATATTGGGTAGTGCACATTCCTTATTTGGCACAAAAGCCACAGGCGATTATGATTGCCCTCGGCTGGGCTATTAAAGGCGATGGCACGATGCTAGCTGGTATGTCGGTGGGGATGATTTCTTTAGCTTCACTAGTAATTTTCTTAGCGTTTTTATACCTGTCAACAAAAGGCCTGTCCGTTTTAAAATTTATCGGTGGAATTGCCGGGACAGCCATGTTCGTCATGTCATTATTATTTATTTTATTAGCAGCGACTGCTCCGTTTATTGGTGATTTTACAGTGGCAACGCCAGAGATGACCAACGTCAAAACGTATATTCCAACCTTTGACTTAGGTTATTTTACAACAGTTTCTATGTTAGTATTTGCCGTTGGTGGGGCCGAAAAAATTTCTCCATATGTTAACCAAACTAAAAATCCTGCCAAAGAGTTTCCTAAAGGGATGATTCTTTTAGCAGCAATGGTCGGAATTTGTGCGGTATTGGGCTCTGTGGCCATGGGCATGCTCTTCACTAGCTCAGCAATTCCTGAAGATTTGATGGCCAATGGTGCCTATGCAGCCTTCCAAATTTTAGGCAATCATTATCATCTAGGCAATGCTTTAATGTTTATCTATGCCTTGACTAACGGCGTTGGCCAAATTGCCGCGCTAGCTTTTTCAATTGATGCACCGTTGAAAATTTTATTAAACGATGCTGATTCGCAATTTGTTCCCGCTTGGTTAAGAAAACGAACCAAAAAAGGTACATTGAAAAATGGTTACTTGTTAACGGGTATTTTAGTCAGCATTATTATCATGCTGCCAATGATTGGTATTGGTGATTTTAATCATATCGTGTCTTGGTTGACGAATTTAAATTCGGTTGTAATGCCGATGCGTTATATGTGGGTCTTCTTAGCCTATATGTTGTTAAATAAAGCCTACAAAGAATTTAATTCAGAATATAAATTTGTTAAAAATCCAAAAGTTGGTTTTATCTTCGGGGCTTGGTGTTTTGCTTTTACAGCCTTCGCTTGTATTTTAGGGATGATTCCTAAAATCGATTATGCTGTTGACCCGCAAGGTTGGATTTTCCAATTAGGAACCAACATTGTCACACCGTTAGTTTTAATCGCGTTAGGTATGTTGCTACCATTTATTGCCCGTCGTGGTAAAAATAAAGAATTAGCCGAATAATCTGATTCAATAAAAAAGTCAGGGAAACCTGATTTTTTTTATTGACTTTTATTGATTACAGTTGTAAACTAAAAATATCTTAAGATTACTATTGTAAACAGAGGAGGTGCGAGATGCCCGTTTTAGATCAAATCAATCAACAAATAAAAATCAGCGACTCTGAATGGGAAGTCATGCGGGTTATTTGGACATTAGGACAAGCCAGTGCTCAAGAAATTATCGGCGTGCTGGGGGATTCTAAGGACTGGAAGCCGGCCACAATCAAAACACTTTTGGGGAGATTAGTTAAAAAAGAAGTCGTCTGGACAGAGCAGGTCGGCAAGAAATTTATTTATCATCCAGCTGTCAGCGAATCAGCGACTGTTAGGAGTGCAACCGAAAATCTATTTTCCCATATTTGCGCCAAACGAATTGGCCAAACCTTATCAGAATTAGTCGATCAAGCGGAGTTAACCCAAGCAGATATCGATCAGCTAAAAGAATTATTGGAGCAAAAAGTTGCTAAGGAAACGATTGCCTGCAATTGTATTCCGGGACAATGTGAATGCTCCCATCATTCAGCTTAAACAAAAAAATGGAGGAATTATCATGAAAAAAGAATTTGCAATTAAAGGAATGACCTGCAAGCATTGTGTAGCTCGTGTGGAAGAAGGGATCAATAGCCTGCCGGGAATTGAAAAAGTCAAAATTAATCTGAAAAAAGAAAACGGGGTGGTTAAGTTTGATGAAAGTCAAGTGAGCCCGCAAGCCATTGCCGATAAAGTGACAGAAGTCGGGTATGCAACTGAGGTCTTATAATGAGCAGCCAGACAGAAACTTTTGTCATCACAGGGATGACCTGTGCTAATTGTTCGGCAAGAGTGGAAAAAGAATTAAATAGTACGCCAGGTGTCACAACTGCGACAGTTAATTTAGCAACCGAAAAAGCAACAGTCCAATTTGCAGAGGATTTAAGTACTGAGCAGATTATCGGGACAGTCGAAAACATCGGCTATGGGGCGATTTTATACGATGATGCCCATAAGCAGCAAATTGCGGCTGAGAAAAAAGCCTATGTGGCAAAAATGAAACGTGATTTAATTGTCAGTACAATTTTGACTGCACCTTTGATGATTTCGATGATTTTAATGCTTCTAGGCAATCACAGCGGAATTGTTATGTTTTTCCATCGACCAATTGTTCAGTTGGTCTTGGCAACTCCTGTCCAATTTTGGATTGGAGCCCGCTTTTATAAAGGGGCCTACCACGCTTTAAAGACGCTAGCACCAAACATGGATGTGTTGGTGGCGATGGGGACCTCCGCTGCCTACTTATTAAGTGTTTATAATGGTTTTTTCAGCGAAAATTACACGGAACTGTATTTTGAAAGCAGTGCGATGATTATCACTTTGATTCTTTTAGGTAAATATTTAGAACAGGCGGCTAAAAATAAAACCGGCAATGCAATCAAGCAATTGATGGCCCTACAAGCCAAAGAAGCGACCGTTTTAATAAATGGACAGCAGGTCAAACTGCCGATTGAACAGGTCAAAACCGCTGATTTAGTTTTAGTAAAACCCGGCGAACAAATTCCAGTTGACGGCATTTTGGTGGCAGGACAGTCTGCTATTGATGAAAGCATGTTGACGGGTGAAAGCTTGCCAGTTGAAAAGCAGGTTTCTGATAATGTTTTTGGTGGGACTATCAACACTAATGGTAGCTTGACGGTAAAAGCAACGAAAGTCGGTGAAGGCTCAGTTCTTTCGCAAATTATTCGAATGGTGGAGGAAGCACAGGGGAGTAAAGCGCCCATTCAAAAGATTGCCGACCGTATTTCTAGCATTTTCGTTCCAGTTGTTTTAGGAATTGCGTTGGTGACGCTTTTAGTTACCGGCTTTTTAGTCGATTGGCAGACAGCTTTAATTCATGCGGTCTCTGTTTTAGTCATTGCTTGTCCGTGTGCCTTAGGCTTGGCAACGCCAACAGCGATTATGGTAGGAACTGGTTTAGGGGCTAAGCAAGGAATTTTGATTAAAGGCGGTCAAGCGTTGGAGGGCGCTGCACATTTGTCTAGTATCGTCTTAGATAAAACGGGAACGATTACAGAAGGCAAACCGGTTGTTACTGATACAGTTGGCGGCCAAGTGGAGTTAGAAATTTTTGCAGCAATGGAGAAACAATCAGAACATCCATTGGCTAAAGCGATTGTTAATTTTGCTGAAGAAAAAAACTTTTCGCAAGATTTTTCAGTAGAAAACTTTAGCAGTTTACCTGGACAAGGCATCAGCGGGACAATCAATGGGGAAACGTATTTTGCAGGGACTGTCCGTCTATTAGATTCATTAGATATCCAATTAACTCAAGCATTTAATCAATATCAAGAACTAGAAAGCATGGGTAAAACGGTGATGTTTCTCGCCAACCAAACAGAAGTCTTGGCAATGATTGCGGTTGCCGACCAAGTTAAAGCTTCCTCAAAAGAGGCTATTGCCTCATTGCAAAATCGAGGAATTAAGGTCTATATGATGACAGGCGATAATCGGGCTGCTGCACAATATATTGGTCAGCAAGTCGGACTGACAGCAGAACAAATTTTTGCTGAAGTGCTGCCAGAAGATAAAGCCAATTATGTCGGGGAATTGCAAAAAAATGGTGATTTAGTTGGAATGGTTGGCGATGGCATTAACGATGCGCCAGCTCTAGCCTTAGCTGATATTGGCGTCGCCATGGGGACAGGCTCAGATATTGCCATGGAAACAGCAGATGTCACCATTATGAATGGTGATTTGAAATCCCTCAGTAAAATGGTGAGATTATCGCAACTAACCCTGTGGAAAATTAAACAAAATCTGTTCTGGGCTTTTATCTACAATACGATTGGCATTCCCTTTGCCGCTTTTGGTATTTTGAATCCGATTATTGCAGGTGGGGCAATGGCCTTTAGCTCTGTCAGTGTTTTGTTAAATTCTTTGAGTTTAAATCGCAGCAAAATATAAAAAGTTATGTGAGCTAGCTCTTCGTGTCTAAATAAATAGTTTACGGTAAACTTACTGTCAAAGATTTTTTAATTATCTTTTGTGCAAGTAAAAAGTATCCGTAAAATGACTAAGGCTTTACGCAAATAGTCAATTTGTTTAACAATCAGCTGGCTTTCTTTTTGTTTTTAGAAAAAAGACTTTAAAAAGTTTTTTTAAGTCAAAAAACTCTGCCAGTCACGGATTCTTATGCTATAATTGGCTAAGATAATTTTGAGAGGGGTACGTGGGTTTTATGGAGTTAAAGAAATTAGAAGTTCCCACATCTTCCATCACTGAAGTGAAACGGTCACCGATGGAGGTTTTTGAGCAAGCCCGTAAAGAAGGTACAGGGGTATATATATTTAATCGGGAAAAAGTTGCTGGCGTGATGGTCACCAAAGACCAATATGAAAAATTAGTCGAAGAGTTGGAAGCTTTGAAGGCCGAAAAGACAACAATCAGTAAGCAGCAATTACTAGAAAAATTGCAGGAAGCTGTTAAGGATTCTTTAGTCAAAGAAACTAAAATTGGCTTTGAAAATATGGACAATATCTTAGTTGGCTACGGCTTTGTCAGCCGCAGAGATGTTGACCAGAGTTTAACAGAAATGATTCAAGAGCTTTCAGAAACAGGTAAAATTATTTATCGTTCTTGGAAATGGCCGAACTTAACGCTAGAAATCGTTGGTGAGCTGGATCCTGAAGCGCAACAAATTGAAAAAATCATTATCAAAAAATTGTACTTTCTCGGAGTGGAATAAGGTTAGTAGGCTTTAATTAATTCTGTTCTTGAAAAAAACTCTTATGTAGCTGTCTATTAGTAGTTGCATAAGAGTTTTTTTTAGATTCTTTGCTGAAGTAAAATTAAGCTTAGTCGTCTGACAGTTGCAATTGTTGAATAATTTGAGTAACTCTAGTCATTTCTGAAGGAGTCCCAATCGAAATACGCAAATAATCTTTTAAACGTTCTTGCTTAAAATAGCGAACAAAAACATGCTGAGCCTTTAGTTCGTTAAAAAGTTTTTCTGCAGAGATTTTAGTCGGCTTGGCAAAGACAAAATTTGCCAGAGAGGGGAGCACTTCAAAATCTAACTTTAAAAGATCTTTTGAAAAGGCTTCTCGGGTTGCACTAATTTGTGTTTGCAGGTTTTGATAATACTCACCATCTTCAATGGCAGCCGTTGCTAAAGTTTCTGCCAGGCTATCAACAGAATATGGATTAAAGGATGATTTAACTCCTTCTAAAACCTGAATTAAAGTCGGCTGGGCTACAGCATAACCCACACGCAGACCAGCCAAAGAAACTCCTTTAGATAAGGTGTGCACCACAACCAAATTAGGGTAGTTGTCAATTAGCGGCATTACGGAAGTGCCGCCAAAATCAATATAAGCTTCGTCGACTACGACAACTGACTCAGTATTTGCTTGTAAAAATTTTTCGATGTCAGCTACAGACAGATAGTCCCCCGTTGGCGCATTTGGATTTGTCAAAATGACTCCGCCGTTTTCCGTTTTGTAGTCAGCTAAATTGATTTTAAAATTTTCTCGTAAGGGGATTAACTGAATCGGGACTTTGAAAAGGTCTCCCCAGACAGGGTAAAAGCCATAGGTGATGTCCGGAAAGAGCACCGGATACTCGCTATTAAAAAAAGCCAAAAAGCAAAACGCAAGAACTTCATCGGAGCCGTTACCGATAATAAAATTTTCTGGAGCAAGCTGAAATTTTTCGGCTAAAGCTTCTTTTAGTGGTCGTTGGTCCAGTGAAGAGTAACGTTTTAATTGATCATAATCAAAATCTTGTAAAGCTTTTTTGACTTTTGGTGATGGTGGGTAGGGATTTTCATTGGTATTGAGTTTAATCATATCCGTGAAATTAGGCTGTTCGCCAGCTGTGTAAGGCTCAGTTTTTCGAATACCGCGCATAAGAAGACCTCCATGTTTTTGTCTATTATGCCCCATAAACAGAGCTTTTCGCAAGAATAAAATGAGTATTTAAAAAGAAAAGTAGAAATTTCCCCAATTGAAATTTCATATTGCTGGAAATATGGTACAATAAACTGAAAATTTAAGCAGGAAAAGGTAGGCTAAATGATGAATAATTTAACACAGCGTTTTAATCCGCAGGTGGATAAAATCCAAGTGTCTTTGATTCGCCGTTTCGACGAGCAAGTCACAGATATCCCGAATATTTTAAAATTAACTTTGGGGGAGCCGGATTTTAATACGCCAAATCATGTAAAAGAAGCTGGAGCACAGGCTATTTCGGATAACTTTTCCCATTATACTGGCATGTCTGGTTTGATTGATGTCAGAACAGCGGCAGCGGCCTTTTTAAAAGAAAAATATGCTGTGGACTACAATCCACAAAATGAAGTCCTCGTAACAGTCGGTGCAACCGAAGCGATTTCTGCTAGCTTGCTGGCAATTTTGCAACCCGGCGATAAAGTGTTATTGCCGGCGCCGATTTATCCAGGGTATGAGCCAGTGATTACACTAGCGAATGCGGAGCCGATTTATATCGATACAACGGAAAATGATTTTATTTTATCTCCAGCGATGATTGATCAAGCGATGGCAGTTCATGGTGAGCAGGTGAAAGCAATTATTTTAAATTATCCTAGTAATCCCACAGGTGTGACGTATAATCGCGAAGAGGTTCAGGCGCTAGCTGAAACATTAAAAAAATATGATATCTTTGTTATCAGCGATGAAATTTACAGCGAGCTGACCTATGAAGGGCAGCATGTGTCAATTGCTGAATATTTAAGAGAACAAACAATTTTAATCAACGGCTTGTCAAAATCCCATGCAATGACTGGCTGGCGCATTGGCTTTATCTTTGCCCCACAGGAGCTGACGGCTGAATTGATGAAGGTTCATCAATATTTAGTGACAGCGGCTTCGACGATTTCGCAAAAGGCGGCCGTGCAAGCCTTGATTGAGGGCATCAATGATGCTCAGGAAATGAAAACAGAATATATCAAACGGCGGGATTTTTTAATTCGCCAAATGACACCACTGGGTTTTGAAATTGCCCATCCTAATGGCGCCTTTTATATTTTTGCAAAAATTCCTGTGGGTCAAACTCAGGACTCAATGAAATTTTGTTTGGATTTAGCGGAAAAAGTTGGGCTGGCAATTATCCCCGGTATCGCTTTTGGTCCAGAGGCAGAGGGCTATGTCAGAATTAGTTACGCTGCATCAATGGAAAATTTAACAGATGCGATGGTCCGACTAACTACTTACATTCAAAATGAGGTATAATTATCTTTATAAAAGAATGTTTTTTGAAATCACGCAGCAGGAGGGCGCTTGAATGTTAAGAAAAGAGCTGAAGGAACTAGCACAACGTTCCTTAAAGGGAAAATATGGTAAATGGAGTGTTTTTATTATCATTCCTTTTGCAATTATGGCAATCACTTTCTTTTTTTCCTTTATATTTTTGGGAATCGCTAGTGTCTTAAGTTATACGGATAATTATTCCAGCGGCTATGAGGATAGTTATTACGAAGAGGATTACGACAGCGATTTTTGGGATGACTATTGGGACGATGATTATTACACCTATGAAGAATCTTCCTATACGCCGGCATATAACTACGGCTATGCCTTAGGTTATCAAGCTGGTTATTTGCAGGGCTGGCAGGACCAAGAAGATGGTACCGAGTATTGGGGCACCTTATCTTCAGACCAAGCAATTTTAGCCAATATTGAAGGTCGGCCTGTGCAATATTTAGGCTCGGATGATTTCAATGAAGGGACTTTAGATGCCTATTATTATAGCTATGATGAAGCGTGGGAAGATTACTTAGGTTATTCACTTGAGGGTAATAGCTATCAGCTACCAGGTTCAGCACCGACCTTGAATCAAGTGTCACCGATGAACAATGATTTTGAACCTTATTTCCCAGAGTCCGGTTACACGGAAATGCCACGCCGCAGCAACCCATTTTTATCATTTTTCATCAGCTTTATCTTTATTGCTTTTATCATTGCCGTGTCACTGGTGTATAGTTGTGTTTATGTTCCACTGTTACGCTGGACGGGGATTGATACTATTGATGGTGAGAACTTCAATTTTAAAGATAGCCTCAAGAAAATCCGCAAGCAATTCGGGGTTGTTCTTTGGTCAAATGTTAAGATTGCCATCTTTACTACCTTATGGAGCTTTTTGTTTGTTATTCCTGGCCTAGTTAAAACAGCCAGCTACAGCATGACCAACTATCTATTAAAACGAGAACCTGATTTGAATTCCTCTAAGGCAATTGCCCTGAGTGAAGAATTAATGCGGGGCTATAAGATTGAATATTTAATTTTTAATCTCTCCTTCTTCTGGTGGTTTTTAGCACAAGCCTATAGCTTAGGCTTTGCTAGTTTCTATGTGATGCCTTATTATTACACGTCAGAAGCAGCTTTCTTTGATGAGATTTATTTTGAGAAAAGAAAATATACCAATAGCGAGCTAACTGCAAAGCCAGTTTTTCACCCAGTACCTCAGAATGATAATAAGTTCAATGAATCAGTAAACCAATCAAACGAATCAGTAGTTACAGAAGTTTCAAAAACTCCAAAAGCTCCAGTCATTACAGAAACGGTTGTTGAAACTCAAGAAGAATCTGAGCCAACAGGAATTTTTGAAAAACCATCTTATTCCTTCAACCAACCAACCGCTGAAAAGAAAGAGTCGGCTGAGGAAACTAGTCAACACTCAGACACTGTTGAGACAATTGGAAATTCTGATACAGAGGAATTTCAAAGCCAATCAGAAACTGCGGAGCAAGCGGCAAACACCGCCACTGATTTGACAGAGGCAACCTTTGATGAAGATTCTGCAACAGAAGAAACTAAAGCAGCGGATTCTGATTCTGCTGAAAAGAAATCATCGTTCGAATAAAAGATTACCCTCAACACAATTTGCTTAAAAATGTGTTTGAATAAGACCCTCAATCAGCTATTGATGAGGGTCTTTTTTTAAAATAAGTTTGTTTTTCAGAATTTTAATTGCAAAATCCTTGTGTTCGAGGTAATTTAATCTTACTAAAGAAAATTTTGAAAAGGTAAAAATAAAAGATTCAGAGAGGGATGCCTTATGCGTAATTTTGATAAATCACAAAAACTAGAGCATGTCAGCTATGATGTGCGGGGACCGGTTTTAGACGAAGCCGATCGAATGAAGGAAGAAGGCATCAGCGTTTTAAAATTAAATACTGGGAATCCTGCACCATTTGGCTTTGATGCGCCAAATGAAATTGTTAGAGATCTCATCTTGAATGTCAGAGAGTCAGAAGGCTATTCTGATTCTAAAGGGATTTTTTCTGCACGAAAAGCGATTGAGCAATATTATCAATTATTAAAATTTCCCAATGTTACGATTAATGATATTTACACAGGTAATGGTGTCAGCGAGTTAATTACAATGTCGATGCAGGGCTTATTAGACACTGGCGATGAAGTCTTGGTGCCGATGCCGGATTATCCTTTGTGGACGGCCTCTGTTTCTTTAGCAGGTGGCACACCGGTGCATTATATTTGTGATGAAGAGGCAGAATGGTTTCCTGATTTAGCAGATATTCGCAAAAAAGTATCCAGCAATACGAAGGCCATCGTGATTATCAACCCTAATAATCCAACGGGAGCTGTTTATCCAAAAGAAATTTTAGAGGGCATTGTTGAAATTGCCCGGGAAAATGAATTGATCATTTATTCTGATGAAATCTATGACCGGATGATTATGGACGGCTTTAAACATATTCCGATTGCAACTCTGGCCCCTGATTTATTTGTGGTGACCTTTAGCGGTTTATCTAAGTCTCATCGGGTAGCCGGCTTTAGAGTGGGCTGGATGGTCTTGAGCGGCAATAAAAAAAATGTGCAGGGCTATATTGAGGGGTTAAACATGCTGTCGTCAATGCGGCTCTGTTCAAATGTTTTATCCCAACAAATTATTCAAACGGCTCTCGGAGGCTATCAGAGTGCTGACGAGCTATTATTGCCGGGAGGCCGAATTTATGAGCAGCGGGAATACGTCTATAATGCGATTCAAAGCATCCCGGGGCTTTCCGCAGTCAAACCCAAGGCAGCTTTTTATATCTTTCCTAAAATCGATACAGCCCGCTTCAATATTGTCGATGACGAACAATTTATTTTAGACTTCTTGCATAAACACCATATTTTAATGGTTCACGGGGGCGGCTTTAATTGGCAGACACCTGATCACTTTAGAATTGTTTACCTGCCTCGGATGGAGGATTTAAAATTGACGATGGATAAGATGGCGGAATTTTTAAGTACCTATAAACAAAAGCATCGTTAAACAAAGAAAAGACCATAACAGCGAGTCGGCTGTCAGAATTCCTTTCAGGTTGTCTGTTATGATGCATTACAGACAACCTGAAGAACTCCTTAAGTTCGACAAGTGTTATGGCCTTTTTGGATTTTGACAAATGTGAAAAGCTACACGGCTTTATCCGCAATTAGCTCGCAATTCTTTTTTGAAACAATCATGCGATTGGTATACTTCTCTACCATATCTGCGGATGGATCGTTTACATGGACTAAATAAGAATTTTCATACTCCTTTTCAATGTAGCCGCAATGTTTTGCTTTCTCCAAGTTAAATGTTACTTTTTGACCGTATGTTTCGGACATCTCAACCACCTCAACCTTAAAAAAATAATATGACTATTCATTTACCTTGACATTATTATGATATAAAGTATTATGATAACAAAATGCGAATTCGCATAATTTTAAAAAGGGGGAAATTTTGTGGAAAAATCTTTAGGTCAAGTCTTGAGAAAAATTAGAAAAGAACGCAATATGACCCAAAAAATGCTTTGTGAAAATATTTGTTCCCAAAGTGTCCTCAGTCGAATTGAAGGGGATATTGAACTGCCGAATGTCCTAGTAGTTCAGCAATTGTGTGACCGCTTAGGGGTTTCTATCGATCAAGTTGTCAATCACAACGTCTTTGAAAAAACTGACAACGTGATGCTTTTTGAACAATTTGCCGACTTGTATCGCCACAACCGCTTTCAAGAATTATCTATTAAAATTTCCTCATCAAACATCATCGATTTTTTATTTAGTGAAAAAGAATTCTTACTTTTTTACTATTATATGGGAAGTTGCGAATATTATCTGCATCGTAATTTAGAGAAATCTCTTAAATATTTGAAAACTGGCTTAAATTACATTGGAAATGTAAGTCATCTGAGTGCAAAAGACGAAGATGTGCAGCTAATCAGCTGTACAGGGAAAGTTTATGCTGAAATGGGCAAGAGTGATAAAGCCGAATATTATATGAGCAGAAGCGTCGAATTGTTCGCTGACATACCTAATGAGCGAGCAGCGGCTGAATCAATCAAAATCTTCTTTAACTACGCGAGTTTTTTGCAAAAACAAGGCTATTATGAGACCTCGATGGAAATGATTGATAAGGGCTTAGATTTGGCCCACAAAAAAAATAGTTATTATTTCGTCGATCAGTTATTTGAATTAAAGCGGGATTATTATTCTTTCCAGGGAAATATTGATAAAGCTGACAAATACCACAAGCTGTCCTTGCAGCTGAAAAAAATTGTCACTGCGACATAAATGGTGTAGACCTTTTGTTGACTATTTTTACTTTTAGGAGTAATTTATAGGGGTACATATCAATGGAATTGAAGGGATGATGAAGCGTGAAACGGTTTATCTATGCAGACAAATTTTTTTATCCAAGTGATGTTAAAGGGCCAGGTTATTTAGAAATTACCGATGGTTTTTTCGGTGATTTTTATCAAGCAGTACCGACAGGTGAAGTTGAAATCATTGATTACACAGGACAGTGGATTGCCCCCGGCCTAGTCGATACCCACATTCATGGTTTTTTAAACCATGATGTGATGGATAACGATGCTGAAGGTTTGAAAGTAATGTCAGAGGGCCTGCTTTCTTGTGGCGTGACTTCCTTTTTACCAACAACGTTAACCTCAACCAAGGAACGTTTATTAGCGGTTGCTAAAACAATTGGCGAAGTCTATCAAGAAGTACCTGGTGCCAAGGTTCAAGGGATTTATTTTGAAGGCCCATTCTTCACTCCTGAGCATAAAGGCGCCCAAAACCCAAGTTATTTCAGCGACCCTGATTTAAACACATTTAACGAATGGCAAGAAGCTTCTGGTGGATTAATTAAAAAAATTGCTTTAGCTCCTGAACGTGAAGGAGTCAAAGAATTTGTCAAAGCGGTAACGGATCAGGGTGTGGTAGTTTCTTTAGGACACAGCAATGCTACTTTAGCTGAAGCCACTGAAGCAGTCGAGGCTGGTGCTAGCGTTTTTGTTCATGCTTACAATGGCATGCGGGCATTGAATCATCGGGAACCAGGAATGGTTGGCGCCTTGATGTCATTACAGCACGTTTTTTCTGAATTAATTTGTGATGGGCATCATGTGCACCCCAATGCAGCCGATATCCTAATGGAAAAAGTCGGTCATGATCATGTGGCACTAATTACCGATTGCATGATGGCGGGTGGCATGCCGGATGGCGATTACATGTTAGGAGAATTCCCTGTCGTCGTTGCTGAAGGAACGGCTCGTTTAAAGGACTCTGGTAGTTTAGCCGGCAGCATTTTAAAATTGAAAGAAGCCATTAAAAATGTGGTGGATTGGAACATTGCAACACCGGAAGAAGCAATTATGATGGCTACCTATGTGCCAGCTGTCAGCTGTAAAATTGCTGACCAATGTGGCTCAATTGCCAACGGCCGAGCAGCTGATTTTATTGTATTAGATAAAGACATGGAATTAGTTGCAACTTATCTTGACGGTGTCGAACGTTACCACGCCGAATAAGTCATTTCCAGTTCATAAATAAATGGGAAAATCAGACTGCTTGTGGGTCTGATTTTTTTGTGGAAAAATCTCAGCTGACTGACAGCTTTTTAGAAGTTCTTAAACCTTAGTTATGTTAAAATCTATGGGAGGAGTGATGAATGTGAGTTACCTTGAGGTTATTAACGAATATAAACGCTATCAAATGGGAGACACAACAATAGTTGCCAATGATGGTATCACCTTTGATGTAGAAAAGGGTGAGGTCTGCGTTATTCTAGGACCAAGTGGCGCAGGTAAATCCACCGTCTTAAATATTTTAGGTGGCATGGACAGCTGCGATGAGGGCCAGATTATTATTGATGGCACCGATATTGCCAATTTCAATGAAAAACAGTTGACTACGTATCGTCGTGATGATGTCGGCTTTGTTTTTCAATTTTATAATTTAGTCCCCAATTTAACCGCCAAAGAAAATGTTGAACTGGCCGCTCAAATTGTTAAAGACGCCTTAGATGCTGAATCCGTCTTAAAATCTGTCGGACTCGGTGAGCGCATGAATAATTTTCCTGCTCAATTGTCCGGTGGTGAGCAGCAACGGGTGACGATTGCTCGGGCGATTGCCAAGCGCCCGAAATTATTATTATGTGATGAACCTACTGGAGCTTTGGATTATGAAACCGGGAAGCAGATTTTAAAAATTTTGCAGGATACTGCAAAGGAAACCGGTACAACGGTTTTAATTATTACCCATAATTCGCAAATTGCGCCGATGGCTGACCGTGTGATTCGCATTAACGATGCGAAGGTTAGAAGCATTAAACTTAACGAAAATCCACTGCCGATTACTGAAATTGAGTGGTAGGAGGCAGTAAATGAAAAAGTCAATGATGCTTAAGACCAGTCTGCGGGAAATTTGGCAGACGAAAACCCGCTTTCTTTCAATCTTTGGAATTATTTTTTTGGGGGTTGCTTTTTTTGTAGGGATTGGGGCAACTGGCCCTGACATGCTCCAGACTGCCACCAATTATTATCAACAGCAACATTTAGCCGACAATCAAATCATCTCTAGTCTAGGATTGACAGAGGATGATTTAAAGATTGTCCAGACAGATGAAAATGTCGCAAGCGCTGAGGCGTTTAAATTTGCGGATATAAATTTAACGTCGCAAACGGCAGTAGTGCGATTTTATGGTTATACACCAGAGCAAAAAATCAATCAATACAATATAGTTGACGGCCGCTTACCTGAAAAAGCTGATGAGATTGCTTTAGACAATCGAGAGGCTTTAAGCGGCAGTTATCAAATTGGCGACAGCTATGAAGTTTCTGAAGATGATGACGTGGACGGGCTACTAGCAAATTATGCTTATACAGTTGTCGGCTTTGTAAATTCACCGACCTATGTGGAAAATGTTTCCCGTGGCTATACAAATGTTGGTACTGGTTCAGTGGATTATTTTGCGGTGGTGTTTGAGGAAAACTTAACAGCAGACGTCTATTCGACAATTTATATTACTTATCAAGATTTAGCTGACTTGCCGGCTTATTCAACAGCTTACGAGGATACTTTAGCGACCAATCAAACACAGTTGGAGCAGGAACTAGCTGAACGACCAGCTGAACGGGTGTCTGAAATAAAAGCTGAGGCTCAAGAGCAAATTGATGAGGCTAGTCAAGAGGTTGCCGATGGGGAGAAAGCTTTAGCGGATGCGCAGACCACCCTGGAAGATTCGGCTGCTCAGTTAGCTGATGGTCAGAGCCAGTTAGAGGCTGCCCGGCAGGAATTAGCCACTCAAACAGCTTCAGCGCAAGCTGAAATTGATCAAAGTGAAGCACAATTGAATGCTTCGCAAACCGAGCTGGATAATAATCGGCAAACTTTAGCTAGTCGCAAAAATGAGCTGACCGCAAATGCCGGCCAAGTTGAAGCCGCGAAAAATTCATTAACGGATTTACAGCAGCAAAGAAGTCAGGCGCAAGCAGGTCTCGACCAAATTACCGCAGCACAGCAGAGTTTGGAAAGCTTGTTCAATCAGCTTTCCCTCGCTTCACAAACGAGTGACGAAGAATATGCCATCTTGGCCCCGCAATTAGCTCAAGGTGTTGCGGCTAGTCTAGGGCAGCTGCCAGCAGAAGTAGCCGGCGTTTTGCAAACCTTTGTTGTTGATCCTAGTCGTGAAAATTTGCAAATCAGTATCGGCGCTCTTAGCGAATACCAAAATCAATTGACGGCTCAAGCCCAAGAAATTCAAAATGGTCTCAATCAAATCGATGCTGGCATTGCAGAAATTAACAGTCAGGTACAGCAGTACAATGATGGTTTAGCGCAGATTCAATCAGCCGAGACGCAACTGGCGAATGGCCAAAGTCAAATTGACAGCGGCCGTCAGCAACTTCAGGCTGCTAAAGATCAATTGGCAACAGCGATAGCAGAAGGCCAAGGACAAATTGATGCTTCTCAACAGGAATTGGATCAGGCACAGGCTGCCTATGATGAAGGCTTGGCTGAATACCAAAGTCAATTAGCGGAAAAAGAACCGGAGCTTGCTGATGCCAAAAGTAAAATTGCAGAGCAGCAGAATGAATTAGATCAGCTGACAGCCAGTGATTATACGTACTCAACTAGAAATGATAATCCCGGATATAGTGAGTTTGAAGATAATGCCAATCGAATTTCTTCTTTGGCCACCGTTTTTCCGATTATTTTCTTTTTGATTGCCGCCTTGGTCAGCTTAACGACGATGACCCGCATGGTGGAAGAAAAACGCTCAGAAATTGGAACCTTTAAAGCATTAGGCTATGGCAATTCAGCCATCTCGATGAAATTTATTATCTACGCAAGTTTAGCGGGAATTACTGGTGCCTTTGCTGGGCTCGCTTTGGGCTTTTATCTATTTCCAGTGATTATTTTTACCGCCTATGGTCAGCTGTATAATATCGGCAACTTTGTTTCACCGTGGCATTTGAACTACGCAGTGATTGCAATTATCGTGGCGATTTTATGTACAGTCGGTACCGCCTTATTAGTTTTACGCATAGATTTATTGGCAACGCCTGCCAGTTTAATGCGACCTAAAGCACCAAAGGCTGGCAAACGGATTTTCTTAGAGCGGTTGACACCAATTTGGCAACGCCTGAGTTTTATTCAAAAGGTGACCATGCGTAATCTATTCCGCTATAAGCAGCGGATGCTGATGACAATTTTGGGAATTGCCGGCTGTATGTCAATGATTATTACGGGTTTTGGTTTGCGGGATTCGATTTCAGATATCGTGACCATCCAATTTGATAAAATTTGGCATTACAGTGCTGTTGTAACCTTTAATGAAGAGCCTGACGAGGAGCAAACCACAGACTATGAAGCGATTTTAGCTGATGTCGCTGATTTTTCCGGCGATATGTTTTTCAGTAATCAAACTTTGCAGCTGGAAAAAAGTGGTGAAACCACCCGCGATGTAACAGTCTATGTTCCAGAAAATCCTGAAAGAATGTCAGATTTTGTTTTATTCAATGACCGAAAAACAGGCGAAGAATATACTTTGGATGATAGCGGCGCCATCATCAATGAAAAATTAGCAGAGATGTATGATTTACAGGTGGGAGACAGCTTCCCTCTGACTGACAGCGATGGTGGGGAGTACCAAGTGAAAATCGCCCATATTGCGGAAAATTATACAGGTCATTTTGCTTATTTGACGCCAGATTATTATCAAGAAGTTTTTAATCAGTCACCGGATTATAATAGTGATTTACTTTTGTTTTCTAAAGATTTAAGCACTGACGAAGAAAATCAAGCCGCCAATCAAATTATGGCGGATTCTCAAGTAGTGAATATCAGTTTTATTTCTCAATCACGGGACGCTTTGGGAGACACGATAAATAGTTTGAATATTGTTGTGTGGGTCTTGATAATCTCCGCTGGCTTGTTGGCCTTTATCGTCTTGTATAACTTAACAAATATCAATGTCTCAGAACGAATTCGTGAACTATCGACGATTAAAGTCTTGGGCTTTTACGATAAAGAAGTCACCATGTATGTCTATCGGGAAAATATTATTTTGACCTTTATCGGGATTTTCTTTGGATTATTCTTAGGAAATATTGAACACGCATATGTGTTAAAAACTGTTGAGGTCGATATGATTATGTTTAGTCCGGACATTCATCTGCTTAGTTATCTATACGCTAGTTTGATTACCTTATTGTTCACTTTAATTGTTGGCTTGTTTATGCATCAGAAGCTGAAAAAAGTTGACATGATTGAAGCTTTAAAATCAAATGAATAGTTTTGAAAAGCCTAGAAAAATCACGTGTAATTCACGATTTTTCTAGGCTTTTCAGTTTTTTATTGGTATTATTATTTATAAGAGAACTAAGGAGGTGGCAGGATGATTGCGGGAATTTCTTTTGAGAGCATTTATTTTTATCTATTGATTATCTGTGCTGTGTTGGCGATGGTGATGCTGATTTTTGGGGACATATTTGAATTTGATGGCCCGATTGATCCGATTTTAGTGATTCCTTGGTTTGCCTTTTTAGGTTTGTTTGGTTACCTGGGTGAAAAATTAACAGCCCTCAACAGCTTCGTTATTTTAATTGGCGCGGGTATCTTAGCTTCGATTTTAGTCTTCCTGCTGAATTTTTATTTTATTCTACCAATGCGGCGGGCTGAATCGACTATCTCGATTTCTGAAAAAGATATGGAGGGCAATGTTGCGACAGTAATTACACCAATTCCCATTAAAGGAATGGGGGAGATTCAATTTAAAAGTGTGACCGGTTCTTTAAGTCGACCAGCGGCCTTTTTTGAGCCGCAGGAGACCGAGGCACTGCAAGGGTCACAGGTACTGATTATTGAGGTCAAAGAAAGAGTATGCTATGTAGTTCCTTATCAAGGAAGTTTGCCTATATAGAATAAAAAAGATGGGGGGAGAAAAAATGGCAGGAATTATTATACCAATTGCCATCGTTGTTTTTATTTTATTGATTTTGTTAGTCGTATTTGTTTCCAAATACCAAACAGCAAAACCAGATGAAGCGCTGATTATCAGCGGGAGTTATTTAGGAACAAAAAATGTTCATGCTGATGAACGGGGCAATAAAATCAAAATCGTCAGAGGCGGTGGTGCATTTGTTTTGCCGGTATTCCAACGGTCAAATCGAATCAGCTTGCTTTCCAGCAAACTGGATGTGTCTACGCCTGAGGTCTACACCGAGCAAGGGGTTCCGGTTATGTGTGACGGCACGTCAATTATTAAAATCGGTTCTTCAGTTGAAGAAATTGCAACGGCAGCGGAACAATTTCTAGGCAAAACCCGAGAAGAATTGGAAAATGAAGCTCGCGAAGTTTTGGAAGGTCATTTGCGTTCGATTTTAGGCTCAATGACAGTGGAAGAAATTTACCAAAACCGTGACAAATTTAGCCAAAGCGTACAGGAAGTGGCTTCTGTGGATTTAGCCAAAATGGGGCTGATTATCGTATCTTTTACGATTAAAGAAGTTCGGGATAAAAATGGCTACTTAGATTCTCTAGGTAAACCACGGATTGCCCAAGTTAAACGGGATGCCGATATCGCTGAAGCCGAAGCTTTAAAAGAAACTAGAATTAAAAAAGCGGAAGCTGAAAAAGAATCGCAACAGGCTGAATTGCAACGGCAAACTGAAATTGCCGAAGCCGCTAAAGAAAAAGAATTAAAATTAGCGACCTACAAAGAAGCCCAAGACGTTGCCAAAGCCAAAGCCGACCAAGCCTATAACTTGGAAAGTGCTCGGGCCCAACAAGAAGTTATCGAACAAGAGATGGAAGTCAAAGTCATCGAGCGGCAAAAACAAATCGAGCTGGAAGAAAAAGAAATTACCCGGCGAGAAAAACAATACGATTCTGAGGTTAAGAAAAAAGCCGATGCGGATCGTTATGCGATGGAACAAGAAGCCCAAGCGAAAAAAGCTCAAGATGTTGCCGAAGCCGAAGCCGAGCGTTTTAGAATTGAAGCGCTAGCCGAAGCCGAAGCGAACAAAACCCGCTTAGCTGGGCAAGCTGAATCAGAAGCGACCTTATTAAGAGGGAAAGCTGAAGCCGAAGCCAAACAAAAAATTGCCGACGCCTTCAAGCAATATGGCGAAGCAGCTGTCTTGAGCATGATTTTAGAAATCTTGCCTGAGTTAATGAAAGAAGCAGCTCAGCCATTGGGGAACATCGATAAGATTACGGTTGTCGACACAGGCGGTTCTGAAGGACCTAATAGTGGCGCTAATAAAATTACCAATTATGCGACTAATTTATTAGCTGGCACACAGGAAACTTTAAAAGAAACAACTGGTTTGGATGTCCGTGAACTAATCGAAAACTTCTCCAAACGGGGCGGTACCAATTTTAATTTAAATGAGCCAACTGACTCAACCGATGGCGCTGAATAAAATCAGCTGGTGGTTGTGATAGAAGTCAATACAGAAAAAGCGAAGTAACTACATTGCTGAAAAGTAATGGGAGTGAGCCGAGGATTTGCTTTTGAAGCCTAAGCGGAATCAAAAGCAAATCCAAGTTACTTTCCCTGAATTCCCTGTAAAAAAGACTCCTACCACAACTACTATTTTTTTGGACTTATTGTTATACTTTAAGTAAAGGTTTTCACAAGTTAAACAGTTTAGTCACTTGTTACATAATTTGATTGGTAAAAATCAAAAATGTTTATTTCATTAGATGCAGGAGGGATGAAAATGAACTTATTGCAGGGCTTAGAGATTACGCTGGTTTCAATGTTGGTAGTCTTTGGCATTTTAGCGGCATTATGGGGTGGCATTTATTTAATGCATAAATTGATTGGGGAGGATTAGCGCATGGGGGACGTTTTTAATGAATTAATTCAAACATCTGGATTTGCCAATTTAACTTGGAAGCACTTATTTATGATTTGTTTGGCCTGTGTCTTTTTATATTTGGCCATCAAAAAAGAATATGAACCATATCTACTTTTACCGATTGCCTTTGGTATTCTCTTGGTAAATTTGCCGCTGGCCGGCTTAATGTCCGGGCCATTAGGGGACAATCCCGGCGGACTTTTATATTATTTGTACAAAGGAACTGAGCTAGGGATTTATCCGCCACTGATTTTCCTTTGCTTAGGTGCAACGATTGACTTTGGCCCCTTGATTGCCAATCCGATTGTTTTACTGCTAGGCGGGGCGGCTCAATTTGGGATTTTTGCGGCCTTCTTTGGTGCTTTGATGCTGGGAATGACCGGTATGGAGGCGGCCTCAGTGGGGATTATTGGTGGAGCTGACGGACCGACTGCCATTTTTCTAACAACAAAATTGGCGCCGCACCTACTTTCAGTAATTGCCTTAGCAGCTTATTCTTACATGGCGCTGGTGCCAATCATCCAGCCGCCGATTATTCGAGCGTTGACTACAGAAAAAGAACGGAAAATAAAGATGTCGCAACAGCGGAAAGTTAGTCGCACTGAGAAAATTGTCTTTCCAATTTTCACGACAATTTTTGTTGCATTGGTCGTACCGACAGCTGCAACGCTGATTGGTTCATTGATGCTGGGGAATTTAGTAAAAGAATCCGCTGTGGTTCCGCGAATTGCCGAGGTACTTCAAAATACGTTGATGTATGTTGTGACGATTATCTTAGGTTTGACAGTTGGAGCGAAGGCTGAAGCCAATTTATTTTTATCCGCAACGACGTTGAAGGTCATTTTCCTTGGCCTGTTTGCCTTTGCGATTGGCACGGCTGCCGGCGTTTTATTCGGCAAGCTTTTATGTAAAATCACCAAAGGAAAAATTAATCCGATGATTGGTGCTGCCGGTGTTTCGGCTGTTCCTATGGCTGCTCGAGTTGTTCATCAAGAGGGCTTAAAAGCTGACCCAAGTAATTATTTATTAATGCATGCAGTTGGCCCAAATGTGGCGGGTGTGATTGGCTCTGCCATTGCCGCTGGCGTCCTTTTGGCTTTCTTTGGCGGGTAACTAGTTTAGGTTTTGAACACAAATCAACGGCTAATGGAATTCTAAAAAAAGAAAACCATTAGCCGTTTTAGTTTATTTTTCTTCGTGGTCTTGTTGATTAATCTTGCCTCTAACTTCCTCTAGCTGCTGACTTAATGCAGCTTCTTTTATTTTCAATTGGGCTAAATCTTCTTCTAATTCGGCCTTTTGTTCGACAACTTTTGGCTGACCAAAAAAGTTAATCGCAATCGCAATAAAGGTGCCGATAAAGGTTTCGATTACTCGGGAAAGGGCGTAAAACGCCGATTCACCTTGGGGAATGCTCAAAGAAATTAGCAATAGCGTGGCGATGGAAGCAATGATGCCTGAATTATTATTAATCCCATCAGAAATGACGATACACAGGGCGACTAGGACCGGCAGTAAAAATAGTTCCACTAAAAAATCATATTCAAAATAAGATTTAATGACAAAATAGAAAATGGCTAGCAGCCCTCCCAGACTGTTGCCGAGGATACGGGACTTACCAAAGGAGAGACTCGTCGATAAATCTTGCCGCAAAGAAAATACAGCTGCTAAAGCCGCAATCAATGGCTGGCCGCCATCGACGAAATGAAAAACCAATATACAAATCATGACAGCCACAGCACTTTTAATCGTTCTTAGGCCTAAACGAAATTTGCCAATATGCATAAAATCACCCTTCAAATTTGCGGTAAAAAGCTACCTGTCTCTTTATACTATCGAAAACTATTGAGAATTGCTAGTTTTTAAAGAAAGCTTTTAGTATAATTTTTGCAGGAGGTGACGCTGTGAGAATTGGTTTACGAACGATTAAGACCGCCGTTTCCGCAACATTGGCGATTTTTTTGGCTTCAGGCTTAGGCCTGCAATACACAACTGCAGCTGGAATTATCGCAGTCCTCAGCTTAACAAATACAAAACGCAGTTCTTTATTTACCGGTATTAGCCGTTTATTGGCATTGACATTGGCGACGATTGTGGCAGGTGTTTGTTTCACTCTGTTTGGCTATACGACTTGGGCATTTGGCATTTATTTATTGCTATACATTCCTTTGACCGTCCGCTTTGGCTTAGCTGATGGGATTGTGGTCTGCTCGGTGCTAGTCACTCATTATCTGATAGAAGAGAGTCTTAGCTGGCCTTGGATTGCTAATGAGTTTGCCCTGATGATTATCGGAGTTGGCTTGGCTCTATTGATGAATTTATACATGCCAAATGTCGAAAAAAAATTGAAGATGAACCAAGAGGAAATTGAAGCGGGGTTTCGAGAAATTTTGCGGGAGATGGCCAAGGGAATTTCTCAGCAGGGCAGTTTGACGGGGATTGATGAAAAGTATCAAGAGTTGGCCCGCTTTATCCGTAAAGCCGAAGAGCAGGCTCAAAATTTTCAAGAAAATCAATGGTTCACCCCCAATTTTTATTACAGCGATTATTTTTCGATGCGACGGGCCCAGGGAAAAATTTTAGCAGAGATGATTGACTGTCTGAAAAAAATCCAAGTTGCGCCACAGCATGGCGAGAATATGCAGTTTTTATTGAATTATACCGCCAAAACTTTTGCACAAAATAATGATGGGCAAACGATTTTAGCAATGATTGCTGAAGTGTTAGATGATTATCGGATGATGGCGCTACCGCAAACCCGGGATGAATTTGAAAAAAGAGCAGAACTTTTTCAATTCTTACAATCCTTTAAGAGCTTTATTGAAGTTAAAGCTGAATTTGCCGGCAAGCTCGAAGACTAATGCTTTAGTACGACAAGCAAACAGTCGCATGACCTTAGCTTTGGAAAAAACTCCAAGAGCTAAGGTCGTGCGACTGTTTTTAAAGTTTTTTTAGTTTTGTGACCAAGTCGTTTGCATCTGGTCTAAGATGTCAATCACATCTCGTGTAAGAAAGAGCGAGCGATTCGGCTTGTTGCCTTCAATAAAGTCCACCATGTTGCTTATTTCATAATTCATAGCCATTTGCGAACTACCGGCTTCAATAAATTCTTTGCCGCCATCATTAAAGAAAATTTCCGCTTGATCTGCCCGGGGATAATCCGCCACTGTAATGTAGCCATTCTCTCCGGCGATAATGCCGATTTTGGGCATTTTTGCTTGGAAGGTCAAGGTAATGCTGGCCATCTCATCCAGCTGATTGCGCAAAATTGTTACCGATTGCTCATCGACACCAGTGGGAAAAGGAACCATTGAAGATGCAATAACTTTTGGTTGTGCTGAAAGGAAATAGCGGGCAAAAGAAACAGCATAGGTGCCGATATCTAAAAGGGCACCACCAGCTAAATCGGGATTAAAAAAACGATTGGTCGGGTCGGGCTCTTTATAACTGCCAAAGGGTGCTTGAATCATTTTAATTTTGCCAAGGCGACCAGCATCGATGATACTCTTTAAGCGTTCAAAGAGCGGCATATTAAAAATTGTCATCGCCTCGGCCAAAACTAATTGTTTTTCCTCCGCTAAAGCCATCGCTTCAGTCAATTCACGGCTATTCATGGTAATCGCCTTTTCACATAAAATATGTTTGCCGGCTGCTAAACCTTGTAAGATATGGTCAATGTGCTGTTTGTTTGGCACCGCCACATAAATAATGTCGATATCAGGATTGCTCAGCATGTCTTGATAGCTGCCATAGGCCTGTTCAATGCCAAATTCAGCTGCAAAGGCCTGCGCCTTTTCTAAAGAGCGGGATGCAACTGCAACCAGCCGACTATTTTCCTGTTGAAAGTCCGTTGCAAAATCTCGGGCAATGCCTCCTAAGCCAACAATACCCCATTGATAAGTTTTCACGATACGCCACCTCAGATTCTTTATTTTGATAGATTTCAGATAAAGTAGCTTGTTTATCCGTCAGTCTCAGTATAGCAATTTTTAAGAGTTAAAAAAACAATAAGCCTGTAGGATTTTTTGGCAATATTATGTTTTTTCGTTAAAAATCGCTATAATAATAATGAGACCCACTGGGGAAAAAGAATTTCATTTCGTTTGGAGGGAAAAGCTATGCATCAAGTTTATGTCAGAATTGTCTTAAGTACAATTTTAGAGGAGTTTGAATCAGAGGTTCAGTTTTATACTGAACAATTAGCTATCACAGAAAAGAATTGGTTGGACTGGAAGGAAGGGCAGGTGAATTTATCGGCTGAAAACCTACAGAAGATTAAAAATTTATTCACTGATTACGAGTGGCTCGTTTTACAAAAGGTCCTGCGGCAAACAATTTTATTTCCTGAAAAACGTAACACCGCTGTTCAGGAATATCGCCATATCAAAACGGCAATTGCTAAAAAATGGTTGGCGGGGGATTTAGCCGAAGTCGAATTAATTGCGCCTGCCAAAGAAAGCCCCAAGGTAAATCCTTTCATTAATATCCGCGTTACGGTAAAATACGGCGAATGGGGCTATGATGATATTTTAAGTTTCCGTTTACCTTCGATGATTCAACAACAAATTGAAAAAGCCGAAGTACCTTTACTGGATTGGGTGAATGAAAATCTAGTGGAAACCTATACGAAAGATGATGAGGCAGTTAGTTGAAGAAACTGAGTAAGAAACGTTTTGTTTTTGGATTTATTTTTTTAGGAGCGTTTATCGGCGCCCTTTTTCTAGGGTCGCAAATTTTTCTCTGGACCCAGGGCACGACGATTGTTGCCAATCAGCAACGCACAGCCACCAGTGATTCTACAACCACTTCCACCAGCGAGACACCATCAGCTAGTGATTTACCGGCTGTTTCGCCAACGGATTGGGATTTAGTTTTAGTTGGTCCTAATAATCAAATAATTGAAGAAGTAGCGGCCGATCAGCTGACAGCCATCTCAGGCTCTGAAGAGGTGGATAGCCGCATTGTCGATGCCTACAACCAATTGGCAAGTGCTGCTGAGGCTGCCGGTTATCCGTTAGTGGTTGTGTCCGCTTTTCGTTCTGTTGCTGATCAGCAACAGGTTTACGATGCTTCGGTGAATCGACGGATGAGTGAAGAAAATATTTCTTATGAACAGGCCGTTGAAGAAACGAATGTTCAAGTCACCCAGCCAGGTTATAGCGAGCATCATACTGGTCTGGCAATCGATGTAGTTGACAGCGATTGGTATAATAATTATTCTAATTATGCTAGCGATATGTTGGATCCGCTTTTTGGGGAACAACCGGCTGCTCAATGGCTAGCCGCTAATTGTGCACAATACGGTTTTATTATCCGCTATCCTGAAGGTCGGGAGGATATTACCGGTATTACTTATGAGCCGTGGCATCTGCGTTATGTTGGTGTGGACTCAGCCGAGTATATCACTAGTCACAATTTAACCTTGGAAGAATATTTAGCTTTATTTAATTAAGGAACGGAGAATTTATGGCAAGAAAAGTCCGCAGGTCGGGACAAAATCTGACGCTTGAAAAAATCATTATGACTATTTTTTTACTGTCCGTGGTAGGGTCTGCTTTTTTGTATTCGATTTTTTCTTTGGCCACCGCAGCGCCAGAAACGGTTAGTGAAGATCCGGTGGAAGTCAGTCATACTGAGTTTATAAATACTTTAGTACCGCACGCCCAAGAACTACACAATCAATATGGCATTTTACCCAGCATTATTTTGGGACAAGCGATTTTAGAATCCGATTGGGGTCAAAGCTCTTTAGCGAGCGAGTATCATAATCTTTTTGGTATCAAAGCATCAGAAGGGGAATCCTCAGTCACATTGGAGACAATGGAATTTGTTAATGAAGAGTGGATTACTATTCAAGGGGATTTTCGTGTCTATAACGATTGGAATGAATCCCTTGACGACCACACGCAATTATTTGTGAACGGCGTTTCTTGGAATCCAAGTTTGTACGCTGAAGTCTTAGCAGCTCAAACTTACCAAGAAGCCGCTGCTGCCTTACAGACAGCAGGGTACGCAACGGATCCTGATTATGCTGCAAAAATTATTGCAGTGATTGAAGAAAACCAATTAAGTCAGTATGATGAAATTTAAAATTGAAAGGAAGTGGCAGCATGGACAAGAAAAAAGTTCCTGAAATTATGACAGAACTAAAACAAGATTTGGTGCGAGTCCCTGAAGTGATTCGTGAAGCCAGCGGCATTTTAATTTTTGGGAAAAAAATTAAATCGATTATTTTTACGACAGACATCGCTATTATCCGCAATACAGATGCCAATGCAGTCATTGCTGTCTATCCTTTTACGCCTCATCCGGCAATTACCAAAAGTATTATTGAGGCAGCCGATATTCCTGTTTTCTCTGGAGTTGGCGGGGGGACTACACAAGGTACTCGCAGTATGTACATGAGTATGTTTGCTGAAGCGCAGGGCTCATTAGGCGTGGTTTTAAACGGCCCAACGCCTTTAGATACGGTTATCGAAGTTTGTAAAGTTGTAGATATTCCCGTTATTGCGACGGTGACCTCAATTTATACCGAAATTGAAGAAAAATTGAAGGCCGGCGTCACAATTATCAATATTAGTGCCGGTAAAGAGACAGCAGAAACAGTCGCTCACTTCCGAAAAAAATATCCGGAGCTGCCAATTATTGCAACCGGTGGACCTAATGATGAAAATATTTTAGAAACAATTCGTGCGGGTGCAAATGCGATTACTTATACGCCACCATCAAGCGGAGACCTCTTTAGCTATAAGATGGAAAAGTACCGCAAACAGGAGAAAGAAAATTTAAAATGAAAAAATGCTAAAAAGGCAAGAAAATTTCTTGCTTTTTTTGTTATATAATTTCATAATAGCTTTTATTCAAAACTAAATCACTGCTTGTATATCGTCAAAATCTGGTTGACAGTCTCTACCTGGTGCCGTAAACACCGGACTATAAGCAAAAAAAGGACGGTCCACGCTTTTTTTGCTTACTTTAAGAAGTAGCAGAGCGGGGCCTTTTTTGTAATTATTTTGATTTAGTAAATTTTAACGAGAAAATTTCCAAGGAGGAAAAAAGTGGAAGAGCTAGTATCGAGAATCAAAAAAGATGGCTTAGTTTTAAATCAAGATGTGTTGAAGGTGGATAGCTTTTTAACTCACCAAGTCGATGCCAATTTGATGGCGGCGATTGGCGGTGTTTTTGCGGATGCTTTTAAAGGTCAGCAGATTACCAAAGTGGTGACCATCGAGGCCTCTGGGATTACCCCAGCTATTTTTACCGCGCAAAAATTGCAGGTGCCAATGATTTATGCCCGCAAAGCAAAAAGCTTAACGATGAATGAAGAGCTATTGACTGCTGAAGTCTACTCCTTTACTAAGCAGGTCACCAGCACGGTTTCGATTTCAAAAAAATTTTTAAATGAAACAGATAAGGTCTTAATCATTGATGACTTCTTAGCCAATGGTCAAGCGGCTAAAGGCTTGATTGAATTGTGCCAGCAAGCCGGAGCAGAGGTTGTCGGCATCGGCATCGTAATTGAAAAATCCTTCCAAGGCGGCCGCCAGCTGATTGAAGATATGGGTTTGCCAGTAGTTAGTTTAGCGAGAATCAGCGGCTTTAAAGATGGCACAGTAGAATTCCTAGAAGGAGATGCTTAATTGATGGAAAGACAAAATGGAAAAGCAGCGGTTTTAGGGTTACAGCATTTATTGGCGATGTATGCCGGAGCTGTTGCAGTTCCTTTATTAATCGGCCAAGGCTTAGGTTTTAATCAAGAGCAGATGACTTATCTAATTTCAATTGATATTTTTATGTGTGGCGTGGCGACCTTATTGCAATTAACAGTCACTAAATTTTTCGGGATTGGTCTGCCGGTTGTTTTAGGCTGTGCCATTCAAGCAGTTGCACCATTGATTATTATCGGTAGCCAAAAGGGTATTGGTGCGATGTATGGGGCAATAATTGTTGCGGGTATTTTTGTAGTGTTGATTGCCGGTGTTTTTTCTAAGGTGAAAAAACTATTTCCGCCGATTGTCACCGGGACAGTCATTACGACAATTGGCTTGACTTTAATTCCCGTTGCCATTGAAAAAATGGGTGGCGGTAGCGCAACAGCAGCAAATTTTGGTGACCCAAGCTTTTTGGCTTTAGCATTTATTACAATTTTATTGATTATATTGTTGCAGATTTTTGCAAAAGGCTTTTTACGTTCGATTGCCGTTTTAGTTGGTTTAGTTGGCGGAACGGTCATTGCGATTCTCATGGGTCTGGTGGATTTTAGCGCCATTGGCGAAGCACCGGTCTTCCATTTGCCGCAGCCCTTTTATTTTGGCATGCCGACCTTTGATATTTGGTCTATTTTATTGATGATTATCATTTCAATTGTCAGCATGGTTGAATCTACTGGAGTTTATTTTGCCTTAGGGGATATCACTGGCAAAAAAATCGGTGAAACTGAATTAAAAAAAGGTTATCGGGCAGAGGGATTAGCTGTAATCCTTGGTGGTATCTTCAATACTTTTCCTTATACGGGTTTTTCTCAAAACGTTGGTTTAGTTCAGCTGTCAGGTATTAAAACCAAAAAACCAATTTATTTTTCGGCTATCTTTTTAATTATTCTCGGCCTATTTCCGAAAATCGGTGCCTTGGCCCAAATCATTCCTGATCCAGTTTTAGGCGGTGGCATGCTGGTGATGTTCGGGATGGTTGCTGTTCAAGGGATGCGGATGCTATCAAAAATTAATTTTGCCAACGATAAAAATCTATTGATTATCGCTGTGTCTCTTGGCTTTGGCTTGGGCTTCAATGTGATGCCGCAAATTTTTGTCCAATTGCCGGAAACAGTCCAAATGTTTGCTGGTAACGGTATTGTGATGTCAAGTTTTGCTGCAATCATTTTAAATTTGATATTTAATGGCGTGCAAGATGAAGCGCCGGATTTCAGTGAAACTAGTCACGTTTAAATTTAATTTCGCTTCACCTTCTGACAGTTCAGAGGGTGATTTTTTTCTAAAAAAATTTTCCAACGAAAATTCATCGGAAAATTTACGAACAATTTTTATTTTTATTTATAAAACATTCGATATTATTTTGACAAGCTAAATAGATTGTTGCTAGAATATGGATGAATAAGTAAAGGGAGCGAAAAACATGACGCCACAAGTTGCAGTAATTATGGGTAGCACTTCAGATTGGGAAACCATGAAGCACGCCTGTGAAAGTCTCGAAGAATTAGCAATACCCTATGAAAAAAAAGTAGTTTCAGCCCATCGAACGCCAGATTTAATGTTTTCCTTTGCAGAAAATGCTCGTCAGCGAGGGATTAAGGTGATCATCGCTGGTGCTGGTGGAGCAGCTCATTTACCGGGAATGGTCGCGGCAAAAACAACATTGCCAGTCATCGGCGTGCCGGTGCAATCCCGAACATTAAACGGCTTGGATTCTTTATTGTCAATTGTTCAAATGCCCGGCGGTGTACCGGTAGCGACCACTGCCATCGGAAAAGCCGGTGCTACAAACGCCGGCTTGCTTGCAGCCCAAATGCTTTCCATGTATGATTTAGATATTGCTGAAAGAATCTCAGACAAACGCAAAAAAATGACAGCAGCAGTGCTGGAAAGTAGTGATCAACTTGGATAAAGCATTATTGCCCGGCGCCGTTATCGGAATTGTCGGTGGCGGCCAATTAGGCAGAATGATGGCGATCAGCGCCAAAGAAATGGGCTTTCGGGTTGGAGTGTTAGATCCGGTGGAAAATTGTCCGGCAGCGCAAGTGGCTGATTGGCAAATAAAAGCCGAATACAGTGACATCACAGCCCTTGAAAAATTGGCCAAACGCTCAGATGTCGTGACCTATGAATTTGAAAATGTCGATGTGGCTGCCCTAGTAGCCGTCGAAGAAATTGTTCCGCTACCTCAAGGAACAGACTTATTAGCAATCACCCAAGACCGTATTTTAGAAAAAACTTTTTTAGAAGAAAATGATATTATCATTGCACCCCATGCGACGATTATCAATCCGTCAGATATTCTAGATGAAATTGATAGCATCGGTTACCCTTGTGTTTTGAAAACTACAAGAGGCGGTTATGATGGCAAAGGTCAGCACGTTATCTATAGCTCCAGCGACTTAGCTTCAGGCATGAATTTACTCCGTAAAGGAACTTGTGTTTTAGAAGCATGGATTCCCTTTGAAAAAGAAATTTCCGTGATGGTAGCTGGTAACGGTGAAGACTATCAAGTTTTTCCAGTTGTTGAAAATATCCATCGCAACAATATTTTACATGAAACTATTGCACCGGCTCGCATCAATGATGAAATCACTGAAGAAGCTCAGCGGATTGCCAAAGTAATCGCCGAAGCCTTAGATTTATCGGGAGTTTTAGCAGTGGAAATGTTTTTAACAAAAAATGGCGGCATCTACGTTAATGAATTGGCGCCCCGGCCGCATAATTCGGGGCATTATACAATTGAAGCTTGCAACGTCAGTCAGTTTGATATGCATATTCGCGGCATCTGCAATTGGCCGTTGCCTGAAGTCCAATTACTAGAGAGTGCCGTGATGGTCAATGTCTTAGGAGAAGCTTTGTTAGAAACCTACAATTTAATTTCGCAAAAACCTGCTTGGCAATTTCATTATTATGGCAAAGCCGAAGCAAAAAAGGGTCGCAAGATGGGACATATCACCATTTTAACGGACAATGTCGAAGAAACCTTGGAAGAGGTTTACCAAACAAAAATTTGGGATTAATATTTTATTTATAATAAAGGAGCAGACAAGATGTTAGAGCGTTACACTCGCCCAGAAATGGGAGCAATTTGGACAGATCAAAATCGTTATCAAGCGTGGCTTGAGGTGGAAATTTTAGCAGATGAGGCGTGGGCTGAATTAGGTGAAATTCCCGTTGAGGATGTCAAAAAAATTCGTGAAAAAGCGACGTTTGATATTGAACGCATTTTAGAGATTGAAGAAACTACCCGCCATGATGTGGTGGCCTTTACCCGGGCAGTTTCTGAAAGCCTTGGGGAAGAAAGTAAATGGGTTCACTATGGATTAACTAGTACCGATGTGGTTGATACAGCTTATGGCTATTTGATGAAACAGGCCAATGACATTTTGCGACAAGATTTGAAAAATTTCACAGAAATTATCGGCGCAAAAGCCAAAGAACATAAATACACGGTGATGATGGGCCGGACTCATGGCGTCCATGCTGAACCAACGACTTTTGGTTTGAAATTAGCCCTGTGGTATTCTGAAATGAAACGCAATATTGAACGGTTTGAACATGCAGCCAAAGGGGTGGAAGCCGGCAAGATTTCTGGTGCCGTTGGGACTTTTGCAAACATTCCGCCTTTTGTCGAGGACTATGTGTGTACCCAATTAGGCATTCGCCCGCAGGATATTTCAACGCAAGTCTTACCAAGAGACTTGCACGCAGAATATTTTGCCGCTATGGCTTTAATTGCAACGAGCATTGAAAAATTTGCCACGGAAATCCGCGGCCTTCAAAAATCAGAAACCCGCGAAGTCGAAGAATTTTTCGCCAAAGGACAAAAGGGCTCTTCTGCAATGCCCCACAAACGCAACCCAATTGGGTCAGAAAATATGGCGGGCTTAGCTCGTGTGATTCGTGGACATATGGTGACTGCCTATGAAAATGTTTCCCTTTGGCATGAACGAGATATCTCCCACTCGTCAGCGGAGCGGATTATCATTCCAGATACCACTATTTTATTGGATTATATGTTGAATCGTTTTGGCAATATTGTCAAAAATTTGACAGTCTTCCCGGAAAATATGCAGCGAAATATGCAGGCTACCTTTGGCCTGATTTACAGCCAACGGGTGATGCTAAAATTAATTGACAGTGGCATGACTAGAGAAGAGGCCTATGATTTGGTTCAGCCGAAGACAGCCTTAGCTTGGGATAACCAAACTGACTTCCGACCGTTATTAGAAGAAGATGCTAAAATTATGGATGTTTTAACCAAGGCAGATTTAGATGACGCCTTTGATTATCATCATCATTTAAAAAATGTCGACGTGATTTTTGATCGGGTCGGTTTAGGAGCATAAAAAAATTGCGCCTTCAGCTAGCTAGCTGAGGGCGCAATTTTTTTATTTACGGGCTTTAGCCGCAGTTTTAACATCCTTACGCTTCATCAGCCAGCCAATCGCAATCCCTAAGATAAACAGGATTAAAATCAGTACTAAGAGGGGACAGCGGATGGAGAAGAAAATAAAATCAATGGTCACAGGCCTCCAGTTTTGAAAGGCAAAAACAATTACAAAAAGACTCACCACAATCCCAATAATGCGTTTAATGGTTAGAAATTTTTTGACACGTTCCATTTTTACACCACCTTTAAGAAAAGTTTAGCGGACTCTTTAGGAAGGCGCAATTTTTTTGATTAACAAAAAAGCCAAGTCTGCAACTTTAGCTGACAGGCTTGGCGAAATGATTATTATTATGCAGGTTGTAAACTGTTGTCCAACATGTTTTTCCGGAGTTCTTTTTCTAGAGACTCCACAAAGGCCATGTTCAAGTCCTGATCATCAAAGGAGACCGTCAGATTGTAGCAGGTCTTCAGCCAATGCTGTTCTTGAATTTGTTCAATCACTAGGCAATGATTATCATTTTTGTACTCAAAATGTTTTTTCTTGTCGCTAAACAGCCGATGACTGGCGCGGCGAATTTTTCGCAAAGAGTAATGTTTGACATCTTGATTTTTTTCATGGACCCGTGAAATCGCCAACAGATCATTATATAAGCGATTTTTTTCTTCATCCGCTAAGCTTTGTAAAAATTCCTGAGCCGTTTGCCACGAATTATTCATCCAAATCCTCCATCCGCAAATGCAATTCTATTGGTACTATATCATATCCAGAAAGTATAGTAAACGTTACCATAACAAGTCTGCTTTTTACTTTGGCTAAAACACGAACGTTTTTCTAATAGAATTATTAAAACGTAAAGAAAATCGTTGACCAAGATTTTTTCCGTTGTTACAATGTAGGCAGAAAATATTTCGTGTTTTTAGAAATAATTGATGAAAAAGGAGCAAACCACCCGTGGAAAAATTGGAACTGCTATATGAAGGCAAAGCCAAAAAACTGTATCGTACGGATAACCCTGATATCCTATGGGTTGAATACCTGAATCAGGCAACAGCTTTAAACGGTGTCAAGAAAGATGCGATTCAAGGAAAGGGCCAACTGAACAATCAGATTACCAGCCGTATTTTTGATGAGCTAAACAAAAACAATATTCCCAATCATTTCCAAGAAATCCTCTCAGAAACCGAACAATTAATAAAAAAGGTCGACATTATTCCCCTTGAAGTTGTCGTCCGCAATGTAGCTGCCGGCAGTTTTTCAAAACGCCTAGCAATCCCTGAAGGAACACCTTTAAACTTTCCTATCCTCGAATTTTATTTCAAAGAAGATGCCTTAGATGATCCAATGATTAATGATGACCATGTCTTAGTTTTAGACATCGCCACGCAAGAAGAAATCGATCAAATCAAAACGATTGCTTTTGCTGTCAATAAAGCGTTGCTTAATTTATTTAAAAACATCGGCATTCAATTAATCGATTTTAAAATTGAAGTCGGTCGCACAGAAGACGGAATTTTATTAGCAGATGAAATTTCTCCCGATACTTGTCGTTTGTGGGATATAGATTCTGGTGAACATTTGGATAAAGATATTTACCGCCGTGACTTAGGGGATTTAGTTCCCGTCTATCAAGAAGTCTTAGATCGTTTAGAAAAAATTTCACAATAAATCAATTACACAATAAAAGGAGCAAACTCATGTATTTCGTTAAAGTTTATGTTACATACAAGGATTCAGTTTTAGACCCTCAAGGAGAAGCCGTGAAGGGTGCAGTCCATCGGATGGGCTATGAAGAAATTGAAGAGATTCGGATTGGGAAATACTTTGAAATGAAAGTAGCGAAAAGCGACCGTCCTGTTGAAGCGATGATTGAAGAAGTTTGTGATAAATTATTAGCTAACGTCAATATGGAAAGCTACCGTTACGAAATTGCTGAATTGGAGGAAGTTTAACATGAAATTTGCAGTGATCGTTTTTCCTGGTTCAAACTGCGATATGGATATGTTATGGGCAATCAAAGATATCATGGGAGCCGATGCTGAATACGTGCGCCATGATGCAGAGAGCTTAGCTGGATTTGACGGCGTCTTATTACCCGGAGGTTTTTCCTATGGTGACTATCTCCGTTGTGGTGCGATTGCTCGCTTTTCTGCCATCATGTCAGAAGTGGTGCGCTTTGCTGAAGAGGGCAAACCAGTCTTTGGGACCTGCAATGGTTTCCAAGTTTTAACAGAAGCTGGTTTATTGCCAGGGGCTTTAAGAAGAAATGATTCGCTACATTTTATCTGCAAAACAGTTCCTTTAAAAGTTGAAAATAATCAAACGAACTTCACTTCCGAATATGAAGCCGGTGAAGTGATTCAGATTCCCGTTGCTCATAACGATGGCAATTATTATTGTGACGAAGCGACTTTAGCGGAATTAAAAGCTAACAATCAGATTGTCTTTACTTATGACGGTGAAAATATTAACGGGAGTGTCGAAGCAATTGCCGGCATCACCAATAAAGCCGGCAATGTGATGGGCATGATGCCCCATCCAGAACGGGCGATGGAAAGTCTATTGGGTTCAGAGGACGGCAGAAAATTCTTTGCGTCAATGCTGAAAAATTTCGGGAGGGTCACAGCTTAAATGAAAACAATCACAGAACCAACTGGCCAAGAAATTAAAGATCAAAAGATTTATGCACAATGGGGCTTGACTGATGAAGAATATCGGATGATTTCTGAAGATATCCTCGGCCGTTTACCCAATTACACAGAGACGGGTTTATTCTCGGTAATGTGGAGCGAACATTGTTCTTATAAAAATTCCAAACCCGTTCTTAGAAAATTTCCGACAAGCGGTCCGCAAGTTTTGCAAGGACCGGGAGAAGGTGCGGGTATTGTGGATATCGGCGACAATCAGGCGGTTGTCTTTAAAGCTGAAAGCCACAATCATCCATCGGCAGTCGAACCTTATGAAGGTGCGGCTACTGGTGTTGGCGGCATTATCCGTGACATTTTTAGTATGGGAGCTCGACCGATCGCTGTTTTAGATTCTTTGCGTTTTGGTGAATTAGACAATGCCCGCACAAAATATTTATTAGAAGAAGTGGTTCACGGTATCAGCGGCTACGGAAATTGTATCGGCATTCCGACAGTCGGCGGTGAAGTGGCCTTTGACCCTTGTTATGAAGGAAACCCTTTAGTCAACGCAATGTGTGTTGGTTTAATTGACCATAAAGATATTCAAAAGGGTCAAGCCAAAGGTGTTGGCAATTCGATTATGTATGTCGGTGCTAAAACTGGCCGGGATGGCATTCACGGTGCGACCTTCGCCTCGGAAGAATTTGTTGAAGGGGAAGAACAACAACGTTCGGCTGTCCAAGTTGGCGACCCTTTTATGGAGAAACTTTTATTAGAAGCCTGCTTAGAATTAATATTAGATCATGCTGATATTTTAGTCGGCATCCAAGACATGGGAGCCGCCGGTTTAGTTTCTTCAAGTTCAGAGATGGCTTCAAAGGCCGGTTCTGGTTTGAAATTGTACTTAGATGACGTGCCGCAACGGGAAACCAATATGACCCCTTATGAAATGATGCTGTCTGAGTCACAGGAAAGAATGCTAATTTGTGTCGAGCAGGGGCATGAAGCCGAAGTGGTTGAATTATTTGAAAAATATGACTTAGATGCGGTAACCATCGGTGAAGTAACCGATGATGGTTTGTATCGCTTATTCCACAAAGGCGTTGAGGTAGCGAATCTACCAGTTGACGCTTTAGCAGAAGATGCGCCGGTTTACAATAAAGAACGCAAAGAGCCTGCCCGCATTCAGGAATTCGCTGAAATGAATGATTTTAAACCAGCAATTTTTGATGCCTCACAAACGTTGATGGCTTTATTGCAACAACCTACGATTGCCTCTAAGAGAATGATTTATGAAACATATGATTCACAGGTTCGCACGAACACTGTAGTGCGCCCAGGTAGCGATGCGGCTGTTTTACGCGTTCGTGGCACGAATAAAGCGTTAGCAATGACGACTGATTGTAACGCCCGCTATTTGTATTTGAATCCAGAAGTTGGCGGACAAATTGCAGTAGCAGAAGCTGCCAGAAATATTGTCGCTAGTGGCGGCCAGCCTTTAGCGATTACCGACTGTTTAAATTACGGTTCACCAGATAAACCAGAAGGCTTCTGGGAATTATGGACCTCTGCTGACGGTATTTCTACGGCTTGTAGTATGTTGGATACACCGGTTATTTCTGGAAATGTTTCTTTGTACAATGAAACAAACGGCAAAGCGATTTACCCAACGCCGATGATTGGCATGGTTGGTTTAATTAAAAACTTAGAAGATATTACCACACAGGAATTTAAAAAAGCCGATGACTTAGTTTATGTAATTGGCGACACTAAAGCTGATTTTAACGGTTCTGAATTGCAAAAAATGCAATTAGGCAAAATTGAAGGCCGTTTGATGGACTTTGATTTGGCTGTCGAAAAAGCCAATCAGGCAGCTGTCTTAAAAGCGATTCAAGCTGGTTTAGTTGCTAGCGCCCATGATTGTGCTGAAGGCGGTTTGGCTGTTGCCATCGCCGAAGCCAGCTTCAAAAATAATTTAGGGGTGGATGCCAGCATTTCTATACCTCAAGCGAATCTTTTTTCTGAAACCCAATCTCGCTTTGTGATTTCAGTGGCGCCAGAAAATCAAACCGCTTTTGAAGACTTGTTGAAGTCGGAAAAAGTACCAATGACTTTAATTGGTAAAGTTACTCAAACGCCACAAATTAAACTTACTGCCGAAGACGGCTTAATTGATGTTGCGACTAAGGAAGCGAACCAACTTTGGGAGGAAGCTATTCCATGTCTTATGAAGTAAAAAGTCTAAATGAAGAATGTGGCGTGTTTGGCGTCTGGGGTCACCCAGATGCTGCCCGCGTCACCTATTTTGGTCTCCATAGCCTGCAACACAGAGGGCAAGAGGGGGCAGGTATCGTTGCCAATCATCAAGGGAAGCTGGATGGCTATCGTGATTTAGGGCTGTTATCAGAAGTTTTTAAAGACGAAAGAATTTTAGACCGCTTGCAAGGGAATGCTGCAATCGGGCATGTCCGCTATGCGACTGCCGGCAATGGCAGTGTTGATAATATCCAGCCGTTTTTATTTAAATTTTACGACGGCTCAGTTGGCTTGGCCCATAATGGCAATTTGACCAATGCCAAAACGCTAAGAACAAATTTAGAAAAACTCGGCGCCATCTTTCATTCTAATTCCGATACGGAAATTTTGATGCACCTGATTCGCACCAGTCCTAAACGGGAATTTTTGGATCAATTAAAAGAAGCGTTGAACCAAGTCAAAGGGGGCTTTGCTTATCTTTTATTGAAGGAAGACTGCATGATTGCCGCTCTTGACCCCAACGGATTTCGGCCATTATCAATTGGTCAAATGAAAAACGGCGCCTACGTAATTGCCTCTGAAACCTGTGCCTTAGAAGTAATCGGTGCGGAATTTATTCGGGATGTCAATCCAGGTGAAATTGTAATTGTTGATGATGAGGGGATTCATTATGACAAATACACCGAGGATACCCAGCATTCCATTTGTTCGATGGAATACATTTATTTTGCCCGTCCGGATTCAAATATTGCCGGTGTTAACGTCCACACTGCACGAAAAAATATGGGCCGCATTTTAGCCGAAGAAGCACCAGTCGAAGCTGATATGGTAGTGGGCGTGCCGAATTCTTCTTTATCAGCTGCCAGTGGCTACGCTGAAGCCAGCGGAATTCCCTATGAAATGGGCTTGGTGAAAAACCAATACATTGCCCGAACTTTTATTCAGCCGACACAAGAACTGCGGGAGCAGGGTGTGCGGATGAAACTTTCAGCGGTTCGGGGCGTTGTTGAAGGCAAACGGGTCATCATGGTAGATGATTCGATTGTGCGGGGCACGACCAGTAAGCGTATTGTGCAATTATTGAAAGAAGCCGGCGCAAAAGAAGTCCATGTCAGAATTGCGTCACCCCCATTGCGTTATCCTTGTTTTTACGGGATTGATATTCAAACCCGCAAAGAATTGATTGCCGCTAATCATACAGTTGATGAAATTCGCGATGTGATTACTGCTGATAGCTTGAGTTACTTAAGTGAGCAGGGATTAATTGATGCGATTGGCCTAAATTTTGATGCGCCTTATTCTGGCTTGTGTATGGCCTATTTTAACGGCGATTATCCAACACCATTATATGATTATGCAGATCGTTACGTGGCGTCATTGAAGGAACATGTTTCATTCTATTAAAGAGAAGAGGAAGTCTAATGGCGAATGCCTATGCAAAAGCCGGCGTTGATGTCGAAGCTGGTTATGAAGTAGTCGAACGAATTAAAAAACATGTCAAAAAAACCGAGCGTCTAGGAGTGATGGGAGCTCTAGGCGGTTTCGGCGGTTGTTTTGATTTATCTCAAGTGGATGTGAAGGAACCAGTTTTAATTTCGGGAACAGATGGTGTGGGCACCAAATTAATGGTGGCTATCCAAGAAGACAAGCACGATACAATCGGGATTGACTGTGTCGCTATGTGTGTCAATGACATTGTTGCTCAAGGAGCCGAGCCGTTATACTTTTTAGATTATATTGCTACAGGAAAAAATATTCCTGCTCGTTTGGAACAGGTTGTGGCTGGTGTCGCAGAAGGCTGCTTGCAGGCCGGTGCTGCTTTAATCGGTGGCGAGACTGCTGAAATGCCCGGGATGTACGGTGAAAACGATTATGATTTAGCGGGCTTTGCAGTTGGCGTTGCGGAAAAGAGCAACCTTGTGACTGGCGAAAAAATTGCAGCGGGGGATATTTTATTAGGCCTGCCTTCAACTGGCATCCATTCCAATGGTTATTCTTTGGTTCGCAAGGTTTTCTTTGAAGAAAATAAATTTGACGGACAAGCCGAGCTGCCTGAATTAGATGGTAAAATGTTAGGGGCTGAACTGTTAACACCGACTAAAATTTATGTCAATGCCTTGCTGCCTTTAGTCAAAAATCAATTAGTCAATGGTATCGCCCATATCACCGGTGGCGGTTTTGTTGAAAATATTCCCCGCATGCTACCAGCAAACTTAGCAGCAGAAATCAAGCTTAGTTCATGGCCGGTCTTACCAATTTTTACAGCTTTAGAAAAATACGGTAAAATTCCTGCTTTAGAAATGTATGAAATTTTCAATATGGGCATTGGCATGGTCTTGGCTGTCGCACCGGATAAAGCCGCTGCGACCAAGCAAGCATTAACTGACGCCCATGAGGTTTATTTTGAAATCGGGCAAGTGGTTGATAAAACCAATGAAGCTGTGGTATTAAAAAATGACTAGGCCTAAAGTGGCGGTCTTAGCTTCTGGGAATGGTAGCAATTTTCAAGTTTTAGCAGAAGCCTTCCAAAAAGGGAACATTGATGGTGAGTTAGTCTTACTTTTTAGTGATCAACCAAAGGCTTATGTTTTAGAGCGGAGCCAACAGCTAGGTATTGAGGCAAGAAGTTTTTCTCCGAAGAATTTTGCTTCAAAAAAAGCCTATGAGGTGACGCTTTTACAACTGTTAATGGATAAAGAAATTGATTTAATTTTACTGGCGGGTTATATGCGGATTATTGGGGACACACTGTTAAAGGCTTATCCCAATCGGATTATCAACATCCATCCTTCATTGCTGCCGGATTTTCCCGGACTGCATGGGATTCAAGATGCCTTTGAAGCTGGTGTTACGGAGACTGGTGTCACCATTCATTTTATTGATGATGGTGTCGATACCGGACCAATCATTGCCCAAGGGAAAGTTACCGTCAGTGAGGATGATACCCTCGAGTCTTTAGAGGAAAAAATTCATGCCCTAGAACATCAGCTTTATCCGCAGGTAGTTGCTAAAGTCATAGCAGAAAACTTTAAATAAACGAAATTATCATAGATAAAGGTAAGGAGCAAATAGTTCATGAGAGCATTAATCAGTGTATCTGATAAAAACGGTATCGTCGAATTTGCCAAAGGTTTAACGGCTTTAGGGATTGAAATTATTTCAACCGGAGGCACAAAAAAAGCTTTGGAGGATGCTGGACTAGCAACCATCGCCATTGATGATGTGACTGGTTTTCCGGAAATGATGGATGGCCGGGTCAAAACCTTGCATCCCAAAATTCATGGTGGCTTATTGGGCCGTCGGGATGTAGACAGCCACATGCAGGCGATGGCAGATCACGACATTCAACCTATTGATTTAGTTGTGGTGAATCTATATCCTTTTAAAGAAACAATTTTAAAAGATGGCGTTACTGAGGCTGAAGCCATTGAAAATATTGATATCGGTGGACCAAGCATGCTTCGTTCCGCTGCTAAAAATCATGCTGCGGTGACAGTCGTTGTGGATCCTTTAGATTATCAAGTCGTTTTAGGTGAGCTGCAGGAATTAAATGCGACAACTCTTTCAACACGGCAACGTTTAGCGGCGAAAGTTTTCCGCCACACAGCAGCTTATGATGCGCTGATTGCCGGCTACCTTACAGAGTTAGTTGCAGAGGAAACACCAGAGAGCTTGACGCTGACTTATGATTTGAAACAAACACTCCGCTATGGGGAAAATAGCCACCAAGAAGCGGCCTTCTATCAAAGCGGCTTGCCGGTTGCCTTTTCAATTGCTCAAGCAAAACAGCTTCACGGAAAAGAATTGTCTTATAATAATATTCGAGATGCTGATGCAGCGATTCGGATTGCTAGAGAATTTGAAGAGCCCACTGTGGTGGCGGTCAAACATATGAATCCTTGCGGCATTGGTACAGGGGCAACTATTTTAGAAGCCTACGATTATGCTTATGAGGCTGATCCTGTTTCAATTTTCGGCGGTATCATTGTTTTGAATAGAGAAGTCGATTTAGAGACAGCTAGCAAAATGCATGAATTATTTTTAGAAATTATCATTGCACCAAGCTTTACTGATGATGCCTATGATATTTTGGCTAAGAAAAAAAATCTCCGTTTGATGACTTTAGATTTTTCTGAAAAAGCTAAAGCTGCCGGTGTTGAAACTGTTTCTGTTTTAGGTGGACTGCTGGTGCAAGACCAAGATACGGTCAAAGAAGTCGCCAGCGAGTGGCAAGTTGTTACCGAGCGCCAACCTTCAGCAGAGGAACTAAAAGCCTTAGAATTTTCTTGGAGAGCCGTTAAGCATGTGAAATCCAATGCGATTGTCGTGGCAAATAATCATCAGACTTTGGGCATCGGTGCAGGTCAAATGAATCGAGTGGGCTCAGTGAAAATTGCAATCGAACAAGCGGGCGATCGTATTTCAGAAGCTGTTTTAGCCTCAGATGCTTATTTCCCAATGGGGGACAGTGTCGAATATGCAGCAGAACATGGCATCAAAGCCATCGTTCAACCTGGCGGCAGCATTCGTGACCAAGAGTCAATTGATATGGCCAACAAATATGGCATTGCGATGGTCTTTACCGACATCAGACATTTTAGACATTAAAATCTTATAGAGAGTGCTAGATTTTGCGGCGCTCTCCAAAATTTAAAATTAAGGTCTGTAGCAAAGGCTTAAGTGACCGCTGCTGCAGACCTTTTTAAAATTGGAGGAAATCATGGGATTAAATATTTTAGTAATTGGTTCAGGTGGTCGGGAACATGTCATCTGTCAGAAATTTTTACAAAGTCCCCTTGTTGACCAAGTGTTTTGTGCAAAGGGAAATGCTGGCATGACCAAAGACGGTATTCAAATTGTGGACATTGCTGAAGATGACCACGCGGCGTTAATTGCTTTTGCCAAAGGCCAGCAAATTGACTGGAGCTTTATCGGCCCAGAGGTTCCTTTATTAAATGGAATTGTCGATGATTTCGCAGCGGCTGGTCTAAAAGCTTTTGGACCGAAAAAGGCTGCGGCGATGATTGAGGGTTCAAAGGATTTCGCTAAAGAAATTATGACCAAATATCAAATTCCAACCGGCGCTTATCAAACTTTTTTTGATTTTGAAAAAGCGAAAGCTTATGTAGAAAAAATGGGTGCGCCAATTGTGATTAAAGCGGATGGCTTAGCGGCAGGCAAGGGAGTCGTCGTGGCATTGACTATAGAAGAAGCGATTGCTGCTTTAAAAGATATGCTGGAGGATAATAAATTCGGCGCATCAGGAGCCAAGGTAGTTGTCGAAGAATTTTTAGCCGGAGAAGAATTTTCACTATTGGCTTTTGTTCGCAATCAAGAAGTTTATCCAATGGTGATTGCCCAAGATCATAAACGGGCCTATGACAATGACTTAGGTCCAAATACTGGCGGAATGGGCGCTTATGCACCGGTGCCGCAAATTCCAGAAGCGATGGTAACAGAAGCCATCGAAAAGATTTTAAAACCTGCTGCTGCAGGCTTATTGGCAGAAGGACGTGATTTTACAGGAATTTTATATGCAGGCTTAATCGCAACAGAAGCAGGTCCCAAGGTTATCGAATTTAATGCTCGCTTTGGCGATCCGGAAACTCAAGTAGTACTGCAGCGTTTAGAAAGTGATCTAGCGAAAATTATTTCAGATTTATTAGAGGGCAAAGTTCCCGAAATTTCTTGGCAGAAAACTGGTTATTCTTTAGGAGTGGTCGTGGCTGCGGATGGTTATCCTGGGGAGTATCAAAAGGGGCAAGTCATTCCTGAGTTTTCAGAAGGCAATGTCTATTATGCGGGTGTTGCCGAAGAAGATGGCCGCTTAGTAACTAACGGCGGCAGAGTTTATTTAGTTGAAGCTTCTGGTGCAACTTTGAAAGAGGCGCAAACGAAGGTCTATCAGATTTTAGATAAAGCTGATACAGCCGGGACCTTTTACCGCCACGATATTGGTGCAAAAGCGATTCAAAAATAAAATAAAACCTTCATCCATCACTCCCTTAGAGTAACGGATGAAGGTTTTTTAATTTTAAAATTTAATTATCACATCAATTAAGCAATCTCAATCTTTTTTTCAGCAGTTAAAGTTTGGGGATTACGCTCTTGCTGCATTTGCACCCAGACCATAAAGGTTAATAGGGTCCACAGTTTTCTAGAGACATCTTGTTTACCACTGGCGTGTAATTCCAACAGCGAGAGGGCATAATTTTTATCAATCCACTGATCGACATCAGCTGTCTGGATAATATTTTTAGCCCAGTCGTACAATTCGTTTTTTAACCAAAAGCGAATTGGCACAGGGAAGCCTAACTTTTTACGGTAAATTACAGATTCTGGCACAAAACTTTCCGCTGCCTTCCGCAAAATATATTTTGTCGTATTGTGGGCAATCCGCATATCAGACGGGATTTTGCTAGCCACTTTAAAAACTTCTTTATCAACAAATGGTGTTCGCAATTCCAAAGAAGAGGCCATTGTTGTCCGGTCAGCATTTGTCAGCAAATCACCAATCAACCAAGTGTTCATATCAATGTATTGCATGCGGGTAATTGGGTCAATATTTTTTGAATCATTGTAAAAAGGTGCTGTTACCTGCATATAATTGACATCATTGCGGTATTGCTTCATAAATTGCCGCTTTTCTTCTTCGTTGAAGATTTTGGCATTTCCCACATAGCGCTCTTCAATCGGGGTCGTTCCACGGACTAAAAAGCTCTTACCTTTAACGCCTTCAGGAATTATTTTTGACATCTGCCGCAAAGCTGAATTTAAGCTCCGAGGGAATTTATCAAACATCGCCAAAGAATTTGGTTCATTGTAAATCGTGTAACCGCCGAATAATTCATCGGCGCCTTCACCGCTTAAAGCCACTTTACAAATTTTCCGGGCCTCTCTGGCTAAAAAGTATTGGGGGACAGCCGCCGGATCTGCAAGGGGCTCATCCATATCCCAGACAAATTCTGGGAAGCTCTCCGCAAAAGCTTCAGGGGTAATTAAACTACTGTGGTTTTTGACACCAAGCTCATCAGCGGTTTGTTTAGCTAAGTCAATTTCACTGTAGCCTTCCCGTTCAAAACCAACAGAAATGGTATTTAAGTCATTATTAAATTCCCGGGCCAAAGCAACAATAATCGAAGAATCAATGCCGCCGGATAAAAAGGAGCCAACGGTTACATCAGAGCGCATATGTTTTTCAACGCTGTCATATAAAACGCTGCGGATTTCTTCAACTAAAACCTTTTCCTCCGTTTGAACTGGGTGGAAGGCTGGGGTGAAATAGCGTTTAATTTCTAACGGCTTGCCAGCTTCTTTAAAGATGTAATGACCAGGCACCAAGCGTTTAATTTCATGGGTCATCGTCATTGGGTCTGGTACAAACTGATAGGTCATATATTGTTGTAATGCTTCATTGCTGAAGGTTTGTTCAGATAAAATACCCCGCAAAGATTTTGACTCAGAGGCAAAATACAAGCGGTCGTCAACTTCTGTATAATGAAAAGGTTTAATCCCAAAATGATCTCTGGCACCAAATAAAGTTTTTTCTTGGGTATCCCAAATAACAAAGCCGAACATTCCCCGTAGGTAGTTGACCACGTCTTTACCATGTTTTTTATACATACCTAAAATCACTTCGGTATCACTATGAGTCGCAAAAGAATACCCCTCAGCGATTAATTCTTCTCTTAATTCTACATAATTATAAATTTCGCCATTAAAAGTAATCCAATAGCGTTGATTATCGTACGACAAAGGTTGTCCGCCGTGTTCGATATCAATAATACTCAAACGACGAAAGCCTAACGTCACAGCGTCATCCTGATAATATCCCTCATCATCCGGACCACGGTGAATAATTCTTTCACTCATCTTTTTTACTTGCGGACGAAAATCCTCTGCTTCATTGTAGTGAACACAACCAACGAATCCACACATGTTATTGCCTCCCATATCTATTTCCATTTTCCAAAAAGGTAAACTAGTTCATGAATCTTTTGTTTTTAAAATAAAGAAGAAAGGGTCTTTTAAACCGGCTCCTTCACTCGTAAAATCATAGCACAGCTAGCTTTAAAAGTATAATCTGAATCACAAAAAAACTAGAAAGTCTTAAAAATATTTAATTTTTTATGCTGACAGTAAAGTTTTGTCAGTTTAGTTGAATCTGTTATTTCATTTGAAATAATGAAAGCCCTTTTAGATTTTTTGTGGTACACTTTAAGATGGAACCAAAAAAATCTTTTTATCGTTTTTCAAAAATAGGAGGAATCATCAAAATGCGGACAATGAAATTTGGACCAACCGATCAAAATGTTGATGCAGTGATTTTAGGAGCAATGCGGATTAACAATGCGGAAAATCCTCAAGCAGTGATTGAAACAGCCGTTGATGCGGGCATTACTTTTTTTGACCACGCTGATATTTATGGCGCAGGCAACTGCGAAACAATTTTCGGAGAGGCCCTCAAGAAAACCTCGATTAAACGGGAAGATTTATTTATTCAAAGTAAATGTGGTATTGTTCCTGGAAAATTATTTGATTTTTCAAAGGAACATATTATTGAAGCGGTAGAAGGCAGTTTAAAACGCCTACAGATGGACCATTTAGATGCCTTGTTGTTACACCGTCCAGATGCGTTAATGGAGCCAGAAGAAATAGCAGCCGCTTTTGATGAGCTAGCCACTAGTGGTAAAGTTAAACACTTTGGTGTCAGCAACCAAAATCCAAGCCAAATTGATTTATTGGAAAAAACAGTTAAGCAGCCATTAGTTGCCAATCAATTGCAATTTGGCATTATGCACACTGGGATGATTGATTCAGGTATTCATGTCAATATGACTGATGACGGCAGCGTAGATCATGACGGCGGTATTTACCATTATTCCCGCCTGCATGATATGACAATCCAAGCATGGTCGCCTTATCAATATGGTTTCTTTGAAGGCGTCTTTATCGGCAATGAAAAATTCCCTGAGCTGAATAAAAAGCTTGAAGAGATGGCTGAAAAATATAATACAACGCCAACAGGAATTGCTTCTAGCTGGATTTTACGCGTGCCTAATATGCAAGTGATTGCCGGTACAATGAATCTTGGCCGCATTAAAGAAATTGCGGCTGCCTCTGAAATTAAAATGTCGAAAGATGACTGGTATGATGTGTATTTAGCAGCTGGAAATATTTTGCCATAAACTTTTAAAGTGTGAGTCTGTGACATTAGCTTATTATAGAACTGAAAATTCTTAGCATACTGAGATGTTCCACATAATACGTAGAAATTATGATAAAGTATTGTGCAATTGCAATGGGGACCAACTGTCCTAAAAAGCAAAGGGAATCAGTATTGGGATTTGTCTATTGAGTAAACTAATGGTGCAGACTCACTTTTTTTATTTTTCCAAAAAAGCAATCAAGGAATTGCTTTTTTAGACTATTTAGGGAAAAATATAAGAAAAGACAAAGTAGGCGGTGATACATACAATGCAACTACTATGGAAAAATCTTGAAGATCAAAATCTGCGGGTGAAAATTCGCCAAAATCCCGAAAATTTTGTTGGTCACGATGGGCAAACAGCTTTGCAAAAAATGATTCTTGGGGCTTTAGACTGTCTGGTTACGATTGCATCCGATTTGAGCCGGTGCCATCTACTTTTAGCAATTAATAATCACGAGTTGACGGCGACCTTGCGTTTGCCAGAAGAACAGTCATTAGAGCCTTGGTTAAACAGTCAAAATATCATCGATTTTAGTGAGTTGTTAGTGCTAAAAAATCTTTCCTCTTATTTTACAATTGACGTTCAAAATCAGCAGCAATTTATCAGTCAAACTTATCATGATGGACTTCTAAAAGAGAAGCAACAGGCTTTGTTTGAAGGTGATTTCAAAAAGGTTAGTCTGCGCTTTATTCCGGATTTTAAAGGCTTTGACAGCCAGCCATTACCCTATGGCGTGTTTTATAATTTTTGTCATCAGCTGGCTTTTTTAAACGATGGCCTGATTGTTGAGCTGAAGGAAAATCAAATGCAAAAAAATTATTTTTTGTTTCGCCAAGGACTGGTGGAGTATTTGTATGAACAGGATGAATTTTCTTCCCGCCGCCGCAAACCCTTTTATTTTGAAAAGCAAATTCAGCATGTTCACGTAAAAGTGGCGCTATCCCGCAATGATCAAGGACGAATTGCCGCCAGTTTTGCCAACAACTTACAAACCTATCAAGGCGGAACCCATTTAGAAGGCTTGATTGACGGAGCGCTGGTGGCTTTAAATGATTATTTCAAAAAGCAGAAAAATATCGCCGTCTTTGATGAAGAAAAATTACTGACTCGTTTTGATTTGGCCGTGGCTGTTAAGCTGCCAAATGCGAAATATTTTGGGATTACCAAGTTGAAGCTGCGCAATCCGGAAGTCCATCAACTGGTGGAAGAGGCGGTAGCCGATGAGTTTGCTATTTTTTTAGATCGTTATCCCCTCTGGTATAAGGATAAATAAAAATGTTCGGGTTTTCCTTGATTGACAATAGGAAAACCGAACATTTTTTTGATTTATTTGCAAAAAAGTTATTTTTTGTTGGAGAAGGGCTTGCTTTTTTGATTGATTTCGTGTAATTTACTTATGGCGAAATAAATCAGCGAAACAATAAATTAATGTTCGTGTTTTGCCAGAATAATGGGAGGTCATTTACTATGAAAGTATTTGATTACGAAGATATCCAGTTAGTACCGAATAAATGTATTGTGAACAGCCGTTCAGAATGTGATACAACAGTCACTTTAGGCAAGCATAATTTCCGTTTGCCAGTCGTGCCTGCAAATATGCAAACGATTGTGGACGAAACAATTGCGACATTCTTAGCTGAAAACAATTATTTCTATATTATGCACCGTTTTGATGAAGATGACCGCATTTCTTTTATTCAAAGAATGCAGTCAAAAGGTCTAATCAGCTCAATTTCTGTCGGTGTTAAAGAAAACGAGTATGCTTTTGTTGAACAATTGGCCAAAGAAAATTTAGTGCCTGATTATATTACAATTGATATCGCCCACGGCCATTCCAATGCCGTGATTAACATGATTGGTCACATAAAAAAACATTTGCCAGATAGCTTTGTGATTGCCGGCAATGTTGGAACTCCAGAAGCTGTCAGAGAATTAGAAAACGCTGGTGCGGATGCAACTAAGGTCGGCATTGGACCCGGAAAAGTTTGTATCACCAAAATTAAAACTGGCTTCGGCACAGGCGGCTGGCAATTAGCAGCCCTGTGCTGGTGTGCGAAGGCTGCCCGCAAGCCGATTATTGCTGATGGCGGTATTCGGACCCACGGGGACATTGCCAAATCGATTCGCTTTGGTGCTACCATGGTGATGATTGGTTCGCTATTTGCCGGTCATGAAGAATCACCTGGAGAAACAAAAGTTGAAAACGGCGTTGTCTATAAAGAATATTTCGGCAGTGCCTCAGAATTTCAAAAGGGCGAGAAGAAAAATGTCGAAGGCAAAAAAATCTGGATTCAACACAAGGGTAGTTTAGCTGACACCTTAATTGAAATGGAACAAGATTTGCAATCTTCTATTTCTTATGCTGGCGGCCGTGACCTTGAAGCGATTCGCAAAGTGGACTATGTGATTGTTAAAAATTCAATTTTTAACGGTGATACCATCTAAATTTTATGAAGCTTGTTTAATAGTTTTACCAAAAAGCCTATCAGCTTTGATAGAAAGCAGTGAGTCCGAAAAATATTTAGACTGACTAGGCGAAATTTTGGCTAACCTATTCAGCAAGCTTTTTTGTGTTTTAGCTGATACACTAAAGCTAGCAAAATAGTAAAGGAGCAGGTATGAAACTTTATTTAATTCGTCACGGAGAAACTGATTGGAACGTTGCCAGTAAAATTCAAGGGAAATCTGATATTCCATTAAATGCAAATGGACAGGCCCAAGCGGAACAATTGGCTGAAAAACTGGCAGAAAATCCTTTGAAATTTAGCAAAATTTATAGCAGCCCTTTGAAAAGGGCTGTTGAAACAGCCGACATTCTTAGTCAACAACTAAAGCTAGAATTAGTTGTTGCAGAAGGCCTAAAGGAAATTAATCTGGGAGTTTGGGAAGGCTTCACTTGGCCAGAAGTTGCGGAAAAGTATCCGCTGGAATATCGTCAATGGTACGAAAATCGTCGGACAACCCGCCCACCAGCCGGAGAGTCTTATCAGGACTTGTTAGATCGTTTACTACCAACTTTGGTGACAATTATTGCCGAAAATTCTCAAGATGTTGCACTTGTCACCCACAGTGCGGTGATTATGACGCTGGAAAGTTTTTTACACGACACGCCTTTTGCCAAAATGGGTCAATATAAAAATGGCAACACCGGCATTACGGAAGTTTCCGCAGAAAAGTTATTAGCCAAAGTCCGCTAAAGTTTTTTAAAACATAATAAATGTGGAAATATTCAAAAGCTGTTACACAATTTTTTAGATATATCATCACCGAAACTTAGTGAATTTGTCTTTCTGGTCTGAAAGGAAGATTAGAAAAAAATCTAGCTGCTTTTGCAAGCTGGTTGATTTAATGGACAAACTCACAATAGTTAGTAGCTCTCACTAATTATTTTTCGGAGAAAATATTGTCGATAAATTTTGTGTCACAGCTTTTTTATGTAATTTTACTTTACCTGTCGTAGTAATTTTGCTATACTATTTACAACGACAGACGTAGTAATTGTTAGGAGGGGAGCAGATGATCTCAAGCGACGGGATCAGAGGCTATAACGATGTGATTATCTTATCCATTTTAAAAGCCGGCGAATCCTACGGTTATGGTATTTCAAAAGCCATTCGGGAAGTAACAGAAGGAAAATATATTATCAAAGAGACGACTTTGTATTCGGCCTTTAACCGTTTGGAAAAAAACGGGTATATTGAATCGTTTCCCGGGGCAGTAACCCATGGAAAAAAACGCACCTATTATCGAATTACCGATTTGGGAAAAACTTTTTTGACAGAAAAAGAAGCTGAGTGGCAGCTGACAAAAGCAGTTGTTGATTTATTTATTTAGGAGGACAGGAAAATGAAAACTATTCGGGATTACTTGGAGAGCCTATTTTTAGGAGTGCCTGAAAGTCTGGAAAAAGAACAACTAAAAGCTGATTTAATGGCGAACATGGAAGACCGCTACGAAGAATTAATTAGTGAAGGCAAAGGCGAGCATGAAGCAATTGGCATCACCATTACTGAATTTGGGTCAATTGATGAATTACTAGCTGATTTAGAAATTTTAAAAGATGGGCATCAACAAGAGGAACCAGCAGCTGACAATCGGCAGGATGCAATTTCCCATGAAGAAGCCTTTGCGTTTTTAGAAATATATCGCCGTTCTGCTTTAAAAATTGGCTTAGGTGTTTTACTAATCCTGTTGAGTGTTAGTCAGCTGATTTTACTTAGTGAGATGTATGTCGAATATGTTGGTCTTTTTCTATTTTTCATTTTAATTGGCTGTGGTGTGGGCTTGTTTATTGTGGCGGGGATGGCTATCACAAATGTCTCCAAATCTTTAGACGATCGGCCAATCCCTAGAAATGTCGCCCAAGAAGTTTCGACGATTAAAAATAATTACCGTCGTTCCTTTGCAGCCAGTATTACAATTGGCGTGCTGATTATTATTTTTTCGGTGGGCCTACTTTTTATCGGTGAAATGCTGGGAGGCGACAGTCTCGGAGTTAGTATGATGCTCTTTGGTATTGGTTTTGGAGTCACCCTGCTAGTCTATGGCGGCATGGTGCAAGGGAGTTTTGAGAAATTAACCAGTGAACGGATTTTTGTAGCAGATGAAGATCAGCCGGGACCTAGAGCCCGCCAAGCAAAAAATCTGCCCCCCTTCATCGTCTTTTTAAATGGAATTTACTGGCCGATTGTGGTCGCTATCTTCTTAATCGGCGGCTTTATCTTCCATGCCTGGAGTATTTCTTGGATTGTTTTTCCAATCGCTGGTGTCCTTTATGGTAGCATTCAAGCCGCTGTTGAAAGGTAAGCTTTCTTTAACGATTCATTTATAAAACTGATTTGCCACTTTCATTTAAGAAATTTTTCTTGGAAATAGCTAGGAGAATTTCTTGAATTGAAAGGTGTAAATCAGTTTTTTTATTTGTAAAAATAAAAATTGTAGCGAGTAAAGGACATCATCGCAAACAATTGCCAACAAAAGTGATTTTCTCAGCTAATCCGCTATAAAAATGCTATAATGTTTCTTGTGAAAAGTACAAGTTTTGGAGGAATTATGAATCAGCAAGTGTTATCCAAACGTTTAGCTAGCGTCGGTGAATATGTTTTAGAAAATGCCCGACTAGCCGACATCGGTTCCGACCATGCCTATCTGCCGGTCGCTTTAGTGCTGCAGGGGAAAATAAATTTTGCAATTGCCGGTGAAGTTGTTAAAGGGCCCTTTGAATCGGCGCAAAAACAAGTCGCAAAAAATGGCTTGCAAAAAAATATTCAAGTTCGCTTAGCAGATGGTCTAGCGGCCGTAGAAAAGACTGATCAGATTACCGCTGTCACAATTTGTGGCATGGGAGGCAGTCTGATTCGAGATATCTTAGCAGCGGGTGTCCAACAAGAAAAATTAAACGGCACTGAACGGCTCATTTTGCAACCGAATATTGGCGAAAATATTTTACGCGGTTGGTTAAAAGAGCATGAGTATCAAATTGTCGCTGAAACAATTTTAGAGGAAAATCATAAAACCTATGAAATAATTGTCGCCGAAAAATCAGCGACAGCAGTTTCGTATTCACCAGCGGAAATTTTACTTGGTCCTTTTTTGAGCCAAGAAAAAAATCCCGTTTTTGTTAAGAAATGGCAGCGGGAGTTAAGCAATCGGCAACGGATTCTTAAACAGCTAAAGGCAGCTACCAGCGCCACACCAGAAAAAATTGCCCAGTTTCAAGCAGAAATTGAACTAATTAAAACAGCGTTAAAAAATCAATAAGCGCAACTACCCGCAAGCTTTATGAAATTGCAGGTAAGCTGTTCCACAAATTATCTAAGTAAAGGAGTTAATCATGGTAAAAGCACAAACCGTTATTCAGCGTTTTGAAGAATTTTGTCCGCAATGGCTCTCAATGGAAGACGATATCTCTGGGTTACAGGTGGGAAGTTTGGACAAGGAAATAAAAAATGTCATGGTGACCTTAGACATTCGTCCCCAAGTGGTGGCTGAGGCGATTGAAAAAAAAGTTGACTTGATTATCACCAAACATGCGCCTTTGTTTCGACCGGTTCAGATGATAACCGATCAAGATGTGCAGACAAAAATGGCGATGGATTTAATTCGTCATGATATTGCGGTCTATGTCGCCCATACGAATATGGATATTGTTGATGGTGGCTTAAATGATTGGTTTATGGAAGCTTTAGCTGTACCTGTGACGGGTTATCTTTCTGAAACCCATCGTTTTCCGATGATGAAACTGGCGGTTTTTGTTCCAACAGAAGAGGCCAAAGCGTTGCGGGAGGTTTTAGGTAAAGCGGGAGCAGGTGTTCAGGGAAATTATCAGCATACTAGCTTTTCAACAACTGGCACTGGTCGTTTTATTCCGGTGAAAGGCGCCCAGCCGGCAATTGGCAAAATTGATGAAGCCACTACAGTGCAGGAAACTAAAATTGAAGTGATTTTTCCTGAACCTTTGAAGGAAAAAATTGTGAAGGCGATGGTAGCGGCCCATCCTTATGAAGAGGTCGCCTATGATCTTTATGAACTAAAAAATGCTCCGCAAACATTTGGTATCGGGCGGATTGGTGAATTGCCAACCGCCATTTCGATCGATGACTTTATCGAGCGCAGCAAAAAAGCGTTTGGTTTAGCTGAAATCAAAGTGGTGTTTCCGACTAAGACGAAACAACTGATCAAAAAAATTGCGATTTGCGGTGGCAGCGGCGGCAATTTTTATAAAGATGCCTTACGCTTAGGAGCTGACGTCTATATCACCGGGGATGTCTATTATCATACGGCCCACGACATGCAAAGTGCCGGGCTAACGGTCTTAGACCCTGGGCATTACATTGAAACGTTATGCAAAGAAAAAATTGTCGCTTTATTAAAGAGCTGGCAAATAGAAAATAACTGGGAGCTGGAGGCTTTTCCTTCAGCTGTCAGTACAAATCCTTTTACTTATCGCTAAACAGAATGGAGATTATGAAAATGTACGAAAATTTATTACCAAGATTTTTACGTTATGTCAAAACTGAAACCCGCTCGAATCCTGAGAGCACTACGACTCCTTCAACGCAAACGCAGGTGGCCTTTGCTCAAACTTTAAAACAAGAATTAATTGACTTAGGCATGTCGGATGTCTTTTATAATGAAAAAAATGGTTTTGTGATGGCAACCTTGCCTAGCAATACCGAGAAAGAGGTTCGTTCTATCGGCTTTATTGCCCATATGGACACGGCTGATTTCAATGCCGAAAATGTCAATCCGCAAATTGTCGAAAATTACGATGGTCAGTCAGTCATTAATTTAGATAAGGCCGGCCGCTACACTTTAAATATTGAAGACTTTCCCAATTTAAAAAATTATGCCGGTCAAACCTTGATTACAACAGATGGCTCGACTTTATTAGGCGCTGATGACAAATCGGGGATTGCTGAAATTATGACAGCGATGGAAATTTTGCTTAACAATCCTGACATCAAACACGGCTTAATTAAAGTTGCCTTTGGTCCTGATGAAGAAATCGGTGTCGGTGCAGATAAATTTGATGTCGAACAATTTGCGGTTGATTTTGCCTATACGATGGATGGCGGCCCAGTTGGTGAATTGGAATATGAAACTTTTTCAGCAGCTCAAGCCAATATCACAATTCACGGAAAAAATGTCCATCCTGGAACGGCTAAAAATACCATGATTAGTGCTTTGCAATTGGCGATTGATTTTCAAAATAGCTTGCCTCAAGACGAAGTACCGGAAAAAACTGACGGCTATCAAGGCTTTTTCCATCTGATGGCTTTAAGCGGTAATGTTGAAGAAGCGAAGATGAGTTACATCATTCGTGACCATGACCACGACAAATTTTTAGCCCGCAAACAAATGATTACCGACATCCAGAATAAATTAAACAGTCGCTTTAATGAAGAGCGGGTCATTGTGGACATGTACGATCAGTATTACAATATGAAGGAAATCATTGAAAAAGATATGAGCATTGTGGAGCTGGCTAAAAATGCGATGCTTGAATTGGCAATTGAGCCGATTATCGAACCTGTGCGGGGCGGGACAGATGGCTCTAAAATTTCTTATATGGGAATTCCAACGCCTAATATTTTTGCTGGTGGTGAAAATATGCACGGACGCTTTGAATTTGTATCTTTACAGGCGATGGAAAAAGCTGTTGATGTCATTGTCAAAATCGCAGAAAATAACGCAAAATAATTTTTAACAGGTCTGGGCATAAGTTTTTTACAGTCGGGATTTCTAAAACAGTTTTGGAAGAAAAACTAGAAAAAGAGATTCTGCAGCTAACTTATGACTCAGATTTTATTTTATAAAGAGGGTGAAAATAATGCGGATTATGGTTTTTTATAATCAGAGTTCTGGCAGTGATCAAGCGTTGAAAATTGCGGAGAAGTTCGCCCATTACACAAAAGAGCATCATCCCCAGCAGAAGGTCTTTCTACAGGAAATCTCCAAGGACATAAAGCCGGCAGACTATCCAAAAAAAGCTGAGTCTAAAGAGATTGACACCTTGGTTTTTATCGGCGGAGATGGCACGATTCGTCATATGGTGCAGGATTTTTCAAGCACCATTGACAAATACAATATCGGGATTATTCCCGGTGGAACGGTTAATAATTTTGCCCGTTCCTTGGAGTTGCCGGTCAATGCTGAAGCGGCTTTTCCGATTATTTTTGAAGGGCATCAACGCCTTTGTGATTACGGCGTGGTCAATCAAGACGTGATGGTTTCTAGTATGACTGTGGGGATTTTAGCGGACACCGCTGCCTCAATTTCTCAAAAAGATAAGCAAAAGTATGGTAAACTTATTTTTGTCAGAAATTTTATCAAAATGGTGTTGAAAAAGAAACGTTATCATTTTGATATTGAGACAGACCAAAAGTCTTGGCAGGAATCTTGTCAGCTTTTAGCGGTCACGATGACCAACTCAATTGGCGGCTTCACCCATTTTGACAGTACAGCTCGGGTAGATGATGGTCTTTTTCATGTGACGATTTTGCCACGGCTGCATATTTGGCGCTATCTTTTTTATCTGCCGAAAATTCTCAGCGGCCGCATTTATCAGCTGCCGGATGTCCAGTATTTTCATACCAGCACTTTAAAATTGTCAGGAATGAAAAAAGCGCAGGCTCGGATTGATGGCGACCCGGCTGATTATTTACCGTTAACTATGAAAGTCGAAACGAAAAAATTACAAATCTTTGTTCCAGAGTAGGTGACTAGTTGGTTGTATATGGTTATTTAGTGAGTGTCAATGTGCTGTTGTTTTTATTGATGGGACTTGATAAGCAGAAGGCGCGAAAGCATCAGTGGCGGGTTCCCGAAAAAACTTTATTAGCTTTAGGAATCATCGGAGCCGGTTTTGGCGGATTGATTGGTCAACAGGTGTTTCATCATAAAACCCGCAAGCCCAAATTCTATGCTGCATTTTTTATTGGTGTGATGGTGGCACTTGTTCTTATTTATATGTTTGATAAATCGTTGGGAGTTTAACATGCAAAAAAATTCTAAAAATCGTTTGATCATGAATATTGCCTTTTTGGTGGTTATTTTCGTGCTCATTATTGTCGTCGGAGAAAATTCCTTTAAAGATATCTTTGAACAGTTGGCTTCCACTAGTTTATTGACGCTGTTCATTGTAGTGTTGCTGGGATTTTTATATCAGCTTTTAGAAGGCAAGGTGGTTCAGCTCATTGCTGATCCCTTCTGTGAAGAATTTTCGCAAAAGAATGGCTTCTTTTTATCTGGATCGGTGGCTTTTTATCGGGTGATTACTCTAGGCGCCGGCACTCTCGTATCTGAGGTCCAATATTATCGGGAAAAAGGCATGAAAATGTCTCAGGGAATTGGCGTAACTGTACTACACATGATGATGTATAAACTAGCTGTTTTAACCTATGCCGTTTTTGGTTTAGTGTTGCAATTTAGCAGGCTATGGCATGAACGCCCACAATATATTGCATTAGTACTCTTTGGAATTGTCGTCACGGCAATTATTGTCATAGCCTTGGCGTTGCTTGCCTCGAGCATCAATTTACAAGTCGGTGTGATGCTTTTTTGTAACAAGGTCTTTAAGAGTCGAAAAATTCGCGATTGGATTGACAATTTGAACCTGCAAATTTTTTCTCTGCGGGAAACTTTTCAAACGATTGTCCAAGATAGAACTAAAATTTTGCGAATTTATTATTGGAGCTTATTCAAATTATTTTTCTGGTATTTAATTCCTTATGCGATTTTATTTCAACTGCATCCTAGTTTGAACTTTTTAACCTCGCTATCTTTTATCTCGATGGTGGTGGTGACGGCTGGGGTAATTCCGACACCAGCCGGCGTAGGTTCATTTGAATTTATTTACCTGTTGCTTTTTAGACCATTAGTCGGTGAGGTTGACACACTTTCTTCGCTGCTGTTGTATCGTTTTTCAACCTATGTCTTGCCATTTTTAATTGGACTAGTCTATGTGCTATTGAAAAAAAGACGACAAATTTCCAGTGAATTACGGGAAGTTCGCAAAGAAAAAAATAATAGCTAAATCAAAATCAAAAAATAGTTCCTGCGGGAAATTATTTTTTGATTTTTTATATTTTCAAGAGTTATTTTTTGACCTTTACTGACCAATTGTGTATAATTATTGTCAGAGAAATGAAAAAGATTTTGATTTCTCACTAAACAAGAGAAGATCGTTAACTAGAAAAAAATAGTTAAACGGGAGGTACTTATATGAATCCAGAAAAAATGACTAGCACCTTACAAGAGGCGATTGCTGAAGCGCAACAAGTGGCTGTTACCCGTCGCCATCAAGAAATTGACATTGCCCATCTATGGAAAATCTTTTTGCAACCCAATCACTTTGGGCGTAACTTTTATACGGATGCCGGCTTAGATGTCGATGCTTTTGAAAGAGAAGTTGACCGAGCTTTGGATGAATATCCGACAGTTGCTGGCGGTAATGTTCAGTACGGTCAAAATATGAGCCAAAATTTATTCAGCTTATTAAATGAAGCGGACCAATTAAAAAATAGTTTTGGCGATGAATTTCTTTCAACCGAAATTGTGATTTTAGCTCTAATGAAGTTGAAAAATTATCGCTTAACAGTCTATTTGAAAAAACAAGGTATTACTGAAAAAGAACTGCGCAAAAACATTGAAGATATGCGGGGTGGCGACAAAGTCACCTCAAAAAATCAAGAGGAACAATATCAAGCATTGGAAAAATACGGTGTTGACTTGGTCCAACAAGTCAAAAGCGGCAAGATGGACCCGATTATCGGACGGGATGAAGAAATTCGCGATGTCATTCGGATTTTAACCCGTAAAACTAAAAATAATCCGGTTTTAATCGGTGAACCTGGTGTCGGTAAAACAGCCATCATTGAAGGCTTGGCCCAACGGATTGTCCGCAAAGATGTTCCAGAAAATTTAAAGGACAAAACTATTTTTTCTTTAGATATGGGCTCTTTGATTGCCGGTGCTAAGTTCCGTGGTGAATTTGAAGAACGCTTAAAATCTGTTCTCGCCGAAGTCAAAAAAAGCGATGGTCGCATTATTCTTTTTATCGATGAAATTCACAATATTGTCGGTGCTGGCAAAGCAGAAGGCAGTATGGATGCCGGTAATTTATTAAAACCGATGTTGGCTCGTGGAGAACTTCATACGATTGGGGCCACGACTTTAGATGAATACCGTCAATACATGGAAAAAGATAAAGCCCTCGAACGCCGTTTCCAAAAAGTTTTAGTTAAAGAGCCGACTGTTGAAGATACTATTAGTATTTTACGGGGCTTAAAGGAACGCTTTGAAATCCATCATGGCGTCAATATCCATGATAATGCATTAGTCGCGGCGGCAACCTTATCCGACCGCTACATCACAGATCGTTTTTTACCAGATAAAGCGATTGATTTAGTCGATGAAGCCAGTGCCACTATTCGGGTTGAAATGAATTCCATGCCAACCGAATTGGACCAAGTGACCCGACGCCTAATGCAATTGGAAATTGAAGAAGCTGCATTGAAAAAAGAATCAGACGATGCATCTAAAAAACGGTTAGGTAATCTGCAAGAGGAATTGGCTGATTTAAGAGAAGAAGCCAATGCCATGAAATTGCAGTGGGAAACTGAAAAAGAAGAAGTTAATTCAGTGTCGAATAAACGGGCTGAAATTGATAAAGCCCGCCACGAACTGGAAGATGCTGAAAACAATTATGATTTAGAACGGGCGGCTGTCTTGCGCCATGGCACTATTCCTGAATTGGAAAAAGAGTTGAAGGCTTTGGAAGCTAAAAATGAAGCCAGCAATTTACGGATGGTTCAAGAGTCTGTCACTGAAAATGAAATCGCCGAGGTGGTTGGCCGTTTGACCGGCATTCCGGTGACAAAATTAGTCGAAGGCGAACGGGAAAAATTGATGAAGCTCAATGATACGCTCCATCAAAGAGTCATTGGACAAGACGAAGCTGTCACAGCTGTCAGTGATGCTGTTTTACGGTCACGGGCCGGCTTACAGGACCCGAACCGGCCTTTAGGATCATTTTTATTCTTAGGACCAACGGGTGTTGGGAAAACCGAATTGGCAAAAGCTTTGGCTGAAAATTTATTTGATTCAGAAGATCATATGGTGCGCATTGATATGAGTGAGTACATGGAAAAACATTCCGTCTCACGACTTGTTGGAGCGCCTCCAGGTTATATCGGTTTTGAAGAAGGCGGTCAGCTGACGGAAGCCGTGCGCCGCAATCCTTATACGATTGTCCTTTTGGATGAAATTGAAAAAGCTCATCCAGATGTCTTTAATATTTTGCTGCAAGTCTTAGACGACGGCCGTTTAACCGACTCAAAAGGCCGCGTAGTTGATTTTAAAAATACGGTGATGATTATGACCAGCAATATCGGTTCGCAGCTGTTATTAGAAGGTGTGACCGAAGACGGTAGCATTCCAGAAACTGTCGAGGATGCGGTGATGACCATGCTGAAGGGACACTTCAAACCCGAATTTTTAAATCGGATTGACGACACTATTTTATTCACACCATTGAGTTTAGATAATGTGAAGGGGATTGTTGTGAAAATTGTTGAACAATTGGCCCGTCGCTTAGAACATCAAGAAATTTATTTAACCATTTCTGATGAAGCTAAAACGTGGATTGCTGACAACGCCTATGAGCCGGCTTTTGGTGCCCGACCTTTACGTCGCTTCATCACAAAAGAAGTGGAAACACCTTTGGCAAAAGAAATTATTGCCGGTCGCGTCCTACCAAAAACTAAAGTGACGATTAGCTTACTAGCCGATCAATTGGTTTTTGAAAACGAAGCAGTGGTGGAAGAAGTTGTAGAAGCTTAAGCTTAATTAAAGGTGAAGCCTAACAAAATTGATAATTACAAAAACGAAAACGCATCTGAAGAGGCAGTGATTGACTGCCTTCTCAGATGCGTTTTTTTGTTCAGTGAGTGAAGCCTTGTTTTTTAATTTCAGTTTTTTCGTGAAAGACTAAATGGGCCTTCTGCAAATCAGCGATAGCATCTTTAAAGTCCTGCATAAATTCATGGGCCATATTCATGCCAAAATCGGCCCGCACGACAATCCGTTGAATCACTGTTTGATCTAACCCTTTTGGCAGAGGATAAGTCGGCACCTGCCAGCCCTTCATTAATAGGCGGTCGGATAAATCGTAAAGCGTCCATTCCCGAGCATCATCTGGCATCAAGTTATAACAAACTAATGGTAATTGGCTGCCATCGTTGATAATTTTAAAATCGGCTAATTGGCTGATTTCTTTACTTAAAAAGATGGCGACATCATGGGTGTGCTGCTGAATTTCTTGGTAGCCAGCAAAACCTAGGCGGACAAAATTATAATATTGTCCGATAACCTGCGATGCGCTGTGGGAAAAATTAATCGACATCGTGGGAATTTCACCACCGAGATAGCTGACTTTAAAAATTAATTCCTCTGGTAGATATTGTTGATCCCGCCATAAGACCCAGCCAACGCCTGGATAAACTAGTCCGTACTTGTGACCAGAAGCGTTGATGGAAACGACATTTTTTAAACGGAAATCCCAAACCAAATCTTTTTCAACAAATGGGGCATAAAATCCGCCAGAGGCAGCATCGACATGGATGGAAAGTGTTCTGTGATGTTCTTGATTGTATGTTTCAACGAGACTGTCTAAAGTCTTTAAGTCATCATATTGACCGGTATAGGTTATACCCATGATGCCGACAATGCCGATGGTGTAATCATCGACATAATCCATCACTGTCTCCATGTTCAAAGACAGATGTTGTGAATCAATCGGTACCGCCCGCAGCTCAATGTCCCAATAGACACAAAATTTTTCCCAGCAGACTTGATAGCCAGCGGAAATCACTAGATTCGGTCGTTTTCGATAAATATCCAAACCGTTTTCGGCGGCTTCTTTGCGCCAGCGGAATTTTAAGGCCATCCCCGCTAACATACAAGCTTCTGATGAACCAATCGTCGAGGTCCCGATAAATTTTTCACTTTGATTGACCTGCCAAAGCTCGGCAATCATATTGACACATCGATTTTCTAATTCAGCAGTGCGGGGGTATTCTGATTTATCAATTAAGTTTTTGTCTAGCGTTTCACTCATCAAAGCAACCGCTTCTGGTTCCATATAGGTTTGGCAAAAGGTCGCCAAATTTAAGCGGGAATTGCCTTCATCTAATAATTCATCCTTGACTAAACGATAGGCCGCCTGCGAATCCAAACCCGTGTCGGCTAATTTATATTTAGGCAAATCATGATTTTCGGCGGCTTCTGCAAAAATCGGCTCTAAAAAATCCGCTTCTTCACGATTGTCTTTTCCATAAAGCATTGGCATAATCATTCCTCCAATTTCTGATTTTCTTTTATTATACCTGTTTTCACTTTTTTCTTCCGCTTTGAAACGGATTGCTACGGTCTTTTTTTGATTGGGAGTATAATTTTAAGAGAGGTGAAGGACATGAAAATTTTGACAGATGTTATGTATGATGAAAAAAATCAATTGAAGATGGATATTTACCAACCAGAAAAAAGCAATGGAGCCGTACTGATTGATATTCACGGCGGTGGCTGGTTCCAAGGAGATAAAACGAAGGATCAAGATTGGGCGCAAATTTGGGCAGATCAAGGGTATCTCGTGTTAGTGCCGAATTATCGGCTTGCTCCGGAATTTTTATATCCGACAGCCTTAGATGATGTGAAAAATGTTTACCATTGGTTAAAGAAAAGTGATTATTTAGAAAAGCAAAAGATTGGCGTGTATGGTTCTTCCGCTGGTGGTAATTTGGCAATTGAATTGTCCTTAGCATTTGGTTTACCGGCTGTTTCTTTATCAGGCATTATCCAGATAGAAGATTGGCTAGCAGCTCATCAAGACGTGACACCACAACCCAAAGCGGCGCAAGTTAACAATCCCAATCTTGCTAGTAATTTAATCGACCAAGACGGTGGCGATGATCGCTTTTATAAATGGTTTGTTTTAAATTATGCCGGTAATCAAGCGGAAAAAATTAAAGATATGTCGCCGCTTAATCGTGTTTCTGCAACAGCCGGTCCAATGTTTATTGCCAACTCATTGAATGAATTGGTGCCAAATGAAGGCGTCTGGCTCTTAGAAGCCGCCTTAGCAGAAGTTGGCGTACCCGTCATGACTAAATTCATTACCGGCTCGGCTCATGCAAAAGGCTATTTAACAGAGGCGCAACCTTATGTGGAATTATTCTTCAAACAATATTTACTCAAAAACTAAATAAAAAAACTCAAGTCACTTATCTTTTCAGGAAGCTTTTTGTAAAAGCTACATGTGAAAGGAAAAATGAACTTGAGTTTTTTTAAAAGGTTAATTGATCGATTCGGTCAAAGGCTTCCCGCAAAATTTCTAAATTTTGCGTAGCGGCTAGGCGAATGTGTTGATCACCAGTGGTTTCCCCGAAGGCCTTACCGGGAATGACTAAAACTTTGGTTTCTTTTAAAAGTTTTTCCGTGAAGGCGACGGAATCTAAACCAGTTTTTGCGATATTGATATAAGCATAGATGGAGCCTTTAATCGGTCGCAGCGATAAAAAAGAATTAGCAGCAACGCGTTTTTCAATATATTCTAAGCGTTCTTGAAAAACATTGGTAACTTGCGGAACTAATTCAGCGTAATGCTCTAATCCGTAAATGCCTGCCCGTTGAGAAAGAGTCGGGGCAGAGTAGGCTACGCTTTCGTTAATCATTTTAGCAACTGCGTTGATATCAGCCGGGCCAATCATATAGCCTAAACGCCAACCAGTCATGGCAAAAGCTTTGGAGAAACTACCAAAAGTAATCGTGTTTTCCGGTGCAAAGCTGGCCATCGGCATAAAATCTTCGTAATAGGTGAAGGCTTCATAGACTTCATCGGATAAAATCAAAAGATCTTGTTTGATGGCTAAGTCGGCAATCACCTGAAAGGTTTCCTTTGAAAAAACTGCTCCAGTTGGATTATTCGGCGAATTCAATAAAATCGCTTTGGTTTTTGGTGTGATAGCGGCCTCCAACAAGCTAACATCTAATTGAAAATCATCTTTTTCATAGGTTGGTACAAAAACTGGGACACCGCCAGCAAAGATAACTTGATCTTTGTAAGGAGAGAAGTAGGGTTCATGGATGATTACTTCGTCGCCGGGATCAAGGATGGCTTGAAAAGCTAGATAGATGCCATGAAGAGCGCCTACTGTTGCCCAAATTTGATTTAGTTCAAAGGCTAAGCCATATTGCGTCTGGTAAAATTTTTGAATAGCAGCCAATAATTCTTGGCTGCCTTCTGAGGCCGTGTATTTTGTATGACCGGCTTTGGCGGCAGTCATTGCGGCATCAATAATTTTCTCATCAGTGATTAAATCGGGATCACCGATGGAAAGATTAATTAAGTTATCTGTATGACTGGCTAGAGCACCAATCTCCATTAAAATATTTTCCTTTGGCGCATGAAATCTTTTGGCGATTTTTGATGTTTTCATTTTCAATTTCCCTTCACGATAAAAAATAAAAGTGGCTGCGACACAAGTATTTAACAGTAAAATTATCCGAATCAAATTGTTTTTGGAATTCAGTAGGCTGGCTAATAGAATTTTTCTGTTAGCCAGCTGTTGAATCTACATGACAATTACACAATATTTTCTGTCTCTTTTCAATATTGTTCGGAATAAAATCTGTCTTAACTTGTGTCACGGACACTTTTAATTTAGCTAAAATGACTTAGAGGACTTTTGCCAGAAAATCTTGAGTCCGCGGATTTTGCGGATTGCCGAAAACTTCTTCTGGGGTGCCTTCCTCTTGAATAATGCCGGCATCCATAAAGATTACCCGATCAGCTACTTGGCGGGCAAAGCTCATTTCATGGGTAACGACCACCATGGTCATGCCATCATTAGCCAAACTTTGCATAACGGATAGCACTTCACCAACCATTTCCGGATCAAGGGCCGAAGTCGGTTCATCGAAAAGCATCACGTCTGGATTCATTGCCAAAGCGCGAGCGATGGCCACCCGTTGCTGTTGTCCCCCGGATAAACTAGAAGGATAAACTTCAGCTTTATCACTTAAACCAACCCGTTCAAGTAAAGCCAATGCCGTTTTCTTGGCGGCTTCAGCATCTTCTTTTTTTACTTTAATTGGACTAATCGTCAAATTTTCTAAAACAGTTTTATGAGGAAAAAGGTTAAAACTTTGAAACACCATTCCCATTTTTTGCCGTAGGGAATCAATGTTGACGCCCTTTTCTAAAATATTTTGACCTTCAAATTCAATCTTGCCTTTGGTTGGCATTTCTAATAAATTCATGCACCGCAGGAAGGTGGATTTTCCGCTACCGGAAGGGCCGATAATTACGACCACTTCACCAGCTTCAACATTTAAATCAATGCCCTTTAAGACTTCATTGTCACCAAAGCTTTTGTGTAAGTCAGTTATATTAATCACTAGTTTTCATTCTCCTTTCAGCAACACCTAATAAACGAGACAAGGCGAAGGTTAAGACGAAGTAAATTAAGGAAACAATCACGTAAGGCATGAAGGCCCGGAAGCTGGCGCCTTGAACCACACCAGTTTGGAACATTAATTCCGCCACACCAATTACCGATACGACAGAAGATTCTTTAATGACAGTGACAAATTCATTTCCTAAAGCCGGTAAGATATTTTTAATTGCCTGTGGAAAGACAATGTAGCGCATCGCTTGTGTTTGATTCATTCCTAGTGAACGAGCGGCTTCCATCTGACCTTTATTGACAGCGCCAATCCCAGCCCGAATAATTTCCGCAACATAAGCAGCACTATTTAAAGAAAGGGCAATACAGCCGGCCACTAGATTGGACACATTGAGATTTAACATTGTGGTTCCGAAATACACAATAAAAATTTGCACCAATAGTGGTGTTCCTCTGACATATTCAATGTAGATAATCGCCAAAGCCCGCAAAATTTTATATTTTGAAAGTTTCATCAAGGCAAAGACGCTACCTAAGACAGCTCCGAATAGCACACCGACAAAGGCTAATAGTAAAGTATAACCAGTCCCGGAAATAAAGTAAGGCATGTATTTTTCAAAGAAGCTGGTGTCATCTTGGAACATCAATTCATTGGCTTCTTCTTGATATTCAGCTAATAAATCAGAGCCAGTAATTTCACTAATAGAGTCATTGATGGCTGCTAAAAATTGTGGTGAATTTTTATTGACAGCTACAGCGGTTTGTTTGGTACCGTTCACGAAGGTTACATCATCGGCGATTGTCAATGTTGTATTTTGTTGTACGTAAGCATCGGCAACGGGTCCTTCTAAAACAACCGCATCGACTTTACCAGTGGTTAAGTTGGTGATTAAATCTGGCACTTTTTGTAGTGAAGTCAAAACAGAGCCAGTCATTTCCGTTTGTGCCAATTCTTCTTGCGTCGTTTGTTTTTGAACGCCAACCGGTACGCCGTTAAAGTCAGCAGTGGAAGTATACTTATCTTTGTCAGCAGCCCGCACGACCACTTTTTGCGTCACCGTCATATAGGGATCAGAAAAATCAACTTGTTCTTCCCGTTCCGGTGTTGGAGACATGCCGGAGATAATCATGTCAATCTTATTTGTCGTTAGTGCTCCTAAAAGAGCATCAAAACCTAGCTCTTGAATTTCCAGTTCAACACCTAAACTATCCGCAATATGTTGAGCAATTGAAATATCAAAGCCCACGATGGTATCTTTACCATCGACAGTCGCATGAAATTCATAAGGTGCATAGTCTGCCGACAAGCCGACAATTAATTTGCCACTAGAAATCACCTTTTCATATGTTGCATCCGTCTCAGCAGTTGTGGCAACTGCGGTATCTGATCCAGAAGTTGAAGTTGCCTGAGCTGCTGCTGGTAAAAATGAACCGGCAACTGCCAGCAAGGCAATCAGCGAAAACAGCCAATTTTTCCATTTTTTCATTCAATAATCGCTCCCTTTTACAAAATAAAATGAATAATAATTGCATAAAAATTCATTTGTGTTTTTCTGTGAATTATAATATCATAAAATCTGTTAAAGTCAAAGGGCAAAAAGGACTTTTCAGAAATTTTTTTTGGAAAAACCTTTTTAAAGGCGCTTTTTTTGTTTCGTATAAAACTAATAAAGATTTAATTTATTTCAGGAAAAAAAGGAGAAGAAGATGAATCAACCACTTATTGTCAGAGGTGCTCCGCAGGAATATGAATGTCATGAAGGAGCTTGGCAGCAGCTTTCGGCGCATTTAGAACGGCGCCAATTAAAAAAGGTTCTAATCCTTCACGGTAAAAAATCTTGGCAGGCTGTCCAAAACTTTTTGCCCAACCTGACTGATTTTTCGGTTCATTATGAATACTATGGCGGTGAGTGTACAGACGCCCATGCCCAAGTATTTGTGGACATGATAAAAAAAGAACATTTTGAAGTGGTAGTGGCAATCGGCGGTGGCAAAGTTTTAGACACTGGCAAACTGGCCTCCATTAGAGCGCAGGTGCCCGTCTTTTGTCTGCCGACCTTAGCCGCAACCTGTGCAGCCTATGCATCTTTAAGCGTGGTCTATAATGAAGACGGCTCAATGGATCGCTATGATATTTTTCCTGTCAGCAATGCCTTGGTTTTAATTGAACCCCGGGTCATTTTAGAATCGCCAATTGAATTGATGGTGGCAGGGATTGGGGACACTTTAGCCAAATGGTACGAGGGCATTTCTATCATTGAACAGATTGAAGAAAAACCAATTGAAATAACTGTAGCAGAATTTGCTGCCAAGCAATGCCAAGTTGTATTACTAAGAGACAGTCAAGCGGCCTTAGCGGCGATGGAAAAAAATGAACTAAATCAGGCCTTCTTAAATGTTGTTGAAACGAATATTCTATTAGCCGGCATGGTGGGGGGCTTTGGCGATGAATATGGTCGCACGGCTGGGGCCCATTCAATTCATGATGCCCTAACCATCTTGCCTCAAAGTCATCAGCAACTTCACGGCAACAAAGTGGCTTATGGCGTGCTGGTGCAGTTGGTAATGGAAAATAAGTGGCAAGAGCTGGAAGAATTACTTCCTTTTTACGATGAACTGCACTTGCCGAAATCCTTAGCCGCTATGGAAATGACCTTGACTGCTGAAGAAATAACAGCCGTGGCCAAACGGGCTGTTTTGCCTGACGAGACGATTCATATGATGAGAGGGACGATCACAGCAGAAAAAGTCGCAGCAGCCATGAATAATTTAGAAGAATACATGGCGGACAAAAAACTCTTATAAAAATCACAAAAGATTCAACGGCCTTTATTGGAAGTCGTTTTCTATTAATGCTAAAATAAATGTATAAAAGGAGGGATTTCAAATGGAAGAAAGAATTTTCTTTAACCAAGGTAATGCGCTAACCTCTGATGTGGATTTAAAAGCGTTGTATATTGCTGCTCAAATTGAAAAGGATAGTGGCCGTGATAAAGAACCTCTGGTTATTGCTAAAGACAAGCGCAATAACCAATATGTCCTCTTTTTTAAGGAAGATTTTCACGCCCTTAAAAATCCCGATGACTACGAGATAGTAGAAGAATTGAATTAAATAGAACAAAGTGAACCGAGTCTGTGACGAAAAGAAAACCAAAATGAGCAAAGGAATGCCAATTTTTTGAAAAAATTTGGCAAGGTGCCGCTCATTTTATGGGATACTTTAGTCGCAGCTTTTGTTTGTCTGATAATAAAAATAGGTGGCTTAATCAAATGGAAATTGCTGTGTATCAAGCAGATGTCTTTACCAAAAAAATAAATCAAGGAAACCCAGCCGGGATTGTTCCTGCGGCAGACAATCTGACCACGGATCAGATGCAAAAAATTGCAGCCGAGATGGGCTTTAATGAGACGGTTTTTATTTTGACCAGTGAAGAATGTACCGCTGAGTTTCGCTATTTTACACCAGGGCATGAGACGCCTTTATGCGGTCACGCAACAATTGGCGGTGTGAGATACCTTTTAGATGCTGGCTTGATTCAAGAGCATGCGCTCCTTAAAACAGAAGTCGGTCCAATCGAAATCAAAATAAACGCTGACGCTTTGACGATGGCCCAAAGTCAACCGAAGCAAACACCATTTCTCTCATCAAAAAAAGAATTGTGCAACGTCTTAAACATTCAAGAAGCAGATTTGCTAGAGGATTTGCCGATTGAATATGGCAATACTGGATCTTGGACTTTGCTAGTCCCTGTGAAAAGCGAGGCCGTCTTAGCAAAAATGGTGCCGCAAACGCTACGCTTTCCAGAAGTTTTAAAGGAAATTCCCCGTAGCTCGATTCATCCTTTTACTATTTTGGATCAAGAACAACGCTTATTCAGCGCCCGCCATTTTTCTTCGCCGTATTCTAAAACCATTGAAGATCCGGTGACTGGTACAGCGTCAGGGGTGATGGCAGCTTATTGTCAAAGATATCTCTATCCAGAAAAAAATCCGCTGACAATTTCAATTCAGCAGGGACGCTATTTGAAGCGGCCCGGTCAATTATTGGCAACGGCGACAAAAGCAGCTGGCAAAACTTTTATCGAAATAACTGGAACAGCCATCATGAATCCTCAAGTGAAAAAAATTAATTTATAAACTAACAAAAAGCTGCTATCAAGTTGGTCAAATTTGATAGCAGTTTTTTATTGTCAGCAAAAAATGATAGTTGAGCATTCTTAGATAGGTTAAAAATAATGGGAAAACTAAAAATCTTATTCCTTCAAAAGTTTGACAAGAAACAAACCGAGTGATATATTTGTAACATGTTATAAATACATCACATGAAAGTTGGACAAAAAATGAAAAAGAAAATACACTTAACTAGTAAAATTTATTCAATCGAGTTTTTAGCAGCAATGTTGTTTTATAGCATTGGTGTCTCATTAAGCACACCAAACACCAATCCAATTTATTTAAAATATCTTGTTATGGGAGTGATGCTAGTCGTAATTTCAGCAATTATTCTTTGGATAGCTCTGATGAATTCCGAGAAGATGGATGAACGAGCCCGTTACAATCTGTCAAAGGCCAGCAATTTAACTATCATTGCAGCAATTTCGTTTTTCCTTTTATTAGGTGTCAGCTTATTGGCATTTTCTCTTCATATCCGATTAACAGCAGGTATTATGTCGTTTGTTGTAGCTGCTATGTTAGCTTTTCACGCATTATCCTTCCTCACTTTTGAAAATGTAGGCTTATCTAATGGGAAAAATTGAAACGAATTTAAAAGAATATCGTGAAGAGCGGGGGCTGACCCAAAAAGATTTGGCTGAACAAGTCGGAGTTAGAAGAGAAACTATCGTCCATTTAGAGAAAAATAAGTACAACCCATCTTTAGAACTGGCTTTGGAAATTGCTAGAATTTTTGAAGTGCCAGTCGAAAGTTTATTTCGATTAAAAGAAGAACCTAAAAAAAGCTGACCTGTTGGGATCAGCTTTTTTCATAAAAGAGATAAAATCAAAATTCATTTTTGCTAATTTTAAAAGTTTGATTGATACATCATCCTACAACTGATTCATTTCAACCCCATAATCCTCCGCCACTTTTTTCAAGCTAAAGCCGCGTCCGTGAACTTCGCTGGCACTTAGGGTGATAAAGAAGGAGTGGTCATCAATTGAAAGGATGCGCTCTTTGACCTTTGGAAAATCCTTTTCACGAATAACGGTCATTAGTAATTTTCCTGGTTGCTGACTATAGCCACCTTCAATTGGGATTAAGGTAACCCCTAAATCCAATTCATCGGTAATCACCCTGCGAATTTCTTGGTGCTTTTGGGAAATAATCAAAATATTTTTTGAGCGTACCAGTCCAATTTGAATGCCATCGACAACCCGACCAATAATAAATAGGGCAATCAACGAGAATAAAACGACATCTGTACTGAATGCTAAAAATGCAGATAAAATTACCAAGCCATCTACAAAGAGAATCGCAATTCCCAGCGAGACTTTTAAATATTTATGCACAATTTGTGAGATAATCGCCGTTCCACCAGTCGAAGCATTCCCGCGAAAGACTAAGCCTAGACCAATCCCTGTGATAATGCCGCCAAAGAGGGCTGCCAAAAAAATGTTTGTGGTTAAAACAGGAACATTGCTAGTGATCCCAACAAAAAAAGGATAAAGCAAGCTGCCATAAATCGTCTTTAGCCCGGTTTCTTTACCTAACAGGATAAAGCACAAGAATAAAAGGGGAATATTAATGGCGTACAAAATAATTGCGGGATTCCAGTTGAAAAGGTGATTTAAAACCACACTAATTCCATTCGCACCCCCAGCGACAATCCGATTAGGCAGTAAAATAGAATTAATCGACAAAGCTAAGACAAAGGCCCCAACTGTGACAAATAGCGTATCTTGGACCAATTGTTTTTGAAAAAATTTCTGCAAAAGATTTCCTCCTCTAATAAAAATTACCAAACTGACTTCATCATAACATGAAGTTTTCCATAAAAAAATCACTGAAGAGGAGAAATTCCAGATATTTTTGCAAAAGTAAGCTTAATTGTGAAAATTCAAGTTAACAGCAAATTTATCATGAAGAAATTTTAATTGCTAGTCACTAATTGTATAACCGGCATCGCCTAACACCGAGATAGTCTTGGCTAGCTTGTCTTCTTTAATAAGAATATAGTCGGTATTGTAAGTAGAAACGGCAAAGATGCTGATGTCCTGCTCTGCCAAAAGGCTAGCGATTTTTGCCAAGATACCTACAAGACTAAAATCTAAAACACCGACGATTTTGAGAGCTCGCCAGCCATCTTCTCGATTCAAGGTGAGAGCTGGAACCTTTTCAGTCGGCAACACGACTGAACGTTCATCTTTAGTATTTGCAATAAATAATGGACTGATAGTAAGGTCAAGCTCATTAAAATCTGCTATTTGAATAACTGAAAGAGGTGTCTGTAAAATTTCTAGTTTCATTAAATAAACTCCTTTAAATTTTTTTGGTGTGTCTGAAAAGCCAAATATTTCTTATCTATTGTTACGGATGAGTTCGTGATTTGCAAGGGAGAAAATAGCAGGTAACAGCAACATAAAAAACCGCCCAGAATTACTAGGGCGGTTTCACATTAAGCTTAAAGCTTAGGTCTAAAAATAAAATATGCGAGACCTAAAATGACGACAACAATTACTAGATAAAATAGAAAAGTGGCAAAGCCGGATAAAAGTCTTTTCATATGAATCACCTCTAGTTAAAAACGACCTGATATCTTTTAAAGTTATTTCTAGTATAGCACAGAGGGAAGACCAGCAGCCGATTGCCAGTATTTCATTCTAGATTTACATTTAAGGCAATTTTTTGATTTTAAACTGCTCAAAATATTCTGGATGATTGTGACTTTTTACTCCGGCAAAAATGGTTAACGCCAAAGCTCCCAAAGTATTGGTAAACAAATCACCCATTGTATCCATCAAGGCTTCCCGCCCGATAAATGGTGTGCCACTGGAGGCATTATAGCGCTGCAGATTCATATTGAAAAATTGATCGCAGAGAAACTCCCAAAATTCCCAGAAAACACCACAGAGTCCAGCAAAGGCGAAGCCCATAATAATAAAGAGCCAGGGACTGGTTTTAGAAATATCCGCATCTTTTAAAAAGGTTGCGATTAAGCCATACCCCAACACTGTTAAAAGCATAGGACTGACGGCATGGAGCACCTTATCCCAGAAGAAAATTAAAGAAATAACGTGTAAGCCAGTGCCGATAAAAACGGAAATGGTTAAGAAAAACCAGTAAAACAGGACGATAGCCGCTGGAATTTCGATTTTTAATAATTTACGGGCGATATTCGGCAGATAAATTAAGACAATACCCGCAAGTGATTCAATGACAAAGATGATGCCTTGACTCGTAGAATACTTATTAGTAATCAATTCAAAGATATTATAAGCGACGACAAACAATCCAAAAACAGTTAACGCCAATTGTGCTTGTTTCATTTTTTTTGACATGGGACAACCTTTCTAGCAGTATTCTTGCAGAGCTTGTAAAAGCGCTGCTTCAGAATTAACCACTTGACCATTTAATTTTATTAAACCAATTGTGTAGAGATTTGTATAGTGAAACTGATTTTCAGCGACAGTCTGCAGCGCTTGAATTTTTTGCTGATTGTCGCTACCTTGCTGACGGGTATCAGTATATAAGCCTAAAATTGGAATGTTTTTTCCATAGGCGACGCCGATTTCTGAAGCAACTCCGGCATCTATTGTGATACCATCTAATAGCGCAATCATCAAATCACTTTCTAAAACTTTTTCAGTATCAGCTAAAGCAATCATTTTGCTGTCGGCATAAGCCGATTTATCATTAATCGCCGCATTTTCCTGCGGCAGATAAATAGTGGCATCTGGTTGTTGCTGCCGAATCTTTTCAACAAGCTTTTGATTATAAAGTAAATCACTTTGAGCAAATAATGGGGCGGCGAAGTAAATCTTCATTTATAAATCCTCCATCTAAAAGTAGTCACGGAACCCTGTATGCTTAAAAATAGTCACTGAAGTAAGCTTCCGTATCTGGTAAAATCCGTTCTAAGGTGTGCAGGGTTTCTTTATCTGTGCTAAGTCGTTCAATTCGTGAAAGATAACTGGCCCGGCGATAATTCATCATCAGACAAGTTAGAGTTTGGATGTCAAGGACAACCGGCTTTCCAATCGCTTCGTCGGTCACAGTCACCTGATCATTTTCATCCCAAATCAGACCAAAAATGCCCGTATTCCAATCCGCCACAGGATCGGTCACAACAAAATGAAACGGTTTGCCGGTACTTTCAAAGGGATACACCTGTAAAAATTCCTTCACATCGACAATGCGGGCCATGAAATACGGTTCAATCGTCTCTTTAATTTGACTGTCATCTAATAAAAAAGCTAGCGGTTCATTTTTATAAATATCCCCCAAGACCCAGTCGACCATCGAAAAATGGGCGCTGATAAAATTCCAGAGGCCGTTGCGGGCTTCTAAGTTCAAATAAAACATTTCTTTAATATGAAAAACATCTTCGGCAATCCAATAAAATAAAACACCTAGAGGTTCTTGATTGGCGCCGTAGTAAACGGCGGCCGTCCGTTCCTCTTCATTTTCAAAACGCCAGTATTCTTCCCAGTGAAACTCACTGCGAATCAAGGCGCCATGATTTTGTCTGGCAAAGCGGGCATAGACAGTAAAAACATCCGGGTCATAAACCTCTTTGCGCTCCACCATACCGGGAACCTCAACAGCTTTTGGCAGCTGAACATCTTTAATTTTAAAACTTAATTTGTCCGACATAATTTCCCAGCCCTTGCGGCGATAATAAGGAATGCTGTAGGGATATAAATAGGAAATCCATTGTTTTTCTTTGCGCATGTTTCCTAGTGCAACGCGGATTAAATCCTGCATCAAGCCATGATTGGCATATTCAGGGTATGTGCCGACACCTGTTACACCACCCATTTGATATAAGGTTCCGTGAATATTTACTTCACAGGGATAAATTGCAATTTGTGAAATTAATTTATCTTGATAAAACCAGCCAAACACCTCTGATAATTCTAAAATCGGCTGTTTAGATTTGATTAGTTCCCGTTTATTGGAAAAACCACTCTCTTCTAAATCAGATTCTGTAAACTGAAAGACATAACTCAATAATTCATTGAATTGAGCGACATGCTCTTCACTAACCGGCTTCAAAACTAAATTTTCGCGAAAATCTTGTTCCGCCATATTTTCAACTCCATTTCTAATGGACTAAGTATAGCAAAACTTTACTGCAATGTCTTTTTTGGCGATGGGGCATGTTTGATGTCGATTATTACATTTTTTTTACATTTCATGAATATTAAGTTTGTTTTAAGGAATATAATTTATACTTATACATAATAAAAAAGAATGGGGTAGTTGAGTGAATAAAAAATATTTATTGGGACTCGCAGCTGTTATGGGATTTATAGCTGTGGTCATCATTGTAGCCAACCTAACCGCCACTGATCCCCTTGAAGAAGAGGTAATGGCCGATACCACCACAACCTCTACGACATCATCGACAGAGGAAATAATTGAGATTACTTCTGGGACAGCAGAATTAACCGAGACACAAGCAGCAGAAATTTTGACTAGCGCGACTATCGAAAATGTTCCTTTGCTAAATCAACTAGATTCGCCACGTCTGCGAAATGGTTGCGAGGTTACTTCGTTAGCGATGATTTTGAATTATTATAATATTGATGTAACGAAAAATGATTTGGCCGATGCACTACCGTCAGTTGCCTATCAAGATGATGAGGGTTATTATGGTGATCCTAACGAAGCCTTTGTTGGCGATATCACCGGCGATATCGGAGCAGGCTACTTTGTGTATCACGAGCCAATTTTTAATTTGGCCCAAAATTATTTGACAGAAGATTTGACTGCTATTGATTTTACCGGCAGTGATTTCTCTAAAGTTCAGTACTTTTTGTCGACGGGCAGCCCAGTCTTGGCCATCACCACGACTAATTACGCCGCCACTAATGATATGGAAACATGGGAAACCGTCAATGGCCCCGTTGAAATTTCTATGAGTGAGCATTGTGTTGTTTTGATTGGTTATGATGAAGAATATGTTTATCTGAATGACCCTTATGGCAATGAAAATTATCAAACCAGCTTGACTGACTTTATTGCCTCATGGGAACAATTTGGTTCGCAAGCAATCGCGATTACCGAAGCTTAATCTATCTACTGACACTAATTTGACTAGTGTCAGTTTTTTTATGGGGATTTTCTAGCGATTATTCCCCAAGAAATGTTAAAAACTCTTTTCAAGGAGGACTTCCGTTGTTATAATCTTAAGTGCTGATTGTTAGGAAAGTAGGAAAACACATGAATATAAAAGAAATGAAAGAACGGCAGAAAAAAATCCGCAATTTTTCGATTATCGCCCATATCGATCACGGCAAATCAACGTTAGCGGATCGAATCTTAGAAAAAACCCACACCGTCTCTTCTCGGGAAATGCAAGACCAGCTATTGGATTCCATGGATTTGGAAAGAGAGCGGGGCATCACGATTAAATTAAATGCTGTCGAATTAAATTACACTGCAGAAGATGGCGAAACCTATATTTTTCATCTAATCGACACTCCCGGACATGTCGATTTTACTTATGAAGTTTCCCGTAGCTTAGCAGCCTGTGAAGGCGCCGTCTTAGTAGTTGACGCAGCTCAGGGGATTGAAGCTCAAACGCTCGCCAATGTGTATCTTGCCTTGGATAATGATTTAGAAATTTTACCAGTCATCAATAAAATTGATTTGCCGGCAGCCGATCCAGAACGGGTACGCAAAGAAATTGAAGATGTAATTGGCATCGATGCCAGTGAAGCCGTTTTAGCCAGCGCTAAAGCCGGCATCGGTATTGAAGAAATTTTAGAACAAGTTGTCCAATTCGTGCCAGAACCTGCAGGAGATTTGGAAGCACCTTTAAAGGCATTAATATTTGATTCGGTCTATGATGCGTATCGCGGCGTTGTTTTAAACGTCCGCATTACCGATGGCGTGGTCAAACCCGGCGATAAAATTCAATTAATGAGTAATGGCAAAACTTTTGAAGTGACTGAAGTTGGCGTGTTTTCGCCAAAAGCTGTTAATCGAGATTTTCTCATGGTGGGTGATGTAGGCTACATCACCGCTAGCATTAAAACCGTTCAGGATACTCGGGTAGGTGATACAGTTACTTTGGCCAACAACCCGGCGAAAGAAGCTTTGCCCGGCTATCGTAAAATGAATCCGATGGTTTATTGTGGTCTTTATCCAATTGACACGTCCCGTTACAATGATTTACGGGAAGCCCTTGAAAAATTACAATTAAACGATGCAGCTTTACAATTTGAACCAGAAACCTCTCAAGCGCTAGGTTTTGGTTTCCGCTGTGGATTTTTAGGCTTGCTCCACATGGATGTTGTGCAGGAAAGATTAGAGCGGGAATTTAATTTAGAATTAATCACCACCGCACCCTCTGTAATTTACCATGTGAAAAAAACGGATGGCTCTACAGTTGTTGTTGATAATCCCGCAGAGTTTCCAGAACCTGTGACTATTGACAGCGTGGAAGAACCTTATGTCAAAGCTCAAATCATGGTGCCAAATGATTATGTCGGAGCGGTGATGGAATTGTCCCAAAGAAAACGGGGGGAATTTGTGACGATGGACTACTTAGACGATTATCGCGTAAATGTCGTCTACGAAATTCCACTCTCAGAAATTGTCTTTGATTTCTTTGATAAATTGAAATCCAGCACGAAAGGCTATGCCTCATTAGATTACGAAATGGCTGGCTATCGGCCTAGCAAGCTAGTCAAGATGGATATTTTATTAAATACAGAAAAAGTTGATGCATTAAGCTTTATCGTCCATCGAGAATTTGCCTATGAACGAGGCAAAGCGATTGTCGAAAAATTAAAGAAACTGATTCCGCGTCAGCAATTTGAGGTACCAATTCAAGCGGCCATCGGCCAAAAAATTGTCGCACGGTCTGATATCAAAGCCCTACGAAAAAATGTTTTGGCTAAATGTTACGGCGGAGACATCTCCCGTAAACGCAAACTTTTAGAGAAACAAAAAGAAGGTAAAAAACGGATGAAACAGATTGGCTCTGTCGAAGTCCCTCAGGAAGCCTTCATGGCTGTGCTGAAAATGGATGAAGACGATAATCCGAAGAAATAAGGATTTGCAAAGTCTTTACTCATTAAATCGATTGTGAAATCATATAATATTTGCCTAAACTCCGCCCAAGTTTTCGCTTGGGCGGAGTTTTTGAATTACTTATGCATATTTTTTTGAATCTTTAGGTGAGTGTATCGAAAATTTCTGTTCTTATCTTTTTCATTTCAGAAAATATTTGCCAAAGGTGGATGAAATAGAGGGAGTTAAATCTAAAATACCCCCTGAAAGTTTTAAGCTTTACACTGCCTTCTAGCAACTTGGTTACATTGTCTAAGTGCCAGAAATCCCTCTGACTTTTCTAAGCTTAGCCGCTTAATTTTCTTTATCATTTTAGTAAATCCATTGTTTAAACAAACCCAATAAAAAATCCAAAGCAGAATTTTTCATCTTCCGCTTTGGATTCACTTCAATCGAACTTATCAAACTTATTACTATTAAGTAGCATCAATATAACTATACAAAGTATATTTTGAAATATTGAAAAATTTCGAGATTTTGTCACCTGATTTGGTAATCAAGAAGGCGCCTTTGTTGTTTAAAAATTGGATACTTTTAATTTTTTCATCTTTCGTCATCAAAGCAACTGGCTTGCCAACAATCTTGATGGATTCTTCGATTAAGTCATCTAAGAGTTCGTTGACATTTTGTGGAATGTAATCTGGTTCCTTGGCTTCTTCTGATTCTTCAGTGGCAATTAAAGATTTTATGGCAGATTCGGCGACAATCAGATTTGTGATATCTTGATTGATGGCGAAAATAGCATCCAGTTGACCGTCTTCATTTTTCAGATACACTGTACTGGATTTTAAAATCCGCCCATCATGAGTACGAGTCAAGTAGTTAATATGATCTTTTAATGTTCGTGGATCTTTTTTGACAGCCTCTAAAACTACTTGAGAGGGGCCGTCACCTAATTGCCGTGAGGAAACATGCCCATTTTCAATTGAGACGATTGAATTGTCAATGCTATTTTCTTGAATTTTATGAATGACAACTTCACAATCTTCACCGAATTGTCCGGCTAAGGCTTTGGCAATTTGGGTTAAAAAAGTTAATTGCTCATCTGAAAGCATGCTGATCTTCCTTTCTAAAAACGTTCTCAAAGCTTGTTACATTCATGATATCATGGGATTCTGTGAATAACAAGATGTTCAAATAAAAAAACTAAAAAATATTTTTTAGGTAGCATTGTTTTTTTTTAGGTAGAGTGATATAATCAAAAAGAAGAGTGATTGAAAAGAAAAAAAGAAATGAATTTGACTGTTTCATTTCAACTAAATTTTTTTATCCAAATGAATGAAAGCGATTGCTAATTATATTAAAGGGAGGAATAATTGAATGCTATTAATCGGAAATGGACGCTTAGTGACAAGGAGTCAAGGAACAGGTTTTTATGAAAATGGTTGTGTGGCAATTGATGGGAAAAGAATTAAAAAAATTGGCGAGACCAATCAATTGAAAAAAGAATTTCCCGAGGCAGAATTTATTGACGCAAAAGGTGGCATTATTATGCCAGGATTTGTTAATATGCATAATCACATTTATAGTTCTTTTGCTCGTGGCATGAGTATCAATGGCTACGCTCCACATAATTTTATGGATATTTTAGAAGGCTTGTGGTGGCGTTTGGATCGAAGCATGAATCTAGCAGATTGCTATCACAGTGGGAAAGTTGCTTATCTAGACGGTCTGAAAAATGGTGTGACGACAGTTTTTGATCATCATGCCAGCTACGGAGGTATCGCCGGCAGCTTGCATGAATTATCAAGAGCTGCAGATGAATATGGTATCCGGACTTGCCTCTGCTATGAAGTTTCTGATCGTGATGGTTTTGAGAAAATGAAAGCTGCCGTCAAAGAAAACCTTGATTTTATCAAGGTGAGTCAACAACGGACTGATGATTTACAAAAAGCGATGTTTGGTATGCATGCTGCATTTACATTGTCAGATAAAACTTTAGACTACTGTGTAAGTAATACCCCAGATGATGTCGGCTACCACATTCACGTGGCAGAAGATATTGCAGATGTAAAAGATTCACTGCAAAAATATGGCAAACCAATTGTCAATCGTCTGTATGATTTTGGGATTCTTGGTGAAAAAACGATGCTAGGCCATTGCATTCACATTGGTCCTCACGAAATGGAATTGATTCGTGACACTAACACGATGGTTGTGACCAATCCTGAATCGAATATGGGGAACGCTGTCGGTTGTCCGCCAGCTTTAAGAATGTTTGATGAGTATCAAATTTTGATGGGACTTGGCACCGACGGTTTTACCAATGACGTTACAGAATCTTTCAAATTTGCGAATCTAATTCATAAGCATCATTTGGCTGATCCAACAGCCGGTGGTAATCAAATTCCAGCAATGCTTTTTGAAAATAATCCACAGATGGCGAATCGTCATTTTGAAACCAAATTGGGGGTTTTAGAACCAGAAGCCGCAGCCGATGTAATTGTTGTTGAGTATCAAGGGCCAACACCGATGACAGCAGCAAATCCTAATGGACATATTTTATTTGGTGTCAATGGTGCAATGGTCAGAGACACAATTATCGATGGCGTTATCAAGATGCGCAATCGTGAAGTGGTTGGCATTGATGAAGAAAAAGTTTGGCACGAAGCTCAAGTTCAGGCCAATGATTTGTGGCGTCGGATTAATAACTAAACAGCTGAAGGAGTGAAAAAGATGAGCGATATGATGCGCCCGATTTCAATTGATAGTTTATTCAATTGGGTTTTAAATGAGTATCAAACCGAGGGCACAATTTTTGGCATTCGAAAAATATACCAAGCAGATCCCCAGAAGGTAATGACTTTATTTGGCGAAAAAATGGAAACCCCTTGCGGTCCAGCAGCTGGGCCCCACACGCAATTAGCCCAAAATATTATTGCGGCCTATTTAACCGGTTCGAGATTTTTTGAATTGAAAACGGTTCAGATTATTGACGGTGAAGACTTGCCTGTAAGTAAACCGTGCATCACTGCAGCGGATGAATGCTACAACGTAGAATGGTCAACTGAGCTGAGAGTGCCACAGGCAATGGAAGAATATGTCAAAGCTTGGTATGTTTTAAAAATTCTCAGTAAAGAATTAGCAATCGGCAATCCCGATGGTTTCATCTTTAATATGAGTGTTGGTTATGATCTTGCCGGTATTCAATCGGAGAAAATTGATCGCTTTATTGAGCAGCTGAAAGATGCCAAAGATACGGCGATTTGGCAGGAATGTCAACAAGCGGCAAAAAAATATCTGAAGGATTTTAAACGGATAGACGAAGAATATCTGGCAACCATTGATTCCCGGGTCTGTCGTTCGATTACCTTATCAACTTTACACGGCTGTCCGCCGGATGAAATTGAACGGATTTCTACCTATTTATTAACGAAAAAAGGATTGCATACCTTTATCAAATGCAATCCGACAATGCTGGGCTATCCTTATGCAAGAGAAAAAATGGATAGCTTGGGCTTTGATTATATCGAATTTGATGATCATCACTTTAAAGAAGATTTACAGTTTGAGGATGCGGTTCCCATGATTCAACGGCTGCAGCAATTAGCTGATAACCAGCAGTTGAGCTTTGGCGTTAAAATCACCAATACTTTTCCTGTTGACATTGCTCAAAATGAACTACCAGGTGAAGAAATGTATATGTCAGGCCGTTCCCTGTTTCCTTTAAGTATCGGTTTAGCCAAAAAACTTTCCGACGCTTTCGCTGGGAAACTACAAATTTCTTATTCAGGCGGAGCAGATATTTTCAATATTCGAGAAATTTTTGAGGCGGGGATTTGGCCGATTACGATGGCTACGAGTTTATTGAAGCCTGGGGGTTATCAACGGATGAACCAAGTGGCGAATCTTTTAGCAGATGCGCCTTATCCGGCAACAGTTCAAGTGAGTTTAGAAAAATTAACTGATATTGTCGCTAAAATTGAAAAACAAAGCCATTATCATAAGTCAATTAAATTACCAGAGAGTCCTAAAATTGAACGGAATGTCCCGTTAATTGATTGTTATACAGCACCTTGTCGTGATGAAGGTGGCTGTCCGATTGATCAAGATATTCCAGCCTACTTACGCTATGTCAGTGAAGGGAAATATCTTGAAGCTTTGCGGGTGATTGTTGATAAAAACCCTCTGCCATTTATCACGGGAACAATTTGTGCTCATCCCTGTATGACGAAGTGTACTCGCCAGTTTTATGAAGAAGCTATTCAAATTCGGGAAGCGAAATTGGAAGCGGCCGAAGCGGCTTATGCTCAACTAATGGCTGAAATGGTGCGACCTGAGAAAAAAGTCGGCGCAGCAAAGACGGCGGTAGTTGGCGGTGGGCCCGCAGGAATTTCTGCCGGCTATCTGTTAGCACGAGAAGGAATGCCGGTTACTGTTTTTGAAAAAGCGGAGACCCTTGGCGGTGTCTGCAGCCAAATCGTACCGGAATTTAGAATTTCTAGGCAATCGGTCGAAAATGATGTTAAGATGGCCGAATTTTTAGGAGCCGAATTCAAAACTGGGCAAGCAGCACCAAGCTTAACTGAATTACAGAAACAGGGCTTTACCAATATTATTTATGCGATTGGTGCTTGGAAGCATGGGAAATTACGCTTAGAAGCTGGCACAACCTTAAACTCCTTAGAATTTTTAATCGCAAATCGCAAAAATCCTAATGTTAACCCGTATGGAGAAAATATTATTGTGGTTGGTGGCGGCAACACAGCAATGGATTGTGCTCGAGCAGCTATGCGTTTACCGGATGTAAAAAAAGTATCAGTTGTCTATCGGCGAGATAAACGTAATATGCCAGCGGACGAAGAAGAGCTTTATCTGGCATTAGCAGATGGCGTTGAATTTTTGGAATTATTAGCGCCAATTAAAATAGAAAATGGTCGCTTAACTTGTGAAATGATGCGCTTAGGTGAACGGGATCAATCTGGGCGTCGTAAACCAGTCGGTACTGGAGAATTTGTTGAGGTCCCTGCAGACACGGTGATTGCCGCTGTCGGTGAAAAAGTTGATACAGAATTTTATCACTCGATAGGCTTGGAAACAAATGATTGGGGCAAGGTCATTGTCAATCCGCAGACTTTAGAAACTAATTTAGAAAATGTTTATGTTATAGGGGACGCAAATTTGGGTCCGGCAACGATTGTCGAAGCGATTGCGGATGCTACTAAAGCGGCGGCAAATATCTGTGAGTTACACCGAAATCATTTTGAAACAGATAATATCAATCAAGATCGCCAAAGTGTGCGACAAAAACGTGGGCTCTTGTACGGAGCAGAAAATTCCGCCTGTCAAGCTAGTCGCTGTTTGGAGTGTTCAACCGTTTGTGAATCTTGCATGGATGTTTGTCCCAACCGAGCCAATATTGTGGTGACCATCAAAGGTTCTCCGCAAATTGTTCACATTGACCGCATGTGTAATGAATGCGGCAACTGCGAGACCTTCTGCCCATATCAAAGTGCGCCTTATAAGGATAAATTTACTTTATTCCAAACAGAGTCAGACTTCCATGATAGTAGCAACTCAGGATTTTATGTTCTCGATAATTTGTCGAAGGATTGCCTGTTACGTTTGGGAGCGCAGGAACAAGTCGTCAATGTCAATCAAACCTATCTGGATGTCCCAGAAGAAATTTTAAATTTAATGGACACGCTAATTGAAGAATATAGCTACACCTTGATGGCGTAATAAAAATTTCTACTTACAATTTACATTTTAGTTTTAAAGACCTTTTTGAAAAGAGGGAGAACCATGTCGATTTTATTAAAAGGCGGTGTTGTAGTCACCGCTGTGGATAGACGTCAGCTAGATGTCAGAATTGAAAAAGAAAAAATTGTCGAGCTAGGGGCGAGTTTGCCAATCGGTGATTCACAGGTCGAGGATGTCTCGGGTTGTTTTATCCTGCCGGGCTTTATTGATGCCCATACTCATTTACAGCTAAATAATGGCGCTGGTTCCAGTGGGACAGCCGATAATTTTGCCAGCGGTAGTCGCGCCGCCTTAGCCAACGGTACAACGACCGTCATTGATATGGCGACGCCGGATAAGGATGGTTCTCTGCAGGCTTGCTTAGACACTTGGCAACGATTAGCTAAGGGTAATAGCTCCTGTGATTATACTTTTCACATGTCGATTATCGACTGGAATCCAGAAATAAAAAACGAGATTGCTGCAATGATTTCAGCAGGGATTACCTCTTTTAAAATGTACATGGCCTACGACAATTTGCGAACAACTGATGCTGAAATTTATGAAGCTATGACAGAAATTAAAAAATTTCATGGAATGCTGGGAGTTCATTGCGAAAATGGTGACTTAGTCAATGAAGGCATAAAGAAATTGTTGAAGGCCGGTAAGACCAGTCCCCATTACCATCCGCTTTCTCGACCAGATGCGGTTGAAGCAGAAGCGGTGGAACGCTATTTAACAATAGCGGATCAAGCTGAGCTACCGGTGAATATTGTTCATTTAAGTACCGAAAGATCATTGGAAGCTGTGCGTAGAGCTCGCAAACGGGGGCAACAGCTCTATGTCGAAACTTGTCCTCAGTATTTAGTGTTGGATGATCATTTGTATGACGCCCCTAATTTTGAAGGAGCCAAATATGTCTGCTCACCGCCACTAAGAAGTTTAGATGATCAGAGAGCTTTGTGGGAGGGACTAGAAAATGGTGAAATTGATACAATTTCAACCGACCACTGCAGTTTTAATTTTAAAACCCAAAAAGTTTTAGGGATTGATGATTTTAGCAAAATTCCTAATGGGATGCCCGGAGTCGAGACTAGGCCACAGCTAATTTATACTGCTGGTGTTGCCAGCAAACGAATTAGTTTAGAAACCATGGTGGGACTTCTAGCAGAAAACATTGCCCGGCAATTTGATTTATTTCCACAAAAAGGCATTGTTCAAGTCGGTAGCGATGCCGACTTGGTAGTATGGAATCCGGCAGCTAAAGGCGTCATTTCGGCTACTACCCAATTACAAAATGTCGATTATACACCTTATGAAGGAATTGAAACGCAGGGTCAGGCTCAAAGTGTTTTTCTTAGAGGTCAAAAGGTTGCCGAAAACGGCAAAGTCCTCCAAGAAAAAAAGGGGCAATTCGTCTTTAGAACAACCAAATAAAACAATGTGGTTAAGGCACAAGAAATGGCAATAAGATTCTTATATTACCTCTGGAAGAAGACTTGTACCACGACCACTTTAACTTAAAGTAGCAATAAGGAAGTGAGCAATCAAGTTTTACTATTTTTTACAATCGAGGAGGATTTTAGTTGGAAGAAATAAAATGGCTGAAAAACGAAATGCCAAAAACAGACGATCAATTTTTACCTTTAATGTCAGAAGAAAATATCGGTAAGGCGCTGGCCTTTCATCAGAGCTTTCCGCAATATACGACAACACCTTTAGCTGAGTTATCACAGCTGTCCAATTATTTAGGCATAAAAGATTTTTTTGTCAAAGATGAATCCTATCGTTTTGGCTTAAATGCCTTTAAAGTGTTAGGCGGATCTTTTGCGATGGCAAATTATATCGCTGAAAAATTAGCTGTTGATGTGGCCAAGCTGGGGTATGAAGAGTTAACCTCGCCAGCTTTAAAAGAAAAATTTGGTCAAGCAACGTTTTACACAGCAACAGACGGCAATCATGGTCGGGGCGTGGCTTGGGCAGCTAATAAATTGGGCCAGAAATCAGTGGTCTTGATGCCTAAGGGTTCAGCAGAGATTCGTTTTGAAAATATTCAAAAAGAAGGCGCTGAAGTCACAATTGAAGAAGTAAATTATGATGAATGTGTCCGCATGGCCAATCATTTGGCGGAGGAAGCTGAAAACGGTGTGATGGTGCAAGATACTGCGTGGGAAGGCTACGAAAAAATCCCAACTTGGATTATGCAGGGCTATGGCACGATGTCTTTAGAAGCGGCTCAACAATTACAAGCAACGGGTGTTCAACGGCCGACCCACATTTTTGTGCAGGCAGGTGTTGGTAGTTTAGCCGGCGCAGTGATTGGTTATTTTGCTAATCTTTATCAAGATAATCCACCAATTATGACGGTGGTTGAAGCTCAGGCAGCTGATTGTCTCTATCAATCAGCTAAAGTTAAAGATGGTAGCATCCGTTTTGTTGAAGGGGATTTACAGACAATTATGGCGGGCTTAGCCTGTGGCGAACCTAACACGATTTCCTTTGATATTTTAAAAAATCACACAGATTTCTTTATCTCAGCACCGGATTGGGTTTCTGAAAAAGGTATGCGAATTTTAGGCGCACCCCTGAAAGGTGACCCACAGGTTATCTCTGGAGAATCCGGAGCCGTGGCGATGGGAGTTGTCGCTAGTGTGATGAAAGATCCTGCTTATCAGGAATTAAAACAAGCATTGAAACTGGATCAAAACTCTGTTGTTTTAATGTTTTCAACTGAAGGCGACACTGATCCAGAAAATTATAAAAAAATTGTATGGGGGCAAGAGTAACATGAATTTTGAAGAAATTAAACAAGCAGCAACAGCTTACGGACCAGCTATGACCAAATTTTTACGAGAATTAGTGAAAATTCCAGGAGAAAGTGCTGAAGAAAAAAATAAAATGGAACGGGCCAAAGCTGAAATGGAAGCTTTAGGCTTCGATAAAGTAACTTTTGATCCAATGGGGAACTTGTTAGGCTATATGGGCACCGGTGAAAAAATCGTCGCCTTTGATGGTCACATTGATACAGTGGGTATTGGTGAAATGAGTAACTGGAAATTTAATCCGTATGACGGCTACGAAAGCGATGAAGAAATTGGTGGTCGAGGCACTTCTGATCAAGAGGGCGGGATTGTTTCGGCAATTTATGGCGCTAAAATTATGAAGGACTTAGGTTTATTATCTGATGAATATACTGTTTTAGTCACTGTGACTGTTCAGGAAGAAGACTGTGATGGCCTGTGCTGGCAATATATTATTAAAGAAGATAAGATTCGCCCAGAATTTGTGGTTTCAACTGAACCAACCGACGGCGGGATTTATCGTGGACAACGGGGCCGGATGGAAATACGGATTGACGTCAAAGGCGTTTCTTGCCATGGTTCTGCTCCAGAACGGGGCGACAACGCCATTTATAAAATGGCGGACATTTTACAAGATGTTCGGGCTTTAAACAATAACGGGGATACAGAGAGCACTTCAATCCGTGGTCTAGTTAGAATGCTGGATGAAAAATATAATCCAGAATGGCAGGAAGCTCGTTTCTTAGGTAAAGGAACAGTCACAGCTTCACAAATTTTCTATTCTTCACCAAGTCGTTGTGCTGTCGCTGATGGCTGCTCTGTTTCTTTAGATCGCCGAATGACTGCTGGGGAAACTTGGGAAAGCTGTCTTGAAGAAATTCGTCAATTACCAGCAGTTAAAAAATACGGTGAAGATGTAGTCGTATCGATGTATGAATATGATCGGCCATCCTATACCGGCTTATCTTACCCAATCGAATGCTACTTCCCAACTTGGGTAATTCCTGAAGACCACGTCGTAACCGAATCCTTAATGGAAGTGCATCATAACTTGTTTGGCGATCAACGGCAAGGTTCTAAATCGACTGTCGCCATGCGGGAAGCCCGTCCATTATTAGATAAATGGACCTTCTCAACCAATGGTGTATCAATCATGGGCCGCAATGGTATTCCATGTATTGGTTTTGGCCCGGGTGCTGAAGCGGAAGCCCATGCCCCAAATGAAAAAACTTGGAAAGAAGATTTGGTTCGTTGTGCCGCAATGTATGCGGCATTACCAACGACCTACTGCCAAAACATCAAATAATAATTAAGGAGCTTAAAGATGGAAACTTTTAAAGAATATATTGGAAAACTAAATCAACTGGAATTTTCAGAAATGTACGAAAACGACTTTTTCTTAACCTGGGAAAAATCCCGAGATGAGCTAGAGGCTGTCTTCACAGTGGCCGACACATTACGCTATTTACGGGAAAATAATATCTCAACGAAAATTTTTGACAGTGGCTTAGGCATCTCCCTATTTAGAGATAATTCAACTCGAACTCGCTTCAGTTTTGCTTCAGCCTGTAACTTGTTAGGCTTAGAAGTTCAAGATTTGGATGAAGGCAAAAGCCAAATTTCCCACGGGGAAACAGTGCGGGAAACAGCCAATATGATTTCCTTCATGGCGGATATTATTGGTATTCGTGATGATATGTATATCGGCAAAGGCAATGCTTACATGCATGAAGTATCAGAAGCAGTCCAAGAAGGTCATCAAGATGGCGTCTTGGAACAGCGGCCAACCTTAGTTAATCTGCAATGTGACATTGATCATCCAACTCAGTCAATGGCAGATGCTTTACATTTGATTCATGAGTTTGGCGGTGTTGAAAATCTAAAAGGCAAAAAAATTGCCATGACTTGGGCTTATTCACCTTCTTATGGTAAACCATTATCTGTACCTCAAGGAATTATCGGTTTAATGACTCGTTTAGGCATGGATGTTGTTTTAGCTCATCCAGAAGGCTATGAAGTGATGCCGGAGGTCGAAGCAGTCGCAGCAAAAAATGCTGCTGAGTCTGGCGGTTCCTTTACTAAAACGAATAATATGGCAGAAGCCTTCAAGGATGCCGATATTGTCTATCCAAAGAGCTGGGCACCTTTTGCTATGATGGAAAAACGGACTGATTTGTATGGTAATGGTGATTTCGATGGTATCGATCGCTTAGAAAAAGAATTATTGCAGCAAAATGCCAAGCATAAAGATTGGGAATGTACCGAAGAAATGATGCAGCTGACTAAAGAGGGTAAAGCGTTGTACATGCATTGTCTACCTGCTGATATCACAGGCGTTAGTTGTGAAGAAGGTGAAGTAGAAGCTTCAGTTTTTGACCGCTATCGCGTTGAATTATACAAAGAAGCCAGTTACAAGCCATATATTATTGCAGCGATGATTTTCCTAAGTAAAATTGAAAAGCCAACCGAAACGCTGCAAGCTTTGGCAGAGAAGAAAACACCACGGGCGGTTCAATAATCAATCACGCCCAACTTATTTCCTTATGTTAGTCAGATGTTTTTCTCAGATTATACACGACAAACAACTTTACAAAATACTTAATGAATACCCTTAAAATGAATTAAGTAAAACCTTAACTGCAAGATTTGAGATGTCCAACCTTAACAGATGTTCTGAGAAAAACATCTTGTCTTTAAAAAAAATGAAAACGATTAAATAAAGAAGGTGGCTGAATGACAAAAAGAATTGTCGTTGCCTTAGGCGGTAACGCATTGGGCAATAATTTACGTGAACAAATGTCAGCAGTGAAAGAAACTTCAAAAGCGATCGCCGATTTGATTGAAGCTGGTTATCAAGTAGTGTTGTCCCACGGAAATGGTCCACAAGTCGGCATGATTCAACTAGCGATGGAGGAGCTGTCTTTAACCAATCCTGAAAAATATCCCACAATTCCTCTTTCTGTCTGTGTCGCAATGAGCCAAAGTTACATTGGCTATGATTTGCAAAATGCATTGCGGGAAGAACTATTGGATCGACAAATCGATCAACCAGTTGGCACCGTCATCACACAAATTGTGGTGGATGCCAATGATTCCGCTTTTGAAGAGCCGACGAAACCAATCGGTCGCTTTATGACTAAGTCAGAAGCAGACCAACTAGTGGCTGAAAAAGATATTCAAGTTATAGAGGATGCTGGTCGTGGTTATCGGCAGGTGGTGGCCTCACCCCAGCCAAAAGAAATCGTTGAACTGAGCACCATACAAACCTTATTAGAAAATGGTCAGACCGTCATTGCCTGTGGCGGAGGTGGTATTCCTGTGATTCGAGAAGGACACCATTTAAAAGGTGTCGGAGCAGTGATTGACAAAGATTTCTGTAGTGAATTATTGGCAGAAAAGCTTGATGCTGATGTGTTGATTATTCTTACAGCTGTTGAAAAAGTCTGTATTAATTTTGGCAAAACAGACCAAGCTGAATTGTCCCAAGTTTCTACTGACGAAATGAAAAAGTATGCTAAAGAAGGGCAATTTGCACCTGGCTCCATGCTGCCAAAAGTTGAAGCAGCGATTCGTTTTGCTGAATCGAAACCGGGGAGAAAAACTTTGATTACACTTTTGGAAAAAGCAGAAGCGGGAATCAAAGGAGAAACTGGTACAACTATTTCAAATTGAAATTGAGAGGAAGAGCAGATGACCAATAAAATGATTAATTCCACAGCAGCACCAGCTGCTGTTGGACCGTATTCCCATTCTATCTTGGCGAACACAACACAATATATCTCTGGGCAATTGGGATTAGATCCAACTAGTGGTAAAATGAAAGATGGCGTAGAAGCGCAAGCTGAACAGGCGTTAATTAATTTAACAGCAATTTTAAAAGAGGCAGGTTTAACCTGTGAAGATGTTGTCAAAACGACGATTTTTCTTAAAAATATGAGTGACTTCGAAAAGATTAATAGCATCTATCAACGATTTTTTACAACGAATCTACCGGCCCGCTCCTGTGTCGAAGTGGCAGCTTTACCTAAAGGTGGATTATTTGAGATTGAAGCAATTGCAGTGGTCAATAAATAATAATGATGGAAAAAGACTGTTTTTCTAGGTTAGTTAAGCGTTAAAGCTCATTTTTTTATTCTTGTGAATTTCTAAACGTTTCAAAAGCTTTGACGGTTTATATCAGCAATGCGTACGGCCTTTTTCCAAAATGTTGAAAAGGATGGATTGCGTTGAAAGATAAAAAAGCTTTATTTCAGTACGATGCAAAACTGCCGATTGCCGAAGCGATTCCAATGGGACTCCAGCATGTAGTAGCTGCGGTTGTTGGAATTGTCACACCGGGAATTATGATTGCCAAAGTTTGCGGGTTAAATTCCAGTGACACCACAATTATGATTCAGACATCCTTAATTTTTTCGGCAATAGCAACGGTAATACAATTATTTCCGCTTGGCGGTCGGATTGGTTCCCGCTTGCCGGTCATGATGGGTGCTAGCTTTGCTTATGTGCCAATTCTCTTGGCAATTGGTGGTGACTTTGGTATTGGTGCCATTTTTGGTTCCCAGCTGATTGGCAGCTTAATCGTCATTTTGGTTGGACTATCCATAAAAAAAATCCGTGGACTCTTTCCGCCAATTGTCACAGGGACTGTCATCTTAAGTATTGGCTTTTCCTTATTTCCAGTAGCAATCAAATATATGGCTGGCGGGGTAGGGAATCCAGACTTTGGCTCCATGCAAAATTGGCTAGTGGCACTTGTGACGTTTATTGTTGTTTTTTACTTTAATTATTTTGGCAAAGGATTTTTGAAGCTATCGGCCATTTTAAATGGGATGATTATCGGGTACCTTTTGTCCTTGGCATTGGGGATGGTGAGTTTTACTCCAGTTAGTGAAGCCGCCATTTTTCAAATGATTAAGCCCGGCTATTTTGGTTTAGAGTTTAAAATCGTTCCCATTCTGACAATTATTGTGATGTTTGTAGTTGATGCAGTGCAGGCGATTGGTCAATTTACCGCAACGACCGTTGGAGCTATGGATCGGGAACCAACTGATAAAGAATTATCTGGTGGTATCATGGGTAGCGGTTTCACTAATTTTCTAGGAAGTTTCTTTGGTTCTGTACCAGTGGCGACTTTTGGTCAAAATGTCGGCTTAGTTACGGTGACCAAAGTAATTAATAAGTATGTCATGGTTTTTGCTTCAGCTATTTTACTGTTAGCAGGTCTATTTCCAAAAATTGCTTCTGTGCTAACAACGATTCCTTACGCTGTTATCGGTGGTGCAACAATTTCAGTTTTTGCCACGATTTCAATGACAGGGGTTAGAATGATAACTTCCCAAGAATTAACCGTTAGAAATAATGGGATTGTAGGAATTTCCTTAGCCTTTGGAGTCGGTACGGCATTATCGGCTGGTTGCTTAGCTGGATTTCCAGATTGGGTAACGACCATTTTTGGTAATTCAGAAGTAATCTTGACGACAATTATGGCGATTATTTTAAATCAGGTGCTCAAAGAAAAAGAGCCAGCTTCTGAGCTGAAATAAAAAATACAGCAGGTCTGTGACAAAAGTTAATCAAATGGATGTTAAACTTTCTGTTCATTTATGGAAAAGACAAATTTTTTGGTTTTGACTTTTGTAACAGTCTTGCGAATCTATTAAAGAGAGTAAGAAATGAGGACAGGCATGGCTAATTTTTTTCTCGAAGGACCGAAGTTTTCAGGGAAATCTACGTTATTGCAAACGCTGCTTCAAACTAATGGCGCTTTTTCAGGATTTTATGTGGAACGTTGGCTTGACAACAGAGGTCAAATTGTAGCGTTTGAGTTAAGAGATGCTGCATTCCTGCAGGCAGCACTACCACCAATTCCAGAACATTTTTTTATAATCAGACAACCCCAGCCGCAATGGCAGACAGCTGTCTTTGAGAAATTTGGTTGCCGCTTATTAGAACAAGCACAAGCTTCAGAAAATTTGATTCTCTTAGATGAAATCGGCGGTATTGAATTATTGGCACCGAATTTTATGAAACAATTATTAGCTATCTTACAGGGATCACAAAAGATTGTCGGTGTATTTAAAAGTGAAAAAAATTATCAAGAACAGCGGCAAAGACTGGCTATACCTTCTGAACTTGATGAAAAGCGGGCGACAGTGAAAGAAGCAATCCAAAAACAGGGGCAAATTCACCATTTCGATAGTGAAACTGCAGCCAAAGTCAACGCAAAGTTAATTGATTTTTTGGCATAATTTTTTTACTATCCGCTATCTTTTTTGAGAATAACGAGATATTAAAAAGGAGGATTAAAGATGACAGTGGATTTTGACTATACGTTGAGTCTCAAGTTGCGAAAAGAGAAAAACTTTTTCGGTCCAGGTGTAATACAGCTGCTCCAAGAAATCGAGCAGAGTCAGTCATTAAATGTAGCCGCAAAAAAAATGCAAATGTCATATAGCAAGGCTTGGCGGATTATTCAATATGCTGAAAGGGAATTGGGCTATTCATTGATTGATCGCAGTGTTGGAGGGAATAGCGGTGGCGGGTCGACTGTAACTGAGGCAGGTAAAAAAATCACACAGCAATATTTATCCTTCGAACAAAAAATGTATGCCAGGGCAGATCAATTATTTCAAGAAATTTTTGTTGAGGAACTGGAGGCGGAACAACGTGAAAGAAATTTTTCATAAGTTTTGGGAATTATTACAGGATGGTCAAAATGTTGTACTAGTGACCATTATTGCAAGTGGCGGATCCGCCCCCAGAAAGATGGGCTCTCGCATGTTGGTGACACACGAAGGAATTGTCACTGGAACAATTGGTGGTGGCGCTGTAGAATATCAGTCGGAAAAAATAGCTCAGGCTTGTCTCAAACAACACGTAACCATCAGCAAAGAATTTCTTCTCAGTCCCAATCAAGCGGCTGATATTGGCATGATTTGCGGTGGTCAGGTCACCGTTCTTTGCCAGTTTTTTACAGCAGAAAACGAATCAGCAATTTCGATTGCAGCTGCTGTTCAGCAGGTCCTAGCTAGCGATAAATCTTTCTATTTATTGTCCTCCTTGAAGCAGGGGAAGCTGTTGTTATTTCTCGATGGTCGCTGGTTGGGTGAGGAATTACCTTTAGTTGATACGAAGGAGATAGCAGCAGGGGGCATCATTGAAATTGTAGAGGAGTCATATTATTCAGAGTTTGTTCAAGAGGCTGGACGAGTTTTTATATTTGGTGGCGGCCACGTTGCTCAGGCGTTAGTTCCGGTACTGCATTACCTTGACTTTTCAACCGTTATTCTTGATGATCGTCCAGATTTTTTGACACAGGAATTGTTTCCCTTAGCCGAAGAACGAATTTTAGTAGATTTAGCAAATATTAAGACACAAGTTAAAATCACGGCGAAAGATTATGCGGTAGTTATGACACGGGGCCACTTGTTTGATCTTGAGCTAGAAGAGCAGCTATTGCAGACTAAAGCCCGTTATATTGGTGTGATGGGCAGTCGTCATAAAGTTGCTGCCCATATCAAACAATTACGGGAAAAAAAGTTTTTGGAATCAAGTATAGAGCGATTAACAATGCCGATTGGGTTGGCTATTGGAGCTCAGACACCAAACGAGCTAGCAATCAGTATTGCTGGACAGCTTATTGAAATTCGCAGTCAAACTTAGTTGAACAAAGGAGAATCGTGATGCAATCAACCTTAGAAAAAAGAAAGAACGCCATTTTGTTAATATTAGGACTTCTATTTGTTGCAATCTTTATTCTATCTTTTTTCCTTGGGAAATATCCAATTACTTTTTCTGATTTTTTTCAAGCGGTCATCGCGCAATTTGCCGATGTGCCTCACACCTGGGATTCACAAATTGATACGATTTTGTTTAATATTCGTTTTCCCCGCATTGTTATGGCGGTGGTGATTGGGGCTGGAATTTCAGTCGCAGGCGCAACTTATCAGGCTCTGTTTCAAAATCCAATGATTTCACAGGATATTTTAGGAGCTTCTCAAGGTGCCGCTTTCGGAGCAGCGATTGCATTATTTTTTTCGCTAAACTATTCTCTAGTAATTGGTCTGTCCTTTGTTTTTGGAATTATAGCTGTGCTAATCGTCTTAGTCTTAGATAAAATCCTTAAAAACCAGACGACATTAAATTTAATCTTAATCGGAATGCTAGTCGGAACACTTTTTTCATCGGCAATTTCCTATTTGAAATTAGTTGGCGACCCGTTAAATACCTTGCCTGCGATTACCTATTGGTTGATGGGAAGCTTATCATCAATCAAGATAACGAATGTCTATTCTGCGGTGCCGCTAATTTTACTTGGGATGCTCCCGATTTTTCTATTGCGATGGCGCCTAAATGTGATGACTCTTGGTGAAGAAGAAGCAGCAAGTCTTGGTGTCAACACCCAATTAATCCGGCTAATATTGATTTTTTCAGCGACGCTGATCACAGCAGCAGCTGTTTCTGTCAGTGGATTAATTGGCTGGGTAGGTCTGGTGGTTCCTCATTTTTCTCGCTTAATTATCGGTAATGACAACCGCCATAGCTTACCGGCAACGGCGCTGACAGGAGCCATTTTTTTACTAATAGTTGATGATTTAGCCCGAACCTTAACAACTAGTGAAATTCCTATTGGGATTTTAACTTCATTTATTGGTGCTCCAATTTTTCTTAGTTTGATTGCCAGAAATAGTCGAAGGGAGGTATAAGCATGTTATTGCAAGTGAAAAATTTATCTTTTTCTTATCATAATCAAGCAATATTAAAGAACCTTAGCTTCCAACTGGAGGGGAATCAATCTGTTTGTCTGTTGGGGAAAAATGGCATTGGCAAGAGTACTCTATTCAAATGCTTACTTGGTTTTTTAACACCTCAAACTGGGGAAATTTTTGTTGAAAAGCAGCCACTTAAAAAATCTGCTGTTGCTGAACGAGCCAAAAAAATTGCTTATATTCCTCAAAAGCAACAATCTGTCTTTTCCTTCACTGTTTTTGAGATGGTTCTAATGGGCACAACAGTTGGTCTGAAAGGATTTCAACAACCGGGAAAAAAGCAGTATCTACTGGCGGAGCAAGCTTTAGAGAGGTTAAAGATTCAACATTTAAGAAATAGTATTTTTTCTGAGATTAGCGGTGGCGAACAGCAACTAACAATCATTGCTCGAGCGGTTGCTCAGCAAAGTAAAATCATCTTAATGGATGAACCCTGCGCCAATTTAGATTATGGCAATCAGGTGATGGTTTTAGAAATGATTGGTGAATTAGTAAAGCAAGGCTATTTGGTTATTCAATCCACCCATGATCCTAATCATGCTCTTCAATATGCGAATCAAGTATTGGTGATGCAAAAAAATGCACCACTTTTACAAGGTGCACCACAAGACATTTTAACTGCGGCAACATTGGAAAAAATTTATCATGTTCCAGTTACTCTTCATTGCATTGAGGAAACACATGAACAAGTTTGCTTACCGAAAAGGAGTCGCCATGTGGTCAATCTATAATCAGCTTATAGCAGGTATACCTGAAACTGCGAAAGTTCAAGATATCAGACGAACCTCCCGTTGGACATTGGTAGCAAGTGAGTGGGCAATTGGTTCAGCGATGTCTTTTCAAAAAGAAAACGGACAGTCAGAAAAATTTGTGGGGACAAGTTTAAAAAAGCTCGCCAGCTTAATCTTATCAGATGACTTGTCAGAAGCTAGTTTAGGGCTAGCTGCCATAAATAGCTTTTACAATCAAGAAAAGAAAATTTACAACACATTTTCTGAGTATTCTTTGTTTAAAGAAGATGCCTTAAAACAAATTCACAATATGAAACAGCAGAAAGTAGGCATGGTTGGTCATTTCCCTTATATTGACCGGTTTCCGGAACTGAGAAAATTTACAACTGTATTTGAATTGGCGCCTCGTTTAGGTGATTTACCCGCAGAACGAGCGGAGGACTTATTGCCAAAAATGGAGACTGTATTTATTACAGCCTCTACTTTAGTGAATAAAACATTGCCACATTTATTAGAACTGGCTCAAGGGGCTCAAGTTATTTTAGTAGGCGCCAGTTGTCCGCTATCGCCGCACTTATTTTCGGCGGGTATTGAACAGATTGGCGGTACTTATTATCCATTATCGTTAACAGAGTTAGTAGAGAAAAAAACAGAGAAACAACTGCCACTGAGCAAATTGGGAATTCCAGTATTGGCAGTTAAGGATGGAGTGTAAAAGATGAAAAAAACAAGTAAACAATGGCTTTTATCTGCCGGGTTAATCTTGAGTGTGTTATTGACGAGCGGCTGCAATCAAACTGCCACAACACAAGGTTCAAGTAGTAGTGCTGACAGTCAGACTTCCACTAGCGAAACTGTTACAACTGAATCCAGTACAAGGACTTTTGTTGATTCAGCTGGTCGTTCGGTAGAAATCCCGGATACAATTTCCGCAATAGCTCCTTCTGGTCCTTTAGCACAAATCGTGCTTTATACAAGTGCGCCAGATTTATTAGCAGGAATAGCTAGTCCTTTTTCTGATGCTGCAAAAGAGTACATTGATCAGAAATATTATGACCTGCCAGTCTTTGGTCAATTTTATGGAAAGAATGCCAATTTGAATATGGAAGCCTTGAGTGCAGCCAAACCAGATGTGATCATTGATATTGGTGAGAAAAAAGATACCGTGACAGAAGATATGGACAATCTGCAAGAGCAATTGCAGATTCCAACAATTTTTATTGAAGCGACATTAGACAATATGGCGACAACTTACGAAAAGCTAGGAGAATTGTTTGGCAATCAAACAGAGATGCAAGCCTTAAGTGAATACTGTGAGGATGTATTAGCAAACGCTGATAAAATTTCTTCTGAGCTTACGGATAGTGAAAAGAAAACCGTCTATTATGCAACTGGTGATGCTGGCTTGAATACAAATGCAACTGGTTCTGTTCATACTCAAGTGATTGACAAAATTGGTGCAGTCAATGCTGCCGAAGGTATTGAAGCCGCATCATCCGGAGGTGGCTCCCTCATTTCTTTAGAGCAGCTTTTGCAATGGCAACCAGACTATATTATTGCTGGAACACAAGACTTGTATGATTTGATTACAACTGATGAATCTTGGCAGCAATTAACTGCGGTCCAAGAAGGAAATGTTTATCGGATACCTGATGAACCGTATAACTTTATCAATACACCGCCCTCTGTTAATCAAATAATCGGGATTCAATGGTTAGGCAATTTAATCTATCCCGAAAAATATGATTTTGACATCAAAGAAGAAATTCAGACTTTTTATGACTTGTTTTATCATGTAAGTATTACAGATGATCAAATGACCCAGCTGTTAAACAATGCAGAATAAAACAGATGATAGTAATCAGTATTACCTAGCCTCACAAAATAATCTTGATCCGAAAAAGTAAAAATAAAGAATTAGTGCTCTCGGCCATGACGGCAAGAAATAATCAAACCGTCATGGCCGAAAATTTATTGTAAAGAGTCCAATACAATATGTCTCAATTTTTAGTCGATAAAGCAGGGGATTGCGAAGGGAAGTAACGACTAAACTAGTAATTAACTTTTTGTATATCAGACTAAAAAAAACCAAAAACAAAAAAAGTTTTTTTGCTGAAAAATATTTTTTAGTTAAAAAGACTATGATATAATCAAAGGAGAAATAATAGGAGAATTGAGGTGCAAAAATGTATTCATTTACAGTAAATAATCAACCGGTGAGCTGCGATGAAAATAAAAAGTTGATGGACTTTCTAAGGGATGATTTGCGACTAACCGGTACAAAGGATGGCTGTAATCAGGGAGCTTGCGGTGCCTGTACAGTTTTAATCAACGGCAAAACATCGAAGGCCTGCTTGTTTAACTTGGAAAAAGTTGCTGGCAAAGAAATATTAACAGTAGAAGGCTTAACTGAGCGGCAAAAAAATGTATACGCTTACTCTTTTGCTCAGACAGGTGCTGTACAATGCGGGTATTGCATTCCAGGTTTTTTAATTTCAGCTCAAGGCTTGCTGAATAAAAAGCCAGACCCTACAGATGAAGAAATTCGTAAAGGAATCAGAGGGAATATTTGTCGCTGCACTGGTTATGTGAAAATTATTGAAGCAATCAAATTAGCTGCAAAAATGTTTCGTGAGGATTTACCGATTCCGGAAGTTCATTCTAGCGGCAAGCTAGGAGAGGATTTCCAGCGGGTCGATGCCGTCGAAAAAACTTTAGGCACTGGGATTTATGTAGATGATATTGAAGTACCTGGCATGCTCCATGCTTCTGCCATTCGGGCAGCTTATCCACGAGCTAAAGTTTTAGCGATTGATACAAAACAAGCCTTAGCCCATCCAGATTGTGTTGCTGTATTAACGGCAGCGGATGTGCCCGGTAATAATAAAATCGGTCATTTAGAATTTATTTCAGACTGGGATGTCATGATTCCTGTTGGAGATATCACCCGCTATGTTGGGGATGCTGTTGCTCTAGTAGTCTCTGAGAAAAAAGAAAGCTTAGCAGCTATTAAAGAATTAGTTTTTGTAGATTACGAAGAGTTGCCAGCGTTGACAACAGTTGAGGCCGCCTTGGCAGAAGGCGCACCGAAGATTCATGAAAAAGGAAATTTACTTTCCCATGAACATCTTATCAGAGGAAATGCAGATGAAGTCTTACGAAAATCAGCTCACGTTGTGACAGAACATTATTCGGTACCGATTAATGAACACGCTTTTATGGAGCCGGAATGTGCGATTGCGATGCCAGAGGATGAGGGTATTTTGCTTTATAGCGCTGGTCAGAGCATTTATGATGAGCAGCGGGAAGTTGCTCGCATGTTAGGCTTGGAGCGAGAAAAAGTTCATGTTCAAGCCAAATTAGTTGGCGGTGGCTTTGGCGGCAAAGAAGACATGAGTGTACAGCATCATGCATCATTAGCAGCCTGGTGTTTACAAAAGCCCGTCAAGGTCCTATTAAGCCGCGAAGAAAGCCTGAAGGTTCATCCGAAGAGACATGGCATGGAAATGGATTTCACTACCGGTTGTGATGAAACAGGTCGTTTAACTGCAATGAAGGCCGTCATTTATTCAGATACTGGTGCCTATGCATCTCTAGGTGGTCCTGTACTGCAAAGAGCCTGTACCCATGCAGCTGGTCCTTATATTTATGAGGCGATTGATGTTGAGGGCTCTGCCGTCTACACCAATAATCCGCCGGCTGGAGCTTTTCGTGGTTTTGGTGTTTGCCAAACCGCCTTTGCTACAGAAAATAATTTGAATTTATTAGCGAGTAAAGTTGGGATTACGCCATGGGAAATTCGCTACTTAAATGCTGTGTCACCGGGAGACTCTTTACCAAATGGACAATTGGTTTCCAATAATGCGGCCTTGAAAGAATCTTTACTGGCGATTAAAGAGGCTTACGATGCTGCTCCAACAGCAGGGATTTCCTGTTTCTTTAAAAATAGCGGAATTGGCGTTGGTCTACCAGATGTCGGCCGCTGTATTATTTCCGTTGAAGAAGGCAAGGTCCACGTGCGAACTAGTGCAGCTTGTATCGGCCAAGGTATGGCGACGGTCACCACTCAAATTGCTTGTGAAGCCCTGAATTTGCCTGCTGAGATGATTATTGCAGAAAGTCCTGACACTAAGCGAACGCCTAATTCAGGGACAACAACAGCATCACGGCAATCTTTATTCACTGGAGAGGCAACTAGAAGAGCTGCCATGCAGCTGCGCTATGAATTAGATATGGGGCGCAGTATGGACGATTTAGAAGGAAAAGAATTTTACGGGGAATATTCGGCAGTGACGGACCCATTAATTAATGACAAAAAAAATCCAGTCAGTCATGCTGGCTACGGTTATGCGGCTGAGTTGGCAATTTTAGATGAAAAAGGTAAAGTTGAACGCTTTGTTGCAGCTTATGATGTGGGTCAGGTGATAAATCCTAAAGCCTGTGAGGGACAAATCGAAGGCGGTATTGTGATGGGAATGGGTTACGCTTTAACTGAAAAATTCCTGTTAGAAGATGGGTATGTCAAAGCTCGTTATGCTAATTTAGGCTTACTAAATGCCGCACAAGTACCACCAATCGACATTGTTTTTGTCCGAGCAGAAAATATTCATGAAGGCTTAGCTTATGGAGTTAAAGGTGTCGGTGAATTGGCAACAATTCCAACTGCACCGGCGATTGCAGGTGCTTATTATGCTCGTGATGGTGTGTTGAGAAATAAACTACCAATCGAAGATACGCCTTATCAAAAGAAACGCTGATGGCTTAGAGAAACTAAACTGAAACTTTTAGAACTGAGGTGGGGCAATGACAGCAATCTCGTTAATAGCAATGGCAGCGGGTTTTTCAAAACGGATGGGGCAGAATAAAATACAGCTGAGGTATCACGGTCAAACATTTATTGAAAGAATGTTTGATATGACAGAAGCTTATCCTTTTTTTGAAAAAATTCTAGTGATTTCCCCTGAAAATTTAGCGAGTATTCAAGTTCCTGATGGTTGGCAGCTTGTTTTGAATCAAGAGGCTTGTGACGGCCAGACGAGAACAGTCCAATTAGGAACTAAAGCAGCAAAGGGAGATGGCTTTCTTTATTTGCCAATAGATCAACCGTTGCTGACAACCGAATTAGTAAAAGAGATTGTAGTTTCTGCTACAAGCGAAAACATTGTCTATCCACTTCAAGTTAACGGAGCGCCTAGCAGTCCAGTTTATTTTGGAAATCGGTTTAGAACTGAACTTGAAATGGTGACGGGAGAGGGCGGGGGTCGCACCGTTCGCAACAATCACCCAGAGACTTGCAAAGGTATCATAGTGTCACGACCCGAGCTTTTACTAGATATTGATACACCAGAAAGTTATCAAAAATTATTACAATTTTCGGAGGGATGGGATTAGCTTGATTCAAAATGTCTACTTAAATTATGCAGCGACCTCCATCCAAAAACCGCAGCCTGTCATTGACGAGGTTTGTCGGTATCTTCAATCGAATAATCAGTTAAATGATAAACGCAGTTATTGGAATCAAGATGGGGAGCTGGCTTTTAATGGTCGGGAAGTTGTAAATGATTTTTTCCATGGAGAAGATTCTGCCAGAGTGATTTTCACAAGTAACGTCACACTGTCTTTGAACATGGTCTTAAATGGTTTGCTGCAACCGGGCGATCACGTAATCACTTCAACCGTTGAGCATAATGCTGTCTTAAGACCGTTGTATTTGCTAGAGAAAAAAGGGGTTAGTCTCCAGCAGGTTTTTTGCAGTCCTGATGGCAAGCTTTGCCCGGCTGACGTGGAAAAAGTCTTTCAGCCTAATACCAAAGTGTTGGTCTTGACCCACGCTTCGAATGTTTTAGGTACGATTTTACCGATTAAAGAATGTTTTGCTAAAGCACAGGTTCAGGGAATTATTACAGTTTTGGATATTGCTCAGACCGCTGGCTTTTTACCAATTGACATGCAGGAATTGCATGCAGATGTCTTGGCCTTTACTGGTCATAAAAGTTTATATGCTCTTTCAGGTATTGGCGGCTTTTTAATCAGTGAGAGGGCTGCAAAAAAAATGCAGCCTTGGCTGACTGGTGGAACTGGTAGTTTATCTCAATCAAAAGAACAGCCAAATTTTTTACCAGATCGGTTTGAATCAGGCACGTTAAACAGTGTTGGGATTTTGAGTCTGACAAAAAGTATTGAGTGGCTACAGGGTATTGGATTAGAGACTATCCAAAAAAAGGAACAGGCTTTATACGACTATTTCTTAGCTGGTTTGCAACAACTGCCACTACGGATTTTAGGAACGCAGACAATAGTAACTTCAGTACCAATCTTATCAGTGGTGCCTGAAAAAATGGCACCAAATGAACTTGGCGACCGCCTTTTTCAAGAGTATCAAATAGTTACCCGTTGTGGATTGCATTGTGCCCCGGATGCGCATCAAACTGCTGGTACCTTTGAAACTGGTGCTTTACGTTTTAGTTTAGGCTATGAAAATACGGAAGCTGAGATTGCTTATACCCTTAGAGCACTACAGGAGGTGTTAGGATGAAGCAGACAAAAGAAAATGAAATAAGTTTTTTGTCCAGCTGCACTTCAGGTGGGTGTGGTGCAAAGCTAGCGGCAAGTGAGTTACATGACATTTTGCAGCAACTGCCACAAATAGACAATGACAACTTGCTAGTTGGCTTTGATAGCACAGATGATGCTGCTGTCTATCAGTTTCATCAGGATGGGATTATTTCAACGCTAGACTTTTTCTCTCCAATGGTGGAAGACCCCTTACGCTTTGGTCGGATTGCAGCTGCGAATGCCTTAAGTGATGTCTATGCAATGGGGGGCGAAGTACTATTTGCTTTGAATATGATTTGTTTTCCGCAAAAGTTACCTTTGACTATCCTACACGATATTTTGTTAGGCGGAGCGCAAAAAGTGCAGGAGGCGGGGGCTGTGATTGCCGGCGGTCATTCAATTTATGATCATGAAGCTAAGTACGGCTTAGCCGTGACTGGGCGAGTTGATCCGCAAAAAATTATTTATAATAATACGCCTCAAGCAGGCGATTTGCTGATTTTAACAAAGGCTTTAGGTGTTGGCTTGGTTCAGGCAGCAGCACGAGGTGGTGTTGTTCAACATGATGATGAAGAAATTTGTCTGCAATCTATGGAGCGACTCAATAAATATGCTGCTCAAAATTTCCACGACTTTCCAGTTCGTGCCTGTACCGATGTAACTGGCTTTGGCTTATTAGGTCATGCTTTAGAGATGGCTGGTGAGCGATATACGTTAGTACTTGATACAGAGGCACTACCGTTATTGCCAGGAGCTCTGACCTATGCTGGAGAATATTTAGCGACAGCCGGTGGTCAGCGGAATCGTCAATTTGTCAAAAACATTTCATTAAATGGCGTTGATGCTGCCATGCAAGAAGTTCTATTTGACCCACAAACCTCTGGCGGCTTATTAATCAGTGTTGCAGCGAATCAAGCTGCAGAGTTGTTAAACAGTATTCAAAAAAGCGATCCAATAGCGGCCATTATCGGTGAAGTGATACCTCGAAGCCAGACCGCAATCCTATTGGTATAAAGTTTTTGAGGAGGAGATAGTGTGGAAAAGATTACAGTAAACATGCTAGGCAAGCCTTGTCCGATTCCTGTGATTGAAGCAAAAAAAGCGTTGCAGGAATTAGGCGATGAAGCAGGATTTGTCGAGGTTTTGGTGGACAATCAAGTAGCTGTTGAAAATATCAAAAAAATGGCCAAAGGAAAACATATTCCAGTTGAAGTAACAGAAATATCAATTGAAGAATTTATCATCTTATTAAAGAAACCAGTCTCTCAGGTTACAGAATCTCAAGAAACTTCAGAATTTGTGGTCATTTTCGGGAAGCAGATTTTAGGTGAAGGCAATCCTGAATTAGGAAGGATGATGATGCAAAGTTATATCTATTCCTTAACAGAGCTGCCCCAAGCGCCAACCCAGCTAATTTTCTTTCACGGAGGGGTCTTTTTAACCAATCAAGACTCCCCAGTTTTAGAAGATTTGCAAAAGCTAGCAAACCAGGGAACACAAATTAGTACCTGTGGCGCCTGCCTAGATTTTTTTGACATCAAGGAGCAACTGGCGATAGGTGACATTACCAATATGTATACAATCAGTCTAACTTTAGCTACTGCAGGTAAAGTGATTTCATTTTAAGAAAAGTGGTGAAGAGGATGGATTATTTATTAACTTTTCAAAGTATGCATAACGTCATGAAGGGCGAAAAAGCCCTAAAAGCTTTGCCGATTGATGCTACCATCATGCCCCTGCCAATCGGTCTTGGTGACTTATGCAATATGTGCCTGAGAGTAAAACAGATAGATATTTTAGAGGTCGTCAAGGTCCTAAAGGAAAAAAATGTCCCTCTAGTTGAAATTTTTAAAATAGGCGGGACTGACCAAGAGAGGATTTATCAAAAATGGCAGACTTGAGCAATTGTTTTTTGACGCCAGAAAAACAATTTTTTTCAGTCATCGGCAGCGGTGGAAAATCAAGTCTGATTCATTATCTGGCTGAAGAGGTGCGGAACCAACGGGTTTTAATTTCTACCACCACTAAAATTGCATACCCACAGCCAACAGACTATGACTATTTATACACAGATACCTTTAACTCGTGTGAATCAGCAGCATCAGGAATTACCATTATTGGTGATGTGTTTTTTGCAGAAAATAAGCGAAAAAAATTACAAGCTCCGAAGGCTGTTACCTTTTCTGCCCTAGCCAAAAAATATGACAAAGTTTTTTTAGAAGCAGATGGTTCAAAGCAGCTGCCACTAAAAGGCTGGGCAGCTTTTGAACCAGTGGTAGTGGTTGGTACAACAGCCACTATTGGTGTGGTGCCAATCAAAGTGCTCGGCAAAAAAATTACTGCTGATATTGTTCATCGACTGCCAATATTTCTTTCGTTAACGGAAACCAAAGAAGGCGAAATTATTACGCCACAGATACTGGCAAAACTAGTAGAAACCGGACTTTTTCAAAAAGCCCAAGGCCAACGAGTTTTGTATATTAATCAAGTAGAAACACCAACAGAATTAAAAGAAGCCGAAACAATTAGCCAATTGCTGAGAAAAACGGCGGCTGTTGACAAAATTGTTGCTGGCAGTGTTAAGGAGCAGACAGGAGTGATTCTATGGCAAAAATAAATGAAGCGATTGTAGTTGTCCGTGGTGGCGGTGATATTGCCACAGGAGTCGTCCAAAAATTTAAGCGGGCGGGTTTTAAAGTCGTTATCTTGGAAGTCGCTTTTCCATTGTCTATCAGAAGATCCGTCGCTTTAAGCTCAGCAGTCTTAAAAGAAAAGTTTCAAGTGGAAGACATTACTGCCGAACTCATTGATAGTCCAGCAGACTGTCAAAAAGTGTGGCAATCAAATCGAATACCAGTGCTTATTGACCCTGAAGGAAAAACACTAGCGGACTTGCAACCATCGGTGGTGGTTGATGCGATTTTAGCCAAAAAAAATTTAGGGACAACTCGTAAAATGGCCCCTATCACAATTGCTTTAGGCCCCGGTTTCATTGCTGAAAGAGATGTAGATGTTGTAATTGAAACAATGCGTGGGCATTCCTTAGGGCGCTTGTACTTCAAAGGAGCAGCTCTTCCCAATACTGGAATTCCAGGCGAGTTAGGCGGGAAAAGTAGTGAACGAGTTATTCATGCGCCAGTCGCTGGAACAGTGAAACTAATTTCACAAATAGGCGATGTGGTAAAAAAAGGTGAGCCATTATTTTACATTGATCAACAAAAGGTTTTGTCACCCCTTGATGGCACAGTAAGAGGCCTGATAGCAGAAGGTGCGATTGTTGCCAACGGATTGAAATGTGGCGATGTTGATCCCCGACCAGCCGAGGAGGTTGACTGGCTAACAATCTCAGACAAAGCCCGCAATATCGGTGGGGCTGCTTTAGAAGCATGTCTTTATTTAGGGCAGCAAAGAGGTTTGATTGAATAACAAAATAGTATGATAAAAGAATTGGAGATTAGATGAATGTTCAAAATCAAAAAGAGCAGTCAACTTTCAGAAAATGAGTTTGACTTTTGGATTGAGGCCCCGTTAATTGCTGACAAAGCTGAACCGGGCCAATTTATAATTTTAAGAATCGATCAACTTGGCGAACGTATTCCGCTAACAATCTGTGATAGTAATCGTGGAACTGGTCAAATTCGCATAATTTTTCAAGTGATTGGCAAATCAACAGCAGACTTAGCTAAATTCCAAACAGGTGATAACATTTTAGATGTCTCTGGTCCATTAGGTCAACCGACAGAAATAAAAAATTATGGAACAGTGATGATTGTTGGCGGCGGTGTTGGAATTGCCGCAATTTATCCGATTGTAAAGGGCTTGAAAAAAGCCGGCAATCGAGTGATCACCATTTTAGGAGCGAAGACGAAGGAATTAGTCATTTTACAAAAAGATTGTGAAATCTATTCTGATGAAGTCATTGTGACTACTGATGATGGCTCACTGGGCCAAAAGGGCTTAGTGACTGAAGCGATGGAGCAAGTGATTCAACGGGAAAGAATTGATTGCAGCTGGGCAATTGGGCCGAGCATCATGATGAAATTTTGTACTTTAACGGCTGAAAAATATGACCTACCGATTTATGTTTCATTAAATCCGATTATGATTGATGGGACTGGGATGTGTGGCGGCTGTCGGGTAACGGTGGACGGTAGTATCAAGTTTGCTTGTGTGGATGGACCAGAGTTTAGAGGCAATGAAGTGAACTGGACCGAGTTTATTAGCCGAATGAAGCAGTATAAAACAGAAGAATCAGCCTACTTGAGTTCTTCTCAAGGAAAGCAGGTGAACACTCATGGCTAAAAAAAGTCGAACTAAAACACCGATTGCCGAACAAGACCCACAAATCCGCAGTCATAATTTTGATGAGGTTTGTCTAGGATACACAATTTCAGAAGGCCAAGAAGAAGCTGTTCGCTGTTTACAGTGTCGTAATGCACCTTGCATTGCGAAGTGCCCTGTAATGATTGATATTCCTGGTTTTATTTTGGCCATTAAGGACGGCGATATGGCTAAAGCTGCTGAAGTGCTGGGGAAATACACTAATCTACCAGCAATTTGTGGCCGGGTTTGCCCACAGGAAAAGCAATGCGAGCAAGTTTGCCGGCTTGGCCTGGCAAAAAATTATGAACCGGTAGCAATCGGCAAATTGGAACGCTTGGTGGCAGACTGGTCATTGGAAAATAAAGATTTTTCTGCTGTGTCACCTGCCTCTATTAAAAAACTTGGTAAGGTTGCCGTGATTGGTTCCGGCCCTTCTGGATTGACAGTTGCTGGTGATTTAGCCAAGCTGAATTATGATGTAACAATTTTTGAAGCCTTGCATGAGCCTGGTGGCGTCTTAACTTATGGCATTCCAGAATTTCGTTTGCCAAAACGAATTGTAAAAAAGGAAATTGAATCGATTGCTGCTTTAGGTGTCAAAATTGAAACCAATATAATCGTTGGAAAAACTCTCAAGATGGCTGAAATTATGGCGGACTTTGACGCCTGCTATATCTCAGTGGGGGCAGGAACGCCCAATTTTATGGGGATTGCTGGGACTTCGTTGAATGGTGTGTATTCGTCAAGTGAATATCTGACGAGAATTAATTTGATGCACAGCTATGAGTTTCCTCGATATGCAACGCCGATTAAACATTCTAAAAAAGTGGTGGTAATTGGTGGCGGTAATGTAGCGATGGATGCGGCTCGTTCGGCTAAGCGATTGGGTGCTGAGGAAGTGACAGTCGTTTATCGCCGCTCGTTGGAAGAATTACCTGCAAGAATTGAAGAATATCATCATTCTGTTGAGGAGGGCATTGAGTATCAGTGGCTAACTAATCCAGTTGAATATCTAGGCGATGAAGAAGATAATTTAATGGGAGTCAAGTGCATCAAGATGGCGTTGGGTGAGCCTGATGAGTCAGGTCGTCGCCGCCCAGAAGCAATTGCTGGTAGCGAATTTGTAATTGAAGCCGATACAGTAATTGAAGCGATTGGCCAAGGCTCTAATCGAGTTCTTCTGGATACCTTCCCAGAGTTAACCTTGAATAGATGGGGGTACATTGCTGCTGATCCCGAAACTGGAAAAACATCTATTCCAGGAGTTTTTGCAGGAGGCGATATCGTCACAGGAGCGGCTACGGTCATCTTAGCCATGGGGGCCGGTAAGGTGGCTGCTGTTGAAATTGATAAATATATTCAAAATAAATAATCTTATTTAGATGTTTTTCGTTGAAAAAAATAATTATTTTTCATAAAATTAAATAAGATATTTGTTTTCAAAAAAATGTAGGAGGTCCATAACATGACAGTAGCAAAAATTGTTTACGCAAGTTCAACAGGTAATACTGAGGGGATTTCAGAGATTTTAGAGGATACCTTTAACGAAATGGATGTTGAAGTCGAACGTTTAGAAGCAGATGAGGCGGATGATGAAACCTTTGAAGACGCTGACATTTGCGTTATTGCAACATACTCAACCGGCGATGGCGAACGCCCTTTTGATTTTGAAGACTTCTATGAAGAATTGACAGATCTGGATTTAGCCGGCAAAGTATTTGGTGTGGTCGGCAGTGGTGATAGTAAATTGTATCCAGATCATTCCTTTTTTGCGGCACTTTCCTTTGATGAAGCCTTTGAAAAGACAGGCGCAACCAGAGGACACGAAGTAGTTAAAATCGAAAACGATGCAGATGATGCTGACGAAGAAATTTTGAAGGAATTTGTAAAGGCATTAGTGGATGCAAAAGCCTAAATTTAGATAATTATTTATGAATCCGAAATCAGATAAGAGTATTGCGTTTTTGATTTCTCTAAAAATAATCAATTGCAAATCTTAAAGTAATTTTTGTAGTTTTATTAACAACAAAATTTACTGATGACTACAAGTGAAAAGACTTTATCAAATTAGAATGTATTTGATAAAGTCTTTTTTTTGAATCTGGAATACCTCAAATCTAATACTCTTAAAAGGTTTAAATCATTTCAAAATTTTACTAACTTTATAATCAAAATAAGGCATCAGCTATTTCTTCAAGAAAAATCATTGAAAAACGAAGAGTAGCCCACTAAAATCATTAAAAACGTTTATTGGGCTGCTGTCGAGTATGTAACACTTCAACTTTTCTTCTGGGAAATTAACACTTTTGATAAAGCAATACTGATTTCTTCTACGGAAATGTCTGAGTCCAATTGCATCCATTCGACAATCATGCCGATTGTTCCTTTGGCAAAATAGGTGAAAAAGAGCTCCAAAACTATGGGATTTGTTTCATCAAACATTTGACTGAATTGTGAGATTGCTAAATCATGAACTTCCGAAAAAATAGTTGTGACGAAAAGGGTTGTGCTGCTGCTTTTTAAAAGTGTCAGCGAGACAACTTTATTTTGGTTTAAGACAGCGATAAAGCGTTGCAGCCAGATTGCTAAATCATCTGATGAACGCAATTGCATCAAGGGTAAAATTTCGGCGGTTAGCTCTTCTTCAATTGTTTGAAATAAATCTAGTGGGTCTTGGAAATATTTGTAAAACGTTCCCCGATTAATTTCTGCTTTTTCGGTAATTTCAGTGACAGTAATTTTTGATAATTCCTGTTGACTAAGGAGTTCTAAAAAAGCTTCACGAATGACCTTTTTTGTATAAAGTGTTCTACGATTGTTTTTAGTGCCTGCCAAGTAGCTCATTCCCTTCAACATTTTTCAAAAAAGTGTCTATTTAATGACAAGTGCTGTCAAATTGCCTATTGACCTCGATGTTTAAACAATTATACTTACAAAGTGTAATGAAAGCAACAGGGTGTTTGAAAAATGACGAGGTGAGAAAATGAGTTTCATTGAAGTGAACCATGGGTTTAAGGAATATCAGATGGGAGATACAACCATCGTTGCTAATAATGATCTTAGTTTTTCGGTGGAGGAAGGGGAGCTGGCAGTAATATTAGGCCCGAGTGGTGCTGGAAAATCCACCGTCCTAAATATTTTAGGTGGGATGGACTCGCCAACAAAAGGAGAAATCAAAATAGCGGGTGTCGATATCGCTAATTTTTCTAATCGAAAATTGACAGCCTATCGTCGGACTGAAGTCGGTTTTGTATTTCAGTTCTATAATTTGGTTCCTAATTTGACAGCTAAGGAAAATGTTGAATTGGCTTCTGAAATTTCGCCGAATGCCCTCGATGTTGAAGAAACTTTGCGACAAGTGGGACTGGGGGAAAGAATGAATAATTTTCCTGCCCAGCTATCTGGCGGCGAACAACAAAGAGTGGCGATTGCGCGAGCATTAGCTAAAAATCCCAAAATTCTGCTCTGTGATGAGCCGACTGGAGCTTTGGATTATGAAACTGGCAAGCAAGTTTTGCAATTACTGCAGGATGTCAGTAGAATACAAGGGCGAACCGTTATTTTAATTACCCATAATAGTGCGATTGCCCCGATTGCAGATCGGGTGATTCGGATTAATGATGCGAAGGTTCGCTCAGTGGAGCATAATTCAGCTCCAACATCGATTGCTAAAATTGAATGGTAGGTGCCTTTTTTGAAGAATAAATTATATTTACGTAGTCTTTTTAGAGATATTCGAGATACACTTGGCCGCTTTATTGCAATTATTTTGATCATCTTTATGGCGGTATTACTCTTTGTCGGAATTAAATCAGTTGGTCCTGATTTGGAAAAGACAGTCGATGAGTTTGTTACTCAAAAAAATATTTCTGACGTTCACATCATCGGAACAACTGGATTAACCAAAGAAGACCAAGCTATCGCCGAAGAAACCGGAGCAACCGTCGAGCTTGGCTATAGTTTTGCTTATGATGATGAAACAGAAAATATTGATTTACAAGTGTATTCCTATGATGAGAGCAGTAGTCAAAACAGCTTGTCTTTAGTCGAAGGCCAGCTACCTAAAGCGGCTAATGAGCTGGTTCTTAATGAAAGCCTAGCGGAAATTTACCCGCTTGGTTCAACACTTACGATTAAAAATGATCAATTAGATGAATCAGAGTTTCAAGTTGTCGGTTTCGTTGAATCGCCAATTTATGTCAGTGAAACCGAATTTGGTTCATCAAATGTTGGTGACGGGACTCTTGATGGGTACGCATATCTCAGTAAAGAGGCATTTTCCGTTGGAGATACCTACTCCATCATGTATTTGCGTTTTGATTCATTGGCGAAATTGGATATTTTTTCTGAGGACTATCAAGAGCAGCTAACAGCCAAATTAAATCTGCTGGAAACAAAATTTGCTAGCCGTAAAACCGAAAGAAGAGCAGAACTTATCGCAAGCGGGAATGAGGAAATTGCCGCAAACCAAGCAAGTCTTGATCAAAGCCAAAGTGAGCTGACTGCAGGTCAAACACAGCTCGATGATGCGAAGCAACGATTAGAAAATCAAAAGAGTCAATTGGCAGCGACTGCTAGTTTACAAAGTCAGAGTAGTTACGAAGCAGCTTTAGTACAAATTACGGCTGCAGAAGCTGAATTAAGCACTCAACAAACGACGCTGACGGAAAATCAGCAAACCATTGATGAGGCACAAGCCGAAATTTATCAAGCAAAAACAGACTTAGAAAATCTTTCAACGCCGAATTATTTAATTAATGAACGAACCTCTAACCCCGGCTTTGAAGAGGTGACTAGCTTGTCAGATCGAATTGATGCAATTGGCAATGTTTTTCCGGTATTTTTCTTTTTAATCGGAGCCTTGATTACCTTTACAACTATTACACGCATGGTGGAAGAGGATCGAAAAATTATTGGCACCTTGAAGGCTGTTGGCTACACAAACATAGAAATTTCTATGAAGTATATTTTGTACGCACTGTTGACGGCAGTTGTTGGGACCGTTCTGGGGATTTTTGTCGGCACATTTTCTTTGCCGACGATTGTTTTTAATATGCTCGGAGCGTCTTATGTTTTTACAGATTACACGGTAACTTTTTGGCTTGTGCCCATTTTAATTGCGATTGGCGGAAGCTTTGTAGCAACGGTCGTAGCAACGATTTATATTCTAATTAAGGATTTACGGGAAAAACCAACAGCATTACTGATGCCTAAAGCACCGAAACCCGGTAAGCGAATTTTGTTAGAATATATCAAACCAGTTTGGCGTCGGTTAAGCTTCAATCAAAAAGTCACCTATCGGAATTTATTTAGATATAAGGCCCGCATGATTTTAACAATTGCGGGAATTGCTGGCTGCTGTGGTTTAATGCTGGCGGGCTTTGGCTTAAGAGACTCGATTGAAAATGTCGGCACTGTACAATTTAATCAACTAAATCATTTTCAAGGTATTGTAACCCTTGATAGTGAGATATCGGCAGATGAAGCCAGTCAAACGTTAGATGTTTTAGACTCGACTGGGGCTGTTTCAGACGAAACCCCCATTTACGCAAGTCAAGTAACATTTAAAGCAGACGAGGTTGCCGATCAAAGCGCCTCTCTTTATGCTTTTGAAACATCTGCTGCGGCGCATGCGAATTTTACTTTGCAGTCAACAAGCAGTGATTCTTCCACTGAATTAGTGGAGGATGGCGCTATTATTTCAGAAGGCTTAGCCAAAGCCTATGAAGTGGAAGTTGGTGATGACTTAGTTTTTCAAGATGCAAACGGCAATCAGATGACTCTAAAAATTAACGGCATCGTTGAGAACTATTTAGGAAATAATGTCTTGTTATTACAAAGTTATTTAGATCAGCTGACCGACCAAAGCCATGAGGCCAATTCATTTTTAATTCAAACTGCAGAAATGTCTAAGGCTAGCCAAGATGACTTGGCGGCAGATTTAAAAGAAACGGACCAAGTTTTGACCACCACTTTTATGAGTCAGCAATTAGAAAAACAGGCTTATTCTAGTACCAATCTGCAACCTGTGGTAATTATTTTTATTGTGCTTTCTGGAACATTGGCTTTAGTTGTTTTATTTAATCTGACAAATATCAATGTTTCTGAACGGGAAAGGGAATTGGCCACCATAAAAGTTTTAGGCTTTTATGATCAAGAAGTGACGATGTATATCGTACGAGAGTCCATCATTTTCACAGCGTTGGGGATTTTACTGGGCTTTGTGGTGGGAAATGTGCTCACCTGGTTTATTATTACCATGGCAGCTTCACCAAGTATTAGTTTTCCTTTGCTTGTGCCGACGATTGGCTATCTCTTTTCTGCGGGACTGACAGTTTTCTTCTCTGCGGTAGTAATGCTGATCACCCATCAGCGCTTGAAAAAAATTGATATGATTGGCGCTTTAAAATCAAATGAATAGCTCAAAATTATCTGAATAAAACAAAGCAGCCGCTGAGATTAAATTTCCCAGCGGTCGCTTTGTTTTTTTTAATTCTGTTTTATTCCCAAGAAAAAATACCTAAAAATGTTTTGCGTTTTTTCAATTCTTCTGTTTCCAAATAATTGACCTGCAGCTCACTAGTAAATTCTGTCTTAAAGCCAGCTTGAATCAGCATCGTTAAGAAAAGCTGATTGATTTGGGTAAAATCATTGCGATAAAAATCTTGTTGGCTGACTAGTAGATAAGGAATCTGATAATCCTTTAACCATGCTTTTTCTTCTGTGAAGGGAAATTGCAGGGAGAGGGGCAGGATGACACTATCGATGCGTCTGGAAATTTTTTGCATATACGTTTTATTTAGCGTCTCGCTATTGCCGAATAAAAAGCGAATATCAAAATCGGCCTGGGGTTGAAAATCAAACAAGCCTTCGAGACTGAATTTTTCAGCAATCGGTCGAATCCCTAGCTCACTTAAATAATCAAAAAACTGTGTGAAAAGTCTGCCGTCAGCATTCCCGTTAATCACTAAAATTTCCATGTTTTTATCAGCAGCCTTTGAAGCACTATGAATTGTGGATTGGTAGCCCCGCTGATAATCAAGTTCAATTAATTGATTTAATAAATCGGCATAGGCTTGTTGCCCATCCATCATACCAAAAATTTTTGGAGGAATATCTTGCACCACAGTCGGGTAATCAGCTAGTAAGCGTATTTTTTCTTTTGTCAGATAGCGGACTTGCGGCGCCACGAAGACTACATCAAAAAGCTGACCAAATTCAAAGGTGCTGGAAGCGCTGAGGGCATTGATTCCGCCATAAACAAAAATTAAATCATATTTATCCCCGTAGGCTTTGTGCTTAGCCATGGCAGTAAAGCCGTCGAGGGCGACTGCCGTTAAGTTTTGATCTTCTTCATTCACATGCTGGGTAATTTTTTGGCAAAATAAACTAGAGCTGCCGCCGCCTGTACAACCAACAAAAATAAACATCTGAAACGCTCCTTTAGCCGAACTTCGTTTGACAAAGTTAATCTGATTAACTAAAATTATAGTACATACAAATGATTAAACCGCTTTTATTTAAAAAAATTAAAGTAACTCGGATAAATCAATTAAGGCAGTTTGATAATTTTCAACATAATAACGAAAATTTTTACGGCCTTTTTGGATAATCTGATGGCCTTCTGCCACCAATAATTTTTTCTGTTCTTCAACGCCACCGGGATATTTCGGATTTAATTCACCGTTGTTTTTTAGGGTAAGCCAATAGGGTGTTTTATCGGTGAGGCGCTGTTCGCTCGCCCAAGCACAAATGGAAACAAAAATTCCGGCTGTCATTGGTTCCGTAAAATCTGCTTGATTTTTTTCCGCCAAATACGTTCGTATCTCACTGACTGTTGTCAGCTTACCTTCAGGAATTTTTTTCATAATCGCATCATAAGTGGGGGCTGGTGCAAAAAACATTTTTTCGCCGCCATAACGGGCAATCACTTTTGGATCGGTGACAATTTGGATTTTGGGCATATCGTTTTCTTTGTGGAGCATGGCATTAAAGTCCTTTTTATCTTCATTCGCCATTGAAATGACCTCCTTTAAATCTATTTAGGTACCTCAATCCAAGGATAAAGTCTTTTTCAGCAAAATGCAATTAGCCATTTTTACTTTGGAAAACTTTTTTTAAAAATAATTTTTTTTAGGAGTGTGGAAAAATGACCCAAATTTCAAGAATTTATGTAAAAGAATTGCCAGAATTATTTTTTTTGAGCTACCGGCGGACAATTGATTTTTTTGCTGAGTACAGCAGTCTGATTGGGGAAACATTGCCAAAAATTGACGAAGCTTTAAAAAAAGAAAATTTAGCTCCCAGCAGTGGTTTAGTAACTTGCTTTCATAACATTGATTTAGCTCAATTGGATGTCGAGGTTGGCATGGTGATTCCTCATCAGGTTGAGACCAAAAAGCCACTAAACTGTACAGTTTTTCCAGCAGGTTTAGTGGCAACGACGATTGATTTAGGAGAATACGAAAAGCAAGATCCTACAATGATGGCTTTGACTGAATGGATTTCTAAAAATGGCTATCAGGCGAACGGGGGAATTTATTATCATTATTTAAATGATGAAAAACAGTCACCAGAAAATTATTTGACGCAGATGTTGATTCCCATTGTAAAAGCTACAGATAGTTTTAATTAAGCAATCCGGTACCATGTGTTTGCAACTTGCTTTAATTGAACAGGGAAGTTACCACCAGTCAAAAAGCCCAACCAACGCACTAATTCCTGCTGAGTAACCGGCAATGTCTCAAGTAATAAGTGAGTCTCAATTGCTTCACCAATCTCAAGTTTTTGCAGGAGAAAAATCAATTCTCTAAAATGATTTTTGCCAGAATTGACGGGGGTTGCCTGATTGTTTACTAATTTTGGTAAGGCCAAGCCAGCTTTTTTCAAATAGCCAATTAGTTCTTGAATATCCTCGTCGTATATAGGCAGGTCAGCGGCCTTAAAAGCCGCCAGTCGAAGTGCAAATTGTGTTGGAGCTTGTTTAATCAAGCCGTGATTTTTAAATAAATTATAATGGCGTTTAGGAAACCGCAGTCCTTGTGCTTTACTTTGCAAAATAATATCGACTCCACGATCTAATTGCAGCAGACCCTGTTGAATTTGGCGGGCAATCTGTGGTTCAACGCTGAGATGCTGGGCAAAATGAGTCGCTCCTAAATTCAGTAATTCGCCGCTTGTCTTAGACTTTAAAATAAATTGATATTTTAGTTCCCGACCACAGCGACAGTAAAGGCGATTGGACTCGCCGAAGGGGTAGCTGGGATTTTCTTTGAAATCAAAGAATTGCCATTCTTGATCAGCCAAAAAATTCTTGGTTAAAAATAAAGACTGCAACCGATATTTTTTGAAATCGGTAAGAGTCTGTTGTTGTAGTGGAGTTAGCTGTTGCCACAATAGCTGGCGTTCTTCAGCTGTCAAATCAATTTTCATGGCAAACGCCTCCTTAAAGTCTCCTTTAAGGATAGCTTGAAAAAAATTTTATGTAAAGCCAGCTTTTACATTTAGATAAGGAGCTTTCATGACCTATAAACGCCTAAAAATGCCGGGAGTCAACTGTCCCCGTTGCAATCGAAAGTTAGAAATTTTATATGCTGATTCAGCTGCTGTCAGTTTTTGTCTGTGTTTTTCCTGCCGAAAATTTTACGAGTATCAAAGTGAAATGCTGACAGCTTTAGCGCCAGCTCAGCCAGCAAATGCGGCGGAAAAATTGGCATTGAAAAATTTGCCGCAAGCATTTCCAAAAAAGGCCAATTTTTTGGGTCAGGGCAGTCAGTTGCGACAGCTGGGTGAAGGTTATCAGCGGCGTTGGCTCAGTTTAGCTGAGTATGAGAGACAATTTGGTGAGAGTCTAAGATTTACGCCTTGTGATTTACGAATAGATCAAACTTTGTGTAAATGGTGTGGCGGACCTTTACCAAAAGGCCGCAAGTCGTTTTGCAAAGATAGCTGTTCGAGAAATTATTCTAAGGCGACCTTCAGTCAGCGAAGTATGGCTAGCTTACCTTATCAAATTGCTTGTCGCGATAAATTTTTTTGCCAAGTCAGCCATGAAGATTTGGCCCAATATAATCGTCATCAACAGAGAGTCCCTGCCAGTAATGGCAATTTAGCCGTCCATCATTTGTTTTTTGTCTCAGAAAAGGGGACGGATCATGAAAAGAATTTATTGACTGTCTCAGCAGAAATTCACCGCCGTTATCATTCAGGAGATGTTGAGATTGTCGAAAAAATCGCAGCCATTAAAGAAGAACGACGGCAAAATGATGAACAAGTCATGCATTTTTAATTGACAATTTCAGGAAATGGAGCAGCAACTATGATAATCAGAGAAGCAGCTTCGGCTGATTTAGCCGAACTTTTGGAATTATATTTGGACTTGCATGAAGAAAGTCTACCAGAAATTACAGCGGTTGAAGGAGTTTGGCAACAGATGTTGGCTGATGCAAATCAACATGTGTTGGTGGGAACTATTGATAAAAAAATAATAACTTCCTGTGTTGTAAATATCATTCCCAATTTGACCCGCCAGCAAAGGCCCTATGCGTTAATTGAAAATGTTGTGACAAAAAAAGCCTTTCGCTCACAGGGATATGGCAGTCAGCTTTTAACTGCTGCCAAAAATTTAGCACAAGAACAAGGTTGCTACAAAATAATGTTAATGACTGGTGCCAAAGAGGAAGCCACTTTGAGATTTTATCAAAAAGCCGGCTATAATTCCGAAGATAAAACTGCTTTTATTCAATGGTTAGCAATTTAACGGAGGAAAAAATGCAAACTAAGCGATTAATACTAAGGAAATTTAGAACAAGTGATGCAGATGATTTATATGAATATTTAGCTGATCCACAGGTAGTTGAGTTTGAGCCCTATGCGCCCTTTAACTATCAAGCCGCTCGAGAGGCAGCTGTACAAAGAAGTCTCGATGAAAACTTTTGGGCAGTCTGCCTCAAGGCGAATCAGAAAATGATTGGCAATCTTTATTTGGCAGAGACTGAAGCGCAGATTTTTACACTCGGCTATGTCCTCAATCGAAGGTACCAAAAACAAGGACTGGCGACTGAGGCAGTTAAAAAGATTTTAGATTGGGCATTTTATGAAAAGAGTGCCCATCGAGTGGTCGCCCATTGTAATCCCAAAAACGAACGTTCATGGCAACTTCTAGAGCGGTGCCACTTCTACAGAGAAGGTCTGCTGCGAAAAAATGTCGCCTTTTTTAAAGGTCCAGCTGGCCTACCGCTTTGGCAGGATACTTTTGTTTATGGATTATTAGAAGAAGAATACCGCATATTATCAAAACAATAAGCAAGCAATTATCAATACGAAACATACAAAAGGAGCAACAAATGACACTACGATTAGCCAAAATTACTCGAGAAAATTACCAAGAATGTTTAAATTTAAAAGTCGCTCAATCACAAACTGGTTTTGTAGCGGCTAATAGCGTCTCGTTGGCTCAAGCCGCCTACGAACCAAAGATGTATCCGTTAGCCATTTATAATCAACAGGAGATGGTGGGCTTTGTCCTCTATGATTTTGATTTGGAACTGAATGACTGGTCGATGAGCCGTTTAATGATTGGCGAACAATTTCAAGCTCAGGGCTATGGAAAAAAAGCCCTGACACTTTTTTTAAATTACTTTTTTTCAGAAGTTGATGCAGCTCAGATTTACACTAGCGTTGAAGTAGATAATCCAATTGCTAAAAAGCTGTACTTGCAGGCGGGTTTTAAAGAAAAAGAAACCTTCAGCTATACCATTGCTGACCAAGAATTCCACGAGGAACGTCTTTTACTAAAAAAATCTGACTGGCTGTAACAATATGAAAAAAATGAAAGGAGTTAAGTATGCCAAAGCATTTAATTAATCGAGACCTACTTGTTCAAACGGGTCTTGCTTTAACCGCTGAAGTCGGATTAGACAACTTGACTTTAAAAGAGGTAGCTCAACGACTGAAGGTAAGTACACCGGCGATTTACAAACATATCGAAAATTTAGAGAGTTTGAAAAGTGCCGTTAAGCTAGAAATTCAAAAAAATATTAAGAATCAACTGTTGGCTTCTACCGAAAATTTTGATGGCATTGACCTGTTAAAGGCAATGGCTTTGGCCTATGTCCGTTTTGCCAAAGAACAGCCGAAACTTTATCAGGCCATCGAATGGTCGGCTTTGGCGGCAGATACTCAAGGACAACCTGTTTTTCAAGAAGCTATTCATAAAATTTATCAAATTTGTCAGGAGTTGGGAGCCAGCGAGCTAGAGGCCTCCCATATTATTCGGACTGTCCGCAGCCTTGCTCAAGGGTATGCTGATTTAGATAGCCATCAGAGTTTTGTACATCCCTCTTCTGTCGAAAGCAGTTTAATTTATGCTTATGATACTTTTTTTCTCGGTGTCCAACAAAGATTTCAAGAAAAGAAAGGAGCCGGCAAATGAAATTTCGCTTTGATCATTTACAAATTACGGTGCCAGATGTTGAAAAGGTTGAACCTTTTTACGATCAATTATTTACCCTTTTAGGCTTTGATGTCAGTCAAAAATATAAAGGGTATCTAGAACACAGCGACATGTTAGTTGTGGAATATTTAGATGAGGCATTGGACTTTGGCATTTGCTCGCCTAAAGCAGAATTTGCTGATGTCTCAGTTAACTCCCGCAAGCCAGGAGCAGTGCAGCATTTAGCCTTTGAAGCGGAATCAAGAAGAGCTGTCGATGAATTTTTTGAAGAGATTCAATCTTTAAAGGTCAAGATTTTACATGATCGGCCAAAGGAATACAATGAACGAATTGCCCCTGGCTATTATGCGCTATTTTTTGAAGCTCCCGATGGCATTCGCTTTGAAATTTTTCACTATTCAAAATGAAGGCGTTTTTCAGAAGATTGCAGGTCATTTTCTGATGTGATTATCGAAAATAAAAGGAGAGATAAGATGATTGATATTGGTGAAGCTCAGGTTTTAGGAAAACAGATGGCAAAAGAGTTGATTGGCAAAAAAGTTGCGCAGGTTTCTTTCGGCAATTCGCCTCATCGCTTTGCTTTTTTTTCAGCAACAGAGGAAGTTTACGAAGAGTGGTTATTAAATCAAACGGTTCAGGAAATCAATGTCTACGGAAATTTTGTGGTACTCGCCTTACACAACTGTGCGTTGAGTTTTAGTGAGGGGCTGAATTTTTATTGGTTAGCGCCGACACAAAAACTGCCGAAAAAATATCAGTTTGCTTTAACTTTTACCGATGATTGGGTATTGGCTTGTTCTGTTAGTATGTATGGTGCGATGATGCTCCAAACAGCTGAGCTGGTCGGCAACGAATATTTTCAGGTGGCTCAAGAGAAGCCCAATCCTCTTTCAACTGAATTTAATGAAGACTATTTTGCAGAGTTGCGAAAGTCGGCCAAGCCGACCCTCAGTTTAAAAGCTTTTATGGGGACTGAACAGCGCATTCCCGGTTTAGGCAACGGCAGCCTCCATGATATCTTTTTTACGGCACAGCTTTTGCCGAAAAGAAAACTGGCGACATTGAATGATGCTGAGTTCGCAGATTTATTCACAGGAATGAAAACTGTTTTAAATGCGATTGTTGCTAAAGGCGGGCGAGATACAGAAAAAGATTTTTATGGGCAAAAGGGCGGTTATCAGACAATTTTATCTAGTAAAACCTGGAAGAGTCCTTGTCCCCGCTGCGGTCATCAAGTGAGTAAAGAAAGTTATCTTGGCGGAACCATTTATTATTGTAGTGGCTGCCAAAAATAAAAAGGAGGAAGTTGATGGCAAATTGGCTAGAAGAATACCCGAAAAAGCAGCCGCCGACATTTCAAGAAATCAGCAAGTTTATCAACAATCCCTTATGGTTGAAATTTAATGACTACTTATCGGCGAGCTATCAAGTAAAACCCAAATTTGAGTATAGTGCTTGTTCCATGCAAGCAGGCTGGAATGTAAAATACAAAAAAAGTGGTAAATCACTTTGTACGTTATACCCTATGTCTGGTTATTTCATTGCTTTAGTAGTGATTGGTCAAAAAGAAATGACAGCAGCGGAAACTTTACTGCCACTCCTGTCAGAAGAGACGCAAAAAGTTTTTGCTGCTGCCAAACTGGGCAACGGTCAAAAATGGTTAATGTTAAACATTGACAAGCAAACTAGTTTTTCTGATGCGTTGCAATTGATTCGACTGCGGGTTCAACCTAAAGTAACGGTGAAAGTCTGAAGTTAAGGATTCAGCTACTTTTACAGCCGACTTATAAAGCTTACCGTTAATTGATTAAGTTTTGTCCGTTGTTTTTTCCAGCAGAACTGCTAAGGTATCCTGCTGATCAAAATCTCGGTGACCAGCAACGTCGCTAAACCAAGCGCAGACTTTAACAGGATATTGCTTCCACTCATTTGCTAGAGAATGCTGATCAAAAAAAGTAGTCCAAATATTATAAGGCGTCAGCTGATTTTTCTGCAGAATAAAACTTTGTTCCAAGGTGATATTTTGCGGATAAATCAAGGTTTGCTGAAGCTCAAGATAAGGCTTAGGAGACCAAAAACCATTTTCTAAAACATAGTGCCAGTTTTTCGTTTCACGAATTGTCTGAAACTTCTTTAAGGAAAAAACATCGAATAAGATTTTCCCTCCAAGTTTTAAATGGGCAAGCATTTTTTGTAAAACTATCTGGCGATCAGGTGCGGAAAGGGCACCAAAATCACAATAAATCATAATGATTAAATCATATTTCTCTGGCAGATTTAAAGATAAATAATTTTGCTGTTGATAGTCAATCTCAAGTTGCTGCTTGGCTGCCGCTTGTTTTGCATATTCAATCGAGCGTTTAGAAAAATCTACGCCAGTTACTTGATAGCCAGCCTTTGTCAAAAGCTCACTGTAGATTCCGGGACCGCAACCCAAGTCTAAAAGCTTGGGGTAATCAGCAGGGGGCAGCGTCTGACAAATAAAAGTAACTGACTCTTCAATAAAAGATAACTTACGGCTGGCTCCTTCAGTCTCAGGATTGAGATGATTTTTCAACATTTGAGATGAGATGTACTCATCCTCCCAAAAAGCTGCCGCCGTTTTTTGATAAACCGCGGGTCGTTCAAATAAGCTTTGTGGTAAATTCATTTGTATCAAGCTCCTTTTTTTGTAGATGTTTAAAACGCAAAAAGGCTGCAGGATTTTACTCTGCAGCCTACTTGGGTCTTTGGCAGTTTTGAGTAAAATAAAATCAAATTCAGGCATCTCAAAAAAAGCTTACGCTCAGCTAAAAGAAAAACCTGTTCAAATTTGATTTTATTTACCCCTTGCAGTCAAACTTCAACCAATGAAAACCTGATTGCCAGTTTGCCGGATAACTTCACCTACTTATATTTGGTAATTATAGTGTATGATAAAAAAATCCCCTGTCAAAGGGATAAATAAGGAGGCAATATGGAGCAGCGTCTATTTGAAATAGTTTATGAATTGATTGCCAAGGGACAGGTGACGGCCCCTGAATTGGCTGAAAAATTTGAAGTCTCCTTAAGAACGATTTATCGAGACATTGACCACTTGAGTAGTGCCGGGATTCCTGTTTATACCCAACAGGGGCAAGGTGGTGGCATTTTTCTTGATAAAAATTTCGTCTTAGAAAAAACCCTCTTGTCAAACGAAGAACAACAGCAATTGTTGGCTGCTTTAGAAGGGGTGACCGTGCTAGGAAATGTTGATCAACAGTCTTTAGTGACGAAGTTGGCGGGGCTGTTTAAAAAAGAACAGCTGAATTGGCTGGAAATTGATTTTTCCGATTGGTCGAAAAGAAGCCAGCAGACTTTTGAAACGTTACAGATGGCAATTATTAATCGGCAGCGAGTGAATTTTCTTTATGCCGGCATTGATAAGCCGGCGGCAGAACGCTTAGTCGAACCTTTAAAATTAATTTTTAAACACCATGACTGGTATCTCTATGGGTTTTGTATGCAAAGCCAAGGAGAACGGCTTTTCAAACTGTTAAGAATAAAAAATCTGCAAACCTTAGCTGAGCACTTTGACAGAAAGACTCCCGCAAAAGTCTTGCAGGACAATACTAATTTTCAATTGCCGAAAAGAGTTGTGACCTTGCAATTCGACAAAAAATTGCGACAGCGGGTCACTGAAAATTTTGAAAAATTCACAGAAAATGCTGAGGGCTTACTGGTTGAAGAAGCCTTTCCTATTACCGAAGATTTTTATCGCTTCATCTTATCCTTTGGCGACTCAGTTAAAGTGTTAGCTCCTGATGATATTTGTAAAAAGCTGCAGCAAAGAATAGCAGCTATGCAAAATTTGTATCAAACCTGACATCAGCTGACAGGTTTTGTTTGGTAAACTGAATGTAGTAAGAGAAAGGGAGGCAAACAAGATGAAATATGAATGGCGCAAAGCTGAAAAAGCTTGGTATGGAGCCAAGCAAAAACCACAAATCCTAACAGTACCCCTACAAAAATTTATTGCAATTGACGGCGTTGGAGATCCAAATCAAGCTGATTTTGCTGAACGAGTGGCTGCTTTATACGCCCTTACCTATGGGCTGAAAATGACTTTTAAAAAAAGTTTTCAAGTCAATTCAGAAAATCAATCGGCTGAACAACTGACAGATTTTACAGTCTTTCCCCTAGAGGGTTTATGGGATTCAAGCAATGAAACGGATTTTTTAGACAAGGATAGCTTTATTTATACGATTATGATTCAGCAGCCAGCAGCTATCACAGAAGTTTTTTATAAAGAAGTCTTAGCAGCTGTTAGCCAAAAGAAAAAGCTGCCTTTATTAACAGATGTGAAATTTATCGAAATAGCTGAAGAAGAGGCGGTGCAGATGCTGCATCTGGGAGCCTTTGAAAAAGAGGCTGAGACCTTTGCAGTGATGGCAGACTATCTTAAAGAAGCTGGCTATCAGCGAAAAGGCCATGTCCATCGAGAAATTTATTTAAATGATGCTCGCAAAACTCCTCCAGAAAAAAGAAAAACTATTTTGCGCTATCCAGTTGAAAAAATGTAAAAAAGGTCCAGAGCAGTGCATCAAGCTCTGGACCTTTTTTAATTTTCAATACTCTTACTTAACCAATCTTTTAAAAAAGCCATCTGGTCCGGTGTGTGAAACCAATGCTCAGCTGCCGGCATGATTGTCAGCTGGCTGTTAGTATGTTCAGCGAAAGTTTGCACAGTGGCTAAAGGTGTCAGATGGTCTTTTTCCCCATATAAAATTTTTGTTGGAGTTGGCCAGCTGCTGATAGGCTTTTCTTTAGCATATTGAAGATATTGCCAAGAAAGGTTTTGTCCAAAATCAGTCTGAATTTCTTTTTTCTCCTGCAGTTCATTTACTGTCACTTGCGCCCAAGTCATCATCTGATAAATTAATTCTTCCATATCCAGCACTGGCGACACGAAAAAAGCTTGAGTAAAAATTTTCTCACTAAAGGCCATCAGACTAAACCAAGCGCTAATACTGTTGGCATATAAGGTTACTTGCTGCCAATTTTCTGATAGATAATCAGTAATCATATTTAACTCTGGCACAACCTCCCAAGGCAGGCGTTCGGTAGCCTCATTTTTACGTTGACCATGTTTTGGTAAATCAATAGCAAAGGTCTGCCAGCCCTTTGTAGCGAAAATTTCGGCTGCTATTGCAGCTTCTTCTTTATTTCCAGCTTGTCCGTGCAGGTATAAAACGACTTTATCAGCAGGGCGTCCGTACAAGAGTGTTGACAGCTGCTGCAATTTAATTTCTCGGATATTCATCTGTATCTCCTAGATAGACTTTATTAATTTTCTTAATGTTAGTATAGCAAGCCTAAAACAGAAATCCTAGGGACTTTGAAATTTATGAAAATTACTTTTTACAGTTGACTCTCCACTTAGAGGAGGATTTATTCTCAATAGTGAGAGGGGCGATTTGTACATGAAGGAAATTGTAAAGGCAACGAGTATCACTAAGAGTTACCAAGGGAAAAAAGTTGTAGACAATTTAAGTTTTACTGTCAATCGGGGAGAGGTTTTTGGCTTACTTGGACCAAATGGAGCCGGAAAATCAACGACAATTGAATGTCTGCTGGGAATTCGTCCAGTTGACAGTGGTCAAGGGACTGTCTTTGGAGTCGAACCGCGGCAACATCGCAAAAAAGTTTTTCAAAAGATTGGCGTCCAGCTACAATCCTCAAACTACCAAGATATGATTCGGGTGGAGGAATTATGTCAGGAAATGACGGCCTTGTATCAACAGCCAAAGGACTACCATGAGCTGCTGAAACTGTTTGGTCTCCAAGATTTTTCCCGTCAGAAGGTCGCTGATTTATCCGGTGGTCAGCGACAAAAGCTGTCGATTCTCTTAGCATTAATTCCTAATCCTGAGGTAATTTTTCTCGACGAATTAACTACGGGCTTGGATACCGAGGCCCGTCGAGAAGTCTGGAAAACTCTGCTTAGCTTAAAGGAGCAAGGACTGACAATTATTTTGACGACACATTACATGGAGGAAGCTGAGTTGTTGTGCGACCACTTACTCATGATAAAAAATGGTCGACCGGTAATTAGCGGAACAGTCGCTGATATTTTACAACAGGCTGGCTGTAATCATCTAGAAGAAGCTTATCTTTATTTTATGGGGGGAAATTAATATGACGAGTTTATTGACGTTAACAAAAATTCAAGGGAAATTAGCAACCAGAACCTTAGATGGCATAATTTTTGGCATTGGGATGCCGGTTTGTGTGCTATTATTAATTGCAGTCATCGCTGGCAATTCAGCAGCGAACGGGGCGGACTATACTTTTTTAGACAGCAGTTTTGCTTCCTTATTAGCAGTTGGAATTTGTGCTACGGCTTTTATGGGCATTCCGTTGACCATCTGTGACTATCGAGACAAAAAAATTTTGAAACATTTTTTCGTCACCCCGGTTTCACCGTTAATTTTTATTTTGGCTCAGTTTATTGTAGCAGCAGTCACGGCAATCATCTCAGCAGTCCTGGTGACCCTCGTCGCTTATCTTTTTCTCGGCTATCAGATGGCCGGCAGCTGGGGAGCTTTAATTGGTGGTTACTTTTTAGTGATGTTCAGCATGTATAGTCTCGGTTTTTTGATTGCTAGTATCTGCAAGAATTTAAAAATTGCCAATGTTGTTTGCACCTTTGTTTATTTTCCAATGCTCTTTTTATCTGGTGCCGTGATTCCCTTTGAACTATTTCCTAGCGCTGTTCAAAAGGTAGCCGCAATTTTACCCTTAACCCAAGGTATTCAACTTTTAAAAAGTATCACCCTAAATCAGGCCCTCGTTAATCAGCCGTTAATCATCGGCTACTTAGTGATTTTGGGAATCGTTGCAGCACTAGTTTCCTTAAAAATATTTCGTTGGGAGTGAACAGAATGGAAAAAAATTGTGAAATATTAGAGGAAGAAAAACTTTATCGCATCGGGATGTTTTCTAAAATGAATCAGGTGACCATCAAGGCGCTGCGCTATTATGACGATGTCGGCTTATTGAAACCTCGTTTTATTGATCCAGATAATGGCTATCGCTATTATAGCGGTGGGCAGGTGGGGGAGCTTCATCAATTATTGGCCCTGCGAAAAATTGGTTTTTCGATTGAAGATATTCAATCTTTAGAAAAAGGAACCACCCAAGAGACGCTTTTGCAACGAAAAAAAGCGCAGCTTTTGCAGGACATCGCTGAAAAAACCAAGATGCTTTCCTTAATTGAAACTTATATGCAGCAGGATTATCGGCAAACCTATCACATGGTGGAAAAAGTTTTGCCAGAAGTTATCGTGGCTTCTATTCGCCGTATTGTCGCCAACTACAATCAACTGATGACGGTGGTTCCGGAAATGGGGCAGATGATGGAGGCAGCCGGCTGTGAGTGCCGGATTCCCGAATATTGCTTCAATTTGTATCACGATCAGGAGTATCGAGACACCAATATTGATTACGAAATTTGTGAAGCTGTCACCGAGATGAAAGAGGACTTCGGTGAATTGAAATTTAAACGGGTGACAGAAGTTCCCCGGGCAATTTGCACGATGCATCATGGACCTTATGAAAATTTACCTCAAGCCTACGCTGCTATTTTTCATTACATTGATACTCACGGCTTAGAAATTGATGGGCTACCGCGAGAAAACTATATTGACGGCATTTGGAATAAAAATTCTACTGAAGAATGGTTAACGGAAATTCAAGTTCCCGTTAAACTAGAAAGTCAGCTAGAATTTTAAATAAGAGTAAGCGTTTTTTTGAAAACGCAATGAAGGCTTGACTTGTTTTTTTACGCATGCTATTTTTAAAGTAGGTAAAGGAAAGTGAGGAATCTTGATGATTAATTTCGCCAAATAAGTAGAAGCTGCATTCAGACTGTACCAAGGATTTTTCCGAGGGAGCAGTGTGCAGATTTTCGAAAACTGGTGAAAGAAATCAATTGAGAAAATTCACAATACTCCTAATCTATTTAGCAGCTTATTTGCATTTTCCAATAATTTGATTTTAAACCCGGTTTTTGAAAATGACCGGGTTTTTTGTCGTGAAAAAAACGGTGAAAAAATCCTGCCATCACGTTTTTCGTGAAGTAAGGATGTGACACAAAATGACAACCATTAAAATTGAAAATTTAAGCTTTGGCTATGACCGCTTAGGCACACTTTTATTTGATCAGGCGCAATTGGTGATTGACGGTCAATGGAAACTGGGCTTGGTGGGTCGCAACGGTCGAGGAAAAACGACGTTGCTAAAACTTTTGCAAGGACAGCTGCCTTATCAAGGGAAAATTAGTCACAGTCTGGCCTTTGACTATTTTCCAAAAAAAGTTTTGGATTCGTCAGAGCTAACTTATTACGCTTTAAGTAATTTAAAGGATTTTGAACTGTGGCAGCTGGAACGGGAGTTAAATTTGTTAGCCTGCGATCCAGAAGTTCTGTGGCGACCTTTTGAAACCTTATCCGGTGGTGAACAAACGAAAGTCTTGCTGGCTTTGATGTTTATTGAAGAAGGCTATTTCCCTTTGATTGATGAGCCGACGAATCACTTGGATATTGTCGGCCGACAACAGGTAGCGCAATATTTACAAAAGAAAAAGCAAGGCTATATTTTGGTCAGTCACGATCGGGAATTTTTAGATGAGACAGTCAATCATATTTTAGCAATTGAAAAAAATCAATTGGTGCTTTATCAGGGGAATTTTAGTGTGTACGAAGACCAAAAAGCCCGGCAAGATGCTTATGAGCAGGCCCAAAACATCAAATTAAAAAAAGAAATTGGTCGGCTGCAACAAACGGCCATTGAAAAAGCCGAATGGTCCCGCAACCGCGAAAAAGATAAACTAAATAAATCAAAAGGCTTCATCGACACAGAATACCGTCGCAAATCTCCCGGAGCAATTGGTGCTGATGCTGCAAGGATGATGAAGCGTTCGAAAGCAATTTTGCAGCGGGTGGAAAGTCAGATTAGCGAAAAATCCCAGCTCTTAAAAAATATTGAAACCATCGATGGCTTAAAAATGAGTTATCTTCCCAGCTATCATCGCCGCATTTTACAGCTGGAAAATTTAGTTTTAAGCTATCAAAATCAGCCATTGTTTCAACCAATAAATGTGGAATTACTAAGAGGTGAATGCTTGGCAGTGACCGGCGCAAACGGCAGTGGCAAGAGCTCACTGTTGGCAGCCATTTTAGCTGGGTTTGCTGGTGAACAAAGGGGTGAAATTTATCTGCCTCAAGGCTTGCTTATCAGCCGAGTGCGGCAAAACTATGAAAATAACCAGGGCAAGCTGATTGATTTTGCAGCAGCAGAAGGGCTAGATTACCCGCAATTTTTAAATAATTTGCGGAAACTCGGGATGGAGCGCAATGTTTTTGACAATGACATTCAGGAGATGAGTATGGGGCAACGGAAAAAAGTTGAGCTGGCGAAATCTTTATCACAAACCGCCAACTTATTTATTTGGGACGAGCCATTGAATTATCTTGATGTCTTTAATCAAGATCAGATTTTAGGATTACTAAAATCAGTTCAACCGACGATGATTTTAATCGAGCATGACAGTCGCTTTGTTGAAGCAGTGGCCGACAAGATAATTAGTCTCTAAAAAATTTTGCTTAACTAAAGCAGTTTTGCACTTTGGCAGGACTTCTGTGATAATAAAAAGAAAAAACAGGTGACTTTAATGGAACATAATAAAATTTTTATTGTCGAGGATGATGAAAAAATCAGTAGCATCATCCAATCAGAATTAGCCAAATGGCAGTTTCAGACGGCTGGCGTCAATGATTTTCAACAAGTCCTACAGGAATTTTCCACATTTCAGCCGGATTTAGTTTTACTCGACATTTCCTTGCCTTATTTTAGTGGCTATCATTGGTGCCAAGAAATCCGCAAGCAATCCAATCTTCCAGTAATTTTTCTTTCCTCAGCCAATGATAAAATGAATATTTTAATGGCCATGAACATGGGGGGGGATGATTTTATCGCCAAGCCGGTGGATTTGGATTTATTAGTAGCCAAAATTCAAGCTATTTTAAGACGGACGTACACTTTTAATGATCAACCAAGCCAGTTGCTAACTTATGCTGAGGTGCAGTTGAATTTATTAGAAGGAGAGCTGACGTTTCAAAAACAACTGGTCAAGCTGACACCAACAGAAACAAAAATTTTGGCCTTACTATTTGCGACACCGGAAAAAACTGTGACCAGAGAAACTATTATGGAAAAGCTCTGGGAAAGTGAAGAGTTTATCAGTCAAAACACATTGACTGTCAACATCACTCGTTTGCGGAAAAAAATTCAGGCAGCGGGTTTCCCCCACTTAATTCATACTGTTAAAGGGGTTGGATATACTTTGGTGAAGTCAGATGAATAATTTTCAAAAAAAATGGCAGTTCCTCAAGACTTTCTTAAAAGAAAACAGTGGCATTATACTTTTGTATATTGCGATGGCACTTTTATTCGCGGTGACATTTTTTTTGTATGATGTTCCTATAGCAGTTTATCAGGATGCGTTATTGTTTACTTTGCCGTTATTGCTTATTTTCCTAATTGTCCGTGGGTTGAAGCTCTCCCATAAGCACCAACAATTGCAAAATCTTTTGCAAACCAGTGGTACGGCCAAGCTTGATGAGCTGCAGCAAAAACATAGTTTAATCGAAGAGGATTATGAAAAAATCATTTTAGACTTAACAAAAGAAATTCAGCGATTGCAACAACAGCAGCTGCAACAGCAAACTGAACTGCATGATTATTATGGTCTGTGGACTCATCAGATAAAAACACCTTTAGCAGCATTGGATTTAACAGTGCAAACCCTAGAGCAGCCTTTAAAAAAAGATATGAAGGAAGAAATCTTTAAAATCCAACAATATCTGGACATGATGCTGCAATATCTTCGTCTACAAAACATTCAAAACGATTTTTTATTTGGGGAAATCACTATTAAGCCTTTAATCAATCAAATTGTAAAAAAATATGCCCCGTTCTTTATTCATAAAAATTTAGAGGTGCATTTAATCAATCTGGATGGCAAGGTAATCTCCGACAAAAAATGGCTGACTTTTATCCTAGAGCAAATTATTTTTAATGGGATAAAATATACTACAAGCGGTAGTATTACGATTGAAGCAACAGCTGATAATCTGCAGGTATTGCGAGTCATCGATACCGGTAGAGGTATGCGAGCAGAGGATTTGCCCCGAATTTTTGAGCGGGGTTACACAGGCTTTAATGGCCGCCAGACACAAAAAGCTAGCGGTCTTGGACTTTTCATGAGCCAAGAAATTGCCCATTATCTAGGGATTGAATTATCCGTAACCTCAAAAATTGGGGAAGGGACAACGGTCACCATTGACTTATCCCGACAAAAAAATTACGGAAGGGCAGACTAATGTGACAAAAATGTAGCTTAGCTGGCCAGGACTGTAACTGTTTTTTCTGCTTTTTTTCTCTTAAACTTAAGATATCAACAGCTGAGTGAAAAACTTAATGCACAGCGACTAGCAAGCTGCTGCAGCTTCAAATTGTGTGCGAATTGTTTTGTTTTCACTCAGCAGAAGTAAAAAGCAAAGGTGGAGAAAAAATGGAACTATTACAGGTCAAAAATCTAAAAAAAGTTTACCGCAGCCGCCTCAGCAGCTACCAAGTGGAAGCCTTGAAAAATGTTAATTTTGGTGTTGACGCTGGAGAATATATTGCAATCATGGGGGAATCTGGTTCTGGTAAAAGTACCCTCTTGAATATTCTAGCTACACTGGATAAAGCAACTAGTGGAGAAGTATTATTAGAAAATAAAAATTTGGGGGAGATTCCTGAAGGGCAACTGGCTAAATTTAGGCGGGAACATCTGGGCTTTGTCTTCCAAGATTTCAATTTGTTGGATACCTTCAATATTAAAGATAATATTTTTCTACCGTTAGTTTTATCCCGTGTCTCAGTCAAAGAAATGGAAAAACGCCTGCCCGCTTTAACCGATGCTTTAGGGATATCGGATTTGTTGACTAAATATCCCTATGAAATTTCCGGCGGCCAAAAACAGCGGGTTGCTGTTGCGAGAGCGTTGATTACCCGTCCGGATTTGGTTTTGGCAGATGAACCGACTGGCGCATTAGATTCTCGTTCAGCTGATGCATTGCTACAATTATTCAACCAGATTAATGGGCAGGGCCAAACGATTTTGATGGTGACTCATAGTGGGATTGCTGCTAGCCACGCCAAACGAGTTTTATTTATTAAAGACGGCGAGATTTTTCATCAGCTGTATCGGGGTGCAAAAACACAGGAAGAATTTTTAAGTGAAATTTCTGATACGACCACCGTTCTTTTAACAAAGGGGGTCTAGTCATGTTCTACTTAAAACTAACCTGGTCCAATTTGAAAAAAAATCGGACGACTTATCTGCCTTTTTTAGGCTCGATGATTTTTTTAGTTTTTTTAAATTTGCTGATGCAGGTGATGGTGCACAATCCCGGAATGCAAAATCTACCGCAAGCAATGACAGTTCACTCCATGTTTAGCTTCGGCGTTATCGTTATTCTCGTTTTTTCTGTCATTTTTTCTTTTTATACCAACAGTTTTCTAATTAAGCGGCGCCAAAAAGAATTAGGCTTATATAATATTTTGGGAATGGATAAAAAATCATTAGGCTGGATGCTATTGATTGAAAGTCTTCTCAGTTTAGTTATTTCGCTAGTGATTGGCGTTGGCTTAGGCAGTATTTTGGCAAAATTTTTATTTTTAGTCATGAAGAAGATGCCTGGCTTTGGCGAAGATTTTGTTTTCCAGTTAAGCCTTCAGATGCTGTTATTTGTAACGATTGTTTTTGCCGGCATTTTTCTACTGCTGTTACTGCATAATTATTTTCAATTATGGCGGACCAAACCCATTGAATTACTTCATGGCAGCGACACAGGAGAAAAAGAACCGAAAGCCCATTGGATTTTGACTATTATCGGCTTTGCTGCTATTATCGCTGGCTATCTGATTTCCGTTTCGATTGAATCACCGGTTGCCGCCTTGCCATATTTTTTCGTCGCCATTGTCTTAGTAATTATCGGCACATATTTAGTGATGATGACCGGTAGCATTACCGTTTTAAAGGCTTTACGGAAAAGGCCGCAGCTTTATTATCAACCAAAACCTTTTATCAATATTTCTGGAATGATTTATCGCATGAAGCAAAATGGTGCCGGCTTAGCTAGTATTTGTATTTTGTCGACAATGGTTTTAGTGACGTTGTCTTCAACGGCAGGCCTTTATTTCGGAAAAGAAAATGTCCTAGAAACTCGAAATCCAAGTGATATTAGTTTGACAACCCAGACAGTCAATCACGACTTAGAGGCAAATTTGACAGCACTAGCTGCAGACAATCAAGTGACGGTCACCGAAGTCGTGAAGCTGGACAGTCCAAATATTTCTTTTTTAAAAGAGGAAGGCAATAATTTTGTATCAGTGGAGAATACGCAGAATTTTGATGGGGTGATTGGTACAGAATTTTTAACAGCAGCCGATTATCAGCAGCTCACTGGTAAAACGATTAGCTTGGAAGATAATCAAGTAGCGTTTTATCCAATTTCTGGCGATTTTGAGGATCAGACCATTTATTTTGGCGAACAAGCTTATGATATAAAAGAACGGGTAGAGGATTTACCAATGTTTCCAAAAAATCCCAGCTTCGTTGATACCTTTTTCTTTTTTGTAAAAGACGAGAGTGTTGTCGAAAAAATTTATGCTGATTTGAACTTAGGCACTCATAGCAGCTATCAGCCGCTATCTTATGACAGCGAAGTCATGATGAACCTTGATGGCAGTCAAGAAAATTTGAAAAATTTTGCCACGGCCGTTTTTGCATATCAAGATCAACTCAATCAATCAGCCAATCAAGATTCTTTGCCGAATCCTTCGATGAATTATGCGTCGGCAACGTCAATTGAGGTCGATCGTGAAGAGACCAATGGCTTTACAGGCGGATTTTTATTTATCGGTATTATTTTCGGATTGAGTTTCACGTTAGCAACTGCTTTAATTATTTATTACAAACAAATTTCTGAAGGCTATGAAGATACTGGTCGTTTTGAAATTATGCAAAAAGTTGGCATGAGCCGCAGAGAAGTCAAACAAACGATTTCTAGTCAAGTGTTGATGGTCTTTTTACTGCCTATTTCCTTAGCCGTCATTCACTTAGCCTTTGCTCTGCCCATTATTCGAAAATTGCTGATTCTCTTTGGCTTAACTAACAGTCAGCTGATTACTATTGTGACAATTTTATCAGTTCTTCTGTTTGCCGTTTGCTACCTATTAGTGTATTGGCAAACTTCAAAAGTCTATTATCGTTTAGTTGAACGAAAAGTATAACAGGTTAAAAGATATTTTAAAAGTGAAGAAAAGCAGTAGAGTAATTGATAAAATGAATTAAAAAAGCCTGAGATTTCCTAGTTTGACAACTTAGAGTGAACTAAGTTGGAAACTAGCTTCTCAGGCTTTTCCTTCAGGCAAGCAACTGTGGTTTGCAAAGAGCACGTTTTAATTTTAAGAAAAAGTGCTCAGCATCAGCATATAATAGATAGCTATACGTCTTATAATCCTTTTCGGTAACAAAAATGATCGTGTTCTGATTCTCCAAAAAAATCACCAGCTCGTTGTCCGTTCGAAATTCTTTCACTGATTTCATGGTCTTCACCCCACCTTTAATTTAGTACGAAAGAGCCGGACTATCAACGTTGGGGATTTTCAAAAAAGTTAGATGTTCACGAAAAAAAAGAAAATTTATTTCTTGATTTTATTACATGCATGTACTACATTTCACAAGATTATCATAACCAAAATTGCTTAAATGAATAACTTATGGAACCATTTGCTTGAAAAAAAGATTCAATTAAAAGTGACATCTACTTGTTCAATCAAGTTGACGAATTGCATCACAACAGAAAAAAATCATCAATCAACCCTTTATCGAAGTTTTCATCGTAAAAAATTTCAAATAAAAAAGCTGCCACTAGTCAAAAACCTGCGCCCAAAAATTGGCAGCGAGTTTGCTTATTGGCAGCTTTTTTAATTTTTAAAAATGTAAGGTGCGTTGATAAAATTTTAGGCCGGTATGCATAACCCAAGCAGCCACGACACCTAAAATGCTACCTAAAAAAATTCCAATAAAGCGATATTGCAAAATAGAAATCACATATTGATCCGTGGCTAATTTGGCCAAGAGCAATGAAAGGGGTGTGGTGAAAAAATTGGCAACCGCATAATTGCGGGGAATAAAATACTCCACCGCAAAAAAGAGCAGCGTAATGACAATCACCATCTCTAAATAAGAAAAGTGAATATTTAATAAAATGGCGGCTATTCCCAGACCAATCACAGTCCCTAAAATTCGTTGTATATTTCGTTGCATCATATTGGCTAAGTCATTGGCTTGTAAAATTGCCGCAGCTGAGACGACCATCCAATAAGGGTTATGAAGATTTAGTCCCTGACTGAGATAAGCCGCAAAGAAAATAATCGCTGTATAAAATAATGCATCAATCATGGCTGTCGGATCTGCATCCAAGCGTTTGCGGAAATTTTTTTTAGGTAGTGGGGCAGCCGGATTTTTTTCCATGCTATGAACCAATAATGCAAAAAGCAACGAGATAAAAATTCCGCAACAAAAATAAGCGATGACAATTGGTATATTTTCAACAGCAATGCGAGTGCTGCTACCGGTGCCAGCTACCATAACGCCAAAGAAAACACCGGGTTTGGCAAAACCATATAAGCGGAAATAAAATCGGCCGATAAAGGCAATGGTGGCCATTAGCATGGGCGTTGTCCAAACGGCATGGGTTCCAAGAATGCCTACTAGCAAACAAAGCAGCAGATAAGCGCCCACCAATAAGAGTCTTTTAATTAAATCTGGTAATCTTAAATTATCATAATAAAGAAAAGTAAAAATACCCAATGAGCCAAAGCTGGCAATCGTCGGGGTGTGAAAAAGATAGCTGAGTAATAAAATTGTCAGCATAGCCAGACAAGCACCAAATAGGCGAGCCCGATTACCCTGTGGTTTATTGAAATGCAGTAATTGTTTTAAATGTCCCTTCACGTAATTCGCTCCTTTTATTAAAGGTATCATAAAAAAAAGTGCAAAAGCAAATAGAACTCTTTAATAAAGCGCTAAAATAAATGTGAAAAAGATTTATTGAGACGAGCATAGAAAACGCAATCGATTTTTAAGTTGACAGGAAAATCATGCCTGTCTATAATTTAATCATTATTTCATTTTAATCTAATATTAAACTAATAATGGAAATTACTGGAGGTCATTTTATGACAGATATCAATACTTTTTTAGCTCAAATCGGCAATCATCAAGACCAAAGCACCGGTGCTATCAGTCTGCCCATTCATCTATCGACAACGTATGAGCATCCAAAACTTGGACAAAGCACCGGGTATGATTATACCCGCACTAAAAATCCAACACGTTGGGTTCTTGAAGAAGCCTTAGCAAAATTAGAGAATGGCAGCGTTGCAGTCGCTACAAGTTCTGGGATGAGCGCGCTGCAATTAGCTTTTCAATATTTTCCACAAGGTAGTCGCTTTCTTGTGTGTCGTGATTTATACGGCGGCAGCTTCCGTTTTTTTGAGATGCTGTCACAACAGGGGATGGCGAGCTTCGAGTATTTTAATAATGAAGAGGAGCTTGTTGAGCTAGCTTCTACTGACATTGCTGGAATTTTTATCGAAACCCCCACCAATCCTTTAATGCAAGTCTTAGATATAAAAAAAATCTCTGGGATTGCTAAAGCTAATCAAGCACTACTAATTGTTGACAATACTTTTTTAACGCCGTTGCGACAAAAGCCTTTAGACTTGGGAGCAGATATTGTGGTTCACTCTGGCACAAAATTTTTATCAGGACATAATGATTTATTAGCAGGTGTAGTGGTCGCCAAAGATCAAAAAATTGGCGAAAAATTGGCTTGGCTCGCCAATACAACAGGGCCAACTCTGTCGCCATTTGATAGCTGGCTATTTGTCAGAAGTTTGAAAACCTTAGCGTTGCGCTTTGAAAAGCAGGAGGAAACTGCTAAAGAGTTGGTGAAATTATTGCCACAATTTAGCAAAATCAAAGAAGTTATCTATCCGGGTGTGGGGAGTATGATTTCGATTCGCGTGACTGAAGCAGCTTTAATTCCAGAAATTTTGGCAAATTTGCATCTCTTCACCTTTGCCGAAAGTTTAGGGGGAGTCGAAAGTTTGATTACCTATCCAACAACGCAAACCCATGCTGATGTTCCCAAAGAACTGAGGGAAGCCTATGGTTTAACTGCTGATTTATTGCGACTATCCATCGGCATTGAAGGCAGCCACGATTTGGCAGCTGATTTAAAAGCAGTCTTGGATTAGCAAGGTAGCTTATGAAAAAAAACTTTTATTTTACATTTCAATAAAAGCGACAATAAAAAAACCACAGCCAATCTTATAAATAGTTCGACGTGCCAATTGCTGAAAAAACATAGCAGTTGGCACGTCTTGTATTTATACTAGCTTGTGGGAGTTTTTAATTTTGGGATTGACTCTTTAATTTTTTTTCTTGATGCTTTTGCGCTTTAACTAGGCGTCTGGTGACTCGTCGCAGCAAAGCTTCTTGCCCTTTAAACTCAATAATTTTTTCTTGCGCAAAGGTTAAGACCTCTATTTGTAATTCAGTGGCTTCTTGAGCCTCATATACTGAAGCCAGTCGCTCATAATACTCATAGTGGAAGCCTTCGGAAGTTTCAATTAAATGGAGAAGCAATAATTCAGCGTTCTCAAAATTTTGGTCAGCATAATGCTCTAAGGCATTTCGATAAAGCTTAATTCGATAGTCTTCACTGACAAGGGGGGAGACCCGTTCTTTTAATTCATTGATTGAAATTTTTTCTAAAACTTTTCCCGATGGATTTTTCAAAAATACCACAGGAATTTCATTGATATTATCAGGTAATCGTGAAATTTTTTGCATAGTCCATCAACCTACTCTTATTTTTCCTTTATCTTGATTATAAGGATAACTTATTAAAATAGAAAGAAAAAACTTTGAATAAAAGAAAAATCTAAGATTTAGCAAAAGCGCTTCTACTGCTAAAGGCTGAAAAAAATCTCCTATTGTAGCCGGACGGATTTCTAGAAAAACTTTGATACTATTTTCTAGAAAGGACGTGTAATTTTGAAAATCATAAAAATTTTAATAGGCTTTGCAGCAATCTTAATCATTAGCTTAGGCGGCTTACTCTTTTTTACTGCCAATTCATCAGGAGAAGTGGCCGCTGTCATTGACCGCTTTAATCCGCTAGTTCAAGAGGGGGCCGTCTATGTTAAAACTAAAGCTGCTGACAGTGTGAACGGCTACGGTACAGCTAGCTATCGTCAGTCTGCCGTTGATGAGAACGGCAAAGAGCGACAAATTGAATTTACCGCAGACCATGAACTAATTCAAGAACGATATTTAAAAATTTCCAATAAAGGGGCCTACGTGGAAACTTATGAAGAAGTGACTGCAGAAGAGCTGCCGGTTAAAGCATTTCAAGCCCTTGAAAATAATTATTCAGACCACAGTGCCGCCAAAAACAATTTAAGAAATTGCTAGTTTTATCAAAGGAAAAGGCAAATAAGTGTTCCAGTCGACATTCTATGCTAAAATATATTGGACGAAGGGCGGTAAAATTCTGTGAAGTTGATTGAGTTTTTGAAGTTTATTTTGTATTTAATTGTTTTAGTAGTGGTGCTCGTGATTGTACGCACCTACGTTTTTTCACCAGTGATTGTTAAAGGGGATTCGATGGACCCAACGTTAGAAAATAACGAACGCGTGATTGCCCTAAAATTTGGTGAAATTCAACGTTTTGATATCGTGACGTTCCCAGCACCGACTGAAGCAGATACGAATTATATCAAACGGGTGATTGGTTTACCCGGCGATACAGTTTCGATGTCCGGCGATGTGCTTTATATTAACGGCGAAGCCATTGAGGAACCATATTTGGATGAGTATAAATCCGAACTATCTGAAGGAGAAGTTCTCACTTGGGATTTCACTTTTGAAACTTTGGCTCAAGGCTATCATGGCAATCCGCCAGTTTCTCAGTTTACTGGTGTCACGACAGTCCCAGAAGGAAAATTATTTGTTCTCGGAGATAATCGCCGCATTTCAAAAGACAGCCGGATTATTGGCTTTATTGATGAAGATCAGATTATCGGCAATGTCAAATATGTTTTTTGGCCCTTTGACCGATTTGGCAGCATTTAAACTAAAGATAAATTCAGCAGTGTAAGGGAATCAGAATAGCCCACCTGCTGAATTTTTTTGTTATACTATACAATGAATCAACAACCTTTTTGTGATAGTAACGGATTGAAGGAGGATGTTATGAGTCTAAAATTTATCTTAGGGACCGGCAGTCGAAATCATCGAGAAACGTTGATTTCAGAAGCAAAAGACTTACTCGCTGCCCAACAGCAGGTTTTTTTTCTGGTACCTAACTTTAATAAGTTCGAACAAGAGCGGGAAATTTTACAAAAATTTGCCGGTCAAGAGCAGGATTTTTCAGCCATAAATTTACAAGTCTTTAGTCTACAGCGTTTGGCTTGGTATTACCTACAGCAGTCCCCAGATTTTGTTCAAAGTTATTTGAGCGAATCCAGTAGCGGCATGATTTTCCGAAAAATTTTAGCAACCTATGAACAGGAGTTAACCGTTTTTCGTGGTGAAATTAATAAAACTGGTTTTATCAGTCAGCTGTATACTTTGTATCGCGAATTACTGCAGGGAAATTTGACCTCTGCAGATTTAAAAAAAGCTGCTCAATCGGATGACCAGACAGCCGACCAGCAATTAAAACTGCAGGACTTGAGTTTGATTATGGCGGCCTTTGAAGAAACAATTTGGCAGACCCAATTGGTTAAAGGTGATTTGTTAGATCAATTGGTTGAGTATTTGCAGGAAGTTGATTTGAGTCAAGTCCATTTTCTGATTACCGGCTTTTCGCATTTTTCAGCCAAAGAAATCAAGCTGATTACCTTATTGATGGAAAAAGCGTCGGTGACTGTCAGCTTATTGTTAGATAAAAAAAGCTACGATCAACCAGTGGATAAGATTGATTTGTTTTACGATACCAGCGAACTTTATTTTCAGCTTTATCAACTCGCTAGAAAAAAAGCTGTGCCGATTGGCAATGATCTCTTTGCAGCCGAAAGCCAGGTTCATCCTGATTTAGTGGCGCTGCAAAAATTTTGGGAAACTAGCCAAAGTAATCAAGCAATTCCGCCAGCTCCTCAATCAGTTTCAGCATTGCATTTAATGCGGGGAGAAAATTTAAAAGAAGAAATTAGCTGGATTGGCCGCAAAATTCGTCAAAAGGTTATAGAAGAGGGCTATCGCTACCAAGATATTCAAGTTTTAGTCCGTGATCAAGACCGCTATGGCAATTTGATTGCCGAAGTCTTTAAAGAACTAGCACTGCCGGTTTATTTGGACGAGTCCGTCAAAATGGAGCAGCATCCTTTAGTCGAATTTTTATCAGCGCTGTTTGCGATCAAAACTTATGATTTCCGTTTGAATGATATCATGCGACTTTTACGCACTGAATTATTAGTGCCAGAGGAAATTCCTTTTGATAATGAAAACTTTAGTTATGCCAATCGTTTTCGTGATCTGGTAGATATAACAGAAAATATTGCGCTGGCCTATAATTTTCAAGGCTATAGCTGGAAAAATGAACAGGATTGGCACCTGTACGCCTATGATTTTGAGGAAGGCCAAGAGGAAGATATTAAACCAGAGGAACAAAAAGCCAATTTTGTTCGCAATTTTCTTCGTCAACAGCTCCTTGATTTTTTTGCTAATTTAGAAAATAGCCAGACCGGTCAAGAAGCAGCCGCCCAGCTGTTTAATTTTTTGGCAACAAGCGGCGTTAAGCAGCGCCTTTTAGAATGGCGCAGCGAAGAAATAAATCAAGGCAATCTAGAAGCTGCCAGAAATCATGAGCAGACCTGGAATACACTGGTTCATCTGCTAGAAGAATATGTTTCGATTTATGGGACTGAGGTCTTTGAATGGGAAGTCTTTCAAGAAATTTTAGAGGCTGGCATGGAAAATGCGAATTATGGTATGATTCCCAGCACCCTAGACCAAGTGCGCATCAATAATTTAGAATTGGCTCGACCTAATCAGGCAAAAATTACTTTTGCCGTTGGGTTGAACAATCAAGTGTTTCCGCAAAAAATTGAAATGACCGGACTGTTAAGCTCAGAGGATAAAGTGTTTATCAATCATTTATTTGCTGAGGATACCCAGCAAAAATATTTATTTGATGCCACCACGCAGGGAATGAATCGGGAGCCTTTTACCGCTTATCTCGTTTTTCTTTCAGCAACAGAGGAATTGTATTTAAGCTATGCCGGCAACCAAGATACCGACAAAAATTTGCAGGTTTCGCCCTATGTGGAAAATATTGCCAATTATTTCGGTTTGGATTTTGAGCTGGCACAGGGCATTTCTTTGGAGGCAGCGGCTGATAAACATCTGGGAACCTATCGCAGTTTGCTGGGGGATTTAACTTATTTGCAACGCTTGTCGATTGATGCAGACTTAACAGAAGATAAAAAGGCTCACCTGCCACAAAAATGGCAGGTGCTGAAAAATTTACTGCAGCGCTCAGCATTAGCGGCTACCACTGAAAAAACTTTTAAAAGTTTGGACTATGCAAATCAGGTTGTACCTTTGTCAGCTGAGTTAGTCGAAGCGATTTATGGCAATCAGTTAAAGGTTTCCGTGTCCCGTTTAGAAAACTTTTTCAACTGCGAATATAAATATTTTGCTACCTATGGTTTGGCTTTAAAAGAGCGGGACATTTATGGCTTGTCTCCAGCAGCCACTGGTGATTTTTTCCACGATGCATTGGACCGTTTTCTACAAGAAGTCATTCAAATGCAGGTCAGTCTTGCGACTATCAGTGACGAAGAGGTGCAAAATTTAACGGAGCAAGTCTTACTTAAAGTGTTAGGCGAAGCCCGCTTTAATATTTTGAATGAAAGCAATCGGATGAAATATATTCGTTATCAATTGAAACAGACAATTCATAAGGTCAGCTGGGCCTTAAAGCGGCAGAGTCAAGCTACTGGACTATCGCCGATGCAAACAGAATTACTTTTTGGCAGCAATCTTGGCAAGGAAGGCATTGCCGGCAAAGAAATCCAACTAAATCATCAGGGTAAACTAGCAGTTCGTGGAATTATCGACCGGATTGATGTTGCGACCGCTCCAGAGAGTAAACAGACATTTCTTAGTGTTGTCGATTATAAATCCAGTAAGCACAGCTTTGAAATTTGGAAAGCCTATTACGGATTAACGATGCAATTGCTGACTTATTTAGATGTCGCTTTGATGAATGCTGTAAAACTAGTCGGTAAGGAAGATATTAAACCGGCGGGGGCTTATTATCTTCACGTCAGAAATCCTGAATTGAAAAACGATCAGGATGTCGTCAAAGAAACGATGACCGCCTTTAAGTATGACGGCCTGTTTGTGAACGACCCTGAAGTGTTAGAGCAAATGGCGCCTGATTTAGAAAAATCGGAAACCTCTAACGTCTTTCCAGTGAGTAAAAATGCCAAAGATTTATATAGCCCTGGCCGTTCACAAAATAAATTTTATACCGAAGATGAGCTGAATTTATTGCGTAAGCACAACGAAGATAATATGAAAACCGCCGGAAATCGCATTTTATCCGGGGAAATCGCCCTAAATCCAGCCTACATTAATAAAAATCCTTTGGCCTGTAATTTTTGCCCGTTTAGAAGTGTCTGCAATTTCGATGTGTTGATGAAGGGGAACGATTACCATCGTTTGGAAAAATTATCAAAAGAAGAAGTTTTAAGACGCATTGGAGGTGAAGAGCATGAGTAACATTCCAGAAAAACCAACCGACGTGATGTTCACTCAGCCGCAATGGGATGCCATTTACGACAGTGGCACAAATATTCTAGTCTCAGCCTCAGCAGGTTCTGGTAAAACCCGCATATTAGTTGAGCGGGTGATTGAAAAGCTGAAAAAAGGCGTCAAAATTGATGAGCTGTTAATTGTGACCTTTACCGAGGCCGCCGCTCGTGAGATGAAGGAGCGGATTCAAAAAGAGTTGCGAAAAACAATTAATCTACCGGAAATTTCAGTGACAGAACGGCAAATGTTGACGGAACAATTGGTCAAATTACCGGCTGCCAATATCTCGACTTTGCACGCCTTTTGTTTGACGGTGATTCGCCGCTTTTACTATTTGATTGATTTAGATCCAGTCTTTCGAATGTTGACAGATCAGACTGAAACGCTGTTGCTGAAAGAAGATGTTTGGGAAGCGCTGCGGGAAAAATTTTATGACGATACGGAGGGCGTACCGGCTGCTTTCTATGAGCTGACGGCTAATTTTTCCAACGACCGCAGTGATGATGGTCTGACTGATTTAGTTTATCGGTTATATGAATTTGCCAGAGCCAATCCCGATCCGGAGGCTTGGCTGTCAAAACTTTTGGATAATTATCCGGAAGAAGAGGGCTTAAAAAAATCTAAATTGTTCTCCGAAGAAATGCTGCCTTTGATGATGGAAATGGTTGCAGCGGAGGCAGAGCTTTTTGAGCAATTGAAGCTGACGGCTGAGGCTACAGAAGGGTTGGCAAAAATTATTCCTGTGATGCTTGGCAGCCAAGCAATTTGCCAAGCAATTTTGTCAGCTTTAAAAGCGCAAGATTTTGAAGCTGCCTATGCCTTGTTCGACCATCCTGATTTAGCTTTGCGTTTTCCGTCAATCAGAGATGAAGAATTAAAAGCAACAGTTACAGAGATTAGGGAAGCCCGTAACGCTGCAAAGAAAAGATTAGCGGCAATCAGAGAAGATTTTCTGCCTTATTTACCGGCTGAAATCAATCGCTTGATTGGTTTGTCCCGTCCTTTAATTGAAGAATTAATTGGTGTCGGACAAGCCTTTATGGAAAGTTATGCTCTAGCAAAACGACAAAAGGGCGTCTTAGATTTCAATGATTTAGAGCATTTGACCCTGCAAATTTTGCAAACTGAAAATACTAAAGGCATCAAAGAAGCCCAAGAATATTATCGACACAAATTTTCAGAGGTTTTAGTGGATGAATATCAAGATACTAATGGCCTACAAGAAGCGATTATTCGCCGCTTAACCAATCCCAAAAATCAGCCGGGAAATTTATTTATGGTGGGAGACGTCAAACAATCGATTTATTCTTTCCGCTTGGCTGATCCGACTTTATTTATTGGTAAATTTGAACAGTTTAAAGAGACCGGAAATTCTGATGGTCGCCTAATTGTGCTGCCGGATAATTTTCGCTCCCGCAAGGAAGTCATTGATTTTACCAATTTAATTTTTGAACAGCTGATGGACAAACAGGTGGGGCAGATTGCTTATGATGAAGCAGCTAAATTGGTAGCCGGCTTCGGGCAGTTCCCCCAAAAAGAGGTTTTTCAACCGGAGCTGCTGCTGTATGAAAAAGCAAAGGAAAATAGTGACGAAGCAGACGTTATTGACCAGTTGATTGGCGACAGCGGTGCAATCAATGAACTACTGTTGGAGGATAAGACCGATGGCGAGCTGTTAATGACGGGCTTAAAAATTCGTGAGCTGATTGATAATCAATTTTTACTTTACGACAAAGATACCAAAGCAGAACGACCAGCAGAATATCGCGACATCGTCTTATTAACACCAACAAAGAAAAATAATATTGCGATTATGGATACTTTTAAACGCTTGGGCATTCCTGTTGAAGTCAACGATGCGGAAAATTATTTCCAAGCGACAGAGGTCCGCACGATGATTTCGCTGCTGCAAATTATTGACAATCCTTATCAAGATATTCCGCTAGCGGCGATTCTTCGTTCGCCGATGGTCGGTTTAAACGAGCAGGAACTGGCAGAAATCAGAATTGCTAATAAAAATGGCAGCTTTTACGAAGCAGTCTTAGCTTACAGCACAACAGGTCCTTTATTGCAAAAGGTGACAGAGTTTCTCGATCAATTGAATAGCTGGCGCAATCTAGTGCGTCGCCGCAATATTGCTCAACTAATTTGGCAGGTTTACCAAGAGACAGCTTATCCAGAATATGTTTTAGGCTTGCCAGCTGGTGACCAGCGCTATGCTAATTTGTTGGCTTTAGCGGATCGAGCCAAAGATTATGAGAACAGCAGTTATCGTGGGCTGTATCAATTTATCCGCTTTATTGAAAAGATGCAGGAAAAAGATAAGGATTTGGCAGAACCGATTGCTAAAGGCAGTGGCAACGCCGTGCGAGTCATGACCATCCATGCGAGTAAAGGTTTAGAATTTCCAATTGTCTTTTTGATGGATATGTCAAAACGCTTTAATATGGCGGACACACAAGCCAATTATATTTTTGATGAAAAATCTGGTATTGGCATAAAATATCTCGACCAGATTTCCCGTGTGCGCAAACAAACGCTGCCGTATAATGGCATTCGCCAATTGAAAACTCGCAAGTTACTCTCAGAAGAGTTGCGTAAGCTATATGTTGCCTTGACCCGTGCGGAGCAGAAACTTTTTTTAGTCGGCTCTTACAAAAATCAAGAAGAAATGTTGAAGACGTGGCAGATGGCGGAAAAATCAGCCGATAATACGTTGGTTTTACCCACAAGTTTAAGGATGCAAACCTCCCGCAGTTTTATGGACTGGTTAGGTTGGTCTTTAATTCGCCATCCGGATATTAAAAATTTTACCGAGCAAGAAGCGATTTTACCAGCCTTAGCTAAGTATCCTAGTCACTTTAGCATTCATTGGTATACGGAAACTGATTTACAACACAGCTATCAGCAGCTAGAAAAACAAGCGGCTGATATCGAGGTTTCTGTCAGTCAGCAGCCTGCGACACAGGAATTTGTTGATCGAGCAGAGAAAATTTTAAATTTTAGTTATCCTTTTAAAGAAGCCACTGAAACTACTAGCTACCAATCTGTTTCTGAAATAAAACGGGTCTTTGACGATCCTGACAACACTGGCTCTGAAAAACTTTTGTGGGAGAGCAGTCAGGAAAAAGCGATGAAGCGTCATCGCTATGTAGCAGATGATTTGGCTGTTCCGAATTTTTTAGCAACAGAGGTAGAACCGACAGCCGCAGTTGTCGGAACGGCGACTCACCGTGTATTGCAACTTTTACCGCTAGACCAAAAACCGACAGTCGAAACCGTTGAGGCTTTAATTGAGCGCTTGGTGGCAGCCAATAATTTTGAAGCAGCCGTTGCGAAAAAAATTAACGTTTCAGCGATTTTAGAATTTTTCGAGCAAGACTTTGGCCAATTTTTATTGGCCCATTCTGATAATGTTAAAAGAGAGCAACCTTTTTCAATGCTGAAAAAAGCTGATGATATTTTTGCAGATTATCCCATAGAAGCCGATCAAGTCTTGATTCACGGTATCATTGATGGCTACATCACCTTAGAAAGTGAAATTTATCTTTATGATTTCAAAACGGATCATTTAAAAAATCCTGAAGATGCCGTGGAACTTCAAGAAGTTGTCCAACGACACCAAGGTCAATTGCGTTTGTATCAGCAGGCTTTAAGTCAGGCGGAGAAGCTGCCGGTCAGTAAAATCTTTCTTATTTTGTTAGAATCTGGTAAAGTGATTGACATCGACGCAAAGAGCTAGGCATTCTCACTTACAAAATGTAAGTAATGTGCTATAATCACTTAACGAGGTGATAAGAATGGAGCAAGTACAAATTTCTAATTACGCAATCTGTCCCAAGTTTGAAAAAACTTTTTCAATTCTTGGCAAAAAGTGGAACGGTTTAATTATCGAAGTCTTATTGGATAATGGGCCGCAAAGATTTGTTGACATTGCCGGCAAAATTCCTCAAGTCAGCGATCGTCTTTTAGTTGAACGCTTGAAAGAGTTGGAACGTGAAGGCATCGTTACCCGAGAAGTTTCCTGTAAAGAAAATAATCGCAGCGAGTATTTATTGACGAAAAAAGGCGCAGACTTGCGTTTGGCCATGACACAAATCCACCAATGGGGGGATAAATGGCTGACTGATGCAGAATGCAGTTGATTTTCTCGAGTAAGTTTAGTACACTGTTGTCAATTGAATAAATAAAAACGTTGATGGAAAAGAGTAGTTTGGCTGACGCTGAAAAGGGAAAACCTGTCACTGACTGTAAGCAGGTTGAGTTGTCGAAAAATGAAGTTCACTTCCGGAGTTTGTCTTTTAGACCGGTCAGACCGTTAAAAAAATTGAGTGCGCAAAGATTTTTTTGTGAATTAGGATGGTAACACGAGAGCTCGTTCCTTAGTTGGAATGAATTCTCGTGTTTTTTATTTTTGGCACTTGAAAATAGGAGGAGAAACATGTCATTAGCAAAAACCCAAGCAACTTTAGAAACGTTGCGGAATGAAACATTGGCGAAGGTTGCCGCCGTAACTGATTTAAACAGTTTAAATCAGATTCGGGTGGAAATCTTAGGAAAAAAAGGCCCGATTACTGAGGTCTTAAGAGGGATGAAGGATTTATCCGCTGAAGATCGTCCGAAAGTTGGTAGTTTTGCCAACGTTATTCGTGATGAAATTACCGCAGCGATTGAAGCTCGCAAAACTGATTTAGAAGCTGATGCTTTAAATGAAGCGCTGGCAAAGGAAACTTTGGATGTCACCTTGCCAGGAGCGCAAGTCAAACAAGGTACCCGTCATATCTTGACGCAAACGATGGAAGAGATTGAAGATATTTTCGTCGGCATGGGCTATCAAGTAGTAGAAGGCTTTGAAGTGGAGAGCGACCATTATAATTTTGAGCGGATGAATCTCCCGAAAAATCATCCCGCTCGAGACATGCAGGATACTTTTTATATTTCTGATGAAATTTTAATTCGGACCCACACTTCCCCCGTTCAAGCACGGACGATGGAAAAACACGATTTTTCTAAAGGTGCTCTACGGATGATTTCTCCAGGAAAAGTTTTTCGCCGTGATACCGATGATGCCACCCATAGTCATCAATTCCACCAAATTGAAGGCTTAGTTGTCGACAAAAACATTACGATGGGGGACTTAAAAGGCACTCTTGAAGTGGTGATGAAAAAAATGTTCGGCGCCGATCGCAAAATTCGGCTGCGACCAAGTTATTTTCCTTTTACCGAACCTTCTGTTGAAACAGATGTTTCTTGTTTCAAATGTGGTGGTGCTGGTTGTAATGTTTGTAAATATACCGGTTGGATTGAAATTCTAGGGGCAGGCATGGTTCATCCTGATGTGCTACAAATGTCAGGCATTGACCCAGAAGTTTATTCTGGTTTTGCCTTTGGCTTAGGACCAGACCGGGTAGCGATGCTGCGCTACGGCGTCAATGATATTCGCTATTTTTATCAAAACGATTTACGTTTCTTAGAACAGTTCAAGGGGGAATAGACTAAATGTTAGTTTCATATAAATGGTTAGGGGAATATTTGGATTTAAGCAATATTTCCGCAAAAGATTTAGAAACGCAAATGTCGTTAACCGGCATTGAAGTAGAAGGCGTGGAATTACCAGCTGAAGGATTGAAGAAAATTGTCGTCGGTGAGGTTAAAGAATGTATTCCACATCCTGATTCAGATCATCTTTCAATCTGCCAAGTCGATATCGGTGAAGCAGAATTATCACAGATTGTCTGCGGGGCACCGAATGTTAAAGTTGGCATCAAAGTCATCGTGGCGTTACCAAACTCTCGGATTGCCGGCAATGTAAAAATTAAAAAAGGTAAGATGCGGGGCCAAGTTTCTAACGGCATGATTTGTTCTTTACAGGAGCTGGGCTATTCAGACAGCGTCATTCCTAAAGAATTCGCTGATGGCATTTATTATTTACCACAAGATGCTGAAGTCGGTACTGAAGTCTTTTCTTACTTAGAAATGGATGATTCCATCATTGATTTGTCGATTACACCTAACCGAGCAGATGCTTTAAGCATTCGTGGCGTTGCCTATGAGGTTGGTGCCATCTATCGTCAAACGCCAGTCTTTAATGATGAAGTTTTAGTTGAAGCGACCGAAAAGGCCAGCGATAAAATTAAAATTACCGTGGCGGATACAGCAGATGCACCTGCGTATCAAATTCGCGTAATTGAAAATGTTAAAATTGCCCCAAGTCCTCAATGGTTACAAAACCGTTTGATGAACGAAGGGATTCGACCTATTAATAATGTCGTGGATATCACCAATTATATCTTGTTATTGTTTGGCCAACCGCTCCATGCCTTTGACTACAATAAATTAGGCAGCCAAGAAATTTTAGTGCGTCGGGCAGAACCGGCAGAAAAATTAACTACGCTAGATGACGTTGAAAGAAGTTTAACAACAGAAAATATTGTCATCACTAATGGTTCAAAACCCGTTGCCTTAGCGGGTGTAATGGGGGGCTTGGATTCAGAAATTGATCAGGGGACTACAACGGTTGCCCTAGAAGCTGCTATGTTTGACAGTGTCTCCATTCGCAAAACGTCTCAGCAATTTAATTTGCGCAGTGAATCTTCCACTCGTTTTGAAAAAGGGATTAATCAAGGGACTATTGCAGAGGCCTGTGATGTGGCAGCCGCAATGATTGCTAAATTAGCCGGCGGTCAAGTTTTAGCTGGTGCTGTAGAAGGTTCCAAAATTATTCCAGAGGATGCTTTAGTCGGCATTACTTTAGCTAAAATCAATCGGTCTTTGGGAACCGATTTAACCGAGGAGCAGGTCAATGAAATTTTATCAGCTTTAGGCTTTGGTTATGAAGTAGTTGAAGGGAATTACTCAATTACCATTCCACCAAGACGCTGGGACATTACCATTGAAGCGGATATCATTGAAGAAGTTGCCAGAATTTATGGCTACGACAACTTGCCATCCACCTTGCCAAGCGGAGAAACAGTTGCCGGCAGTCTGACTGCTGAACAACGGGTGACTCGTCAAATTCGTGGCATTTTAGAAGGCAGTGGTCTGAGTGAAGCCATCAGTTACGCTTTAACAACGGCGGAAAAATCCGTAGAATTTACCGTTCAGCCAACAAAATTAACCCGTTTAGACTGGCCGATGAGTGAAGAGCGCTCAGTTCTGCGGCAAAATTTAATCAGCGGCTTACTGGATGATGTGGCGTATAACAGTGCCCGCAAAAATAATAATATTGCGCTGTATGAAATTGGTCGTGTCTTCTTCCAAGAACATGATCCGTTAAAAGATTTGCCTCAAGAAGTAAAACATTTAGGTCTGGCAATCAGTGGAAATTGGACGGATAAAGATTGGCAAACTGCAGGACAGAAAGTTGATTTCTATCTGTTGAAGGGGATTGTCGAAACTCTTTTAGAGGAGCTAGGCTTAGCTGAGCAAATTTCATTTGTCCAAACGACTGCCATTAAGGAAATGCATCCCGGCAGAGCAGCAGAAATTGTCTTTGATAATCAAGTTGTTGGTTTTATCGGCCAAGTCCATCCAGCAATCGCTAAGACTTATGATATTAAAGAAACTTATGTTGCTGAACTTGATTTGCAGGCTCTATTGGCTGTTGAAAAAGCGCCATTAGTCTACCAAGAAGTCTCAAAATATCCTTCTGTTAGCCGCGATATTGCACTGTTGGTTCCCGAGACGGTTGCTAGTGGTGATATTGTCGCAACGATTGGTGAATTTGGCGGTCGCTTCTTAACGAATGTTGACCTATTCGATGTCTATCAAGGGGAAAATATTGAAGCCGGCAAGAAGTCGTTGGCCTACAGCTTGACCTTTGTCAATCACGAAGCGACGCTAACCGACGAAGAAATTAATGCAGCTATGGAAAAAATTACTAAAAGCTTAATCGATCAATTTGCCGTCGAAATTCGCTAAGAAGAAATCTGTGAGTGTTAGAAATTCTGACACTCACAGATTTTTTTGGCTCCGGATTAATTCTTTTTCAATTAAGTAAAGGGCTAGTTTTAAAGCTTTTATGCGCTCTTTTGACAATGTAATCTGAGCTTTAAGATTTTTACCAGCTCGTTGCTTTTCCTCTAGAGAAAGCAACGCTTGCTCGATTTTATGAAGGGTTGACGTGAGCGATTTTTTTGCTGCTTGATAATCTGTTAGTTGATAGTCCGTCATTTTTTCGGTATCCTTTCTTGTAGTAAAAATTTTCAGTAAGGGAGTAATAGTATGCCGGAAAAAATGTCTGTTTACAATGTCCAAAAGAAAACAATCGAAAAATATCATCTACGGGATACCCCAATGACGAAAAATGACTATCGTTTTGTAGTGACAGTCTTGGTTTTTAATTCAGCGGGACAATTGCTAATTCAAAAGCGCAAAGAAAATAAATTTGCTTGGCCAAATTATTGGGATTTCACAGCCAGCGGGGCAGTTGACTTTGGCGAAGAGCTTTATCAAGCGGCTGAGCGGGAACTATTTGAAGAGATGGGAATTACCGTTCAGCTTAAAAATGTAGCTAGTCGAATGACTTTTGCCTTTCACGAAGGCTGGGATGAAATTTATTTTATTACGAAAGATATCCCTCTTGAAGCGCTTGTTTTACAGGAATCTGAAGTCATAGATGCCCGTTGGGTTGATGAAGCCGAGTATCTGACGCTTTTAGAAAATGGCACATTTATTCCTTATATCTATGGTAAAAGCATTTTTGATTTCTATCGCAACACTGGTGAACATTTGGAAAAATAAAAAAAATGAGGTGACAGTATTTAATGTTTGATTAAATACTGTCACCTCAAAATTTTTTTTAGAAATAGGCAATGCCCATCGCTTTTTTTACTTCAGATAAGGTCGCTGCCGCAACCTTTTCAGCAGACTGGCTGCCGGCTTGTAAAATATTTAAAACCTCACCCAAGTCTTTTGCATATTCTTCTCGACGAGTGCGAATCGGCGCTAACTCCGCTTCTAAAACATCAATCAAATAACGTTTGATTTTGACATCTCCTAAACCGCCACGACGGTAATGCTCTTTCAGCTCTGCAATTTTTTCTTTATCTTGACCAAAAACATCTAAGTAGGTAAAGACCATGTTGCCTTCTACTTGTCCAGGGTCTTCCACATGAATGTGATTGGGGTCCGTATACATGCTCATAACTTTCTTTTGAACAACATCAGCTGTATCGGCTAAATAAATCCCATTGCCTAAAGATTTACTCATCTTGCCGTTGCCATCAATCCCCGGCAGGCGGCCCATATTTTTTGGCGGTAGGACAGCTTTTGGTTCAACTAGGACTTCACCATAAGTATTGTTAAAGCTGTGAACAATCTCTTGCGTTTGTTCTAGCATTGGCTTTTGATCTTCGCCAACAGGCACTAGATTGGCTTTAAAAGCTGTGATATCCGCTGCCTGTGATACCGGATAAATAAAGAAGCCAGTCGGAACACTCTCGCCGAATTTCTTTTGTTCAATTTCCGCTTTAACGGTCGGGTTGCGCCGCACACGGCCAACACTCACCAAATTTAAATAATACATGGTTAATTCAGAAAGCTCAGGAATTTGTGATTGGACAAAAATAGTTGTCTTGCTGGGATCTAAGCCAACTGCTAAATAATCCAAAGCGACTTCGGTTAAATTGGTCCGAATTTTTTCAGGATTCTTGGCATTATCAGTCAAGGCCTGCATATCCGCCACCATAATGAATAATTTATTCATCGGATCAGCTTGCATCTCAACTCGTGTTTTTAAAGAACCAACATAATGGCCTAAATGTAAACGACCAGTGGGGCGGTCGCCGGTTAAAATAATGTTTGTCATCGTGCACCTCATTTAATTCGTTAAAAAGTTTCCCCTCTATAGTACCTTTTTTTTTGCTAAACTACAAGATTATCAAGTTGCTAGGGTGAAAAGTATGAAATAATATCGAATTTTTTTCTGAAAAAGTGGCGATTTTTGAAAAAAAATTCAATTTTTCAAGTTTTAAGTACTTTACAATTCCTTTCTCATTAGTTTATAATAAAACCTGCACATATTTTCATGTTAGATTTTTTAACAACAAATTATACAAAGGAGCGAATCGCATGGCCATGATTGAATTTAAGAACGTTGAGAAATATTATGGGAAGTTTCACGCGTTGAAAAATATTAATTTGAGTTTTGAAAAGGGTGAAGTTGTGGTTGTCATTGGACCATCCGGCTCTGGTAAGAGTACCATGCTGCGTTGTATCAATGGCTTGGAAATGATTACAGAAGGTGAGCTGTTAATCAACGATGTCAATCTTCATGACAAGTCCGTCAAGTTAACCGAAATTCGTAAAAATATTGGAATGGTCTTTCAGCATTTCAATTTGTATCCTAATAAGACGGTTTTGGAAAACATTACTTTAGCGCCAATGAAGGTTTTAAAACAAGATCAGGCAACAGCTGAAAAAACAGCTGAAAAATTCTTGAAGCGGGTAGATATGCTGGATAAAAAAGATTCTTACCCTTCCATGCTTTCTGGTGGTCAGCAACAGCGGGTGGCGATTGCCCGTGGTTTAGCGATGAACCCAGAAATGCTTTTGTTTGATGAACCAACCTCAGCATTAGATCCGGAAATGATTGGTGACGTTTTGAACGTTATGAAAAAATTAGCCAAAGACGGCGAAGGGATGTCGATGATTGTCGTCACCCATGAAATGGGCTTCGCCAAAGAAGTGGCGGACCGGGTTATTTTTATGGCGGACGGACAAGTTTTAGAAGAAAGTCGCGATGTGGAAGATTTCTTTGCAAATCCTAAAGACGAACGGGCGAAACAGTTCATCAGTAAAGTAATCAATCATTAGGAGGTATTGTATGAAAAAAATAAAAAAATGGCTGCCTTTAGGTCTGCTTGCTGGCTTAGCCTTATTTTTAAGCGGCTGTGGCGCAAGCTCTGTGGCCGACCAGAATATCTTATCGGCTGCCGAAAGTGACAATGAAATTGTTTGGGGTGTCAAGTACGATACCAATTTATTTGGACTTTATAATATTGCTGACAATCAAGTTGAAGGCTTTGATATTGATATCGCGAAAGCCTTGACCAAAGAAATTCTCGGAGATGATGGGCAAGCAACTTTTGTCGAAGTAACATCCAAAACCCGGATTCCTTTATTAAAAAATGGAAATATCGATGCGATTATTGCCACGATGACGATTACTGAAGAACGCCGGCAGCAGGTTGATTTTTCTGATGTGTATTTTAGCGCTGGTCAATCTTTATTAGTCAAAAATGGCAGCAGCATTTCAAGTATCGCAGATCTTAATTCTGATACGACAGTCTTAGTTGTAAAAGGGTCCACTTCTGCTGATAACATTCGGGAAGCTGCTCCTGAGGCCAATGTTTTAGAGCTGGAAAATTATTCAGAATGTTTTACAGCGCTGCAGGCTGGTCAAGGGGATGCCATGACCACTGATAATGCAATTTTACTTGGTTTGGCCCAAGAAAATCCTGATTATCAACTAGTCGGTGGAACCTTTACCGATGAGCCTTACGGGATTGCCATCAACAAAGGGCAAGAAGATTTTCTAAATGCCGTTGATGATGCGTTAGCTGATATGGTCGCCGATGGAACCTATGAAGAAATTTATTCAAAATGGTTCCCTGATAATGAAGATGGTAGTGTCGCAAGCTAATCAGTAAATCATCGAGTTTTAAATTTCAGCAATCTGTAGAGGAGGGAAAATATGTTAGAGCTTTTTCAAACATATAGTTCAAGCTTTTTTGAAGGGTTTAAATACACTTTGTTATCTAGTATTCTTGCCTTGATTTTCAGCTTAATTATCGGGACATTGATGGCGATTTTACAGCTATCTAACAACCGATTAGTCAAAGGCTTAGCCAAAGCTTACGTGGAATTTTTTAGAAATATTCCCTTATTAATTATTGCCATGTTCTTTTACGTGGTGGTGCCGTTATATTGGTTCACAGTGGATGGATTTACAGCCGGTACAATCGGGCTGACTTTGTACACCTCGGCTTTTATCGCCGAAACCATTCGTTCAGGAATTCAAACTGTACCAACCGGACAAATGGAGGCCGGCTTGTCTTCTGGTTTGACTTACGTGCAGACGATGCGCTATATCGTCATGCCGCAAGCCTTTAAAATTGTTGTCCCACCATTAGGCAATCAGTTTATCAATCTAGTAAAAAATTCTTCCATCTTAGCGATGGTGGCTGGCTTAGATATCATGTATCAAGGAGACTTAGTAGCCAGTGCGACGTTTGATACCTTTAACACTTATATCATCGTTGGTATTTTTTACTTGGTCATTACTTTGCCGCTATCTTATTTAATGAAATATTTAGAAAGACGCTGGGCAGTGACCGGCTAGAAAGGGGGAGACCACATGGCATTTTTTGAAGCATTTTCATGGATTAATATTCGCTTTTTATTGGACGGCCTATTAGTTACAGTCGAAGTCTCTCTGATTTCTATGGTACTGAGCTTGCTGATTGGCGGCATCACCGGCATTTTACGTTTTTCTGAGATTCCCTTCTTATCTAAAATATTAGGGGTTATCATCGATGTGATTCGGAATTTACCGTTGCTCTTAATTATCTTCTTTACTTATTTTGCTTTACCGCAAATCGGAATTCAATTTGATATTTTTTGGTCAGCGGTTGCGGCATTGACGATTTTCGAATCTGCAATGCTCTCGGAAATTTTCCGTGCTGGTTTAAATGCGGTACCGAAAGGACAGATGGAAGCCGGTCTTTCCACTGGCTTAACCTATCCGCAGACGATGTGGCAGATTATTTTACCGCAGGCAATTAAATCAATGGTGCCGGCAATCGTCAGCCAGCTGATTTCTTTAATTAAAGATACCTCTTTGGCAATCATTATTTCACTGCCGGAAGTGACCCACAATGCTCGGATTATTTACGGGCAGGATTCCAGCTATGTTTTGCCAATGTATGTAGCCTTAACTGTTTTATACTTTATTATCTGTTACGCCCTTTCTTTACTGTCAAATTATTTAGAAAGACGCAAATACAGTTATTAAAAAATTTTCAGCAGCTTGCCATTTGGCAGGTTGCTTTTTTGCGGAAAAAAATAAAAAAAATTTATATCCTGTATTTATTATAGAAGGAATTTGTTTGCTGGAAAAAGGGAATGCATAGAAGGCTTATTAAACTTTCCTAAGGGAGAGGAAAAAAACTTGAAAAAGTTGTCTAAAAAAGCGAGAATATATTGTATTGTTTTAATTTTAACTAGTAAAAGGATGGATTCTTTTGTTAAATCCAAAACCAATCGGCTTCATTGACTCTGGTGTCGGCGGCTTGACAGTCGCTAAAGAGGCCATGAAGCAATTGCCTTATGAAAATATTATTTATTTAGGGGACACGGCCCGCTGTCCTTATGGTCCGAGACCCGCAGAACAAGTGATTCAGTTTACTTGGGAGATGACTAATTTTTTATTGCAGAAGGATATAAAGATGCTGGTGATTGCTTGTAATACTGCGACCGCCGTTGCCTTGGAAGAAATCAAGGCCCAGCTTTCGATTCCTGTGGTGGGGGTAATTTTGCCGGGAACAAGGGCAGCGCTAAAATCCACCGGCAGCCAACGAATCGGAATTATCGGCACCCAGGGCACAATCAAAAGTGATTCCTATAAACGAGCTTTAAAAAATAAATCCCCACAGGTTTTTGTAGAAAGTTTAGCCTGCCCCAAGTTTGTGCCAATTGTGGAGAGTAATGAATATGCCTCTTCCGTTGCCAAAAAAATTGTCTCAGAAACCCTCATGCCACTTCAAAAAAAACGGCTGGACACTTTAATTTTAGGCTGTACTCACTATCCGTTGCTGCGGCCAGTCATTCAAAATGTTATGGGCAGCGGCGTGCATCTGATAGACTCAGGTGCGGAAACTGTCGGCGAGGTCAGCATGCTATTAGATTATTTTGACATCGCCAACGGACCAGAAAACCCACAGCCGACAAAAGAATTTTACACCACCAGCTCTCCGCAATTATTTGATGCAATTGCTCAAGGCTGGCTAACAAATTATCAAGAAAAAGCACAACATGCAAAATTGAATAGCAAATAATTTTTAGGAGGAAACGCATGCGTCACGATGGTAGAGCAGTGAATCAACTGCGCCCAATACAAATTAAAACCAATGTCTACAAACATCCAGAAGGTTCGGTAGTTATTTCCTTTGGTGATACCGAGGTGATTTGCTCAGCTACCGTGGAAGAAAATGTGCCACCCTTTTTAAAAGGGGCGGGTAGCGGTTGGGTCACTGCTGAATACTCAATGTTACCGAGAGCTACCAATACAAGAAATCGGCGGGAAGCCAATAAAGGCAAACTCAGCGGACGAACGATGGAAATCCAACGTTTAATTGCTCGTTCTTTACGGGCGGTGGTCGATTTAGAAAAGCTTGGTGAGCGCAGTATTGTTGTTGACTGTGATGTGGTGCAAGCTGACGGAGGAACTCGGACCGCCAGCATCACTGGGGCTTTTATTGCTTTGTCTTTGGCGATTACAAAATTAATTGTTAGAGGCGAGTTAAAAGAAAATCCCATCAAGGAACATTTGGCAGCTGTCAGTGTCGGTATTTTACCAGACGGCAGCTGTGTGACCGATTTAGATTACATAGAGGATTCTGCTGCTAAAGTCGATATGAATCTGGTGATGACGGAAGCCGGTGAATTTGTTGAGATTCAAGGAACCGGTGAAGAAGCAACTTTTTCTGGTGAGGATTTAAACACAATGCTTTTTTACGGAAAGCAAGCGATTCAAGAACTAATTACTTTGCAAAAGGAAGCCCTCTTTACTGACCATCAAGAAGCTGCGGTCGATAAAACGATTGTGATTGCTACTAGAAATCCCGGCAAGGCCAAGGAATTTGCAAATTTATTTAGTCAAGCTGGCTATCAAATCAAAACCTTATTGGATTATCCTGAGCTGCCAGATGTCGCTGAAACCGGGCAAACTTTTGAAGAAAATGCCCGCTTAAAGGCGGAAACAATTGCCCAGATTTTGCAGCAACCAGTACTAGCCGATGATTCCGGCTTAAAGGTCGATGCGCTTGATGGGATGCCCGGCATTTATTCGGCCCGTTTTTCTGGACTGCAGGCAACTGATGCGGGAAATAACGCCAAATTATTGCATGAATTAACTGAGGTTCCAGATGAAAAACGGACGGCTCAATTTCATTGCACGCTGGTTTTTGCAGCGCCCTATAAAAAAAGTTTAGTCGTTGAAGCAGAGTGGCCGGGGGTAATCGGGCGAATTCCTCGAGGAGAAAACGGCTTTGGTTACGATCCTTTATTTTATCTGCCGGAATACGATAAAACGGCTGCAGAATTATCTGATGAACAAAAAAATCAAGTCAGTCATCGGGGACAAGCGGTAGCCAAATTGGCAAAAATCTGGCAAAATTGGTTAGAGGAAACGGAATAATTATTAATGTGTGACAAGGAGAGGTTATGAAATATTTAGTAGTCAGCGACAACCACGGCGATCGTGATGTTTTAGTAGATTTAAAAAATCAATATGCAGGTAAAGTCGACTATTTTTTTCATTGCGGCGACTCCGAGTTAGCCCCGAATGATGAATTATGGCAAACTTTTTATGTAGTCAAGGGAAATTGTGACTTTGATCCGGAATTTCCCGACCGTCGGTTAGTCGATACCGGTGCTGATCGTGTCTATATGACTCACGGACATTTAAGCAATGTCCGCTTCGGCTTGAATCATTTAACCTATGAAGCGCAGGAAAATCAGGCGACGATCGCTCTGTTTGGTCACACCCATCAAATTGGCTGTGAGAAACATCAAGGCATTTTATTTTTAAATCCTGGCAGTATCTCACAACCCCGGGGACCGATTCAAATTCAGTCCTATGCGATTATTGAAAGCACTCCGACTCAAGATGAAGTTCAATATTATCGCCGCAATCATCAAATGGTACCGGATTTACACTTTGTTTTTAAAAAATAATTGCAGATTATTAACGTTTAATTCATATTTTTACGGTACAGTCAACGTGATAGATTTGAAGGGAGCAGCAAAATGATTGGAGCAACTGTAAAAGATTTAATGCTAGAGGGTCAAGAGGATTTTATGATTCCAGCGGAAAATGTCGCAAATGTGATGTATACGAACCCTTTAACCCACGCTTTATTAGTCCTCTCACAGGTAAAATACAGCAAGATTCCGGTTTTGGGCAAAGGTGATCGCTTTGTCGGCTTAGTCAGTTTATCTGACATTGTTGAAAAAATGTTAGACTTAAATGCCATCAACGTGGAAGCTCTAGAGCAATGCACAGTGGCAGATGTGATGGAAGTCGGCGTTCCCGTCGTCCAAGAAAATTGGGATTTAGAAGATGTGCTGCATTTGTTAGTAGATGCTTCTTTTTTACCGGTGGTAGATGAAGATCGAATTTTCAAAGGAATTATCACCCGAAAAGAAATTTTAAAAGCTGTCAATCGGACCTTGCATTTGATGGAAAAACGCAATGTTTTGATTCCTCGGACAGAAGAAACTGCGACCAAAGTAATTTGATGCGCAGCTACGAAATAAATTGGCTTTTAGCGGCGAGTTTGATATGCTAGAACAGTATCAATCAAGAGGAGGATGTTTAGTTGGACGCTTATGAAATTATAAAATATATTGGTGATGCCAAGAAAAAAACACCAGTGAAAGTTACTTTGAAAGGCCGTTTGAAGGAGCTTGAATTTCCCGAAACGATTCAAGCTTTTGCTAGCTGTAAAATGGGAACTTTATTTGGTGAATGGGCAGATATTAAACCGTTTTTAGATGAACATGCTGATGCCATCGATGACTTTGTTGTGGAAAATGATGCGCGTAACTCAGCCATTCCAATGTTGGATTTAAAAGAAATCAATGCCCGGATTGAACCAGGCGCTTTTATTCGCGATCAAGTAGAAATCGGCGACAATGCGGTGATCATGATGGGAGCTGTCATTAATATCGGTGCGGTTATCGGTGCGGGAACAATGATTGATATGGGAGCGATTCTTGGCGGTCGCGCAACTGTTGGCAAAAATTGCCACATCGGAGCAGGAGCTGTCTTAGCTGGGGTCATTGAACCACCTTCAGCTGATCCTGTTGTGATTGAAGACAATGTTTTAGTTGGTGCCAATGCCGTTATTTTAGAAGGCATTAGAGTGGGTGAAGGAGCTGTTGTGGCCGCTGGCGCTATCGTGGTTGACGATGTTGCACCAAACACAGTAGTCGCCGGCATTCCAGCCCGCAAAATTAAAGACATTGATGAAAAAACCAAAGGCAAGACAAACATGATGGAAGAGTTACGCAAACTATAATTTATTTAACAAAGATAAATCTGAAATGGCCGACGAACGAAGGCCTTTCAGATTTTTTTGAAAGAAGGAAAAAACATGGCAGCAACTTATACCCAAGATGAATTGATTGCTTTACGCCGCAGCCTCCACAAAATTCCAGAAATTGGCCTAGAGGAAGTAAAAACCCACGAATTTTTAATGCAGATGATTCAGGCAAATATGAAAGAGTTTATCGAAGTCAAGGAATGGCAGACAGGCATTCTTGTTAAAATTAACGGAACTGAGCCGACCAAAACAATCGGCTGGCGGACTGACATTGATGGTCTACCGATTACCGAAGAAGTTTTCTCAGACTTTCAATCCACTCATCCCGGACAAATGCACGCCTGTGGCCATGATTTTCATATGACGATTGCTTTAGGTCTTTTGCGAGCCTTAAGCGAAACACAACCGAAAAATAATTATCTGCTGTTGTTTCAACCAGCAGAAGAAAACGAAGCTGGTGGCATGATTATGTATGAAGGTGGCGCTTTTGATGATGGCTTTATGCCAGATGAAATTTACGCCCTCCATGTTTCGCCAGAATTGCCAGTGGGAACCATCGGCACTCGTGTGGGAACATTGTTTGCTGGCACCTGTGAAGTCGAAGTCAATTTAAAAGGTAAGGGAGGGCACGCTGCTTTTCCTCATCAAGCCAACGATATGATTATTGCCGGCATGGAATATATTCAACAGGCTCAGACTGTGGTCAGTCGCAGCGTAGATCCAATTCAAGGCGCTGTCGTTACCTTTGGTACCTTTTACGCCGGCACCGCCCGCAATGTGATCGCTGGTCAAGCACAGGCCGCCGGTACAATTCGCACGTTAACCCAAGAAATGAATGAACTAACTCAACGGCGAATGCAGGAAATCGGCGTCGGCATTGCCGCCTCCTTCCAGTGTGAAGTCGAAGTTATTTTGGATCAAAAAGGCTACTTGCCGGTTGTGAATCATCAAAAGGAAACGGAACATTTTATTGATTTTATGGAAGCCCAAGCTGATGTTGAATTGAAAATTATGCAACCAGCGATGACGGGAGAAGATTTTGGTTATCTGTTAGATAAAATTCCCGGCACGATGTTTTGGCTAGGTGTGGATTCTGAATTTGGTTTACATCATCCAAAATTTCAGCCACAGGAGTCAGCCTTAAGCTTTGCTGTTGACCGTGTCAGCCGCTTTTTGAAATCTTTGGATAAATAAAAAAGCTGTGAATGTTTTAAACAAAGCCTGCTGAGTAAATTTTTTCAGCAAGCTTTTGTTTTAAACATCACAGCTTTTTTTGTTTAAACCGTTACGATAGGGGTGCTGGGAATCGTAAACCCAGCATCGGTTAATTCTTTGACATAAGTTGTTAAAAAATCTTCCTTGATAATGGCCTGTAAGCCATTCAACACATACATGGTGGTTCGTATCGCAAAATTTCCATTGCCTAAATCAACTAAACCAAAAATAGAGGGACCATTTTGAATATCATCATGGTATTTTTTAGCCAGCTCTTGATTAACCTTTTCAATAATCAAATTGATTTGGTCTAAATCTTCATCTTGCTTAATCCGCACATCGACTTGAACTAACATATTAGAACGGGAAAGGTTGCTGATGGTCGTAATGTTCCGGTTAGGAATAAAATGCAGCGTGCCGTCAATTGATTTGACTTGAATACTGCGAATCCCGATGTTCGTGACAGTGCCTTCGATGCTTAAATTCGTCAATTTAATATAATTGCCAACATCCATCTGCTTTTCTAAAATAATAAAAAAGCCAGTGATAATATCATTCATAAAGCCCTGAGCACCAAGTCCGATCGCCACACCGGCAATCCCGGCACCAGCTAAAAGGGAGCCAACAGGAATGCCAATTGTCGACAACAGGGAATAGAGAAAGAAAAAGACTAAGATATATGAATACGTATTTCCTAACAGCGTATGGATGGTTTTTAAGCGGCTCTCACTGAGACTCGCTTTATTAGCGTAGCCTTTATACAAATGATTAATCACTGCCCGACCAATTTTCGCCAAAAGTAAAAATAAGACAACAATAAAAAGAATATACAGGGTTTTCTCAATAATCGTTAACGTAATCTGATCCCAATCGATGGAATTCCAAAAGCGTTGCAACGCATTTAATTTTTGCGTGGCCTCTTGGGCAATATCAACGGAGGAAGATTCTGTTGTTGCAGTAGCTAGTATAAGTTGTTCCAAGTCATCAGGACCTCCTTTTTTATTCGATAAACTCAAGTGTAGCAGTAAAAAGTCAAAAAGAAAACTTGTTTTCTGCAAGTTTTCTTTTCCTTTACTCTTTATTAACTTAATAACGTTTGTCTAAAGCATATTTTGCAATATGAACGGACAAATCACTGCAGCGTTCTAAATTAGAACTGATATCGATAAATAAGACGCCGTCTGATGGTCGGCCTTGGCCGGTGGTCATCAATTGAATGTATTTGGCCCGTAATTCTTCCACCATTAAGTTGACTTGTTCTTCTCGGTCCATCATTTCATGGGCTAGTTGCTCGTTGTCTTCGTGTAAAAGACTCAATGCAGAGGAAAGATTTTTTTTGACAGTTGCAAAGAAGGTGAAGATATCTTGGTCTTGTAAAATTAAATCATTGCGCAGGTCAGCTTTTTTCTGGCGTTTATCTTTGCTCCGCTGCTTTTTCTCAATTGTCGCCGCATCTTCCAGCAGCTCAATAATATTTTTGCTGTGATCGCCAACCCGTTCCATATCCTTAGCGATTTCTAAGAGCATCGTCTGATCGTGACTTTCTTTGATTGTCAATTCAACTGTGGCTAGCTTTGCCAAGTAAAGGGTCAGCTCAGTGTCTAAATGGTTGATGGCATCCTCATATTGAAGCAAATCCTGTTGCTGTTCAGGATTTTGTTGTTGATAGTAGGTTTCGGCAGCTTGAAAGGCGGCTAAGACATAGTCCCCCATATTTTGCAATTCAATACGGGCCTGTTCAATTGCCAGGCTCGGTGCCGTATAAATTAAATTTTCTGCCAATTGAATGGGGCGGATATCGAGATTTTTTTCTTTGCCGGGAATAATTTTTTGCACAATCGTAGCAATTTGATTGATAAACCAAATTTGCAAACACAGATTTGCTAGATTAAACATCCCATGGGCAACGGCAATCTGCATGGCAGGATTCAAACCGAAAATATCTGTGATGCGAATCAAAATACTTGTAAATGGCCCCAACAATAACGTAAAGATGATTGCCCCGACTAAATTAAAAATTACATGGGAGGCAGCCGTTCGTTTAGCAGCGATGCTGGTCCCAATCGCTGCTAAAACTGCTGTGATAGTCGTACCAATATTATCGCCAAATAAAATCGGCAAGGCTGCCTGCAAACTTAAACTGTTTTGGGTGTATAGTTGTTGCAAAATCCCAATTGTCGCACTGGAGCTTTGCAAAATCATGGTCAGCAGTGTTCCAATGCCAACACCTAAGATTGGATGATGGGAAACATTAATCATTAATTCTTCAAATTGCGGCAAATCCTTCAAGGGTTCCATCGCATCCCCCATCAAAGTCAAACCGAAAAATAAACAGCCGAAGCCAAATAAAATTTGGCCGGCGTTATGTAACACTTCGCGCTTTGTAAAAAATAAAAGCAAAGCACCAATCCCGATGATTGGTAACGAGTAGGCGCTCAAGTTAAAGCCGATGATAAAAGCCGTCACTGTTGTGCCGACATTGGCGCCCATAATGACACCAATCGCTTGTTTTAAACTCATAAAGCCGGCGCTAACTAAGCCGACAGTTAAAACGGTTGTACCGGAGCTACTTTGAATTAAACCGGTTACAATGATTCCCGCTAGGACAGCCCGTAATGGCGTCGAGGTAAAGCGATTTAAGACTTCCTTTAACCGGTCACCGGCAGCCTTTTGTAGACCGTCACCCATATATTTTATTCCAAAAAGAAAAATTCCCAAACCACCTAAAAAGGTAAAGAGCATTTCTTGAAACGACATTGGTTCACCTCCGCTTTTTTTACCAATGTAAGCATACTCAAAAAGGCAGGATATGTAAATACTCTCACAAAGAAAATAAAAATGAAATTATGATGACAAAATTTTCTTCAAATGTTAATATGATACTACAGTTTTTAGAAAAAGAGGTTATGTGTATGGTAAACATCGATTGGAACAATTTAGGCTTTGAATATATCAAAACGCCTTTTCGCTATATTTCGACATGGAAAGATGGCATCTGGGACGAAGGACATCTGACAGAAGACAACACACTGCATATTAGTGAGTCATCAACGGCTTTGCATTACGGCCAACAATGTTTTGAAGGCCTAAAAGCTTATCGCAGAAAAGATGGCGGGATTAATTTATTTCGTCCAGATGAAAATGCCAAACGGATTCAAAGAAGTGCTCATCGCTTATTGATGCCGGAAATTCCCGTGGACAAATTTATTAACGCTGTCAAAGATGTTGTTAAAGCAAATGCTGAATACGTGCCGTCTTTTGAAAGCGGCGGAACATTGTATCTGCGGCCTTTATTAATTGGTGTCGGGGATACCATCGGTGTAAAACCTGCTCCTGAATATATTTTTACCGTGTTTTGTATGCCAGTTGGACCGTATTTTAAAGGCGGTCTAACGCCGACCAACTTTTACGTTTCAGATTACGATCGGGCGGCTCCCCATGGCACAGGTGCTGCTAAGGTCGGCGGAAATTATGCTTCTAGTTTAATGCCTGGAGAAGAAGCCCATGCGAAAAAATTCTCTGATTGTATTTATCTAGATCCAGCTACCCATACTAAAGTTGAAGAGGTTGGTTCGGCAAACTTCTTTGGAATTACCAAAGACAACACGTTTGTGACACCAGTTTCTCCTTCAATTTTACCAAGTATCACAAAATATTCACTGTTGTATTTAGCTGAAAATCATTTAGGTTTAAAGGCTGAAGAGCGGGACGTTTTTGTTGATAATTTACAAGAATTTGCTGAAGCAGGGGCCTGTGGAACAGCGGCGGTGATTTCGCCCATCGGCGGGATTCAAAATGGTGACGACTTCCACGTATTTTACAGTGAAACCGAAGTCGGACCAGTAACTAAAAAATTATACGAAGAGTTAACCGGTATTCAATTTGGCGAGGTCAAAGCGCCTGAAGGTTGGATTTATACCGTCGAAGTTTAACCAAATTAAGAACATCCTTAAAGTCAGACTCACCAAGCTGACTTTAAGGATGTTTCAATTTACAGCAGAAGTTTGACAACGCCCATTGTTTTTTAATATCGTTTAAGTATCATTAAAGTAAGTACTGTTGAAAGAAACGTTAGAAAAAATTTTAGATTGGCGAAAGACAAAAAATTTGAATTTACTGAGGAGAAGGCACATGAGGGAAAAAGAATATTATGCCGTTGTCGCTATGGAGGAGGCTGCCGAGGTCCAGCAGGCTTTAGCAAAAGCGCTGCACTTTGGTTATCAGGATACACATCCAGCTCGGGACTCACAGACAAATGCCAGTGAAATCCTAACAGAATTTTACCAACTGACCGCCATGATTGAAAAATTACAGGATTTAGCAGTTTTGCCGCAACTAAGCGAGCCGGAAATCACCGCTATCAAACAAAATAAAATGGCTAAAGTAAAGCATTACTTAAATTATTCTCAAGAACAAGGCTTAATTGAGCCATCTTAAGGAGCAGCTATGAAAAAAATTGTTGAACATATGCGAAAAAATGAAATCGTTTTCTCTGGTGGGTTATCTGATTTAGCCTTAGCCGAACTAGAAAAAATTTATCACATCAGCTTTCCAGAGGTTTTAAAAGTCTTTTATCAGCTGGGAGTGCCAAGACAAGCAGGATTTATTCAGTGGCAGGATACTAGTCGAGAGAACCGTGAAATCATCGAGGAATTGATTGCCCGCCCAGAACTACTCACAAGAAGAATCATTACCAATTATCCAGATGAAATTATCTGGAATCAGCGAGCATGGGGGAGTCAGCCCGAAACTTTATTAGAGCAACAGCAAATCCTTTATCAACAGCTGGAAAGAGCACCAAAACTATTGCCTTTTTATGGAAATTTTTATTTGCCAGAAAGTTCAGAAGAAAATTTGCCAGTCATTCAAGTAGCAGGTGGTGAAATTAGCATTAAAGAAAATTTTGCCGATTTTCTTGAGATACACTTTACGCATTCAAAGGAGCTTTCTGAGAAGGGGAAAAGGAAAGCTACTGAGGTTACTTTTTGGTCTGATTTTAGATTAAAGGCTGAAACAGAGGAGAGTTAACTAGCATAGCTGAAAAATTATCAGAAGGTTTCATGATGCACGGTAGTTTCAGATCTTTGAACCAACAAATGCAACGGACAAAACTTAATCAAAAGTTTTTTACCTTGGATAGTATTTTTTCGAGCAAAAAAAGGGAGGATAGATTTTTTTATACTAACTTGCTTTTCTCGCCAAAATCAATCATCAGGCTATCCAAGTTTAGAAAAACGATAAAAAAATCCCTCAAAAAAGAGGGATTTAATGGTTTAAGTTAAATGAACGCCTTTATCAACATAGACAATGTCACCAATACAGCCAGAAGCTAAGGGGCTGATTAAAAAGGCGCAGGCGTTGCCGACTTCTTCAATTGTCACACCGACTTTATCCGGTGTGCGATCTTCAGATAACTGAATCAATTTTTGGTAATCCTTAACGCCAGTCACGGCTAATGTTTTAATAGCCCCGGCGGAAACACCATTGACCCGAATGCCTTTTGGCGCTAATTCAGCGGCTAGGTAACGAATGCCTGATTCCAAAGCGGCTTTTGCAATGCCCATCATGTTGTAATTAGGAATCGCCCGAACAGCTCCTAAATAAGATAGGCTGACAATCCCACTGTTTTCATTTAATAAAGGTAATGCCCGTTTGGTCACGGCAATTAGAGAAAAGCTGCTGATGTCTTGAGCCAGTGCATAGCCGTCACGACTAATATCAGTGACATCTCCAGAAAGTTCTTCTTTTTTAGCAAAGGCAATTGCGTGCAAAATTCCGTCAATTTTGCCGACTTTGTTTTCAATTTCTGTAAAGGCTTGATCGATGCTCTCATCGCTAGCCACATCACATTCCACTAATAAAGGATCTTCACCAACTAAGCGTTCCAAAGGTTTTTTCATGCGTTCATTTTGATACGTATAGATGATTTCAGCACCTTGGGCAATCATCGCACTAGCTGCTCCCCATGCGATACTTCTTTTGTTGGCAACTCCCATCACCAAGATTTTTTTTCCTTTTAAAAATGTCATTTTAATTGCGCTCCTTCATTTCGTTTAGAAAAATTTTGGCTTTTTCAACCAAGAAAAATAATAGATAATTGTAGAAATAAAAAGAATAAGTTCAAAATAGGTTTCCTCTACGAATAACTATTATTAGATAAAATGTTTTGATTGTCAAACTATTTTTTTGAAATTTAAAAAATTATTGCGAAATCAACTATTCTATGATACTTTGAATATCAAAGTATTTAATAAAACTAAATACCACAATGAAATTCAGAAAGAGGTCGATGATTTTGACACCTGTATTAACTGCTGTAGAAGTGATGGAAATTATTCCTAATCGCTATCCCATTTACTATATTGATTACGTTGACGAACTTGAACCCGGCAAACGCATTTTAGCCACTAAAAATGTTACGATTAACGAAGAATTTTTCAATGGTCATTTTCCAGGAAATCCGGTAATGCCTGGGGTTTTAATTTTAGAAGCCTTGGCACAAGCGGGTTCTGTTTTAATTTTAAAAACAGATGAATTTATCGGCAAAACGGCTTATATCGGCGGCATTGACAAAGCCAAATTCCGCCAAAAAGTAGTTCCAGGAAATGTTCTAAAATTAGAATTTATCATTACGAAAGTCAAAGGCCAAGTCGGAACCGCCGATGCAAATGCCTATGTAGATGGAAAAAAAGTTGCGGAATGCCAATTTACTTTTATTGTTGGCCAAGAAGCCCAGCAGAAATAATTTCTTAAATTTTTACCAAGAAAAAAGATTACTTTTCAATTTTTGAAAAGTAATCTTTTTGTTTATTCTGCTTCTTGAATAATATCAATCCGCTCAATCGTCACATCCGTTTTCGTTCCGTTATCAGAGCCGTCATCTAAAGCGGCGATGGCATCGACAACATCCATGCCTTCAATTACTTGACCGAAAACAGTATAGCTGCCATCTCCATACGGATAGCCGCCGTTTTTATAAGCATCAAAAATGGCTGATGGATATTTTGAAGAAGATAAGCCTTTCGTGACATCATCACTATTTTGGACAATAAAGAATTGGCTGCCATTACTGTTAGCAGCGCCGGTATTGGCCATTGATAGAGCTCCGCGAATATTATAAAGTTGATTTGATTTTTCAACGCCAAAGCCTTCGCCCCAAATACTTTCACCACCGGAACCAGTACCAGTTGGGTCACCGGCTTGAATCATGAAATCATTGATCACTCGATGGAAAATAATGCCATCATAATAGCCATCTTTTGCCAGAGTCATAAAATTTTCCACGGCCTTCGGTGCTAAATCAGGAAAAAGTTTCATTTTGATTGTTCCCATGGAGGTCACCATGTCCACAACATCTTCATTGGCGGCAATTTCAGTTGTCAATTGCGGCAACTCCAAAGAGTCCAAGTCAACAGCTTGACTGCTGCTAGCGGCTGTGCTGCTTGAGCTACTGGATGTGGCAGAGGAGCTGGCAGTGGTCTCTGACGTGCTGGAGCTGCTGCTTTCATTTGTTGAACCGCAGGCGCCTAAAAATAAAGTCAGGGCTGCGACTAACCCAAATTTCATTACTGTTTGCTTTTTCATTCTTTCAATCCTTTCTTTCTACAAGTAATATGATAACAAACATCTAATTTTTTTCCAGAAAAATTTTTAAAGCCTTACCAAAGGTGTAGACCAATTAAATTTCCAATGCTATAATAAAGTATCTTTTACTAGGAGGCAACAGGAATGGGAAAATTAGGTATTTCAATTTATCCAGAGCGTTCAACATTTGAAAAGGATAAAGCGTATTTAGATTTAGCACATAAATATGGCTTTAAACGGGTTTTTACAAGTCTCTTACAAATCAATGATGACCAAGAAAAAGTTTTGGCTGATTTTACTGAAGTAGTCACTTATGCAAATTCTTTAGACATGGAAGTGATGGTAGACATCAATCCAAGTTTATTTGAACAATTAGGCATCTCTTATGACGACTTATCTTTCTTTCATAAAATGGGAGCATATGGTGTTCGTCTGGATGTCGGATTCACCGGTGCCGAAGAAGCCCGCATGACGAGAAATCCTTATGGAATTAAAATTGAAATCAATATGAGCTCCGGTACAAATTACGTTGACAATATTATGAGTTATTCTCCTAATACGGATAATTTATTAGGCTCCCATAATTTTTATCCTCATCGCTATTCCGGATTGAGCTATGAACATTTTGTGTATTGTTCAGAAAAATTCCGCAAGTATAATTTAAATACAATGGCTTTTGTCAATTCCCATGCAGCAACATTTGGACCTTGGCCAACCCAAGACGGCCTTTGTTCTTTAGAGGACCATCGTGAATTGGAAATTGCGACACAGGTGAAGCATTTAGTTTTAACTGGTTTAATCGATGATATTCTAGTCGGTAATGCTTACGCTTCAGAAGCTGAATTAAAGGCGATGAATGAAGCCTTCTTTGCACCGTATCCAACGATTAAAGTGGATGTCTATGAAGACATCACCGAAAACGAACGGATTTGCTTGTTTGATAATCTTCACAGCTATCGTGGTGATCGCTCCGCCTATATTTTGCGTTCAACGATGACGCGGGTGTATTACAAAGATAAAGATTTTCCAGCTCACAATACCCGTGATATGGAAAAAGGCGATGTCTTAATCGACAACGTCGGCTACGGGCAATACAAAGGGGAAACCCAAATTGCCTTAAAGGCCATGAAAAATGATGGCCGCGTCAATGTTGTCGGTCGGATTGCCGAGGATGAATTATTCTTATTAGACTTCTTGAAACCTTGGTCTAATTTTAAAATGATAGAAAACCAAAAATAAACTAGCAGTAAGAGTCTGGGAAAGTTTTGTTAAAACGAAACTTTCTTAGGCTCTTTTTACGTTAAGAAAAAAATGAAGCCAGCTTTTCTTTTAAAAATGGCTATTTCCAGTCAATTTATTCCCATTGCCTGAGAATCTTTGTTAAAATAGTGAAGAATATGGCTAGCACTTTCAGTCAAAATTGAAATAACTTATCAGAAACGGAGTTCACCAAATGACAAAGAAAAAATTATTATTAGTGGATGGCAACAGTGTCGCATTTCGCGCTTTTTTTGCTCTGCACAATTCACTTGATCGTTTCGTAAATAAAAACGGCTTACATACAAATGCCATCTACGCCTTCCATAATATGTTTGACAATATTATGACCAAAGAACAACCGACCCATGTTTTAGTCGCCTTTGATGCAGGCAAGACCACCTTTAGAACAGAAATGTATGGCGAGTACAAAGCGGGGCGGGCTAAAACGCCAGGAGAATTTAAAGAACAGCTGCCTTACATCCGGGAAATGCTGACTGGTCTTGGTGCTAAATATTATGAACTGCCTAATTATGAAGCCGATGATATTATCGGCACCTTGGCAACCCAAGCGCCGAAGGATGAGTTTGAAGTGGTCATTGTTTCCGGTGACCGAGATTTAACACAACTAGCCACCGATGATATTCGTGTGGAGGTGACAGTCAAAGGTGTCAGCGAAATCGAATCCTACACACCAGAGCATATCGCTGAAAAATATGACGGCTTGACGCCTCAGCAAATTATTGACATGAAGGGATTAGCAGGTGATGCCTCTGACAATATTCCTGGTGTGACCAAAGTTGGCGAGAAGACCGCAATCAAATTGCTGAATCAATTTGGAACAGTCGAAGGCATTTATCAGCACATTGATGAACTAAAGCCGAGTAAAATGAAAGAAAATCTGATTCATGATAAAGAGCAGGCCCTACTTTCAAAAAAACTGGCTACGATTGATGTCGATGCACCAGTGACGGTTACCCTTGATGAAACAGTCTATCAAGGTAAAGACTTAGAAAAATTAGTGCCCTTTTTTAAGGAAATGGACTTCAAACAATTTTTGACCAAGCTAGATGTTCCTGAAGAGGCCAAAGATTTAGAAGATGTCTTATTTGAAGTGGTGGATGAATTTTCTGCTGAGATGTTTACCTCAGAACAGGCCTTATACGTTGAAATGCTGACGGATAATTATCACACCGCTGACATTGTCGGTGTTGCTTGGGGCACCAAGAAGAAAGTTTATGTGACTAACAATCCGGCACTGTATGAAAATGAGCATTTTTTAAAGTGGTTAACAGATGAAAATCAGTTGAAATTTGTTTATGACGCTAAACGGACCTATGTCTCACTGACCCGTATGGCTGCCCGAGCTCAAGGTTTGGATTTTGATGTCTTATTAGCGGCCTACTTGTTAGATACAAATGACAACAGCAATGATATTGAAGGTGTCGCCCATCATTATGGCTACACAGAAATTGAATCAGACGATGCCGTTTATGGTAAAGGCGCCAAAAAAGGACTGCCAGCAGATGACGAAGTCTTTTTCGCTCATTTGGCCCGCAAGATTGGTGCCATTCACTTTTTAACCCCTAAACTGACAGAGGAGCTAACAGAAAAAAATCAGTGGCAACTCTTTACTGAAATGGAATTACCGCTATCAAAAATTTTAGCAGAAATGGAAATGACTGGCATCACCGTCGACGCTAGCCGCCTACAGGAAATGCGGGTCGAATTTAGTCAGCGGCTGAAAGAAATCGAAGAAAAAATCTTTGCGGAAGCCGGCGAAGAATTTAATTTGAACTCGCCAAAGCAATTAGGTGTGATTCTCTTTGAAAAAATGGGCTTGCCGGTCATTAAAAAAACCAAAACCGGCTATTCTACGGCGGTTGATGTTTTAGAACAGTTGCGGGAACAAGCGCCCATCGTCGATGATATTTTGACTTATCGTCAGATTGCCAAAATTCAATCAACTTATGTGGAGGGCCTATTAAAAGTAATCGCGACCGACGGCAAAGTCCATACACGCTATATTCAAACCTTGACTCAAACCGGTCGTTTGAGTTCAGTGGATCCGAATTTGCAAAATATCCCGATTCGTTTAGAAGAAGGCCGCAAGATTCGTCAAGCCTTTGTTCCGAGTGGAAAAAATTGGCTGATTTATTCTTCCGATTATTCACAAATTGAGCTGCGAGTCTTGGCCCATATTTCCAACGATGAGCATTTGAAAGCGGCTTTTGTGGAGGGGCAAGACATTCATACGAGTACAGCGATGCGAGTCTTTGGGATTGAAAAACCTGAAGAGGTGACAGCTAACATGCGTCGCCAAGCCAAGGCGGTCAACTTCGGCATCGTTTACGGCATTTCCGATTATGGTTTATCGCAGAATCTAGGAATTTCCCGTAAAGAAGCCCAACAATATATTGACACGTATTTTGATCGCTATCCCGGAGTTAAAAAATACATGGAAGAAATTGTCAGAGAAGCCAAAGACAAAGGCTATGTTGAAACTTTATATCATCGCCGCCGTTATTTGGCAGACATTAATTCCCGTAATTATAATTTGCGCTCCTTTGCCGAGCGGACTGCGATCAACACGCCAATTCAAGGTAGTGCTGCCGATATTTTAAAAATTGCGATGGTCCAGTTGGCAAAAGAATTGCAGCAGGCAGACTTAAAGGCGACCATGCTGTTACAAGTTCATGATGAATTAGTCTTTGAAGTTCCTGAAGATGAATTGGACAAATTAGATAAATTAGTCCGCAACGTAATGGAAAACGCAGTCGAATTGTCAGTGCCGCTTTTAGCCGATAGCAACTGGGGCAAGACTTGGTACGAAGCAAAATAGTTTTTATTTTAGATAGAGAAGGTGCGAACGATGCCGGAATTACCAGAGGTTGAAACCGTCAGAAAAGGTTTGGTTCAGTTAGTCAAGGACAAGACCATTCAGCGGGTCGAAATTTTTTGGCCGCGGATTATTGAAAATCCTGAGGTGCCGATTTTTGCAGCAGAATTAGCCAACGAAACAATTCATGACGTTCAGCGGCGAGGCAAGTTTTTAATCTTCAAACTGGACCATTGGGATTTGATTTCCCATTTAAGAATGGAAGGCAAGTACGAATTTTTCCCAGCTGACGCACCGCTGACAAAACATACCCACGTCGTGTTTCATTTTACAGACGGCAGCCAGCTGCACTATCATGATGTTCGCAAATTTGGCCGCATGACCTTAGTAGCCAAGGATCAAAGTAATACTTATAAAGGTATAATGCAGTTGGGGCCAGAGCCTTTACCGGATTTATTCACCTTAGCCGATTTTACGACAGGATTAAAAAAATCCAGCAAAGCAATCAAACCGCTGCTGCTAGATCAAAAATTAGTCACCGGCTTAGGTAATATTTACGTGGACGAAGCACTTTGGGAAGCGCAAATTCATCCAGAACAGCCGGCCAACACCTTGAAGAAAAAAGAAATTGAAATTTTGTGCTTAGCCATCATTGATGTATTAGGTCGAGCGGTGGCAGCTGGCGGCACTACAATTCGTTCTTATCTCAATGCCTTAGGTGAAGCAGGGAAATTTCAACTCTCATTAAATGTTTACGGGCAAACAGGTCAGCCTTGTCCTCGTTGTCAAACGCCGATTGTCAAAATTAAGGTCGCTCAAAGGGGCACGCACTTTTGCCCCCATTGCCAAGTTTTGAAAGTGAGGGGCAGAAAATGAGCTTTGTTTTAGGAATCACCGGCGGCATCGCCACCGGAAAAAGTACGGTGGTCAATATTTTTCGCCGGTTTGATTTTCCGATTGTTGACGGAGATGTTGTCGCTAGAAAAGTGGTGAAGCCGCAAACTGAAGGGCTTCAGGAGGTTGTTGCAGAATTTGGTACAGAAATATTAAATACCGACCACAGCCTTAATCGCAAAGCCTTAGGTAGAATTGTCTTTTCCGATGACCAGCGGCGCCGGCGGTTAAATGAAATCTTAAATCCTTTTATCCGACAACAAATTTTAGCCGAAATTGCTGCTGGAAAATTAAGTAGCCCACTGGTGATTGTCGACGTGCCTTTATTATACGAAGGCCATTACGAGCATTATATGGATGCGGTGGCGGTAGTCTATTTACCAGAAGAAATCCAAGTGCAGCGACTCATGCTCAGAGATGGTTTTGATATGGCAACCGCTGAAACTAGAATCCATGCCCAGATGTCAATTGAAGAAAAAAAAGCGCGGGCCAATATTATTTTTGACAATCAAGGTTCACCCGCAGAAACCGAAAAACAAGTTATCGATTGGTTAAAAAACAACGACTTTATCCGCTGATTCAATCATGTTATAATAATAGACAAGAAAGAAATGATTGTTATATTATTGAGGGATTGAAATCTGCCAGAGCAAAGGTTGAGTTAAAAAAATTAATTGAATTTTTTACAAAACCAGTTTGCTTGAGCATTTTTTCAAACTCAATTTGAGGAGGAAATCGGATGCGTTGTCCAAAATGTCAACACAATAATTCACGGGTTATTGACAGCCGTCAAACAGATGACGGTCGCACGATTCGCCGTCGCCGTGAATGCGAAAACTGCGGCTTTCGTTTTACTACCTTTGAACGAATTGAAGCAGCACCGTTACTAGTAGTGAAGAAAAATGGTTCTCGAGAAGAATTTAATCGTGATAAAATCCTGCGGGGGTTGATTCGCTCTGCTGAAAAGCGCCCGGTTGCGATGGAACAGATGGAACAGGTTGTCGATGATGTTGAAAATCGGGTTCGTTCGCTTGGTGAAAATGAAGTCTCGACCAATTTAATTGGTGAATACGTAATGGAAAATCTAGTCAACTTAGACGAAATCGCCTATATTCGTTTTGCCAGTGTCTATCGGCAATTTAAAGACATGTCAGTATTTTTAAAAGAACTACAAGAAATCGTCGACAAAGCCAAAAATGGAGACGAGTAAGGAGGGGTTGCCGTGGAAAATGCTTGGGATGAAGTCTTACCAAAATATTTATTTCAAGTGGGCAAACAATTGCCTTTAGGTGATCGCAGTCAGGAAACCCTTGTGCAATTGTATCAGCCGATTATCGGTGCCTCCGCTTTAGCCTTGTATTTTTCCTTTTTAGGAGAAATAAAATGGCAGTATGGTCTAAGTGAGATTGCCCTCCATGCCGATCTACTGACGGATTTAAATGTTGGTCTGCAATTATTTTTTGAAGACCGCCAAAAATTAGAAGCGATTGGCTTATTAAAAAGCTATTACCAAGAAGATGCCCAATTGGGCCGCAAGTATCTTTATGAATTGCAGGAACCTTTAACGCCGGAAGCTTTCCTACAAGATAGTCTTTTGCATTTTCTTTTGAAGGAATATGTTAGTGAAACGAAATATGAGCGCCTCCTGCAGCGCTTCAAACCAAAAACTTTGGATACTACTGGTTTTCAGGAGGTCACTAAAAAATTTAAGCAAATTTATTCCTTTAATGAAAGCCGTTTTTCAGAAAACTTTGGCAGGCTTGAAGAAAGCGCTGCTGACTTTTCTCTGGAGAGTCCGCCGGGAATTGAGCAAGGTGAGGATTTGGATTGGCAGTTAATCGAAGCCAACTTAGCTCGTTTAGGTGTGACCACTTCTTTAACAGCTGAGGAAAAGCAAGATATTTTTGTTCATCATGTGATGTATGGCTATGAAGAAATCGAACTTAGTGAACTGTTAGCCAGAACCTCTAATTTAACGGAACAAAAAATTTCCTTAAAAGATTTTCATAAGGCTGTCCGTCAAGCAGCACAAACAATGCCTGTCATGAAAAAAAATACTGATGATACTCCATTAACTGAGCCGCAAATCAAGCTAAGCGAGACAGATCAGAAAATTCGTCGGGAAAATACACTTAAGGCAGAGGGCTTTTCACCGCAAGATATCGAATTAATCAAAGAAGCAGAGCTCTATCCGCCGATGACTTATTTTCAAGCCTTGAAGGAAGCCAAAGGCGGTTTTATCGGCGATCCTGAGGTTTGGATTGTTAAAAATTTGGTGGATCGCTCCGGTTTACCGGCAGCGGTCGTCAATATTTTAATTCACTATGTGTTGGTTGCTAAAAATGCACCAGTGTTAAATGGCACCTACGTGAATTCGATAGCCAATGAATGGGCCCAAAGCGGCATTAAAACGCCGGAAGCGGCTTTAAAACATGCCCGGGATTTGAATAATAAGCCGAAACAAACCAAAAATTATCGCAATACTAATCGCAAAGTGCGCAGGGAAAAGGTCCCAGAGTGGATGAATCAAAAAACCTTACCAGAGGCGCAAATTGCCCCAGAGCGCCAAGCGGAATTAGATGAAATGCTGAAAGACTTTTTGAAGGAAGGTGACTAGCCATGGAGGATATGGGAAAAGAATTGTCACAAATTATTCGCAAAGGAAATTACCAGGACAAATTAGCGGAAATGGTTCAAAAAGTTTTACAAGATCCAGATGTCGCAGCCTTTATCGCAGAGCATCGTGATCAGCTCACCGATGCTGATATCGAAAAAAGTTACGCAAAGCTCTATGAATTTGTTCAAGAAAAACGCAAATACCAATTAAATGATCCCACAATGATTGCTCCGGGCTACGAACCGCAGCTGGCGATGAATTTTCATTTTATCGATGTGACGTATGTGCCAACGGAAGCCTTGATGGCCCGTAAGCGGGAGGAAGAAATCCGCAGTCGCGTGCGGGCAGTGGATATGCCAAAAGATATTCAAGATGCCTCCATCGCCAATTTTGATCGTGACACCGAAAGAAGTGCTGCGCTGATTGAAGCGATGACCTTTATCAATGAGTTTGTTGCTACACCCAAAGATTTTCATAAAGGCCTGTATTTAGTGGGAGATTTTGGTGTTGGCAAAACTTATTTATTAGGTGCCATTGCCCATGAGTTAGCTGTCAGAGGGTTTGAAACAACACTAGTTCACTTTCCGACCTTCACAGTGGAGATGAAACAAGCAATCGGTAATGATTCTGTTGGACCAAAATTAGACGCTGTAAAAAGAGCGCCGATTTTAATGCTGGATGACGTTGGGGCTGATTCAATGAGCCCTTGGATTCGTGATGAAGTATTTGGTGTCATTTTACAGCATCGGATGCAGGAGCAATTACCAACCTTCTTTTCTTCCAACTTTAACTTAACGGAGTTTGAAGAACACCTCAGCGTCTCACAAAAAGGTGATGAGGAACCAATCAAAGCCAAACGGATTATGGAACGGGTCCGCTACCTCACAAAAGAGGTGTGGATGTCCGGTCGCAATCGCCGTCACGGTTAAAAATTTGCTATTTCTTTTAGATAATAAAAAGCCCTGTTAACGTTAGATTTTTAGTCTAAGGTTGACAGGGCTTTTACAACTATCCAGTAAATTATTATTTAGAATCATGGGCTGGTCGATCAGATGACCCTAAGACGGTCCCCATGATTTTTTTCAATGGAAAATAAACTAGCGAAACAATCACGATTGTCATAATCACATTGATTAATGAGGCTGGGAGTTTGGTAGCAGCACTGGTGAAGGCAACTGGCAAAGACGAACCGGCAATTAAAAAGGTAACGGTATTTTTCAGCTGTGTCATAATTAGTTTGGCAATCCCGGTGACGACACCAACGCCCATCACTTGCCAGACATTCGTCAAATTCTTTTTGAAAAATAGAATTGCTAGAGCTGCTGCTCCGCCGACGATAAAACTTTCCAAAAGAAAATAAGGCGCTTCAGTTGCATAACCACTGAGAATATCAAAAATGAAAAAGCCTAAACCACCAGCTAACGCACCTCTTTTATAGCCGATTAAAAGCACCGCCAATAATAAAACGGCATTGCCCAGATGGACAAAGGCGCCTGTCGGCATTGGAATCCGAATATTGGTACCGATAACGGTCAACGCAGCAAATAGCGCGACTAAAATAATACTTCTTAAACGTGAATTTTTTATCATAATTTACTCCTTTAATTAATTGATGGTTGATTATTTTTAGAAGTCATCCGATTTTGGGCTTGATTATAGGCACCATGCCAGACATGACCCAAATACTGATTAATTTCTAGGCCTTCTTGAATAGCGGCAGCCACAAAGTCTTTGGCTAAGACGACAGCTTCAAAGACAGAAAGCTCCTTGGCTAAGCCCGCCGTAATTGCGGCGGCAAAGGTACAGCCAGCGCCATGATTGAAATCTGTTTTAAACAGAGGATTTTCTAAAATTTCAAAATTGCGGCCGTCAAAGAACACATCCAGCGCTTTTTCTCCGCCGAGACGATGGCCGCCTTTAACGATGACATTCTTTGGTCCCAGCTGATAAATTTTTTCTGCCGCAATTTTCATTTCAGCTAAATTTTCTAACGGCGGCATTTCTGCCAAGATGGCCGCCTCCACCAAATTCGGCGTCATAATTGTCGCTAAAGGTAAGAGGTTTTTTTTAATCGCCATCACATTTTCACTTTGAAATAAATCCTGCGTGCCTTTACTGGCAATAACTGGATCAATCACAACATTTGGCATCTGATATTTTTCAAGATAATCTTTGACGACTTCAATTGTCCCGACATCACCCAATAAACCAGTTTTCACAGCCGCTAGCGGTCCGCCAGTAAAAATACTTTTTAGCTGTTTAGCCACTAGCTCTGGTGAAAAGCTAGTAACTTCATGGGACCAATTTTGATCTGGGTCCATCGTCATCACACTTGTAATCGCCGAAAAACCAAAAGTGCCGTACTCTTGAAATGTTTTTAAATCTGCTTGAATGCCTGCTCCACCAGTCGAATCAGAGCCGGCCACGGTCAACACTTTTTTAATCAATTTCCTCCTCCTTTCAAATTTTCTTTTAATGTAATTTAGTATAAGGGAAGGCTGATTTGACAGAAACAGCCAATTGGTTTATTTTGAGGTCATCCAATTATAAAAAAGAAGGTAAAGCTATGGAATGGCGCTTACAAAAATCAACGGGACCGATTTATCTGCAAATTATGGATTTAATTATTGAAAACATTCAACAGGGGCAACTGGAAGCCGGCGAAAAAATTCCGACTGAACGGGAGCTGGCAAAATTATTTGCTGTCAACCGTACGACAGTCGTCCATGCGCTGGATGAGTTGGCCAGTTTAGGCTGGCTGATACGTAAACAGGGCAGCGGTACGAGGGTAAATGAAGGAAATTGGGGACGCCAAGCCTTGCCCCGCACAAATTGGCAGGGGATTTTACAGCAAACGGCTTATAATCGCCAGCATCCTTTTTTACTGAATTTAAAAAAGCGATTAGCAGACTCGGAGGTACTAGATTTATTTACCGGTGAACTGCCTCATCAACTGATTCCGAATTTTCAGCTGCCGAGTTTTCGTTGGGAGGATTTTTTAGCTGAAGAGAATCAGCTATCAGCAGCGGGGTATTTGCCGTTGCAAAAAGCCATTCAAGAAGGATTACATAATGACCATCAATTAGAGGTTTCCCTTGAGGATATATTAATTACCTCCGGGGCTCAACAAGGGTTATTTTTATTGCTACAAGTGTTACTGGCACCGGGAGATAGTGTAGCAATTGAAAATCCTTCATTTTTGTATAGTTTGCCAATTTTTCAGGCTGCTGGAATTTCACTTTTTGGCGTTGGCTTGGATCAAGAGGGCATTAAACTAAACGAATTAAAGCAATTAATTGTCGCAAAAAAAATTAAAATGCTGATTTTAAATCCGACCTACCAAAATCCTACTGGTATCGTGATGTCTTTGAAGCGTCGTCAAGAAGTTTTAGAGCTTTGCGGCAGATATCAAATTCCAGTTGTGGAAGACAATGTCTTTGGCGAGATTAATTTCACCAAGAAAATTCCTTTGTTGAAATCACTTGCCCCACAGCAAGTGATTTATCTCGGCTCACTGTCAAAAATTTTAGGCGCCTCAACTAAAATCGGTTGGCTTTTAGCTCCTCATTCCCTTATGGCTCCCTTGATTGAAGCTAGACAGGTGATGGATTCCACAGTCAGTATTTTTCCGCAAGTCCTTGCCACAGCTGCATTAAATGATCAGACTTTTTTAAATCAGCGACAGCAATTAGTGGATGCCTTAGCTAAACGAGCCGCAGATTTTCTGAAGCTGGTAGCCCCCTTTGAAAAAGACTGGCAAATTAGCGAGATTAAAGGTGGTTTTTATGTCTGGCTGACCTGGCAAAGAGGGGACATCGCTAAAAAGAATTGGCAGCTTTTTTTGGAGAAAGGTTTGCTAGTTGCTCCGAGTTTTCTTTTCTCCAATGAAAAAAATGCCCTACGCATTAATTTTAGTCGATTGGAAGAAGCAGATTACCCTAAATTTTTTGAGATTTTTTCTGAAATCACCGATACGCTGAAAAAAAGCTGAAACTTGTGCTAAACTTACTAAGAATGGAGATGATATTATGAGTGACACCCTTGATATTTTATTAAACCATCGGACTTATCGGGATTTTGATGCCGATTATCAATTGCCTCAAGAGGATTTACAAACGATTTTGACGGCCGCCCGTCAGAGTGCGAACTGGATGAATGGTCAAGCCTACAGCATTTTAGTTATTCAAGATAAAAAAATTCGTGAGCAATTAGTCGAATGGAACCCAGGAAATCCCCATATGCTAAATAGTTCGGTCTTTTTATTATTTGTCGGCGATTTGCATCGGGCAAAAATGATTAGCGAGCATTATCATACGGCTTCGACTGTTGGCGAAAGCTTAGATCATGTCTTAGTGGCAACGACTGATGCGGCGATGGCGCTCCAAAGTGCAATTGTCGCCACCGAAGCACTAGGCTTAGGCTGTGTTCCAGTGGGATCCGTTCGCAAAAATATTGAAGAACTCGCTGAGTTGTTGCATTTGCCAGAGCAGATGTTTCCTTTATGCGGCTTAAGTATCGGCAAACCGAGTGTTGCCATGAAGGTCAAGCCAAGACTACCAGAAGAGGCCGTCGTTTTTTACGACAGTTTTAAAGATTATGACTATCCGGTTTTAGCAGAGTATGATCAGACGATGGAAAAATTTGCAGAAGCCAGAGAAACCAAACTGTGGACAGTCAAATTTAGAGATTATTACGAAGCTCGCGCAAATCAAAAGGTTGATGAGTATTTTAAAAAACATCACTTATTGAATGATTAACTGCTTTTTAGGTTGACTTTCTTATTTTTACGGCATAAAATCAACATGTAAACAAAATTAAATAATTGTTAGGTGAGGCTCCTATATGGACATATGCTACTGCCGCGAAAGAATCGAGAGACTCTTAGTTGGTAAAACAAGACTTCGTCGTGAAGGCGAGTCTAAAGTAGCTGTAATCAATCTTGATTAATTACGCCCTATAGTGCTAAAGCTCAACGATGGTCATGAAATCAAATTTTTCCCATGCTCTCGTTGAGTGTGGGTTTCTTTTTGTCTAAGAAACCTCCTATAATTTATTTAATAAAAAATGACAGAGAGGATTGAGGCGTTATGGATCACCCTGAAGGACAGAGGCCATACAATATTCTGCATTTGGAGGACTTTCCTCCAGTGCAATAGGAGGAAAGAACATGATTAGAAAAAGTAATTTAAAACAAACCAAGGACCAAGAACTAAAAAAATTAGCCCTGCTTTCAGAACGGGAACTGATGATGGAATTAAGAACGTCCATCAACGGCTTGACTGAAGCAGATGCCAAAGAAAGATTAGAAGAATACGGCGCCAATGTCGTTTCTGCGCAAAAACCAGTACCAGCTGTGCTTTTATTTTTAAAAGCTTTTAACGATCCCTTTGTGTTCGTATTAGTTTTATTGGCAATTGTCTCTTTAGCCACTGGTGATATTGAAGCGGCCGTTGTGATGGGGATTATGATTTTAGCCAGTGTCATTATTACCTTTATTCAGGAATATCGTTCGCAAAAGGCCAGCCAAGAGCTAAAAGAATTAATTGAAAATACTTCAGCCGTTACCAGAGACAGCAGCACCAGAGAAATTCCAATGGATGAAATTGTGCCAGGGGATTTGATTACCTTAGCCACCGGCGATATGATTCCCGCCGATGCAGTCTTAATTTGGACCAAGGATTTATTTGTCAATCAATCCTCTCTGACCGGAGAATCCATGCCGGTGGAAAAATTTGTCGATGCCAAGCTGACAGAAACTGATGAGCTTTCAGCATTGGATATGCAAGACTTAGTCTTCATGGGAACCGACGTCCTCAGTGGTCAAGGCAAAGCCATTATTTTAAAAACTGGCCAAAATACTTTCTTTGGAGACATTGCCAAAAGTGCGACTTCCCAACGGGGCAAAACTAGTTTTGATGTTGGGCTAACAAAAATTTCAAAATTGCTACTGCGAATGGTCATGATTTTATTTCCAATTGTCTTTTTGATTAACGGATTGACCAAAGGCAATTGGGGTGACGCCTTCTTCTTTGCGATTGCCGTGGCCGTTGGACTGACACCTGAAATGCTGCCCATGATTGTCACCAGCAACTTAGCCAAAGGTGCTTTAAGCTTGTCTAAACATCAAGTAATTGTAAAAGAGCTGGCTTCAATGCAAAATCTCGGCAGCATGGATGTGCTGTGTACTGATAAGACTGGCACGATTACCGAAGATCGGGTAGTCTTGGTCCAACATTTAGATCCGACTGGTCAACCAAATGATCAAGTCTTAAATTTAGCCTTTTTAAATTCCCATTATCAAACCGGTTGGAAAAATTTAATGGACATTGCCGTGATTAATTATTTTGAAGACGGCAAACGCCAATTGCCTTATCAAGATGTCGTAAAAATTGATGAAATTCCCTTTGATTTTTCCCGGCGCCGCTTGACAGTTGTGGTGAAGGCTGACGATCATCAAATTATGATTACGAAAGGGGCCGTTGAAGAGATGGAGGGCATTTGTAGCTTCGTCGAAATTGACGGTGAAAGACTACCTTTAACCGAAGAACGCAAAGCGACGATGCGCCAATTAAATCGTGAAATGAATGAACAAGGCATGCGGGTAATTACCGTCGCTATTAGACGAGATGCCCACACAGATGCCATTTATAACGTCGGCGACGAAGCCGACATGACTTTAATTGGGTTTATGGGCTTTTTAGATCCCGCTAAAGAATCCGCAATCACTGCTATCAAGTCTTTACATGAACACGGCGTAAACGTTAAAGTGTTAACCGGCGACAATGACATCGTTGCAAAAAAAGTCTGCCGTGATGTTGGCATCGAAGTCGATACTGTGGTCCTTGGCTCGCAAATTGATGAAGCCAGTGATGAAGAAATGAAAACAATCGTTGAATCTGCGAACTTATTTGCGAAATTAAACCCAATGCAAAAATCCCGCATCATAGAAAATCTGCAAAACAATGGTCACACTGTTGGCTTTATGGGAGATGGTATCAATGATGCACCGGCTTTAAGAAAAGCCGATGTCGGTATCTCTGTGGATACCGCCGCCGATATTACCAAAGATGCTAGCTCGATTATTCTGTTAGAAAAAAGTTTGAATGTGTTGGAGGCCGGCGTGATTGAAGGCCGCAAAGTGTTCAGCAATATGATGAAATATATTAAAATTACCATCAGCTCAAATTTTGGCAATGTCTTTTCTATTTTAGTTGCCAGCGCCTTTCTACCATTTCTACCAATGTTGTCGATTCAATTACTAGTCCAAAACTTAATTTATGACATGACACAACTGACCATTCCCTGGGATAATGTTGATGAAGAAGAATTGGCGAAGCCAGTCCGTTGGCAAATTAACGGTCTACTGAAATTTACTGTTTGTATCGGCCCAGTCAGTTCGATTTTTGATATTTTGACCTTCTTGATTATGTGGAATATCTTTGGCGCCAATTCATTGGCTACGCAAGGTATCTTCCAAGCCGGTTGGTTTATGGTGGGCTTAGTCAGCCAAACCTTGGTTGTTCAAATGGTCCGCACAAAAAAAATCCCGTTTATTCAAAGTATGGCGGCACCGCAAGTTTTAATCAGCAGTGCTATCGGTATTTTAATCGGTTTAGGTATTATTTTAATCGCACCAATTCGTGAAATTTTTGAATTCAGCCCATTACCTGCTAGCTATTGGCCATGGTTTATCGGAATTATTATCGCCTATCTAATTACCGTTGAGTTTGCCAAAAGAATTTACATCCATTTAACTAAAGAGTGGCTTTAAAAATTTGAAGCTGTGAGACATATCTTATACAGAAGTAATGTCTGAGATGATTTAATAGTTTTTGTTAAATCGTCTTCGGTAAAACTATTTCTGAATCAACTTGTCTCACAGCTTTTTTGTGGTAACCATGAAGTGCTCATACAAAGAAGAGAAGCCTTTTTAAGAAAACCTGCAATCTGTTATCAAATAAAAGTAATACAGAAGCTTTTCCTTGATTTGGCAACCTTAAAAAGAATACACCGATTGAAACTGTATTATTTTTGGCGAAGACAGTGTTTAAAATTTTATCCGAAAGGCGCTTGCAAAAAAGCGAAAAGGGTTACAATGTGAAATAATTCACTTTTAAGTCTTAATTTTAAAGGCTTTCTAAAAGTGAAAAAAATCGCAAAAAGGAAGCTTATTGCTTGTGTTTATTTTCTAAAGATGGTAGTTTTATATCGAAAGCGAAAATAAATAGTACAGATTATTGTGCTGTTTCATTCGCGGTTTAGGATTTTTTATTACAGAGAGGAATGTGTGACAAAATGGCAAAGAAGCAAACAGCTATTGATTTTAAAAAATTGCTCAAAGAAGTCAATGCAGATTTTCCAACTTTCCAAATTTTGGATAAAGAAGGGAAAATCGTCAACGAAGCAGCAGTTCCAGATTTATCTGATGATGAGTTAGTGGAATTGATGAGTCAAATGGTTTGGGCACGGGTCTTAGACCAACGTTCAACTGCATTAAACCGTCAAGGTCGTCTTGGTTTCTACGCTCCAACAGCTGGTCAAGAAGCCAGCCAACTTGCAAGTAATTTTGCAATGGAAAAAGAAGATTATTTATTCCCAGGCTACCGTGATGTCCCTCAATTAATTCAACATGGTTTACCTTTAAGCCAAGCTTTCTTATGGTCTCGTGGCCATGTAGCTGGTAACTTATATCCTGAAACATTGACAGCAATGCCACCACAAATCATTATCGGTGCGCAATATGTTCAAGCAGCCGGCGTAGCTTTAGGCTTGAAAAAACGTGGCAGCAAAAATGTTGTCTTCACTTATACAGGTGATGGCGGTTCTTCTCAAGGTGATTTCTATGAAGGCATTAACTTTGCCGGAAGTTTCCATGGTAATGCTGTCTTCTTTATTCAAAATAATGGTTTTGCTATTTCAACTCCAAGAGAAGTGCAAACGGCAGCTGAAACATTAGCACAAAAAGCAGCTGCTGCTGGGATTCCAGGAATTCAAGTGGACGGAATGGATCCATTGGCAGTTTATGCTGTAACAAAAGCTGCTCGTGAATGGGCTGCTGCTGGAAATGGTCCTGTCTTAATTGAAACCTTAACTTATCGTTATGGTCCACATACTTTATCAGGTGATGATCCAACCCGTTACCGTTCTAAAGAAATGGACGATGAATGGCAACAAAAAGATCCTTTGATTCGTTTCCGTAACTACTTAACTGAAAAAGGTTTGTGGAGCGAAGCAAAAGAAGAAGAAATTATTGAAAAAACAAAAGAAGAAATTAAAGATGCGATTGCTGAAGCTGATAAAGCACCGAAGCAAAAAGTTTCAGATTTCTTAAAAAATATGTTTGAAGTTCAACCACAAAGCATTAAAGAACAAATTGCAATTTACGAAGCGAAGGAGTCGAAATAATCATGGCACAAAAAACAATGATTCAAGCTATTACAGATGCCCTAGCTGCTGAACTGGAAAATGATTCAGAAGTTTTAGTCTTCGGTGAAGACGTTGGTAAAAACGGTGGAGTTTTCCGGGCAACAGAAGGTTTACAAGCTAAATTTGGTGAAGATAAAGTTTTCGATACACCGTTAGCTGAATCTGGTATCGGCGGATTAGCTTTTGGTTTAGCTCTAACAGGTTACCGTCCAGTTCCTGAAATTCAATTCTTCGGTTTCGTATTTGAAGTTATGGATGAAATCGTTGGTCAAATGGCTCGTACTCGCTACCGTATGGGTGGCACTCGTCAATTGCCAATCACCATTCGTGCGCCATTTGGTGGCGGTGTGCATACACCTGAATTACACTCAGATAATCTAGAAGGTTTGATTGCACAATCTCCTGGTATCCGTGTTGTTATCCCATCAAATCCTTACGATGCTAAAGGATTACTAATTTCTGCCATCCGCAGCAATGATCCAGTTGTTTATTTGGAACATATGAAGTTATATCGTTCGTTCCGTGAGGAAGTGCCAGATGAAGCTTACGAAGTGCCTTTAGACAAAGCAGCAGTTACCCGTGAAGGAACTGATATCACAGTTGTCACTTATGGGGCAATGGTTCGTGAAGCAGTCAAAGCAGCCGATAATTTAGCGAAAGAAAATATCAGCGTTGAAATTATTGATTTAAGAACAGTCGCACCTCTAGACGTTGAAACAATCATCAAATCAGTTGAAAAAACCAATCGGGTGGTTGTCGTTCAAGAAGCGCAAAAACAAGCTGGTGTAGCTGCTCAAGTTGTTTCTGAAATTTCTGAAAGAGCGATTCTTTCATTGGAAGCACCAATTGGTCGGGTATCTGCTCCTGATACTATCTTCCCATTCGGTCAAGCTGAAAATATCTGGTTGCCAAACGCAAAAGATATCGAAGATAAAGTCAAAGAAATCGCAAACTTTTAATCAGACAGAAGGGAAGAAATAAAAAATGGCTTTTCAATTTAAATTACCTGACATTGGTGAAGGGATTGCTGAAGGCGAAATCGTCAAATGGTTCGTTAAACCCGGCGATACAATCAATGAAGATGATACTTTATTAGAAGTACAAAATGATAAATCAGTAGAAGAAATTCCTTCTCCTGTAACCGGAACGGTTAAAAATATTATCGTTCCTGAAGGCACTGTAGCCAATGTCGGTGACGTTTTAGTCGAAATCGACGCACCTGGCTTTGAAGGCAATGAAGGCGACAGTGGGGTTGCGGCTGAATCACAAACACCTGCTAGCCCAGCTGCAGAACCTGTTGCAGCAGCACCAGCTGCTGACGGCGGCGTTTATCAATTCAAATTACCAGATATTGGTGAAGGAATTGCGGAAGGCGAAATCGTTAAGTGGTTCGTCAAAGCTGGCGACACAATTAACGAAGATGATACTTTACTAGAAGTTCAAAATGATAAATCAGTAGAAGAAATTCCTTCTCCTGTAACTGGAACTGTTAAAAATATTGTTGTTCCAGAAGGTACTGTGGCCAATGTAGGTGATGTCTTAGTTGAAATCGATGCACCGGGACATAATTCTGCACCAGCTGCTGCTCCAAGTACACCAGCGGCACCGGCTGCCAAAGCTGAAACAGCTCAAACGGCTGCACCAAGCAGTAATGGTGTAATGGCAGTTTCTGATCCAAACAAACAAATTTTGGCAATGCCATCTGTTCGTCAATTTGCAAGAGAAAACAATGTCGATATTTCATTAGTTTCAGCAAGTGGCAAAGGCGGACGCATTACAAAAGAAGACGTACAAGCATTTATTTCTGGTGGCGGTCAAGCGCAAGCTCCAGCAGCTACTGAAGCTCCTGCTCAAGCAGAAGCAACAACTGCTAGTGCTCCAGCTGCGAAACCACAAGCCTTCACTTCAACTCAAGGTGATTTAGAAGAACGAGTTGCCTTAACGCCAACTCGTAAAGCAATTGCTAAAGCAATGGTAACTTCTAAACATACTGCACCTCACGTTACAATGTTTGGTGAGATTGAAGTCTCTAAATTGTGGGATCACCGTAAGAAATTTAAAGATGTTGCTTTAGAAAACGGCACAAAATTAACCTTCTTGCCATACGTTGTCAAAGCTTTAGTAGCAACAGCTAAAAAATTCCCAATCTTGAATGCATCAATTGATGACGCAAAACAAGAAATTGTTTACAAACACTACTACAATATCGGTATCGCAACAGATACAGATAATGGTTTGTATGTACCAAACATTAAAAATGCGGATAACAAGAGCATGTTCCAAATTGCAGATGAAATCAGTGAAAAAGCCCAATTAGCTCATGATGGCAAATTAACTGGACCTGACATGCGTGATGGTTCAATCACAATTAGTAACGTTGGTTCTGTTGGTGGCGGCTGGTTTACACCAGTTATCAATTACCCAGAAGTAGCTATCTTAGGAGTCGGTACAATTGCGCAAACTCCAGTTGTTAATGCAGATGGCGAAATTGTTGTTGGCCGCATGATGAAATTATCATTGAGCTTTGACCACCGAATTGTTGATGGTGCGACTGCTCAAAAAGCCTTGAACAATATCTTACGTTTATTAGCTGACCCAGAACTATTATTGATGGAAGGATGATTAAAAAATGGTAGTAGGAGATTTTGCCATTGAATTAGATACAGTTGTCATCGGATCAGGCCCTGGCGGATATGTTGCCGCTATCCGGGCTGCTGAAATGGGACAAAAAGTTGCAATTGTGGAGAGAGAATTTATCGGTGGCGTTTGTCTAAACGTTGGCTGTATTCCTTCAAAAGCTTTAATTGCCGCTGGTCACCATTACCAAGATTCTTTAGACTCAGATATTTTCGGAGTTTCTGCAGAAGGCGTTAAGCTAGACTTTGCAAAAACACAAGACTGGAAACAAAATAAAGTCGTGAACACCTTAACTTCTGGTGTTGGCATGTTATTAAAGAAACATAAAGTTGAAATTTTGATGGGGGAAGCTTTCTTCGTTGATGATCATACTTTACGAGTGATTCACCCAGATTCAGCTCAAACTTATGAATTTAATAATGCGATTGTCGCAACTGGCTCTCGTCCAATTGAAATTCCTGGCTTTAAATTTGGTGGTCGCGTTTTAGATTCAACAGGCGGTTTGAACTTGCCTGAAGTTCCTAAAAAATTCGTCATTATCGGTGGCGGCGTTATCGGCGCTGAACTTGGTGGCGCTTATGCCAACCTTGGTGCTGAAGTGACAATCATTGAAGGAACTCCTTCAATTTTACCAACTTATGAAAAAGATATGGTTAAAATTGTGACGGATGACTTTAAGAAAAAAGGTGTTACAGTTGTGACCTCTGCAATGGCTAAAGAAGCTATTGACAATGGCGACAGCGTAACTGTTAAATACGAAGTTGACGGCAAAGAAGAATCTGTCACTGCTGACTATGTAATGGTTACAGTTGGTCGTCGTCCTAACACTGATGACTTAGGTTTGGAACAAGCTGGTGTTGAAGTCGGTGAACGCGGCTTAATCAAAGTTGATAACCAAGGTCGTACCAATATTTCAAATATCTTTGCCATTGGCGATATCGTACCAGGTGCTGCATTGGCTCACAAAGCCTCTTATGAAGCAAAAATTGCTGCTGAAGCAATTTCTGGTAAAAAAGTTGCTGTTGATTACAAAGCAATGCCGGCAGTTGCCTTCACTGATCCAGAATTAGCTTCTGTCGGAATGACTGTTGCTGATGCAAAAGCGGCTGGTATCGAAGCAAAAGGTTTTAAATTCCCATTTGCTGGAAATGGTCGGGCTATTTCATTAAACAAAATGGAAGGCTTCCTGCGTCTTGTCACAACTGTTGACGGCAATGTTGTTATCGGTGCTCAAATTGCCGGTGTTGGTGCCAGCGATATGATTTCTGAATTGGCTTTAGCGGTTGAATCAGGCATGAACGCTGAAGATATTGCTCTAACAATCCATCCTCATCCATCCTTGGGTGAAATTACTATGGATGCTTCTGAGTTGGCATTAGGTTTACCAATTCATATTTAATAGCATTTTGTCACACAAAAAAACCGGGTCGCCATACCCGGTTTTTTATTTTGCACTTATTCTAATTCGTTGACAATCACGGTTGCATTGTAGCCAATATAAATATTGGTTTTCAGTCCCGTATCTGCATCGATGTATTCTAAGCGACCGTCGCCATAACTAATATCAAACTTACCAGTCTCAGAGTAAATCACTGAACCATCGGCGTTATAGACTAAGATTTCTCGGTTCAACCCATCATTAAGACTCGATTCGAGATTTTTCTGCCATCTCTTACCGCCAGCTGTCCCAAATACCAAAAATAAAATGAGTGCCACAATCGCCACTAAAATAATTATTGAGCCCATTAGCACTTTGCGGTTTTTGTTTGCTCGCATGTGAATCCCCCCTTATAAAAAGAGTGTACCATGAAACCTTTATTTTCTGTCAAAACTGCAGCTTTTTTTCTTGTTGAAAAAAATTTCTTCTATTAATATAGAAGAGAAGGTTCCAGAAAAAGCGAAAATGAGGAGATTCTATGAAAAAATTATACATCAAACAAAAAGTTTTCAGCCTCGGCGAACAATTCACCGTCAAAGATGAAGCTGCTAATGATCGCTACTTTGTCAAAGGTAGCTTTATGAAAATTCCGAAAGAGTTTCACATTACTGATACTCAAGGAAAAGAAGTCGGCGTCATTACCAAAAAAGTCGTGAGTCTGCTACCGAAGTTTTTTGTTACCGTCGGCTCACAAGAAGTAGTCATTGAAAAGAAATTAAGTTTTTTAAAGGCTAAGTATGACATTAGTGGAGAAAATTTAACCATCCAAGGTGATATTTGGAATATGAACTTCAGTATGATGCAAAAGGGGACTGAAGTAGCAACTGTCAATAAGAAATGGGTCAGCTGGGGTGATTCCTATGAGGTGACCATTCTTAAAGAAGACTTAGAGGAATTAATTATTTGCTTTGTAGTAGCTTTGGATTACGTAAAATCTGAAGAAAATAATAACAATAACGTCAGTAACAACAATTAAAAAAGCCGCCTCTCAGCTGAAGACAGCTAAGAAGCGACAGTGGACTACTTATGTTTCATTTTTCGTTTATTGCATTTCAATCGTTAAGGCGCCTGTTTGAACTTTACCGGCCGCTTTCATCAAGCGATAAACGACATAGGTGATAGCTCCTGATAAGAAGACACCAATCCCGATATAAACGATAAAGCCAGTTGTATCATTGGCTAAAAGATTCAAAGGTGCAATCAGTGAGTTCAAACCTAAGCCAGCCAATTGATAACCAACCCGCAGATTCATAACAACTGTGGCAATTGGAGCGCAAATCGCAGCTGAAATAAACGGCGGAATCACTAGCTGCGGATTTTTCGTTAAATTGGCAAATTGAACTTTCGGGGTAATCAAGCCTTGAGCAATATTGGCGCCAACTTTATTTTCTTTAAAAGACATGACGGTAAAACCAACGAATTGAGCGGTGCAACCGATTAAGGCTGCGGCTGACGATGTTGGATCTAGTTGTAGGGCAATCGCTAGAGCTGCTGAAGAAGCTGGTGTCATTAACAGAGCGCTCCAAGCAACTGAAATGACAATTGATCCAATAATCGGCGAAATTGTAATAGAGTTGGCCATAAATTGACTCAATGCTAACATTAACGGTGTGGTGACATAGGCTAAGCCAACGCCCGCTAAACCACCGACAAAAAGACTACCGAAGGGCACCAAAACCATATCTAATGGTGTTTTTCCTGTTAACCATTTTCCAACAAGGGCTGCAATTAGCCCAGCTAACACTGCACTAATAGGCTGACCAGTTGTGAAAATTCCAAAACCAGAGGCTTGTGTGGCAACTTGCCCGGTCACAGCGACAGCGTCTGCACTTGTTTGCGAAAATAAAACCGCATTGCTGCCGACAGTTGCGGCAATCATTGAACTGAAGACAACTAATGTGTTGGTTCCTAATTGAAAAGCAATGCCTGCACCAAAGGCAGGAGCCAGTAATAATTGCGCAATTGTACCAATATTGTTGAAGGCGACAATTCCTGTAAAATCGCCAATCGTATCAAATAATAACCCAATCCCTAGAGCAACCAACACAGCATTAGAAATTCCTAATGAAACCTTGTACACATAATCTTTTATTGTTAGTTTTGTTTTTGTTTCCATCATTCTTACTCCTTAATTAAAACGACTTTGAGAATTTTCAGAAAATTCTATTTTCCGAGTATAGTGCAGACATTATGGATGGTCAAAGAATTTGCTCATTTTTCCCACATTTTATTTTGTAAAAAGAATTTAACGAAACGAGGTGCTCTATGGAGGACTATCAATACCCTTTAGATTTAGATTGGCAAACAGCAGAAATGGTGACAGTTATTGACTTGTGGCAGGCTGTTGAACTTGCTTATGAAAAAGGCATAGAAAATGAGCTCTTTTTAATGAAGTATCAAAAATTTAAGCGGGTTGTACCAAGCATCGGTGAGGAAAAAAAATTAGGTCGAGAATTTGAAGGCGAGTCTGGTTATTCGCTGTATCGAACCGTGCAAGCAGCCAAAAAAAATTCGCAAAAAATTTTAAGAATGAAGGGAACTCGTTAAATGACACCATCTGTAAAAGAAATCTCTACTTGGTTAAAAGAAGCTGGCGCTACGATTAAGACATCTTTGACCGCTGAATTAACAATCCAAGAAAAAAGTGATCGCAAGGATTTAGTGACCAATATGGACAAGGCGACACAACGCTTTCTAATTGATAAAATAGCGGCTGTTGATTCTTCAGCAACATTTTTGGCTGAAGAAGAAGGTTACTCCGATCAATCAATAAAAAAAGGCCGTGTCTATGTCATTGATCCGATTGATGGCACCTTAAATTTTGTTTTAGAAAAAGAAAATTTTTGTATCATGTTAGCTATTTTTGAAGAAGGTGTCGGTCAATTAGGCTTCATTTATGATGTAATGAAGGAAGAATTGTATTGGGGTGGGCCGGAAGTCGGTGTCTATTGCAATGATCGCCAAATAAAAAAGGTAGCCGATTTAAAACTGACTGAAGGTTTAGTCGGAATGAATGCCTATATGTATGCCCATAATCGCTTCAATGCTTATGACATTGGCGAGGCTAGCATGGGGGTGAGAGTCAGCGGCTGTGCCGGCATTGAGATGATTGCCATGCTAAAGGGGACGCATCATTCTTATGTGTCGAACCTTTCACCATGGGATTATGCTGCCGGGATTGTGTTGTTGTCCGTTTTTGGCTTTAAATATTCCAATGCAGATGGAACGCCTGTTAAATTTTCACAGCGGGAACCGTTTATTATTGCAACGCCAGCTTGTTATGAGGATATTTTTAATTTGATGGCAGAGAAAAAAGTATAAAAAAGCTGTAAAAATGATTTTATGGAAGTTTTCGGAAACTTTCTACTATATTTCATAGTTTCTTTCTGGTATAATAAGCAGTCGAGTCAAGTTTTATAATTTAAAGGGGACAAAAAAATTGAATTTAAGAAATGATATCCGCAATGTTGCGATTATTGCCCACGTTGACCATGGTAAAACGACTTTGGTTGATGAACTATTGAAACAATCCCAAACGTTAGATTCCCATACCCAATTACAAGAACGTGCAATGGATTCCAACGCCTTAGAAAAAGAGCGGGGAATTACCATTCTTGCCAAAAATACAGCTGTTGATTACAACGATACCCGTATCAATATCATGGACACTCCTGGACATGCCGATTTCGGTGGTGAAGTGGAACGGATCATGAAGATGGTTGACGGTGTGTTATTAGTTGTCGATGCTTATGAAGGAACCATGCCACAAACTCGTTTTGTTTTGAAAAAAGCATTGGAACAACATTTAACACCAATTGTTGTCGTAAATAAAATTGACAAACCTTCTGCTCGTCCAGAACATGTGGTCGATGAGGTATTAGAATTATTCATCGAATTAGGCGCTGATGATGATCAATTGGACTTTCCAGTGATTTATGCTTCAGCAATCAACGGCACTTCTAGCTTGTCAGATAATCCAGAAGACCAAGAAGCCAGCATGGCACCAGTCTTTGATACAATTATTGAACATATTCCTGCGCCAGTTGACAATAGCGATGAACCATTGCAATTCCAAGTTTCTCTATTGGATTACAACGACTACGTTGGCCGTATCGGAATTGGCCGCGTCTTCCGTGGTCAAATTAAAGTTGGCGACCAAGTTGCTTTGCTTAAGTTAGATGGTACAGTCAAAAAGTTCCGAGTGACTAAATTATTTGGTTTCTTCGGTTTACAGCGTTTAGAAATTCAAGAGGCCAAAGCCGGCGACTTGATTGCAATTTCTGGGATGGAAGACATCTTTGTTGGTGAAACAGTGACACCGATTGACCATCAGGATGGCCTACCGATTTTACACATTGACGAACCAACTTTACAAATGACTTTCTTGGTAAACAACTCACCATTTGCCGGTCGTGAAGGTAAATTCGTGACTGCTCGTAAAATTGAAGAACGTTTGATGGCCCAATTACAAACAGACGTTTCTTTAAGAGTTGAACCAACTGGCCCAGATCAATGGATCGTTTCCGGTCGTGGCGAATTACATTTATCCATTTTAATTGAAAACATGCGTCGTGAAGGTTATGAATTACAAGTTTCCCGTCCGCAAGTTATTGAAAGAGAAATTGACGGTGTTAAATGTGAACCATTTGAACGGGTGCAAATTGACACACCTGAAGAATACATGGGCTCTGTGATTGAATCTCTAGGTCTGCGTAAAGGCGAAATGCAAGATATGATTCACACTGGCAATGGTCAAGTTAGAATTATTTTCTTAGCACCGGCTCGTGGCTTACTTGGTTTCACTACTGAATTTTTATCAATGACTCGTGGTTATGGTATTATGCACCACACCTTCGACCAGTATTTACCAATGATTCAAGCGCAAATCGGCGGCCGCCATCAAGGTGCGTTGGTTTCAATTGACCAAGGTAAAGCGACAACTTACTCAATTATGAGTATTGAAGAACGGGGAACCGTTTTTGTTGAACCAGGTACAGAAGTTTATGAAGGTATGATTGTTGGTGAAAATGCCCGTGACAATGACTTAACTGTTAACATCACTAAAGCAAAACAAATGACTAATGTGCGTTCTGCTAACAAAGACCAAACTTCTGTCATTAAGCGTCCGAAGATTTTAACCTTAGAAGAATCATTAGAATTTCTAAATGATGACGAATATTGCGAAGTGACACCTGAAAGCATTCGTTTAAGAAAACATATCTTAAACAAAAATGAACGGGAAAAAGCTTCTAAAAAGAAAAAAGTTGCTCAATAAACTATTTTTAAAACAATCCTGGCAGTTGATTAACTGTTTGGATTGTTTTTTTACAAAAAATGCAAACGCTTCAAAGGCGAACTGTGGAAAAGAATAACTTAAAAAGATTGTAGCACCAATCTTTTTCTTTTTAGCTAAACGAAAAACCTATTATTAAGTTTCACAAAACGCCGATGTTTCACAAAAGAAAAATCTTTTTAAAAATTTAACCAAGTCTTTAGAAGCCGTTGTTATAAGTTTTTCTAAGTATATCACTGCAAAAGAGCGAATTATTTTCCTAGTTGTTGTGCTATAATGTGTTATTAAGATAGGAGGTAGAAGCTGATGGATAATATTTCTTCAGATTACGCTGTTGAGCTGTTATTGGAAGATGCCGAACGGATTAAAATGTTAATTCGCAATCAGAATAATAGGTTATGTATTGCTCAGTGCAAAGCCTTCGAGGAAGTCGTTGATACACAGATGTACGGCTTTTCCCGGCAAGTCACCTATGCAATTCGTTTAGGAATTGTGACCCGAGAGCATGGCAATCAGTTAATGAGCGATTTAGAACGCGAATTAAATCAATTATATAATGAAGTGTATGAGGAAACCCAAGACAAGGTTGACTTAGGTAAGGAGGGTTAATACTTGTCTAAGATTAAAAAGCGCCATTTTTTAGATTATGGTATCTTGATTCCTTATATTATTCTATGTGTTTTAGGATTATTAATGGTTTACAGTACCACATCAATTTCAACTTCAGCAGAGAGTGCTGCCAGTGCTTCAGATGCTCTTAAACAGCTGGCTTTTTGGATCATCAGTTTAGTTGCGATTTTCTTTATCTATCGCTTGAAAATTGATGTGTTGAAAAATCAGCGGATGATTATTTTAGCGATTGCCGTGATGGTTTTTCTATTAGTTCTAGTATTGTTTATGGACCCGGTAAACGGTGCCCGTGGTTGGATCACCATACCCGGAGGATTGGGAACTATTCAGCCGGCGGAGTATTTTAAAGTAGTGGTCATTTGGTATTTGGCTTTTGTCTTATCCAGAAGACAGGAGATGATTCAAAAGGATTTTAAACAATCGATTAACCGACCACTTTTGATGCTCGGGGCGTTAACTTTATTGATTGTCATTCAACCAGACTTAGGAAATACCGCCATCATCGTGTTACTGATGATGATTATGGTTTTAGCCAGCGGAATAAACTATTGGTATTCGATTATCATCGGCCTCGGGGGAATTCTCGCTAGTGTAGGTGTCATTCAATTTGTTTTGCATTTCGGGGAAAATATTATTCCTCAACGCTGGCAATATGTCTATGACCGTTTTGCCATTTTCTCTAATCCTTTTGTCGATGACTTAAATACAGGTCATCAGCTGGCTAATGGCTATTACGCCATGTTTAACGGCGGACTTTTTGGTCTAGGCTTAGGAAATAGTATTCAAAAACGAGGCTTTTTAAGTGAAGCTCAAACCGATTATATCTTTGCCATTTTGATGGAAGAGTTAGGCCTAATCGTCGCCTTATTAGTCTTGGCACTGCTTATTTTTATGATTGCTCGAATTTTATTAGTAGGAATCCGTGCCCGCAGTCCCTTCAATTCTTTGATGTGTATCGGAATTGCCAGCTTGTTTATCATTCAAATTTTTATTAACCTTGGCGGCATCAGCGGTATTATTCCACTGACTGGGATTACGTTCCCATTTATCAGTCAAGGGGGATCTAGTTTATTATGTCTGTCAATTTGTGTCGGCATTGCCTTAAATATTAGTGCAGATGAAAAACGCCAACGCTTTATGGAAGACATTCAACAGCAAGCAATTGCTGTGAAATAAAATGAAGCTTGTTATAATTTTGAAGGAGTGATCTGATGAAAAAAGTTCTTGTTGCAAACCGTGGTGAAATTGCGATTCGTGTTTTTCGGGCCTGTACGGAATTACAAATTCAAACGGTGGGGATTTACGCAGCAGAGGATGAATACTCGGTTCATCGTTTTAAAGCCGATGAAGCCTATTTGGTGGGCGTTGGCCACAAACCGATTGATGCCTACTTGGATATTGAAGATATTATTCGCATAGCCAAAATGAGCGGAGCAGATGCCATCCATCCGGGATATGGATTGTTATCGGAAAATATTGACTTCGCCAGACGTTGTCAAGAAGAGGGCCTAACTTTTGTTGGCCCGACGCTGCATCAGCTGGATATTTTTGGTGATAAAATTAAAGCCAAAGAAGCGGCGATTGCAGCTGGAATTGCTTCAATCCCAGGAACTGATGGTCCGGTGGCTGATATTTCTGAAGTGCTGGATTTTGCCAACACCCACGGCTATCCAATTATGATTAAAGCTGCATTAGGCGGCGGCGGTCGTGGTATGCGGGTGGGCCTTGACGAAAAAGGGGCCAAAGAAGGCTACGAGCGGGCGAAAAGTGAAGCAAAGGCGGCTTTTGGTAGCGATGAAGTCTATGTTGAAAAATATATCGGCAATCCCAAACATATCGAAGTTCAAATTTTAGGGGACACACACGGGAATGTGCTGCACTTATTTGAACGGGATTGTTCTGTTCAACGTCGCCATCAAAAAGTTGTCGAGGTAGCTCCCTGTGTATCCTTAACGCCAACTCAAAGAACAGCGATTTGTGATGCTGCCGTTCAGTTAATGAAACATGTCGGCTATGTCAATGCCGGCACCGTTGAATTTTTAGTTGAAGGTGATCACTTCTATTTTATTGAAGTCAATCCGCGGGTCCAAGTGGAACATACCATTACCGAGATGATTACGGATATTGATATTGTCACCAGTCAACTGCAAATTGCTCAAGGCAAAGATTTGCATAAGGAAATTGGATTACCGAAACAAGACGAGATAAAAATTAAAGGGGCAGCGATTCAGTGCCGGATTACCACGGAAGACCCCTTAAATAATTTTATGCCGGATACTGGAAAAATTGATACCTATCGTTCACCAGGCGGCTTTGGTGTTCGTTTAGATGTCGGCAATGCTTATTCTGGTGCTGTTGTAACACCTTTCTTTGATTCTTTATTGGTGAAGGTTTGTACCCACGGGCATTCTCTAGAAGACGCCATTCAAAAAATGCGTCGTTGCTTAGTTGAGTTTCGCATTCGTGGTGTCAAAACCAATATTCCTTTCCTGCAAAAAGTGATTATGCATCCAACTTTTAGAAGCGGCGATGCAAAGACCACTTTCATTGATAACTCTCCGGAATTATTCCAATTCCCTCGGTTGCGAGACCGAGGCAACAAGACGATGAAGTATATTGGTGAAATTACCATCAATGGATTTCCGGGAATTGAAAAAACTACTAAAAAATATTTTGATCAACCGCGGATTCCAACTGATTTGGTGTTAAAAGAAAATTATCAAACCGCCAAAAATATCTTAGATCAACAAGGTGCTGACGCAGTTGTCACTTGGGTCAAAGAGCAGCCAAACTTATTATTGACGGACACAACCTTCAGAGATGCCCATCAAAGTTTATTGGCAACCCGGGTTAGAACGCAGGACTTTAAAGAAATCAGCAGCTTGACCGAACAAGCTTTACCAGAATTATTTTCAAGTGAAATGTGGGGTGGAGCAACCTTTGATGTCGCTTATCGCTTCTTAAATGAAAATCCCTGGGAGCGGCTGCGGATTATCCGTAAATTGATGCCAAATACATTGCTGCAAATGCTCTTTAGAGGTTCAAATGCTGTTGGTTATTCCAACTATCCAGATAATGTGTTAGTCGAATTTATCAATGAAGCAGCGAAGCAAGGAATTGATGTTTTCCGTATTTTTGATAGCTTAAACTGGCTGCCGCAGATGGAAAAAAGTATTCAAGCTGTTCGTGACACCGGCAAAATTGCTGAGGCCGCCATTTGTTACACTGGCGATTTATTAGATCCTCAAAGAGCAAAATACAATGTTACCTACTATAAAGAGATGGCTAAAGATTTACAAGGCATGGGAGCTCATATAATTGCGATTAAGGATATGGCAGGCTTATTAAAACCACAAGCCGCTTATCGCTTAATTAGCGAACTGAAAGCGACCGTCGATGTGCCTATCCATCTTCATACTCATGATACAAGTGGAAACGGCATTATGACTTATGCCGAAGCCGTTAATGCTGGAGTTGATATTGTTGATGTGGCTATGAGTTCTATGAGCGGTGCTACGAGTCAGCCGAGTATGAGTAGTCTTTATTACGCTTTAGCTTACGGCGAACGTGCACCAGAAATCAACATTCAAAATACCCAAAAATTAAATCATTATTGGGAAGATGTGCGCCAGTATTATGCGCCGTTTGAAAATGGTTTAAATGCTCCACAAACAGAAGTTTATCTCCATGAAATGCCCGGTGGACAATATTCCAATTTACAGCAACAGGCTAAAGCAGTTGGGCTTGGTGCTAAGTGGGATGAAATCAAGGAAATGTATCATACAGTAAATTTGATGTTTGGTGACATTGTCAAAGTGACGCCTTCTTCAAAGGTCGTCGGTGATATGGCATTATTTATGGTGCAAAATCAGTTGAGTGAAGCAGACATTTATGAAAAAGGGGAGGAGCTTAGCTTCCCAGATTCTGTGGTCACCTTTTTCCAAGGGGCTTTAGGTCAGCCAACTGGCGGATTTCCTGAAAAACTACAACGGATTATTTTGAAGGGCCGTCCAGCCTTCACGCAACGTCCTGGAGAATTAGCTGAACCTGTTTCCTTTGAGCAGGTGAAAAAGGAATTACAGGAAAAAATCGGCTTTGAACCGAAACAAGAAGAAATTTTAAGTTACTTGATGTATCCACAGGTCTTTTTGGATTATCAAACTTCTTATAGTAATTTTGGAGATGTAACACTTTTAGATACGCCGACCTTCTTCCACGGCATGCGCTTAGGGGAATCTGTACCGGTCACTATCGAGCAAGGGAAGACCCTGATTATTCGTCTAGATGAAATCGGCGAACCAGACATCGAAGGCAATCGGACACTCTTCTTTAATTTGAATGGTCAGCGTCGAGAAATTGTCATCAAAGACCGTTCAATCGTCAGCTCCGTTCAAACGAAACGCAAAGCGGAACCAACTAATAAAGAACAAATTGGTGCCACCATGTCAGGCTCGGTCTTAGAGGTTCTTGTTAAAAAAGGAGCCCTTGTTCAAAAGGGTGACACCTTGATGGTTACAGAAGCCATGAAGATGGAAACAGCTATCGAAGCCCGCTTCGACGGTGAAGTCAAGCATATTTATGTAGCAAATGGCGAAGCGATTGCTTCCGGTGATTTATTGATTGAAATAACAGAAAAATAGTAAAAGTAAAGGGGGAAAAAGATGAAAAAGTTTTTAGGATTTTTAGCAATTTTTGCCGTAGTCTTGATTGCTTTTTATCTGGAACCCGTCTTTTTCCCACCTGACTTAGCTAGTCCAACAGACGAAGCAGTCGATACTTTACCCTATAATCAATCCCTTAGTTATGAAACGATTCCAACTGAGGGATTTGCTATTTATCTCAATCAAGGGATTAGCCGCTTAAATGAAGAATTTGGAGCGCCGATTGCCGCACAGGATACAGGCTTTGGATATAGCATTGCTACGTACGAAGATCCAGTTAGAAACATTTTCATTGAGGCCAACATTAAAAATGATACGGTGATGGCAATTAAAGTTGCTGGAGATTCTAGCGACCGAATTGCGCCTTTTCATTTTGGAATGGATTTAACTGATTTGACCTCAGTAACGACCTTATTTTCAAATTTTGATTTTGATTATAATGAACAACCAGTGTCAGTCGAACTTTCTGAAGAAGATATGAATTATCGGCCGCTAGTAGCCTTTGATAATGATACCTTTGCCATTTTATTTTTTGGTCAGCAAAATGGCCAGCTGTACGGGATGGCCTATCTCAATCAAGAAATGCTTTTGCAAATTATGCCTTACCAGTGGAATAGCGAGCCGCTTACTGGCTATCAGACGGCTGAACTAGCTGATGAGCAATGGGCGGCTATTGATACAGCCAACAGTGCTCGGGGCATAAGTTTGGTAAATTATCTGCGAAATTTAGAAAAATTGAGCAGCTATCAAACGGACGGCTTACTCTATGAACAAACGAGCCAATTGGCGGCGCAACTAAAACTGCAGCCGGAAACCTTATTAGAGGATGCTGCACTGCGGGAATGGCAGGAATTGCAACCAGGCGTTCCTTACCTGCAGCAACAGCTATTAAATCAAAGTGATTTTTTAGAAACTAGCATCACTTCCGAACAATGGCTATTAGCAGCGAAGCCTGTTCCGGATGTAACCTTTAGCATCCTCAATTGGTACAGTGATCCTTATCTTCACAATCATTTTATCGGTGAAGATGAATCATTAGCGATTGCATTTAATCAAGAAGATATGGTAGTCTTATTACAGCAACAAATCGAGACGAAGGTTAGTGATAGCAGTGATTATTAATGAAGAATTATTTGCTTTAGAAGATCAATGCGACAAACTTGTCGCTGAACTTTTAAAGAGCCCTCTATATGATAGTTATCTACAAAATAAAAGCCAGCTGGCCAATCAAGACACTCAAGCGTTATTGCTGGATTTTCAGCAGAAGAAAAATGCTTTTGATAAAATTGCCGATTATGGAATTTATGCGCCCGATTACCGGGAAAAAAATCGCGTGCTTAGAAAGAGCAAGCGGGCCCTTGATTTAAATCCGGAGGTCGCTGACTTTCGAGAAGCCGAAACCGCTTTTCAAGGTGCTTTAGATGAGATTTGTTTGGCGGTGGCCAGTCATATTTCAAAAAATATTAAAGTGGATGCCGGCAATCCCTTCTTTGAAGGCGGCAGTCACGCAGGTTGTGGAGGTAATTGTCATGCCAGTTGAAAATGAAACGCATGAAACAATCGAAATAGTTGAACCAAAATTTGAAGTTCAAAAACGGCGAGGGTTAATTGTCTGGGTTTACAGCTTTAAACAGTTAAAAAATCTCAAACGTTTTGGCTTGGTACATTATTTATCGCGAAGAATGAAATATGTCTTGCTTTATGTCAACGAAGAGGAAGTAACAGACATCAAAGAACGCATTGAAAAATTACATTTTGTCCGCAGTGTCGAGCCATCTTATCGGCCGGATGTAGAAATGAATTTTGCTGAAAAAATCGGTACCAGAGCCGCCTATCAAATGGATGATGATGAAGGCTTTGAAGTGGAAGAGTTAAGTACAGAAATACGCCTGGCAGAAGGCGTATAAAACGGGGATGAAAGGACTTGAGTATCTCAGGTGTTTTTCATCCTTTTTCATGTTAAGATATTGAAGTAAGTTTGCAGGAGGTTAAGATGCGAGTAGTAGCAGGAGAGTATCGGGGAAGGCGCTTGAAAGCCTTAAGCGGCGACAACACTCGCCCCACAACTGATAAAGTCAAGGAATCCATTTTCAATATGATTGGGCCTTATTTTGATGGCGGTCAGGTTTTGGATCTATACGCCGGTAGTGGCGGATTGGGAATTGAAGCCATCTCTCGGGGAATGGACGAAGCTTATTTAGTTGATAAAAATTTTCAAGCTCTTAAGATTATTCGAGAAAATATAGCCATCACTAAAGAACCGCAAAAATTTCAAGTTATCAAACGGGATGCCGATCAAGCGTTAGCTGAATTTAAGACCGATAATTTGGCTTTTGATTTAATTTTATTAGATCCACCTTACGCTAAGCAAAAAATTGCTCAGCAGATGACGTACATAGTTGAAAATAATTTATTAGCCCCAGGTGGTCTGATTGTCTGTGAAACAGATAAAACAGTTGAATTAGAACCAGTTGCCGGCCTCAGCGAAAATCGCCGTCAAACCTATGGGATTACGGCTGTGACTATTTTTAGAAAAGAGGTTGAAGAATGAAAAAAATTGCATTGTTTCCTGGTAGTTTTGACCCTTTAACAAATGGTCATGTAGACACCATCCGCCGAGGTGCATTGATTTTTGATGAAGTGATTGTTGGGGTTTTTGTCAATACGACTAAAAAAAGTTTTTTTACCCCTGAAGAAAAACTGCAGTTAACTAGTGCGGCATTAGCGGACTTTCAAAATGTCCGAGTAATCGCTCAGAGTCGTCAGCTGACAGTTGATTCAGCTAAGGAATTAGGCGCAAATTTCTTGCTGCGGGGTATTCGTAGCGTCAAAGATTATGAATATGAGCGGGACATTGCCGCAATTAATAAGCATCTTTCTAGCGAATTAGAGACAGTTATTTTACTGTCCTCAGAAGAATACGCCCATATCAGCTCCAGTATGTTAAAAGAAGTGATTCAATTTGGTGGAAATGTTGAAAAATATCTACCGCCAGTAATCAATCAAGCAATTCAAAGAAAGCGAACTGAAGAAGCATGACAGAAAAGAATAACACGTTAAAAAATTTTTTCAAAAAAAAGCAAGTCAAAATTGGTTCATTCGTCCTTTTATTTTTATTAGCCCTAGCCTTTGTGGGCTTGCCGTTGCCATATTACGTCCAATCACCGGGTTCAACCATTGATTTAAAATCAATGGTTACCATAAATGGCGAAGAAGACACGGAAGAGGGCTCATTTTCATTAACCTCCGTCGCTTATCGACGTGCGACACCGGTCCTCTTACTTTGGGCTCAATTTAATGAGTTTGCAGACGTGGAGTCGGTCCAAGAAATGCGGGGAGATGCCAGCTCAGAAGAGTATAATCAAATGCAGCAATATTTAATGACAGCGGCAAAAAACAGCGCCATCCAAGAGGCTTTCAATTTAGCGGGAGTCGAGTACACGTTTGCCTATAAAGGAATTTATGTGATGAGTGTGCAGGACAGCTCGAATTTTTATGGTGACTTAGCAGTTGGCGACACGATTACTCAAGCTGATGGACAAACCTTTGCAAGTCAAGAGGATTTTATGGCCTATGTAAAAGCCAAAAATATCGGGGACGACTTAACCATCACTTATTATCACGATGGCGAGGAGCGGACCGCCACCGAGGAATTGATTACTTTGTCAGCGGAAGATGGCACAGAAACTGCTGGGATCGGCATTACACTTGTCGAAGATACTGAATTGGAATCAGATACGACTGTTGAAATTGACACGGGCTCAATCGGCGGACCCTCAGCCGGTTTGATGTTTACGTTAGAAATTTATGATCAATTGACAGAAGGGGATTTACGCCACGGCCAGCAAATTGCTGGTACAGGCACAATTGATAGTGAAGGGAATGTTGGTCAAATTGGTGGTATTGACAAAAAAGTTGTCAGTGCTAGCCAAAGTGGTGCCGCTGTTTTCTTTGCTCCAACAGATGGCGAGGATTATGAAGATGCCGTAGCCGCTGCAAAAAAAATTGGCACGGATATGGAAATCGTACCGGTAACAACTGTCCAAGATGCTCTTGATTACTTAAATGGTTTAACAGATTAAACAAAACTGCTCATCAATGCTTGCCTAGCAAGAGGTTGATGAGCAGTTTTGTTATTTTTTGTATTCTATTAACTAGTTTACATAATATAAATATTCATCACTTAAGGATGTAAATTTCTAAAAAATTCGGCATAAGGACCGGAATCACCAAGGGCCCCCTGTAATAAAAGAATGATCAAGAGAACCAACAAACAAAAGGGGCCAATCGTAAAGACTGTGAATATTATTTTGTAGGCCAAACTGGTATTGCTAAAAATATAGTCAAAAAGGGTTTCCCGCTGAACTTTTTTCGAGACAGGAACTAAATTTAACAAAGGAATTTTTTGCAGATTGTCTTGAAACACTTGAGCATCTTCTTCGCTTAATATCTCTTGGAAAATTTGCTGGCCAGCTTGAAAGTCCAAAATATAATACGTCATTTTTTGCCGTTTGGGTTTCTTCTGCCAATCAAAGTAACGTAGCTCATAGGGTGCTAATTTTATTTGTTTGATGTCCGCATAGGGATGGCTAAAATAACTATCTTCTTCTAAAAAATCAATAATCGTTAAAAAAATCAGCCGCTGATTTGTGAAAATTAACAAGCGATTGCCACGGGTATCATGGAATATGGCGACATATTCTTTGCTGATGTCTTTTCTGGCATAAGCAAGACCAGCCCAACCGCTGCTGGCAACCACAGAGTTTCTATCATTTCCTAATGGCAGGTAGGCTTGAATCGTTTCTTCTGGTGCTAAAAGCTCCTCTATGCGACTTAGGACTTTTTGTAAAAAGATATACTGTTTTGTTCGTTTTTTTAATCCATCCAGGGAGCTACTGCTTGTTTCATTTAGTTTGTTTGCACCTACATCCTGCATCAATTTACGATAGGTTAGCTTCATTTTGTAGGACCTCCTTTAATCGTTTGCGTCCTCGAGAAAGGCGATTGTAAATAGTCTCGATACTCAAATCTAGGCTTGCTGCAATGTCAGTCGGCGCCTCTTGATAGTAGTAGCGCTGTAAAAAAATCAATTGGTCTTCAGTATTCAAGCAAGCAATTAAATCGAGAAAATTTTCCTTTAGAAAAGGCGCTCCTTCATCGTAAAGTAAAGCTGAGTCTTCAATAGACAAAACTGGCTCAACTTTTCTTAGGCGCACCAACTTTCTTTTAATGTCCAATGCAACATGTTTACTTATCTGAACTAACCAGGTTGAAAACTGTGATTTTTCTGGATTGTAAGCAGCAATATTTTGCCAAATCTTGAAAAAGGTCTCATTTTCAGCTTCCTTTTGATAGAAAAATTCTTCTGGCTGATTCAAAATATTATGGATACTCCAAAGAATGAGCCGGCCATAGCGATCAATTAATTGGTCGAGGGCTGCGTAATCCTCTTGCAATAAACCATTGATAATTTCTTCATCAGACATTCAGCTCACCCCCTTTTTTTACTTATTCACTTCATTATACGTTGCAGTTATTCAAATTCTGTCAAGAATTTAAAATTTTGCGTATTTATTGTTAAAGAGCAAGGCACAAAAAAAGGAATCTTTAGCATGACTAAAATTTTGAAAAGAAAGCAGAGGAAAACATGTCATCAATTTGGGAGAAAATCAAAGAGTTCAGACTATATGTTTTTTTGTTTTTAGGTTTAGCAGTGATTGGCGGATTTTTGATTTTTCGCAATCAGCAAAAAGAGCTTAACTACGAGACTGATTTTTCTCAGCTGATTGAAAAAGAGAGTAGTACCATAGAATCCTCTAGCAGCCCTATCTATATTGATGTCAAAGGGGCTGTCCATATTCCGGGACTTTATCAGATTGCTCCAGAAAGTCGGCTGATTGAAGCGATTGAGTTAGCGGGAGGCTTTACGGCAGAGGCCGACCAAAGCCAACTGAACTTTGCTCTCAAACTAGCCGATCAGCAGGTAATCTATGTTCCAAAGGTTGGAGAAGAACCTCTGAACACCTTTCAATCACCAGATAATAGTGGTGGTCCATCTGGTGAAGCTGACAAGGTAAACATCAATACCGCAGATTTAGCTGAATTACAAACTCTTTCAGGTATTGGCGAGAAAAAAGCGCAAGATATTATCAATTATCGGCAAGCTAACGGTAGCTTTGCCAACATTGAAGACTTGACGAAGGTTTCTGGTATCGGTGAAAAAACCTTGGAAAAGCTCAAAGACTTTATTACTGTCTGATATAGCTGCTTCTACTTTTCTGATGAAGAGCACTACATCGGTATTCTACTCAGCGTAGAGAACCAAAACGCTATATTTTCTTTCTATTTTCTTAAAAAATGCTATGCTTAAAATAAAAAATGATGGTGTTTGAGGCGGAAAAATATGGAAAATTTCTTAGGTGAAAAATTGCGTAACTATCGGCTGGAGCAGCAACTGACCCAAAAGCAATTAGCCGATAGATTATTTGTATCGGATAAAACTATTTCCAAGTGGGAAAGTGGAGTAGGCAAGCCAGATATCGATACGCTGAAAAACGTGGCTGACTTACTAAATTTGTCAGTCGATGATTTATTAGAAGAGCGGGAACCGAATTTTTATTACGAATACCGCAGCTCCATTTTACTTTGGGGATTGCCTCTATTACATTTGGTGATTCCCAACCTAGGGGAATTGTTGCGATATCGTCTGCTGTTTGTCAATCGCCAGTTGGACTTTAAGAAGCGCAGTCAGTATCTTCCTACTGCAAAAGGCATTTTTAGTGCTGGGCTAATTTCCAAAGGGATTTTTTCAGTTGGCCTTTTAAGCTGCGGTATTTTTTCCATCGGAATTGCCTCAATTGGAATTGTCGCAGGTGGAGTTGCGGCTGTTGGAGTCCTTGCATTCAGCAATTTTGCAGCTGGTATAGTTTCTTTTGGTAACTTTGCTTTGGCACTTCTAGCTTTCGGCAATTTAGCTATTGGGTATTTTAGTCTAGGTAATTTCGCGTTGGGCTTTTTTGCTTTAGGAAATCAGAGCGTTGGTCCTTGGTCCTACGAATTAGGCCCTGATTTTGGCTTACCTGAGATCCGTCAAGCTTTACAAAGTCTTCAGACTGAAGCTATCCCAGCCTTTGCAAAAACATTTCTAATCGAACCTTTAGAGAACTTTTTTCAAAGCTCCTGGGCATTGCAAGTGTTGGTGATTGGATTCGTAGCAGTTGTCCTTTTGGTTTTCATTGTGATAGTGGGAGCTTTGATTACGAGACTTCTAAAAGCTCGCCATTTAATTTGAAAAATAAAGCTACCAGAGGCTGTGACATTAGTTAGAACAGAGCCGAACTTTATGAACTACAGCTAGTGAAACCACTAGCTAGTGTCAATTTGCGATTCGGACACATTGGACCTCAGGAGCAAATAAAATATAGTTCGGGATTTCATCTGTTAAAGAAACTAATATCACAGGCTCTTTTTTTGAAATTTTAGCAAAATTGCGTATTTATAAATAGCCAGCCAACTTCAGTAGCTCTTAAAAGCCTGTTCCTTGAAAACTAAACAACGGAGAAACTTCCTAAGATGAATTTGTAAAAGGGATGTTCAAACAATTGAAAATTTGATAGGATAATGGTAATAAATTGTTATTCAATTACTACTTGAAAAGAGGAATTTTATGACACAAGAAAATAAATCTGTAGATAAATCTCAGGAACAGAGGATTCCTTGGGACCAATATTTTATGGCCCAAGCCATTCTGTTAGCTTTGCGCAGTACCTGTAAGCGTCTTGAAGTAGGTGCAACATTAGTTCGTGATAAACGGATTATCGCTGGCGGCTACAATGGCTCGGTTTCTGGAGATGTCCACTGCATTGACGAGGGCTGCTATATGGTTGATGGACATTGTTTGAGAACGATTCACGCTGAGATGAATGCTCTTTTACAATGCGCCAAATTCGGCATTGCCACTGAGGGCGCTGAAATTTACGTCACGCATTTTCCGTGCTTGCCTTGCACGAAGGCCATTTTACAGGCTGGCATTAAGAAAATTCATTATCTCCATGATTATCATAATGATCCATATGCTCTGGAACTTATTCGACAAGTCGGAGCTGAGGTCAATCAAGTTAAACTGGACAAGAAATACTTTTCAAAAATCCGTTTAGGAGTCGAGGAGGATTTTTTTGGGGAATAAGCTGACAAATTATTGGCTGTTTCCTGTGATTTTTTCGGCTGCTTTAGCGGGGCTTTTAATTGCACCAAGTCTTTGGCTAGCCGTAGTCACTAGTTATTTATTGATACATTTATGCTGTAAACGCAGTAGGAAGTTATGGCTTCTTGCAATTGTTTGCAGCTTTTTTTTGTGTAGTTTGACAAGTATTGCGTTGGCTAAAACTAAATTGACTGAAGAAGAGTTAGCGACTAATTGTTTTATAGTTCAAATTCAACCAGATAGTATCAAAGTCAATGGGGACTTAGTATCTTTTACCAGCCAAGATCTCTCAACTAAGAAAAACTATCTGACGAGGTTGGTGGTTAAAAGTGAAGCTGAAAAAGAACATTGGCAGTACTATTCTCAAAATAGTACGCTAACTGTTGAAGGAGAACTCAGTGAGGCGGATGGCCAATGCAATCTAGGAGGGTTTAATTACCAAGATTACTTAAAGACAATGGGGCAGGCGGGTATTTTAACGATAGAGACCTACCAAATCAAAGGAGAAAAAGATTCAATTAGTTTAAGTAAAATCCGGCGACAATTAATAGTATATCTCCAAAAAACTTTTTCTAAAAAATTACGAAGCTATTTGGAACCACTTATTTTAGGTTACCGACAGCAGAGTTTTCAGGAATTAAGGAAAGTCTATTCCGGCGTTGGCCTGACCCAATTAATCAGTATGTCGGGTATCCATATTGTCATGATAGCAAACCTATTTTACTGGATAATGCGTCGTTGCCACCTGTCCATAGAAGCCTCAATTGTTCCTATAGGTGTCTTAGTCTTTTCAATCATGATTCTTTGTGGTGCTGGTATTCCAGTATTGAGAGGTGGAATAGCCTTCTTATTACAAAGGCTGAAACAATTGTTCAATTGGCAACTGTCAAAGCTAGATTCATTTAGTATCACACTTTTGATAGTTCTAATGCTACGTCCCTTAGCGTTTCTTTCACTATCAGGAATTATTTCATTTGCTTTGAGTTTCTTATTGTTGGAACTAAACCAAATTGAATTTGAAACCTTTGCACCTTTGAAGAGAAACATGATTTTACAAGTTTGTCTAATTCCTATCTTTGCAATTAGCTTCTATCAAATACCGATTTTAGGAGCTTTCTTTAGCGTCCTTTTCTTTCCGATATTCAAAAACATTCTGTTTCCGTCGCTTCTGTTCTGCCTGCCGGTCAGTCTTTTAAAAGACTTCGCTGTTTTTGGCCTATATCAGGATTTTTTAGAGTTTTTACTTTTTGCTACTGAAAGTTTTTTAAAAGTATTCTCTGGTTTATCTTTAAGTTTGAGTATCATTAGCTCTGTGATGCTTCTGTTTTTGCTGATGTGCAGTCTGCTCTTTATCTTTGTAATAAGAAAGGGAAACTGGCAGCTTGCTATCACCATCCTGTTGATATTACTTTTACCAACTTACAAACATCATTTTAAAACAGACTACTTTTTTGCATTTGTTGATGTCGGTCAGGGCGACGCCATTTACTTTGAAGCGCCATTTTTACAAGAGACGATTTTAATCGATACAGGAGGTCGACTGAATTTCTCCAGAGAAGGCTGGCAAGAGCGCCACAGCCAAAGTCCCTCGGAATACAATTTAATTCCCTTTATTCAATCTCGGGGAGTAAAAACCATCGACAAATTGATTATTACCCATGCGGATGAAGATCATATGGGAGAAACAAGAAATCTTTTAGAAAACTTCTCAGTCAATGAGCTTTATCTAGCAAACGGTGTTCAAAATAATGGGAAAATGCACGACTTTTTAAAAGATTTTACAGCACAAAACGGAAGATTACAACTTGTTCAAGCTGGTGATGTTATTGGCGATTATTTCAAATTTCAGATACTGTATCCATCAAAAAATGTCTTAGGAGAAAACAATGATTCATTAGTTTTATGGACGAAGTTACAGGAGCGTTCACTACTTTTGACTGGTGATCTTGAAGCAGCAGGAGAGCAAGAGCTTTTGGTAAATTATCCAAACTTGTCTGCTGATATTTTGAAAGTCGGCCACCATGGTAGTAAAACCTCGACCACTCCGGAATTTGTTAATCAGCTAGAGACAACTGTAGCGATTATTTGCTGTGGGCAAGATAACCGCTTTGGACATCCTCATCCAGAGGTTTTAGCAACCCTTAAAGACAGTAGGGTGCTGCGTACAGATCGTGATGGCATGATTTATTTTTCAGATGGAAACTTTAATTTGAAGGATATTCAAACAGTCGTTCAACAGGAATAAAGCCAGATGTATTTAACAACTAGTCAAACCTGTATTGTCATGATAGGATAACACATGAGGAAGTGAACTGATGTGAATGTACAACAAGGTATGAAAGCCATACAGGATAATTTAGAGCAGATTTATCTAATTTTAGGAACTGAAAAATATCTGCAGGATGAAGTGCGACAGGCTTTTTTGAAGAAGACGCAAGTTGTAGACGAAGCAGATTTAAACTTTGCGGCCTTTGACCTCAGAGAAGACAGACTAGCTGAGGTTATGAATGAAGTAGAGAGCATGCCTTTTTTTGGTGATCACCGCTTAGTTTTTGTTGAAAACCCTGATTTTTTAACGGGGGCTAAAAATCAAAAAGAACAGGAAAACCTGGCTGAATTTATTGCCTATTTACAGCAGCCGGTAGAGTCGACAGTGCTGGTGATTTTTGCTCCTTATGAAAAACTTGATGAACGTAAAAAAGTCACCAAGACATTAAAAAAAACGGCTACTTTAATTGAAACTAAACCTCCAACTGAAGGGGAGTTGAAAAAGCTGCTACTAGAACTGTTTGCTACAGAACAGATTAGCATCAGTTCAGACAATTTAGAATTGATATTGCGTTTGACTGATTTGAGTTTGTCTAAAATCATGGGGGAATTTCAAAAACTTGTTACAAATGTTGGTGCCCATGGTGAAATTACCCAGGAAATAATCCAAGATTTAATTCCTAAAACCTTAGAGCATAATATTTTTGATATGACCAATTTTGTTCTGCAGGGAAAAGCTGAGGCGGCGTTGCGGCTTTATGATGATTTATTGCTGCAGGGGGAAGAAACAATCAAAATCAACAGCATTTTGATTAGTCAGGTGCGTCTGTATCTACAAACTAAAATTTTAGTGGGTATTGGCTATCAGCAAGGAAATATTGCCAGCACATTGTCGATTCATCCCTATCGAGTGAAATTGGCGATGCAGGAAGTGCGGCGGTTTCAATTGGAGACTCTAGAAACAATCTTTGACCAGTTGGTGGAAAATGACTACCGGTTTAAAACAGGGCAGGGGGATAAGGAAATTCTCTTTCAACTATTTGTCTTAAATACTGTGGGAAAAGTGAGTTAACCAGAATTTAGATTGAAGTTTAAATTGCTTTGGAAAATAATTTTTTGTTGAAGTGAAAGTAGACTGAAAAAAGCTGATATTTCTTTTGTTAATAAGGGGATGCAAAATGAATTACCGGCAGAATATGAAGAGTGATGGTTGGCAACCAAAAGCGAGCTTAGATTTTTAGTTGCTTGCCGAGTTACACTTAATCATTTTTTAAATAGCTGAGGGTAGCAAAAAAGCAATCAATTTTACTTGATTGCTTTTTTTTAAACCTTATTTAGCTAATTGTTTGCTTAAACGAGATTTGTCACGACCAGCTTTGTTCTTATGGATTAATCCTTTAGTCTCAGCCTTGTCGATTGCTGTAACAGCATCTTTATATAGTGCATCTACGTTGTCAGCTCCAGCAGCAACTGCATCTTCAAATTTCTTGATTGCAGTGCGCATTGCGCTTTTTTGAGATGAATTTTTCGCACCAGCGATTTCGCTTGTACGAACACGTTTGATTGCAGATTCAATGTTTGGCATTTTTTCACCTCCGATAAGTAGGATCTTATGCACGTGGCATAATCAACAGTAATCATTATACCTAAAGGCTGATGTCTTTGCAATACATGTGACAAGTTTTTTTCCTTAACAGTGAAAATTTGCACATTTTTCTAATTTATAGAGCTCACAATTTTGACAATCTTGCGGATTTTTCGGTTGCTTATCCTGATAATCAGGTGTTTTAATTGTCCGCAACAGACGCAGGCCGTTTAGAATAACTAAAATTGTGCTGCCTTCGTGACCAACGACACCAAGAGGTAGGCTAATGATTTGGAAAAAGTTTGATAGCACTAGCAACAAAATAACTGCTAATGAGAACACAATATTTTGTTTTACAATTCGCTGTAATTTTTTTGACAGCTGGTGACTCATCTGTAATTTGCTTAAATCATTTTTGATTAAGACAACATCAGCCACATCCATCGCAATATCGGTTCCTTCTCCCATGGCAATTCCGATTGAGGACGTCGCAAGGGCAGGGGCATCATTAATGCCATCGCCGACCATGGCGTTGACTTGATAATTTTCTTTTTCAGCAGCAATCAAATTCGTTTTATCTTCCGGCAAACAATCAGCGTAATATTTTTGAATCCCAATTTCTTTTGCGATAACCTTGGCAGTCCCTTGATGGTCCCCTGTCATCATAGTAGTGTGAACACCTTGTTGATTAAAATACTGAACGACTTGGCGAGCCTCAGCTTTAGCAACATCAAAGAGGGCAATGACAGCTTGTAGTTGATCCTCTTTGGCTAAGTAGATGACTGTTTTTCCGGAATCTTGAAAATAAGTAATCTTATCTAATACTTCTGCTGAGACTTGAGTGCTTTTTGGATCAAAGGCATGCTTACCGATTTTCCATAAATGGCCATCGATTTCAGCTTGAACACCAAAGCCAGCAATTTCAGTCACATCAACTTGTTTTAACTCTTCAGGTAAGTCAATGATAAAGTGGTCCACAATTGCTTCGGCCAGTGGATGGGTCGTTTTAGATTCTAAGGCAACTAGCACATCAATAGCTGTTTTTTTGTCTCCTAAAAACAGGCTATCGGTAACAGTTGGTTTCCCTCTGGTTAAGGTTCCTGTTTTATCAAAGGCAATTGCTTTTAATTGCGCTAGATTTTCTAAATAGGTGCCGCCTTTAAAGAGCACACCGTTTCTGGCGCCATTAGAAATGGCCGCCAGAGTTGCTGGGGTTGCCGCTGCAACGAGGGCACAAGGGGAGGCTACAACTAACAGCACCATTCCCCGATAAAAACTTTCTTGGAAGCTCCAGCCTAATAAAAAATGACTTAAAATAATTGATAGGGGAACCAGAACTAAAACAGCCTTCACATAAATGTTTTCAATCTTTCCAATAAAGGAAGCGGTTTGTGTGGGTGTATTTTGGGCATCCTCGACTAGCCGAATAATTTTTGCAAACAACGTATCTTCACTAGTTTTAGAAACGCTCATGGTAAAGGCGTTACCTGTGTTGGTGGTTCCGCCAAAAACTTCTGCGCCAACACTTTTTTCCACTGGCACAGACTCGCCGCTGATGGCTGCTTCGTCAATCGTTGTGCGTCCTTGAATGATTTCACCATCAATTGGAATAGCCGCACCCTTTGGTACCACAACTTGATCGGCTAAAATTAATTCTGAAACTTCCACTTCTTCGGTTCGGCCATTTGCCAATAATTTTAGGGCCTTCGTTGGTTTCAATTGCATTAAAGCGGTAATTTCTTTTTTGCTTTTATTGGTCGTATATTCCTCTAAAGCACCGCTGAGACAAAAGATAAAGGTCAGCATGGCACCTTCAAACCAATTGCCGATAATACAAGCCCCAATTGCAGCTAGCGCCATTAATAAATCGACATTTAAGGTTTTCTCATGAATGATTTCACTAATTCCTTCAGTGGTTTGTTTCCAGCCTCCAGAAAAAATCGCCACAGCGAAAAACAGCGGATAACTGCCTACTTGTAACTTTTCTAAAATAAATCCCAACACCATAAAAACTAAACAGCCGACTGTTGAAAACACAGCTTGCTTTTCTGCTTTTCTCATGATGATTTTCCTCCTCGTTCAATAATTTTTTCGATTTCCTCTTTACAAATATAGCATATCATATAAAAAGTCTAATTGATAATAAAATATCGTAATTGAGAATGAAAGTGATTATCACTCAAGAATGAAATCGTTTATTCATCGTATTGTCGCAAATCACTAACGATAATTATTATCATTTACAATACAAAAAAACCTCTTCTGAAAAGAAGAGGTTTAGATAAGTAGCTTAAAGGACACTTGTAAATAACCAATAACCGAGCACAATAATTCCGAGCACGATTCGGTACCAGCCAAAAACTGTAAAGTCATTACGTTTGATATAGTTCATCAAGAAGCGAATGGCAATAATTGAAACAAAATAAGATACGGCTGTGCCGACTAACAAAACGACAATTTCGCCGATGGAGAAACTATTGCCAGCTGCAATAAATTTCAAAATCTTGTAGCCACTGGCAGCGAACATTGTCGGAATTCCTAGGAAGAAAGAAAACTCCGTCGCTACAAAGCGGGAAGCTCCAATCATAATGCCCCCCAAGATGGTTGCACCAGAACGAGAGGTTCCGGGAACAAGCGACAGGACTTGGAAAAAGCCAACAATCAAAGCTGCTTTATAGGTGAAGCGATTTAAATCCGTACACTTCGGTTTTTTTGTTTTATTGATTCTTTCAACAATAATAAAGGCAATCCCATAAATAATCAGGACGATAGCCACACTAACAAAGTTTTGGAGATGAGCTTCTAAAAAATCATTAATCAGCAGTCCGATAATACCAGAGGGGATAAATGCAATGACGACTTTACTCCACAAACTCCACGTATCTTTTTTCTCAATTTCTGTTTTAGTTTGAGAAAAAGGATTTAACTTATCGAAATAGAGGACAACAACGGCCATTATCGCCCCCAACTGAATGACCACATTAAACATGTTCATAAATTCGGCCGACAAATCCATTTTAATGAATTCATCCAGCAAAATTAAATGACCGGTACTACTTATCGGCAGCCATTCGGTGATGCCTTCAACAATCCCAAAGAAGACTGCTTTAATAATATTTACAAATAAAACCATTTTTTCATTCCTTTCATCAGGGTAATTATAAATAAGCGAATCAAATAACTGAAATACCTTTTCTAGTATACCGATAATCTTGAAAAAAACCAATGCTATTAGAAAAAATAAAAAAACTGCCAGCAGGTTTTCCGAAAGGAGACAGTTTAACACAGCTCATTTACCACCTGCGGCAGATTATCAAATAATATTATTGTAATAGCTCGTGGGAAATTTTTTTGCCCGCTTCAATATGGCTAACATCATTAATCCCTTCAATCGAAAATTTACCATTTTCGTAGCTGAGTTTTGTGACCGAGCCATTTTCAATGCCGGTGCCCATCGGCTGCTGATTATCAATCAGACCTAATAAAAAGCCAATAGTTAAACCATGGGAGACAACTAAGACATTGCCGCCACCAGCTTTTTCTCGTTTGAAAGCAATATCTTCAAAGCCTGTCCAAACTCGTTGGCGCAATTGTTCGTAAGTCTCCGCCCAATTGGCAGTATCAGCTTGATAAATAGCATCCGCTACTTCCTTGAAATCCATTTGATTCATTGGTGTGTCTGGATTAATATCTAAAACTCGGGGAATAATGCCCCACATTTCAGCATCAAAACCGCCTTCAAGGGAACCAAAACACCATTCACGAATACGGGGATCTGTCGTATAAGGAATTTGACGGCCATTAAAATGTTCTCCCAAAAGGATGCGAGAGGTTTCAATTGCTCGGCCGCTATCAGAAGAATAGGCTTCTTCAAAAGGAATCTCCCGCAAACCAAGAGCCGCAAAGTGAATTCCCTGTTGACCTTCTTTGGTTAAAGGCGTATCACACCAGCCTTGAACACGGGTTAATGCATTAAACATTGTTTTTCCGTGGCGCACAACATATAAAACAGTTTTTGTCATGGTAAAATCTCCTAGCTCATTTTAATGTAATAAATTTTTTTGCAAAAATTTAAGTTGATTCTCATTCCGTATACCATCCCACTAAGTTGTTTCGCTATGGTGAGTGGTAGTTGTTTGTATTACTGGTTTACGTTTGTTAACTGGAAAAAGTGGGACTAGCATCCTAACTCATTTTAATGTAATAAATTTTTTTGCAAAAATTTAGGTTTATTTTCGTACGTATACCATCCCACTAGGTTGTTTCGCTATAGTGAGTGGTAGTTGTTTGTCTTGTTGATTTACGTTTATTGACTGGGAAGAGTGGGACTGGCATCCTAGCTCATTTCCAATTAATTATTAAAAAATGGATTGGTTTTGCGTTCTCGCTCGATGGTAGTCGCTTCGCCGTGTCCGGGGAAGGCCGGCATTTCGCCGGGCAGGGTGAACAATTGGGTTTTAATGCTGTTTAATAATTGTTCCAAATTGCCAGTGGGTAAGTCGGTGCGACCGATGCTGCCACGGAATAAGGCATCGCCGACAACCACAAAGTCATCAAAGATAAAACTGACGCTGCCGATTGAATGTCCCGGTGTCGCCACAACTTCAAATCGCATGCCACCAAGAGTATATTCTTTTAAATCAAATTCATATTCTGCAGGTTGAACAATGATGTCAGCCATATCATCATGGCGACCTAAGCCAGATAAGTTCAAGAGGGGATCACTGAGCCAAGCCTGCTCTAATGGGCTGACATAGACGGGAATTTGATAAAGTGCCCGCAGGTCCTCCACGGCACCAATGTGATCATAATGGGTGTGGGTCAATAAAATCGCAAGGGGTTTGCGTTGTAATTTTTTTATTTCTTCTGCGATGACTAACGCATCTTCCCCGGGATCGATGATTAATAAGTTTTCTTCATTTGATATCAGATAGCAATTTTCTTCTACGATACCCGTTTTTATTTGTAAAATTTCCACGAAATAGCCTCCTTAGGTTCTTCTTGTTTCATTATAGATATTTTTCTTGGATTACGCTAGGGACTGCTGCCATCTTTAGTAAAAAGACGAGGCCGTGAGATTAGTCTTGTTAACAGATGGAGTCCCGAATTATATTGTATTTGCGACTGTGGTCCAGTAGGCCCTCGTCGCAAATTCTCAATACTTGATGATAGCTGGTAGATATTGTTCGGAAAAATCAGTTCTGTTTTAACTAATGGCACAGCCTCGCCTATTATTGTTAACGAAAATTGGTAAATTGTAATTCAATCGGCAGGTCTAAGTCTCTTAATAGGGTGATAATTTTTTGTAAATCATCACGACTTTTGCCAGTGACGCGAATTTGATCATCTTGAATTTGTGATTTTACTTTGATTTTGCTATTTTTGATGGCGGTATTGATTTTTTTAGCATTGTCTTTATCAATACCTGTGATAAGATCCGCTGATTGGCGAACGGTTCCACCTAGGGCGTGTTCACTTTCAGAAAAATGAATATTTTTTACCGGTACGTCCCGTTTGATAAGTTTGCTGAACAAAACATCTTTGATTTGCTCCATTTTAAAGTCATCATCGGCGACAACGACAACTTTTTCCCCCTCCAATTTGATTTCAACTTTGGCTCCTTTAAAATCAAAACGGTTAGTAATTTCTTTTAAAGCGATTTGAATCGCATTTTTCACTTCTTCTAAATTCACTTCACTAACTACGTCAAAGCTTGCATCTTTTGCCATGAATATCCCTCCAATTGCTTTTCATCTATGGTATCAAAGTTTCTTAAATCAGACAAATGTTCAAAAATAAAATTGTTCTCATTAAATCACGGCATATCTTGCTTTTAGACTAATTTCTAGCTATTCTAGCACTAGCGATTTTGAAATAGTTTAAGAAATGAGGGCAGTTGTGTGAAAATTCAACAACGAGAGTTTATAAAAAAGATTTTAGTGATTATCCTCTGCGGGCTGACCGGTGGTTTGGCCTTAAATTTCTTTTTAATTCCGGGCCATATTTTGTCAGCTGGAATGAACGGGGTCGCCCAAATTATCACCAGCGTATTGTGGCAGAACTTTCAAGTCCATGTCAGCACTGGACTGTTTATTTTCCTTTTAAATGTGCCATTATTTATTTTAGGATTTGTAAAATTAGGGAAAGAAAATGTGATTTACAGCTTTGCCAATGTGATTTCGGTCTCTCTGTTTACGATGATTATTCCGCTAGGGGAAATTACCGATAATATCATGATGAACGGGATTGTCGGCGGAGTGCTTTTAGGAATTGGCGCCGGTTATTCACTGAAGATGGGTTTTACCAGCGGCGGGATGGATATTCTTTCATTGGTTCTATCTAAAACGACGGGTAAGACCGTCGGCAAATATATGTTTTTGCTAAATGGTGCGATTGTTTTAATGGCAGGGTTAATTTTTGACTGGGAGAGTGCTCTGTATACAATTATTTCCATTTTTTGTATGAGCCAGGTTGTCGATGTGATTCACACTAGTCATCAAAAATTGACAGTTATGATTGTTACCCAGAAGGCTGATGAGGTCGCTGATGAGATTAGCCGGCAATTATTCCGCGGGATGACGCTTTTTCCATCGAAGGGGGGCTTTTCAAAAGCCGACAGCACCACAATTATGATGGTGATTACCCGCTATGAGTTGTATCAACTGGAGCAAATTTTAACGTCCGTTGACGAAGGGGCTTTTGTCAACGTCATGCCGACACAAGCGGTCTTAGGCCAGTTTGCCAATGAAGATGAGCAAAAATATTTTCAGACAACAGGTAATTTTCCAAATCTAAAAAAACACAACAGCAAACGCTAATAATAGTAGAAAACTCTGTCTCAGAATAGTTGCGGCAGAGTTTTTTTCGATTATTTTCTGAAAAAAGCAAAAAAAGCGTGATTTTTCTACTGATTATGCTATCATGCTACATATGAATTCTTTGGAGGTATGTGTATGTTATTCGGGACAGCAAAATTTAATCAAGACAATCATTTAGAAATCGGCGGGGTCGATACAACTGAGCTGGTCAAAGAATATGGCAGCCCGCTCTTTGTTTATGATGTGGCTCATATTCGGCAAATGGCCCGAGGCTTTAAACAAACCTTTGAAGAGATGAAGTTAAAAAATAAAGTGATTTATGCCAGTAAAGCCTTCAGCTGCTTGGCAATTTATGATTTATTAAAAGAAGAGTCCTTGTCCTGCGATGTGGTTTCCGGCGGCGAATTATTCACCGCTTTAAAGGGAGGCTTTCCGGCGAGTGAAATTGAATTCCACGGCAATAATAAAACAGCTGTTGAGCTAAGAGAGGCTGTTGCAGCTGGAATTGGCACTATCATTATCGATAATTTTTATGAAATTGAATTACTCAGCAGTATTTTACATGAGGCTGGGAAAAAACAAAAAGTGCTTTTCCGAGTTTCTCCGGGTATTGAAGCCGAGACCCATGAATATATTTTGACCGGCCAAGAGGATTCAAAATTTGGCTTTGATGTTGCCAGCGGTCAGGCGGAACAGGCGTTACAAATGTTGTTAAATGATGATGCCTTTGAGGTTGCTGGTGTTCATTGTCATATTGGTTCGCAAATTTTTGACACGACGGGCTTTAGTTTGGCCGCCGATAAAATGATTGAACTTTTGGCTGCTTGGACGGAAGCCTATCAATTTGAAGCCAAAATTTTAAATGTCGGCGGCGGTTTTGGTATTCGCTATACATCATCAAATGATCCATTGCCACCGGCGGAATTTGTCAAAATTATTGCTGCGAAAATTCAAGAGCACTGGAAAAAAATCAGTTATCCATTGCCAGAAATTCAAATTGAACCCGGACGGAGCATTGTCGCAGAAGCCGGGACCACTTTATATACTGTAGGCTCGCAAAAAGAAATTCCTGGTATTCGCAATTATGTGTCTGTTGATGGCGGGATGGGGGATAACATCCGCCCGGCCTTGTATGAAGCTGAATATGATGCTCATCTAGCCAACCGAGCAGGGGACAATCCTGAAAAAATCCGTTTGGTGGGCAAATATTGCGAATCCGGCGACATTCTCATCCGCAATATTGAAATGCCGCGCCTAGTTCCAGGAGATTTAGTTGCCTTAACTAGTACCGGCGCCTATGGTTACTCGATGGCTAGTAATTATAACCGCAATCTTAAACCAGCAGTGGTCTTTGTTGAGGATGGTGCAGCAACTTTAGTTGTTCGCCGGGAGACGTATGAGGATTTAATTGCGCTGGATGTCCCTATCAAATAATAACAACTCGTTTACACTTACTAAAAAAAAGAGTAAAATAAAAGAAATAATTTGTTTGGCAGCATGTTTACGCCAAACAAAATAATTAAAGGAGTGGTTCCAGTGACTGAACAAAATCAAGAATGGTCCCCAACAGAAATCGAAGCCATTAAAGAGCGGATTTTAACCGCTTTGGAAACCGTAATTGATCCCGAGTTAGGCATTGACATTGTCAACCTTGGTTTAGTATATGAAATTGAATTTGAACCTGATGGCGAAACAGTCATTAAAATGACTTTGACCACCATGGGCTGTCCTTTGGCGGATATTCTAACCGAACAAATTCATGAAGCGATGAAGGAAGTGCCAGAAGTAACCAATGTCGAAGTCAAACTTGTTTGGTACCCTGCTTGGACGACGGATAAAATGAGTCGCTATGCGCGGATTGCTTTAGGGATTCGTTAAAGAATTGAATAAAAATCAACTCCTGATACAAAAAATGTATCAGGAGTTTTTTTGAATTGCGATATCGCTTCATCAATAAAAATGGAGCCAAAGAAAAATTTTTTAAATAATAGCCTAACCCTTTGAATTTTTCTCTGACAGCCCTGCAATCTTCTGCTATCCTAATAAAAAGAATAGAAACGTACAAGAGAGGAAACCTCCGATGACAAAAATTGAGACTTATTGGCAGCAATTCGCTGCCAAACATAATTTATCCTCTGAATTACCAGAGGCCTGGATGTTTGGCGATGGCAGTCCGGAAATGGCTGATGAATTAGGCCATCTGGTGGTTAAGGGGATAAAGACTGGAACCTGCTCAGCATTTCCGTTGTATGAGCTTGAAGGGGAGGAAATTCCTCAAGTCGGCCAATATGAGATGATTCTTGATGGCCGCAATTTATCATTAGCTATTATCCAAACCACCAAAGTAGAAATCTTGCCGATGAATCAAGTTTCTGAAGAATTTGCCCGCTCAGAAGGGGAGGGGGATTTAAGCTATCGTTATTGGTATGATGCCCATGAAGCTTTTTTCCTACAAGCACTGCGAGCATATGGTCTTGAGTTTACACCAGAATTATTGTTAGTCTGCCAAAACTTTCAGATGGTTGATTTATACCAAAATACTTAGGAGAAAAAGTATGGAAAATAAAACGACTGAGTTTACTTTTTTACTGCAAAAAAATGATTTTTTTATTTATCACATTTTACTGATTCCAGAAGTGCTAATGCCGACTGTTCAGGCAACGGTCACAGAAGACAGCATCACCATTCAAGAAAACTTTCCAGAAGACTTGAAAAAATCAATTGGATACGATGAAGAGTGGCGCTTTCGTAAAATTTTTAGCCATCCAGAAAAATCTATTGAGCAATTAGCGGACACTTTCATAACTAGTTTACTGAATTATCTGATTCGAGATTCAAATAATCAGTTTATCTGTAGAGTTGTTATTGAGATACCAGTATCTCAGTTAGTAGAAGCTACTATCAAAAAAGAGTTGTTTCGCTTAACGGAGGTTTCACTGGGGAATAGCAATTTATTTTGTCAATTAGTAAATCTTAAAGAAATGTATCACGCAGAGTTTTTACCAAAGAGCCGTTTTGAAGAGGCTCTGGATTTTTCAGAAATAACGTATATTAGAGAACACTTTACTGAAGAATTATTGTTTGAAGAGCTGCTGCGGTGTAAATACGCTGAAAAAACTTTGCTTCAATTATTGCAGCTCCCACCTGAATTACAAAAATCTTTAGCTGAATTAATGTCAACAGAATCCTTTTATTCAAAAGCGGGGATTCATTATCGTGATTTTACCGCACTTTTCTTGGCTAATCTTGAAAAATTGTTTCGTGGACAACCACAAATTTTCCGCCAAGACTTAATCAAAGAAAATATAGCAAAGGCCAATATTCTTTTGCAACTCATGTCGTCTCCTCAATAGGTCAAAATAAAAACACTTAAACAGCGAAGATGTTTATCAAGATTCTGATTGGAAACTTTGATAAAAGCCGTCTAAACCGTTTAAGTGTTTTTTCGTCTGAAATTATTGAACTGGTCTAACTTTTTTTCCGTAAAAGTAGCGGACACAGAAAAGTAAAGCAACTAATAATAATGCTAATAAAAAGAAAATAGCAATTTGTGAACCAAGGATAGTTCCTTGTTGGTAATCAGTTTGGCTTGCTTGGGCTAAATCAATAATACTAGCAACAATTGCCGTGGAGACAGCACCAGAAAATTGTTGCAGCGTATTAAATAAAGTGTTGCCATCGCCATAATCTTTTTCTGAAAGACTATTCATCCCTGTGGTCATCAAATTACTATAGCATAAGCCGCTACCAATCATATACGTGACATGGGCGGCAACAAAGCCCCATAAAATTGGATTTTTCAATAAAAGTGCTAAGGCTAACCAACCCATGGCGGAAAGACTGAAGCCAATGATAATAGGTTTTTTGGCGCCGATATTATCTAACAGGCGACCAGAAAATGGCGCCAATAACGCTCCGACAGTTGCCCCCGGCAGCATCACTAAGCCGGCGATAAAGGCATCTTGGCCTAAAACAACTTGTAAAAAATTCGGCAAGATGAAAGAAATTCCCAATAGTAAAAATTGGCAGACTAAAAAGCCAAAAAGAAAGGTGCTGAAGCTGGCTTTTTTCAAGACCGCCAAATTAACTAATGGTTCCGCCACATTTTTTGCTCGTTGCAGATACACGATTAGTCCGACTATCGCAATGGCTAAAGCAATCCAACCTAACCAACTGCTGAGGTAGCTTAAAAAGATTAAAGCCCCACAAAAAAAGATTCCTAAGGCTAACAGACTTTGCCAGTCCAATTTTGCAGAGCTGTGGACCGCCATTGTCGGAATGGCGTAAAGACCCAAGACTAAAGAAACTAACATCAAAGGGATCAGAAAAAGAAAAATATAATGCCACGACAAAGCGGAGGTTAAAATTCCGCCATAGGTTGGGCCAATTGCTGGGGCAATTGAGGTCGTCATAGTCCCTAAGCCCATCATGGCCCCGCGATTTTTTAGCGGCGTATAGGTTAAAATAATATTGAACATCAATGGCAAGGCGATGCCGGTGCTGACCCCTTGAAGGACACGTCCCACCAGTAAAATGGAAAAATTGGGTGCCAAAAAGTCCGTTAAGAGACCAACTAAGAAAAATAAATTAGCAGCTAAAAACAGCTGTCTCAACGTAAATTTTTTCAAGAGATAATTGGCTAAAGGTACCATAATCGAGATGATTAATAAATAAATTGTTGTCACCCATTGGACCATCGCAGTAGTCACTTGAAATTCCATAATCAAAGTTGGGAAGGTAACATTCATGGCGGTTTCGATTAACACACCGGAAAAAGACATGATTCCTGTCGCCAAGACGGCTAAAACTAAGTGGATTTTTTTCTGTTGCATTCCTATACCTCATATTTCTTCTCAAAAAAAAGAGAGGGGTTTCTATTTTCATAGAAACCGCCTCTCTCTCGACATGGGCTCGCCCATGTTATCTGTACGATTTTTTTGCTTTATTTATCTTAGCGGAACATTCGACCTGCGTCAAGAAAAAATTTTCGCTGGAGGGCTAGTTTCTTTTTTGACCTCAACACTTTGAATCGGCAAGACTAAGGGGAGACTGCTTTAACCTTAGTAAACTAATCATCAAGTGGGACAAACTCTGCCATTGTCTTTTGGATGACTAGTTTAGGTGCGTGCTCTTTAGCAAGATGGGCCTCCCAATGCTCAGCTAAATGCTCAGGGCGCTTCAGCCAGTTTTGAAAATCTTTTTTGTCCTGCCATTTAGAAACCAGTTGAAAGACAATGCTCCTTTTATTTTCCTGCAGCCACGCTTCACTTGAAAGGCAGCCTGCTGCTGTTTTTAATGAAGCCAAATCTTTTTTTATTTTTTCTTGGAAATGGCCCTTGCCTTCAGGCACCACTTCAAAAGTAACCGTCTTAATAATCATCGAAATCCACCTTTCTTTCAGATTAGTATACGGTCAATTGAGAATGGTTGTCAATTAGCTTTTTTAAAATTCACTTTAATATATCGCAAAATTGTTTCGTGCTATAATAATTTTCGAAATAAAAGAGGTGTCGTCAGATGAAATGGTTGCAGAAAAATGGTTTTTTTATCTTATTGCTTGGCGTTGTCAGTGATTTTTTAACGCCTTATATTTTAAATTTATTTTATCCAGGCTTTAATCCGTTGACTATGTACGTCAGTGCTTTGGGCAGTGATGATAGTCCAGTGCAGCTGGCCTTTAATCTTTGGTCGATTATTTCCGGCTGCTTAATGCTCTTAGGGATTCCGGCAGTTTGGCAGAGATATCACAGAAAAACACCGCTTTTGGCCGTGCTGTTATCATTAGCGATTGCTTTTTTTGCAATTGGTGATTGTATTTTTACCGGTGTCTTTACCTATTCAGCGGAGACAGGGCCGTTAACCGTTGAAATGCTCGTGCACAACCTTGCTTCTGGGGCTGGAATTGTTGGCTTTATGGTGGTGCCGTTACTGTTAAGTATTTATTTTCGCAGAAGTCATCCCCAGCGCTCCCGGAAATTGTTGATTGTGTTTTTCTTGTCAACGATTCTTTCAATCGTATCTGGTTCTAAAGATTTGCCCTTAATTAATCAAATTCCAGTGACCTATGAAGGTGTTTGGCAACGGCTCAACCTTTTCTTTTTATATTTGCCGGTGGCCCTTTTGGCGATTTTTGAAATTCAAAACAGAAATCAGCGGAAAGAGTAGGCGGAGAAAAAGTTTTTTGGTAAACTGTTGACAGAAGGTGGGAATTATATGAAGGTATACGTCAGAAAAGCAACGATTTTGGATTTAGACCAAATCGAAAAAATCATTGAAGATGGCAAACGTTATTTACAGGCTCAGGGGTCGCCTCAATGGCAAAACGGCTATGGTCCAACACGGGAGAAAATTCAAGCCGATATTGAAAGAAAAGAAAGCTATGTTATGTTAGTCGAAGGCGTCATTGCGGGAGTGGCGGCTTTAGTTTCAGGGGTTGATCCAGTTTACACAGCGATTTCAGGTGGCAGCTGGCAGGAAAATTCTGCCGAAAGTTATTTGTCGGTGCATAGAGTGGCCTTTAACCAAGAGCTAAGAGGGCAGGGCTATGCTAAATTATTTATGCAATTATTAGTGACAGTGGCCGCTACTATTGGCTGTCGTGATTTGCGGATTGATACTCATGAGATGAATCAGATTATGCAAAAAGTGATTTTAGGAGCTGGTTTTACTTATCAAGGGGAAATTGAATTTCCCATGCCCAATGGTGAACGGCGGGCTTATCAAATTATTTTAGAGTAAAAGCAAAGAAAGACTTGCTTTTTTTGCGGATTTTGACTACCATAGAAAAGAAATTGGAATAGTAATAAAAAAATGTTTTTAGAGAATCTGACCTCGGCTGCAAGTCAGATAACCGCTTTTTTTATGAACCTGCCAGAAAATTGATTGCAAACAATCGGTGTGAAGTCCTTATCCTTCAGCGAGCTGGACTGTCAGACAGTCAATAAAGGTGGTACCGCGAAATCCAAGCATTTCGTCCTTTTTATAAAGGATGAGATGCTTTTTTTATTTGCTGAAATTTATAGCCGGCCGCAAGCACAACTCACTTACATTTTTATCAGGAGGAACAACATGGCAAAACAGACAAATGATTTTACAGAATGGTACATCCAAACAATTTTAAAGGCGGAATTAATGTCTTACTCACCAGTTAAAGGCTCGATGATTTTCCGGCCAGACGGCTATGAATTGTGGGAACACATTCAAGAGGAGTTCAACAAATTTTTACGTTCAGAAGGGATTCGCAATGCTTATTTTCCAATGCTCATTCCCCAAAGCTTCTTTATGAAAGAAGCAGATCACATTGAAGGCTTTGCTCCGGAATTGCCGTGGGTCACAGAAGTCGGCAATGAAAAATTGGAAGAACCTTTAGCCCTAAGACCAACCTCTGAAACAATGATTGGTTCAGCCTTTTCTGATTGGATTAATTCTTATCGGGATCTGCCCTATGAAATTAATCAATGGGCGAATGTCTTCCGCTGGGAAAAGAAAACTTTACCATTTTTAAGAACTTCAGAATTTTTATGGCAAGAAGGACATACTGCCCATGCCAATGAAGAGGATGCCCGCATCAGAACCATGAGTGTTTTAGAAGAATATGCTCGCCTCTGCGAAGAATTCTTAGCCATTCCGGTCTACAAAGGACAAAAAACTCCTTCCGAACGTTTTGCTGGTGCAGTCGATACCTATTCAATTGAAGCGATGATGCAAGACGGCAAGGCGGTACAGGCGGGAACCAGTCATTATTTAGGAACAAAATTCGCAGACGCTTTTGATATCACGTATTTAACAAAAGAAAATCAGCACACTCATGTTCACACAACTTCTTGGGGAGCTTCCACTCGCTTGATCGGCTCCTTGATTATGACCCATGGAGATGAAAACGGCCTAGTCTTTCCACCAACTGTGGCGCCAACACAAATTGTTTTGATGCCAGTCGGCCCGTGGAAGAAAAATCCAGCGATTTTAGAAAAATTGTCGGAAATTTTTGCTAGTCTTAAAAATAAAGGCTATCGTGTTCGCTTAGACGACACAGATAATTCTCCTGGTTATAAATTTAATGAATGGGAATTAAAAGGTGCTTGTGTGCGGATTGAATGCGGCCCAAGGGATTTAGAAAATAATCATGCGATGGTTAAGGTGCGGGATTTAGCTGATAAGGAAGCTGTTGACTTTGCGGACTTAGAGGGCTACGTTGAAGCGCAGCTGGAATTGATGACGCCTCGGCTGTTAGAAAAGGCCCAATTGCGTAATCAAGAAAATGAATATTTAGAAATTGAAACCTTAGCCGATTTAAAGGCCCATATCGAAAAATCACAAGCCGAAGATAAAGTCCCGGGCTTTGTTTTAATCGGTTGGGATGGTAGCGAGGAAACCGAAGCAAAAATTAAAGAGGAAACTGGTTTTACCACTAGAAATATTCCTTTTAATCCACCAGTTGAAAAAACCGTTGATTTAATCAGTGGCAAACCAGCTAAACACACAGTCTGGATTGCTAGAGCATATTAAGCTGCTTACACAATAAAAAGTCCACTAACATTTAGGCTAAAAGCTGTCTGCAGGAATTTTAACAATTCCAGACAGCCCATTTCCTTATACTGTTAGTGGGCGTTTTAGTTAGGCGTTTCTCTTTTGTTTAAATTCCCGAGTCATCGCAGTCAAGCTTTGAGTGGCATCAATTTCAATCAAGTGAGGATAGAGGTCTAAGCTTTGATTGGCTTTGACCTCTGTTTGAAAGAGGGCCAAGCGCTTCGTGATACTTTGCTCATCTTCACCCCGTTGTAGCATCCTTTTTTTTGTTTCTTCCTTTGAGATATTCAGACGTACAGGAATAATCTGCTGGCCAAAGCGCTGATAAAGGTTGATAAATCCCGGCAAAGTCAGCACATCAAAGCAATCATCCTGCAGCAATTTTTCTTGAATCGCTTTTAGGGAAACCCCGTAATAATTACCGTTATAGCGGTCAAATTCTGCAAAAGCTTCCTCAGCAATCATCTGTTCAAAAATTTCTGGTGTCACAAAGAAATAATCCCGCCCAGAAATTTCCCCAGGGCGAGGCGCTCTGGTGGTGTGGGAAATCACTTTTTGCTGCTGACTAAACGCCGCTTCAGCCAGGCTGGTTTTACCGGAACCACTGGGGCCCACAAAGATATAACAAAGATTTCTCATACGCTCCGCCTTCTCAAGTTCTAGATTATCCTCAGTATACACAAAAGTTGGCAAATCCAGCCACTTTTTAGACTGAAAAAAGCTTAGAGAATGCTATAATCATCTTGGGAGTGGAAAAATGAAAACTTTTATCAATTTTTTTAGAAGTGATCTGCTGTTTAGCATTTCATTTATTTTAGCAATTATTGCCTGTGGGGCAGGGCGTTTTGCCCTATCATTTGTTGATGGCGATGTGATTTTGACTTTACTTGGTCTAATGGCTGTCATCAAAGTACTTGAAAGGCTAGGCGTGTTGGATTTTTTTGCCGCCAAGCTGATTCAACTATCCAAAGATGAACGGGCCTTAGTCACCAATCTGACTTTTTTAGCTTTTTTTTCATCGATGATTCTCACCAATGATATTGCGATTTTAACTTTATTGCCGGTGTTTCTAAAAATTATCGGTCGCAATAAAGCCTTTAAAAGTAAAATTCTTGGGACAACACTGATTATTATTGCCGCAAATTTAGGGAGCAGCAGTCTGCCCTTTGGCAATCCACAAAATTTATATTTGTATGGCTATTACGATGTGCCTTTTGGTCAATTTGAAATTTGGATGCTGCCGTTTTTCTTATTGTCAGCCGTTAGTCTGTTAGTTATCACACGCTTTATCAACAAAAATCCTTTAGAGGTTAGTAGTCCGCAGCTAAAAAAAATCTCGACCAGACAATTAGCTTTGGCGCTGGTTGGTTTGCTGCTGATGATTTTGGCAATTCTGCATATTCTGCCACTGGCAATAGCAGTTGTTGTCAGTATTTTATTAGTGGTCTTAGCGGATTTAAAGGCTCTAAAAGAAGTCGATTACCGATTGCTAGCGACCTTTATTTTCTTCTTTTTAATCGTCGGCAATCTGGCGGAAATTCCAACCTTTGTGGCGTTTATCCAAAATATTATGGGGAATTTCTTATCAGTGCTGGTGGGCTCTAGCTTAATTAGCCAGCTGATTAGTAATGTGCCGGCTGCTTTGTTGTTAGCTCCCTTCACCGAGCAGAGCCAAGCGTTACTCTTAGGGGTCAATATCGGCGGACTAGGGACCTTAGTCGCATCATTGGCCAATCTAATCGGCTTTAAAGTTTTCTCCCTTTATGCACCTGGGGAGAAGGGCAAGCTTTTGCGAAATTTTTCCCTGTTGAACTTTTGCCTGTTAGCCGTCTTTTTACTTTTTTTCAGCCTCTTTAATTTTTTCTAATTTGACTCTTGAGGAGCCTTTGATAAATTGGTAAGATATGACTTGAGGAAGGTGTCCCATGAAAAAAAGATTAAAGAAAAAAGTAGCTTATAAAGCCTATATCCGCAATATTTTTGAAGGCTATGAAAAAATGCTCCAAGATGCCAGCATCCCCGAGTTAACCTTTACTTATTTAAAGGAACAAACAATTCTCTCAAGGGATGATCAAGGCGCCATTCACTTTTTAACCAAAGACATGTAAAGGGAGTTCTGGGATAAAATCTGTTACACTTTATCCTAGAGCTTTTTTTGCTGCTTAGAACTTTAAGAAAAATCAAGCATTTTAAATAATGGCTTAAGATAACATTTTTTTGACTGATTGCCTTTATGAATAGGCTAAAATTAAAGAAACGAAAGGAGTCTACCATGAAAATTTCGAAAATTGGCTTACTTACAAGCACTGCTTTACTGTTTAGCAGCCTTTTAACAATTCCAACAGCTGCTTTGGCTACTAGCAGTTCAACCACTAGTGAAGAAACTACTTGGGATAAACCGATGTTTGTCGCCGGCGCCGGATTAACGGCTGCTCAATTAAATGAAACCATGAATTTATTAAATATTACCGCAACTGATGTGGACACGGAGGTAGCAACGGCTCAAGATTTAATCAATTATCTTGGCACCGGCTCTGGCGATGATTCCGCTATGTTAAGTTCCGTTGTTGTAACCAAAGAAGCAAGCGGCAGCGGTATTCAAGTAGATATTGTCACACCTGCCAATATTACGTTAATTACGGCCGAGCAATATATGAATCCATTGGTGACTGCCGGCATCACCGATACCTCAATTGAAGTGGCCAGCGTTGTGCAAGTGACTGGAGAAAGCGCCTTAACGGGAGTTTATAAAGCTTTTGAAGCCCATGGCGTGACGATTGATCCTGACAGAGCGCAGCTGGCACAAGAGGAATTAACGACAACGACAGATATTGCCGATGAAATTACCAGCGAGGCATCTCAAGACAGCACGTTATCTTCAGAGGAACAATCAGCTGCAGATGAAGCTTATCAAACACAATTGAACCAAGCTTTAGTCGATATTAAAACAGAATTGGCCGCCCTTAAAGAAGCACAAGGGGACAATGTCACAGCTGAAGATGTTGAAAATGTAGTTAATCAAGCATTAAAGGATAATGATTTATCGCAATATATTTCTCAAGACAGCATCAATCAATTAATTGCCTTGGCGCAAAAGTATTTGGATACTGATGGTGTTTTATCACAGGAATCTTTAGATCAGCTGCAAAAAATTTCAGACAGCTTTAAAGACACCCTCAGCCAATTAGGTGACCAATTTGGCGGATTAACAGATGCCTTGAAGGCTAACGAAGGTTTTTTCCAAAACTTATGGACCTCGGTTAAAGACTTCTTTACCAATTTGTTTAATTAGTTGTTTTTTTGACAAAGAATTTTTAGCGTGCTACGGTGTTACAAGAAAAGTTTTGATGGTGGTGAAGAGATGAAAAGTCAAGAACTGGTGGAACAGCTGAATAAAAAAGAGCCCTTGACAAAGCGGTCAATTTTGCTAATTATCCTAGCAGCTGTTTTGTTTTTTCTAGTTATTTTTTTTGGCTTCTTCGTTTCCCAAGGTGTTGTTGATGGTGATTCCATGAACCCGACGTTGACTGATGGCGATCGGGTTTTAATTTTTAATTATGAAAAGGTCGATCGCTTTGATATAGTTGCCTTTAATCCGCCGGGACAGCCGGCTGAGGAATATGTCAAACGGGTGATTGGAATGCCCGGAGATGATGTGGCTTTTGATGACGGCGTGTTGTATATTAATGGAGAGGTCACTCCAGAGGACCATCTGGAGCCTGAGGACAATTACAGTAGTCCTTTTTGGAATTTTGACCTGCAGGATATTTTGGAAATTACCCCGAGTTTAGCCGGTGAAGACATGCCTGCAACAATTCCTGATGAGATGTATCTCGTCTTAGGGGACAATCGCAATAATTCTGAGGACAGCCGGACCTTTGGCCTGATTTCGGCAGAGGAAATTATCGGCGTGGTTCATTTCCGTTACCGTCCACTGACAGATTTTGGCATTTTGCATTAAAGAAAAGGGGAGACCATGACAGACAACAGCCCATATCTAAGAAGAGCTCAATATTATGAAACCGATCAGATGGGAATTATCCATCATTCCAATTACATTCGCTGGTTTGAAGAAACCCGCTTAGATTTTCTCGCAAAAAATCAAATCTCCTATCAAAAAATCGAAGAGCTGGGAATTATCATCCCAGTGCTTGCCGTAGATTGTCAGTATAAAGAGATGGTTCATTTTGATGACCAGGTCTTGATTTATTCAACCGTAGAAACTTATACGGGAACCCGCCTGGAAATTACTTATGAAATTAAAGATGCCAGTGGCAAACTTTATACGACCGGCGCCAGCCAGCATTGCTTTTTATCCAAGGAAACTGGTCGACTAATTAGTTTAAAGAAAAGTTTTCCTGAGGTACATCATCAGTTTGAAGCATTAAAAAATCAAACAAAGGAGTGCTTAGATGGAGATAATTGATTACTCGCTGCAAAAAAACAATCAAGAGCTGACAGCACTTTTAAACGAACATCAACTAGAAAATAGTGACGGACCTATTGGTAAAGCTGTTGAATTTTCTTTTGCAGCATTTTCTGAAGGCAGCTATCTGGGCGGAATCAGCGGTCACAAGTGGCTAAACACTCTACATGTCAGCTTATTGGCGACTAAGCCAGCAGTACGCCAGCAAGGTTTAGGGACAAAGCTGTTAAATCAGGCCAAAAACTTTGCCTTAGCAAATGACTGCCACTTTATCACAATCAATACACAGGATTTTCAAGCCAAGGATTTTTATCTGGATTATGGTTTTGATATTATCGCCGAAGTCGCCGACATGCCATTTACTGGGACTACTAAATATTTTATGTTAATGGATTTAACAGCCGCCGAACATACTTAAAACGTTTCAAACGATTGAGTAAAAAGAAGTAGATAACTCAACGCATTTACCATGTTCCAATGAGTCAGCTGAATTGCTATTTTAAAAAGAGTCTTTGTCAACAGTGTTGCTATTTTAAAAGGAGTCTTCGATGGATCAAACGATGGGTTTATTAAAAAAATTCTTTGTAAGTAATGCAGACTTGCGGGTCTTTGCCATGAACGGCTCTCGGGTAAACCCGCAAATTGCTGATGATAAATTTAAAGACTATGATGTAGTGTTCTTTACCGACCAAGTTAAGAAATATCGGCTTCAGCAAGATTTTTTACAAGTCTTCGGTGAGATTTTAATTATGACAGAACCCGAGGATGACGATTTATCGCCGCCTTGGTTTCCAAAAGACCAAGGGTATATTTTTTTAGTTCAATATACTAATGGGGTGCGAATTGATTTTCAGTTTCGTTCTTTGAAACTGTTGCCGGAGTATTTAAAGGAAGATTCCTTGACTCAAATTATTGCTGATAAAGAGGGGCTGACTGACCAAATTGACTCAACCGATCAAGATTATTGGCTGACCTATCCCTCTCAAAAAGCCGTGATAGCTGCTATTAAGGAATTTTGGTGGCAATCCCTCAGTGTCTTGAAGGCAACTTTACGGGGAGAATTGCTGCTGGCTCAATTTTATTTGCGAATCACCCGGGATGAAGTGATTCGGCTGATGACCTGGCAAACGGCTTTGACTTATGGATTTGAACGCAGTTATGGCAAACAACAAACCCAAATTTTGCCTTTGCTTGATGAAAACGAGAGGGCAGCACTACTGGCAACCTATCATTCTGATGGCCCTGAAGCGATTTATACGTCACTGCTGCAATTAATGGCATTGACAATGAAATTTTCCCAGCTGCTTAAAAATGAATTTAACTTGTCTGAAGATTTTTTACAGGAATTACCAAAAATTCCTGAGAAATATCTTTTAAGCAAGCAAGAACCTAAATTGGCTAAAAAATTCAAACTATAAAAAAGGAGAAACCAATAGCTGTTGCTATGAGTTTCTCCTTTTTTTCATTCTTCTGTGATACTTGAGTCGGTCGCCATCATACTTCTTTGTGCCTCCAAAGCGGCATCCAAAGTTGCTTGATCCGTTTCTTCGGTAACTAAAATCTCGCTATAATTTGGAATAAAGGCAGGGTAGCTAAAGCCGATAATACCGCTATACGTGATATTCACTACTAAACCGGCAATCAATTCACTCGTAGCTGGCTCATTGCCATTTTCCATTTTCACCTTATCTAAATCAACTTCAAGCCGATACATATCGGTGCCTTGACCGACTCGGGCAACGACTAAAACATTATTTTCATTGGAAACAATTACACTTTCTAAATGCTCAGTTGTGTCTATCATGCTAGTCATACTGCTATCCTCCGTCATTGTGTTACTTTCTGTTGTAGTAGAACTAGCTGTATTACTTGTCGAATCACTAGTTCCACAGCCTGCTAAAATAAATCCGCTTAAAAGGGCGACACCCAAAAATTTGAATTTCATATATTCAGCTCCTTCATTCCTGCTTATTACGTTATTTTATCCGCTTTCTTTTTTATTATGACATAAATTGACATAGAGAGAAACACTTTAAAGCTATCAACTTTTAAAAAATTTTATGATATGATAAAAGCGTGTGAGGGGAGGGTGAATGGATGCGGGTCTTAGCCAATTTATTTAGTTTTTCGCGAATTATAGCAGCACCCTTCTTAATTTTCTTTGGAACGGAATCTTGGGAATTCCTAGCAATTTATTTGTATTGCGGTGTCAGCGATATTCTTGATGGTCGTATCGCCAAGACAGCAGGAATCGCAGATGAAGCCGGCTTCCATGCTGATTTAATTGGCGATCTAGCTTTCTTATTTATTGTATTAATCAGATTGGGACCTCAGCAAGCACTGCTTTCATGGGAACTTGTTTGGTTAGCGGGTATTTTGTTTTTTAAAGTGGTTGCAATCATCATTGCCTATGATAAATTTCAACGATTTATTCTCGTGATGCCCACGTTTTTAAATCGCTGGGCATGGGTCTGTCTCTTTTTTGTTCCGTTTTATAAGTATCTGGAGCAATATTTAAAAATCGAAACTAGCAGTAATCTCTTTTTGCTGGCATTTTTACTGCTGGCCAGTTTAGCTGTTATCGAAGAATTATCCATTATTCTTCTGAGCAAAGAGTATAATTTCCAAGTCAAATCAATTTTTATGCTAGATAAAATATAAAGGCGACTGTGGGGTTAGTTAGGTTAACAGACGGAATCCAAATTATATTGGATTTATCTCTGTTATTCAGTAAACTTTTGAGACAGAAAGTACATGTGTGGCTGCGTGCGGTCCAGTAAATACTTGTCACAAATTTTCAATTTTTAGCGATGCTTGCCAGGTGTGTTCAGAAAATCAGTTCTGTTTCAACTTATACCAAGGCTTTATTTTATCTCGGTAAAACCTTGATGTTTTAGAAACTCATTCAGTTGCGGTCGTTTTGCAGTTGCAAAAAAATCAATGACTTTTTGACTCCAGCTGGTTTGCTGCTGATTACTAATTCGTTGAGTATAATAATTTTCCATTGTCAAATCATACTCTTTAATATCCATCCCATCAAAGTGATAACGATCAATTGGTGCTGCAATCGTTTTTGGTAGACGCTGCTTCACTTGATTTTTATTTCTAGGATAGCCAATTGCCAAGCCAAACAAGGGGACAGTCAGAGGGGGTAGTTCTAAAAGTTCCGACACTTCAAAAATCTGATTGCGAACACCGCCAATAAAACAAATTCCCAGACCTTGGCTTTCAGCAAAAGTTGCCATACCTTGAGCTGCTAAAGTTGTATCAATAATAGAAACAAGTAATGGCTCCATTGTTTTCAGATGGCTAATATCTTTCTGTTGTGCCTGCAGAATTCTGGCATGCCGCTGCAAATCTGCGACAAATATATAAAAGACGCCGGCCTGTGAAATAAATCCTGGATTCCGACTAAAGCTTTCAATAGCTTGCAATTTTTTCGGATCACGAATTTCGATAATGGAGTAGGCCTGTAAAAAATTTGAGGAAGAGACACTCTGAGCAGCACTGACCAGTTGCTCCTTTAATTCCTGTGGGACATCCTGCTGAGTAAAATCTCGGACTGATGTATGCTGAATCATGGTTTCAAATAAATCCAAAAGAAAACCTCCTAAAAGAATGATAGTAACAGTGTACTAAAGATAAGAGAAAGAATGCTGGTTAAAAGTCTAGGTAAGAAAAATTTTGCTTTTTTGCCAGTAGCATTTATTAAGAATCTGACTTCATAAACATTGTAGTTAAATTTAAAATGATGAGCTAAGGAAAACAAAACTAAAAAAGTTTATGGGATTACATCAAACTAGCAAAAATTAGGAATAAGAAAACTAGCGCAAAAAAACTTGCAACTATTTTGTTTGTAATTTCGATTTGAATCGCTATTAGTTAGAACAGCAGACTTGTAGAAACTGCAATTTGTACTTTGAATTTGCAGGCAGAAGAGAGGCTAAAATGAGTAGATTTGTGGGAACTGATGGAGAACGCCTCAAATTTTATATTTTAGTTTACATAATATATATTATGCGAAGTTAACTTTGTTTTAAATACAAAAAAGCAGATTGAAATCCAATTCATTTCAACCCACCTACTATTTCTTTTACTAATCCACTTTATCTTTACAAAACTTAATCTTTTCTTTTTACTATATAGGATTCAAAACTTAAATCTATTCACTTTCTAACAATCTAAGTTGTTGTTTGATTTCAGCAAGCCATCTAGGTTGATTATGATTTTGATTTGCGTAATCATCAACAATTCGGTTGTAACGTTGGATGGCGTCATTGACAGCATTTTTACCAAAAAATTCTGACCAAATGATACTATATAATGCTGTATGATACGCGTAAACTTTAAGCAAGAGCCAAAAGCTTTCTGGAACATTACCGTTAAAATAACCAAAAATTTGGCCCCACGCAAAAGCTGTAGAATCTTCAACCGTAAAAGATTCTACTCTGACAAATTCTTCAAAAGAATCACCGATATCCCAGCGATTAAAATCAATCACTGCTAAAGTATTGTCCGGCTGCAAAATGAAATTACCAGGATGATAATCGCCATGTTGATAAGTTATTGGTTGCTGCCTTATTAAATCTAGATGTTGCTGAATGAAATCAATCATAAAATCTTGATTAACTAAATGATAATCAGCCTGCAAATAACGGTCCAACTGACGGCGTTTTTTTGCAATAACTTGCTGCAGACATTCCTCAACCGAAATTTTTTCCTCAAGAGGCTGTTCATGAAGCCTTTTTAAGAACTTTCCTGCAGTTTGGCCTAACTGATATTGCTCTAATAGCGGCAAATCAGAGAGAACTTCTGATAAATCCTTTCCTTCTACATAAGATAATTTCATATAAGCCCATGAAGAATCTTTTATCTGCTGGCATAAAAATGGTTGCGAACATGGAATGCCAGTCTGGTAAACAATTTCAACAAAATGGAACTCCGCTAACTTTTCAGTAAAGAGATCACTAGAAAACAATCTATATAAATAGCGTTTGTTTTCAATACTGACAGCAATTTTAATATCATCAGACCAGCCCTTATCAATTACTTCATAGGACTGCCATTCACCGAAGTCCGCAATTTTTTGAAAAATTTCCCGCATAGGTCTCTCCCCTCTTCACGCAAAATTACGAAATCAAGTCTTTGATTTTTGCAACTGTTGCTGGAACGTCTAAAGCAGTGGTATCGATTTTTATCGATTCAACTCCTCGATAATTTTCTAAACGAGCTATCGCTGTAGTAATTGAATCGAAATCTCGGAGACCTTTTGCAATGTCAATTTGAATATTTTCTGCCAATTTTTGCGGGCTCGCAACAAGTGAGACAGAAGTTACTTCTGTATTGGTTAGGGTTAATCCTGCTAAAACATCGTTAATTATTTCTTGATGGTCCATCACCCAACAAAAAATAATAAAGTCAAAGCTTGAATTATCAATAAAGGATTGCAGCAAAAATTGAATGTTTTTCAAAACCATCTGCTTATTCTCTTCTGTAAATTGCCACGGATGCATTTGCCAGCACCAGTCACCATCTAACATCACAGAATTTTCTAATTCTTCATTTAATGCTGCTGTCACGGTACTTTTCCCAATACCCATTGGGCCACCAATCAAGATAAGCTTTTTCATTTCAGGTTACCTCTCCTTAAAAAATTCTTAGAATGCATTCATAGATTGAAATCTATGGTTAAGTTTTCCTTTAAACTTCTAAAACTAGTTTTCAAAGCTACATTAGCTTTTTTATTAATAATTGCAGTAAGTAGCAAGCAACTAGATAAGCACTTCAGCTACATTAAAAAATCACTCATGCAAATTTATTCACTTTCCAAGATTTATTTCCCTGTCTTAACCCAATGGCGCAGATATCTAAAAATCAGATAGAAGGATGTAATTGTGATAACAAGCAAAATAAGTTTAATCAACGCTCCAAAGATATGAAAAAATGTGTCAGCTATGATTAAACCAAATAAAACAATCAGTCCAACTAGTAACCAACCAACTACTCGTCCAGCTTTTATAGCAGTTTCTTTCGGCAAATCACCAAAGGTATTCCCGGCAATTAAGCGTAACCATTTCCCACGAAACAGTTGAATTGCCAGAATTAAAAAACCAAAAATCAACAGGCTCAGAAAAATATAGGTAAACACTTGCCTTCCTCCTTCCTGGTTTTCGATGTTTTTATCACTGTTTTTACGTATTTTATTGAAAGAGAGCTAGTTAAATTATAACATAGTAGTATAAATGTACTCAAAAGTGAACTGGAGGGCTTGACTGTGAAAAACTTAGGAAATTTTGTTGGGGCGATTGCGGTTTATTGCGGACTGATTTTTTTCCTACAAAAAGATCAGCGTTATTTGTATGGGTTGCTACTTTGTCTTTTATTGTGGCTAGTGTTGAATTTATATCCGATCTTCAGTCAAAAGCACCGTTTTGCTCGAGCGGAGCTGGTGATTATTGATGAAATGTCGGGGATTGAATTTGAACAATACACAAAATTTTTATTGACTAAAGTTGGTTACCTAAAAATCAAAGAGACCAGCAGGATCGGCGATCAAGGCATTGACCTGCTAGCTCAAAAAGATGGTGTTTCTTATGGATTTCAATGTAAACGCTGGAAGAAAAAAGTTGGCAATAAAGCGGTGCAAGAGGTCCATGCCGGCTTAGGTTATTACGGCTTAGACCAAGGGATTGTTATCACGAATAATTATTTTACAAAATCGGCTAGCGAATTAGCGGCCAAATTAAACGTTCGTTTATGGGCTCGCGACGATTTAGCAAAAATTTTGCGGGAACAGCAGAAATTACAGGCTGTTAAAGAGAAAAAAGCCTCCTGAAATTTACCCGGCTTGCTCCTTTTAAGTGAATTCCTGAGACGCACCATTCAAATTTTTGTCCTAACAGAAAAATTGCTAAGTAATTATAGACCGCCGCAAGAATTACAACTCATTTAAAAACTCTTGTAGTTCTTGCCGGTAATTATTTTCTTGAATAATTTTCTCCAACAGCTCTTTGTCATGGGTATGATTGATTCGTTTGCTGATTAATTCTTCATACAATGGATAAAATGGCATCTGCAGCTGCTCCCCTAAAGCAATTTCCTGTGAAACATCATAGGCAACTCTTCTAAAATCAATGTCGACAATTTTTTCTTGTTCCACATGTAAAATTGTGTAATAAGCTTGGCCATCAGAACGAAATTTGGACCAAGAACTAAAGGCTTGCCCGATAGAGCCGGGATTTAAAATCAATTGGTCTTGGCTACTGTATCGCAATGTTTGGTGGTGTACATGGGCATAAATAGCAACATCTAACTCTTCTAAATCTCCTTCAAAAAGTCGGTCATAGTCAGCTTGTTTGCCAACTGTCGACAAGCTACTGCCCCAGTTTTCCTGTGGTAAATTATGACTGATACCAAAATTAATTCCTTCAACTTTTACAGTCTGATGCAAGGGCAAATTTCGCAGCCAATTAATATTGTCAATGGAAAGGCTTTGATAGACAAATTTCGTCAACATGCCAATGTAGACATCTGTCGGATTAGTCAAATCAATCTTTTTATCCAATACCTCTAACAGACAGTCATCCCAATTGCCTCTGACTGCTATCGAGAGCTTTAATTTTTCTATCTCTTTGAAAATCTGCTGGCCAGTTGGGCCTGGCAGCAATAAATCCCCAATAAACCAATAATCCTCCACCGCTTTTTTATGACAATCTGCTAGTACGGCTTTGAGAGCAGTCAAATTTCCGTGAACATCAGCAAGCAGTGCAATTTTTTTAGCCATTTTGTCCCTCTCCAATCAGCTTGAACATCAACATTTCATCATAATAACGATTGTTCCACTTTAATGCATTTTTTTCATAGCCGTATTCTTTGAAACCTAGTTTTTGATACAGGTGGACGGCCGCCAAATTTTCTGCATTCACGCAAAGACTCACCTGTTCAATCATGGGAAAAGCTTGTGGGATTTCAGTAAGCAATTGCTGTAATAATTGTTGACTATAGCCTTTTTTGCGAAATTCCGGCAGCAGATACATGCCGAAAATCACACCTTTATGAGCTAACTTTAAACCCTTTTCTTGATAACAACCCACTATGCCTACTAAATTTTGATTATTGAAAAAGCCCAGCACCATTTTCTGATTTTTGTCGGCGAGTCGCTTTTGGATTTGTTCTTCTGTATAGGCTTTTTCCTGCTGATAAGTTACCGCAAAAGCCTCTGGAGTTTCCTGCAAAGCCTGTAGCCGGAATTGATGATAGGCTGCGGCATCTTTTTGTGTTAAGTTACGTATCATGTGTATCCTCCCCAGAAAAATAAAATGGCTGGTAATTCAGTGCCGTTAAATAATTTAAAAAATCAGCATAGTCTAAAATCACTGTCGCATCATTTGATTTGGATGAAACCCGATTTTTTGATTGTGGGGGATATCTTGATGAAGTAAAATTTTTATGGAACTGCTCCCCTCACCTCTTTTTTCAGGCAAAGCTAAGGGCCCCACCGCCCCCAGTTGAAGGCCGAATTTCTCAGCTAAGTCCTCAGCTGACACAAAACTTAAGCGTTTTTCGCCTAAAAATAGTGCCAGCTTTTTTAAGTCCAACTGAATGGAATCTGGCATCACCACAAGATAATAATTGGGATTGTTTTTGCCTTTTCCCTTCAGTAATAGATTTTTAACTGCGGATGCTGGAATCTCAAAATCGATATCAGCGACTGTATAAACAGCTTTGTGTTGAGTAACTTGATAGGCAATCTCTAATTTATTTAAGCGCTGATAGATATCAGCCGCTGGTAAAATCGTCATCATATCCCCCTCTTTTATAATTTGCTATGCCAATAAAGTAGCAGCAGAGAAAACAAACATCTCACTGCAAAGTGTCGCCAGTTTACTCTGCCATTTAGACTCAGTCCATTTAAAATTGCTGCACATAATAAAGCAATCAGCCCACCATAGAAAAAAATTAGGCTAATAGGCGCTAAGAACAAACAGCTGCCGCCAACTAAATTTATGAGCAGCAGTCTTAAAGAAAGCTGCTCTTTACTTTTCATAATACTACTGGCGACTAGCATCAAGCTACCATATAAATCAGTCACGATATAAAAAATTAGGGTCATGCTTTTTTCCTCCTTTTGGTATACTAAGTAAAACACAGGGGGTTAACCCCCTGACAAGGAGAAAACAAAAATGAATATTTCCCAGTTTGTAAAGCAGCAAAATACAACGGTTGACACCATTAAACATTATCTCAAGCTAGAGCTTTTAACGCCGCAAAAAAAGCAGAGCTGGTATAATTTCACAGAGCAAGAAGCTGCTGATTTTCAAAACATTCAAGCCTTAAAGAAATTAGGATTTCCCCTCGCTTTAATCAAAAAGCTGAAGGAAAGCCATGAAAAATATTGCGGGACGCCCCAACAGTGGCAGCAAAATCTAGTTATCATCGAAGAAGCTCTAGTGCAGGTTGCCATTGAAAAAGCAGACCTACAGATAAGAGAAGATAATTTATTGCAGACCAAGGCCCAACTCTTAGAAAAACTGGCGGAATAAATTTATTTTGCCGGAAACAAATTTACATAATAAATATATTGGAACCCCCGCTCAAGCTTTTTTTACGCTGAATAAGAAATGTGGCATCTTTATCCCATAATAATCTTTTGAAAATCGTTCTTTTACTAGCATCCCATTACGAATAGCTACATTCATCGAAGCCAAATTCGTATCACGAACGATTGAAACAACTTCGTCGGTAAGATGCTCAAAGGCATATTCTTTGCAGGCCCGAGCGGCTTCAATAGCATAGCCATGTCCCCAGAATTTCTTTTGCAAATGATAGCCAATCTCCAAATAGTTTTTATCGGCTACTTGTTGTGAGGTTAACCCACACTCACCGATAATTTCGCCGCTCGCTTTTAATTCCATCGCCCAGAGACCAAATTGATTCTCTTGATAAGAAGTCCGATTCCATTGCAGCCAATTTTTCACCTCGGCTTCAGAAAAGCCATGCTCATAAGCATACATCACCTCAGGATCGGCTAAAAAATTTCTTAGCTCAGACTCTTCACCTGGTTGCCACTCCCGCAAGCGTAGTCGTGGTGTTTCTAAAATGTAGCGCACCCAATCACACCCTTTTTATATTTCTTTTAGTGTAGCACAAGAATTCCTTTAAACACTAGTGACCATTGATTTTTAAAGGCTAGCTTTACCACTAAGAATCGACGGATTTAACTTCTTTAATCCCTTTAAAAGCGGTATAATATAGCCATACTTGAAAAAAACATGATTTTTTTTGAAAAAGTTGCAATAAATTTTGAAGGACTGGTGGGAATAAGATGATTGAATTAGTAAATGTTGCCAAGCATTACGGGGATAAAATTGCTTTAAAGGATTTAAATTTAAAAATTCGTGAAGGAGAAATTTTTGGTTTTCTCGGACATAACGGCGCTGGTAAATCAACAACGATAAAATGTCTAGTCAGCACGATTAATCCGACAAGCGGAGATATTTTCTTTGACAACCAAAAGTTAGGGGACAATCGTCTGGCGATTAAAAAGACGATTGGCTATGTTCCAGACACCCCGGATTTATTTTTGCAATTAACAGCCAATGAGTATTGGAACTTAATTGCTGTGGCTTTTAGTCTATCTGAAGATACTAAAAATCAGCAAATTGCGAAATACACCAAGCTATTTGATTTTGAAAATAAGGGGAATGAATTATTGGATAATTTTTCCCATGGGATGCGCCAAAAAGCTATTTTGATCGGTGCCCTACTCTCTGACCCAGATGTTTGGATTTTAGACGAACCGATGCAAGGACTAGACCCGCAAGCGGCATTTGATTTAAAAGAATTGATGAAGGCCCATGCAGCCAAAGGAAAAACGGTTATTTTTTCGACCCACGTTTTAGATACCGCTCAACAATTATGCGACGAATTGGCGATTTTGAAACAGGGGGAATTAATCTATAACGGTTCAGTAGATGAGCTCTTGGCCTCAGCCGGCGATGAATCTTTGGAATCTGTTTACTTGAAAATGGCTGGGCGTCAATCCGAACAGCAAACCAGCGCTGTCATTAATTCAGAAAGCTCTGAGGCATAGCCCATGAATAAAACTCAAGTATGGGAACTTTTTAAAATTAACCTGCTTTATGCTAACCCGCAGACAACCATGCAGCTTAGAAAGAAAAATCGTCAAGACAAGTCCTTGACCCGCAGCTTATTGAGCCAGTATGTTTTAATTGCGGTGATGTTTGCCTTTATGTATGGCTTAATTATGATGTCGGTAGATTATCCAAATTATCCCGGCTTTTTCACGTTTTATTGTTTGATGTTTGGTTTGATGTCTTTTTCTCAATCGATTTCCATTTTGTTTAATGTCTTTTATGACAGCAAAGATTTAAAAGATTATCTGCCGCTACCTTACACGCAAGCCTCTGTTTTTATGGGCAAATTTTTGACGGTTGCCTTGACCGTCGCCCCTTTCCAGTTGCCAGTTTTTGTGTTATTTGGTTTTACTGCATTTCGTAGCAGTGCTGCACCAATCATTAATTTTGTTATTGCGATTGTATTGGGCTTGGCCTTCTTTTTCATTATTTTAGGCTTCAGTGCCCTTTTGGTTTCCGTATTAGTCCAATCAAAATGGTTTAATCGCCACAAAAGTGTTTTTACTACTTTGTTAATGGTGATTCCCACTATCGGGATGGTAGCCGGGATTTTATATGTCAATTCTCAGCAAACTTATGTCTATGAAGGCGTGCTGCCGGACCAGACACCCCTGCCGCCATTTTTACCCTTTCACATGGCCATCGTGCATCCCTTTAGTTTAGGAGGAATCCTATCAATTATCGGCATTGTAGGGGTGACCGGCTTGATTTTTGTTTTGGCGATTAAATTTGTCGTGCCAAGAATGTACAATTATGCCAGCGGAGAATATACACCAGTCCTTTCTGAAAAGGCCAGCAAGAAAAAAATTGCCTATCGCAGTTTAAATCGACAGCTGATGACCTACAACTTGTCACTGATTAAAAATCCAACGTTAATGCTGCAGGCTTTTAGTTCGATTGCGTTGATTCCTTTAATTATGCTGATCAACATGATGACTTCTGGCTTTAATTTAGTTGGGATAAGTGCTGATTTTTGGCCAATTGCCTTTGTAATTGGTGTCTTTTATTCCGCCTTTACAATTAATACGACCTCCATCGGCAGCATGATGATTTCTTTAGATGGCGATAATTTTGAATTTATTCGTTCGTTACCGATGAATTTTAGCGACTACCTGAAGGTGAAATTCCGTTTTGCGGTCATTGTACAAATGATTTTAACGGGACTTATGGTGTTGATTATCAGCTTGGTCATGCAGGCCAATCCACTCTTAATCATCGGCGTTCTATTAGGAGATTTTTTAGGCACTTATTTATTAAGCTGCTACTATTTCTATCGAGATTATCGCCTTTTGACAACCAATTGGACCAGTGTTTCTCAATTATTTAACCGGGGTGCTGGTACCTGGGGGATGGTTTTCATTTATTTTGGCGTGTTGATTATCGGCGGACTTGTGACAGCGGCTCTGGGCTTTTGGCTCGTGCTAACTGGTCAAACTCTCTTGATTACTTTGATTACGCTGGTGATATTTGCCATCATCACTTTTGCCGTGAACCGCCACTATCAAAAAGTTTTTTGGTCTCAGGATTTATTGAATTAAATGAACTTTGATGTAATAAATAAGGAGGAAAAATGATGAAGGAAAAAAATACTTTTCACGTCAATGGCTACTTAGCTTTAATCGTTTTAATTTTAGCAATTTTGGGTGGTCTCTATTTATTTTTTATGGGTGTCTCTGGAGATGATATTCGTGTTTTGCCGATGCTTTTGGGAACAGTGATCATTATCTTAGCTTTTCTTTTTCTCAGTTCTTTTACCATTGTCAGCCCGAATCAAGCCAAAGCAGTTTTATTTTTCGGTCAGTATTTAGGTACGATTAAAGATAACGGGTTGTTTGTTATCACGCCCTTTACGAATAAAATCAACGTATCTTTAAAAGTCCGTAATTTTAACAGCTCGTTATTGAAGGTCAATGATTCAGAAGGAAATCCGATTGAAATTTCCGCTGTTGTTGTGTTTAAAGTAGTCGACACCGCCAAAGCTTTGTTTGATGTTGATTATTATCAAGATTTTGTCGAAATTCAAAGTGAGACAGCTATTCGCCACATTGCCACACAATATCCTTACGACAGCTATGGTGACGGTGATATTACCTTGAGAGGCAATACAAATGAAGTATCTGCAGAATTGGCTAAGGAATTACAAGACCGTTTGGCAGTCGCCGGTGTTGAAGTGATTGAAACTCGTTTGAATCACTTGGCCTATGCAACCGAAATTGCCAGTGCTATGTTGCAGCGGCAACAGGCCAAAGCAATTTTATCTGCTCGCCAAACGATTGTCGAAGGGGCCGTTTCAATGACTCAAATGGCTTTAGAACAAATCGAAGACGGTCAGGAAATTAATTTTACTGATGACCGCAAAGTCCAATTGATTAATAATCTTTTGGTTTCCATTATTACCGACAAAGGTACCCAGCCTGTGATTAACACCGGCGATGTCGAAAAATCAAAATAAAGATTTGTAAACTAAAACACTCTGTTAAGATTGCCGATGGGCTTTCTTTTCAGAGTGTTTTTCTTAATCAATTTGGCTATTGGTTAAAGTAGCTTTGCCATATAATATTCATCCAGATAACGACCATTCATAAAAATACTGTCTTTTTTGATACCTTCAATGACAAATCCTTTACTTTGATATAGCCGGAGGCCCGCTTGATTTTCTGTCATAACAGTCAACTCTAAACGATGCAATGACTTTTGTTTCGCCCAAGTCTCCAGTTCTATAAAAAGTCGGCTGCCAATGCCCTGCCCACGAAAAGCTTGCCGAATACCGATAACGATATAAGCAGTGTGCTGGACTTTTTGCAAAGGTGTTACCTTCGCTGAGATATAACCAATCAGCTCCTCTGTATCGTGCCAAACACCCAACAAAAATCCATTCTCGTTAGTGGTTGTCAAAATATTTTCCAATGCCGACAGATTTTCCTGTCGTTCATCTGGCAGATACAGCATATAAGGGGTCTCTTGATCCAGCTGTTTAGACAGCTGGTAAAAAGCCGCAGTATCTTCTGCCTTAAGCAAACGATACTCAAGCATAAGGATATTCCCACTTGTTATCGACAAAGTCTTGAATTGTTTGTAGCACGCCGTCTTCGTTATTGCTAGCCACGATTTTTTGGGCGATTTCTTTAATCGCTTCTTGCCCATTGGCCATCGCAAAACCGTGTTCAACAAATTTCAACATTTCCAAATCATTACCGGCATCACCGAAAGCTATCATTTCATTTGGTAAAATTTGATATTTTTCCCCTAATAATTTCAAACCATGGGCCTTGTTAACCCCCTGTAAAATAATATCGATATCACGGTGGCCACTATTCACAGGAATCATTTCACCGGCTAATTTCTCTTTTAAGACCTTTGTTAACTCAGCAGCCTGCTCCGGATTTTTTACAATATTCGCAAATTTTAAAAACCGGTCGGCTGGCAATGGTAAAAACTGCGACACTTTTTCCATCCGGTGATAATATTCAGCAATGTAATCCACCAACTGTTGATTGTCAGTCGTATAATAGGCTTTTTTTCGACCACATAGTAAAATTTCCACTTGATAATCTGCCAAAACCGCTAAAGTTTTTTTAATCACTTCATGGGGAATATTGCCAACAAAAATTTCTTCTTCGCCGTCTAGCACTAAGCCACCGTTTTCAGCAACAAAGGGAATACTTTGCCAGTCGTCAAAAAAACTCCGCAGCTGGTAATACTGATTGCCGCTGGCGACAACAAATTTAACACCATCAAAGGCCATTTGTTGACGCAGCTCCTTAAACCAATCTCGGTTGTAAGTTTTATCTGAGTGTAAAAAAGTACCGTCCATGTCTACTGCAACTAATTTAATCATCTGCTCGCTCCTTTGTCTTCTTTCTCCTTCAATGAAACCATATGTAAGCGCAAAAAACAACCTTCATATCCCCATATGAAGGTTGCATTCACAATTATCTAATGACCTTTTAAAAACGGTAATCACGATAGAGACAATCTTTGCCGCTAAGTTTTTGCGGAGGCGTTTGGCTAATTGCTTGAGCTAATTTTTCCGGTAACGGCCGTAGAAAATCAATTTCCTCGAAGACCAGCATCGCTTCAGAGCTGCTGGTGTTTAAAATCAAAAGGGCGTAATCCGTCTGATTTGCTCGTAAAACAATCATAAAATCTTGATAGTAACCAAAATAAACTTCACCTTCTGCTAAAACCGCATTTTCTTTGCGGCGATTGCTCCAGTTTTGATATATATTTTTTACTTTTTCATTCTCCCGTCCCCACGGGTAAAACTTGCGATTATCTGGATCTTTGCCGCCCGTCAGACCAGCCTCATCCCCATAATAAATACAAGGAACGCCAGGCACACAAAACATAAAGGCGACTGCTTGTTCTAAGGCTTTGATATTTTGATCCAATAAAGAAAAAATCCGTTCGGTGTCATGGGTACTCAAATGATTCAACCCGTTAAAGAAATTGGCCCGCGGATAATTTTCCCTCAGACTCGTCAACTCCCATGCCACTCCTTCTGGCGTTTGCCGGTCAGTCACTAAGGCAACGATGGCATTTTTTAAAGGATAGTTCATTACTCCATGTAAACTATTCCCTAAAATATAATCTCGCCGCTGGTTGTAAGAAATTTTATTGGAGGCGTCCTCCCAAACTTCGCCAATTAAAATTTGGTCTTTATGATGATTTAACCGATTGCGAATGCCCCGCAGGAAAAAGTCAGGAAATTCATCAGCAACATCAATCCGCCAACCATCAACCCCATACTTCGACCAATAATCAATCACGCCGTCTTTGCCATAAATAAAATCTTGAAAGCCGGGATTTTGTTTATTAGTTTCTGGTAGATTTTTAAAGCCCCACCAAGAACGATAATCCTCGGGAAAATGGCCAAAATTAAACCACGGATAATAAGGACTTTGTCGTGATTGATAAGCACCCAGACTATCATAGCTGCCGTCGCCATTAAAGTAACGGCTATTGCGACCAACATGGTTAAAAACGCCATCTAAAATTACGCGAATACCTTCTTGATGAAGCTGTTCGACAAACTTTTTAAAGTCTTCATTAGTACCAAGAAAATCATCGATTTTGAAATAATCTCCCGTATCATAACGATGATTGCTGCCGGCTTCAAAAATTGGGTTCAAGTAAATTAGCGAAACGCCCATTTTTTTGAGATAAGGCAGCTTGGCAATAATGCCGGCAAAATTGCCACCGTAAAAATCCCAGCGGACCACTTCGCCCTTTTCGTCCTTAATATAATAAGGAGCATCTGTTTTATTTAAGTAATACAAACTATCTGCCCTATTTGGCAGAGTATCCCGCACTTCATTGAATCGGTCTGGAAAAATTTGATAGGCAATCGCCTGACGGTACCACTCAGGCGATTGATCAATCTCTGCCTCAAAGGAGGTCAATTGAAATTCCCAGACTTCTTCTAAATTCCCCGTTAGCTTTGGTACTAAATTCTGATGATTTTTACCGACGTAAGCCACAATGTCGCGTTCAGGCTGATGGACTTCAATTTTAAAATAATAGAAATACAAGCCAATTTCTTTGGCTAATTGAAAATCAATCGTATAAAAATTATCTTCTGTCGCCTTCATCAAACACTCTTCTTGAAAACTGTTTTCCTTACGAATCACTAAAAAAACTTTTGGATTTTCAGCAGTGACTTTTAAATTAAAGGTGACAGTCTGATTTACTGCCACCGCACCAAAAGGTTTTTTAAAAGTCTCCTGCCATGGATTGAATTGGACGTTGATTTCTGCCATTTTAACGACTTCCTTTAGGGTCTATTGCTTGGATATGCCAGATATCATCGGCATATTGTTTGATGGTATCGTCCGCTGAAAAATGTCCAGCATGGGCAATATTGATTAAGGACATTTGTTGCCACAGACGTTGATCGCCGTAATCTAAATCAAGGCGTTTTTGCGCTGCTGCATAACTTTCAAAATCCCGTAAGACAAAATATTCATCATTGTAATCAACCAGAGTCTTATACAACTCGCCACCTTCAATTTGCACATTAGGAATGGTGCCATCAATCAGCGTATCGACTACGCGGCGAATCATTTGATTATTTTGATACAGCTCCCGCGAGTTATAGGTGCCATTATGATAGTATTCATAGACTTCTTTTTCAGTTAAGCCAAAGATAAAGATATTTTCATCGCCGACTTCATCACGAATTTCGACATTGGCGCCGTCTAATGTCGCCATTGTTAAAGCGCCGTTTAGCATGAATTTCATATTACTCGTGCCGGAAGCTTCTTTGGAGGCTAGTGAAATTTGTTCGCTGACATCGGCTGCTGGAATAATACTCTGAGCTTTGGTCACATTATAATCTTCAATAAAAATAACCTTTAATTTTTGATTTACATCTGGATCATTATTGATTAAGCGGGCGGCTTCGTTAATGCACTTGATATTCATTTTGGCAAACTGATAACTTGGTGCGGCCTTGCCCGCAAACATAAAGACTCTAGGATGCATCTCTAATTCAGGATTTTCTTTTAACTCCAAATACAATTTCATAATATGCAATAAATTCAACAATTGGCGTTTGTAGCCGTGGAATCGTTTAATATGAACATCGAAAATTGCTTCGGGATTTAATTCAATCCCTTGTTTTTCAAAAATCCATTGGGCCAAATGTTTTTTATTCGTCAATTTAGCCGCTGCTAAAGCATTAAGCACTTGGTCATCTTCAATAAAGTTTTCTAATTGGCGCAATTGATGAATATCATCCCGCCAGCCACTGCCAATGGCTTGATCTAAAACTTCGCCTAAAGCTGGATTAGAGAGATGCAGCCAACGGCGAACATCAATCCCATTGGTTTTATTGTTAAATTTTTCTGGATATAGCGTGTAAAAATCATGCAGCACAACATTTTTTAATAATTCAGAATGGAGTTTTGCTACGCCATTGACACTGTGGCTGCCGATAATTGCTAAGTTTGCCATCCGCACCCGCTCATGTGCAATAATACGAGTATTCTCAATCAAATAATGGGGATGCTTGCCGGTCATTTCTTCGACAAAACGCCGGTCAATCTCTTCAATAATCTGATAAATCCGCGGTACAACTTGTTGAACCATGCCAATCGGCCAAGTTTCTAAAGCCTCCTGCATGATGGTATGATTTGTATAACTCATAACTTTGGTTGTCACATGCCAGGCTGTATCCCAGCTGAGATCCTCTTCATCAATTAAAATTCGCATCAACTCTGCGACCGCCATCGCCGGATGAGTGTCATTGATATGCACCGCAATTTGATGATGCAAAGCTTCCATGGGAATATGATTTTTCTTTTGGAAATTGATAATGCTTTGTAGTCCAGCAGAGACAAAAAAGTATTCTTGCGCTAAACGAACCAAACGACCGTATTCATTGGAGTCATCTGGATACAAAACTGAGGTCAAGTCTTCAAATTGACGTTTTTCCTGTAGTGAATCATAACGCCATTCCTCTGAAGCCGGAATTTCCACTGACCATAACCGCATATTGTTAACCGTATTATTATGATAACCAATCATACCGGTGTCATAGGGTACCGCCCGTAAAATTTGCGCATTTTCATAGACCGGTTTAAAGTTGCCGTTTGGTAGCGGCACAAGATAGACATTCCCGCCAAGTCGGACATTTTCTGCCCGGGATTCCTTGCGAACTTCCCAAACATTCGGATTTTTCAACCAATCGTCTGGAATTTCAACTTGATAGCCATCGACAATCCGTTGTTTAAATAAACCGTAGGAATAGCGAATGCCATTGCCGTGACCAGGAAAACTTCCGGCAGCTAAGGATTCCATAAAACAAGATGCCAGGCGGCCAAGACCGCCATTGCCTAAGGCCATATCCTTTTCAACATTGGCTAATTTTTCAATGTCGATGCCCATCTCAGCCAAGGCAGAAGAAACTGTGTCTAACAAGCCTAATTTTAGCAAATTATTTTTTAGCATTTTTCCCGGTAAAAACTCGATGGAAAAATAGTAGGCCTGCTTAACGTGGTGCCCTGCATAAACTTTGTTGGTTTCGACGACATTTGCGTTGTAATAACTCGTGATAATCCGGCCCAAGGTATTTAATAATTCTGCATCCCCGGCTTCTGAAATATCCAAAGCATAATATTCTCTTAGTTTCTGAATGAATAATTCCTCAAAATTTTCTTTCGTTATCTTCACAAAATTCACGACCTTTTTATTAGACTAACTCCTAAAACATCTTTTGATAGACATCTTGATACTCGTTACTGCGGGTGGTCCAACTAAAATCAGTGGTCATCCCCTGAGCCATCATTTTTTGCCAAATTTTTGGTTCTTCCATAAAGACCTTCAAGGCTTTTTTGATGGTCTCCATAAAGATATAGCTATCAAAATCGACAAAGCCAAAGCCAGTTCCCGTTTTCGTCAACGGATTATAAGGAATCACAGTATCCTTCAAGCCGCCAATTTCATGGACGAGGGGCAATGTGCCATAGCGCATGGAAATCATTTGGGACAATCCACAGGGCTCAAAGGCAGAAGGCATCAAGAATAAATCGACACCAGCATAAATTTTCTGGGCTAAATCTAAATCAAAATCAATAATGCCCCGATGTTTTTTCGAATAGGCTCCGTTAAAGTAACGGAAGGCCTCTTCAAAAGCGTACTCACCAGTCCCTAACACCACCACCTGCACATCAAATTGCAATAGATTATTCATCTCGTTGACTAAAAGCTGAAAGCCCTTTTGATGGGTTAAGCGGCTGACCGCCCCAATTAAGAGAACGTCTTTTTCCACTGGCAAGCCTAATTCCTTTTGCAATTGTGCTTTGTTCTCTGCCTTGCCAGCCGGTTTTTTGCTGTCAAAGTTTTGGTAAATATGCGGATCTGTTGCCGGGTCAAAGACATCATAATCAATCCCATTTAAGATACCAGTTAAATGCCAGCTCTCTTGATTTAAAATCGCCTCTAAATGTTCACCGAACTCCGGCGTTTTAATTTCTTCTGCATAGGTTGGACTCACGGTCACAATCTGGTTGGCGTAAATTAAACCGGCCTTCATAAAGTTGACACAGTCATTAAAACGAATCGTGCCGTCATAATATTTTTCCAAGCCCATGCCGAACAAATCAGCTAAAATTTGCGGCGCATAAATTCCTTGGAATTGTAGATTATGAATCGATAAGACCGTTTTAATATCAGCGTAAGCATTAATCCACCGATATTTTTCCTTTAATAGAAAAGGAATCATCGCCGTATGGTAATCATTGACATGAAGAACATCGGGAATAAATTCGATACGCTCCAGCACTTCAATCACGGCCATTTGGAAAAAGGCAAAGCGTTCGCCGTCATCAAAATATCCGTAAATACCATCCCTGCCGAAATAATACTGGTTGTCGATGAAATAATAAGTCAGACCATCTTTTTTCAAAGATTTGACGCCGCAATATTGCTCCCGCCAACCAACTTCAACGATGAAATTAAATTCATCTTGTAACTCCGTTTTAAATTTTGGGGCCATGATTTTCTCATAAAAAGGAAGAATCACAGCGACTTCTTCCCCTTTTTTTGCTATTTCCTTAGGGAGTGCCCCCATGACATCCCCTAATCCCCCTGTTTTAAAAAATGGTGTGCATTCTGCTGCCGCATAGACAATTTTCATGCTGTTATCACTCGACCTTCTACATTCTTAGTGATATGGGAGCCCTTACTGATTACCACGGGCTCATTTAATGTGCCGGTAATTTTCACATCGTCATCAATCACTACGTTCTTATCTATAATAGCATATTGAATCTGAACATTCTCGCCGATTTTTGTGCCTCCCATGATAATTGAGTTTCTGACCACAGAACCAAGTTCAACTTTCACTAGCCGTGAAATAATTGAATTTTGGATAGTGCCGCGAATCACACAGCCGGCACCAAAATGACTTTTCTTAACATTTGAATCTTGGCAGTAATAGGTCGGTGCTTCATTTTTCAATTTGGTGTAGACTTTATTTTCACCAAATAGTAAATTGTGCATTTTTGGATAGCTCAACATGTCCATATTACTTTGGAAGTAAGACTGGATATCAAATATATTGCTAATGTAGCCGTTGAAGTCATAACCGACCGTTTTTTCACCGCCTAATAACGAGCTGTAAATTAATTCCTGTAACGTCAGATTTTCTTGTCCTTCAACCGCTAACTCTAAGCGTTTGATTAACCATTGGGTATCGACAACAAAATCATTTAAACACAAACTCGTATAGGTATCCTGCGGCTCAGCTGACTCGCAGGTAACGCCAGTGATTACGCCAAATTCGTCCAATTCCAAAAGGTTGCAGTATTGAGATAATTTATCTGCTAAAACATTTTTGTAGATGGCCGTGATGACTGCACCCTCTTGATGATGAAAAGCGACAACAGGATTTAAGTCAACGTTGGCGATAATATCAGTCCCCATCACAAAGGTGACGACAGATTTTGATTTTTTTAAATAATCAATTAGATTTTCATAATAGATATTGTCTTTAAATAAATCCTGCGGGTCTGTCACATAGGTAAAGTAGCGTTTACGAATCCCATCAAAGCCCCACTCACGGCCACTACCGAGATGATCGGAAACGGATTGGAAGGAGCGTTGGCTCAGAGTGAAATAAACGGTATTACAATCCGCATTCATCACGTTAGAAAGAGGAAAGTCAATAATTCGATATTTACAATCAAAGGTTAACGTGGACAGGTCTCGGCGCTCGGTTAGTTCAGAAACTTTTTCTTTATTGTCAATATTTGAGATGATACCGCAAATTCTATTATTCATATTACTCTCCTCCTATTACTTCGCCGTGACCAACTAATTGAATGCCTTCGCTACCATCAATTGTCACACCATCATTGATAACGGAATTCTCACCAGCAATCGTCCGATATAAACGGGCATTCTTGCCAACTTTAGCGCCTGGCATCAAGACACTTTCAATAATTTCTGAGCCTTCGCCTACTTGCACATCCGTCGATAAAACACTTCGATGGACTTTTCCGGCCACATAGCAGCCATCCACCACAATCGACTCGTTTATCTCAGCTGTTTCATCAATAAATTCCGGTGGTGCCATAGTATTTTTCGTATAAATTCGCCAAGAACGGTCATGAATATTTAATTCATTGTCTAAACTTAGAAAGTCCATATTGGCTTGCCAGAGGGAATCCACTGTGCCGACATCTTTCCAATAACCGGAAAACCGATAGGCGACGACATTTTTCTGGTCGTTAATGTATCTTGGAATGACATTGGAACCAAAGTCTGACATATCCACGCCAGCTTCTTGACTTTCCACCAATAATTTTCTTAAGGACTGCCAATTAAAAATGTAAATCCCCATTGAAGCCAAATTACTTTTTGGATTGGCAGGCTTTTCTTCAAATTCAACAATCTGATCGTTCTCATCGGTATTCATAATTCCAAAGCGTGACGCTTCATCTAAAGGAACCTCGATAACCGCAATTGTCAAATCGGCATTATTTTCTTTGTGGGTTTCCAACATGTGATCGTAATTCATCTTATAAATATGGTCACCGGATAAGACTAATAAATATTCGGGATCTTCGTGATCAATAAAGGCGATGTTTTGTAAAATCGCATCCGCGGTTCCTTCAAACCATTTGCCGCCAGCAGAAGAGGAGAATGGTTGTAGAATCGTTACACCGGAATCAATACCGCTTAAGCCCCAGTTTACACCGCTGCCGACATGGAAATTAAGCTCGCGGGGTTCGTATTGCGTAACAACGCCAACATCATTAATGGAAGAGTTAGCACAATTGCTTAAAGTGAAGTCGATAATTCGATATCGTCCACCAAAGGGTACAGCCGGTTTGGCGACAGATTCTGTTAATTTTTCTAAACGGGTTCCCTTGCCCCCCGCTAAAATCATTGCTAGCATTTCTTTTTTCATCACGATTCCCCCTACTATTGTAGCCATTACTTATTTTTTGCTGCGTACATTGACACTTTTTGGTTTGATAATCAAAGTTCCTAAGGCAGGAACTGTTGTTTGAATTAAATGAGGTAGTTGATTAAACTGAAGATCTTGTGACTTTTTATCTGTGTTGTGGGCCGTCCAAGTTCCACCCCATTGAACCATCTCCGTATTAAAAACTTCTTGATAGACGCCTGGATAAGGTACGCCAATATGAAAATCCTGACGCTCAACTGGCGTCAAATTCATCACGATAATTAAAAAGTCACTTTTTGTTTTGCCTTTACGCATAAAGCTCAAGACCGTTTCACTCGTATTATTAGCGTCGATAATTTCAATCGTTTCCCAAGAATCGTCGTGAATCCATAATGATTTTTCTTCGGAATACATGCGATTTAAATGCTGAGTGAAATTTTGCATTTTTTTATTTAAATCATCCTTTAAATCGACCCATTCCAAACTCTCATCATACTTCCACTCTAAAAATTGTCCCCACTCGCTGCCCATAAACAATAATTGTTTTCCGGGATGAGTCGCCCAATAAGTGAACATTGTTCTAAGCTGTGCGAATTGTCGATAACGATCGCCCCACATTTTATGCATCAGACTCTTTTTGCCGTGAACCACTTCATCATGGGAAAAAGGCAAGATAAAATTCTCATCCATCATATACATGAAAGAAAAAGTTAATAAATTTAAATTATCTTTGCGATAAATTGGATCCATTTCAAAAAATTTCAAGACGTCGTTCATCCAGCCAAGGTTCCATTTATAATCAAAGCCTAGTGAACCGCTTTCCACCATGCCGGTGATTTTTGTGTCGGATGAACTTTCTTCCGCCACCATGATGACATCAGGGTGAGCCAGCTTAACCACCGAATTCAATTTTTGCAGGAAGTAAAAGCCTTCAAAATTGCGATTACCGCCTTCGTGATTTGGCGACCACGGTCCCATATCGTAATCCCGATAAATCATATTGGACACGGCATCGACTCGAATGCCGTCGATGTGGAACATTTCAATCCAATATAAAATATTAGAAATTAAAAAGCTCTGGACTTCTGGCTTACCTAAATCAAAATTCAGTGAGCCCCAGCCTCGATTTTCAGCTCGGTCGATATCGCTGTATTCAAATTGTGGTGTGCCATCATAGTAAGCAAGTGCATCATCGTTGCGGGAAAAATGCCCCGGCACCCAATCAACGAAAACACCAATATTATTGATGTGACAGGTTTCTACAAAAGTTTGAAATTCTTCTGGAGTCCCATAGTAAGAGCTCAAAGCAAAATAGCCCGTCAGTTGATAACCCCAAGATGCCCCTAGCGGATGCTCCATCAAAGGCATAAATTCAATATGGGTAAAACCCATTTCTTTAACGTAAGGAATTAATTCATTGGTTAAATCGGAAAAAGTAAAAAGTCGGCCATCGGGATGACGGCGCCAAGAACTTGCGTGAACTTCGTAAATGTTAAGAGGTCGTTTAAAGTGGTTGCTGCGTTTGCGGCGGCCTAGCCATAATCCATCCTGCCATTTTTTCTCTGGAATCGTATGAAGGACAGCCGCATTGCCTGGTCGTTCTTCAAACTGAATCGCATAGGGATCAAATTTAAATACTTCTGATCCATCTGCCCGTTGAATTACGTACTTGTATAATTGTTCTTCATGGGGAATGTCAGTAAAAATTTCCCAAATCCCACTGTTGCTGTCAAAGGTTAAAGGTAAACTTTTATCCCAATTATTAAAATCACCCGCTAACCAAACCTGTTGAGCATGCGGTGCCCAAACCCGAAAGGTATAACCCTCAATTTCGTCATTTTTTGAGGGCCTTGCACCTAATAGATGCTGACTGTAAAAATTTTCACCGGTATTGAAAGTGCGCTTAAATTCGGTGACCTGTTTTCTCATTTTTTTCAATTTCGCCCCTCGCCTCCTCACTAAATTTTCATTTTCTCCGTATATTAAAGATAACACATATTTCACAAAAGAGAAAATGAAAATTATGTTTTTTTTGTAAATGAGCCAAATTTATCTTGTTTTTTTTAATCAAATAATTTTCATCCAATTTTAAAAAGAAACATTTCACAATATGAACAAAGGCTTCGTTTTCATTTCCATAACAAGACTTGCTTTCTTTCAGAAAACAATCATAAAAACTCATTTTAATCTAATCTTCTTTCATTTTATTCTAACGCGACCTTCTGCTTCTGTGAAGCCTTAACAATAAAATCTCACGTGTTATTTTTTGATTTGTGGTCTAAACAAAAAAAACACATAAACTTTACCTTCTTAACTTTCTTAAGGAAACTCCTCAAAAAACGGTGGATAATAAAGTCGATGTGTTTAATTTTTAAATTAAAGATAACGGCTGATTAATTCAATTAACTGCGTGGGAAGTGTTTGCAAATCAGAAATATCCAAAAAGCGCTGTTCTCCGTAAATATTTTTGATAATTTCTTTGTCTTGACCGATAGCAGCTGCTAAGAAAATAATCCCCTGCCGTTCATAGTCATTTAGCACCTGTTGAATATCTGCCTTAGCTTTTTGACCAGAATAATCCGGCAACGCTTTTGGCTGACCGTCACTGATGTTAATTAGAAGTTTTGTCGTAGCCGTTTGCTGAACTAACTTATCGGCAATCAAGCGCAGAACGACGCCATCACGATTATTTTGTCGGGGTGTCATCGTCATTAGCTTGCCGTCGACAAATTGAAAGCTGTCTGCAAACTCCTTATAAGAATAAACCGAAGTTTTTTCCCGCATATTTTTGTCCGCGGTGTCGCCATAAATCAAAAGCGGAATGTTAACTTCCTTTGCAAATTCGTTGACGGCTAAAGCGGCAGCCCGTGCTGATTCCAAGCGTTGATCACGAATCATCGAACCGGATTCGTCAATTCTTAAAGCGAGGGCCAAAGAAGGCTCCTCAATTGGTGGATTCTGACGATCAAAATTTTTAAAATCGCCATAGGCAACCCGACTTGCATTAAAGCGGCTGCCTTCATATTTACCGGTTTGATAATTTGCTGGCTGCTCCTTTTCAAGAATCGCTAACATCTGACGGCTTAATTGGTCAACTGTTTTTAACAAGGGCTGCTTTGCAATCTGAGCGGCCTTTAATAATTCGGCATCCACTGTCGGCCTATGGATTATTAGACCACTTTTATTATGAATTGTCTGCTTCAAGAATTCTCTGGCGGCTTTATTCAGCTCCTTTTTTTCAGCTGACTGAGCTTCATTAAAGGCTGTCAGTGCCCCTTCTCCAAGGCCAGCTTCCGTTTTTTCGGAAAGCTCGCCGCTTTCTGAATGTTCAAGACTTGTTTGTCTTTCAATCTGGTCGGTAGCTAGCTCTTCGTTAGCTCGACTTGATAGTTCTGAACTATCAGGTTGAGACGTTTCCTCCGGCTTTTGCACTTCTTCAGTCTCTGCTGCATTTTCTTCGACTGTTTGCAGTTCATCTGTCGGTGCCACTAAATTGGCTGTTAAACTGGCCTCAAAAATATTGCGCTCTTTAGCTTCTGCTTGAGAAATTTTGCGGCCAGCTTTTTGTCGAGGCTGCTGGTTGATGATTCCTCTTAGCTCAAATAAAAGCTGGCTTTCTGCTAAGGCATCTTCTAAAATTTTGAGTTCATTTTCGTCGGTAGTTAATTTATACAAAACCTTCTGGTAAATGGTTGAAAATAAATCTTCTTGATTTTTATAGGTATTGATCCAATAAAAATACGAACGCATGCCAGCCACGCCCTTGATGGCATTATTTTTTGCTGTCAAATCCAATAGCCGAACAATCTCGGCCATTTTTTCCAGTAGCTCTACTTGATTGATGCCGCTTTTGGCGATCCCTCGTTCCACCATTACCGATAAAGGCGGCAAATCCATCTTTTCAGCATGCTGCATGCGATCCCGCAAAGATTCATTCAACGGGCGATTGCCTTGATAATTGCGATTGGTGGTAATCACAATCACACAATCCGGATGCCGCTGCACCATTCCAGTGGGTAGATTTAGCATGCCATCGGACTCTAAAGCAGAATTCAATGCCACTAAAACAGAAGCATCACGAATCACAGTTGGTTCTTGAATTTCCAAAAGATAGCCCTTCTCGATGGCCCGGACAATTTCTGAAGGATAATATTTATATTGAACAGAACTGGTATCCCCAGCTTCAATCCGATTAATAAAGGCAACTAATTTTTGTTTGGCATTGAATGCGTCAATGGAATAATGGCGGCTGATTAACTCTAACACCGTTTCAAGGCTCTCTGTCTGGTAAATACTTTCCAGTAATTCCTGATCTTCTTCTCGATCACTCTCAACGATTGGCAAAAGAGCACCAAAGACATCTGATTTATCCATGTCAGCAAAGCAAGTGATTTTGGTATAGGGCAGCTGCAAATCAGCAGAGAGGGCCTTCGCCAGCTAGGTCTTTCCCGAGCCAGCGTCCCCTTCTAATAAAATATTGCTGATTTTTAATTCTGTATCTAACCAATTATCTTTAATTTCACCGGCAATCCGGATTTCTTCTTGACTGGTTTGATGACTTTGAGGCTTGCGCCAAATCATCTGCTGTTCTAGTTTTGTAAATGGTCTTCCATTGGTGATAACGAAATCCCTCATGCTACTTCCTCCAAATCTATTGCGGGTGTGATAACAAAATTTTGTCGATAACTAAATGGTTGAAAAATTAATCGTGAAGTGCTTGCCGCAACATAATTTCGTTAATAGCCAGCTTCATCTAATAGACGCTTTAAGGTCCTCAGCCGTTCACCAATTAATTCACCATCTTTTTGTAAGGTATCGTGAAATAATAAAATATCTTCATCAATTTTCGGATTGTCCATCGCTATTTCCACTGTCATCCGATTCCCCTGCAGGCCGATGATTTCCACCACCGGATTGGTGACATCATAAAATTTTTCAAAGCGATAGGCATCCTGAAAATATTTAGTCGTTTCAACAACCAAAATCGCCAAATCTAAAATCCGTGTAATCGGTAGTTCTTCCGATTGACGGGACCATTTTTCACCGGTGTAGCGCCAGACTTTTCCAGAAATTTCGACTTTGCCCCGGTCATTCCACTGGGCCAAGCCTAACGAAAGTCCCTTTGCATCTGTTTCCCAGGCAAAATGTCCGTCAATTTTATCATAATCTTCCACCACAATAACGGGTTTATGTTTAAGCGTAGTTGGTATTTTCAAAGTAATTCCTCCTTTAGTAATTTAGTAAATTACTAAATTATACGGAGACTAGTTTTGAAAAGCAATGAATATGGATCGCTGTGAATATTACTCTTAAAAATAGTTTTCTTTCTATAGGGAATAAATTACTTTTACAAACAACTTTTATAGTTAATTTGGCTAAAGCGATTTTTCCAATTGGAGCAATTTTAAACTTATCCTTAATCTAAAATTTTTTTCTGAGCTATTTTCCTTTCAGCTTAAAACCATTTCATCAACACTTTATAACTAAATGTAAAAGTTGAAAAAAATTTCTGACAAGATTCTCACTGATTAAAAATTCGAATCCGTTTATTTGTTTGATTCTTGAGCGGGTTTTGAAGGCCTACCAAATCGACTTCTTTTGTTTTTTAAAATCGTCAGATATTGTATATGAAGTACCGTTTGAGAACGTTTACACAAACTCCTTTCTCCTTTATAATTGAAAGAGAAGATAATAAGGAGTGATGATTATGACTGCCGATAAAAATCTCAAAGCCTCCTATGACAATTATGAGCCCCAACTAGACAGTGTTGATCGTAACCCAGTTTCCTACAGTAACGCCATCCCTTCAGGTAAACAGCGGAAAGAAAGTGCCAATAGCGGCTTCAAAAAAATTGCCATCGCCCTCTTGCATACGATCGTCTTTTTTATTCTTGTCTATCTTGTTAGTTTGATTTTACCCGATGAAGTCGTCAACAATCTGACTTTCTTAGCCGTTACTTTAAGCCTTGGCGGATTGTTATTTCTCTGGCGCTCCAGTCGTGAATAGTTCTCAGCAGCTTTTATAAAGAGCCCCACTGTAAAAAGCGACCTGTAAAAGTCTAAAGCAAGACTTTTTACAGGTTACTCAAAACAGCAGGGCTCTTTTTACATTTTATCAAGAATTTTTTTCACAGAATAATTTTTTTGTTTGAACCAACTGAGTCACGCTTCAGTGAGCTTTAATAAAGTTATCGACTTATTTAAGAATATTTCCTTCCATCACAGTTCATCCCATAGTTGCCTTCAACTAGAAAAATCATTCCTTTTTACAGCAAGTTTGGACCAACTGGTGACCGCAAAAGCTAAACCTAAGCCAATCAGCAGGAAAATCAACCACAAAAGCTTGATTTGTCTTCTTTGAAAAAATAGTTCAAAGAGTCTTCCACCCAGTAAATTTCCCAAAGTTCCACCAATCCCCCAGCCAAAGGAAACAAAACCTAAATAAGTGGCTAAGTGTTGGTTAGGGGCAATCGTCGCCGTCAGATCATCAATGATGGGAATGATACACATGACACCTAAAGAAAAGCAAAAGGTAAAAAGCATTAGAAAAGCTACATTTTCTCCCAGTGCCAACCAGAAAAAAGCAGTCGCTAAAATAAAACTCGCTAAAATAAAAATCTTTTGCAGACTGAAGAATTTCTGTAACCATCCTAATAGGATCATTTGTAAAACCAAAGCTAAGACACCATCTAGACTGTAAACCATGCTGATTAAATTATCGTTACTGAAAAAGTTGCTGATATAAAGTGGAATCGTCAAGGTGAACTGACTATATAAGAACCAAAAACCGCTAGTTATAAGGGTCAGCGTAATGAGTTGTTGATCTTGGAAAACAGCTGTCAAATCCAGTTGCCTTTTTTTCTCGTTAGACTGGCGAGTTTTTTGTGAAAATGTTTGCTGGCTAATCAAAAAAGCAAACAGCAGATGGGTAATGGTTGTTATCAAAAAAATCCCTTGATAATTTGTTTTACAGAAAGTTGCCAATAGCGGACCCAAAAATTGTGCCAAATTTCCCATCATCGCCTTGCCAGTAAAGGCCATCAAACGGTTTTTATCAGCAAACAGAACAACAGCAGCATTTAAAGTGGGATCTTTGAGGGCTCCGCCAAGCCCGACAAGGATCGAGCTGAGGATAATTAACGGCAGGCTAGTCGCAAACAGGTATGAAAAATAACCAACAGCTCGTAAAAGCAAGCCGCTGACCAAAACCGTTTTTGTGCCAATACGGTCGCCAAGAAGTCCACCAAAAAAAGTAAATCCCCGTTGACTGATTAAAGACAATGTCAAAACTAAGCCAATTTGACTAGCGGTTAATCCAATTCTTTGGCTTAGATAGATAGTCCAAAAAGCACTGAGCATAAAGGTACTGATATTCGTTACAAAAATACCAAAAAAAGTTGTGGAAAGCGAAGTGAAGGAAATATTTTTAAATTTTCCCATAGATAATCCTCCTTTTTTTGCTATTATAAAGGCAATAGAAGGTTTATTATTATGGAATATTTTCATTATGATATGCCCAGGAGGAATAGCGATGGATTTTACTGATTTAGAAATTCTAACAATAATTGCCCGCACCAAAAATTTAAGCCAAGCAGCGGAGGCTTTACATTTGTCCCAGTCCACAGTTTCAAAGCGGGTAAAAAATATTGAAGCAGAAGCCGGCTTCGTCATTTTTAATCGGAAAAATAATGGCGTCACACCGACAGCAGCAGGTAAAGTTTTGCTGGATCAAGCGGCCATCTCCCTAGAACAAATGAACCGAAGTCTTGACTTGGCCCGCAATATTGCTCGGGAAAGAGTATTAAAAATCGCAGCCCCCACTGCGGTTGCTGAGATTATCTTTCCTAAATTAATTACTTTTCTCAATCAAGAAAAACTTGCTTATGAGTTTCATCATTTCCATTCGGCAGAAATCGAAAAGCTTTTATTAGCCGGTGCACTTGATATCGGCTTTAAAGAAAATCCTTTTGACAATCACCAGTTGAAGCAAAGAACAGTTTTCAACAGTCCAATTGTCTTGATAAAAAAAGAAAATCAGCCGCCAATAGATGCGCTTACTGATTTCACAGACTTTAATAATCATTTATTGCTTCTATATCCTTGGGGAGTTGATTTCTCTAAACTCGTTGAAAAATTGCTGCAGACGCAAATCCCCCAAGACCAAATGCGCAGAATTGCTCCATTAGCTGTTGTCAAACAGCTTTTACAAGTTAGTGATGCTGCAGTCTTTTTACCACGTTTTTTTGTCGAGAAAGAACTTCAACAACAGGAATTGATTGAAGTGCCAACAAAGCTGGCACAGTCTTGGCATTATTCCATAGATGTCGCTTACAGCCAGTCCCATGTATCGTCTGATTTAGTGGAGGGAATCATTAAGATTCTTCAATAGCCTTTAACGAGAAGGAGTTAATAAAAATTTGAACTAAATTTTTCCATTGGCTAGCATTTTTTCATTTTGTCGCAATTCGTAAAACTCAATTTTCTGATCTAAGCGCTGAAGCGTTGCTCCCAGTTCTTGATATTTTTCTTGAAGGCTTTTCCGCTCATCCTGCAAAATTTGTTGGCGTTGTTCCTCGGTGTCCTGTCCTTCAATAAACAAAGCCGTATAGCTGACTAGCGCTTCAATTGATAAGCCAGCAGAGCGCATGCATTTGATAAACTTAATCCATTCAATATCTTGGAGAGCATAATCTCTCACACTGCCATTTTTTCTTGCAATTGGTGGAATCAAGCCAACTTTTTCATAATATCTTAAGGTAACAGCGGATAATTCAGTTCGCTTAGCAGCTTGGGAAATATTCATTTGGCTCCTCCTTTCATCAAGAGAACTCGATTGTCACTTGGCCGAGTTCTTTAAGTTGCGTTGAAAATGTTGAATCCGTTACTCGCCCCAGCGGTGTGTAAGCATATGATGTTTGAAAACTTTCATAGAAAATAACCAGACAATCATCCCCATAAAGCATAATATCGCCGGCATTAATTTGAGAAATGCGCTGCGAATTCGTCGGCAAACTGGCTTCAAAATAATAATATTTCTCATTGCTATGTAAATCCTGCATCGTTACTTCTAGTGGCAGCAATTCTTTCATGGCGGTCACGGTGGTGTTGTCGAAAAACTCTACATTGTAGGTTTGACCTTGAATAGTCAGTTGTTGAAGTGAACTTGGAGTCGTTGCTGAAGTTGATTCAGTTTCTTGCATAATTGAAGTCTCACTTGTCTCTAAAATTTCTGATACGCCAACCGATGCTTGAGAGGATGATATGGTTGAAGCAATTTCGTTATTTTCTTGCCTTTCTTCAAAGGACTGGCAAGCTGTTAAGCTCAGTCCGAATAATGCAGATAAACTATAAAACAGGATTTTTCTCATCTCCAAACCGCCTTTATTTAATCTTCAAGGATTGTTTTGACAATCTTTGCTGGACTTCCCGCCACAATAACATTATCAGGAACATCTTTAGTGACAGTTGCATCAGCGGCTACAATTGAGTTTTCACCAATCGTTATTCCTGGCAGTACCGTAGCGTTTGCCCCAATCCAAACATTTTTTTTGAGTAGAATCGACGCAACTTTCAGCCCTCGGCGCTTTTTAGGATCGGTCAAATGATTAACAGTAATCAAGCGAGCCCCTGGACCAATCAGGACTTGATCTTCCAAGGTAATGCCGCCTAAATCGACAAAGGTCACATTAAGATTGATAAAAATATTTTTCCCAAATTGGATATGCCTGCCAAAATCTGAGTAGAACGGCAATTGCACTTCCACCGATTCTTCAATTGGTTTGCCGGTAATTGTTTCCAGAGCCTCATGAATTTCGGCTTTGCTGTGAAAGCCAGTATTCAAATCAAATATGCGTCGTTCATTCTGTTCTTTTAGCACATGGATTTCTTTAAAAATCTCTGAGCCTGCTAAAATTTCTTTTCCTTGAAGTTTTTCTAACAAATTAGCTGATGTCATAAATAATTTCTCCTTTGATAGCTTTGTTGTATCTAGCATAACTTGTTATAATAGCCTTGACTAATATTTATATTGAATACTTAGATATGCTTTTAAGCTATAGGAGTTGAGAAAAAATGGAATTACGTGTTTTAAACTACTTTTTAACGGTGGCTCAAGAAAAAACCATCAGCAAAGCTGCAGAGGTACTGCACCTTTCTCAGCCCACCCTGTCTAAACAGTTAAAAGAATTGGAAAATGAATTAGGCGTGCAATTATTTATTCGTGGCAATCGAGAAATTTCTTTAACCGAAGATGGTTATTACCTCGTCAACCGTGGCCGAGAAATTCTCAGCTTAGTGGCCACCACTACAGAAAATTTAGAAAGAAAACAAGCCGTCGGCGGAGAAATTACTATCGGAGCTGGGGAAACTGAAGGAATGAAAATCATCGGAAATTATTTACAGGTTTTACTCGCAGAAAATCCTGCCATTAAAATCAACCTTTTCAGTGGTAATGCCGATGATTTATTAGAAAAAATCGATCGGGGATTGTTGGATTTTGGGATAGTAGTTGATCCGGTGGAAAAACAAAAATATGAATATCTCAGTCTACCCCATCAAGATCAATGGGGCGTGCTAATCAATAACAACCACCCTTTAGCGAAACAAAGCCGCATCTCACCAGCAGATTTACAGGCTGTACCTTTACTAATTTCTAATCAAAGTTTTGTCGACAACCAACTAGCCAGCTGGCTTGGGGGAAATTTAGCCAACTATCAAATTTTAGGCACCTATAATCTATTGTACAATGCTTCTTTATTAGTTAAAGACGGGCTAGCCGCCGCTCTTTGCTTAGATGGTATTATCAATACCATCGGGACAAATTTAAGCTTTTTACCCTGCGAGCCACCCTTAACGGTTTCAGTTAGTTTAATCTGGAAGAAAAATCAAGTTTTCTCCAATGCTGCGAAGGCCTTCTTAACGATTCTCAAGGAAGGCTGACTAAAAAATTTATCAGGTCAGAGGAGACCCCTTTCGCTTTTTCAAATTGATTTTCAAAAAGCACCACAAAAATACCTCAGAAGAATCAGATTTTATTTTTTGCCCTCTCCTCTTCTTCTTGCTTTTAAAGCAGGATTGAAGACTTGTGGGATTCAAAAGAAAAATCTAATAGCTTCTGAGGTCATATTTTGTTTCATTTTATTGTCACTTAATCATCGACAGCTTCTAAACTTTCAGTGGTCAAGTCATCCCCGACTTTTAATTTAGCAAAATATTTTTTGGTTTCCTTGAAGACCACCGGACTCAAGGCAGCCAATGCAATCAAGTTAGGAAATGCCATCAAGCCATTGAAAATATCCGCCAACGTCCAGACCGCTGAAACTGTCATATATGGACCAATAAAGACGGCTAAAATATAAACTGCACGGAAGATTTTAGTGCCCTTGGTGCTGCCGTTAGTCAGATAACTTAAGCATCGCTCTGAATAATAATTCCAGCCCAAAATTGTTGTGAAGGCAAAGAAAGTCAGACACAACATTAATAAAAAGCTAGCGACCGTATAAGAAAACGGCGACGCCTCTGAAAAAGCATAAATCGTTACAGCGGCACCATCTAAACCTAAATCCCAAGCACCAGTCATGATAATTGTTAAGCCAGTCATCGTACAAACGACAATCGTATCAATAAAGGTTGCCGTCATTGAGACAAGTCCTTGTCGCACTGGTTCTTTCGTCCGGGCCGCCGCTGCCGCAATCGGCGCACTACCAAGTCCCGATTCATTTGAAAAAATTCCGCGGGCGACACCCTTTTGCATTGCAACAATCATCGCTCCTAATGCGCCACCAGAAATCGCTCGTAAACCAAAAGCACCTTGGAAAATTTCACTGATCGCTGCAGGCAGATTTTGAATATTAAAGCCAATCGTAACTATACAAAGTCCGACATAAACGACAATCATCGCTGGGACAATCAACTCGGCAACCTTACTGATACGCTTCACGCCGCCTAATAAAACGGCGGCCGCACCAAAGGTTACCATTAAGCCGACAATAATAATCGCAATCGAATATTTTCTGCCAAATAAGGTGACAGTGTTTAAAAAATGCGGATCAAAGAAACTTTGGGCAGCACTCGTAATACCATTGATTTGGGTAAAGGTACCAATCCCTAACAAGCCGGCTAATAGGCCGAAAAAGGCAAAAAATTTCGCCAACCAGCGCCACTTGCTGCCCATGCCCCGCTCAATATAATAAAAGGGGCCGCCTAAGACTTTCCCTTGGTCATCAAAGGTGCGGTATTTTACCGCTAGCAGACCTTCTGCATATTTAGTGGCCATGCCTAAAATGGCGGCCACCTCCATCCAAAAAAGTGCACCGGGACCACCGGCAACAATGGCTGTAGCTACGCCGACAATATTTCCAGTTCCAATTGTCGCAGAGAGTGCCGTACACAACGCAGCAAAACTGCTGACATCACCTTGTCCACCCTCTTCATTTGATACCATATATTTTAATGCTAAGGGCAGCTTACGAAATTGTAGCCCTTTTAAACCGAATGTTAGCAAGACGCCAATTCCCATTACTAAAATAATTAATGGCAGGCCCCAGACTAAATCATTGATACTTGTTAAGAAATCACCCATTTTTTTGTCATCCTCCAGCTTTTTTTAAATTGTACCACAAATTACAAATAAATGAGAAAATATTTATAAAACAATTAGCAAAAATAATTTTAAAATTATTTTACCTAGCTGAAGCTCTAACATTTATACAAAATAAAACACTCTTATACTCCTTCAGCTTGTGCTGATAAAAGTATAAGAGTGGATTAATTATTGAGCAGACACAGCGATTCCAATCGCTTTTTCCCCTAGATGACTGCCAATTACCGGACCAAAGTGGCCGATAATTATTTCAGCATCGGGGTATTTTTGCTGCAGTTTTTCTTTTTCTTCTTCTGCTACTAATAAATTATTGGCATGAATCACATACAGTTTAGTCGGATGTTTAATTTCAACAATCCGTTGACCAATAATCTCTTCGGCACGATTGAAGGCTTTTTTGGTTGAACGGATTTTTTCAAACAAGACAATCTTTCCGTCCACAAAAGTTAAAATCGGTTTGATTTTCAACAAACCGCCGATAATCGCAGCACCATTGGTTAAGCGGCCGCCCCGGACTAAGTTGTTTAAATCATCGACAATCAAATATGCATAAGTATTATCTCGAATAATATCTAAATGCTCTAAAATTTCTTCTAGATTTTTTTCGGCTTCATTTAATTCAATAACAGATTCCACCATATGGCCCATCGGCATACTGGTGATTTTCGAGTCATAAGGAATAATTTTAACCCCATCAATGGCATCTTTAATCCCTTCAAGATTATGAACAAAGCCAGAAATTCCACCGGAAAGATGGATACTGATAATGGTATCATAGCCCTTTTTACCGATTTCTTCGTAAAGGGAAAGCACTTCGCCTAAAGAAGGTTGGGAAGTTTTCGGAAATTCCTTACTGCTTTTGAGTAGAGCATAATATTCATCAGCCTCAATATCGACGCCTTCATTATAACTTTTACCGTCTAAAATAACCGGAATCGGTACAATAAATAAGTTTTCTTTATCTTTAATATGTTCAGGTAATACCGCAGTACTGTCCGTCACCACCGCTAATTTCATTTATTTCCCTCAATTCACTTTTTTTTGCATTAAAAATAATATAGCATAAAATGATTCACTTTAAAAACGTTTGTTAAAATTTATTCATTTAAAAAAGTTTGGACAGCGGAGTAATTGGTGGCCTCATCGATTTCTAGCACACTGCCGGCATCATCATAATAACCGTTTGACCAAGAGCCATCCACAGGAACCGACAATGTACCGATGCCACTTGCACTATTGGCTAAAGTAAAGATATGCGTTAACAAATAAGTAAAAGCTAAGTTTGTCGAGGTGTACCCCATAACTTTTCCAGCTGCATAAGGCATCCGTAAAACTGCTAAAGGATTTTTGACTTGGCTTAAAATTGCGGACATCACCTGTTGTTGACGTCTGACACGGCCAAAATCACTTTCGGCGTCATGACGAAAACGGGCGTATTGCAACAAGGTATTGCCGTCCATTCGCTGCTGACCGGCTTCAATTGTCACGCCATCCAGTTCTAGACTGGTTTCGGCATCAATTTCTATGCCGCTTGGAAAGAGCGCATCAATCACTTTTTCAAAGGATTGAAAATCAACAATTGCATAGTATTCAGTTTCTACGCCAAAATTTTCAGCCAACGTTTGGCGAACTAAATCAGCGCCGCCATATGCATAGGCGGCATTTAATTTATTATAACCATAGCCAGGAATATTCACGTAAGTGTCCCGCATAAAAGAAATGAGTTTCGGCTGATTCGATGGATTATCTAAGTTCACCACCATAATCGTATCGGCTCGGGAAGTTTCACCTTCTCGTGAGTCACTTCCCAAAAGTAAAATATTTTTAGCGCCGCTGCTATCGGCTGTTCCGTTAAAGGTCTGGAGCTCCTGCTGCGGAATCGAGGAATCTGCCTCTGCTTGAAATTTTCCTAAGAAAAAACTGCCGATTTCCAGCAATAAAAAAATAATTAAAATAATACCAATCCGCTTTTTCCAGGATTTGCGTTTTTTCTTAGGCTTTTGACCAGAGCCGCCACTATTACTAGCCTTGGCTTTTTTCTTTTTCGTTGAAAAAAAACCGTATTTGACTTGTTCCTCTTCATTAGAAGGCTGCTTGTACTGTGCTTGCTCCCGCTTTGATTGCTGATTTTGCTGCTGATATTGTTGATCAAATTGATAATACTCGGGATTTTGATAGTGATTGTCCTTCATCGGCTCTTGCAATTGATCATCGTCATTTTCTGAACTGCGATAATAAATGTGCTCGCCATCATCCGGTCGCTCCGGTTGCTGCCGTTCTTTACGGACCGCAAACCCCTTCCCTTTTTTCTCATATTTATCTGATTCGTCATGGACTTTTTTATAACGATCCATTCGGCTCATAACATCCCCACCTTACTTTTGATAGGTTACCTCACTTTTCAGGAAAAAGCATCTTTTTTCACTAGAATTTACTTTTTCTCAAAAAACAGTTGCCTGTCCTACTATATAAATTTATACCCATTCATTTAATGACAATAAAAAAACCAGACCAGCTTTTTTAAAAAGTCTGTCCGGTTTCAGTTTAATCAATTGCTGGAATTAGATGCACATCGTATTTACCAAAAACTTTAATTTCTCCTCCTAAGAGTTCAATCTCCTCTAAGGCATTTTGAATTAACTGTAGCGGCTTGTCGACATTGATATCAACCAAGAAAAAATATTCCCCTAAGCTAGTTTTTAACGGCCGGGACTCAATTTTACTCAAATCGATTTCCCGCCAGCCAAATGCTGACAACGCCTTGTGTAGAGAGCCCGGCATGTTGTTGGGCATGGTGAAGGCCAAGCTCATTTTTTCTTTGCTTTTAGTCAGCTCAACGGCCACATCTGCTTGCCCAATCACCCAAAAGCGAGTGCGGTTAACTTCAATATCTTGAATGTTTTCAGCGACAACCGTCAAGCCGAATTTTTCTGCGGCTTCCTTTGGTGCAATTGCGGCGATAAATTCCTCTGGATGATTTTTAACAAAATTGGCCCCATAAGTTGTTGAAGGAGTCGCTTCGGTTATGACTTCATCAAAATTTTGCTGAATAAAATTTTGGCATTGGGCCAAAGCCTGCGGGTGAGAATATATTTTAGTAATTTCCCGCCATTGTTTTGCATGGGCGGGAGTCATCATTAAATGCTGATGAATCGGCAAAACAATTTCTGCCCCCACTGGTAGCTGAGCCTGATGAAATAAATAATCCAAGGTCATGTTGACGGAACCTTCTAAAGTATTTTCAATCGGCACCACACTTAAGTCAACCTCTTGATATTCAACAGCTTTAATACAAGCGGGAATTGACGGGTACGCAACTAATTCTTCAGTTGGAAAAGCTTTGACGGCTGCCGTTGAGGTGAAGGAGCCTTCAGGACCTAAATACGCAATCTTCATTTAAGCACCTGCCTGCTTAACATCAGTAGCTAAAATTTCAGCGACGATTTCAGCGGGAGATTTGCCAGTGGTTTCCACAATCAGGCTGGCACTTTCTTGATAAAAAGGAATCCGTGGCAGGTAAACTTCTTTAATTTCTTCGGGGCTTTTTGAGACGACTAGCGGGCGGATGCTTGTGTGATCTGCCTTCAAACGCTTCACCAATTCATCTGCATCAGTTTTCAAATAAACAACTGTCGGCATTTGTTTTAATAATTTGCGATTCTCTTCTTTTAAAACAATTCCGCCACCGGTTGAAATGACATGCTTGGGATCTAAGTAGCGGCTTAAAATTTCCGTTTCCCGTTTGCGGAAAGCCTCCTCGCCAAATTGATCAAAATATTCTTGGATAGTCATGCCGATTTCTTCGATAATAACATCGTCAAAGTCAAGATGTCCCACATTGATTTCCTCTGACAGCATTCTGCCAATTGTAGTTTTGCCGGCTCCCATAAAACCGATTAAAACGATTCCCTTCATATTAACGTCCTCCATTCAAACTGGTTACATCTTCAAAAAATTGCGGATAAGAAACGGCAACCGCCTCCGCTTGTTCTAATTCAACAGTTCCATTCTTTACTAAAAGAGCGGCAATTTGCAGCATCATGCCAATCCGATGATCGCCATAGCTGGTGACAGCAGCTCCGTGGAGTGGTGTCGGTCCATTGATAATTAAGCCATCTGCTGTTGCGGTGATATCAGCACCCATTTTTTTCAATTCGGTAGCGACAGCATCAATCCGATTGGTTTCTTTTACTTTTAATTCTTCAGCATCTTTAATGACGGTTTTTCCCGTTGCTTGTGTCGCTAATAAAGCGATAATCGGCAGCTCATCAATCAAACGGGGAATAATAGCACCGCCGATTTCAGTTGCCTTTAGTGAGCTAGTTTTAACAGTTAACGTGGCGCTTTGATTTTTTTCATCAATGGCGCTTTCTGTTAAGCTGCCCCCCATTGCTTGAATCACTTCTAAAATACCGGTGCGGGTCGGATTGATTCCAACATTTGTTAGCGTCACTTCGCTATTCGGTACAATTAAGCCGGCAGCCAAGAAGAAGGCCGCTGAAGAAATATCTCCTGGAACAATCACTGACTGTGCACTAAATGTTTGCGGACCAGTAATTTTTATTTCCCGGCCAGTCACCTCAATTGTGCCACCAAATTGGCGAATCATTTCTTCGGTGTGATTGCGGGAAGCTACTTTTTCAACTATCGTGCTGGTGCCTTGAGCTTGCAGAGCCGCAAAAATAATTGCTGATTTAACCTGCGCACTGGCAACAGGCATCAGATAGTCAATCGGCTGCAGCTTTTTTTGACCGACAATCGTAATTGGCGGCAGTTCTCCACCAGCTGCGCCAGTTAAATCGGCGCCCATTTGGTTCAAAGGATCCATGACACGGGCCATCGGTCGTTTGTTTAATGAAGCATCTCCTGAAAGCACACTGGTAAAATCTGTGCCGGCTAAAATCCCCATGATTAATCGGGTCGTCGTGCCGGAGTTGCCCATTTCTAAAATGTCTGCTGGTTTTTTTAAGCCAGCAAAACCAACGCCTTCAACAGTAATCGTTTCACCGTCGTCTTCAATGGTGACGCCTAAATCTTGAAAGGCTTTGAGGGTCGTCAGGCAATCCTCCCCCCGCAGGAAATTTTTAATCGTCGTCTTCCCCTTGGCTAAAGCACCAAACATAATACTGCGATGAGAAATAGATTTATCTGCGGGCACTTCAATTTCGCCGACTAAACCAGCGGCATTTGTCAATAACTTCATAACGAACTCCTTTTTTTCAACTAGAAACTTTATTTAATCCGACAATGGTAATTGGTTTTGGCTTCTATATAAGCCTTGCCAGCTTCTAAATCTTTTTTTGTTTTAAACGAGACCTGTAAGACACCGATAATATCTTCACGTGTCTCCAAAATTTTCAAATTAATAATCGAGATACCCGCTTCACCTAATAGTCCAGTGACCTCCGCAATTACCCCTGGCACATCTGGTACATCAATAAATAAATCATTAAAAGCGGGTATCGCACCATTTTCATGAACAGGTAGTTTATCTCGGGTATCTTTGGCGGAATCAAAAAAATGATAAATCGCCGACTCGTCTTCAATCGCCAGCCAATGGGTAATATGGGTCATCAACCGCTGCCACTCACTGATTTCCTCCAGCAAAGTTTCCCGGTTACTAATTAAAATATCCGTCCACATCTGCGGATCTGAAGAAGCGATGCGGGTAATGTCACGAAAGCCTCCAGCCGCTAGCTGTCTAGCTCTGGGATAAGTTTGACTAAAAACATCACTTTGATTGACCAAGCCCGCCGCAATAATATGCGGCAAATGACTAAGCATCCCGGTGATTTGATCATGTTCATGGGCCTCCAAGTGCACAAATTTCGCCCGGGTCTGACTCAACATGGCTTCCAATTTTTTTACAGCGGCTGGATTTTCTTCAGCGTTAGTAAAAATGTAATAAGCATTTTCAAATAAATCTGGATTGACTGCTTGAATTCCGGACTTATGGGAACCAGCCATTGGATGCCCACCGACAAAGGTAAAGGGCAACTCTTTGGCAAACTTCACAACTTCTTCTTTGGTACTGCTAGCATCAGTGACAATCACACTGCTTTTTAATGGCAGCTGCGCTAAAAGCTGCAGTTTTTCAAGACAGGATTTGACAGGAATCGCCAATAAAATAATATCCATCTCTGCGGCTACAGCTTCAATGCTCGGCGCAATCTGGTCAATCACTTTTTTTGCTAAAGCGATTTTTTCTGATTCTTTATTCTTATCCCAGCCGAAAATTTCAACGGTAGGATTTTGCTGCTTAAGATTCAAAGCGAGGGACCCGCCGATTAATCCTAAACCAATCACTAAAATTTTTTCATTTTGTTGGGGCATTTTCTAAGCTCCTTTGCGTAAATTATCTGTTAGCCGCAAATGATTTTTTTGCAGCTTGAGTTTGAAAATTAATAGTTTTTCAGATACTCACGATAATCCGCTACGGCCGCTTGCAATTCTTCAAAGGAATCGCTGGAGAATTTTCCCAACACTTCGGCGGCTAAGACCGTTGCCACAACATTCTCACAGACAACCGAAGCCGCTGGCACCGCCGTGCTATCAGAGCGTTCAACACTCGCTTTATAAGGTTCTTTTGAATCAATATCGACACTCATCAAAGGTTTGTATAAAGTCGGAATCGGCTTCATGACACCTCGAACGACAATTGCTTCGCCGTTGGTCATCCCACCTTCAAAGCCGCCAAGATTATTGCTTTTGCGGGTGTAGCCGTTGCTTTCATCCCAGATAATTTCATCCATCACCTGTGAGCCGGGGCGATTGGCCATTTCAAAACCAAGACCAAAGGAAACACCTTTAAAGGCATTGATACTGGTAACAGCTTGAGCAATTTTAGCATCCAGTTTTTTATCCCATTGAACGTAACTGCCTAAGCCGGCTGGCACACCGCCGATAACCACTTCAACGACACCACCAATTGTGTCGCCATTTTTTTTTGTTTGGTCAATCAAAGTTTTCATCTCTTCTTCCACACTAGCATCTAATGCTCTGACAGGGGAAGCTTCTGAGATTGTTTGAATCTCTTTGACGGTTAAATTTTCGGGAACCGTCGCTTCGATACCGCCTAAAATAACCACATGACCGGCAACTTCAATGTCTAATTCTTTTAATAATTTTTTGGCAATGGCGCCAATTGCCACCCGCATGGTTGTTTCTCTAGCCGAAGAGCGTTCTAAAACATTGCGCAAGTCTGCATGATGGTATTTTTGTCCGCCAACTAAATCAGCGTGACCGGGCCGGGGCTTACTTAAACGTCGGAGCTTGCGATCTTTTTCCGGCACTTCTTCAATTGCCATCACCTTGGTCCAGTTTTTCCAATCTTTATTTTCAACCACCATGGTCACTGGAGAGCCTAAAGTTTTTCCGTGGCGCACTCCTGAAGTAAAGCGAACCTGATCTTTTTCAATCAGCATCCGGCCGCCGCGACCATAACCGCCTTGTCTTCTGGCTAATTCAATATTGATATCTTCTGCTAAAAGAGGCATCCCCGCCGGTAAGCCTTCAATAATTGCCGTTAATTCCGGACCGTGGGATTCTCCTGCTGTAATGTAGCGCATGTGTTAGTTCCTCTTTTCTAAATAATTCTGCATCGTTTCAATGGGAATGGTGACAATTTTTGCTTTGCCAATTTTTTCCAGTAAAATAATTTTAATTGAACCGCCTCGTGTTTTTTTGTCGTGGGTCAAGGCTTCATACAAAGCTTGTTGATTCCACGGCTCTTGTTTAATTGGTAAATTAAATTTTTGAATCAGCTGAATCAATTGCTCAGTGGTTCCCGCTGGCATTTCACCTCTAGCTTCGGCAACCTCCGAAATTTTGACCATGCCGATTGCCACACCTTCTCCGTGGGTGACAACACCATAACCGCTAGTATTTTCAACAGCGTGACCGATTGTATGGCCGAAATTTAAAATCAGTCGTTGACCATTGTCAAACTCATCTTCCTCCACCACGGCTTTTTTAATTCTCAAACAAGCTAAAATAACTTCCGTTGCATTTTGTAATAAATCTGCTTCGCCATTAAAACTTGACAATAACTGCCACAGTTCTTCATCAGCGATAGCCGCATATTTAATGATTTCGGCAATGCCTTCTCTCACTCTTCTTGTTTCAAGAGTCAGTAATGTCGCAATATCAATCAAGACGCCATCTGGCTGCCAAAAGGCTCCCACCAGATTTTTTGCACGACTTGTATTGACTCCTGTTTTACCACCAATACTTGAATCCACCTGAGCTAAAAGAGTAGTCGGCACTTGCAGAAAATGAATGCCCCGCATATACGTTGCTGCCACAAAGCCAGCTAAATCTCCAATGACTCCGCCGCCTAAAGCTAAAATGCCATCACTTCTCGTCATTTGATTATCAGCTAAAAAGTCATAGCAGGCCGCTGCCTGGCTTAAAGATTTGGATTGCTCGCCTACTGGAACGACTAATTTACAAACAGCAAAGCCTGCTGCTTTCAGCGACTCTTCAACCGTCGTACCATAAAAGCTGTCCACTGTTTCATCTGTGAGGATTGCAATTTTTTGTGATTGCCAAATTGTTTTGGCCCAGCTGCCGACTTGTTTTAAGCCTTGGTTTTCAATTGCAATTTGATACTGGTGTTGCGGCAAATTTATTTGTAAATCCATCAGACATTTACCGGATTTTCTATAGCGGCAATTTCCTTCATGGCTTTCTCCATAATTTGAACTTCCTTCATCATTTTAAGGTAAGTTTTTTCATTTAGAGATTGTGGTCCATCTGACCAAGCATTGGCTGGATCTGGGTGAATCTCAACAATCATACCATCAGCGCCGGCAGCAACTCCCGCCCGAGCCATTGGTGTCACTAAATCCCAAATACCAGTGCCGTGACTTGGATCGACGATAATCGGGAAGTGGCTCAATTTTTTAATTAACGGAACCGCACTTAAGTCAAATGTATTTCTGGTTGCTGGCTCATAAGTCCGAATACCCCGTTCAATAAAAATCACGTTGTTATTATTTTGCACAGCAATGTATTCTGCGGCATTTAACCACTCATCAATTGTACCGGAGATGCCACGTTTTAAACCGATTGGCTTGCCGGTTTTGCCGACCTTAGATAAGAGTTTGAAATTTTGCATGTTGCGGGCCCCGATTTGTAAAATATCACTGTAGGCAGCTACCATGTCGATGTGTTCTTCATCCATCACTTCAGTAATCACTTGCATATCGTATTTATCAGCAGCGGCCCGAATGTATTTCAAGCCTTCTTCTTCTAAGCCTTGGAAAGCGTAAGGTGAAGTTCTTGGTTTAAAAGCGCCACCCCGTAAAACTTGCGCTCCGCCAGCTTTGGCCATGCGGGCTGTTTCCATAATTTGTTCTAGGCCTTCAATTGAACAAGGGCCTGCCATTGTGACAAAGTTTTCGTTTCCACCAATTTTTACACCATTAACATCAACAATCGTGTCTTGCGGATGGAATTCCCGTGAAGTTAATTTGTAAGTATTAGAAATTCTGACTGTGTTTTCAACACCTTCGTAACTGTTGAACGCCACGTCTTGCATATTGTGAGTGTCACCGATTAAACCGATGACGACTTGTTCTTTCCCTTGATTGACTTGAACCTCCAAGCCTTCTTCTTGAATTCTTTTTAACACTCGTTCTAATTGCTCTTTCGTAGCTCCTGGTTTCATAATTACAATCATTTTTAGTTCCTCCATTTTTCGCTTTTTTTTCGTTTTATTTAATTTGTGTTTATCAGTTTTTTTCAATAATTGGTTTGACTACATCAATTGGCATTGCTTGGCCAGTCCATAATTCAAAGGCAGCCGCTCCTTGATATAAGAGCATGCCTAACCCATTAGAAGTTTTGGCACCACGGACTTTGGCTTCTTTTAATAATTTTGTTTCCCGTGGTGTGTAAATAATATCCACCACAGCTAACTCTTTTGTGATAATATCAAAGTTTTTGATTGTCGAAGCCTCCGTGTTGGGTTTCATGCCAACGCCAGTTGCATTTGTCAAAAGAACACTTTCAGCAACATCTTTCGCTAGAGCCGCTTCATCTGCTAAATCATTTAACACAATTTTACAGCCGGTACTTTCTGCGATGGTTTGCAGAGTGGCTTGAATTCTTTCGAAAAATTCATCTTTAATATTGTAAACGGCAATTTCTTTCACGCCGTCAAGGGCCGCTTGAACAATAATCGCAGTCGCTGCTCCACCGGCTCCGGTAATTGTCATTTTTTTGCCGATGATGTCAACATCAATGTCTTTTAAGCTACGCATAAAGCCGATGCCGTCTGTGATATGGCCGGTAAGTTTACCATCTTGATTGACAATGGTATTGATGGCTCCAACTAATTTAGCAGCATCACTTAAGTCATCCATCAATGGAACCGCCGCAATTTTGTTTGGCATGGAAAGATTAGCACCTAACATTTCTAAATTACGGATGGAATCGATGGCCCGTTCGATGCGATCCGTTCCGAGGTCAAAAGCCAGATAGACTGCATCAATCCCTAAGGCTTGAAAGCCTGCATTTTGAATCATGGGAGAAACGCTGTGGCGAATCGGTGTCGCAAATAAACCAACTAATCTTGTGTGTCCTGTAATTTCCTTTGTCATATAAAATCCCTCCAAGTGTCTTTCCTAAAAAATAAAAAGCGAGGTGCCCATTGTAAATTTTTTGAAAATCTACAGTGGGTCCCCCGCAAAAAAGGATAATAGAAAAGCCACAATAGATTTTTCATCTACGTGGCTGAAAGTCGTTACAAATTTCTCTAGCCATCATAGATACAAACGGTTGTCTGCACCCATGACGTTCATGAATACAAACTCATCTAAAATAGCTAAAGTAGTAATTATTCAGTTTTTGGGAATTTGTGATTTTCATCATCATCGCTCCAAACTGTTTTTTAGGTTGAACTCAGTATATTTCTTTTAAAATCAGAAGTCAACAATTTTTTCATCATTTTTTAATTTTTCTTTTTGAAAACGATTTAAGCTCGAGCATTTTCTTTATGGGTAAATGCGAAAAGGAAGCCGCCAATAATGAACAAGACGATTAAACTAGCAATCCCGTACTGAGAATTGCCAGTCAAATTGGTCATCAACCCAAAAAGCAACGGTCCTAAAATTGCCGAAAATTTACCAAAAATATTATAAAATCCAAAGAATTCATTGGAATGCTCTTTCGGAATCATCTGGGCAAAGTAAGATCGGCTCAAGGCTTGAATCCCCCCTTGAGAAGTCCCCACCAGAATACCCAAAATCCAAAAATCTAAAACAGTATCCATAAATAATGCATAAATACAGATAAAAGTGTAGACCCCGATTGCCACTAGAATCAACGGCTTGTTACCAAAACGCTTGGCCATCTTACCGTATAAAATCGTAAAAGGAAACGCAATAAAATTAATCGCTAATAAAATAATAATTAGCATATTAGAATCGACGCCCATGTCAATTCCAAAGGAAGTCGCCATTGTGAAAATAGTATCCACGCCATCAATATAAAAGAAATAGGCAATCAAAAAATAAACAATTTGTTTGTACTTGCCGATTTCCCGAATCGTCTGACCCAAGCGCTGCAGGCTGACCCTGACCGGATTTTTAATATTAGGAATTGAAAATTTTTGATGAACATTTTTTAAAAACGGCCAAGAAAACAGTAGCCACCAAATCCCTGTTAAGACAAAACAAACTTTAGTAGTCAAAACCGTGCCAAGCAAACCAAAACCGTCTGTCACTTGTAAAATCATCACAAAGACAAAGAGCAACGCACTGCCGACATAGCCCATGCCGTAGCCCATAGAAGAGACATCATCCATCCGCTCGTCTTCAGTGACATCCACCAAAAAACTATCGTAAAAAATATTGGCCCCTTGATAGCCCATATGAGAAATAACATAGACCACCAGCATCGCCATCCAGCTTTTATCCGGTACAAAGGCTAAGGCAAAGGTCATGATAATACCTGAGAATGCAAACAAGTTAAATAATTTCTTTTTCTTGCCTTTGTAATCGCCTAAAGTCCCTAAGATAGGTGCGGATAAACTGATGAGTAATGTAGCAAAAGAGCTGGCATATCCCCAGTAAGCCGTCGAGGTCGCATTGGAAATGCCGGCTTCTCCGGCGACAAATTTAAAATAAATCGGTAAAATTGCGGTGACAATCACCAGCGAATAAGCAGAATTCGCCCAGTCATATAAAATCCAACCCTTTTCTTCTTTGGTATAACTATTCCAAAACTTCATTTGGTACCTCCTCGTTATTTTCAAAAATTTCTAGCAAGGTGCGCCCCGCAACAATTTGCGGAAAGTTCAAATCTAAAATTTTGGCAAAAGTTGGTGCTTCATCAATTAAATCTGCATTTTCAATCACTTTTCCTTTGGCAATCCCCCCTCCATTAATCATCAAGGTTGTCGCATAATTTTGTTTATCTGGTGAAAAACCATGAACCGCCCGATAACGTTCCGGTTGGCCAATTGTCGTTGGATTGACTTCCTCCAAGACTTCTCCAATTGCTTCATCAATAAAATAATAACCCCGTTTGGCTTCCAACATAAACGTTACGTTTGGCGCAGCGCCTTTTTGCCCAGCCTGCTCTGTCGTATAAATGTGGGAGATGCCGGGAATTGTTTTTAAAAGCTCACGGATTTCCCGCGGCTCTACAAGACTTTTACGATCTACATAGATATAGCAGGAGCCATCACAGCTTTTAGCATACACCTGCCATCCCTTGGCAACCGTGCCATCTTTTTTTGCTTTTTGCCAGCCTTGTGCAGCAAACAAACTATTTAAGCGAATCATCTGACTGACATCAATTTGATAATGATCTCCTAAAATTACAAAGGTGGTATCACCAAAAGTGCCAGCAGTTTTAGTTGCATCAATAATTTGCTGAACCCGCAAATCCTGCCGCCGCAAAGCTGCTTGGGCCTCTGTTGAAAGAACACCATAGCGATGACGCATACTATCTAAATCCACCAGATGAATCATCGTCAAATCCGGTTGCTTAGATAATAGTGTGTCGACAGCACAGGCGGTGATAAAATCGTCTAAGTTGGGCTGTTGAATACCATTGCGCAGATGACCAAATTTTTGATTCATTTCCAAAAGAAATTTCGGTGAGCTGGCGCTCAGGGAACGAATCACTTGATTGGTCCAGATGCGATTCGGAAAAATTTCGGCGATATTGTAATCAATTGTTTTGCTCTTAGCTGTCACCGGCCAAAGAAAAGCCGCCGTGGTCATACCAGCTTGTTTGGCTAAATCATACAAGGTGGGCACTTGGACATCCTTTTGATACCAATACCAATCGGGAGATTTGCGGCCCGGCTGAATTTTTGTATTGTTAATCACACCATGAGTTTTCGGATATTCTCCCGTTACAATTGTGGTGTGGGAGGGATAAGTGAGGGTTGGGTAAATCCCCCGAATATTTTTTACATGAGTCGCTTGGTTGCGAAAAGCTTTTAAGTTGGGCAGATGCTCCAAGTCCCCGCTTAAATCGCTGGCGCCCATGGCATCGATGGAAATAATCACCATTTTTTTCACGTTTTTTAACCGCCCTTTCTCTTTCCTTTAATTATAACAGAGGGCAAAAGGGGTAGAAAAGGAAAAGTGTTATTTCTTTAAATAAAAAAATTTGTGCTCTGTTTTCTAACGTTTTAATTTTTTTGAATTAGAGTTGCATAATTTTATTATAATAATAAAAAGGCTGAACCATCTTCTACAAAATAAAAAGTTCCTTCCAAAATAATCTGGAAAGAACTTCTCATTAAAATTTTTTCTTTGTACATATCTGATGTTTACATAACTTCAGGCAACTCTTCCATCTCTTCAAAGAATAATAAAAGGTCACTCAAGGTTAACTGTTGTTTTTCAGTAGCATCTAAATCTTGAACAATGCGGCCATTTTTTAAAACCAACAACCGATTGCCATAATTTAAGGCATCCTCCATGCGATGAGTAATCATCAGACAGCTTAAGGCTTCCTCTTGGATTTTTTTATCCGTCAGAGTCATCAACTGACGAGAAGTTTTCGGATCGAGGGCGGCAGTATGTTCATCTAATAACAATAAGTCCGGTTTTTGAATCGTTGCCATCAATAAGCTGAGGGCTTGTCTTTGCCCGCCAGAAAGCAAACCAGTTGGGGTATCTAAATGATTTTCCAAGCCGTTGCCGATTTCCGCACACAATTGAATAAATAATTCCCGCTGATTTTGTAAATTACGGGTGACTAATTTACGGGATTGGCCACGCTTTTGTGCCAGCAATAAATTTTCAGCGACGGTCATTCTTGGGGCCGTCCCCATTTTGGGGTCTTGGAAGACTCGTGCTAAATAAGCGGCCCGTTTTTCTTCGCTTTCTTTGGTAATTTTTTTTTCTTTAATAAAAACATCGCCGCTAGTTAAACTCAAGCTGCCGCTAATCGCATTGAATAAAGTCGATTTACCGGCACCATTACCTCCCAATACCGTCACAAATTGGCCAGCTGCAATTTTCAAATTTACATGATCCAAAATTGTCAAATGCTCATTAGGGCCATTATGAATCACTTTAGTGGCTTTTTTTAATTCTAAAATTGCCATTATTTTGCCCCCTTTTCAAAACCGGTCACCAAATTCAACCCTTTTTTCAGCTGTGGAATCATCAAGCAGACAGCTAGAACAACTGCGGAGAAGATTTTTAGATAAGTGGTATCAAAGCCAGCGCGAATCACTAATAAAATCAGCAATTGATAAATAATACTGCCGACAATAATTGCAATTAAACGTTCCGTAAAAGTCAGCTCGCCATATAAAACTTCCCCGATAATAATTGAAGCTAAGCCAATCACAATCACACCAACGCCACGGCTGACATCGGCGTAGCCGTCATTTTGTGTGACGAGAGCGCCTGATAATGCGATAACACCATTCGACAAGGTTAAGCCGAGAATTTTCATGAAATCCGTTTTAATGCCAAAGGAGCGGGCCATCGATTCATTATCACCTGTTGCGATATAGGCTTGACCTAAATCTGTGTTGAAGAAAAATAATAGCAAGCCTATCAGCAAACCAACGGCAATCAGTCCAACAAAAATCATGTCATAATAAGGCGGTAAATTTAAATTGGTAAAAAAATCTTGAATCCGCGGTTGGTTCCGCAAAGAAAGATTTGGCGTCTGCATGACAAAGAGCATTACAGAATTTAATGCAGACATCACTAGAATCCCTGCCAAAATAACGGGAATTTTTCCTTTCGTATATAACATACCTGTCACAAAACCAGCGGCCATGCCGGCTAAAACTCCTAAAAGGGTCGCCAACACAGGATGAATACCCTGTACGATTGCCGTCGCACAAACGGCACCGCCGAGACCGAAAGTTCCTTCAGTAGTCATATCAGGAAAATTTAAAATCCGATAGGTCATAAAAATTCCCAGACCTAAAATGCCCCATAATAAACCTTGTCCGATTGATGAAACGAGCATTACTCTTCTCCTCCTAAATCAGTGGCTTCACTTACAATATCAGCTGGAATTGTGATGCCTAATTTTGCTGCCTGCTGTGAATTGATAATAGTTTCGCCTTCTGTAAATAAGTAAACCGGTGTTGTTGCCGGGTCAGCGCCATCTAAAATTTGCGCTGCCATCTTGCCCGTTTCCACTCCAATTTGGAATTGGTTTAACCCAATCGTCGCAATACCGCCTTGTTCCACCATTGTATCAACGGAGGGGAAAATTGGTGTGTTGGCAGCGTCCGCTTCTTGAACAACGGTTTCCATCGCATTGGCAATCGTATTGTCCAACGGAATAAAAATGTAATCAACTTGTGCTGCCATTACTTGAACAGTTTGGGCGATTTCATTGCTGGAATTAACAGCAAATAATTTCGTCTCAACACCTAAATCAGCTGCCGCTGCTTGCGCTTGGGCGACCTGCGCTTGCGAATTATCTTCAGCAGAAGAATACAAAATACCAACTGTTGCAGCCTCTGGTAAAATTTCTTGAGCCAATTGTAAAACAGCGGCAACCGGTGTTTGATCGGAAACGCCGGTGATATTGCCACCTGGCGCATCTAAATCAGCAACTAAACCGGCTCCAACTGGATCAGTGACTGCTCCAAGGACAATCGGAATTTCTGTCGTGGCATTGGCCAAAGCTTGCGCTGCTGGTGTGGCAATCCCCACTAAGACATCGGAGCCTTCAGAAATTAATTGCTGGCTCATCGTGTTTAACCGGCTTTGATCCGCTTGACCGTTTTGAAATTCAATAGTTAAATTTTCTCCTTCAACATAGCCGCTTTCTGCTAAGCCTTCAATAATTCCTTGATGAATTTGATCCAAAGCATTGTGACTGACATATTGTAAAATTCCGACGGTTTTCATTTCAACAGTGCTACTTTCGGTTGTTGAATCAGCTGTTGAGTCGGCTGAATTACTCTGTTGACCTAATTGATAGGCAAAAAATCCGACTAAAATGACTGCGATAACAGCGACACTTGCAATTAATGCTTTGTTTTTCATTTAAACTTCCTCCAATAATTTCCCGTTTTAGTTGTTGTTTTACAGCTAACTTCATTGACCCTTTTAAAGTTTTCTCCCATTGTACAAGTCTTTGAAGTCAAAAAAAGACCCCATAGATGTTAGTCTATGCGGTCGAAGGTTTCGTCTGAAATACTCTTGGCATAGATACGGTTTTAGAAAACTCTAAAAAGTCGTATCTATCGAGCCTCGACAAATACAACTTATCTGCGCCAATTTTGCCATGAAAATTTTGATAAATGCATTTGACTTGCCCCTTCCAAAAAGATTTTTGATTTGCAATTAGTCTACCGAATCTTCTGACAAATTGCAATAAGAAAATGAAAAAAATATGAGGTTTTTTTAATCAAATTATGAATAAGGCATTTTTTTTTGAATGCCTTTAGCTTTGAGAAGACTTTCAAAGCCAACTTCACTTTGATTTTCTAGAAAACTTTACTTGCTCACATAAAACTCAATTGCATCAGCTTAGTTCAATTTTTGATTACTTAACTCAACAGTCGTCTGAATCAATTGCGTTAAGTAAAACTCCTTTCACTTTCTTTCTCTCAATCTCTATTTAATAATTGTCTAAATCCTGCAAAAACTAGTACAATAGACATACTGAAAGAAATTTACGAGGAGGCATTTCTATGCATCTCAACGATCAACTGATGGATTACGTTAGACCTTTTTTTGACGTCTTTGTCTTTATTTTAAGCAGTGCGTCTATTTTGATTTTGATTATCGGTGTTGTTCATGCCCTGATTCAATTTGGTCGCAGCCAGCTTTCCAAAAAAAACTGGGGCAATCCCAACTATGATAATACCATCATAAAAAATAAATTAGGTAGTTATATTTTGCTCAGTTTGGAAGTGTTAATTGCTGCTGATATTATCGAATCGGTGATTAATCCAACTTTGGCAGATATTTTTAAATTAGCTGCCCTTGTCGTTATCAGAACGGTCATTTCCTACTTTTTAGCCAAGGAAATAAAAGATTTTGAGATTATTCAAAAATAATAAGCGTTTTCTTATTCTTATGGTACAATTAATTTATAAAAAAATTTAACACAAGGGGGAAACCAAATGAGTACCATTCAAGGAACACCAATTGACAAAATCACCAAAGAAAATCCGTTATTTTCAAATTTTCGGGCTACAATTGAAACTGCCTTCTATGGCAATCACGTCACTAAAATCAAAACGATTGCTGAAGCTTATGAGCTGGCAAAAAAAGCGCCCGGTACAATTGTCACTGATTTGCCGGTTTATGAACCAAAACGTCAAGGCATTCCCCATGACGCAAAAATTTTAGTCAATAACGATGGGAAAATTTTTGGTCGAACGGCTGCTGCCAGACGCATTATCGGCCAACCTGGTGTCAACAGCGCAGAGCTTGCCGGCATTTTAAGGGAGGCTGTTTACCACAGCACCTTCAAAGAATATTATCACGGTGAAGTCGTTGTCGGCTTAGACGCTGACTTTATGGTGCGCTCGCATATTATGCTGCCAAAAGGCTTTGAAGCTGATTTTTATTCTTATCTATTAAATTTCCAAATCATGAATGACGAATACAAAAAAATGTACAAAGATTCTAAAGAATATACAGAGGGCGATATTTATATTTACGGCGATCCGACTTGGAGCCATCCGGATTATCCCCTTGGCTTAGCTCTCTTTGATCCTATTCATAATACCGCTGCTATTTTAGGGCTACGCTATTTTGGTGAATTCAAAAAAGCGACCTTGACTTTAGCTTGGGGCTTGGCTCACCGCAATGGCTTTGTTTCTTGTCACGGCGGTATGAAACAATATCAACTACCAGATCGTAAATATACGATGGCGGCCTTTGGTCTTTCCGGTTCTGGAAAATCAACTATCACTTTAGCCAAACACGGCGACAAGTATGATGTCAAAGTGTTACATGACGATGCCTTCGTTATTTCTAAAAAAGACGGCACAACCACCGCTTTAGAGCCTGCCTACTTTGATAAGACGCAGGATTACCCGATGGCGGATGAAACGGTGAAATATTTCTTAACCTGTCAAAATATCGGCGTGACCTTGGATGAAAAAGGTCAAAAAGTTTTAGTCACTGAAGATATTCGTAACGGTAACGGCCGGACCGTAAAATCGCGTTTTGTGACACCGAATCGGGTTGACCATTTAGATGAAAAAATTGATGCAATTTATTGGATTATGAAGGATGATTCTCTACCGCCGATTGTGCGGATTGATGATCCGGTATTGGCTGCTGTTTTCGGAGTAACCTTGGCAACAAAACGTTCGACTGCTGAAAATGTCGTGCCGGGAACCGACTTAGACGATTTAGTTATCGAACCATTTGCTAATCCATTCCGCAGCTATCCTTTAGGAGAAGATTACAAAGATTTCCGTGATTTATTCTCCATGCAGGACACTGCCTGCTATATTTTAAATACTGGTTTCTTCAACGGTAATAAAGTGACACCAAAAGATACTTTAGGTAGTATCGAATCCGTTGTAGAAGACAAGGCGAAGTTTGTCGACTTTGGCCCGATGACAGCGATGAGTTATTTACCGGTTGAAGGACACGAGCCTGATTTCACTGACAAAGAATATGTCACTCGCCTAAGAAAACGGATGGAAAACCGGTTGAACTTTATTTTAGAAATGAAGGAATCAAACGACGGCTATAATGCCCTACCGGAAGAAACCTCCTTATTGATTCAACACTTAATTTTAGAATTGGAAACCTTCCAAGGCTAAGCAAACAGCAACGCCTGCAATCTTTACAGATTGCAGGTTTTTTTTGCGGAATTGGTATTCATTGGTATCTCTAGCGTTTTCCGTTATAATGAAACAAGCAGTTTTAAATAGAAATGAGGAATAGTTATGTCATTTGATGGCGTTTTTACCCATGGGATGGTCAAAGAACTCAGCGCTTTATTAATCGGCGGCCGAGTTTCAAAAATCCATCAGCCCTACCCTAACGAAGTTGTTTTTGTGATTCGCTCCCAAGGAAAAAATCACAAATTATTATTAAGCGCTCACCCTAGTTATGCTCGGGTGCAAATCACAACAATTGCTTACGGCAATCCGGATACTCCGCCGAATTTTGTGATGATGCTCCGCAAGCACTTAGACGGAGCCATTTTAGAAAGTATTCAACAACAAGATAATGATCGGGTGCTGCTGTTTCATTTTAATAAACGGGATGAATTAGGCGATTTGCAAAATATTCAGCTGATTGTTGAATTGATGGGCCGTCACAGTACCATCGTTTTGGTGAATCAAGCCAGCGGCAAAATTCTCGATGCCATTAAGCACATCGGCTCGTCACAAAATACTTATCGTTCCCTTTTACCCGGAGTAGACTATATTGAGCCGCCAAAACAAGAACAAAAAAATCCTTTCACCGTTGAAAAAGAAATTGTCTTTGATATTCTTTCAAGAGCGCCTGAACTGACAGGCAAATATTTACAGGCGAACTTTCAAGGTCTCGGTTGGGACACCACTAATGAGCTGGCCTTTTTATTAACGGAGCACCCGCAGGAAAAAATGCGGGTCTGGGATAATTTTTGGCAAAAAGCGCAAACGCAAATAGAGCCAAGTTATAGTCAAAAGGACACAAAAGATTATTTCACCCTCTTCCCTTTTGAAACTTTGGGAACTCCTGTGGCAACCTTTGCCAGTCTCAGCTTATTGCTAGATGATTATTATGGCGACCGGGCAGAAAAAGATCGCGTCAAGCAACAGGGAAATGAATTGCTAAAACGGGTTGAAAACGAATTGAAACGCAATCAGACAAAATTAGCCAAGCGCCAGCAAACCTTAAAAGATTCTGAAAATGCCGAGGATTTTCGGCGAGATGGCGAATTGTTGACGACCTTTATGGCACAAGTGCCTAAAGGAGCTAGCGAAGTCACCTTGGCCAATTATTATGATGAGGATCAACCTTTAACGATTCCCTTAAACCCTGCTTTGACGCCCAACCAAAATGCGCAAAAATATTTTAATCGCTATCAAAAATTAAAAAATGCGGTCAAACTGGTGCATCAGCAAATCCAAGAAAGCAAAGATGAAATCAATTATTTGGAATCTCTGCAATCTCAATTAGACTTGGCCTCTCCTCGGGATCTTGAGGTGATTAAAGAAGAAATGACTAGCCAAGGCTATCTCAAAAAAGCCAGCAAAAAACGCAAAAAGGAACAGCCGTCAAAACCAGAAATCTTTACCAGCTCAGACGGCACGCAAATTCTAGTCGGCAAAAATAATCTACAAAACGATCAACTGACCTTAAAGACTGCTCGAAAAACAGATGTCTGGCTGCATGCCAAAAATATTCCCGGCTCCCATGTCATCATCAAAAGCGATAATCCTAGTGAGGAAACGTTATTGGAGGCGGCAGAACTGGCGGCTTATTTCTCAAAATATCGCCAATCCGCCCAAGTTCCGGTCGATTATGTCCAAGTCAAGTTCGTTCATAAACCAAACGGTGCCAAGCCGGGTTTTGTGATTTACGAAAATCAAAAAACTCTATTTGTCACACCAGAGGAAGAAAAAATTAATCAACTGCGAAAATAAGTTTTTGACTGAAGGAAGAGTACTATCATTTAACAAAATTATAGTTAAATGATGGGAACTCTCTTCCTTCAGTCATTTTTGTTTACTGAAAGGAATTTCAAAATGGATTATATTAAAGATCTTCGAAAACTTGTCGGCCACCAAAAAATTATTCTAAATTTTGTCGGCGCTTGTATCGTCAGCGAAAAAAAGCAGATTCTGCTACAAAAGAGAGCAGATAAACGAGTCTGGGGTTTTCCCGGAGGAGCCGTTGAATTGGGGGAATCTTTAGAAGAAGCTTTAATTCGTGAAATCAAAGAAGAAACCGGACTTGAGGTAAGTATTGAAAAGTTACTAGGGATTTATTCTAAATATGAAGAGCACTATCCAAACGGTGATATTGCTCAGCCAATCACCCATTTCTTTTTGGTAGACATTCGTAGCGGAAAGCTTGCTAAAAGCAATACTGAATCGTTGGCTTTACAATACTTTTCTTTGTCTGATTTTTCCGCCACTGGTTAATCAGCAGCATGAAGATATGATAACAGATATTGAAAAATCCCTTCATGCTGATTGGTCCTCTGAAATGAAACTCAGATGAAGTCTCAGCTTTATTTTAGATAAAAAGAGAATCTACTTCGTCCTTGGATAATTAAATAATCTAAAGCTCAGCCTGTTTGTATCATTTTATAAATTTTAACAAACGCGTCACAAAAAATTCTGCCACCATTAAGCTGTTACTCTCCCGCAAAGTTTCTGTGACCATTTCCTTTTGTTGAAAAAAATCCGTGATTTGCCGTTTCCGAAAAGGAATCAAGTTAATTGGCAGCTGATTTTTGGCAAAATATTTGATAGCTCTTGTCTCAGCCCCATCCGTAACTAATTTGCCTCCACAGATTCTACCAAAAAAGATTACTTGTTGATCTTGATGCTTCGGCAAAGTGTATAGCCCAATTTTTTTCTCAATTTCTACTTGCAGTCCGGTTTCTTCCAACACTTCGCGAACGGCAGCGACTTCAACAGTTTCTCTTGGTTCCACACCGCCACCGGGTAAATCCCAAAAGGGAATATCTCTGCGTTTTACTAATAAAATTTTTTCCTGAGCATTTGTTAGAATGGTAAAAACACCCTTTGTCTGCATATAATTCTCCTTTCAGTTGTTTTAGTTTACATAATTTTATTATAGTTTAAAAAGTTAAGTCCTTACTTATACTACCATTTTTTTCTAGACTAATGGTTTCTCACCAAATTATGCTAAACTTATTTATACATTTAATTTAACTACTAGCGACAGGAGATATTAACAATGGACTATTTTGAGACTCAACAGCTACCGCTGACATCTGAAATTATTGCATTACTTGCGGATTGTTTTGCCACCTATGACAATCAAGCAGCTTTGAAAGCTAGAATCAGTCCCTTAATAGAAGATCCTGATACTAATTTTTTTGTTGCGAAAAATAAGCAGAAAACTGTTGGCCTCTTGATTACTAAAAGGGCAGAAAATAATTTTCTGATTGAAGCATTGGCAGTCGCTACCGAAATGCGCCACCAACATATCGCTTCTGAACTTATTGGCTTTTTTATAAAAAGTAAACAGCCTCAGCAAATTAGCCTTGAAACAGATGATGATAGTCTTTCCTTCTATCAAAAAAATCAGTTTGAGCTTGTCAAAAGCGAACTAAAATATCAAAACTGCCGTCGTTACACCTTACTTTGGCAGGCCGAAAAAAACACCACAGAACCGTAATTCGGCGCAGTGGTGTTCATCTTTATTTAATTATTTGCTGAAACTTTTTAATAAACTGCTGAGCAACTGGGCTTAATGGCCGTTTTCTAGAGTGGATAATATAAAACGTATTGCTTGGGGACTCAGCTAACGGAATTAAGCGAATGACCTCTTTGGCGGGACCAATCACTAAGCCCGATCCAGAGGCATATGCATCAGTAGCCGTCAAAATATTGACCAACGTACCCCGATCGCTTGTATAGATGACTTGCTCTTGTTCAGGAATTTCAACTAAGTCCTCCGCAAAATAAGGAAAATTACTCCCATCTTGCGTGAAGCGGACCTGAGGATAGCCCACCAATTCGGTCAAGCGAATTTCCTTTTGTTCTGCCAACGGATGCTGCTTACCCAAAAAGATATGAGTCTGAAAATCTCCGACTGCAAAATAATCCAGCTCCGCTTGCTCAAGGTACCGTTTGATTCCAGCCCTGTTATGCTCGTTTAAATAAATCAAGCCAATCTCTGAGTAAAAATTACGGACGTCTTCAATAACTGTCCCTGTCGTCGTCTCATGAATGCGAAATTTTTTAATGGAGGCGCTAGTCTCTGCTAAAAGCTCAGCCACCAATGTCCCTAAAAAGTCATAATGCTGAGAAGCAATCGAAAAAGTATCGCTGACCTCTTGATTGTGGTAGCGATTTTCAAAGAGCTCCATCTGCTCAATAATTTTTTCGGCACCGGCTAAAAATTCTTTTCCCTCTTCGGTTAAATAGGCGCCCCGATTGGTGCGGGTGAACAGGCTGATTTTAACCTCAGCCTCTAATTCCTTGATGCCGTTGGACAAGCTGGGTTGCGTTATAAATAATTTTTTACTAGCCTCGCGAAAGCTGCCGCTGTTGGCAACAGCAATCACATAGCGTAATTGTTGGATATTCATGTTTAACCACCGTAATAATCAACTTGGCGCTCCTTTAACTCCTGTAATGGGCGGCTGTTATTCTCCGCCACGTCTTCACGAAACAGGTCGATAAAATCCAGTTTCATCTTGCCGATGGTATCAAAGACAAACCAATTGATTGGGCCTTTGGTCGGCGGCGTCGTTAACGAGCCCACATAGTGATAGTGGCTGCGTTTTTCCGGCAGAAAAATCACCGGATTGAATTCCTGAAGATGGTTCGCAAAATCCCAGATAGTATCCGGTTGGTTGTTAAAAATTTTGCCCTCGTCCTCCGTCAAATCAAATAAGACACCTAAAACTAAATTTTCCCCTGCCGCATTCATATGCACAAGATGAAATTCTAAAGGTTGGCGCTGATTTTCTATCACATGCTCACTAGGCATATGAAAATGAATATCAGTCAAATGATATTCTATCTTATTAAACACTACAAAACTCTTAGTGTCAAAGGGTACAAAGTGAATCGTATTTTTAAATTCTTTTTCAGTAAATAACTCTTTTTGGTAGTGAATGCTGAGGGCTTGATAGGTTGAATTATCCGTCTGGCAAATACTTTGCGTTAAAGCAATTGGGGATTGCAGCGGAAATTTAGCTCCTTCAGCAAACCAATCACACAGGGTGTGCCAATTTGCCGGTCCACGCTCTCCAGAATAACCCCACTCGACGTCCATGTTCTTAATTTTTGCCACAACAAAAACCTCCAAAAAAAAATTTAAAAATAGTCTACCTTTTCAAAGATAGCGATTTTTAAATAAAATGGCAATCTAAACCAACTGGATTTACCCTTCATAATTTTTCGATTACTTAAAATTTTTGAAGAATTTTCACATCAAAAAAAGAGACTGCTTCATAAGTTTAACAAATGCAACCGTTCCGAATTTCTTTAACAAATGCTGCTGCAAAACCTGAATTCACAATTCTGATTTAATTAATCAGAGATACGCAGGCATTTATTTATCCTGCCGACTCACTAATCGCAGGAAGACTATTAAAAATTCGGAAAAACTTCTGCAAGTAAAACTTAAGGACAGTCTCTTTAACATTTCTATTTCAACCAGTTAGCAGGATCTTTTTTCCATTCTTTTAACAGAGCAACGTCTTTTTCATCGATGTAATTCATCTCAAGAGCAACATCAATTAAAGTCGAATAGTTGGTTAAGGTTACCAGCTCTACATTTTTTTCAGCAAAGTTGGCTTGGCCTTTTGGCAGTTCATAGGTGAAAATTGCTGCGACACCTAAAACATCTGCTCCCTCTCTCGTTGCGGCTTCAGCTGCTTCTAACACGCTGCCTCCAGTAGAAATCAAATCCTCAATTACAACCATTTTCTGGCCTTCAAAAATGCGCCCTTCAATTTGATTGCCTTTCCCGTGGTCTTTAGCTTTTGAGCGGATATAGACCATTGGCAAATCTAAAATTTCTGCCACCCAAGCGGCATGGGGAATACCAGCCGTTGCAGTGCCAACAATCACTTGCACCTCTGGAAAAGTTTCTTTAATTTTTTCCGCTAGGCCTTGAGCAATTTCCCGGCGAATTTTCGGATAACTCATGGTGATGCGGTTATCACAGTAAATCGGACTTTTAATCCCGCTCGCCCAAGTAAAAGGTTCGTTAGGGCTTAAAAAAACCGCCTCAATTTCTAATAAATCTTTTGCAATATTTTCTGCCACTGCCATTTAATTTTTGCTCCAATCTTTTTTAATTTCTAGATAGCTTTGATATGGATTTTCCGCTTGCGTTATCGGCCGCCCTACCACAATATAAGAAGATCCGATCTCCTTTGCCTGAGCTGGAGTCACCACACGTTTTTGATCGCCAACCGCACTTTCAGCAGGACGAATACCAGGTGTCAGACAGATAAATTCTGAATTCGTTGCCTGATGAATGTCGGCAACTTCTAGAGCCGAGCAGACCACGCCGGCTAAGCCCGCTTTTTCAGCACATTTTGCATAATGGGCGACACTTTCAGCTAAACTGACCTCGATTAATTGGTCTTGATGCATCTGGTCTTCACTCGTCGAGGTCAATTGCGTCACCGCAATTAATTGTGGCACAGTTTGCCCCTCAGCAGTCCCCGCTTTTAATCCCTTTAAAGCAGCCGCCATCATCGCAACCCCGCCAGCAGCGTGAACATTGGTAATTGACACATTTAATTTTGCAATTCCCTGCATCGCTTTTTCAACCGTATTAGGAATATCGTGTAGCTTTAAATCCAAGAAAACATCATGGCCTAAAGATTTTAACCAGCGAACAATTTCCGGTCCCTCTTGATAAAAAATTTCCATCCCCACTTTGACAAACAGTTTTTCGCTTGCGGGAAAATTTTCTAAAAATGCTGCAATTTCTTGTTGACTAGCAAAATCTAAAGCGATAATCGGACGTGAATCCATTAACATAGACGGTTCTCCTTTTTGAAAAAAATTATTTAACCAAACTTGGTCGGGTCATGGCAACTTCATTAATTAATTCTTGTAATGACGTGATTCCCAGCTCTGCCATCCGTTGTGGTAAAGCGTCGATTAATTTTGGACAGATGTAAGGGTCAGTGAAGTTCGCTGTTCCTACCGCTACAGCACTAGCACCCGCCATAAACATTTCTAAGACATCATCCACCGTTTGCACGCCCCCCATGCCGATAATCGGCAAGCTGGTCGCCTGTGCCACTTGATGAATTAAACGAATTGCAACAGGTTTAACAGCTGGTCCGGATAAGCCGCCAGTTTGATTGGCTAAAATTGGTTTGCGGGTTTTTAAATCAATCCGCATGCCTAATAAAGTATTAATCATCGAAATGCCATCTGCTCCACCAGCCTCAACTGCTTGAGCAATCGGCACAATGTCAGTGACATTGGGTGATAATTTCACGTAAATTGGAACAGATGCCACTTTTTTGACAGCTTCTGTCAAACTAAAGGCAACATCCGGTTGTGTCCCAAAGGCAATCCCGCCGTGTTTCACATTCGGACAAGAAATATTTAATTCAATTGCTTTAACATTCGGTGCTTCACCAATTCGACTGCAAACCTCCACGTAATCTTCTTCACAAGAACCGGCAACATTGGCAATAATCGGCAGCTCTTGATATTGTTCTAAGCTTGGTAAAATTTCTGTCATCACGACTTCTAAGCCGGGATTTTGTAAACCAATCGCATTTAGCATGCCACTTGGTGTTTCAGCAACTCGAGGTGTTTCATTTCCAAAGCGAGCTTTCGGGGTCGTCGCTTTAATCATGATTGAACCTAATTGATTTAAATCATAATAATTACTGTATTCTTTACCAAAACCAAAACAACCACTAGCGGGCATAATTGGATTTTTTAAATGCAAGCCGGGGATTTCAATTGCTAAAGGATTTGTCATTTATAAAACCACCTTTCCTGCTTGGAAAATCGGACCATCATCACATACTTTTACATATTTAGTACCCGTTTCGTCATCCTGTAAATGACAAACGCAGGCGTAACAAGCCCCCATCCCGCAGGCCATCCGCGATTCTAAAGATAATTGAACATTATCATGATCAGCGAAAATTGTTTCCACGGCTCTTAACATGCCGTTAGCGCCGCAGGCAAAAACCGCTTTGGCCTGACGCTGTTGCGTAATTTCCTGCAATAGACCGCCGACGTTTCCATGATAAGCAAAACTGCCGTCATCTGTTGCAAAAAAAGTTTCCCCTAAAGCTTCAAATTCCTCATGATAATACGCCACCTCAGCAGAGGCATAGCCCAAGAAATGAACTGGTTTTGCCCCAATGGCCAACAAGGCTTTTGACAATTGATATAAAGGGGGAATGCCAATCCCGCCGCCGACGATAAAAACTTCATCGCCAGCTTGAATATTTTCTAAAGAAAAGCCATTGCCTAACGGACCCATCACATCAATTTGATCGCCAGCTGACATTTCTGAAAAAACTTTTGTGCCATCGCCCTCCACCCGATAAATAATTCGACAGGTGCCGGCTGCTTGATCAATATGATTTAAACTGATTGGTCGCCGCAATAATAAATCAGCTCTTGGAACTAACAGATGAATAAATTGTCCGGGTATCTGCATTTCTTTGACTAGCTCACCTTGTAATGTCATCTCAAAAATTCTGGGAGCCAATTGGCGTTGTTTGGCAATTGTCATAATCTCTTGTTTCATTGGGACATGTCCTCCATTTCTTGACAGAAAATTACGATTTTTTCTTATGTACTAGACTGCAACTTCCTTTTTACTATACCACCTGACACTCAAGATAGACAGTCTTCACTGAAAAAATGAGTGTCAGGTGTCGAATGGACTTTGCAGTCTTCTTTTAAATGGCTTCAGCAGAAAACGAGCGGGATTCCATGACTTTTAGAATTGCATTTGCTGTATCTAAAGAGGTAAACAATGGTACACCATGCTCGACGGCTTCCCGGCGAATCAAAAAGCCATCTTCTGAAGAATTATTGCGATTTTTATCCATCGTGTTAATGACAACCTGCGCCTTACCACTGCGGATTAAATCAATCACATTTTCATCGGCATCATCACTGATTTTTGCAATGTGTTGAACATTTAAGCCACGTTTTTCTAAAAATTCAGCAGTGCCCTCGGTGGCAATTAAACTGTAGCCAATCCGATTGAAACGTTCTGCTAAGCTGAGAGCTTCTTCTTTTGCGTCATCAGCGATGGTAAACAACACTGCGCCATAGCTAGGCAGATGCAGCCCACTTGCTTCAAAAACTTTATACAAAGCTTTTTCTAAATTATGGTCAGTCCCCATGACTTCCCCAGTTGATTTCATCTCAGGTCCTAAATAAGTATCTACCTTGAGTAATTTCGTAAAGGAGAAGACGGGTGCTTTCACATGAACATTTTTACTTTCAGGATACAAACCATCTTGATAGCCCATGTCCGTTAAACTTTCCCCTAAGATTGCTCGGGTCGCAACTTGTGCCATCGGGATACCAGTAATTTTACTTAAAAACGGCACTGTCCGACTAGCCCGCGGATTGACTTCAATCACGTAGACCATGTCATCCCGCACAATAAATTGAATATTCATCATGCCGATACAATTTAGGCCTAATGCTAAGCGTTTCGTATAGTCTGCAATTTTATCTTGAATGTCTTTTGAGAGAGTTTGCGGCGGATAGACAGCCATCGAATCTCCTGAGTGAACACCAGCCCGTTCAATATGCTCCATAATCCCTGGAATCAAAACAGTAGTGCCATCACAGATTGCATCGACTTCACATTCTTTACCAACTAGATAGCTGTCCACCAAGACAGGATGTTCTGGTGACGCTTTAACAGCGTTGGCCATATAATCTTCTAAGTCAATTTGATTTTCGACAATTTCCATTGCCCGACCACCTAAAACATAACTAGGTCGAACTAAAACGGGATAACCAATCCGATTGGCAATTGCTACAGCTTCTTCTGGACTAGTCGCCGTATCCCCTGGCGGCTGTGGAATATCTAAATCTTTTAGGGCTTGCTCAAATAAATCGCGATTTTCTGCCCGGTCTAAGTCTTCAATAGTGGTGCCTAAAATTTTCACGCCATTTTTGACCAATGGCTCAGCTAAATTAATGGCCGTTTGCCCACCAAATTGAACGATAACGCCAATTGGCTGTTCCAGTTCAATCACATTCAAGACATCTTCCAAAGTTAACGGTTCAAAATACAATTTATCAGAGATAGAAAAGTCAGTTGAAACTGTTTCTGGATTGCTATTCATGATAATTGCTTCATAGCCAGCTGCTTGAATCGCTTTGACCGAATGCACAGTTGCATAATCAAACTCGACCCCTTGACCGATACGAATCGGTCCAGAGCCTAAGACTAAGACGGAAGGTTTCTCTGAGCGCAGGCTTTCATTTTCAAATTCATAGCTGCTGTAAAAATATGGCGTGTTGGATTCAAATTCAGCTGCACAGGTATCCACCATTTTATAAACTGGTAAAATTTGCGCCTCATGACGAATTTGATTGACCTCAGCTTCTGAGAGTTCCCAAAGCTCGCCAATTTTTTTATCGGTAAAGCCATTTTGTTTAGCAGTTTTTAAAAGGGGTAAATCATGTTTATTTTCTGCTAGTTCTGTTTCTAGCTCGACAATGTGCAACAGCTTATCTAAAAAGAATAAATCAATTTTAGTTAAAGCGTGCAATTCTTCAATCGAATAATTGCGGCGAATCGCTTCTGCTAAATAAAACAGACGATCATCTTGTGCTTTGACTAATTTATCCGTCAAAATTTCATCGCTGACGGTTTTTAATTCCTTCATTTCCACATGGTGCACCCCAATTTCTAATGAGCGAACCGCCTTCAACAAAGATTCTTCGATATTGCGGCCAATCGCCATCACTTCACCGGTCGCCTTCATTTGAGTCCCGAGGCGACGATCGCCCTTCTCAAATTTATCAAAAGGCCAGCGGGGAATTTTGGCAACAACATAGTCTAAGGCTGGTTCAAACTCAGCATAAGTTGTTTCGGTGACTGGATTTTTCATTTCATCCAGTGTTAACCCAACGGCAATTTTAGCTGCTAATTTAGCAATTGGATAACCGGTAGCTTTACTAGCTAAAGCAGATGAACGAGAAACCCGCGGATTTACTTCAATCACATAATAATTAAAGCTGTATGGGTCAAGAGCCAACTGAACGTTACAGCCGCCTTCGATTTTTAAAGCTCGGATAATTTTTAAAGAAGCATCCCGTAAAATTTGATATTCATTATCTGATAAGGTTTGACTTGGGGCAAAAACAATCGAGTCGCCGGTGTGAATTCCCACCGGATCAAAGTTTTCCATGTTACAGACGACAATTGCATTGTCTGCTGAGTCCCGCATCACTTCATATTCGATTTCTTTAAAGCCAGCAATACTTTTTTCAATCAAGCATTGGGTTACTGGCGAAAGTTTTAAACCATTTTCAGCGACAACAGCTAATTCCTCTGGTGTATCACACATGCCGCCGCCGGTTCCACCTAGGGTAAAGGCTGGGCGAACAATCACAGGGAAACCAATTTTTTCAGCAAAGGTTAAAGCCTCGGCAACCGTATTAACAATTTCTGATTCTGGAATGGGCTGCTCTAAATCCTCCATCAATTGCTTAAATAAATCACGATCTTCAGCTTGATCGATGGCTGATAATTTTGTTCCCAATAATTCCACATGCAGCTCATCTAAAATACCTGAGCTGGCTAATTCCATCGCCATGTTTAAGCCAGTTTGCCCGCCTAATGTCGGCAGTAACGCATCTGGTCGTTCTTTTCGCAAAATCCGCGAAACAAATTCTAATGTAATCGGCTCGATGTAGACCTGATCGGCAATTTCTTTATCCGTCATAATTGTTGCTGGATTGGAATTGACTAAAACAACTTCATAGCCTTCTTCTTTTAAAGCTAAACACGCTTGAGTGCCAGCGTAATCAAACTCAGCGGCTTGGCCGATAATAATCGGACCTGAGCCGATGACCATAATTTTTTTAATATCATCTCTTTTTGGCATCTTATCGTTGCTCCTTCCAAGCGTCCATCATTTCCATAAACTCATCAAACAAATGTACGGCATCATGTGGTCCCGGTGCTGCATCTGGATGAAATTGAACAGAGAAAGCCGGATACTGACGGTGACGAACACCTTCCACCGTATTGTCGTTCACTTCAACGTGGGTAATCATTAATTTTTCATTGTCAATTGTCTCAGGGTCCACCGCAAAGCCATGATTTTGCGAAGTAAAATCAATGCGGCCAGTCGCAATTTCTCTGACCGGATGATTCAAGCCTCGATGACCAAATTTCATCTTGTAGGTATCGGCGTTATTCGCTAAGGCAAAAAGCTGATGGCCTAAACAAATACCAAAAATCGGCACCTTACCTTGGATTTCTTTAATCATTTGAATGGCTTCCGGCACATCTTTAGGATTTCCCGGCCCGTTGGTTAACATCACGCCATCTGGATGCAAATCTAAAATAGTTTCAGCATTTGTATTGTAGGGCATCACTGTTAAATTGCATTCTCTTTTGGAAAGTTCCCGCAAAATGCTGTGTTTTAAGCCAAAATCAATGACCACTACATTGCGACCGATTCCCGGACTTGGATAAGGTTTCGTTGTAGAAACCTGCGCCACTTGATTGTTTGGTAGGACCGTTGCCTTCAGTTGATCAAAAATGTGATTGAATTCATCACCGACATCTACCATGCTGGCTTTCATCGTACCAAAACTGCGAATTTTTCGTGTCAAGGCACGGGTATCGATTCCAGAAATTCCGGGAATGTTTTTGCGTTTTAAAAATTCGTCTAAGGTCATTTGATTGCGCCAGTTGGAAGCACGGCGGGCATGCTCCTTAACGACCACCCCTTTACAGGTTGGCGAAATACTTTCGTAATCATCACGATTAATTCCGTAATTCCCCACCATTGGATAAGTAAAGGTAATAATTTGACCGTTGAAACTCTGGTCAGTAATTGTTTCTTGGTAACCTGTCATACTAGTTGTAAACACTAATTCACCGAAGACATCCACGTCAGCGCCAAAGGCTTCTCCTTCAAACACTGAACCATCTTCTAAGACTAAAAGTCTCTTCATACTTATTTAGCCTCCTTTTGATAGACAAGTTTGCCATCGACAAATGTCATTAAGGTTTCCCCTTTAATTTTCCAGCCAACAAAGGGCGTGTTCACACCCATCGATTGAAATTCTTTGTCATCAATCACAGTCTCTTCTGTTAGATTAAAGACAGCAATATCCGCTGGTTGGCCAATTGTCAATGTGCCAACTTCTAAACCAAAAATACGGGCCGGTTGCACAGCCATCCAGTCAATCACTTGTTCGAAAGTGAAGATACCAGTTTCGACAAAGTTGGAATATATTAATTGAAAGGCCGTTTCACTGCCGACAATCCCGAAAGGTGCTTTTAAGAAACTTTGTTGTTTTTCTTCTAAACAATGGGGGGCATGGTCCGTTGCAATGCAATCAAGCGTGCCGTCTAACAAACCTTCGATCAACGCCTGACGGTCTTCATCCCCTCTTAATGGCGGATTCATCTTCCAAAAACCATTGTCTTCAGGAATATTTTCATCAATTAAAATCAGATGATGAGGAGAAACTTCTGCGGTCACATGCACGCCAGCTTTTTTAGCATCACGAATTACTCGGACACTTTCCTTTGTTGAAACGTGGCAGACATGATAATGAACACCTGTTTCCTCCGCTAAAATTAAGTCACGGGCAATCTGTGAGGATTCTGTCGCACTCATAATTCCCGGTAAATCTAATTTCTCTGACACAGCACCTTTATGCATCACGCCACCGAAAAGTAAAGATTCATCTTCAGTATGGGCAACGATTGCCATATTGTTTTCTGCAGCTTCCTTCATCGCAAGATACATCGTTCCGGCCGTTTGAACGCCAACACCGTCGTTGGTGAAGGCGAATGCGCCAGCAGCCTTCAAGCCTTTTTGATCAGTTAAAATTTCACTACGCAATTCTTCGGTGATGGGGGCATATTGTAAAACTTTGACAACTGCGTCCTGCTTGATAATTTCTTCTAAGGCGGTAAATTTTTCGACAGTGTCTGGAACTGGATTTAAATTAGGCATCGCACAGACGGTGGTAAAGCCGCCTCTTGCTGCTGCCTGTGAACCGGTTTTAATCGTTTCTTTATAGGTAAAGCCTGGTTCTCTTAAATGAACATGGACGTCCACCAAGCCCGGTGTGATTAATTGATTTTGTGCATCATATACCTGATCAAAGTCTGCTTCTGGAAAATTGACTCCAATACCTTGAATAATACCATTTTCTAACCAGATGGCAGCGGCTGTTGTCTGGTTGCCAAAAGTGTTGATCCGTCCATTTTTAATTAATGTTTTCATATTCGTTCCCCCTCATTAAGTCGGTTCCTTCAACTATGCTTTACCGTTTAAAATTGCCTCCAAAATGGCCATCCGTACATAAACACCATTGGTCATCTGTTCAACAATTCTTGATTTTAAACTTTCCACTAAAGAATCGGCAATTTCTACATCCCGATTGACTGGCGCTGGATGCATAATAATCGCAGATTTTTTCATTTTTGCTTCCCGCTCAATGGTCAACCCATACTCACGATGATACGCTTCTTTAGAAAAACTTTCTTTGCCGTCGTGGCGTTCGTGCTGAACCCGTAACAACATAATCACGTCCATCTCAGGAATTAATTCATCCAATGGTTGATAATGACCGTAGACTTCAAAGGATTCATCATACCAGATTTCCGGTCCGGAAAAATAAACTTCAGTTCCTAAACGTTTTAACATTTGCATATTTGATTTTGCTACTCGGGAATGGGTAATATCCCCGACAATGGCTACTTTCAATCCGTTGAATCCGTCAAACTCTTGATAGATGGTCATTAGGTCTAACAAACATTGGCTAGGATGCTGGCCGCTGCCGTCACCGCCGTTGACAATCGAGCACTGAATGGTTTTACTTTGAATTAATTCATCATAATAATTTTCATCTCCATGACGGATAACCGCAATATCGATGCCCAACGCCGAAAGAGTTAAGACGGTGTCATACAAGGTCTCACCCTTTTGAACCGAACTAGTCGTGATGTCAAATTCAATCACTTCCAACCCTAACCGGCGCTCAGCGACATCAAAGCTCTTGTGGGTCCGGGTGCTGTTTTCAAAAAACAAATTCGCCGCAAAATACTGACGCCGCTGCGGCATCCACTGGACACCATTTTTAAACTCCTGCCCTCGGCGAATCAGCCCCATAACTTCCTGATCGCTCAAAGCCTCCACTGTTAACAAATGTTTCAAACTAACTTGTTCTGATGGAATGATCATGACAGTCCTCCTAGTTCGTTTTAATGTATTAAATTTCTTCAATCGTTATTCTTTCTCACTGGCAGCTTGCTCGGGTAAAACTAAGTTTAGGAAAATTCCTAAGACGGTTGCTAAAGCCATTGCTGATAATGTGAAGGTGCCGATTTCAAAGACTAAACCTCCAATTCCGATGACTAAGATTGTTGAGGCGATTAATAAATTGCGCTTTTGATCGAAATCAACTTTATTTTCGATTAATAATTTCAAGCCGCTAGAAGCAATTACTCCAAAGAGCACAAAACTGATGCCTGAAATAACGGGGTTGGGAATGCTTAAGATTAAGGCGCTCAACTTACCGACAAAACCAAGTCCGACTGCAAAGATAGCTGCGCCACCGATAACAAAAACGCTGTGGACACGAGTGATAGCAAGTACACCGATGTTTTCACCATAACTAGTAACTGGCGGACCGCCGACAACTCCGGCTACAATCTGTGCTAAGCCATCTCCCATAAGTGTGCGACTTAAACCCGGATCTTCAAAAAAATTACGCTTGGTTAATTTATTTAAGACCATCAGATGACCAATATGCTCTGTCATCGTCACAAAAGCAATTGGTGCCATGATAGTAATGGCATTTAAATAAAGTTTCGGCGTATATTGAACAAAGGGTACTTCAAAGGCCGGTAATTGGAACCATGGGGCATCGACTACCGATTGCCAGTCGACAATCCCCACCATCAAAGCAATTAGATAGCCGCAGATGATGCCAAGTAAAATGGGAATCAAACCGAGAAATCCTTTTAAAAACATATTGAAGATAATGGTCACGGCTAAGGTTGCCAGGGCGACAAAAACGAAACGAAAATCATACTCGCTACCATTATACATTGCATTATTGGCGGCATTACTTGCCAAGCCCAAGCCAATAACCATGATGACCGGTCCCACAACAATCGGTGGTAAAATTTTATCCAGCCAAGTGCTGCCGATTTTTTTAATGATAAATGAAACAATCAAGTATACTAAACCGGTTGTCAAGGCGCCTTGAGCAATCGCCGGATAGCCATCGCTTTGCATTAACAATTGCATCGCAGCGATAAAAGCAAAGCTGCTGCCTAGATAAGCTGGAATTTTTCCTTTAGTGACTGTCAAGTAAACGATTGTCCCCAAGCCTGAACTGACTAAGGCAATGCTGGGATTAATTCCGACTAAAATTGGGACCAAAACTGTGGCGCCAAACATGGTAAATAAATGCTGGATGCTCAAGCCAATCCAGTGTCCTAGCTTTGGCCGGTCGTGGATGTCTAACACCACATCATCATTGTGAAAATCTTCTGGTTGCGACATTTGCCAATTACTCCCCTATCTTCTCAATTAAAATCCGATCTTGACCATCTAATTCTTCCATCTCAACTACAATTTCTTCCTTCATGGAAGTCGGAATATTTTTGCCGACGTAATCCGCTCGAATCGGTAGCTCCCGATGCCCTCGGTCGACTAACACGGCCAAAGAAATTTTTCGTGGTCGTCCAAAATCCATCACTGCATCCATCGCTGCGCGAATCGTCCGGCCAGTAAACAGGACATCATCGACTAAAATGACTTCCTTGCCTTCAATCGGAAACGGAATATCCGAAGAATGCAATTCAGCTTCATCTGGTGATTTTTGATCATCCCGATACAATGTGATGTCCAATTCTCCCACTGGAACGTCAATTTGCTCTAATTGTTTTAAGCGCTCGGCAATCCGTTGGGCGATGTAAATTCCCCGGGTTTTAATTCCAACTAAAGCAATGTCTTGAATGCTGTGGTTGCGCTCGATGATTTCATAGGTAATCCGCGTTAAGGCCCGTTTCATTGTCACGTTATCCACGACTTCTTTTGCTTGCATTGTGATTCCTCCAATTAATTTTTTTCAAAAAAAAACTCCTACCCAAAACAGGCAGGAGGAAGTTACTTGGTTCAAGCAGTTTTAACTGCAACAAAGTAGGCAAGTTTTCTATTGGGCACACCCAATAAGCCACTTGCATTTCCTTCTTAGCCTCACGGGACTATTCTTAAAGGAGCTATTAAATTTTCTCTCTAGAAGACTATACCGTTATTAGCGGAAAAAATCAATGATTATTCCGTAACATTTCTAAAGTTTTTTCAAAAATTTCTGGCAGCGGCGCTTCAAAAACCATTTCTTGACCAGTTGTCGGATGGGTGAAGCCTAACAGCTTCGCATGCAAAAATTGTCCCTGACCCTTTAAAGTCTTTTTCGGTCCATAAAGCGGGTCGCCGGCAACAGGATAGCCGATATATTGCATGTGAACACGAATTTGATGAGTACGGCCAGTTTCTAGCTGCAATTCGATAAAAGTAAAATCTTTAAAGCGTTCTAAAACTGTAAAATGAGTCACAGCCGGTTTGCCGTCATCCACTACCGCCTGCATTTTGCGATTAACTTTTGAACGACCGATGGGTGCTTCAATCCGTCCTTTTTCATGGGGGATCTCTCCATGAACTAAAGCCACGTATTTCCGTAAAGAACTTTTATCCTTTAATTGTTTAGCGAGCGCTTCATGAGCATGGTCATTTTTCGCGACCATTAAAAGGCCAGACGTGTCTTTGTCAATGCGATGAACAATCCCTGGGCGCACCACATCATTAATTGTCGATAAATCTTTGACGTGATACAGTAAACCATTGACCAGTGTGCCCTGACTATGACCAGCTGAGGGATGGACAACCATTCCTTGAGGTTTATTGACCACGACAACATCCTCATCTTGATAAACAATATCTAAAGGTAAATTTTCTGGAATTAAATCCAGCTCTTCAGGTTCAGGCAAGGTAATGACAACTCGATCGGCAGCTTTAACCTTATAATTTGCTTTGACTGGTTGATCAGAGATAGCAACTAAGTCTTCTTTGAGCCAGCCTTGAATTTGCGAACGGGTATACTCAGGTAAACGCTCAGCTAAGACTTTATCTAGTCGACCTTTTTCTTGCTGAATAATCACTTCAATTTGTTCCATGCTGCTTGTCCTTTCTTTCATCTAAAAATAGATAAATTAAAATCAAGACGACGCCAATTGTTAATGCGGCGTCAGCAACATTAAAAATCCAAAAATCGACAAAATCCGTTTTAAACATATCCACCACATAGCCTAAGCGCACCCGATCGATGAAATTGCCGATCGCCCCCGCCAAAATTAAACCAATTCCAAAGCCTAATAGCTTGCTACCTTTTCGAAAACGCCACAAAGCATACAAACAGCCGACAACTGCCACGACGGTAATAATGTAAAAAATCCACATCTTTCCTTCTAAAATTCCCATGGCAGCACCAGTATTTTGAATATAGGTCAGTGAAAGTACATTAGGAATAAAGCTATGAACTTCTCCTAAAGCCGTGTTGGCAACAGTCCAAAGTTTCACCATTTGGTCAACAGCAATCACTGCCACTGCCAATAATAAATACACAATAAGCATTCCGTAAATCTCCTTCAATTATAGATAAGCGCTAATCTTCCTGCTGATAAATATCCCTTGGACGAATAATTCCCAAAAGATTTCCATCAGGATTGCCATCCTTCGTAATTAATACCGCCTCTAAAGAATTCAGCTCTTGAAACATTTTTTCAACAGCATAAACTTCTGTCGTTTGACTAACAAAGCGGTAGTTAGCTGATTTGCCGTCACTCATTAAAAAATCTTGAGCATGGCGATTTTTCAAGTCAATCGTATCTTCATCAGCTTCAGTCGCCAACCAATAGCCGATAGTCCGCAAGGTAATTAAGCCCTCGAATTTCCCTCTATTATACAAAGGAAACTGCGAATAACGCTTTTGCCGAATTGTTTTTAAAATATCCTTCATCGGCAAATCCATCTCAAAACCAGTGACATTCTTTTTAAAACGGGGCAAAACTTTTTCTGGCTCAGCTAACAGCTTTTCGATTTTGCTGATTCGATCAACCGCCCATTGATTCGGTTCGGCGATAATAAAATCATCCGAAATTTTTTCGTGAACAATCGCATTGCGCAGTTGCGCCATCTGTAAGAGATCATCTTCATAATCTTTCACTGGCAAGTCTTTGCGATGAGCGAGCCGCCGCACCATTTCGCTAAACCCCATGCTGCTGGGATTATTCAGCTCATCCTTCAGCCATTTTTCAACTCGATTGAAACTATTTAAAAATTCTTCAGCCCGTGTCACACGGTCTCCCCCTTCAACTAGTCATCAAAACCACTGACAACTTCAATTATGTAAGCCTGCTTGAACTGACGCATCACGAAAAATCCATAGGCCAATAGATACACTGGAATTATCAGCCAGTAGCGGAAAAATAGCGGAATTAAAAAGGCCGCCAAAAATAATCCAATATAAATAGTCACCAGCCGTGGATTCATAATAATTTTCAAATTCAATTCCCGTTGGTTGGCAGCTACTGTCAGCGGCTGACTCTTTAGCCAATAAAAACCGACCTCTAGTTGGCTAGTCTGATTCAAAATAAAATCTTTTTCTTGATTTTCATTAATCAGCAATTTCTTTTCCCCGTCAATTTTCAAGGTCAAAGGACTGCCGTAACCAAAAAAACCAGTCTTGCGTTTAATAAAACCTGCATAATCAGCGCCTCCTATTATCTCTGAACCTATTATAAAACACAAGAGGCAAGTTCGTCTTGCGCTTAACCTTTTTAAAGGAAAAAATCTAGCTTGACTGTATCTACTGATAGTCACAGAAAAACCCCTCTTGAAAAAAATCAAGAGGGGTTGGAAAATACGATTTTAAAACAAGCCAATTGCATTACCGTCTTTGTCGACGTCCATGTTTAAAGCAGCCGGTTTTTTCGGCAAGCCCGGCATTGTCATCACATCACCAGTTAAGGCAACAATAAAACCAGCACCGACTTTTGGTACCAATTCTCTAATGGTCACTGTGAAATCCATTGGCGCACCTAATGCCTGCGGATTGTCAGATAAAGAATACTGAGTCTTCGCCATACAGACCGGCAGACGATCCCAGCCATATTGACTAAAGGTGGCTAATTGATTTTTAGCTTTTGGTGAGAAATTCACGCCGTTTCCGCCATAGATTTTCTTAACAATCGTTTCAATTTTTTCTTCTAAACCAGAGGCACTCTTGTAAATTGTTTTAAAATTATGGTCGGAGTCGTCAATCACACGACTAACTAGCTCCGCTAATTTTTTACCGCCTTCTGGTCCTTTTTCCCAAACGCTAGCCACTTCCACGCTAACCCCTTGATTTTCAATCAATTCTTTTAAAGCTGCCAGCTCTTTATCGGTATCACTGATAAATTCATTGATTGCCACCACGACTGGTAGGCCATAGCTTTGCATATTTTCGATATGTTTTTTCAAATTAGCAAAGCCGGCAGTTAAGGCTGGCACATTTTCTGCACTTAAATCAGTTTTTGCCACACCACCGTGCATTTTTAACGCACGGATGGTTGCAACAATCACAACAGCATCAGGGGCTTTGCCTAAGTTTGGCACTTTGATATCTAAAAATTTCTCAGCCCCAAGGTCAGCGCCAAAGCCAGCCTCGGTAATCACATAGTCACCTAAGCCTAACGCTGTTCTCGTTGCTAAAATACTATTACAACCATGGGCAATATTAGCAAAAGGTCCGCCGTGAACTAAAGCCGGTGTGCCGAAAATAGTTTGGACTAGATTTGGTTTAATCGCATCTTTTAAAAGTAAGGCCAAGGCCCCTTCAATTTTCAAATCGCTGACAATAACCGGTTCTTTATCGTAAGTATAGCCAACGACAATATTGCCTAACCGTTGTTTCAAATTTTCCAAATCCGTTGCTAAACATAATATCGCCATAATTTCGCTGGCAACGGTAATATCGAAACCATCTTCACGGGGCACACCTTGGATGGGTCCTCCTAAACCGATAACGACATTTCTTAAAGCCCGGTCGTTTAAATCAACGACCCGCTTCCAAATAATTCTGCGGGGATCAATATTCAATTCATTGCCTTGTTGAATATGATTATCTAATAGCGCTGATAACGCATTATTGGTTGTCGTAATTGCGTGCATGTCACCAGTAAAATGTAGATTAATATCTTCCATCGGCAAAACTTGCGCGTAGCCGCCGCCGGTTGCGCCACCTTTAATGCCCATCACTGGACCAAGTGATGGTTCTCTTAGCGCAATCACAGTCTTTTTCCCAATTGCATTCATCGCATCGCCTAAGCCGACAGTTACCGTCGATTTGCCTTCGCCCGCTGGTGTAGGATTAATCGAGGTCACCAAAATTAATTTCCCTTGAGAATTTTTTGACACTTTTGCAATCGTTTCAAATTCCACTTTTGCCTTATATTTTCCATATAATTCTAAGTCATCCTCTGTTAAACCAACCTGTGCTGCAATTTCTTTAATCGGTTGTAAAGTTGTTTCCTGTGAAATTTCAATATCCGTTTTCATTTCCAGCCTCATTTCCGAACTATTTTTTATTGAGTTGATTCTTTTGTTAAGTTATTTCCTATTATAAACGTTTTTCAAAAGAAAATCACCTGAAAACAAGAGAAAAATCCCGTATTTGCCAGTAGCACCTTTGACCGTTATAATAGAGGCATACTTCTTTCATGAAAGGTTGTGGCGTTTGTGGAATCAGGGAATGTAAAATGGTTTGACGCAAAAAAAGGATATGGCTTTATCAGTTACAATGACTCAGAAGAAATTTTTGTTCATTTTACTGCAATTGAAGAAGAAGGATACAAATTCCTCGATGAAAATCAATTGGTTAGCTTTGAGATTCGTGAAGGCGCCCGGGGACCGCAAGCCGCACATGTGCGAAAGATTGTCGAATAGTCACAAAAAGTAAAAGGCTAACCCATTTTTTTGGGGCTAGCCTTTTTTAATTATCCAATTGTTGTAATGTGGCCAATTCCTTTAAGAAAAAGACTTGGCGCTTTTGGTTCATCAAATAAACCCGGGGCCGCTTTTCCCCTGTGACAATCATCATCAAATGACGGGAGTGATAATTAATTTTTTCAATATTAGCCACCGGAATTTTTTCCCGATAAATTGGTAGCCAAGTACGAATGTATAAAGTTTTTTCTTGAAAATACATTTGCCGGCGACTGCCGAGAAAAATCATCACTAGCCCAATAGCTAGCAAAAAAAGTCCCTTATAATTAAAGATACTGTCCTCAACGGCGAAAACCGCATATAATAAAATCAGACTAACTGCACAACCCCAATAAGCAAAAGCAAAATAAGGCTCAGGTTGCCAGTAATATCGCGAATGTTCCTGTTTGATAGCCCACAACTCCCCATCCATAGAGTACAATAAAACCATCATAACACAGATTGAAAAAGAAGTGAGGACCCAAATGTTAAAAGTCTATATCGATGCTGCCACAAAAGGTAATCCCGGACCCAGCGGCGGTGGTGCCATGATTACTGGCGCCGGTCAGTATCAACAGCTCAGCTTTCCACTAGGCACCATGAGCAATCACGAGGCCGAGTTTGCTGCCTTAATCAAAACTTTACAGCTATTAATAAAACAAGAGCTTAATCAAGAAACCATTTTTATTTTCACTGATAGTAAGGTGTTAGCACAAACGATTGAAAAAAATTATACTAGCAACGCCGCTTTCCAACCGTATCTCGCTGAATTTCAACAATTGGAAACTACTTTTCCTTTGCTGATAATCCAGTGGCTAGCTGAAAAAGAGAATAAAGGGGCTGATAATCTGGCCCGCCAAGGATTGCAAAAGCAGCTGAAGAAAAAAACGAATTAGCCGCTTCAAATAAAATAGCCGAGTAAGTCTTTGGATCATCAGACTTACTCGGCTATTTTTAGCGGATTAAATTAATTTCTGGATGATCTAAAGCCAACCAGACATCTTTTTCTGTGGTGAGCGGCACATCCCCGTGCATGGTATGTGCTAAGACATTATTCATGGTAGCAAAATTTACTGTTTGCTCTAGCTCCCAGCCTTCTAAATAGCCTTGCAAAATTCCAGCGGCGTAGGCATCCCCTGCCCCAATCCGATCCAAAACCTGCAATTCAAATAGTGGACTGCTAACTTGTTTATTCAGAGTATATAGAACGCCTTGAACGTACTGTTTACCGTCTTTAGAGATCTTTTTCGTACCGGCAAATAATTCAATTTGATACTCCCTCATAAAGTCCTGAATTAATTCTTCTTTGGTGCCTTTTTGCTCGATACCTAATAAATCAGTTAGATCACGACTGCTGCCAAAAACAATTTTACATTGGGGTAAAATTGTTTGATATTGCTGGCGCATCAACTGCAATTTATCCGGCTCAGTATTCAAGCTTGGCCGAAAATTGAAATCAAAACAGATTGGCTTCCCGCTAGCAGCAATTTTTTCGGCAAAACTTTGTGCTGCTGCTCGGGTCTGATCTGTCAGACTAAGAGAGATGCCACAGATGTGAAACAAATCAAAATTGCCAATCATTTCTGAAAATGGGTAAACTGCTGGTCCACTTTGCCCAAATGAGCTGCTGAGTCGGTTTTGATAGGTTACTTGAGTAGCTCTGGCACCATAACCCATCTCAGCAAAATAACTGCCTAAATGCTGATGATAAAATTGCAGATAATCATCATTTATTTTCAATTTTCGCAGATGAGCGGCGGCGGCCTGGCCTAAGCGATTATCCGGTAAAGTCGTCAGCAGACTCACTTCTTGGCCAAAATGAGCTAAGTTCGCTAAAATATTGACACCTGAACCAGTAAAATCCATTCGTAATTGATTGGTCTGCTCTAAAAGCAAATATTCCGGGGGACTTAAACGCAGCATGACTTCCCCAAAAGCAGCTACCCGCATACAGCACACTCCTCATTTATTAAAATTGTTTTACTGACAATTTAATTATTCTTGAAACTTAAATTTACTCCAAGGCTCAATAAAGGGCAAGAGAATTTTTTCCTGCTCGGCAATTTGCCCAACTTTATTTTTACGGGAATCTTTATGGGGCTCTAAAACTACCTGCAGTTCATTTTTATATTTGCCAAACTGATCATTTCCGATGACGATATCCCCTACTTGAAACTCAATTTCATTATCATGGGGCAGATTGGCTGCTTGGCTATACTTTTTGCGAACTTGGGTTGAACGAATCACTTGATCCGTGATATCACCACGGCGAAAATGCTGTTCAGCTAACACAATTTCTTTTTCAACAGGATTAACTGCTGACACAAATTCGACAGCAAACTCTGTTTGATAACGATTGACTGTTGCCATTTTTTGCAATTCTTCATCGCTGGCATAGGCATTGCCGATAATTACATCGTCAATCAGACCAGTAGCAAAGAAATGTTTTGTGGCAACTTCCACTGGCAAGTGGCGGTGCATTTCCAACGTTGGCAGGCCATCATTAATATCCCACGGGCCAATTTTCCCCGCTTGTGAGGTGATAAAGGCTGCCGTACGAATACCAGCTTGTTTAAAACGGCTACTACATTTTTCAAAAAATTCATAAGGTAAGGCTGTGCCGGCCTGCGGGTAAAAATTATGACAGCCGTATAAAAACGGTTTGTTGGCTTGATAAGTCAAAATATTATCCAGATAGGCAACATCGTTACTCATATTTAATTCAATTGCTAGACCAAAGGGATTATAAGTCAGCATTGCTTCTTTATTGCCATCAAAACCTAAATCTAAACGAATGCCATCAGCACCTAATTCGTGGAAAAAAGTCAGGTCGTCATAGGAAATACCTAGCTCTTCAAAGATATTAGGAGCGACATCCAAGATGGTTTCAAAATTTAGCTCCTTGGCAAAGTCTATCAACTCTTTAAATTTCTTTTGGACGGCTTCTTTGCCCTCCGTCACCTCTAGCATACTCATAAAAGTCCGTGAGAACCCGTATTGGTGGGCTTTTTGCAGATAATTTTTATCGTCCTCAAGCTTGCTGTGGTCAGGATAAACCGATACTCCTAAGGCTCGTTTCATGATTTGTCTCCTCTAATTATAAAATGTTGCTGATTTCAACCGATATTTTTGGCTAAGAATCGTCGCAGCAATGATTGTAACGACCAGCACTGGTGCTGCACCTAAATGCAGCTGAGTGGCAAGAAAGACGGCTCCCCCGATGGCAACAACCGACAATAGCATCAGCCAGCGAAGTTTGATCTGTTGAATTTTTTCAGGTGCAATTTTTTTCTCGACAATAACTTGAGTGCCAATAAAAACTACTACCGCAAGTATAAAATTAAAGGTTGTCATATTATCCCATCTTTCTTTATTAAAACTAGTGCTGTCGTCACGCTTATCACAAAGACTTACTTATTATTTTCCAGTTGTTTCGTCAGCAATTTCCATCGTTGTTCTTTGCGCATCTTCTTGCGCAATTTCAGCAGCTTCTTTTTCCAGCTGTTGTTTTTCAAAGACTTTAAAGAATGGATAGTAAATCGCAAAAGTGATAAAGAAGTTAACAAAGACTAAAATTGCCGCTGAGACACTCCAGTTGGTACTCATCCACGCTGCGATTGGTGCCGGCATCGCAAAACCTAATCGAGCGACCATCATCGGCACAATCCCCGTTATTGTGGCAAAATAAGCTACGGTTGTGGTAATTAACGGTGCGACGATAAATGGAATGGCTAAAATTGGATTCATCACGATTGGTGCACCGAAAATCATCGGCTCATTGATATTAAAAATGCCTGGTAAAAAGGACAAGCGTCCCAAGCTCTTCAAATATTTTGATTTAGAGAACATAAACATAAAGACAAGCACTAAAGTTGTTCCTGAACCGCCAATCCAAACGAACCATTGAATAAATTGTTCCGTGAAAATATTCGGCATGTTATGAGCGCTGACACCAGCAGCAAACGCATCCATATTTTCAGCAATCGACATATCCCAGAAAGGACGAATGACTGGACCTAAAATTGCTGGTCCGTGAATTCCCAGCACCCAGAAGAAACAAATTAGAAAGACAGTTAGCAATCCGCCAAACAAACTATTACCAGCTAAAACATCTTTTAACGGCATTAAGATACTACTCAAGAAACCATTTAAATCAAAGCCGATAACATGACGTAAGACCCAGAATAAAATTAAGATGACTGCTCCAGGAATCAAAGCGATAAAGGAATTGGAAACTTCCGGTGGCACGCCTTCTGGCATTTTGATTGTGATATTTTTTTGAATGAATATTCGATAAATTTCTACAGAAACAATGGCAGTCACAATGGCACCAAATAAAGACGAAGAACTTAAGTTAGCAATATTAATATAACGACCTGCATCAATCACACCTTCGACACCATCGACTAAACGAATTGGCGGTGCGGCGGTAACGAGAAAAGCCATCAAAGATAAAATTCCGGCGGTCAATGAATCCACCTTGTAACTTTTTGCGAGCGCTGAGCCAATACCAAAGGTTGCATATAAAGCTAAAATCCCGACTGTGTAACGAAAAGGAATATCCAATAAATCCCGATACGGTTCAATTGCTTGTGCCAAAGAATCAACTGGCATGTTTAACAAAATGGTGAAAAACGAGCCGACAATTGTTAAAGGCATCGTCGCAATAATCCCTTTTCTAATTGCAACCATGTGACGCTGCATTCCGATTTTGTTAGCAAAAGGCATAATCTTCTGCTCTAACACATTAACAAACTTATCCATCATACTTCCCCTTTTCAAAATAATAACATTATAATGTTTGCGCATTAATAATAACAAATTAAAACCAACTTGTAAATAGCAAAAAAGAACCCTTTCAAAAAAAGTTTTAGCGCTTTTTTGAAAGGGTTCTGTTACTGGATTTAGTTTTAAAAAAATTTTCTCAATTATTTTTGGTCAGCAAATAATTGTGGTCAAAGTCGATACTCAGCTTGGTTGGGCCTAGTATCAGCAACAATTTGGCTTGAATTTTTTTATAAATTTCTTCGTCTGTTAAAGGACATTTCGGCGGGACAACTAAATCAAAAGCCAGCTCTTCTGGATTTTTTTCCATCCGGAAATCATGCATCCGCAGGTTTAATTTCAATTCTTCAATAATTGTTTTAACAATATGAAAATTCGTCATGAACTGCCGATCATTCACCGGCACGGGGTCCACATGACAAACCAAATTAATATTGAGGGATTTTTTAAAATCTTTTTCAATGCCATCGATAATATGGTGGGCCGCTTCCAAACTTAAATCTTCATTGACCTCAATGTGAACAGTCGCAAAATTTTTATTTGGTCCGTAATTATGCACCAACAAATCATGGAAGCCCAAAATATCAGGGTAAGTTTCCAAACGTTCTTCCATCTGTACAATGTCTTCGGTAGTCGGCCGACTGCCCATCAGTTCATCGATAAAATCTTTAATCATTTTAATGCCACTGTATAAAATATAGAGGGCAATTAAAAAACCGATATACCCATCCAGCTGCCAGCCGGTGATAAATTCAATCAGTGCTGAAACTAAAACAGTTACCGTTGTGAAGACATCATTGAGACTATCCTGTGCTGTGGCATTTAACGTCTCTGATTTGATGCGGCGGCTAAAGCTGCGGTACATTTTTCCCTGCCAGATTTTGATAATAATCGATAAGAGCAGCACCACAAAAACTAATGGGGTGATTAATGTGCTGGAGGGATTTAAAATTTTATCAAAGGAGGTATGCAAAAATTGGAATCCAACATACGTCACCAATAGAGAAACTAAAAAGCCGCTGATGTATTCAAAGCGCTCGTGGCCATAGGGATGCTCCCGATCGGCGGGCTTAGCAGCAATTCGAAAGCCGACTAAAGTTAGCAGTGATGAAGCCGTGTCTGATAAATTATTAATCGCATCCGCCATGATTGAGACACTGTTGGAAAGTAAACCAATTAAAATTTTGGCAGCAAATAATAACCCATTTGTTAAAAGACCAATGATTGCGGCGGTGTTGCCAACTTTTTTGCGAAAAAGTGTCGCATCTTGATCAGATTTTTCTAATTTATTTAAAATAAATTGAATCATAGCTGTCCCCTTTTTTTCTTTATAAACCAAAACCAATAGCTAATAATAAAAAAGCCGCAGATAATCTACGACTTTATTTTACCATGATTTGGTGTCAATGGTGTGGCTGCAAATAAAGCAGAGGCGATGAGTGGTGTGATAATTCCCGCCGCAATCGCTTCAGGAATCCCATTGGCCACGCCAACACCGAATAAGACGGTAAACAGAGTTGAAGTGTCAGTTCCATAGGCTGTCGCTGTTGCAGAGCTATACAACAAGCCCATCAAGCCAAGCACTAAAACAGTATTGACGATAGAACCTAACACACCTCCGATAGCGGAAGCTAAAGCCACCGATTTTTTGCGACGATAAATTTGGCTAAAGACAATCCCGGCCACGACACCAACTAAGATGCGAGGCAAAACAGAAATAATCGGATTCGTAAAGACCAAAGTATCAAAGGGCGTCGTTGGCATCGCATAGGCCCTCACCATCGTCGCAAGTCCCCAGAACAAACCAATGATGGCTCCGTCTTTTGTTCCTAAAACAACAGCTGCGACAATCACCGTGATGTGAATGATGGTCAAGCTAATAACCCCTAAAGGAATAAAGCCTAAAAACGGCACCATCGCCTGCACAATAATAATGGCTAATAAAATTCCCCGTAAAACTAAGCGATAGGTTCGATCCTGCTCTCTCATTTTAAAGACCTCCAGAATAAATATTTTCGTTTTTTTATTATGCTCTATCCTGTGAAAAAAATCCAACAATTACTCTGAATTGTTGGATTTATTTTACTAAGAATTTTTTACAAATAAATTATTTTTGTTCTGTTAACCAAGTGGGTACAGCTGCCAAGGCCGCTTGAATGCCCGCTGGGTTTTTACCACCGGCTTGAGCCATGTCTGGACGACCGCCCCCGCCGCCGCCAACTAACGGTGCAATTGCTTTAATTAAATCGCCAGCTTTTAAGCCTTTTTCATTCGTGGATTTGGTCATCGCCGCTAATAAATTCACCTTGTCTTCTTGGGCTGTCGCCAATACTAGAACATCCGATAATTCTTTTTGCTTCCATTGGTCTGCCAATTGACGCAGCTGGTTCATATCTTTAACGTTGACCTCAGCTGCGATAACTTTTAATCCAGCAACCTCTTGAATATTTTGGAAGACATCACCGGCCTGTTGATTAGCTAATTTAGCCGCTAATTTTTCATTTTCTTTTTGCAATTCTTTTAATTGCGCCTGTAATTGTTCTGTCTTGTTCACGACTTCTTTTACCTGTGGTGATTTAATCGTTTGAGCTACAGCCGTCAAAAGATTTTCTTCTTCCCGATACGCTTCGTATGCTTCTTGAGCCGTAACTGCTTCAATTCGGCGAACACCAGCGCCAATGCCAGACTCAGAAACAATTTTGAAAATACCGATGTCTTCGGTGTTGGCTACATGGGTACCCCCGCAGAGTTCAATTGACCAGTCGCCAATATTGACAACCCGCACATCGTTGCCGTATTTTTCACCAAATAATGCCATAGCGCCCATTTCTTTTGCAGTTTTCAAATCTGTTTCCAGCGTGACGACAGGAATAGCCTCCCAAATTTTTTGGTTGACGATTTTTTCCATCTCCGCCAATTCTTCGGTGGTGATTTGACCGAAGTGGGTAAAGTCAAAACGCAGATGACCTGGCGCTACAAGTGAACCTGCTTGATTGGCGTGGGTACCTAAGACTTCCTTCAATGCTTTGTGCAATAAGTGCGTCGCTGTATGATTTTTCAAAATTTTATTGCGGCGGTGAGCATCCACCTGTAAAAAGTAAGTTTTACCAACAGACACAGGTCTAACAATTTCAACTTCATGCATAAACTGACCGTTGGGTGCTTTTTGAACATCGATAATGTTAGCAACTACTTCACCTTCAAGGCTGACTAAAGTTCCTTTATCAGCAATCTGGCCCCCCATTTCTGCATAAAATGGTGTCTTAGCAAAAAGTAATTGCGCTGTACCGTCATGAACCTCTGGTGTAACCTCTTCATTTTGCACGGCAACAATTAATTCTGTTTCGGCTTCCAAATGTTCGTAGCCGACAAATTTACTAGTAACTTTAATATCTGTCCACAAGGCTGATTGGGTGCCCATTGATAATTCTTTGCTGCGGGCAGCACGCGCTCGTTCTCTTTGAGCGGCCATTTCAACTTCAAAGCCGGCATGATCAACCTTTAGATTTTCATCTTCAGCGACTTCTTCCGTTAATTCAACGGGGAAGCCAAAAGTATCATACAGTTTGAAAATAATTTCTCCCTTTAGCGTATCTTCGTTAGCTGATTTAACTTCAGCAATCACTTGGTCTAACATTGCTAAGCCTTCGTTGATGGTTTCATTGAAGCGTTCTTCCTCTGATTTAACAACTTTTTCGATAAAATCTTTTTGATTGGTCACTTCTGGATAATAACTGACCATGATATCGCCGACAATCGGTACTAATTTGTATAAAAATGGTTCGTTGATGCCTAATTTTTTCCCATGCATGACTGCGCGACGTAATAAGCGACGCAACACATAACCCCGTCCTTCATTTGAAGGTAAAGCACCATCACCAATCGCAAAAGATAAAGCCCGAATGTGATCGGCAATTACTTTAAAGGAAATATCCTTTGTTTTATCTGCGGCATATTTAAATTGGCCGCTCAGGGTTTCCGTTTCATGAATAATCGGCAAAAATAAATCTGTTTCAAAATTAGTTGGAGCGTTTTGAATAATCGAAACCATTCGTTCTAAGCCCATCCCCGTATCAATGTTTTTATGGGGTAATGGTTCATAGGTGTCATCTGGTTTATGATTAAATTCAGAGAAGACGAGATTCCAAATTTCCAAATAGCGTTCATTTTCGCCACCAGGATAATTTTCAGGGGCATCTTCACTTAGATTATTAAATTCAGGTCCCCGGTCATAGAAAATTTCTGAATCGGGGCCACTAGGACCCGCGCCGATATCCCAAAAATTATCTTCAATCTCGACGATATGCTCTTCTGTCAAGCCGATGACTTCCCGCCAAATCCGTTTTGCTTCGGCATCTTCGGGATAGACAGTCACATAAATTTTTTCCGGCTCAAAGCCCATCCATTCTGATGAGGTTAAAAATTCCCAAGCAAAGGTGATGGCATCTTCCTTGAAATAATCACCAATCGAAAAATTACCGAGCATTTCAAACATGGTGTGGTGACGGGCAGTCTTACCGACGTTTTCAATGTCGTTGGTGCGAATTGATTTTTGAGCATTGGTAATCCGGGGATTTTCCGGTACTACGCTGCCATCAAAATATTTTTTTAAGGTTGCAACCCCAGAATTAATCCATAATAAAGTTGGATCATTCACTGGCACTAAAGATGCACTGGGTTCTACACTGTGGCCTTTAGATTTGAAAAAATCTAAAAACATTTGTCGTACTTGGGCACTTGATAATTGTTTCATAACTGGTCTCCTCGTTTTTTATGATGGCATTGGTTTAAAAGCTGGCAATTTTTTTACCAACTATTAAATGCAAAAAAGACACCCCTGCACTCAAGGACGAACACTCGCGGTACCACCTTGATTGCAATGATGTCGATCATTACCTCTTAAACTCGATAACGGTGAGTTGCCGTTGATATTGCTATCAAAACTGCAAAAGAGCAATTTAACCGACTCTTATCCTTCTTTCAGCAATGAAGGATTTTCTGTGAAGAGTGAAAATTAAATCATATTTTTGCTACTGAAATTATATGAAAAACTTGTGGAAATGTCAAAGGAAAGTTTAGCTTAAAGCAAATAAAACCCGTTCGCTGGAAAATAAACTTGAACCACTATACGCTAATTGCAGGCCGGTAACCTCTAAACTTTCCGGCACCGTATAAGCTAAAAAGCCCCGCGTTTCAATTCCCGGATTCATCGATTCAAAGGAAATGTTGTCTGATAGGCCCAATAAAGTTGTCGGCGAATATTGCGCCCCTGCTTCATCAATTACCCTAAAATCACTGGTGGAAAACGAGCCCATACTGTCAGAAGTGTTCATGACAGTTAAATAGACTAGCAAATATTTTGTTCCCTCGTCTGCTGTATAACTCAGCAAATCGGATTCACGAATCTCCCGTTCCATCCGAATCTCGGTGACAGCGATGCGAAATTCTTCTCCGTCATAACTTTCAAAAACTGGCACAATTGTTTCAGATGCTGCTTCTGAAGATTCTGTCAACGCGTCAGTGCTGTCATCAGCAGAAGTTTCACTGCCTGCTGTCTCAGAGCTTCCTTCTGAAGCCTGACTACTGTCGTCTGAACTTCCCTCAGAATTTGTTGTTGAAGAAGTTGGCCCATTGTCTCCATCACTAGCTGCATTAAAAGCAAACACTCCAATAGCCCCGAGTATAACGGCAACTACAATAAAAATATCTACCAATGGCTTTTTATAAAAAGCCGTTAAACGGCGGGCTGGAATCAGACGATAGCGAACTTTTTTTAAGTTCATCGCAGCGGCAATGATGTACAAAATAAAGGCTGGGAGAAATAAGAAGGCCGGCAAAATAATCATCATCACAGAAGCGATAATTCCGCAGATGTGACCGCCACTCCCTAGTTTATATTGGCCGTTGTAGTACAGACCAATAATATGCAAGATTAGTGATGCTGTAAAACAGACGGTTAAAAATCCTAAAAAGGCTCCACTAGACAGAATTGCTGAGACGAAAATAGCAATTACATACACGAAACAAAAAATACTATTGAAGATAGCCAAGATACCACTGGCTAAATTAAAAGGCAATAATTTTTGGCTGTATTGACTTTTTTTGCGTTTGCCTTTTTTTCTCGGCTGCGCTGGCTTAGTTGGCCGTTTGTTCCCATCCTTCATAGGCATAGGCTTCCTCCTAAAATAAATTTAGTCATCCTTTATCTATTTTAGCAGATGTCTGCTGAAATTAATTTTTTTTTACTATTTTCACGCTTCGATAATCACGGCTTTGCGATAAAGATACTTGCTAGGATCTAATTTTTCTTGCGGGTTCAAAGCCTTGCCGCTGTGATAATAAGAGGCTAGTGGCAGCATATTGACAATTGGATAAAAAGCCTCCCCATAATCATCCATTTTTAAAACTTGGGGGCTGCGGGTTAATTCCAAACGAGATTTTGTAGCATCAAAAACAAGTCCAAACATATTGGCAAGACTAATTTGATTTTGAATCATTCGTCGGGAAATACTCTCGTCAAAGACTAATTCATTGCCCCAACGGAATAATCGGCGGGTGCCAGCACCCACTGCAAATTCCCATTGATCTTCCGTTAAGAGTTCAAAGGCATATTTATTTAAAACTTTTTCCTGTTCAAAATAATTCCAATTATGGTGACGGTAAATCCGATAGCTTTCTCCGCCGGCAGTTAATTCCATAAAGAATTTTTCTTCCTTGAGGGCGCTGCGGGGAAATGACCAGCTTAAAGATTCCTCGGCAGAAAGTTCAGGATAGATAATATTTTTAATCTGGGTTTCAAATAGATTATAGCTGCCGATATCACCGGTAAATTCACCGGTAATCATATTCAGAGTACCCATGTAGGAGGTTCCAGCTGGTAAAGAATACTTTTGAACTAGCATCGGCGGTACACTAACCCGCCTTAAAGGTGTCGTATAATCATTAATATACTGACCAATCGATTCTAAATCACTGAAATCATATTCAGTCTCAACAGCCAGCTTTAATTTGCGCAGATTTTTCTGATCGGAAATAATTTCAAAAGGCGGCAGCCCCTTGACACCTAAATCCCAACCTAATATTGCTTCTGAATTACCGGGAACTAAAAGAAATTCCTCGTCATTAATTTTTAAAGAGAAGGTCCGGCTTTTAATGCCAAATAATTCATGCTCCTCTAGGCGAACATCAGAAATTTTTAATAAAGGTGAGACAAAATACATCGTCACCTGATTCATCACCATCGTTTTTTCTTGATCTGTCAGTTTTTTCCAAACGGACCACTCTAGCATCGAAATGAAATCCACAAAGTCTACTCCCTTCAAATGTTTATGCTAATATAGTATAGCACAATAAAAAGGTGGTGTTTTAAAAATGGAGATTTTATGGGGCCACAAGGCTTGGCTGAAAGCCAGCGCATTTTACCTGCGCTATCAGATTTTTGTTTTAGAACAAGGAATCAAACCGACCGATGAATTTGATGCATTAGATGACAACGACAGAATTTACGGCGTAGCTTTTATCGCTGGCCAGCCGGTCGCCACGATTCGCTGGCAACTGGATTCACCAAGCCAGCTGCACCCAGATAGGTTTTGTGTTACCAAAGAATATCGCCATCAAGGTATCGGCAAAACGCTCTTCACCGAACTAGAAAAGCGTGGCATCGCTGCTGGCTGCAAAACTTCGCTTTTATCTGCAGAAATGGCTGCTGCAAATTTTTACCAAAAATTAGGCTACAAGATTGTCTCTAAACCCTTTTACGAGGATGGAATTTTATGTGTCTCCATGAAAAAAGACTTGCTTGAAACGAATAAGTAGCGGCAAATTTTTAACATTGTTCTTATCAATTAAAAAATACAAATCAAAAGCACTTCATCCTGTCTGAAAAACCGGATGAAGTGCTTTTATTTTCTAAATTAACAGCAATTAGCTGTTGGAATTTTTTTTGTTCTTGCGGGTGGTCCGACCTTCTTGACGGCGGGCCACCTTGCGTTTTTGCTTATTGCTTTCAGAAATAGCCCTGTTAATTTTGCGTTTGTAGCCGGGTTTGATTTTTTTCTTTTTCTTTTTCACCAAACCAATTAAAGTCGGATCTAAAACATCCCGGGATTTTTCCCGTTTGTCCCGGCGATTACGGTCATAGGTCTCAACAATTTCCCCATTTTTAATTTCCCGGGGCTCAAATTTAACGCCGATTTTTTCTAGCACAATCACCGCTTGTTCTTCACTTGGGTCATATAAAGTGATGGCAATTCCCGGCAGACCATTACGACCAGTCCGGCCCACTCGGTGGATGAAGAATTCTAAATCATCCGGAATTTCGGCATTGATGACATGGGAGACACCTTCAATATCAATACCACGAGCAGCTAAATCTGTTGCCACAACATATTGATATTCTAAATTTTGTACTTGGCGCATCACCCGCTTGCGTTCCCGCGGAGTGATATCCCCATGAATTTTGGCAACCTTTAGACCTTTGCCCTTCAAAAATTCAGTCAGCTCATCCACCCGCTGTTTAGTATTGGCAAAGACAATCGCCAAATACGGATGACCAATCGTCAGCAATTGATGAATCAATTGATTGCGATTTTTTCCTTTAGTGGAAATCAGCCAATTATCAATCGTTTCGGAAATAATTGCCTTGGGACGAATTTCTTCAATCAAAGGGTTTTCCATATATTTGCGGAGGAAAGGTCGCAATTTTTCTGGAATTGTCGCTGAAAAAACCAGCATTTGGATTTTTTCCGGCAATCGAGCGGCAATCTGATCGACTTCCGTTAAAAAGCCCATATCTAATGTCATATCAGCTTCATCGACAACAAAAGCAAAAGCTGTGTGAATTTTTAAAGCCTGCTCGTTCATCATGTCCAAAATGCGGCCTGGTGTGCCCACGACCACATGGGGCTGTTGAAATTTCAAACGGTCTAATTGCCGCTGTTTATCCGTACCGCCGACAAAATTTGTCACACGAATCTCCGGATTGGAAAATTTAGCAATCTGCAGAGCGGCTTGATAAATCTGACCGGCCAACTCGCGGCTGGGAGCCGTAATTACAACCTGCACTTCATCACGGACAGTATCAATTTTATCCATTAAAGGTAATAAAAACGTATGGGTTTTTCCGGAACCGGTTTGTGATTGTCCCACCACGCTCCGACCTTTTTGAATGACTGGAATTAATTTTTCCTGCACTTCTGTCGGTTGTTGGAAACCTTTGTCTGCCAATGCCGTATAAATAAAATCTTGAAACGTAAATTCTTTAAAATCTGTCAAGGTGACACCTCTTTTCTTAAATCATCTTGTGGATTATAACACAGTTTCGCCGCTACTCGTAAAAAAATTATCCCTTCAAATGATCCTCAACCACTTCTTCGGCTAATTTTTGGTTGTACACTCGGCTGATAACATGCGTATGGCTGGCTTTTTCATAAAACAAGACCCGCTTGCGTAAAATAAAAGCTAAAAGGATATTCACGACATATAAAAGGCTTAAGATGGCTGTGAAAATAAATACCAAGAGAGCTACCACCTGCACATTATGGTTGCTATCATTCAGATAAGGGACTAATAATCCGCTGATGCGACCTAAATAGTTAAACACCAAATACAATAAGCTATACCTAACAAATAAAGCCCATAGAGAAACCCGAACACGCCCTTCTTGGACAATTTGTATTTTAACTAGCCGCTTACCTGGCGTCGCCCCCTTCATCAGATAATTTAACAATACCCAGTACAATAAAATCTGGACAGTATAACCAATAAAGGTCGAATCGCTGATACGCCAGTTTTGATTGATTAATAATAAAATCATCGCCACCAAAAAATAAACAACAGAAATAATTAGCCAATCAATCACCAAGGCGACTAGCCGACGAATTAAAGTAACCTGCTGCCCCTTAACATAGGCAGATTCGTCCATCTGGCGACGGGTGGGTAGCATAAAGGTAAAAAGCGGTGCAAAAAAATAACCCAAAGTGCCACCCAGCGTATTATGAAACAAATCATTGACATCAAATAAACGATACGGCCTAGGATAAATAAAGTACAGCCCAGATAATTGCGTCAACTCAAAAAACAATGACAAGCAAAAGCTGAATAAAATTGTCTTCTTCAGACTAAATTTAAAATAATATCTTAGAAAAATTCCCAAAGGAAAAAGAAGTAAAATATTAAACACCGGTTCTAAAAAGACCTCTTGCCGTAAAGCCGGCAGATAAGTACTCGGCTCGCTAATTCTAAAAACCGTCTGGGAAAGAAAATCGGTTAACGATTTTCCGAAAACCAAATTGTATCTTGGTCCGGTCATCTCAGCCACCGCTTCTCTGGCGGGAAGCGGTAAAATCACCAGAAAATAAGCACATAGCAAATAAAAGACAAAGGCATAAAGAATTAAGCCCCGGCCTATGGTAAAACGGCCATAGCGGCGATATTGCCCTACAAAAAAAGGCAGTGAGACTAATAAAGCAATAAAAGGAAACCAAAGAATGGCATTTAAAATTGGCGTCGTATAAGCGTTCATTGACTGCTCCTCCAACTAAATTTTTTTAAACTATAAACAAGTGCATCGGCTCATTTTCCATCAAAACATTTTGGAAAAATTTGCCTGCTGTTTTCTTAAAGTATAACCGATTTTTTGATAAAAGCGGTGGGCTTCAACTCGTTCAGCACCAGAATTAAGCCGAACACCGGCAAAACCGGCCGCTTGTCCCCATTCTTCAGCAAAACTGACGAGCTGACGACCAACACCTTGCCCTTGCGCCTCTTTCGCAACGGCTAGACCTAGAATATTTAGCAATGGCGCAAAATAAACAGTCTGATATTCTTCAAATTGAATAAAGCCCACCACATTATTTTCATCAGCTGCCACAAATAAATGATTATCTGAAAGTTGACTGACAGTTTCTAGACGTTCTGCTAAAAATTCTTGGGTTATCTGATAGCCTAAATCTTCTGAGATAATTTGTGCCAACATCTGATAGTCCGCAACCTGTACCTCTCTAATTACAATTGCCATTGTATTTTCCTCCTACAAAAAAACTGTAACATAATCCCACTGATAAACTTAACCAAAGTTAATCTTCCCTCTGCTAAAATCTTACAGAGGGTACAAAATTAATTTTTGGATAAGTCATCTTAAAGGTCTTAGGTCACAGCTTAGTTCATGTTATCAAAATTTCATTATTTTCCAAATTCAAAAATTCGCGATTTAATTTGATGCTTCTCCTTGTCTACTTGACTGAGTGTTTTCAAATCTAAAAAAACTAAATTTTCATCGACAATAATGTAATGATTGCGATTTAAGGCTTCTTCAATCAAGGACAACACATCTTCTTCGCTACCGGTTTTGTCGACAATATTACTAATCGCCTCAATGACTTGATCATCTTGCAAAAGATAATACTCACTTAAATATTTATAAACAGCGACATGGTATTTTTTTTCCTGCAAATCACTGTCCACTAAAAAACAGCATTCAGATACATAGGTCAGTTGGCGGATTAATTCCTTGAGCTTGACTACTTGTTGGAAAAACATCTTAAAGCCCCCTTTCAACTTTTCTGATGAATCCAGATTCTAAAAAGAACTATTTGGTTCTTGGAGAAAAGCAATCTCGGCCGGGGTGGAAATCCGTCCTAAAATCTGATTGCGATGGGGGTAACGACCGAATTTTTCAATAATTGCCCAGTGTTTCTCTTCAAATTCAAGATTGTTTTCCATGCCCGGTTCAGTGAACAACTCTCTGGCAATTTTATGCATCATCGGTGACTCAGAATGCATAAAGGGCATGTAAAGAAAACTTCTTTGCGGCGTAGTCAATTGATTCAATTGTGGATCTTTTAGTGCTTCCTGAGCTAAAATTAACGCCTGTCCATCATAAGCAAAACTTTCTGGCAGTCCCCGATAAATATTCCGAGAAAATTGATCCAAGACGATAATTTCTGCTAAACGGCCAGCAATTGTTGTTCGCCATTCATAGGTTTCACCGTGAGCGACTGCTAGTAACGTAGCGCTAAAACGCTCTTTAATCGTGTCATCAAGTGTCTCATCTTTTTTAAACCATTGCTCTGGTGTGAGTTCTTCAAACCAAAACTGGAGCACCTCTTTTTCCGTTCCCAAAAACGTCCCTCTTTCCCCATTACCTAAATAAGTTAAATCAGCTATATCTGATATAGTTCAACGATTAATTCGTCCTTCTATCGTTAGTGTCTATCAAAAATGAAAAAAAGGCAAGAAATAACACTTTAAAAGGTTTTCAAAAAAACCTTTTAAAGTGGCAATTATTGATAAATATTTACTATATCAAGACTATTTTTCACTTTTGGGCCATTCATAAAAAAACTCTTTTAAAAAGTTTTCCATAAATTCGGTCCGTCTCTGCCCTTCGATTTTAGCAGCTTCAGTATTCATCGTTGCTGCCAATAATAGCAATTTTTCGTAAAAATGATTGATGACCGTTGAGCCTTTCCGATAGTCAGACTTGCTTTGGTAATCGATTGACTGAATCTCCGGATCATAAATCGGATGCCCCTTTTTCCCACCGAAATAAGCGGTTCGCAAAATTCCGACAGCGCCTAATGCATCTAAACGATCAGCATCCTGCACAAGTTGCCCTTCTAGGCTCAAACGAATTTCCTTTTTATCTAAAGATTTTGAAAAGGACATATTATGTAAAATGTCCAAAATTGCGGTAACTTGTGACTCAGATAATTGTAAAGAAATTAAAAAGTTGTGCAATTCTAAATAAGCAGCTTGCTCATCAGCGACCACTTTATCATCAACTGTATCATGTAGATAAGCAGCTGCCTTGGTGACAAAAGCATCTGCCTGTGTCTCAGTTTCTAACAATCGCTCAACGTTGGCTACCACTCGTAAAATATGGTCAAAGCCATGACCGGAAAAATCTTGAGCCATTTTTTCCTTTGCGTAATCATAAATGGCACGCATCTTATTTTCCATAATTTCCTCCGACAAAAAAATGCAGCAAAGTGACTTCAACAGCTGAAATATTTTTAAAGCCGTTGAACCTATTTTGCTGCAGTTTGTTTTTTAGTCTGTCACATTATAAACAGGGTAATACATTGCTTTTAAATAATCTAACAAGTACTGTGGATTCAAGCTCTCACCAGTCGCATCTTTAATCAATTGATTTGGTTTGCGGCTAGCGCCATATTGATGAATATTTGCAGTCAACCATTTGCGGATTGGCGAATAATCTTCTGATTTTAAAATCTCATCAAAGGGTAGCTCCAGAATCATTTTATGATGCAATTGGGCAGCATACATGTAGCCTAAAGCGTAAGATGGGAAATAGCCAAAGCTGCCCCCCGCCCAATGGACATCCTGCAAGACGCCTTCTAAATCATCCTTTGGTGCTACACCTAAGTATTCCTGATATTTTTGATTCCAGACAGCCGGAATATCCGCAACGGCTAAATCTTCATTGAAAATCATTTTTTCAATCTCATAGCGGATAATAATATGAATTGGATAGGTCAAACTATCCGATTCAATTCGAATCAGGCTGGCTTTGGTTTCCTTTAAGCCTTTATAGAAAGTCTCAAAGTCAATATCTTTAAAAGTATCACCGGTGATTTCGATAAACAAAGGAAATTGTTTTTCCCAGAAATTGCGATTGCCGCCGATAATTAATTCATTGAAAAGGGATTGGGACTCATGAATGCCCATCGAGGTGCCCGCATACAAAGGGGTATAAGCGTATTTTTTATCAATATTTTGTTCGTACATGCCATGACCTGCTTCATGAATCACGCCAAAGGTCGCCATCGTAAAATCATTTTCATGCCAACGGGTGGTGATTCTTGCATCATCAGGATTAATTCCGGTCATAAAAGGATGTACCGTGTCATCTAAACGCCCGCGAGAAAAATCAAGGCCCAACTGAGTGATCACTTTTCTAACAAATTCCTCCTGCTCTTCACGGGAAACAAAACGATTTAGAAAGTCAGTTCTTGGCGCTGTGCCTGTCGCTAATTTTTCTCTAATTTCCGTAATCCCTGTCAACACTTGGTCAAAAACTTGATCCAAAATTTCAGTCGTCATCTCTGGTTCATACTGATTCAACAAAACATCATAAGGCGTTTTTTCATCCTTTTGCCAATAAGGAATAAATTCCTTCGTAAAGCGAATGTTTTCTGCTAAAGCTGTTTCAAAATCGGCAAAACTTTTGCTGCTGCGGGCCTGTTGCCAAGCACTGTCCGCCATTGAAATGGCTTTGCTATACGCCTGCATCTGCTCAACTGGAATCGCATGGTTCAAGTCAAATTCCTCTTTGACTTTTTGATAAGCTGCCTGACCGACTTCACTCAGCTCTGTTGGGTGTTCAGCAAAATAAGTTAAATACTCCTGCATTTTTGGGCCAATTTCTTTTTCAAATTTCAATTTAGTCAAATAGCCAACCGTTTCCCCGCGATATTCACTGGCTTTTTGGGGCATGCCCGTTTGCATATCCCATTCTAAAATAGCTAAAGCCTGCTGAAGAACATTAATTTCTTTTAATTCATTTAAAAAATCTGCTTCTAACATTTCAACACATCCTTAATCTACTTTTTTGACCCGTGGTGGCCGTTCACCCCAATATTGGAATAAATCTGTCCGCAAAGCTCCATTGTATAATTTGCGTTTTTTAGTTGCTTTAGCGCCATAATATTCTTCAAAGGACAAATCACTGGTTAAAATATATTTGCTCCAGGTTTTCAACGGATGAAAGACAGTGCCCATTTCTTTGTAAAGACGGCGGACACTTTCCTCTTCACCTAAACGTTCACCATATGGCGGATTGGCTACTAGCACACCATATTCTTTTTCCGTTTTGAAATCTTTGACCGCTTGTTGTTTAAAAGTGATGGAATCCCCCAAGCCAATTTCATCTGCATTGGCTTTAGCGATTTCAATTAATTGCCCATTGATATCAGAGCCCGTGATATCTAATTGCACGTCATAATTCGCCGCTTCATCCGCTTCTTTTCTGACTGCTTCAAACACGTCTGGTGTAAACCAAGGCCAAGCTTCACAAGCAAATTCTCGATTGAAGCCTGGAGCGATATTGTGCCCGATTAAAGCTGCTTCAATACACAGTGTGCCAGAACCACAAACTGGATCATAAAACGGGCGATCTTTGCGCCAATTGGTCAGCATCACTAAAGCTGCCGCCATATTTTCTTTTAAAGGAGCGCCGCCTTTTTCTAAACGATAGCCTCGTTTAAACAAGCTTGGCCCAGTAGTATCCAAGGTTACCATCACATGGTCTTTTAATAGAGCAACTTCTAATTTGTATAAAGCCCCTGTCTCAGCAAAGGGCACACTGGCAGGACGGTGATAAATTTGCCGCAATCTTTCAACAATTGCTTTTTTGGTGATGGCCTGACAATCAGGTACGCTATACAATTTCGATTTAATTGATTTACCGGCTACTGGAAAATTAGCGTCCAGCGGTAAAAAATCTTCCCACGGCAAAGCTTTGACTTTTTCAAATAATTCATCAAAGGTAAAGGCATCAAATTCCCCCACCACAATTTTAATCCGGTCCGCTGTTCGCAGCCACAAATTGGTTTTCGCAATGGTAGTTAAATCCCCTTGAAAACGAGCGCGACCATTCTCAACTTGGCATTCAATCCCTAAATCCCGCAGCTCTTTGCCGACAAGAGCTTCTAAGCCGCTGGCAGCTGTCGCCACTAAATTAAATTTTTGTTCCATCATATGCTCCTTTAATTAATAAAAATTTCTCTAAACTACTTAAGCTATTCCAATCATAATGAAAAGCATTCATATACTATCGCTGTAAGTTGATTACTACTTAGTTTTATCAAAAGAACTGCCTAAAAGCAATCTTTTCCACGCATCCGTAATTTTTTCAAAACAAAAACCTCCAACAAGCGTTGGAGGTCCCCTGAGCTATGATTTTCTATAAGCCATGTTTTGTCCTGTCCATTTCCAGGGAGAAATAAACAGGGGTCATCATCTATCTCCAGTTAAACTGGCTCCTTCATTCGTTCATTTCCTACTAAAAAGAGTGCCCCTACCGTTATTTGGGTTGCTCGCTCGAGGGGTTTACCGCGTTCCACCGTCAGGATTTCTCCAGACGCTTCGTCACTGTGGCACTTTCAAGAATACTTCAGCATAGCCGAAGCCTTAGCTGTTTTTTCTGCCGTTACCAAAATTGGTACCTTAGCTTATGGTTTCGCTAAGCACGAACACTACAGACATCGCAGTCTGTGCGAGCATGGACTTTCCTCAGCTAAAAAATTAGCCGCGATCACCCGAAAATCATAAAATTTCTTAAAATAAGCGGGTCTTATCCAACTCAGAACTATTGTCTGCATTGGAATAATTTTCAGCATTGACAGAACTTCTTGAAGGACTGCTGTAGCCGCCGCTAAAATTTTCTTCTTGATTAATTTTGCTGCCAAAGACTTCTTTTTCCAAGTTTGACAGACGTTTTAAAATATCAAAGTTAGTTACAGTCGTGCTCTTATTGTCTGATGAGACTCTTGAAGCGACTTCGTTTGATTTAGCTAATTGGCCAACACGGGCGTTTAAACGCTCGTTTTCTTCTCTTAAGCCAATTAATTGTTTATTGAAGTATTCATAGTCTTTAATAATATTATCTAAAAACTCATCTACCTCTGCAGGATCGTAGCCCCGCATTTTTGTTTTGAATTCCTGTTGTAAAATATCTTTGGGGTTATAATTGGGGTTTGCCATCTTCTATTTACACCTCGTTATTGTCTTCTTAATGTTTTCCTGTATCATTGTATTAAAAAAAAACTATAAAATCAAATAGATTCTGTCATTCATAAGGGTTTTCTAAAGAATTCTGTAAATCTTCAAAGGTAATTTGAATAATTTCATAGGGAAATCTTTCTTGAAATTGCTTGGCATCTCGATAAAAAAATTCCGGCTTTCCAGGGGCTTCCTCGTCAAATAAAATGACACAGCCCCCGGAATGCTCTAGTAAAAATTTGGTGTGATTTCGCAGCTGTTGTGGATTTTGATAGGGTTTATGGCTAGTGCTGTCAACAAAATCAGCAAGACTTTTAACGAGGGCTAATTTTTGCTGATTGTTCTCATTCCATTGTTGACCAAAATCAGCAAAAGGAAAAATTAAGCCTAAACGCAGCTCTGGATAGTCCTCTTTTAATTCTGAAACCACCTCAGCTCCCCAAATTTCTGTTCCTAATTGTCCACTGGTTAAGACCCATTCTAAGCCGTTTTCAACGTAGGGCAGCAGTGTCATTTTTAAACTTTTCTTAATGACCGCAACTTTCGGGTCTTTATCTTGAAAAACACCTAGCTCAAAGGTGCGATAGCCAGTTAAGACCAAGGTTTTAATCGCATCCATCGCTGATTCTTTCCTCCCTAACTTTTTTTCTGGTATAATGACCCATAGGAGTGTGATCATCCATGACAATTCGCTATCCCAATGGCCAGACTCCTCTTCATAGTGGCGCAAATCAGCGAAAAGTGCAAGAAAAAAAAGTCGATTTCGCCAATCGGGGGATGAGCTTTGAAGAGGCCATTAACATTAGCAATGACTATTACTTAAATCATCAAATCGCAGTCATTCATAAAAAACCCACCCCTGTTCAAATCGTCAAGGTAGATTATCCAAGACGAAGTGCTGCCGTTATTCGTGAAGCCTATTTTCGTCAGCCGTCAACTACGGATTATAATGGTGTCTATCGCGGACGTTATCTCGATTTCGAAGCTAAGGAAACTAAAAATAAAACCTCCTTTCCCTTCAAAAACTTTCATCCTCATCAAATTAAACACATGGAGGATTGTTTGGCCCAAGAGGGAATCTGTTTTATTCTCATGTGGTTTTCTGCTTTAAATCGTTGTTTTTTTTTACCAAGCGAAATTTTTGTTTCCAAATGGCATCAACAGTCAACTGAGCGGAAATCATTAACCCTTAGTTTTCTTGAAAAAAATGGGATTGAAATTCACCTAGGTGTGGCACCCCGCGTACCTTTTTTAGCGGCTGTCGACCAATACTTGCAACAAAGGAGTTAAATTATGTCAGATCAACCAATGTCTCGAGCTGAGTTTCAAAAGCAACAGCAGCCGGACAAGAAACCAAAGAAAAAATTGACCTTTGGAAAAGTGCTATTGCGGATTTTCCTTGTCTTATTTGCCCTGCTGATTGTCGGAGGACTTACAGGAGCGGGTGTTTTTTGGTATTACGCCAAGGATGCTCCTGAATTAGATTTAAGTAAAATCGATTCTATCCAGTCAACACAAATTTTTGATGGCAGTGGCAATTTAGTTTTAGATTTAGGTAGCGAACATAGGGAAAAAGTTACGGCAACCGATGTGCCTCAGCAGTTAACAGATGCCATCGTATCCGTCGAAGATCGCCGTTTTTACGATCATATCGGGGTTGACCCAATTCGGATTGCCGGGGCCGCTGTTAGCAACTTAACTAGCGACTCAGGACTGCAAGGTGGTTCCACCTTAACCCAGCAGCTAATTAAACTTTCCTTTTTCTCAACAGATGCCTCAGACCAGACTCTAGAAAGAAAAATCCAAGAAGCTTGGATGTCAATTGAATTAGAACGGGAAGTTTCTAAACAAGAAATTTTAACCTATTACATCAATAAAGTTTACATGGGCAATGGTGTTTATGGCATGGCGACTGCGGCTCAATCTTATTATAATAAGACTTTAGCTGATTTGACTTTGGCTCAAACAGCCTTACTCGCAGGCTTACCTAATGCCCCGAGTGCTTATGACCCCTATACAAATCCAGAAGCCGCTAAAGAACGCAGAGATATTGTATTAAGCGCCATGCTAAACAATGACACCATCAGTCAGTCTGATTACGATGCAGCAGTGGCGACAGATATTAATGACGGAATTGTAGCTCAAACGAATGATAATACTGAGGCCCGCTTAATCGATCCGTATTTGGTTGAAGTCTTAAACCAAGCCGAAGAAGCTGGATTGGATGTTTACAATGACGGTTTGGAAATCTATACAAATATTAATATGGATGCACAACAACGACTCTATGATATCGTCAATTCAGAAGATTATGTTTCTTATCCCGATGCCGACATGCAAGTCGCTGCAACTTTGGTTGATGTCAATACCGGCAATGTGGTCGCTCAAATTGGCGGACGCAACATTTCTGCTGATGTTTCTCTTGGTCAGAATTTAGCAGTCAACGTCACCCGTGATGTCGGCTCAACAGTAAAACCAATTACCGATTATGCGCCAGCAATTGAAAATTTGCATTATTCAACCGCTAAAACTTATCAAGATAAGGCTTATGATTGGCCGGGTACAGATGATGCTGTCAACAATGCCGACAGAACCTATTTAGGCACAATGAGTATTCGCCGGGCACTTTATCTCTCCCGTAACACAGTGGCCGCTCAAGTCTTTGAAGATGTTGGCCAGGAAGATGCCGCCGCCTTTTTAAGCGGCTTGGGAATTCAATATAATCCAATCTATGATTCAAATGCTATTTCCAGCAGCACAAATACTGATGGCACGACCACTTATGGTATTTCTTCGGAAAAATTAGCAGCAGCCTATGCAGCTTTTGCTAATGGTGGAACCTATTACCAGCCAAGTTATATCAATCGAGTTGTCTTTTCCGATGGAACAGAACAAAGCTTTGCCTCAACAGGCAGCCAAGCAATGTCTGAAACAACCGCTTATATGATTACTGATATGTTAAAAGATGTCATCAGTATGGGAACTGGTACCAACGCAGCTATCAGTGGCTTGTATCAGGCAGGAAAAACGGGAACCTCAAATTATGAGGATAGTGATTATGCCAACTTGAACAGCACAACGACTTATGGCGCTGTACCAGATAGTAATTTTGTCGGTTATACGAGAAGCTATTCATTAGCCGTCTGGACTGGATACAACGACCGCTTAACACCAATTCTTTCAAATGGAACTTCTGTTGCCAGTTCTGTTTATCGAGAATTAATGTCTTATCTAGCTGGCAGCGTAGAAAATCAAGACTGGGTAATGCCTGATGGTGTCAGTCGAATTAATGGTGAACTTTATTTAGATGGCTACACAACCGACGCCTCTTCTTCAAGTTCCTCGAGTAGTTCTTCCTCCAGTAGCTCGTCTAGCTCATCGAGTTCTTCTAGCTCGTCTAGCAGCGTTGAAGAAACGCCGCCGAGTAGCTCAGAAGAAACATCACCGAGCTCTAGTGAAGAAACGCCAACTAGTAGTTCTAGTCAAACCCAGGATAGCCAACCGACAACTAACAATTCTGAACAACCAGCAGCTTAATTGAATTTAAAAGGAGCTACAGTCATGAGTTAAAAACTCATGACTGTAGCTCCTTTTATTTTTTCATGCGCTCTTTTCCCTCTTGACAAATACTCAACAAAGGACAGTGATCACATTTGGGACTACGGGCTAAGCAGTGATACCGACCAAAGAAAATCATCGTGTGATGAGCTTTAACCCAATCTGTTTTGGGAATTTTTTTCATCAAAGTTTCTTCTACTTGTAAAACATTGGCATCTAGTTTGCAGATTCTCAAGCGCTTTGACACTCGTTCAACGTGTGTATCCACGGCAATCGCCGGAATTCCAAAGGCATCCCCCATCACAACATTAGCCGTCTTACGGCCTACACCTGCTAAAGAAGTCAATTCCTCTCTAGTTTGCGGCACTTGCCCATTAAAATTATCCAACAATTGTTGGGCGCAAGCTTTGATATTTTTGGCCTTATTACGATACAAGCCAATCGATTTTATTTTTTCAATAATACCTTCTAAAGGAGCTACCGCCAAAGCCTCAGGTGTCGGATAGGCTGCAAAAAGCTGTGGAGTGACTTTATTGACCGAAACGTCGGTCGCCTGAGCACTTAAAATGACTGCAATCAATAATTCAAAGGGATTGCGATGAACCAATTCTCCATACGCATCAGGAAACATTTGATACATTTGCGCTAAGGCCCACTGAGTTTTTTCTTTACTAATCACGAGGCTCCTCCTTTAACCAATTGTGAAGACTGACTTTAGGTAATGGTTCTCTACTTAATTCTGGTGCTTCTTTTTTTAACAAAGCATCTTTACGCTTTTGTTGCTCCTGTTGGACTTGCGCTTTGGTGGTAATATTTTTTTTCTGCCATGCCAATAGAATCCGATCAACATAATTTAAATTATACGCCTGATTCAAAACAGCTTCCCTTAAAGCCAGCTGAATCAATTCAGGCTGATAGGAATCTTCTTCTAACCACTGGCCAATTCTTTGATACTCAATTGGCGATAAGGGCCGTCCAAACTCCTCTTCAAAGCTTTGATAAATTCCAGCAACCTTTGATTCTTCGGCCTGTTCTTTAATGGCGTCCGCCTGCTGTGCAAGATTTTCTTCCAATCGGTCAAAAATTAAGCTTAAATCATATTGATCGCTGCTGCGGCCATTGGCATCATCGGTGGTAATGATTTCAATCATTTTTTTTCCCACCAGCTGATTTAATAATAAAAAGACCCGCTCTTGAGGAATGCCCATCGTCTCAGCAATCTGGCTTAAATCCGGAAAAAAATCACCCGTCCGCTGTTTTCCGGCTAAATGAATCCACAGCATCATTTCCTCTGGAGAAATTAACAGCTTCTGGTAATTATTTAATAATAAATTCGGAATGTATACCCCGTCATCCCGATAATAATCTTTTAAATTGCTCATCTTGTTCCCCCGCTTCTTTTACAAGTATACTAAAATCACCGGTTTTTTCCAGCAAAAAAAGCTGTGGCCTCAGCTTTTAACAAAAATCCATTTTTTTCCTTTTAAAGATTTTTAAATTCAAAAGGAAATTCAGAAAATCTGCTATCTTCAGCAGGCCTTCTAAGAATTTTTGTAAACTGATACCACAGCTATTCATTTAACTAAATTAAATTGAGGAGTCGTTCCGCAGATTGCCGTTGGCTTGTTCTAAAGCCGCTTGAGCTAAAATGTTCAAATAGTTCCAAGGGCGATCGAAATGCGGTTGGAAGAAGAAGTCCTGTAAAGCCAAGTCCTCTAAGGTCATCTTATTTTGCACAACTACTGATAAGGTATTAGCAGATTGTGTAATATCATACTTAGACAATAATTGCCCCCCAACAATCCGGTTGGTACCTTTTTCCCAAACCAGCTCCATGAAAACTTTTTCAGTTGTTGGCATAAATTCTGGACGATAATTATCATCGATAATGATTGAATCGACTTCAACTCCTTGCAGGCGGGCACTTTCTTTAGTTAAGCCAGTCGAGCCGATGTTCCAGCCAAACAAGTACAACCCAGAAGTTCCTTGCGTTCCCCGGTAGCGAAGTTGATTTTGTTTAATATTTTTACCGACAATCATTCCTTGACGCACGGCATTGGTTGCCAATGGAATGTAAGCCAATTCGCCAGTTGGATTATAATGAACAACTGCAGAGTCACCAGCTGCAAAAACATCTGGATGGCTAGTTTGCATGTAGTCATTTACCTTTAAGGCACCATTTGGCATAGTTTCCAATTGACCTTTGACTAATTCATTGTTTGGCATAAAGCCAACACATAAAATCACCATGTCAGCGTCAAAACTTTGACTGGCAGTTTTCACCATCTTGACTTTACCAGCTTCATCCGCCTCGAAGGAAGCAACATTTTCGCCTAAAGCAAGGGTAACACCCCGCTCTTTTAAATCTTCCTCTAAGATATCAGTAAAGGGCTGATCAAGATATTTATTTAAAATGCGGCTTAAGCCATCAATTAAGGTCACTTCTTTGCCTGATTCAGCAAAAGCTTCAACCAATTCAATCCCAATATAACCGCCACCTACGATAACTACTTTTTGAGCATCATGGGATTTTGCGATGATTTCGTTGGCTTGGTTGTAATTTTTACATAACAAGATATTTTCTGAATCAATGCCAGGAATTGGCGGAATAATCGGCCAAGAACCGGTTGTTAATACTAATTTATCGTAAGCAACGGTTTCACTCGTGCCAGTTTTCAAATCTTCAGCGACAATTTTTTTCTCAGTAACATCAACACTTGTTACATTGTGTTCCATATTTACAGTGGCGCCAAGGCCCGCTAGTTCTTCAGGGTTAGAATAAAACAACCCCGCTGGATCTTTGACAACACCGCCGACATAAAGGGCGATTCCACAAGATAAGAAAGAAATATTATCGTTTCTTTCGTAAACAATCACTTCTGCGTTTGGCTCTGTTGCTAAAATATTTTTTACTGCTGCTGTGCCGGCATGGGTACAGCCAATTACAACTACTTTCATTTGAGACCTTCCTTCGGATAAATTTTTGGTACATTTTGAATATATCAAAGGTCTGTCATAAGAAACAGTTTTTTGCTTGTGATTTCACAATACTTATTCTAATTGGTAATAGAATGAATTTTCAAAAGAAAGCTTTTTTCAAAAGGCTTTCTGACAGTGAAGATAAGTTTTTAATTGAAAATCATTCTTGTTCAATAAATTTTCGGAAAATAAAAGTGAAAATATATTTAAAGTTTCTTTACTTGCCAATTCAAAAAAGTTCAAAGTTCCAATCAAAGGTGACTGAAACTTTGAACTTTCGTTAGAGTTATACTGATTTTACTGCTGCGATAATTTCGATTTCCACTAGGACATCCTTTGGCAGTCGAGCTACCTCAACAGCAGAACGTGCTGGTAAGTCGGCTTGAAAGGCAGTGGCGTAAACTTCGTTGAAGGCAGCAAAGTCTTCCATATTTTTCAAAAAGCAGGTAGTCTTCACAATATTATCAAAATCAGTGTCTGCCGCTTTTAAAATCGCTGCAATATTTTTTAATACTTGTGTGGTCTGTTCGCTAATAGTTGTCCCAACTACTGCGCCGCTCTCGGGGTCCAAAGGTACTTGACCGGAAGCAAAAAGAAAACCATTCACCACTTTGCCTTGAACATATGGACCAATCGCTTTTGGCGCTTGATCAGTTTGAATAATTTTCATCAGAGACCTCTATTCTTCTACATTTTTTCTTGGCATTCAGGACAAATGCCATAGACTTCTAAACGGTGATCTTGAATATCAAAGCCTGTCAAACGGCCCGCTGCAATCTCCACATCATCCAGACTTGGATAATGGAAATCCGCAATCTTACCACAGTTTTGACAGATAGCGTGATAATGTCGATGGGTACTAAAATCAAAACGACTAGAGGCATCTCCGTATTTCATTTCCTGTACGAGTCCTAATTCTGTTAACATTCTTAAGTTATTGTAAACAGTTGCCACACTCATGTTAGGAAAACGGCTTTCTAATGCACGATAAATTTCGTCAGCAGTCGGATGAGTATGATATTCGACTAGATACTCCAGTACGGCATACCGCTGAGGTGTAATACGAATGTTAGCTTCTTTTAACTTACTAATGGCATCTTTGACCATTTCATTTTCCATTCGTTACCCTCCTTTTCTATAGTTTTGTTTGTAACCCTTTTATTAGCTTTATTGTAAGGTTTTTTAGCATGTTTGTAAACTACTAATCAGTTTAATCATAAAAAAACCAATAATCTTTAAGTTTTGACCACAAAAAGATTATTGGCTGAAATTATTCAAATGCTGCAGCGTCCTCTAAGTCATCTGACTGATAATTTTGTGGCGCTGTTAGATTGCCTTTGCTGATATCAAAAGTGACTGAATCCGTCATCGCCAAATATTGATTAAAGACGCTCATTCCGACAACGGTGCCTTTGGTTTCAGCAGAATCGACATAACGGACCTGAGGTGTAATCTGAGCACCTTTTGATTGGTATTCATCAAAGAAATACTTCGGTAAATCACCTTCGACCATCGTGCCCCGCAAATCTTTAATATAAGGACGGCCTAACGAATAGATTGCTTCAACTTGCGTATTGCTGTTGGCGGTCAATTCCGTTCCGGCAGCAACACTTTGAGAAATCAGTTTTCCATATGCCGCACTATCTGAATAAACTGTTTTCACTAGCACTAACAAATCGGCACTAACCGATGTTGCTTCTTCCGCTGTATAGTTTCCAAAATTCGGCACAATGATGGCCTTGCCTAGAGAAACTGCAACTGTCAGAGCATCTCTTTTGGCAACTTTTTCATCCTTAGGCACACTTTGTTCAATGATTGCTCCAGCTTCCACCTCATTGTTAGCTCGCTCCTCATAGGTCACCGAAATTTCATTGGTTTTGGCCCAACTTTCGACTTCGCTTTTCAGTTTATTGGTAAAGTCAGGCATCGTGATATTTTTTTCAAAAACTTCTTTGCCTCTAGAAATATACAGCTTGGCCATTTCTTTGCGCTGATACGTTTCTCTAGTGGTTTCTTTATTGCCAAATTCTAACCGCAGCGGTTGATCTTTTTCAACAGTATCACTATATTCTTCAATAATTGAAAAATTATTGGCCTGATTTTGTTCCTTCCACTCTTCTGCTGCCGCCTTACTCATAGTCATAAAATCTGGCATGGCAATTACCGCATCAGGATCAGGGCCTTTGCTGGCAGTGATTGCTACTACAGAACCTTTCTTGACTTTTTTTGCAGTATTAGGTGATTGCTTAATCACCTGGTTGACTGCAACAGAATCATCATACTCTTGAATTACTTCAATTTGCAGATTGTTTTCGGTCAACCAGCCTCTAGCATCCCCTAAAGATTCACCGGTAAAATCAGGCAGCTGCACATGGTTCACTTGATAGTAGCCAAAACCGCCTGCTACTGCCACAATCGCAATAATTGCCCCAATAATTGACCAACGAATAATTTTTTTGCGCTTATAAGTAGGGTCAAATTCGCTGCCGTCAGCTAAGATTGTCGGCTCTCCTTGGTCTTCGTTCTTCTTTTTAAAGAGAGACTTTTTTTTCTTCGGGCTTCGTTGTCCCGTTAGGTCTTGATCAACCGGCTGGTCTTTGGTTTTATGATTGGCTTTCTCATTTGTCTTTTTCTGGTTTTCTTTACTTCTTTTTTTATGATGCATTGAAGTGTCAGCAGGTGTCACAGCTGAATGGGGCACTTTGGAACTTTCGGCTTCTTCAACAACTTTTTCTTTTTTTTCGACAGGTGTTGGCTGCTTTTTTTCTGTCAAAGTGTTAGACGAATCCTGATCTAAAGCGTCTTTTTTTGGGCCCTTATCTTTGTTTTCACGAGGCTCCCGCTTTTGATAATTCTCCTTGTTGAAGTTGGATAAAAAATCACTCATAGGCCTTCAGCTCGCCTTTTTTCAGATAAAAAGTTTGATCTGCCTGATTGGCAATATCATTGGAGTGGGTCACGACAATGACACATTTGCCATGATCTCTAGCCAGCTCTTTAAAGATCTCGACGATTTCCAGCTCCATCTCTTCATCAAGATTTCCCGTCGGCTCATCTGCTAAGATAATGTCGACATTCGTAGATAGCGCACGAGCAATAGCTACCCGCTGCTGTTCTCCCCCAGAGAGCTGATTCACCTTGCGATCAGCCTTCGTTCGGTCGATTCCGATATAATCTAAAAGATTGTAGGCAATTTCTTGATGGTTGTCCGGTAGTTGATTGTCGGTAATCGACATTGCGACTAATACATTTTCCATCGCCGTTAGATAAGGAACTAAATTATAACTTTGAAAGACAATGCTAATGTTATCTCGCCGGTATTGTTCATAGCCGATTTTTTTAATGTCCTTGCCTTCAAATAAAATTTTGCCGGCCTTTGGTTCGTCAAGGGCCGCAATTAAAGATAAAAAGGTTGTTTTCCCGGAACCAGATTGCCCCAAAATCGTATAAAATTTTCCTTTATCAAAGCTGACGGAGGTTTCCTTTAAAATCCGTCTGCGCCGATCACCATCTTGATAAAAATATTCTAATTTTTCTGTTTTTAATAAGGCCATTTGCTTTCCATCCTCTCTTTTTTACAAGTCGTTAAATCCAATTACATCATAATCTTCTTAGGATTTAAGCGTAAAATATAAATCAATGGCAACAGAGCTGAAGCAAAGACCGTTAAAAGTCCTGTCAAGATAAAGGTAACAATGTAGCCCATTGAGAAAGTCACTTCATAAGCATTTTGAATTTGATCTGCCGTCAAAGTCGGATTGTTGGCAAAGACATCATAATAATAACTCATATTATCCATATTATTGCCATTGGAAGCTAACATGTCGCTTTGCAGCAGAGACTCTGAAAGGCTGCCGCCTAAAAAGTTTCCAGTAACTAATGAAAGTCCCATTGCAATGATGCTGATAATCAAGAGTTCAATTAAAATCTGTAGCACAACATTGCGGCGATGTTCGCCGATTGCCAGGTAAATCCCCAGCTCATGCTTGCGGTCTCTTAAGAACAAGACAACCACTAATGAGATAATCACTAAGGTGGCAATCACCGCGACAATCACAACATAACCAGAGATTTGCGATAATTTCTTCATGCTGCCGCCGACTTCATCATAGGTATCTGTCGAAGCACGAATAATATAAGCACTTGGCAGCAATGTTTCGGCCTCTTGACGGAAGGCCTCAACATCCTCTGGTGAATTCAATTGATAATTTGGTGTCGCATAAAATTGATTGGTTTCTTCTTCATCGAACTCGCCACCGTACATATCTGGATCAGCTTCAAACTGGCTACGCCAATATTGGACATTAATTTCCTGAACTGCTCGGTTTGGCATATAAACGGAATTAAACTGAGTAGCCTCCACATAAACTTGATCAAAAAATTGTTGATTGCCTTGTTCGCTGTCTTCTTGTTTTGTCTCAATCACCTGCGGATCAAAAATGCCGATGACTTCAACTGGAAAATCGATGCCTTTTTCATAGGTACTTTCTTCTGTTTCCGAATAAATATAATTTTGCGAATCGACAACGACTTGATCTCCTACGCTAAAGCCGTTCTCTTCGGAAACTTTTTTAGAAAAGATGCCGACCTGAGCACCATTGGCAATCTCTTCAGCGGTAAAATAACGGCCATCAACTAAATCGACAATTTTATCAGAAAAGCTTAGCGGGGTTTCCAAATTGGTTCCGACTAATTCTAGCTGTGGCTGCTCTGAATTGCCATAGACAACGCCCCCTTCATCCCCATAATCAGGCTGCATGGTTTTAAAATTAGCCGTGTTGATATAGGCGCGGACACTATAATCATATTCCTTCACATAGGATAAGTTGCCAATTTCTTGAATGGTTTCCTCCGATAAGTTCTCTGGCGCTTCACTGGTTTCCCAGTCAAATTCCGGATCAATCTCAGCGGTGGCGGTAGCGCCTAAATCATTTTTCATTTTCTTTTCAACATTGGCTGTTGACTGTTGAATGGCAATCGCTCCGGCAATCACATTCCCTAAAATAAAAATTACTAAAAATAAAATCAAAGACTTGCCTTTACGCCGGGTGACACTCGCTAATGCACGTTGTATAAAATTCATTTCAATTCCCCCCAATTATCCCTTCAAAATAGTTTCCTTAGCTTTAATAAAATTCAACTTCCCACGATTGAGTCCTAAGACGACATCAGGAAAATGATTTAAATGCTGTTGACTAACCATCACAACCACACAAATTGCCAGTTCTTTGGCTAGATAATCCAAAAAGTTTAAAAATAAACGCTCGGTATAACTATCAAGGTCCTCCAATAATCCGTCTGCAACAAATATCTCAGGATTGCGACCAACTGCCTTGGCTAACTCATACTTCTTTTGTGTAATCAAATCTAATTTTTCTAACGGCAGCTTGCTGGTTTCTTTTTCAATGCCGACTTTTTTTAACCGGGCCAAACAATCTGCTAGTGTCACCTTTTTATCGGTTAACCGACAATAATACAATAAATTGGTCAAAGGACTTTCAAACGGCAGGAAGTTATACTCCCGCAAAATCAAGCCGACCTGCTGCTTACGATAATAAGTCAATTGTTTACGGGTCAACAATTGTCCAGCAAATTTTAGCCCGCCTTTGTCAAATTGAACTAAACCTGCCATCGCTGCCGCCAACATCGTTTTTTCCTGTGGCTGAGTCCCATAAACAAAATAGACTTTTCCCTTCTCAAAACTAAAATTGAGATTTTCCAAAAGTGGCCGCTCCTGATTTTGAGCATAGAGTGTTCCGTGATCTAATACTAAGGTCATAGTCCTCGTCCTCCCTCCTTTAAAATCCTCCGCAAATCCAACTGTCTAATCTGATAGATGAGCGGTACCAAAAGAACCAAAAAGTAGCTGAATAATAGACCGATTAACAGCCAGCTAACCTGTGGCTGAATTGTTAGATTGCTGACAGTTCCTAAAACTTCTGCTGCATCGAGGTTGTCTAAGCCAATCTCGGCTAAGACATTTTCAACATTTAAGCCCAGCTGATTTTCCTGCCAATTTAAGAAAAGCTGACCAACAGCGGGACTGAATTTTAGATTTAAGAGGTAAGCTATGACTCCGCTGATTGCGACAGTACCGCCGCCTTCTAATAGTGCCTTCTTGATTAAGTCCATTTTGCTAAAGCCAATTACTAGTTGATAGATAATTCGTTGTTTGCGGCGCTTTAGGACAAGCATCATACCGATTCCTAACAAAATTAAACTGAGGGCGCTAAACAAGATTAAGACGGTTTGAAATTGATTTTGCGCTTCTCTTAAGGGTTCAGCCAATAAATCGCCAAATTCCCGATTCGTATAAAGCTCGTAATCAATCGGCAAGCCCCAATGCCGCAGCTGCGCTTCAAATTGTCGCAACATCGTCTGATCTTTCAGTGTATAATTGGCCTCCCAATAGACAGCCGTCGGATCATCTTTAAACAAGGCCTCGGCCCCGTCAACAGTTAGCATGATTTCTGGAAAATCAAAGAGCGTCTCCGAGACAATGCCACTAATGGTCAAAGTAGTGGATTGATTATTCTGTATCAATCCCTCTAAACTATCGCCGACCTGCAAGTTATTTAAATCAGCTAATTCTTTACTGATTATACATTCTCGATTTTTCTCCGGTATCTTTCCGGCAATTAATTTTTTCTCTAAACTTCCGCTGAACTGTGATTCTTTAATGAACGTTAGATTGATGTAAGGATTTTCTTCAGTTGTTGTCAGATAATCCGATTCGGGTAATTTTAACTCCTCTACCATAAAAAAGGCTGTGCCACGAATCGTATAGTAATTCACATAATTTGAGCTGCCGAATTTGCGAATATCTGAAAGGAATAGTGGCTTATATTCATATCCTGTCGTATTATCATCGTAATAAACTTGATTTAAACTAACCTGAGAGCGATAGTGATTTTCCACCTGATGGGCGGTACGTTGAAATTTTTGTTGCCCACTCAATAAAAATAGTTCAATTGAAAAACACAAAGTAAGAGACAGCAGCAGCAACAATAGTATTTTTTTTCGATGAAAAAAATCTTTTATCATCTGCACGACACCCTCCCTTCGTTTTTTTATCATACCAAAAACTTTGTTAACTTTTTGTTAACTCTTTTTTATCCAGTAAATAAAAAAATATTGCAAAAGAAAATGACAAACCCTTCAGCCAAAAATTCCCAGCAGCTTTTTAAAACGCCCGCTAGAAATTTCATCGACTAAAAAGTTTGTCATGGTTGAGATATTATCTGATTTATTTTTTGAACTTGCCTCCACTAAGCAAGGGGAAAGCTCATGTAGAAGGTGGACCCTTTTTTGACCTGACTGTCGACAAAGACATAGCCTTGGCAAAGATCGCACACATGGCTGACAACGGCTAGTCCAATGCCGTAGCCATCGGATTTCAAGCCTCTGACCCGATAAGACTCTTTAAAAATATTTTCCTGCTCAGCTTCTGTCAGTCCTATCCCTTGATCTTTTACTGCCACCACAACATTTTGATACTGGCAGCTGACAGAAACTTCAATTTTTTGATCTTCACCATATTTAATCGCGTTATCAATTAGATTAGCTAAAGCACGGTAAATCCAGCGATTTTTTGCTAAAATAGTCGTCTCAGCAATCTCAGAAAATTCAAAACTCAATTGAGGATACACCTTTTTATAAGCGTCACAAACCTCCGCTGCTAGCAAGGCAACATCGACAAATTCTGTTGTCTCAGATTCGCTGCTGGACAGGGTTAAAATATCATCGACGGAATGGGTCAAGTAATCCAGTAGCACTGCTTCCTCTTGATATTCTTTACTTTGAGCTAAACGGGTTTTAATAATCGCAATCGTATTTTTTTGATCGTGGGCCAAATAACTATTGAGACGGCGAAAGTTTTCATACCGCTGACTGTAGGATTCCTGCAGCTCGTGTAACACCTTTTGCACCTCTTGGCTGTCGTCCCCTTGATAATCAGCTAACGTTTCCACTTGTTTTAAGTTTTCAATCATCCGTAAAGTTTTTTTGCGGTGATAGCCTTCGAATAGACGCCAAAAAACGACCAGTAAACTAAAGCTAATTAAAAATAGTAATAAAAATAATAGGCCCAGGCGATTAAATAATTCTCGTAAGATTAAAGTATTCAGCTGTAATCCACTAATTGTCTCTCCTGGTTGAAAACTGTAATCAGAGCTAAATGAGGCTGCATCGTCACTAAAATACTGTGTAGTCAATTCCGTATGAAACTGGGTTTGTCCATAATAATTAACTAGCACATGCTGAAAGTCGGTAATCCACAGAATAAAGACAATCAAAGAAATGATACCTAAACTGATCGCTAATGCACTGATTAACAGACGTAGCCAAAAATTAATATTGTGTTTTATTCCCATAAACGATACCCTTTAGAACGAATCGTCAAAAGCACTTCTTCGCCGCCACTTTCCTTTAATTGTTTTTTTAAGCGGGCTAAATGGACCCGTAAAACTGAAGAGAAAGGATCAAAGTTTTCATCATAGACGTGTTCTGCAATTTCCTCTAGAGAAACCACAGCGGGATGTTTTTCAGCGATAAACTGTAAGATATCAAATTCCTTTGGTTTTAATTTGACCTTTTTTCCTTTTAAAAGTAGCTCATGACGAATTGGATTGATTTCCAAATCACGAATGATAATAGTAGGATTGCTGCGGCCTTGAAACCTGCGGACCACCGCCCGCAAGCGGGCAATTAATTCGATTAAATCGTAAGGCTTTACTAGATAGTCATCTGCGCCAATATTTAAGCCTAATGCGCGGTCGCTGATTTCGTCACGGGCAGAACCGATAATCACTGGTGTTTGAATTCCTTCTGAACGAAGAAACTCCAAAATTTCTAAGCCATCTTTATCCGGCAAATTCAAATCTAATAAAATGACATCGTAATCCGTGATGTAGGCTTTTTCTTCCCCTTGAACACCGGTATAAGCTAAATCTACCGAAATGTTTTCTTTTTCAAGACCCACTTTTACTGAGTCTGCCAACTTTTGATTGTCCTCGATGATTAAAACCCGCATAAATTTTCCTCCACTGCCTCGTGTCTTCATTACTATTAAAACAGAAAAGCAGGAAAATTATTAGCCTTTTCATAAAAAAAAGCAAAGCTGCGAACAACTTTGCTTTTTAGATAGCTTTTTTAATCTTCAAATTGATAAAGGGTTGTCGACAAGTAACGTTCGCCATTATCAGGTACAATCACGACAACTTTTTTGCCAGCACCCAGCTCTTTCGCTTTTTCAATTGCCGCAAAAATTGCCGCACCTGAAGAAATTCCAACTAAAATTCCTTCTTCTTGTCCGACTTTGCGGGCCATTGCCATCGCATTGTCACTAGAAACCGCCAAGACACCATCATAGACTTTAGTATCCAAGACTTTTGGAACAAAGCCAGCTCCGATACCTTGAATTTTGTGGGGACCAGGTTGGCCACCTTCAAGAACTGGGGATTCTGTCGGTTCCACTGCATAGACTTGAATATTCGGATAAACTTTTTTCAGCTCATGACCAGCACCAGTCACAGTGCCGCCAGTTCCAACGCCGGAAATAAAAGCATCCACGCCAGCATCACCAAAAGCTTCGACAATTTCAGGACCTGTTGTCTTTTGATGAATTTCCGGATTGGCTTCATTATCAAATTGCAAGGGCATAAAGTAGCCGTTCGCTTCTGCTAATTCAGTTGCTGTCGCAATCGCACCCTTCATACCTTCAGCACCTGGTGTTAAAATTAATTCTGCTCCATAGGCCTGCATCAGCTTGCGGCGTTCAATGCTCATCGTATCAGGCATTACAATTTTAACTGGATATCCTTTGGCTGCTCCCACCATCGCTAAACCAATACCAGTGTTCCCAGAGGTCGGTTCGATAATGGTCGTGCCAGGCGTTAAACGGCCATCCGCTTCCGCTTGTTCCACCATGCTTAGAGCAATCCGGTCCTTTACGCTGCTGCCGGGATTAAAAAATTCAAGCTTTACGAAAACTTCCGCCGCATCTTGAGGGACAACTCTATTTAGTTTTACAATCGGTGTCTTGCCAATTAACTCGGTAATCGATGAATAAATTTTTGACATATACGTTACTTCCTTTCAGCTAACCTGTTTGTACCAATAATCATAGCGAAAAATTGCTTTTTTTCAAAGCAATTCAACTCAAAAAAAACCGTTTGCCAAATTTCGACAAACGGTAAAAGTATTTATTGTTCTCTTTATAGTTCGTTGAAGCGAGCAACAACATTTTCAACAGTGAAACCAAATTCTGCTAAAACTTTATCACCAGGTGCAGATGCGCCGAAATGATTGATTGTAACAGAAGCCTTCGCATAACGGTCCCAGCCAAATGGAGAGGCTGCTTCAATTGCTAGACGATTAGTAACTGCTTTTGGTAAGACGCTTTCTTTATAGGCAGCATCTTGTGCTTCAAATAAATCAAAGCTTGGCAGGCTGACAACTGAAACATCTTTACCAGCTTTAGCTAATTCAGCTTGGGCCTCGATAGCTAAGTTTACTTCAGAACCAGTTGCAATTAAAATGCCTTCAGGTGTTGCGCCTTTTTGAGCAGAAATTACATAGCCACCCTTTTGAACATTTTCATCAGCGTGTTCTTTTGTCCCTTCAATAACTGGCAAGTTTTGACGACTTAAAACTAAGACAGTTGGTTTATCTGTTGTCTTCATCGCAATTTTCCATGCGGCAACTGTTTCATTGCCATCAGCTGGCCGAATCACTTGCACGTTTGGCATGGAACGAACACTTGCCAATTGTTCAACCGGCTCATGGGTTGGGCCATCTTCACCAACTGCCACAGAATCATGGGTTAACACATAAACTACTGGTGTTTTTTGAATAGCTGACAATCTTAGCGCCGGACGCAAGTAATCAACGAAAACAAAGAATGTTCCGCCGTAAACTTTAGTACCACCGTGGACTTGAATCCCATTCATAGCTGCTGCCATCGCAAATTCCCGCACACCAAACCAAATGTTGCGACCTTCATATTGGCCAGGCTGAAATTCTTTTTCAGCTGCGACCATCGTGTTGTTAGAAGCAGATAAATCAGCAGAACCACCCCAGAAACTTGGCACTTCTTTTGAAATCGCTTGGATAATTTCTTTGCTGGAAACACGGCTGGCTTGACTTGTGCCAACTTCATAGCTTGGTAATGCGGCTTCCCAATCTTCAGGATATTGACCGGCAAAGGCTGCTTCAAATTGCGCTGCTAAATCTGGGTAAGCATGTTTGTAATTTTTAAACATTTCATCCCATTCAGCTTCCGCCTTAGCTCCTCTTTCACCAATTGCTTCTTGGTAACGAGCAGTTACTTCATCAGGAACCGTGAATGCTGGTGCATCCCAACCGTAAACTGTTTTAGCCATGTCAATGCCTTCTTGACCTAAAGGTGCACCGTGAACAGCAGAAGTGCCTTCTTTTGGTGAACCAAAACCAATAATTGTTTTGACTTCGATTAAAGTAGGCTTATCTTTTTCAGCCTTCGCTTCTTCAATCGCTTTGTTGATGGCATCTAAATCATTGCCATTTTCCACACGAATATATTGCCAACCATAAGCTTCATAACGACCTTTAACACTTTCAGTAAAGGCTTTGCTGGTTGGACCATCAAGAGAAATATCATTTGAATCATACAAGACAACTAATTTACCTAGTTTTAAATGACCTGCTAAAGAACTTGCTTCTTGAGACACGCCCTCCATCAAGTCGCCATCGCCACACAACGCAAATGTGTAATGATCCATCACGTTAAAACTTTCGCGGTTGTAAGTAGCTGCCAGATGAGCTTCTGCCATTGCCATCCCAACAGACATAGCAATTCCTTGCCCTAAAGGACCCGTTGTCACTTCCACACCATCTGTATGATGAATTTCTGGATGTCCTGGAGTTAAGCTATTCCACTGACGGAAATTTTTCAAATCATCAATCGAAACTTTATAACCGGCAAGATGCAATAAGCTGTACAACATTGCAGAGCCATGACCGGCAGACAAAACAAAGCGATCGCGATCTACCCAGTTCGTTGAAGTTGCTGGATTAATTTTTAAATGTTTGGTCCACAATGTATAAGCCATTGGGGCAGCTCCCATTGGTAAACCTGGATGTCCTGAGTTAGCTTTTTGGATTGCGTCAATACTCAAAGTACGAATTGCATTTACACCTAGTTGGTCGATTGTATCAAACAAAAGAATCCCTCCGTTTTTTGGTTTTGGTTTATTTTACTTTTATTCTGTTTTTATTGTAACCGATTCTATTTTATCAAGCAAACTTTTTTTAGTTTTTTTTACTGAAATTAATCAGCGATTATGCAAGCCCTTTTCTTTTTGAATCTGTTTTAATTTTTCCGGAGTCACATCAGTTCCCTCAGGATCGACAACTTTCATTCCTTCTATATGATGTTTCATGCCAGAACGAAAAGCTTTTAGGTATTCTTCCCGCAAACTTTTTTGTTCTTTTGATTCAGCTTCATTCAGCCCTTCAGCTTTTTTCTTACGAGCCAATTCGTTAATTCGATTAATTTTTTCTTCTGAAAGCATATTACCAGCTCCTCTCTTTGTTTATCATAGTAAAAACTCTAAAGATTTACAACTCAAAGCCAAGCAATTATTTTGCTAATGACAAAATAGCGAACAAACGTTTGATTTAGCTAAAAAGCTATGGTAAACTTTGGTTACTATAGAAAGAAGGTGCGACAATGGCTAAGCGAACAGAGAGTCGCCAGTTAGAAGTCCTGCAATATATTCATGATCGTGTCACAGCTAAAGGATACCCGCCAACTGTCCGGGAAATTGGCGAGGCGGTTAACCTCTCCTCTACATCAACTGTCCATGGTCATTTATCACGACTAGAAAAAAAAGGCTTACTCCAACGGGACCCAACAAAACCACGGGCGATTGAATTAACGCAGCGGGGTCTAGAAAAATTGGGCATTCGCAGTGAGACCATCCCGATGCTGGGGATTGTAACGGCCGGCGAACCGATTTTAGCAGTCGAAGAAGCGACTGATTTCTTCCCGATTCCACCAAATTTATCAAATGAAGAAGGTTCGTTGTTTATGCTGACGATTCGCGGCGAGTCGATGATTAATGCTGGTATTTTTGACGGCGATTTCGTGATTGTCCGCAAGCAAAGCACCGCACAAAACGGCGACATCGTCATTGCGATGACCGATGAAGACGAAGCAACCTGTAAAAGATTTTTTAAAGAAACCGATCATATTCGACTACAACCAGAAAATGATAAATTGGCTCCAATCATTTTAGCTGATGTTTCCATCTTAGGAAAAGTTGTTAGCCTGTATCGTGACCACATCTATTAGAAGGCAAAATAAAGTCATTTAAAAATGGCTTTATTTTTTTCTTTACAAATCGAACAAAAGTTCGTATAATACAAATACAAACATTTGTTCGTATATTAAAAATGAGGTGAATAACATGATTGCAATTCGTCGCTTTGGTCTAGTCTTGTTAATTTTAGTTGTTGGGATGTTCGTCGGTAATCTTGGTATGGAAAATGCCATTTTAATAGTAGCTCCGTTGTTTATTATTTGGTTTATTTTGTGGGATGAAAAAAAATATCGTGTGCAAAAACGCAAACAGGCAAAAAAGGATGAGTATTATCCCCATTACAATCAGTAGAGATTCTCTAAAATATTTTTGAAAAAGTCTGCCGCTGCAGACTTTTTTACTTTTAAAAGCCTGTTATTTCTCTTCCCTTCAAAAAAATCTTTCTAAAAGAAATTCTCATGATTTAGCTAGAAAAAAATTAGAAAAGACTAATCAAAGCTAACACATTTTAAGTTTGGTCTTTTGTTATTTTGTGATATAATTAACTAGCATAATATTTTTATTATTCTATTTTATTTTTGGGGGTATCATTATGAAAAAAGTGCTATTAACTAGCATTACTTTATTTTCTGTGCTGACGTTAGCAGCTTGTCAGGCAGACGAAGACACGTTGGAATATTCCACTAGTGCTTCTTCAACCGTAGAATCAACAACCGCATCAAGCGAGGAAGCAACTGAAGCTTCTAGCGATGCCACTTCTGGTGCTAGCGAAAGCGAAGCTGGAACTATTTGGATTTCTGATGGATCAGAAATTGGTGAAACACAAGAAATTCCAGCAGCTGGTACAATTTACATGCGTCAATTGTATACTGCACCCCATGGAGATCGCGCCTTTGCCATTACAAACGTAACAATGGCTGGCGACACGATTATCTCCGCCCGCATGGATGAGTTCCAATATATTGAAGACGATGGCTCTGGTACTTGGACTGGCGTGCCTAACTCAGACGCAACTTTTGGTGAATCTTATCCAGAAGGAACCATTTTAGCTGGTAAAGAAGAAAACAACGAAGCTTATTCTGAAATGATGGCTGAGTCTGGTGCTACTTTAACTTGGAAAGACAACATGGAAGCCATCACCGATTTCGTAGCTGGTAAAACAGCAGCAGAAATTCAAACATCAATTGATGAATTAACTGGCGGCAGCGAAGTAGCTGATGTTGTAACGGGAGCAACTTTTGCCGATACAGCTGGTTACTTGCAAGCAATTGTCGACACAGCGACAAAAGGTATGGTTTCAACAGGAATTGAAACCAGCAATACTGATTTAAGTGAAGCAATGGTTCTGGCTGCACCTCACGGAGATCGTTCATTTGCAGTGGTAACTGTTGCGATGGATGGCGATGTTGTTGCCAATACCTTTGTCGATGAATTCCAATATTCTGATCCTGCTTCCTACGGCGGCGTGCCAAACTCTGACGCTACTTTTGGCGAAGGTGTTGCAGATGGTCAAGTTTTAGCTTCTAAATTTGCAAACAACGAAGCTTATTCTGAAATGATGGCTTCAAGCGGTGGCGCAACTCAAACTTGGATGGAAAACGTTGAAGCAATTGATGAATTTGCTAAAGGCAAAACAATTGATGAACTAAAAGCAGCTGTTACTGAATTAGAAGGTTTAAGTGAAGACGACAGCCCAACGGATGTTGTCACTGGTGCTACCTTCTCTGATTCTGCTGGTTACTTATCAGCAATTATCGAAGCAGCTGAAGCGGCAATGAATAATTAATCTTTAAGCACACAAACTAGAAACCAAACCATTGAGGAATTTTTTCCGATTGGTTTGGTTTTTTATTTTTCACGAAAAAAAAACAGAACCGAACTCACTTTAGTTTAGTGAATTCAGTTCCTGTTTTAAATGTTAAACTGATTTAGTTACTGGTCTCAGCAGTCGAATTAGTCGTGCTAGTGCCAGTCGCTTCTTCTTGGTAAGATTCAATTTTGAATAAATCAACGGTGGAAACGTCATTATTTTGACTATACAAACTAGTTGACGCATCCCCCAACTCCGCTTCAATGTCGCTTAATTGCTGAGTTTGGTTCAGATAATTATAATCAGAGGAATCCACAGCAGTTAGGCCGCTATCCGTGTAGAAGCGTAATAAATCACCGTTGTTAATCTCATCAGAAGTCGTCAATTGTAAATTGACTTCTTCCTTCCACGTTTCAATTTGTGCAAGGAGCTCTTCAGAAGGCTCTTCAATGGCTAAGCCGGTTGTATTATCGTAAATGGTTTCATTGACATAAGTATAATCCGGTGTAATAAAGTTCCCATTTCTAAAGGCAACTAATTGTTGATTGTCTGCAGAGAACAAATCTTGTCCTAGTTGCAGATAGCTGGAAGTATCCACACCCAATAAATGTAGCAGTGTTGGTAAGGCATCCACTTCGCCACCATATGTGTCATTTACATAGCCATCCGTCGCACCAGGAACATGAATCATATAAGGTACCCGTTGCATTTGTGTGTTGTCAAAATCATCCCATGTGGCACTGTCTTGACCAAGTAATGGCGCAAGATCGGTATTACGGGAGTTTGAGATACCATAGTGGTCACCATATAAAACAATAATCGAATTGTCATACAAGCCTGATTCTTTTAAGTAATTGAAAAATTCTTCAATCGCTGAATCAAGATAATTGGCTGTTGCAAAGTAACCGTTGATTGTATCATCAGAAGTAGTCGCTAATGGGAACCCAACATCATCACCAGTTAAATTATTATAAGGATAGTGATTAGAAACGGTGATGAACTTCGTATAAAACGGTTGTTGTAAATGCTCCAAATATTGAATTGACTGGCTTAAAAATGGTTTATCCATCAAACCATATTGGAAGGAATTTTCATCCGTCACATCATAATAAGAAGAATCAAAGAAATAATCATAACCAAATTGCTTATAGGTTTCGTTACGATTCCAAAAGCTTCCAGAATTTCCATGGAACACAGCTGAGGTATAACCTTGCGTCTGATCCAAAATTGCCGGAGCTGCTTGGAAAGTATTTTCACTCCCCAATTTGGTAAAGAGCGAGCCTTCGCTTAGGCCAAACAGTGAATTTTCCATCAGTGTTTCCGCATCACTTGTCCGCCCGGCGCTAACTTGATTAAAGAAATTGCTAAAGCTATAGGTGCTATTGCTGTGATATAAACTATTTAAGAAAGGAGTCACCTCATGAGCAACGCCATCTTCATCCACCAAGCTGTAATCAATTAGAAATTGTTGGAAGCTTTCCAGGTGAATCACAATCACATTTTTACCTTCGGCGGTGCCAAACATTTCTGTATCGGGAGCAGCATAATGTTCACTAACATATTCTTCAACTGAATCCAAGTCAGTTGCACTAGCTTCGGCCCGCACTTGGTTGGTATTATAAGTCTCTACTCCGTCATAAACGACGAAAGCATTCAGTCCTAAAAACTTCACAATGTATTCTCTAGAAAAAGTTCTAGTCAGTAAGCCTGGACGGAAAATTTCTGCCGTAAATAAATTAACACTCAACAGAATTGCCGATAAAGCCAAGGTGGCTACTGCTTTACGTTTTGGCAACCGCACTTCACTGAAATCCACTTTTTTGCGGACAAACAAGATAATCAAAATAACATAATCAGCTAAATAAATCAGGTCATAAGGGCGAAATAGCTGTAGAGCACTCTCCCCTAGCCCGCTGGCAACTTTGCCAAAGCCTAGAACCGTATTAATTGTTATAAAATCCGTATACTCTCTAAAGTACAATACATTAAAGACAATCAACGCATTCATCAAGGTATAAACCACCATGCTGGTGATGGCGAAGGCCGACTTGCGTTTAATAAAGAGGGTTAATCCTAGTAATAAAACAATAGATCCAAGGGGATTTACTAAGAGGATTAAATATTGATACACTTCATCATAACTGAGTTTAAAGTCCACGAGATATGCAAAAATTGATTTAAGCCACAGCAATCCAGCCAATAAGATAATATACTTTCCACGAGACAATGGAAAAATTGTTGCTAGTTTCTTCTTCATAACAGCCTCCATACTTTCTTTTCCGTAGTCACTTCATCATAAAACTCTTTCATGAAAAAATCCATTTATTTTCATCATAATTTATCTATTTAACGATACCTTAAAAAAATTGGCTAAATATGAATTTTCTTATAAGAAAGTATGACGAGAACAAACAAAAAGACTGGAGGAATCTTTGCTTAGAAATCTTTTGCTTTTGCTCACCTTGAGTTTTCTATCGTCAGCAAGGCTCACCAATAAAGTGCCATTAAAAGCAAAATAAGATTTCTAGGCTAAGTATCATCCTACAGTCTTTTAAAATTAGTATTCCATCAAAGTTAAAATATCATATTGTTGAATCAAATCACGGCCCTTTAAGTCCATCAATTCAATCAAAAAGGCACAGCCGACTACTTCACCGCCTAATTGTTCAACTAAATCAGTGGTGGCTTTAATCGTGCCGCCCGTTGCTAATAAATCATCACAAATCAACACTCGTTGGCCCGGTTTGATCGCATCCTCATGAAGGGTCAAAATATCTGAACCATATTCCTTTTCGTAGGAAACTTCAATCGTTTTACGGGGTAATTTCCCTTTTTTTCTGACAGGCGCAAAACCAACGCCAAGCTCATAAGCCACCGGACAACCGACAATAAAGCCCCGTGCTTCTGGCCCAACTACCATATCAATTTGTTTTTCCTTGGCATAATTGACGATTTGGTTGGTGGCTTCACGATAGGCCGCCCCGTCTGCCATCAATGGCGAAATATCTCTAAAGACAATACCTTCAGAGGGATAATCGGGAATACTTGCAATATAATCTTTTAAGTTCATTTTGTTTCTGGTTCCTTTCATTGTCTGCTCACTGTTTAGGAGCAATCTAAACTCTTTTTATCAAAAATTTGGTAACACGTTTAGCAATTTCAAGACAGCAGCCATTTTCTCAGGCCTTCACTGTCGGTCAGCAGTAAAAATTCTTCATTCTTGATGCGCTGCAGACGATCTTGATACAATTGACTAGCTGTCAAAGGCTGATTTTCTGTTACCGCCACTTTTGATAAAACACCGTTTTCTATTGTAACAAATTTCAGCTCAGAAAGCACTTGAATCATAAAAACTAAGAGGGATTTAGGAATTTTTAAATAATTAACCAGCTGATCTAGCTTAAAGCGGACATCGATTTTTTCCTGCTGTTGAACTAACTTAAACAGGCGCCCAAATTGCTCACGACTGCCCATTCCATTTAGATAGGCTTCGTCTGGAGAGTGCCCGTAAAAATAAATTCTAGAAAAGCTGCCAGCAGCTAAAATCTCTTTAATAAAGGTCAAATCCTTCGGCACATCTACAAATGCTAGCTGTTGATAATTATTTTTTGCTATTCGCTTTTGGATATCTGCTAAATTATTATAGACAACAGCGGCATTTTTCATCGCTTCAGGTAAAATTTTTAGACTGGCCTCTTGAAAGGCCAAAATCAGAGTGCTCTCAGTAGCCAGCACTTCTTGCCAACGGTATTTATTGCGCCAGTCAAAGAATTGCAGTGCCTCATTTTGATAATCCTGCAGCATCACCTGAGGTTTCTTACGCCCGTTCCACTCATTGATATTGAGCTGGCCGGCGACATCAATTGGTCCGCTAAATTCATTAGCTTCTGGACCAAAACTAAAGGCCAAGACATCTAAATCAGCAGCCTCACCAATCGCAAACTTTAAATGCTGCTGATTAGCACCAATCACTTTAACATTTTGCGGCAAAACATCTTTGAACAAAAATGTCGGAATTGGATTATCCGTTCCAAAAGGAGCCAAAGTGTTTAATTCATTAATTAAGGCAATCGTCGCGGCTTCTGGTTGTATAATTTCATCAATTTGCAACGGACCTCCCTGTGCTAGATCAATATTATTAGAACGAATATAATCATTCATTCGCTCTTGTAATTCGCCAAGATTTTCTGCTGGTAAGGTCAGTCCTACCGCCGCATGATGGCCACCAAAATGAGTGAATAATTCCCGCATGCTATCTAGCATCGCAAACATATTTAATTGAGCGACACTGCGGCCTGAGCCTTTTGCCGTACCGTCTTCTTTTAATGTTAATAAAATTGCCGGTTTGCCGGTTGTTTGTAAAATTTTACCCGCAACAATCCCTAAAACACCTTCTTGCCAACCAGCTTGGGCAATCAATTGGATTTCATTTGTCGGGTCGACTGCAGCCAAAGCTTCTGCTGTCATTTTTTCGACGATTGTTTTTCGCTGATTATTTTTTTCCTCTAAAAACTCTGCCAGCTGATCGGCTTCTTCTTCGTCAAAGGTTGACATCAACTCAACTCCGGGGGAAGCATCGCCTAAGCGACCAATCGCATTCAAACGAGGTCCGATGCCAAAACCAATATCTCCTTCAGAAAAATTGCTGATTTCAATGCCACTTTTGCGAATTAAGGCACTCAGCCCAATCCGTTCGGTTTGCTGAATAGCTTTTAGTCCAGCCTTGACCAAGAGCCGATTTTCACCGGTTAATGAAACTAAATCGGCGATGGTTCCAATCGCCACTAGATCCAAAAATTCAGCGGGCACCTCTTCTAATAAAGCGGTGGCCACTTTAAAGGCAACGCCAACACCTGCTAAATCTTTAAACGGGTATTTGCCCTCAGGATGCCGAGGATGGATAATTGCATACGCCGGCGGTAGCTCAGCCGGGAGTTCGTGATGATCGGTGACAACCACATCTAAGCCGTTTTCTTGAGCATAGCTAATAGCCTCCATGCCAGAAACACCATTATCAACTGTAATTAACAATTGATAGCCCGCCGCCACAAATTCTTGATACTTAGCTAAATTGGGGCCATAGCCTTCTTTAAAACGATTCGGCAGAAAATAATTGACGTCGGCTCCCAACAGCTCTAACGTTTCCTTCATGACAGTCGTGCTGGTGATGCCATCTGCGTCATAATCGCCGTAAATCATAATTTTTTCACCGGATAAAACGGCGGCTTTAATTCGTTCCACACCTTTTTCCATCTCAAAAAAAAGATAGGGATCAGGTAAATTATTTAAGTCGTTATCAAAATAACTTTCTAAATCCGCTACTGTTTGATAACCTCTTTGCCAAAGAATTTTTCCTAGAAACGGCGAGAGCTGATGAGCACTCAACCATTCTTCATATTCTGTTGGTAAAATTTGTTTTTCAGGTAGTTGCCATTGAAATTTCGCTGCTTTCACGTCGTCACTCCTAACCTAGGTATTATAGCAGAGGCTTCCCTAAAAAGAATAGTCAAAAAAATAAAAATTTATAAAGTCCCCTTTAAAAAAGGGAACGTATGTTTTATAGTTAATAAGAGTCACGCAATAAATTTTTTGTGAGGAAGCCTATGAAAACACCTTTAACAATCGAAATGGAAGAAGTCTTGTACCGCTATTGTCGGGAAAATGGCGATATTGTTGTCGAAGAAGTGATGATGCCAGAAGATCAAGGGATTGTCGATACTTTGAGCTGTCGGTTACTTTTGGACAATCAATTTGAATGGCGTTGTTTTGAGCTGAAGGTCTCGAAGGCTGACTTTCGTTCAAAAGCAAAATTGTCTTTTATCGGCCATTACAATTATTTTGTTTTGCCAAAAGCCCTATACGAAAAAGTTGAAGCGGAAATCCCTCTAGAAATTGGCGTCTTGGTTTACCATCAATACGCTATTAAAGACGAGCAAAATCTGCCGGGCTATTTTACCGTTGCCAAGAAACCGAAACGCCAAGAGCTTTTGGTCAATGAACAAGCGCTTCTCTTTCGCTTGATTTCTTCTCAAGCCAGAGAAGTCGGTAAGGCCAAGCAAACGACACGGGGACTGAGGGCATTTTCAACGGATTTATTATATAAAGAATTAAAAAAGCGCCAACCAGAATATGACTTGTTCGGCGGCAATTTAAATTATTACGATCGTTTTGCCACTGACAACGAGAGTCAAGCCGTTGAAAGCCTAAAAGAAGAATTGGAGGCGACCCGTGCTGCCTATTTTGAACTTTTGGAAAAATTTGAAGGAGAGCGCTGATGTACTATCCTTATTTTAGAAGCAAACAATTTGATTTGCTGGCGCTGCAGGCGCTCTTAGATGCCGACCGTTTTCCTGAAGGCATCATCCCGATTATTGAGCCGGTTAAGCAAAACAAAGCCCTCTTGAAACTAATTGCGAAATTTCAAGCGGCCCATCAACCCTTTTATTTGATTGTGAATCCACAGGTGGGCGAATTTGCCACAGAAGAAGGCTTGACTAGTTTGGAACAGCTGGCAGTTGAGAAAGCATTTATTTTAGACCAGCCTTTAGAGTCATTAGAAAATTCCTATCCTTTAATTATCACCCAAAGTCCACAAATTGTTCTGGAATCAGATTGGCAACAAAATCAGGCCTTAGTCCTCGTGCCCGAAGAATTTCGCTTATTGGCTAAAATTAAGGGCCCAAAAATTTTATCCCAAGATGGCTTTACCCGCCTTGGTTCTAATAGTTATTACACAGAAGTCCCTGATGAATTACTTTTTAAGGGCAATCAAAATTTAGCACTGCGGGGCTTTAGCGGTTTTTCTGATTTTTCAATCGACAGCCGAATCTATTATGAACACGGCTATCCTTCAAAACGGTTAGCGCTGCATTTGATTTATATGAAGGATGGAAATGTCCGCATTCACCATTTTGTCTCCGAGGAACTACCCACTCAAAAGGAAAATTTTCTGCAGGTAATGACAGAAATTAAAGACTGGCAGGACCAATTATGGGAAGACAAGCTGACCTTAGGCGGAGAAATTCTTTTTGAGGCCTTTGACAGAGGCCATTTTCCGGGAATGGGCGTTTTGAGAAAAGCTAGCGTGATGCATCAGCTGGAGATTATGGGGCGGTTTTTGAGGAAGGATGTCTAAAAATAAACTCTTTCCAAAAACTAGGCGGTCAGCCAAATTTTTTGGAAAGAGTTTTTACTTCTTAGTCGAGTTGAAAGATTAATTCACCTTTAAATTTTTGTTCAGCAAAATAATTTTGCATGGTAATACCGTTGTGGGAGAAAAACATAGAGAAACTGTTTTTCTTATGATAGAACGTAATAAACGTTCGATTGGCAGCTATTTCTTCAATTTCAATTTTATCGTATATTTCGAATTGACCGTTTAAAACACCTAAACGTACGATATGATTGTTAGCTAGCCCTTCTTTTAAGAAACCCACCGAAAGAATCAGAATTACAAAAGACAATAGTTTAATTTGATTTGCTAAATCGATTGGCCAAAATACGGCTAATATTCCGATTGATAAAACAAGCGATAACACAAGTTTAATTCGGTTTGTCTGAGCTTTAATGATAATTTGTCGCTGCTCCCGGATTTCCATTATTAATAAAACTAGCAAAAAGAAAACAATCACAATTGCTTCTGCCATATTTTTCACCTATCCTTTACCACTCAGCTATCGTACCGTCGTAATTTTTCCATTGAGGATTAGTCCATACTAATCCTTCTTGAGCGATTTCTTTTATTTTATCTTCATCCATCTCTAAGCCAAGACCAGGTTTTGTCGGAAGATTGACAAAACCATCTTGGTATTGGAAAATCTCTTTATTTTTTACAAAATCTAATAAATCAAAGCCTTTGTTGTAATGGATTCCTAAGCTTTGTTCTTGAATAAAAACATTAGGAGTACAAGAATCTACCTGCAACGTCGCCGCCAAAGCAATTGGACCATATGGGGCGTGGGGGGCGACAGCGATATCATAAGCTTCTGCCATTGCTGCAATTTTTCTAGTTTCTAAAATTCCACCACACAAAGCAACATCAGGTTGAATAATATCAATTGCTCCCTGTTGAAAAATATTTTTGAATTGCCAGCGAGTGTACAATCGCTCACCAGTTGCTAGAGGTACAGCTACCGTCTGAGCTACTTCTTTAAAATGTTCTTCGTTTTCCGGCAAAACAACTTCTTCTAGAAACATTGGGTGATATGGCTCTAATGCTTTGGCTAAGACTTTGGCCATCGGTTTATGCACGCGACCATGAAAATCAACACCAATTGCCATCTTGTCCCCAAAGCGATTACGAATAGAAGCCACTCGTTGGACCACTTCATCTACTTTTTCATACGAGTCAATATAATGCAATTCTGAAGTGGCGTTCATTTTAACGGCGGTAAAACCACGATCAAAACGATCTTGAGCTTGTTCAGCAACTTCGTCAGGGCGATCACCCCCAATCCATGAGTATACTTTGATTTTATCCCGAGCAGCCCCACCTAATAATTCATAGACAGGAACATTGAAGGCCTTTCCTTTAATATCCCATAGAGCCATCTCCAAACCGGAAACAATCGTGCCATTAATCGGTCCTCCTCTAAAAAAAGACCGATGCATCTCCTGAAACAGTCTTTCAATTTCAAAGGGATTCCGACCGATTAAACGGTTGCCAATTTCATAAGCACCTGCAACTACAGTTTCGGTTTTCGTTCCGGAAATCATTTCCCCCCAGCCTTCAATCCCTTCGTCAGTTGAAACTTTAACGAAAATCCATCTGGGTTTAACTTTATAAACTGTAATTTTAGAAATCTTCACTCTATTTGCCTCCTTCAGTTACTAACTCATCTTGTAAATAATTAACTTTTTTCACTTTGTCAAAGTAATACCATATTCCGCCGAAGACCACTAATAAAATTGGGATACCAATAATTGGGTTGTAAGCAAAAGCAAGAAAGACTAGGTAACTTTGAATCATTGAAGTAGCTGCAAAAGAGGAAATTAATAATGATGAAGTACCTAAATCAATTCCGACTTTTTGAGCAATCGCTGTTAAAACTGGCGCTGTTGCACTTCCGCACCATAACAATGAAGCTGTTACGACTAACCCAATTACAATATTTTTCAGCAGATTTCCCCGAGTCAACGCAACAACCATTGCCACTCGGAAAGGTACAACAGCTAAATCAGCAAAAGGTAACACACGGTTGCCAGGTAATACAAGTGCCATTGCAATTGTCAACGGAATAATAATTAAAGCTGTTGTGATAACGTCAGGATTCCCAACGACAACGGCTGCATCCAAACCGATAAATAGGCGACGGCCTTTAAATTTTTGTTGAGACCACTTTTGAGCTGCATCTGAAATTGGCATTAACCCTTCCATGAATAGAGAAGTCATTTTAGGAATTAATACTAAAACAGCTGACATACTGACTCCCAATTGTAAGATGGCCTTAATATCATAACCGGCTAAAATACCAATAACCATACCGATAACTAGTCCCATAATCATAGAATCACCGAAAAATCCTAAATACTTCTGAGCATCCTTGATAGTAAATTTAGATTTTCTAAAAAAAGGAATTTTATCTAATAACCAATTTAATGGCCAAGCAATGACCAAAGATGAAAGGGCTGAAACAGTTGGTAGTGAGACACCTGGAATACCAAAGAAATTTTCAACTAGAGGCTGAGACCAATCTGACATTTTGAACGTGATGACAGCCATAACTAAAGAAGAACCAACACCTAAAAAGACATTATCAGTTACAAAATAGACCATTACTCCGACAATCGCCATGTGGTGATAATTCCAAATATCAACATCTAATGTATGAGTTTTCTTTAAGATAAGCAACACAATATTGACGATTAAAATGCCGAAAATCAAAATAGGGATAATCGGTGACGCCCAAGTAACGGCAGCAATTGAACCCCAGCCAACATCCAATGCATCAAGTTGGACTCCAGTTCGATCAACCATTGCTTTAGCCGCTGGACCAACATTGGTTGTCATAAAGTCTAAAATCAATTTAATACCAGCGAAACCAATCCCTAAAGTCAGACCCGACTTAAAAGCCTTTGTAATTTTCAAACCAAAAATTAATCCAACAATCGTAATAATAGCTGGCAACATAACTGTTGCCCCAGCATCAATAAAAAAATTAAAAACACCCATTATATACTGCATTTCATTTCCTCCCTATTATTTTATTCAGTTATTTTTTTATAGATTTCTTCCATTGTCTGATCTACCCCAATGCCAGTTAAAATTGGCATCCCTTTAATTACAGGAACATCCCCTGTTTGTCCTTCAAATTGGCCAGTCGTAATTAATAAATCATAGTCTTGAACTTTACTTGGCACTTCCATTAGTTTTGTTTGTGTAGTTTCAACTTGAACGCCCTGTTCAGTTAAATAGCTTTTCACTTTCGAAGCAACCACCGTTGAAGTAGCAATTCCATTTCCACAAGCAACTAAAATTCTTTTCATAATATTTTCTTCCTCTCTTTTTAAAGTATTGCTTTTTTAATTAATTCTAATAATTCTTGGTTATTACTGGCTTGGATCATAGCTAGACGTAAAGGTTCATTTTGAATAATCCCCACGATTTTTTGCAGCATTTCAATCTGTCCATGAGGTTCACCAATCGCCATCATAATGACAATTTGGACAGGTATCTCCTCTTTGTTATCCTCCATATTGTGAAACAAGACTGGTTCTTTTAATGTAGCTATTGCTAGCGTTGTCTTTTTCACCAATTCAAAGTTTGCATGGGGAATTGCAATACCCGGAGGTGTTGAAGGTAAGCCTGTTGGGTATTCCAACTCTCGTTCCTTAATCGCTGCAATATATTCTTTTTTAACAAAGTCTTTTTCGTATAGTTGTTTTGCTAAATAATCTAATACAGCTTCTTGATTCTCAGCTGAGATATCTCTAAAAACTAGTTCTTCTTTTAACTCTAAATCCATCAAAAGGCCTCCTTAAACTTATTTAATTTTTGCCAGCAATGCCGCTAACGATTCATGCAATTGATCAATTTGTAAATGTTTGATGTCGTCACTGTTGAACATTCCCGAACCTAATCCTAGATAAGATGCTCCTTGCTCAAAAAAATCCTTCGCATTACCACTGTTAATGCCGCCAACGCCCATTAAAGGCAATTTTCCAAGTGGTGCTTGGACATCTTTAAAAAATTTCGGTCCAACGGTTCCTGCTGGAAAAACTTTCACAATATCCGCTCCTTGGTTAAACATTTGATTGATTTCTGAAGGTGTCATTGCCGCCGGAACTGCCAAAATTTTATTTTGATTAGCAAAATTTAGCATCTCTTTGGTAAATGTGTGCGGACCAAGTAAAAATTTTGCCCCTGCTTGATAAGCAGCTTTAGCTTGATCTAAGGTTCTAACCGTACCAGCCCCAATATTTATTTTTTCACCAAATTGTTTTGATAATTTTGCGATATGCTCTAAAGCGCCTTCCGTATTTAATGTCATTTCCACAGCATAGTCTTCTTCAAATCCCGACATTGCTTGTAAAATGGCTTCTGCTTGAGCATACGTATAGCCTCGCATAATAATTGTTAGTTTAGGATACTCCCTTAACTCCATTGATGCTCCTCCTAAGTTATTTGTCTGATTAATTGATAGATGGTTTTTTCATCCTTTGCGGTCAAAATTGTCTGAATCAGCTCCTGATTATCAGCGATTTGGGCTAATTGATTAATGGCTCTTAAATGTTTGGTTAAATCAAAAAATGCCAAAGGTGCAATTAAATGCAAGCGTCGCCCGTTAGGAAAAACTATTGCTTTTTGAGAGACTAAAAAACTGACACCATCTCTTAACACCCCATGCTCAACAGTTGTATGGGGAATACACATTTCCGTTCCTAGATAGCCTGCATAGCCAGTTTCAGCAATTTGTCGAATGCAATCAGCAACAAAATCTGCTGTGATAATTTGCTTGTCTAATAAAGGCTGGCAGGCAAGTTCCACCGCAGATTGCCAAGTAAGTTCTTCTGAAACCAACTTGACAGCTGATGGTTGTAGATAATGCAATAAAGAAGGCAACACGTCATAATTTTCTAAAGAAGTTTCATGGGAATTTTTAATCAGAAACATCTGTAATTCTTCTTTCAGCATAACTAAATCTGTCACTTTAGCGTATTTTTGAATAATCTTAGTAACATCTTCAATAGCTTGGTCAATTTCATTGAAACCCAACTCATTTAACACTCGATAGCGTAAATTAATCTGCTCTTTATACGTCATCAAAGGATTAATAATAAATTGTAATAGGCCACTATCTAAAGGTGTAGTTGAAAATACTAAATCAGCATCTTCTTGAAATTGATAAAAATCTCTAACTGACAAAGAGGCAATAAAATGTATTTCCGGAAACAAGCTTTTTAAATTTTCCCGCATTAATTTTGAAACCATCACTCCGTTGCGACAGACAACAACAGCTCTTGGCTTTTGTTTAACTAAGTTGCTATCATTAGCCAATTGATAGCCGAAATAATAAGAGAGAAGCTCCAATTCATCATTCGGAAAAGCCTTACCCAACCAATCTTCAATTGGCGTTATCAATTCCTTCATCAATTCGACTAAGATTCCGTGACTACTTTCTTGAACTAAATTGTCCAAAGAATAAGCACCCAGACTTAAGTTATACGAAATTCGAAAACAAGCCGGTCTTAAATGACTTAAAATCCGTCGTTGAAAATCTTGACGTTCCTCGATAACGATTAAGGTCTGTTCCTCAAACTTGGAAACCATTGCAGCAATTAGACTTTTTAGCTTTATATCAGAGTCATATTCTTGAGTTGTTTTTTTCTCAAAAATATTAGAAGATAAAAATAACAGACTAAGCCATTCCAAATAATCAGTTGCTAAGCGCCACTCAAACTCACTAAGTAAAATTAATAGTAGTTTATACTCAGGGGTATCCTTTACATTGCCTTCAAAAAAATTAGTCTTTGCTGGACTTTTCACTCCTCGGTGAAGTAAGAAACGTAAAGTTGCCTGCAAATAATCGATTGATTCGTCTGAATAGCTCAAATGCAATAATTGTTCCATACCGTGAATAAGATGAATCACTTCATTTTCTGTAATACTTAATTGAAATTGATCTCGATACTCTTCTTTTTGGATAAAGTTGTAATGTTTTACCAAATCTGATAAAAGTTGAAGAATACGATGCTCTGAGCCCTTTAATTGGTAGCCATTTACTCGGTCATACTGAATCGTCAACTGGTATTTTTCTGCAAGCCATCCTGCTCTTTTAATATCTTCAGATGCAGTATTTTTACTTACCTCTAAATAATCAATAACATGTTGGAGACTGACATAATCAGTGTTTGCAATTAAACTAAAGAGAACTAACGCACTGCGCTCATTTTCATTAAGAGTCGTTTCCGTTAGCTGTTGTTGGCCAACTAAACTGTCAAAATTTTTCAAAATGGCTAAAGGAATTAAAAAATCACCAACATGATTTCTTTCAATAATTGGAAGGCCTTGAAGTTCCAACTCTTGATTAAATTGATTAATCGAGTAATTAATTTGTCTTTTAGTGAGTCCCAACTCCTCTGTTAGTTGTCCAATTTTCATATTCGGATTTTTAATCAGTAAAGTCAGAATGGTGCGGATCCGTTCATTCATAATATTCCTCCTGATGCATTTCATTATAGCCTTGGAAACTCATTTTTTGTTAACCCTTTCATCCCCAATTTTGTCACAGCTGCCAAAGTAAAATGTTACACTTTTCGTTTTTTAAGCAAGTTTTTTCGTCAAGAATCACATAACACTTGATTTTAACTCAAATAAAAGAAATAAATATTACAGTTTTACTGTGACAATAATTGCAGTGATATTTTTTCATAATAGCCATAAAAAAAGCATCAGGTAGAATATCCGCTTTACGGATTTCTATCTGATGCTTTTACTCAGCATTTATTCATATTTTAATTATCAATCAAAATAATCCACATGATTCTCTGTTTTCGCTGCTGATGTTTCTTCAACCGCCTGCTCCTGATGCAGCAATTCATCAATTTTGCGATTCTTATCGACAATTTGTGCTTCATAGGTGGCCCGTAATTCAGAAATTTGATTTTCATAATCACGAATCAATTTTTCATTAGCTGATTGAACCTTTTTATCTAGGTCATCATTGAAGATAGCCAATTCTTTTTCTTGATTTTTAATGGTTTTTTTCTGATTCCAAACCGTCGCTGTACTGGTTAAAATTCCAATTAGGCCACCAATAATCGCCGAACCTAAAATGATTAAAATCAGCGGAGCTTGCATGGAAGTCACCAGAAAGCTAACGTCCACTTGATTATTATTGCTAATGGCAAACAACACAATAATCAAAATTAAAATAAAACCAACAATAATCCGCCATTGATTTTTCATAGAAAACTCCCCCCAACTATTTTTTATTAAATAAACCGCCTGCTAAAAAATCACCGACATGAGGAAACAGTGTGTAAAAACGAGCAGCAACTTCCATCACTTGTGGTGCGTTGACTTCCCGTCGTTCCCTTTGGACGCCGCGAATAATTTTGCGGGCCAATTTTTGCGGCTGCAGAACAAACATGTCGACAGATTTTAAATAATCACCGCTTGGATCTGCCTTATCGAAAAATTCTGTCGCAATCGGTCCGGGATTGACCGTCATCACCCGCACATTAGCCGGTTTTAATTCTAAGCGCAGGGCATTAGAGAAACCTAAAACGGCAAATTTGGTTGCCGAGTAAACTGCCGATTTTGCAGTGGCCATTTTCCCTGCCATTGATGCAATATTAATAATTTGACCATCTGCTCTTTCGACCATCTCAATTGCAAATTTTTGCGTCAGGTACATCATCCCAAGAATGTTCACTTCAAACATCTTGCGGACGTCTTCAAAGTCAAAGGCCACAAAATTTTCGAAGATACCAAAGCCGGCATTGTTAACTAAAACATCGACTTGACCGACTTCTTCTTTTAATCTTACAAAAAAATTGTCGATACTTTCTGGATTGGCAACGTCCAATTGTAAAGCGTAGGCTGGTTTGCCGCTGATTTCCATACAGTTTTCTTTCACTTTGCCAATCAGGTTAATTCTTCTGGCACAGGTGACCACAATAGCCCCCTGCCGTGCTGCTTCATAGCACAGCTGCTCGCCTAATCCAGCTGAGCCACCGGTTACAACGACGACTTTATCCTGTAAATTCATTTTCAAATCCCCCTAAGAAAATTTTATGTCAATGATATCAAAGTCTTTGACTAATTTTGTATTTACAAAAATTTCTTGTGCTTCTTTTTCCAATTCTTGGCTTTCTTTAGCCAAATATCTGGCGCTGATGTGGGTCAATAATAACTGACCGACATTAGCCGCTTTTGCCACTTCAGCGGCTTGATGGGTGGTGGAATGGTAATAATTTTTAGCCATTTTCTTTTGATCTTTATTGAAGGTGCTTTCGTGGACCAAAAGATCGCTGCCGGCTGCCAGTCGAATGGCAGCATCTGTTTTGCGGGTATCTCCTAAAATTGTCACCACACGACCCTTTTTGGTTGCCCCTAAAAATTCTTTGCCGTCAATCTGACGACCGTCGGGAAGCTCAACCACTTCGCCTTTTTTTAATTTACCATAAAGCGGTCCAGAAGGGATGTTTAACGCCTGTAATTTTTCAACCTGCAGCTCCCCTGGATAGTCCTGCTCGACAATTCGGTAACCGTAGCTGGTAATCCCATGATCCAGCTGGCTGCAATAAACTGAAAAAGTTTTATCCTCAAAAATCAAGCCTTCGTGAACTTCGATAAATTTCAGCGGATAGCTTAAGCGAGTCTGGGAAATTTTTAGTGCGGTTTCCACAAAATCCTGCAACCCACGAGGACCATAGAGCTCAAGGGTTTCTTCTCCACCTTGAAAAGAGCGACTGCTTAAAAGTCCCGGCAGTCCAAAAATATGATCACCGTGAAGATGAGTGATAAAAATTTTATTAATTTTCCCTGGCCGAATGGTCGTGTGCAAAATCTGCATCTGGGTACCTTCCCCACAGTCAAACAACCAAATTTCATTCCGTTCGTTCAATAATTTTAAAGCGGCCGCTGTTACGTTGCGATGTTTCGCTGGCACACCAGCCCCTGTTCCTAAAAATTCTAATTCCATAATCTACCTGACTTTCTCTTCAAATCACTTCATTTTAAAAGATAACTTTTAGAATGTAAATCATTTCCTTATTTTAAAGGCAGTTGCAGTTGAAAGACAGTGCCTCGAGGTTGATTATCCAAGACTGAAATCTTGCCACCGTGGAGTTTCACAATCCACATCGCAATGGATAAGCCGATACCATAGCCGCCGGTGTCACGATTTCTGGAGGCGTCTGCCCGATAAAAACGATCGAAAATATGGGCTTTGGCTTCATCTGAAATGCCAGAACCAGTATCTTTGACTTCTAGCAGCCAATCGTTGCTGCGGAATGTTGAGACAACTGTGACACTCTCACCGGCAATCGTATATTTCATCGCATTATCAATCAAGATCAATAAAAGCTGTTGGATTTTTTCCGGATCAATCAAGATTTGCCGATTTTCTCCCAAGACTAAAGAAAATTCTTTGTCTTCAGCGGCTAAGATTTCGCCGTAAGGTTCCAACGTTTTATTTAAGAAGTCATTGACCTTCGTAGGCTGCTTCACAGCTAAAACGGCATCGCTATCGGAACGAGCCAGCATCAGCAAATCATTAGTCAAACGACTGAGGCGCTGCACCTCATTTAATGACAGAGCGATGTCTTCTGATTCCTCTAAAATCGTTCGCTCCGGCTTGGTAAAAAGTCCTTCTAATTTGGCCTGAATAATCGTCAGTGGTGTCCGTAATTCATGGGAAGCATTTTCGACAAACTGCTGTTGCTTACGCCATGATGCGATAATCGGCTGGATAAAGCGGCCGGATAAATAATAACTGAGCAAAATCGAAAAGGCCGCAAAAACGAGCATACAAATAATTAAAATCTTGCGGAAACTATGTACCGATTGAGTAATCTGATCGGTATTGGTTAAGATTTGAACATAGGCCACTTGACTTGCGGCTTCAGCAGATTCTGAAGTTGTCGTTTCGGAGGTAGCTTGGTCGCTATAATCTTCTTCATCCGTATTATTTTCAACAACAATTGAACGAAAACCTAATGTTTGGTCGTCAGCATCTGAAAGACTTAAGTTAGTGATTTCGTTCAATTTTGACGTGTCTAAACTGAGATTGACAAAATCATACATCCGAATGCCCAGAGAATTACTATTCAAAATTTCCCCATCTGAGGACCATAAAATAATCTGTTCTTGAAAATTGTCGACTTTTTCTTTATCATCGCTACTTTTTGAATCAATTTTTGGACTAGTCAGCTCACCGCTGTTCATGGTGTTATCAATGCTTTGTGTACGGGAAATCGTGTCTGCTAAAATTTTTTCATTGCTGTAAAATTTTGTCAGATTCGTGTCGACTTGCGAATACATCGAAGTCTGGACAAAATGAAACACTAAAATGCCTAAAAGAATAAAAATGGCCGCAAAGGAAATGAAGGTCAGCACAAAATAGCGAGTCTGTTGTTTTTTTAATGAGTCTTCTCCCATCGCAACACCTAGGACTCAATGGCAATCGGCTGTAAAATATAGCCAACATTGCGCAATGTTTTGATCCAACTGTCTAAGCCAAAGGGTTTTAAATGTTTTCGTAAATTACTCATATAAACTTCCACGACGGTTAATGTCGTGTCTGATTGAAAGCCCCAAATTCGATCGAAGAGCTGATCTTTGGTGACAATCCGGCCTTTGTTTTGCAACAAATAGGTCAAGAGGTCAAACTCTTTCCCTTGCAATGCAATTTCCGTTCCTCCATAGGTCACACGCCGATTTTTTAAACTGATGGTTAGTCCCATCTCCTCAATCTCATTGCCTTCATGCATTCCCAAAGAGCGTCTCAGAAGCGCTTGAGCCCGTAAGAATAGTTCTTCACGATGGAAAGGCTTGGTTAAATAATCATCCGCTCCAATTTCAAAGCCGTTGATTTTATCTTCAAAGGCATCTTTGGCGGTCAAAATCAAGACGGGTGTGTAAATTTGTTTGTTTCTTAGGCTGGCGAGGACCTCTTCACCGGACATTTCGGGAATCATCAAATCTAAGACAATCAAGTCATAAATTTCCCGTTCTCCTTCATAGACAGCCTCAGAGCCATCGTAGACCTGCACGATTTCACCTAATTCCTGCAGCACATCTTTAATGCTGTCAGAAAGAATCACATCATCTTCGACAATTAATAATTTCATGGGAACCCTCTTTTCTCCGTTGACAAAAAAACTAGGACGGCTTTGGCGCCAGCCCTAGCGGAATCACTTATTTATCTTCTTGATGGTCACTGGTTTTTTTCGGATGCTTTTCAGCCCATTTGTTTTTCGCTGCTTCATCCGGTTGTTTTTCTAATTCCTGAGCATCCTTTAAATCGGCTTCCACATCATCATAATCTAAACGAGTAATCTCGCCACCTAAGCGAAACATCGCTAAATCATTTAAAGGACGATTGTCTTCTTCGTTGGCAATTAAAATCAGACCAGTATCGCCTTCACCAATTTTATCAGTTAAAAATTCAAAAACACTTTGGGCATTGCGAATTTCTTTAACATCTTGAGAAGCTCCAATCATGCCACCAGCAAACCAACCTAATAAAATTCCTAGTGGTCCGCCTAAAATCCCAACTAGCATCCCGATAAAGCCACCGGTAGATGCTTTATTATTACCTGTGAAATCTAAAAAGTCTTCGATTTCAAATTTATGGGCGCCATCATTAGTATGGCGAATCACAGCCATTTGTTCTGCTTTCATATTGTTTTGTGCAACAATTTTTTTAGCCTCAGAAAATGCTTGATAAGCTTTGCTTTCAATATCAAAGTTCATAATAATTACGCGTTTACTCATTTGATTGCCTCCTTTTAATTTAAACCTAGTGTACCAAGAAAAAAGCAAAAAGGGAAAGAATATTCTTTCCCTTCGCTAAGGTTTAGCGACGACCGCCTGACATTCCATTTCCTGAACTTGTTCCAGAAGTCGTCGTGACAGAAGTCAAACTGTAAGTGCCGACAGTCGAGCCATCTGCAGAAAGTGTTACATTGGTGCCGCTACTCATATCAGCAGAACTGGTCACTAAATAGTTGACTTGGTTCTCAAACGTATAGCTAATCACTTCACCGCTGTCTGTACTGACTGTCACCGTTGAACCAGCAGCAATTGTACTGTCTGGAACTACCGCCAAACTATATTGGCTAGAGTCACTGCTGACAGTTTGTGACATTCCGGACGTTCCCCCGGCTAATAAAGTACCGCCACTGAGTTCAAAGGTGCCGTTATAATCAAGGACCCCATTGTCATTGCTATTGGGTCCATCAACGATTAAAGTCCCCCCGCTCATGGTCACATTGCCGTTACTGTCGATACCATCACCTTCTGAGACTATCACTGTCGTTGTGCCGCCTTGAATATCAATCAAGGCATCTTCATCGGTGGTGTCTCCACCGCCACCGCCGCCCATAAAGGAATCAGAGCCAAAGCCACCTGATGATGTGGCATCGTCACTGCCACCGGCTGCGTTAATGCCGTCATCAGAAGCTCTCACTTCATTGGTCCCACCGGTAATCGTCACAGTCGTGCCCTCTAAGCCTTCATAAGAAGTGTTAACGGTTGTTTGCCCATCTGTAATTAGTAAAGCATTATCTGCGTGAATACCATCATCACCAGAGCTGAGATCCAAGCTGCCGCCGTTGATTGTGACATCATTGTTGCTGTGGATGCTATCATCGGCTGAATCAATTGTAAACGTACCAGCATCAATAATTAAATTGGCACCTGCCTTCATTCCTTTGTAACTTTGAGTTGTATCAGAAACAGTTGCGTCTGCACCACCACCGGCTGTAATTTCAATCGTCGCTTCTGAAATAGAAAGATTTGTTTCAGCTTGAATACCATCGTTGCCTGAGTTGATTGTAAAATCACCTCCGTCAATAGCAATCCAGCCGGTGTCCGCATCTGTCCCGTTGACTTGAATCCCATCACCGCTGGTCGTCGTTAAGTCGAAGGTCCCGCCAGCAATCGATAAGGAATCTTTGGCTTTAATTGCGTTATTGACGGCCGTTACTTGGATGTTCCCGTTGGTGATGACCACGTCATCTTTACCACGAATCCCATTATTATAATTTCCATTCACAATTAAAGTACCTGAGCCGTTGATGGTTAAATCATCCTTACTAAAAATTGCGGCATCTGGCTCATCTTCATCAGCCGAATCATAGACATAGTCACTGCCATCTGAAACAGTATTCGTAGTGCCTTCCGCCAAAGTAATTTTAACTTTTTCAGCCTGTTCCACATAAATGGCTAAAGAATCGTCGTTTGTGATGGTCACGCCATTTAAAACTAGTTGAACTTCGTCGGCGTCGGCATCACCGCTGACAATAATTTCACCATCGTACTCGCCGCTTAAAATGTAGGTGCCACCGGTTGTAATTGTAATTACACCATCACCTTCTGTCGCCCCTTCGCCGTCAATTTCTGCTGAATCACCATTTAAAGTAATGGTGGTAGCGGTACTCTCATCATATGATTCGTCGTAGTCATCATCTGTATAAGAACCATAAGTGCCGTCAGTATTTTGAGCAGCACTGTCGGTTGCAACAGTTGTGGCTTCTGAGCTAGTTGTACTGCTAGTCGTCGTTGAGCTGCTAGTGCTGGTCTCACCACTGGCTGTTGAACAAGCTGCCAGCATTATTAAAACCGTTGAGAGGGTTAATCCGAGAATATATTTTTTCTTCATTAGTTGTTCACCTGCTTTATAAATTATAATTCATCTTTATTTGTCGCAACTTTGCCTGAAACAATCGGCAAGTTCCCATTGCGGACGCGAATTTCATCAATTAAATTCTTTTCTAAATAGACATCTTTTAGTTTGAGTAAATATCTCAGTTCATAAAGGGAACCCATTGTCGTTGTCCGAACAGAGGTATTTGAAAATTCGTAAGTATATTTTTCAAATAAATCATCGAACAAGCCGGGATAATCTAAGTCTTCAGGAATCGTAATCCGCAGCTCTCTTTCAGCAACTTTATTATTTTCGCCAAACTTGACGGTGTTCAATACAATTAAAAAGGCACTGATAATCACTGAGAAGATAACAACATAGCCGACATAGCCAGTTCCTGTTGCTAAACCGATACCCATTGCCCAAAAAATTGAGGTGATTTCTCTGGAACCGCCGGCTACTGAGCGGAACCGAATGAGACTGAAGGCGCCAAGGACAGCAAGACCTGTCCCTAAATTTCCATTGACTAGCATGATGACCAATTGTACTAAGGCTGGCATCACGGCTAAAGTAATCACAAAATTTTTCGAATAAACATTTCGATACATATGCACGCAAGCGACAATTAAACCTGCGACTAAGGCAACTGCCGTACAAATTAAAACAACTGGCAGTGTCGCAGTAATGGCATTGCCGCTGGCATCCGTTAAGAGACTAGATAACATGTTGCATTTCCTCCTTTGACAGATGACGTAGATAGGTTTGGGCATATTTTGAAAACGTGCCCGCATAAATCCCCAGCTCAGATAAAATTTCGGTAAACCAGACAGGATAAGCTCCTAGCGCTTTGACTTCCATCAGCACTTCAACATCCGGCGCGACTAATTTTCCTTGACTGCCATGGGAAATATCTAAATCATTTGTCCGATAACGAATATTAAAATCAAAGGTCACACGAAAATCAGTCTCTTGTTCATCCCGTAATTGATACGCTCGACGATCATAGGCAATCATCACTTTAGGAGTGATTTTTTGACGAGCAATCAACCAATCAATTTCGTTTCTAATCTGTTGGTCTTTATGGGCAACAGCTTCTTGAGAATTTTTTGCAAGATGATAATTTTTAGCTGCCTCATAGGAAAGCGCCACTCGTCGTTTATAGACAACTCCCCGAACCTTTTTCTTAATTTCTAAAAAGGCCTCGCTGGAATTTTGGGGCACGCCATAACTCCTTAGACGAAATTTTTCTTTGTACTTTGGTTTTTCAATTGAACGATTAATCATCCGATAATCATCTGTATCATAGTAAACAGAGATTATCGTGTGGAGACCAAATTGATCTTCCTCCATATAAGGATCGAGAAACTCACTTAACAATTCAAAATCTGCTAGACTCAGCAAATATTTTTTTTCCTTTCGTTCAAATACCCGTTTAAGTTTTACCATATCCAATCACCTCAAATTTTAGATTCTGGACTTAGCTTAAGCGGATTACCATAAAGCTAACTTAAAAAAGACCGCTAAACGCAAGGTTTAGCGGTCTTTTCAAACTATTTTCATAATTTCGTCACAGACTTTAAAAATTTGTTAGCAAAAATTATTCGACAAATTCAAATTCATATTTGCCAATATGCACGATGTCACCGTCTTTTGCTCCTCTAGCCCGCAGTGCATCATCGACACCCATGCCCCGCAATTGTCGAGCAAAGCGCATGATGGTTTCATCATGGCCGAAATTGGTCATCTCAAATAATTTTTCTAATTTTTCGCCGGCTAAAATCCAAGAAGCATCGGGAGCCCGATCAATCGTGAACTCCGGTTCGTCAGATTGGTAGCCGTAATTAACAACTTCTTCCTCCAACTCTTCATCATATAGAGGAAACTCTGAGGTTGTTTCTAATAAATCGGCGGTTGCGCTTAATAGTGGTTCAATACCTTTCCTTGTCACGCCGGAAATTGGAAATACAGGGATTGGTTCTGCAAATTCATCCTCTTGCTCGGCGGCTAATTTTTCTTTAAAGACTTTCAGGTTTTCCTCAGCATCTGGCATATCCATTTTATTAGCTACAATAATTTGCGGACGTTCCAGTAAACGCAGATTGTGTTCTGCCAATTCTTTATTGATGGCTAAATAATCTTCATACGGGTCACGGCCTTCCATGCCACTCATGTCAATCACATGTAAAATAACTCGCGTCCGTTCGATGTGGCGCAAAAATTGCGTACCCAAACCGACACCTTGGGAAGCTCCTTCAATTAAACCGGGTAAGTCAGCGGCCACAAAGCTGCGGCCATCATTGGTGGTTACCATTCCTAAATTCGGTACTAAAGTCGTAAAGTGATAGGCACCGATTTTTGGTCGAGCTGCCGAAATTACTGAAAGCAGCGTCGATTTCCCGACAGAAGGAAAACCAACTAGGCCGACATCTGCTAAAACTTTTAATTCCATTTCAATGCGTCGTTCTTGACCAGGCTCACCATTTTCAGCAATTTCCGGTGCTGGGTTTCGCGGTGAAGCAAAGCGAATATTGCCTCGACCGCCTCGACCCCCTTTGGCAACGACTAAGCTTTGACCGTCTTCAATTAAATCGCCAATCAAGCTACCCGTTTCTGCATCTCTCACCGTTGTACCTGGTGGCACCTTAACTAATAAATCTTCTGAGCCACGGCCGTGCATGCCTTTACTCATGCCATTTTCGCCGGCTGGTGCTTTAAAATGCCGATTAAAACGAAAGTCCATTAAAGTTCGCAGGCCTTCATCCACTACAAACACGACGTCACCGCCACGACCGCCGTCACCGCCGGCCGGTCCGCCATCAGGCACATATTTCTCTCTTCTAAAAGCAACCATTCCGTCTCCGCCTTTACCGGCTTTAACATCAATTGTTACTTGATCCAAAAACATGGACATTGTCTTCCTCCAAGTCTAAAAATTAATTTTATTTATTTTCTTTTATTTCCACTTTAATTTATTTTAAAAAATCTTTGTAAAGCAGTCCACAGTAAACAAAAGTCCTTCTCATTTTAGCGGTGTCGGCGGCTTTTGTCCACGTTAAACTGTCAATCCATGAAAAAAATGATGAAATATTTAGAAACGAATGGTACAAGGGCTTTTCTTTGACAAAAATAACAAAGAGTAGGAAACTATGATTGTAATTCGAAGCCTTGCTTCAAATTTTAAGGAGGAATTCTCTTATGACAGTAAAAGTAGGTATTAACGGTTTTGGACGGATTGGACGTTTAGCATACCGCCGTATTAAAGAAGTTTCAGATGACATCGAAGTAGTAGCAATCAATGACTTAACTAGCCCAACAATGTTGGCTCATCTTTTGCAATTTGACTCAACTCATGGCACATATAAAGGTAATGTAACTGCAACTGAAGATTCAATCGTCGATGATGGTGTAGCAACACGGATTTATGCAGAACCTGATGCAAGCAAAATTCCTTGGGTAAAAGAAAACGGCGTTGACATCGTTTTAGAATGTACTGGTTTTTACACTTCTGCTGAAAAAGCTCAAGCTCACTTGGATGCAGGCGTAAAACGTGTCGTTATCTCCGCTCCAGCTGGCGCAATGAAAACAATCGTTTATAACGTAAACGATGATACTTTAAGTGCTGACGATAAAATTATTTCAGCTGGTTCATGTACAACGAACTGTCTTGCACCAATGGCTTACTTCTTAAATAATGAATTTGGAATTGAAGTTGGAACCATGACAACTGTTCATGCTTACACTTCAACACAAATGTTATTAGACGGACCCGTTCGTGGCGGCAATTTAAGAGCTGCTCGTTCAGCTGCTGACAATACTATTCCTCACAGCACTGGTGCTGCTAAAGCAATCGGTTTAGTAATTCCAGAATTGAACGGTAAATTACAAGGACATGCTCAACGGGTACCTGTTGTCGATGGTTCATTAACAGAATTGGTTTCAATTTTGAAAACTAAAGTAACTGCTGACCAAGTTAACGAAGCAATTAAAAAACATACTGTTGATAACCCATCATTTGGTTATGACGACCGTGAAATTGTTTCTGGTGATGTGATTGGCACAACTCAAGGTTCAATCTTTGACCCAACTCAAACTGAAGTAACATCTGCTGGCGACTACCAATTAGTTAAAACAGTTGCTTGGTATGACAATGAATATGGCTTCACTTGCCAAATGATTCGTTTGTTAGAAAAATTTGCAAACATCTAATTTAAATTTTAAGCATCTGTTGATTTTCCTGCCAAGCAGGTAATCAACAGATGCTTTTTTTATTGGCCGACATACTGGTTCAAAAACGCGGTGATCCGTGTTTGATACATTTCTGGATCGACGGAAAAACTGGCTGCATGTTCCGCACCTGCGACCTCATACTTTTCCTTAGGAGCCGAGGTTGCCGAATAAACTTGTGCCAGCATTGAAAGTGGTACAAAGCTATCTTCAGTGCCGTGGATAAATAAAATTGGCCGTGTATTTTTAGCCAATTGTTTAGTTGCATCGGCTTGACTGAAAAAATAACCGGCTCGGACCTTCGTTACTAAATTTGTGACGGGAATAATTGGAAAGGCCGGCAAATTAAATAATTGTTTCAGCTGATAACTTAATTCCTCCCTCACCGATGCATAGCCGCAATCTTCGATAATCGCTACCACATTGTCAGGCAAGTCTTCTCCACTGGTCATCATCACTGTAGCCCCGCCCATGCTAACACCAAAGAGGACAATTTCTTGGGTGCTGCCTAATTGAGTCAGCACTTCAGCAATCCACTGCTGCATATCCTTGCGTTCATCCCAGCCAAAACCAACATAATCCCCTTGGCTCTCTCCATGACCACGAGCATCTGGCACTAGAACGTTATAGCCCAGTTGATAAAACATCTGAGCATAATCCGCCATGTCTTCCTTTGAGCCCATATAACCATGGGCGATAATAACCGTTTTTTCGCTGGCATTATTTTGATAAAAAAGCGCCTGCAGGTTTAAATTATCCTCAGAAGTCAGCGACCAAGCCTGCCGATTTTCTGAGTCTTGGTACCATTGTTCTGCAGCTTGTTCCTTTTCGGTACTGGCAGCTGAGCCTTGGCTGATAAAATCCTTATCTCCAGGTACAAAGGCATATTCATAAAAATAATTACCAATTCCAAACAAGCCTAATATCATCAATAAAACTAAACCAATTCCGATACGCCAAATTAATTTTTTTCGGCTACTACCCTTACTCCGACTATTCAATCGCAAACCACCTGCTTACCCCGCTGGCGAAGTCTGATTAGTTGCTCTTTAGTCGTGCGGTCTAAGGAAAGTTGCGGCAGATTATCCAAAGAAAAATAACCGATAGCTGAGGTTTCACTATTGACTTCAAATGCTTGATTTTCTTCGACTAGGCAATAAAAAAACAATTTGTAATATTGAAAGAATTGAAAAATATCCTGCCGTTGATTGGTATCAAATACGCCAATCAGTTCAGCTGAAAGGACGTCTAGATTAGTTTCTTCTTTGACCTCTTTTTTGATATTTTCAATGGGACTTAAACCCACATCGGCAAAGCCTCCCGGCAGCGCCCATTTCTTCGTATTAATATCCTCAACAAATAAAATTTTATCGTCTTTTTCAATGACGGCCCTGACATCTACTTTTGGTGTCGGATAGCCTGCTTCAATGCTGACTTTTTGATAAAGCTCAGCTTCTGTCACCTGACTGCTCTCGGCGATTAATTTTACAGCCAGCCGTTGAATTTCCTGATAGCGCTCCAAATCATAAATATCCTTTTGGTAATGTATTCCCGCTTGGGCAAGGTTCAACAGTTGCCGATATTCTTCCATTTTACTCATAGCAAACTCCTTAGTAATTTTGTATTTTACATGACTTTATTTCAAACAAAAATACAATTGACTCTCCATTGTATTATAGCGAAGTCGTAACATCTCTACAAATAAAGCAAACAAAAAAGCAGACTCCGAAGAATCTGCTTTTCAACTAATTTACGATTAGTTTTGTTTACCGAAAATTCTCAATAAGGCTAAGAACAAGTTGATAAAGTCTAAGTACAAGGATAACGCCATGTAAACTGCTACGCCGTTACCGACTGTGCCATTGCTTTGTACGTATAAGGTACGAATCATTTGATTATCATAGGCAGTAATCCCTGAAAAAATAATGATTGTTAAAAAGCTGATGAGGTAATCAACTGGTTGGCTGTTCAAGATAAAGGCGTTTAACAAAATCGCAATGATAATCCCGATTAAGGCACTATACGCTGCCCGACCGATACCAGATAAATCTTTTTTAGTAACCACTCCGAAAATCGATAGGCCGATAAACATCGCCGCCGCTGTAATAAACGCTCTAGCAACACTGGCATTTGTATAATAAGAAACTGTGATCGCCAATACAATTCCGTTAATCAAGGAATAACCGATAAAGCCGCCAATTGCGAGGCTGGGATTTTTTTCCGCCTTAGCACTTAATAAAATCACCAAGCCAATTTCGACAATCCAAATCCCTAAAATTCCTAATGGAAAGTTTTGGATAAAACTGGCAACCTGTGCAGGAAAGACCTGCATACTAAGGTAAGCAACTATTCCGCTTAGTAAAATACCTAAGCCTAAAAATCCATAAACCTTTGAGTAAAACTTATTAATCCCAGCCGTCTGATCTTGGACATGCTGAGGATTCATTTCGGGCATTTCATTCATAAAGATTCCTCCTTTTAATTCGGACACAAGGTCCTGTTCACTGCATTAATGATATTTTAAAAAAATGAATACAACTACTCCGCTGCTTGTGAAATGACTTCATCTTCTTGCAGGGCTTCAGTAGCCAATTGTGGTGGCTGAACCATCACAACCGCATCTAAAATCCGATTTTCCTGCTCGTTGACTGCTTCCACTGAAATCGTGATAACATCTTTCATCTTATCGACCTTGATGACTTCCAATAAAAAAGTAATCGTTTCATAGTGATAGACCGGTTCGATAAAATTGATAGAAAAATTAACCACATGGGAACCCGGTCCCGGCAAATGCTTGGAGACAGCACTGGTGATGATGCCCATCAGCATCACCGACGGCACAATCGGTTTTTCGTATTCAGTTTTGGCAGCATAGTCATGCTGAATATATAAAGGATTAGCGTCATTCGTTAATCCTAAATAAAGTAAAAGCTGATTGTCTTCAATTGACTCCGTTAAGGATAACGAGTCCCCTTCCTCAATTTCATCAATCGTCTTGCCAATTTTTCGCGGCTTGCCTATATTCAAAGTACAACCCCTCCATTATTCATTAGTATAAGTTTATCAAATTGCGTTAAAAAAACAAGCATTCTGAATTTACTTATTTAAATTTTAGAGGAATGAAAAACTGTGGCATCAACAACCTGCCGCATAGTTGTCCTTAACTTAAAATTTTTCAGCACAAGCTAAAAATTAATTAAGCAAAGGAGTCAAACTTTTTCGGCAAGCTGTTTTTACCACAGCTTGGTTATTTATTAAAGAACGTTTCTTGTTGTTTCGCTGAGGAGTTTTTCATAGGCCCGTTCAAATTTTTGAACATCACCAGCGCCCATAAAGACCATCACCGCATCGTGATAATCCAACAATGGTGACACATTGTCTTCTTGAATGACCTGGCCGCCTTTTTCAATTTTAGCGCCTAAATCTTCAATCTTTACATCGCCTTTTTGTTCACGGGCCGAACCGAATATGTCACACAAGAATACTTGGTCCGCTAAGTCTAAGGCTTTTGCAAAATCATCCATTAAAGCAATCGTTCTCGTAAAGGTATGGGGTTGAAAAACTGCAATGATTTCCTTCGTTGGATATTTTTGGCGGGCGGCATCAATTGTCGCAGCAATTTCAGAAGGATGATGAGCATAGTCATCAACAATAATCATGTCATTGACCTTCTTTTCGCTGAAGCGGCGTTTAACGCCAGGAAAAGTTTTCATTTCATCAGCAATTAAATTCATATCTAAGCCTTCAAAATAGGCAATGGCAATCACACCTAATGCGTTCATAATATTGTGCTGTCCGTATGCCGGCAAAACAAAATGACCGATAAATTGATCTTTAACATAGACATCAAAGGCGGAACCTTCTGTTGTCCGTTCAATATTTTTTGCTTGAATATCATCATCGTCATTGGTACCGTAATAATGAATCGGCACTTCCGCTTGCAATTTTCTTAAATAAGGGTCATCACCGTAGGCAAAAATGCCTTTTTGCACTTGATGAGCCATCGTTTGAAATGCATCGAACACATCATCAATGCTCTTGTAATAATCTGGATGATCAAAATCAACATTGGTCATAATCACATAATCAGGAGAGTAAGCTAAAAAATGACGGCGGTATTCACAGGCTTCAAAGGCAAAAAACTTTGCATCGACTTCCCCGTGACCTGTGCCATCACCGATTAGATAACTAGTCGGTGCTACTCCGCTTAATACATGGGACAAAAGACCAGTCGTACTGGTTTTTCCGTGGGAACCAGTTACTGCGACACTGGTGAAGGGACGAATAAATTGACCGATAAAGTCATGGTAACGAATCACTTCAATGCCTAATTCCTTAGCCCGAACAATTTCTTCATGACTATCAGGAAAGGCATTCCCTGCGATAACAACTAATCCTGGATGAATATTGTCAGCCGCGAAAGGTAAAATAGTAATATTGGCTTTTTCTAAATCCCGTTGGGTAAAAAAGTATTCCGTTACATCAGAGCCTTGAACCTTTAAGCCTTTTTGGTGTAGCACAAGAGCCAGCGAACTCATACCGGAACCTTTAATCCCTACAAAATGATAAACTAAATCTTGATTTTCCATTGATTATCCTCTTCTCTTAACTCAGAGCTTATTTCAGCTATATGTAATAACAAACTTATACCTTATGGCACGCCTATCATTATCTAACAAATAAAAAAAAATTTCAATCATTATTAATCCTTGATGATAAGGAGGCTTGACATTTTAAAACCTGACAAAATTTTCCTAATAATCGGCATTAATAAAAAATCCAAGCTGACAAGAATTACAGGAATTGAACCCGAATCTTACCGACTTGAATCATTTTAAGTTAAATTTTTATTAATAAATCTGGCCGACAAATTTTGTTGGAAAACGATTCTATGAAAACTCATCCAATACAGTTGTATTCAATAAAATTTACTTTCTTAGCGTTGCAAATTAAATTTCTCTGTTTCTAACAGCCTTTCAAATGCAGCTGTGACCTCAGCAGGCATCCCCACGGTCTCAATATAGCCTTTCCCTTTTGATCCATAGCCGTTTTCATCATCTTTTAAGCGGGTGTATTCCCCTAAAACCAGATTCCAAAAATAATCTTTTTGCCACAGCTGATTCAGTCTGCTATCAGTGAAACGCAATTCTTCCGTCAGCTCTTTTACTTGAGGAACAATCGGCACAAAATTTTCAAACTGGCTCGCTTCTGCCTGCCAATTAAATTTAAATGTCGCTTTGGTCCGCTTTTGTAAAAGCGGATCATTGGTTAGCAAAATATCCTTTGGCAAGGCTACTCCGTAAATTTCTCGTAAAGCAGTTAAAGAAAAGCTGGAATTTTCACCAGAATTAGTCGAGGTATTTTCTAAGAGCAATTGCTCCTCAACTAAGCCGCAAGCTTCAATTAAAAACAATTGATTCATCTGAGCTTCTGACAGCTCCTTAGAAAAATTGTAGCCTGTTTTTTGATAATTTTTCTGCAAAAACTGAGTAGCATGACCAATGCCACCGCTTAACAAAATTTTTTCAACTTTTCCCTCTTTGACTAGTTGACCTGCTGCCTCGGTCAAAGGCGGCAGACTGTTGCCAGCTAGAATTAATAGAGGATAGGTTTTATTTTCGGCAAAAAGCTTTGCGCTAGGCTGGTCAGCCAGATAATTTAACACAAGATTAAGATCAGCCAGTTTGCTGGATTGAGTGGTCATAAGTTTTTCTCCCGATAAAAATTAATTTGCCACGACAACGGCCGCAGACATATTTTTTTGTATCAACTTTCCGCTGGCGATACAAAGGTGTCTGGCAGCTGGCGCATTGATAGCAAAAAAGACTTTTAGGCGCAGCTAATGGCTTAGCGTAACGGGCGCCTCCTGTAGCTTTTAAAAGCCGTTTAAAATCGACGTCCTTATGCTGATAACCACGGCCAGCGATATGCAGATGGTAATGGCATAATTCATGTTTAATAACGCTGATTAGCTCAGCTTTGCCATATTTTTCAAACACTAACGGATTAAAATCCAGATGATGGTCTTTTAAATGATAGCGGCCGCCTGTTGTTTTCAGGCGCCGATTGAAAAAAGCTTGATGAACAAAAGGCTTTTTAAAATAGGTCAGTGAAATTTCCTCCACCAACTCGGTTAATTCTTGATTTGTCATCGTCTTACCTATTACTTTCTTTATCCCTGCGGGGCAATCATTGTCAAGCTGATGCGGCCTTTATTAACATCAATTTGTTCAACCCAAACTGTCACAATATCGCCGACTGCCACGACATCTGTTGGGTGTTTAACAAATTTGTTGCTAAGTTTTGAAATATGCACCAAGCCATCTTGTTTCACACCGATATCAACAAAGGCACCAAAATCAATCACATTGCGGACAGTGCCTTGCAATTCCATGCCGGGCTTTAAGTCCTCCATCGTCAAGACATCTTTTCTTAATAATGGACTAGCACTTTCTTCCCGCATATCTCTGCCGGGCTGAATCAAGCCTGCCAGAATATCCTTGGCAGTCTCATGGCCAATTTCTAAGCTTTGAGCTACCTCAGTTAGTTTTATTTGTTTTAAGGCCGTAGTCGCTGCTTCAGTTCCTAAATCTTTTTCAGTAATCCCTGCCATTTTCAAAATTTCTTTGGCACCGGCATAGGATTCCGGGTGAATCGCAGTATTATCTAAAATATTTTTACCATTGGGAATCCGCAAAAATCCAATCGCTTGTTCATATGCCTTAGGTCCTAAGCGGGGCACTTTTTTAAGCTGGGGCCGACTAGCAAATTCCCCGTTCTCCTCCCGATAATTGACCACATTTTGAGCGGTTGTTTTATTTAAGCCGGAAACATATTGCAGTAATTGCGGACTGGCGGTATTTAAATCAACGCCAACTTGGTTAACCGCTGTTTCAACAACGATGTCCAATTGCTCCGCCAAACGTTTTTGTGAAACATCATGCTGGTATTGTCCCACGCCAACGGCTTTTGGATCAATTTTTACTAATTCTGCTAAAGGATCTTGCAGGCGGCGGGCGATACTGACGGCACTTCTTTCCTCTACCTGTAAATCAGGAAATTCTTTACGGGCAATGTCACTGGCTGAATAGACAGACGCCCCAGCTTCGTTGACAATTACATAGAAGGCTTCTCGTTGCAATTTTTTAATTTGTTCGGAGACAAATTGTTCTGACTCTCGGCTCGCCGTCCCATTTCCAATGGCAACTACATCGACTTGATGTGTTTCCATCAGTTTTAAAAAGGCTGGACCGGCTGCTTGGCGTTTGGCCTCCCCTGCTGGTTTGTGGGGATAAATCACTTCAATCGCCAAAACTTTACCAGTTGCATCAACGACGGCTAATTTACAGCCAGTCCGATATGCTGGGTCAAATCCTAAAACGACTTTGCCTTTTAATGGCGGCTGCAGCAATAAATTTCGTAAATTTTCACCGAAGATAGCGATGGCCTGATCATCGGCTTTTTCTGTTAACTCATTGCGAATTTCCCGCTCAATCGCTGGACCAATAAAGCGTTTATAACTATCTTTATAGGCGTCAACAATTTGTGGCACTGTCGGTGAACTAGAATTTTTTATTAACTGCTTGTCAAAATATTCCATAATTTTTGCTTCATCAATCACAAGACTGACTTTTAAAATATCTTCATTTTCACCACGATTAGTAGCCAAAATCCGGTGGGAAACCATCTTATGAATTGGTTCTGAAAAATCATAGTACATGTGGTAGACTTCTTTTTCATCTTTTTCAGCAGCCTTGACTTGGCTCACATAAGCGCCTTTACTAAAGGTATAGGAACGAATCCAAGTTCGAAACTTAGCGTTATCGCCGATTTGTTCAGCTAAAATTTCATGAGCGCCTGCCAAAACTTCTTCTGTTGAAAAAACTTCTAAGTCATCATTCAAATATTTTTGAGCTTCAACTAAAACATCACCAGCCTGTGGTTGGCTCATCAACCAAGTTGCAAAAGGTTCCAATCCTTTTTCTTTAGCAATGGTCGCTTTAGTTCGCCGCTTTTGCTTATAGGGCCGATATAAATCCTCAACCTGCTGCATCTTAGTAGCTTTTAATATTTCCTGTTCTAACTCAGGCGTTAATTTTTCCTGCTCAGCGATTAAGCGCACAACCTCTTCTTTGCGCTTTTCTAAATTGGTTAAATACGTATAGCGGTCTTCAATTAAACGAATTTGTACTTCATCAAGACTGCCGGTCATTTCTTTCCGATAGCGGGCGATAAACGGCACGGTGTTGCCATCTGCTAATAATTCTAAAACTGCTTTGATTTGCCCGCCTTTAAATTCATTTAATTCCTGTGATACTAAGGCTAAAATTGTTTGATTTAAACTATCCATCTTCATCCTCCAACTATTCAATCGCTATTTATTTTAGCACAAATTCTTGTCACATAAAAAGAGAATCCCGTCGAAACGAGATTCTCTTAAAGATTTAAAACTGTGGCTGCCAAGGACCATTCATGTTTTGGTATTCAATATCTTGGACAATGCCCTTTGCATCAAAAATTACCCCGTGGACGGAGCCACCAAAAATGGCGCCACCATCAATGCCAATTTTGTCATCCTCCTGCCAGAGATCGGTTGTTTCCATATCTCCATGTAGTTGCGGCGTAATCGTGTGGCCAAAGACGATTGTCTTGCCGGTATTGTTTTTTCCCTGATGGAAGGGTTCACGAACCCATAAAAAATCCCGGTCAGAGGTAGCATGCCAATCAGCTTTAGTTAAATCAACGCCGGCGTGGACAAAAATATATTTTTCCCATTCAAAATAGAGGGGCCGCTCCATTAAAAATGTAATTAAATCTTGGTAACGGCTATGAATCATCATGGCAATTTCTGTTGGAGAATATTCTAACGTTGCCCCTGAATGCAGCAAACTATTGATGGTTTCACCGCCACCATTGCGCACATAGCCGGCAAACCAGTCTTCAGGGCTATTGAGAAATTGCAAAAGATATTCTTCATGATTGCCCCGCAAATAAGTTGCCCCGAACTCCTCCACTAATTCTTGGCCCTTTAACAAGCAGGCCTTTGATTGCGGGCCCCGATCATTTAAATCGCCAATCAAAACCAGATGATGCAGCTGGGGATCAAAATCTGCTAATAATTTTTCAAACAAGTCTAATTGTCCGTGGATGTCACTGATGGCATAAACTAATTTCAGCATATGAAAGACTCCTTTTCTACCATTCAATTATACCTTTTTTTGGCAAAAGGTGTAATTGTTTTCAAAAAAGCGAGCTCTGGCGAAAGTTGTCAGCTGGTTCATTCAAAAATTTACCAGCTGGCTTTTGCAGAGCTCGTTTAGCTATTCATTTTAAAAATGGATACAGCTTAAGTCGATACTCAAACTGCTTGTGGATGCGTTAAGACAAAACGGTTGCGGGGATGTTTTCGACATTCCTCGTTGCAGCTGCCTTGGTATTTTAGCTCATTTTCTTCAGAGGCTAAAATGCGACGGTTGCATTCCGGGTTGGCACAATTAATGTAACGCTCGCAGGGAGTACCATCAAACCAATCCCGGCCGATAATTGTTTTGTCGACATGATTAATCTCAACAGCAATCCGTTCATCAAAGACATACATCTGGCCGTCCCATAATTCTCCTTGGACTTCAGGGTCTTTACCATAAGTAGCAATTCCACCATGCAATTGACCAACGTCTTTAAAGCCTTCTTTAACGAGCCAGCCGGAAAATTTTTCACAGCGGATGCCACCGGTACAATAGGTCACTACGCGTTTTTCCATAAACTCTTCTTTGTTGTCGCGAATCCACTGGGGCAGTTCCCGAAAGTTGCGAATATCCGGGCGAATAGCGCCACGAAAATGACCTAAATCATATTCATAATCATTGCGGGCGTCAATGACAACGGTATTTTCATCTAATAATGCCGCTTTAAATTCTTTAGGCTCTAGATATTGACCGGTCAATTGATTGGGATCAACATCATCTTCTAAATTTAAGCTGACAATTTCTTTGCGGGGCCGAACAAACATTTTTTTAAAGGCGTGCTCAGGACTTTCATCAATTTTAAAGAAGATATCTTTGAAGCGCTCATCTGCTTGCATATATTCCATATAAGCCTGTGTATCAGCAGTTAAACCAGATAACGTGCCGTTGATGCCTTCTTCCCCCACCAAAATGCGGCCTTTTAAATTCAAACTTTTACATAAAGCCAGATGTTCCTTGGCAAATTCCTCCGGATTGGCGATTTTAACATATTTATAGTAAAGCAATACTTGATAATCCATACTAATCTCCTTCAGCATAATTTCAGAAATTAATTATAGAGAAAAAAAAGCGAATCACCTAAGTTTCTGCTTGTGCTATTTTTCGCAAATCTTTGTTTTCGTTAACCTTATTTTCCTGAGACAGCAAAATAATTGCCTTCATTGTCGGCAAAATTAAAGACATACTCTTCCCCCAATTGCACTAAATCTCCCAGCGTTACGTGAGCTGCCTGCATTTTTTTATACAGGTCAAAAATAGTGTCACTGGCAAACATCAGTGAAGGTGAATTGCCGGCAACTTCAGGTGAATGTTGTTGAATAAAGCCTAAATCGTAAAGGACAATTCTAGTTTGGCTTTCTGCTGTCGGGGACAATTCGACAACAACAGTCCCGTCAACGGCTGCCCGTTCCCGCTCAACAAAGCCGATAGCTTGCCAAAATTGACTGCTAGCCGGCACATCATTGACATACAGCATAATTTTTATTTCATTTGAAAACATAGGTCACGCTCCTCTTTTTTGATTCCTTTGTAGTGTAGCAAATTTTAGCGTCAACGCCTACTAAAAAAGTAGAGTTGCAATTACGGTCGCTGCGCTAAACTTTCAACACAGCAGACAGTCAATTACAACTCTACTTTTATTTAAAATAAATTATGCGTTCGCATCAATAATTTTTTCTGCGTCATTTAAGACATCTCGGTCTAATTCATTAATACGAGTGCTAGTCACAACACCGGCTAACATACTGTCACTCACATTAACAGCTGTTCTTGCCATGTCAATCAAAGGTTCTACAGAAATTACCAAACCGACAATTGCGATTGGCAAGTTCATTGAACCAAGAACGATTAAAGAAGCAAAAGTTGCCCCACCGCCGACACCGGCAACCCCAAAGGAGCTGATAGTGACAATCGCAATCAACATCAAAACAAATTCCAAACTGAAAATATTTAAACCAGCCGCTGGTGCAACAATCGTTGCCAACATCGCTGGGTAAACACCGGCACAGCCGTTTTGCCCAATCGATAAGCCAAAACTACCGGCAAAATTCGCAGTCGCATCATCAACACCTAATGCTTGGGTTTGTGTTTCAATATTTAACGGTAAAGTTCCTGCACTTGATCGTGAGGTAAATGCAAAGCTCAAGGCTGGGAAAGCTTTTTTGAAATAAGTGATTGGATTGACCTTCACGCCAACTAAAATCAACGAGTGGACAATCAAGACTGCAGATAAGGCCACATAAAAGGCAATTACAAAGAGTTCCAAGTTGACGATTGCTTCAAAATCACTGGTTGCCAAGACATTGGTCATCAAAGCTGCTACCCCGTAAGGCGTTAAACGCAGAACCAGGGTCACAATGCGCATGACAATTTTATATAAGCTTTCGATGAAGTTTGCGAAAAATTCTGCTTCTTTTTCTGCTTTGCGTTTGATACCGAGATACGCTACCCCAACAAAGGCCGCAAAAACAACGACAGCAATCGTACTAGTTGATCTAGTACCAGCAAAGTCGGCAAAGACATTTGTGGGAATAAAAGATAAGATTTGATCTGGAATACTTAAATTAGCAACAGTTTCTGAACGAGTAGTTAATTCAGCAATCCGAGCGGTTTCAGCGGCACCTTCTGTAAAGGTTGCGCCATTCAAACCAAATAAAATGGTTGAACCATAGCCGATAAAGGCAGCAATTGCTGTTGTTCCTAGCAAAGTCGCTAAGACAGTAAAACTAATTTTGCCGATTTTTTAGAGGCCTGCATCTTAGTAAATGCGCCGACGATTGAAACAAAAACTAGTGGAATAACCAGCATTTGTAATAGCCGGACATAACCTGAACCAGCGATGCCAATCCAACTCATGGCATTGGTGGTAATCTCACTATCGGTGCCAAAAAATAATTGCAGTAGCCCGCCAAAAATTATTCCGACGCCTAAGGCCAAGAATACGCGGGTTGAAAATTTGGTATGGCGTTTTTGCAACAGGAAAAATCCAAATAAAATTGCTACAAAAGCCAGAACCACTAAAACGGTGATGAATGTTGTCATTTTATTTCCTCCTAATAAATGTGATGACAAGTCCATCAAGGAAGTAAAGGTTCCCTGTGACTCTTCTTCAAGAATCACACTGAGTTGACTCAGTGACAAATTCATCGTAACACAAACTTTTGTCAGAAGGGACTTATCTGCTTTAGATTCTTGATAATAAAAAAAGACCGTGATAGCTTCAAACTATCACGGAATACTGATTTTATTCTTCAGTTTTTTCTTCAGCTGCAGCATCTGGCTCAGCCATTGGTTTCGGATCGCTATTAGGATCAACCTTGAAGTTTAATTTCATGCCCGGCTCATCCAAGGCAATTTCTGTTACCTCATAAGTTAACCGTTGAATTAAATCAAATAAAGGTGCCGCTAACTCATCGACCTCAGCTTGACTTAAATCTTTAGGCGTTTCAATTTTACGGTTTTTTACTTGATTGACCTGGCTGACCCGACCAGAAATAACATAGCGGTCAAAAGGTAAAACAAATTCAATTCTAGTGCCGACTAAAGTATCCTCTTTAGGAAATTTTTCATCCTCTGTTTTCAGTGGTGAAAAACCAACTTTCAATTCTGTTTTGTATTCGCCTTTAGGATTACGCGCATCGTAATGGTAGGCCTCAACTAACTCTTTAAATCTAACAAGTTCCAAAATTATCCCTCCTATTGTTCTCTTTTTAGTATAACACTATAAAGATAGAATTTCTGCTAAATCTTTTACGAGATAATCTGCCGGAATTTCTCCCAAAAAACCATCCTGGTCAAACAGACAGGTCTGGCAGCCGGCATTTTTTCCAGCGATTACATCTAAACGACGATCACCAACCATCAAAGTTTCAGTAGGATTTAACTGAAATTTATTTAATAGATACGTCAGCGAATGCGGCTGAGGTTTACGGGGAAAACCGCTATCAGCGCCGACAATTTCTGAAAAATAACCCAATAAGCCATCCCGTTGCAATAATTTTTCAGCCGAAGCAACTTGCCGATGGGTTAAAATAAATTGCTGACCGCCTCTTTTTGCTAAAGCCATCACCGTTGATTTCGTCTCTGCAAAAGGTAAAATTTTTGCCAGCTCCTGACCTTCTTTGGCAACAAAAATGTTATCGAAGGCCCCTTTATCAATACCAGCTTTTTGAATTAATTCTCCCAAAGAACCAATCTTAATCTGCCGATAAAAATCATTTTGATCTGTGTAGGGCTGATTAAATTCCCTAAATGTGCCCAGTGCTGCTTGGGTAATCACTGGATAAGAATTATATAAAGTACCGTCAAAATCCCAAATAAAATGTTTTAACAAATTCTTCTCCTTTGGTGTTTTAATTTTTAAAGGAATGGATTGGTGCAGGAATCCGCCCGCCCCGCTCAATAAAATCAGCTGAGGAATTCGGATTGACTTTCATAACTGGTGCTCGACCTAACAGACCGCCAAATTCCACCATGTCCCCTACCTTCGTATCTTTGGCTGGAATAATTCTCACAGCAGTGGTCTTGTGATTGATAACGCCAATTGCGGCTTCATCGGCAATCATGGCTGCAATTGTTTGCGCTGGTGTATCTCCAGGAATCGCAATCATATCCAAGCCCACTGAACAAATCGCAGTCATCGCTTCTAATTTTTCTAAATTTAAGGAGCCGTTTTCTACTGCGGCAATCATACCAGCATCTTCTGAAACGGGAATAAAAGCACCAGACAAACCGCCCACATGATTACAAGCCATCACGCCACCTTTTTTTACGGCATCATTTAATAAAGCTAGCGCTGCAGTTGTTCCGTGGGTTCCCACAGACTCCAAGCCCATTTCCTCCAATACATACGCTACACTGTCGCCAATCGCAGGTGTCGGCGCTAAAGATAAATCAACAATTCCGAATTGAACGCCTAAGCGCTGCGAAGCAATTTGGCCGACTAATTGGCCCATGCGGGTAATTTTGAAGGCCGTTTGTTTAACCGTTTCGGCCACAACATCGAAGGATTGACCTTTGACTTTTTCTAACGCTCTTTTAACAACTCCCGGTCCGCTGACGCCGACATTAATGACACAATCGGCTTCACCGACACCGTGAAAAGCTCCGGCCATAAAAGGATTATCTTCAACCGCATTGGCAAAGACGACTAACTTGGCACAGCCCATGTCGGATTTTGCTGCGGTTTCTTTAATTATTTCTCCCATGTGGGCAACGGCATCCATATTGATGCCGGCTTTTGTTGAACCGATATTGACTGAGGAGCAGACAAAATCCGTTTCGGCTAAGGCCTCAGGAATTGAATCAATTAAAATAATATCGCCATGCTGGTAGCCTTTTTCCACTAAAGCAGTAAAGCCACCGATAAAATTAACTCCCACAGCCGCCGCCGCTTTATCCAAAACTTTCGCAAATTTAACGTAGCTAGTTTCCTGCGTTGCCGCTGCGATAATCGCAATCGGTGTCACAGAAATCCGTTTATTAATAATTGGAATACCGAATTCTGTTTCAATATCTTCGCCAACTTTTACCAAGTCTTTCGCTAAACGGGTAATTTTATCATAAATTTTTTGACAGGCCCGCTCACTGTCGCTGTCAATGCAGTCTAAAAGAGAAATTCCCATCGTGATGGTGCGGATATCAAGATTTTCTTCTTCAATCATGCGAATCGTTTCTAAGATTTGATTGGTTTCCACAGTTTACGCCTCCTGTTATAATTTATGCATCGCATTAAAAATTTCTTCGTTTTGAATGCTGACCTTAACGCCCAGTGCATCGCCGACTTGATTGAGCTCTTTACGCACGTTTTCAAAATCAATATCGCCCACGCCAAAAGTCACAAGCATCATCATGGTGAAATAATCATCCATAATTGTCTGTGATACATCTTGAATGCTGATTTCTAATGCCGCCAGCTTGCTACTGACACCGGCTACGATGCCGACTTTATCTTTTCCAATAACTGTTACAATTGCCTTCATATAAACAACTCCTGTATCAAATTTTTTTCATTATAGCATAGAAAAAAACTCTCTAGTACACGAATTGTGAACTAAAGAGCAATTTTATTTCAGATTATTCGGATTTAAGTCTCTTTAATAAAGGTATGCTGGCAATTTTTACAGGTAATTTTAATTTTGCCTTTGCCTTGTGGCACCCGCAAGCTTTGACCACAATTGTCACATTTGAAAATGACAGCTTGAATATTAGCCGCCTGCTGCCGTTGATTTTTCATTTTAGCAGCTTGCCGTTGCTGTTTTTGGGCCTTTTTGTAGGCATTGCGCTGATGCCGTTCATGGGTTTGCTCGCTGTTTCGTTGAGCTGCACCGGCGAAAAAACGACTTAAGCGCTGATTTTCATTGCTTCTTACATAAATTTTCTTAGATAAAAAACGGAAAATAATTAAGCCAATTGTTAAAGCAACAATCGCCAAAACCAGATAACCGTTTAACCAGCGTCTAAACAATAGCGCAATCAAGGCAACCACCAGAAGTGCCCGATTTATCGTATCAAAGCTACCGTAGCGGCCCGTCATAAATTTGCGGTAATTTAAGTAGCTGCTCATCATTTTACTCAGCCAGTTGTTGGACATCCTAACTCTCCTTTAATAATGCCCCCTGCAAAAAGTTCCGCAGCAGGCGTTCGTTTTGCCCCACGTCCACCATCTTCAGCCGCTGTTTTTGACCAGCTGGTAAAATGCGATAGGTATTTTCGAGGGGAAACACATATTTTTCTAGTGAAGCCGACTGGCGGACTAAACTCAGCAACAATTTTAAAAATTGCTGTTGACTAATGTCAGTCGTCATATATTGAATCAGTTGACGAGTAATCACATTCATCTTCAAGAGATTGCGTTTGCGGATGATTTGATTTTTAAGAATTCTCAAAAAATGCCGCTGATAGACAAAAGTTGATTCTGGCCCCTCCATGTTTCGCTGATAAGCTAGTAACTCACTAATCTCTTTGGGGTCAGCAATCAGCTGTGAAGCTGTCAATCCAGGGATGCCCTTAGGAAAATAGATATTCAAAATCTGCATTAAATCCTTTTCCCGGACGACAACGCTGCCATCAATTGCCAGCTGAAAATTTTTCTCAAAAAAATCCTTGACGCCCTGAATGCCATTTTCCTGAAAAATCTCCCCTAATGAAAGACTGCGGAGATGAAAATCAGGCGAAAATTGCAGGAGCAAGCTTTTTTGCTGATAAGAAATAAAAGTGAAAGTTGAATCATAGGCTGTTGCCTCGCACTCAACTGCTAAAAGAATATTCATAAAAGTTGAATCCTTCCTTTGAATAATACCCTCTCAAAGTAACATATTCTCAGAAAATCAGCACATGATTTTACCATATTTGAGGTTTTCTTAAAATTTCATTTTTTGTTTTTTAGCAGAAAAAGCTGAAGCAAGGACTTCCACGATTTCCTCACTTCAATGATATAATTAAAGTGAGGAAAAAAGGGGGGATGAAGATGAATTTACGCAGTTTATTGCCAAATGCTGTTCGTCGACAAATTCGCCTGATTGAAATTCTTTATATTTCGACACAAGAGAAAACCCGCGAGGAAATCGATCAGCTCTGGGGCTTTCCCATCAAAGCCCTCGATGCAGACATTAAAACCATCAATCAAGTCTTCCCGCTATTCACAATCATTCATAATCATTCGGGCTACACAATCCTCCACAATTCCGAATACGGCATTGATCTACTCTATACACAAGTTCTTCAATCCTCATTGGAATTTGATTTATTAGAACAGCTACTCTTTGAAAATCATGAAAATATTCACGATTTAGCCAATTATCTGTATACAAGTCCCGCAACAGTCTCCCGGATCTTCAAAAAAATTGCAAACGCCTTAAAAGGATTGGATATTTCGATTACCCGCCGACCGATGCGGCTAGTCGGAAATGAAGCCACCATTCGCTATCTGTTTACAGAATATTATCGTGAAAAAAAAATAGATTTCGCTGAGCTTTCCGGCTCAATTAGAGGCAGTCAAGCCATTCGTCTATTAATTGAAGATTTTATGCTGAGCAATCATTTTAGTGAAGGCTATGCGACGAAAGTTCAATTGGAATATTCCTTTTATGTCAGCTTGATTCGTATCGCTAACGGACATTTTTTCCCAGAAAACCGCAACAATTCAACCGCTGTTATCACCCCGGATTTGGCACCGATTCAAAGTGCCATTTTGGAAATCGAAAAACATTTTGCTCTGTTGTTTGATAGCTGGATGTATCGGGAATGTCTTTGGCTTTATTATGGCGATTATCTAATCAGCAGTAAGATCCAATGGGAGCTAGTGTTATCCACCAACAAAATGATGGCCTCTTTAAAAAAGGACACCGATTCTGCATTGGCGATTTTTGAAACAGCATTGGCTTTAACCTTAACTGATGAAGAAACTTCTGCCATTTCTCAAAGAGAGGCGTTATGCATAAAATTATGTATGGATGACTATTTGTTCTTAGTGGCCGGTGATTATATTTCGCTTTTAGGGGAATTCCGGAAAATTTTTATTATTTCCCATACACAAATGTATCCAAATCAAATAAAAAAAATTGCTGCTGTTTTAAAAGATATTTATCGGCAGCTGACCTTTGATATTCCTCAAGACTTGTATTACACCCATTTATTTTTACTGATTGCCTACTTTCCTGATTTATTATTGAAGCTGGCCAATCAGCAGGATAAACTCAATGTGTTAATTGTTTCAATGGCCTATTCGTTGCCAGACAGTTTTATTCTGGGCCGTTTCAAGGAAAAATTGAAGGGTCCGATTGAATACTTTTTTGTAGATAGCTTAAGTCAGCTGGATCAAACACCCCAGTTAATTGAAAAGGTCGATTTAATTATCTCCACTTCCTCTGTCAGTACACGTTTTGCTCCCCACTATACTTATTTCGACAAACCGATGTACGTGATTGAGCCTTACATGTCATTGCGGGGCTTTGAAGAATTGCAGTTGCAGATTAATCAGTTAATCGATCAGAAAACGGCTGTTACAAATTAGAAATGCTTCCTATCTAACGAAACACAAAAAACCTCAAAGAATTTGGCAGCGGCCAGCTCTTTGAGGTTTTTTATTCGATTATCCCAATAGCTTATCAATCTGTCGGGCTAGTTCTTGGCCGATGTCAGTATCTTTGACATAGAGACGTTGATTTTTGCGGACGACAATTTCCTTTTGTGATAAAATGTCTTGGCGATTTTTGATGGCCTCTTGCCGATTCGTGAAGGGCTGATGGGCCACCAGCGTCATCCCAAAAGAATTCGCCACTAAAGTATAGCCGGCAATGCCGGTGACCTTTTGATAAGGCTTGGATAAGCCGCCATCAATCACCAACAAGCGCCCATCCGCTTTGATAGGAATATCGCCTTTCACAACTTTTACTGGCGTATGGCCATTGATAATATGGCCGTTTTCTGATAAATCAAAGGCACGTAAAATAGTTTCGCAAAAAGCGGCTTTTTCCCGCAGTTGATAATAGGCATTTTTTTCTTCTGTGTGCAGCTTTTTATCCGCAATAAAATAGCGTTCAAAGGTTTTCATTGCCTTCTTACCAAATAAAGTCGAACCAGCTCCGCACCACAAATACCAAATAATATCTGTCGCTAAATCCTCATGCTCCTGAGGATTTTTAAAACTAGTTCGGATGGATTCTAAATAAAAGTCCAACAACTCGACTCCTTGATAGGTTTGACCGCCAAACTGATAGCTGAGGAACTCCCCCTGCTGGTCACAGGGCAGGCAACCGTGAAAAAGCAAATTGCCATTATAGCGCAAATACAATGTGCCTTTTTCCACTAAAAATGCAATGTGCTTTTGCAACCGCTCAGAATTTTGAAAATCCTGCAGCAGACCTGTTAAGACTATTTTCTCTTCATCGGTAAGTTGATAGGCGTCTTGACCGACTAATTGAAAGCAGCCGTTAATCAGTGGAATTTTGGTTCCGAAATAGTTTAACTCTGTCTGGTCCTTTGTTAATTTATCCAACAGCAGACGCTCATCCAGCTGAAATTCTGGCCGCCGGTTAATAATGGTACCTTCAACTTTAAATTGCATAATGGCCAGTGCCTGCTGCAACCGCATGGCATCCTTGCAATCTTCTGCCGACAGTTCTCCCGCTTCAATTTTCGGAGCAAAAGCCGCATTTTCTTGGTAATTTTTTTTAGCAAATTTTTTTAAAGGCGCTAAATCAATCCCGTATTTTTCAAGTAGCTCTAAATTGCCATAGCGGGCTGAAATCCTCAGTAAATTCGTCAAACAGCCTAAAGAGCCGCAAAAAGCTCCAATCCATAAAATATCATGATTGCCTAGTTGAATATCTAAAGAAGGCAGTGTCATCAAACTGTCCATAATTTTATCCGGAGCAGGTCCTCGATCATAAATATCCCCCAACACATGTAAGTGGTCCACCACCAAACGCTGAATGAGGTGACCTAAAATTTCACAGAATTTTTGAGCCAAATCCAGTTCAATAATTTTATTAAAAATCGAACCGTAATACCATTCTTTTTCATACTCTTGATCGTATTGATACAAAAGTTCTTCAATGATATAAGCAAAATCCTGCGGCAACGCCTTACGAACTTTTGAGCGGGTATACTTGCCGGCACTAAAACGCGCCACTTTAACCAAACGCTCCATCAACACAAACCACTGCTGCTCGTCGTAATCGCTTTCGCTTAAGACTTCCTCTGGATAATAAATAATAAAGCACAGTTCAGAAATTTCTTCAGAGCGCAGCTGTCGCTTAAACAAATAGTCAACCTTTTCACGAATTCTGCCGGAGCCATTTCGCAAAATATGCTCAAAGGCATCGTATTCGCCGTGAAGATCGCTGATAAAATGCTCAGTTGGCTTCGGTAAATGCTGGATGGCATCAAGATTGATAACTTCTACTAAATCTTCTAGTGCTTTTGTTTTATCCATTTGCGGTCGCTTTCAAAGAATCTTCGATGATGACCGCACTTTCTTCAATTGAGCGTTCGCTGACATTGATAACTTCTACTCCGAGCTTGGCAAAAATTTCTTCTGCGTAAGCTAATTCTTCCGTAATCCGCTCTGGATTCGTATATTTTGATTCGCCCTTTAAGCCTAAAGAAGCCATTCTTGATCTACGAATATTTGTTAGACGATCTGCATTGGTGGTCAAGCCGACAATTTTTTCATGGGGAATTTCAAAAATTTCCTTAGGCATCTCTACTTCTGGAATCAAAGGGAGATTGGCAACTTTAATGCCTCGATTTGCCAAATACAAACTTAGAGGTGTTTTAGATGTTCGTGAAACACCCAGAATTACTAAATCCGCTTCTAAAAAGCCTTTAGCATCTTTCCCATCATCGTATTTTACAGCAAATTCAATCGCCGCTACCCGATTAAAATATTCTTGATTTAACCGATGAATCGCACCAGGCTCTTCCAAGGGTGGCACGCCAAAGGTTGATTCAATAATCGTCGAAAGAGGTGACATTAAATCCACCGTCTGTAAACCAGTCCGGCTGGCAAAATCCTTGACAGCGTTGACTAAGTTTTTTTCCACCAAAGTCGTCACGACAATCGCTTTTTCCTTTAAAGCATCCCGTAAAATGTCAATCAGGTTTTCCTCGTCTGTTGTAAAGGGATACAACGTGACATCACTTAAATCCACACTTGGAAATTGGGCGCTAACCGCTGTGACAATTTTTTGGGCTGTTTCCCCTACTGAATCAGACACTAAGTAAATTTTTGCAGCTTTCATTTTCTCCACCTCTAATAAGTTTTTAAATTAATATGTTTCATTTTTGAAGGCATTGCCTGACTCAACAAAATAAGTCATCAATTTTGTTTTAGTAATTTTCCCGACAACTTTTTTAGGATTCTCTGACGATACCACCGGCAGCGAGTCAACTTGATGTTGCAACAGCAGATTACCCGCCTGCATGATAGTTTCCTCCGGGGTAACGGTGACAATGTTGGGCATTCTCGTCATAATCATCGCTACAGGTGTGCGCTCAAGATTTGAATTACTGACGGCCGAGCGCAACAAATCCTTCCTCGAGACTACTCCGATTAATTCCTCATCAGCATTTTTGACATACAAAGAGCCGACATCATACATAAATAAACTAGTGATGGCATCGTACACTGACATTTCTTGAGAGATTAATAAAGGCTTGACCATGATATCTTGTATCTTAATCGTAAATAGTTGGTCATAAATCAGTGGCTCCACCATTTGACCGGTATAAAAATAACCAACCTTCGGGCGAGCATCTAAAAGTCCAGTCATCGTCAGGATTGATAAATCATTGCGCAACGTTGCGCGACTCAAGCCTAATTGACTGGCGATGCTTTCACCACTGATGGGTTGGTTACTTTTCACGATATCGATAATTTTCAATTGACGTTTGCTTAATTCCACTAAGACACCTCCTCCAACAAGATCATAATTAATTATATATGTTACGCTATATATTTTCAATAACGTTTTTTATATAATATATATTTCTTTTAATTGCATTTAAGACATACTAAAAAGAAGCCATGCTATTAATCTTAGCAATAGATGAATCTGCAGATTTTCGGCTGCAATAAACCAATCTATTTATACACTAGAAAGTAGCTTTACCGCTGAAATCTAATAGACAGCCTCAAAAATAAAAACGAGCTGACAGAAATTGCCAGCTCGTTTCAGAAAATTTGATTTTGATTTAATTAATATCTGAGTCTCTGTGATTATTTACCCGCCATTTAATCAGCTAGACTTTGTAAAATTTCTGCATACTTTGTGATAAGAGGCAGGTCTTTAGAAAAATGACCCTTTTCTTGAAGGTTCCTCAAACTGGCACGAATCTCTGTGACACTTTTTTCTCCCAGAAAATCCTGCCAGATTTTTTCCTCCACTCCCTCACTATGATGAATTTCTATACCCGATAGTAAGCCAAACTCCGTCAGCAGGAGAAAAAAGCGGCTGCTCTGTGCCCCTTGAATTGCCAAATCCTCAGACCAGTGAAAATAAGTTGCGTGTCGTTGACCGTCAACATCAAATGACAGCACACGAGTCTTATCTAAAGAAGCGGTCTGCCCTAGCAAATAAAAAATACCCAACTGACTGCCGATAGTTTCCGCCAGCCCTTCTTCTACTGGCGAGTTTTGAATAAATTGCCGATAGCCTTTCGTAAAATCAGTTTGGAGCTGTTTTTGTAATGTTTGTGAAACTTCAACTGGCATCGCTGTTCACCCCTTGATTGCGATCACATTTTTTTGGTTAACACTTGGTCGGCCTGCAACATAAACGGGCTGTATAAAGCCACTGTATCAGAAAGCGGTAAAAGTTGCGGGCTTATTTGGATACCTAACACATCTTTTAAAAAGGCTCGCCGTGTTTGAATCGCCTGCCACAAAATTGGATAGCTGGCTTTTAATTCATTTTGCAGCTTTTCATCGGCAAGGCATAAGGTACTTTCACAACTGGCTCCGGCATAACCCGCCATTGAAGGAATAATATCTAATTGTAAGAGCATGCCGCTGGTTAGAATTTCTTTTGAATTAGGATAGATTGGCGATGACAGCCATTCTTCATCAGCAACTAAATGACCTGGATTCAAATGCCAATGATAAGTGGCTTTTGGCAGAGCCTCTTCAATTAATTGATACACCTCAGCACCGGTTTGACCAACCTGCAAATTTTCTAACCAAGTAACGACAGTGGCAAAATACGGCTTCGCCAATTTCTCCAAATAATCCTGCTGCCCTTCAGGTAATTCACTCGCCTCATTGACGCCATAACCTGCTCGAGAGGACAAGCCACCTTTATACCCAACAGTTAAAGAAATCGTCTCGCCAAGCATCAATTTTTTTTCGGTTGGATATAAATTAGCCTTTTTAAAACGTTCCCCAAAAGCAGCAATCGTAACAACACTATTTGACTGACCTAATTGATTTAGCTGTCTGCCAATTTCAAATTCACTGACGCCTAGCTGCAGATTCTTAATAGCAGAAAAAATCCCCTGCCCGGCTAATTGTGCGCCAAAGGCATAGTGGGCAATTTCGTTCGCATTATTTTGCGTTCTGGCACCAGCTTGACTGCTATCAATGAACAAGCCTGTTTCGTTGCTTAAGTTATCTTCTCCAACGACATTTTTTAAAGCCGCTACTAAATAATAGGGCACTTCAAACAAACTTTGATTGTCTGCATGATTACTAGTAAATAATTTCCAACCGACTAAACCAACACGAGTATTTTCCTTTAATTCAGCCTCAACAAGATACTCCGTTAACGGCTTATCGTCGGTCATTGGCTGATTTGGTAAAGAAAAATGAGGTACATGAATCGCTTTTGCTGAAAGACGAGCTTTATCGGCTTTGTTTAAGTTTTCATTTCCTAATAATAAAAACCCTCGACCATCTTGATGTAAAACTAGCAGCGCCTCTTCAAAGCGGGGGACAAAGCCAGTCAAATATTCAAAATTGCCGCCATGCTCCAAGTCTGAATAAATTACTAGACTGTCCAGTTGCTTGGTTTTCATTAGGTTTAGGACTTTTTCTCTTCGAGCGGCCAGCGTTTCGTCAGTCAGAGGCACTCGTTTTAATTCTGTCAATTCTGGTAATTGAATTTTCGTCAAATTAATTTGCTTTGCGGATGTGATTGTCATAAGTCGCTCATTTCTATTGTGATTTTTAACGATTATTTTTTTAGGAAGCAATTTTAATAATGAATCTTAGATTCCTATTATTATAACATTTTTATTCTTGAAAAATAAGCTTGACCTCTGTGGCTGCTTCGAAATTTAATTGTAAGTCAGTTGTCTTGCTTTCAAGTTTATCGGTAGGCCGAAAATACTTTCGCTATCGAATTTCTTAGATTAGTGTTAGCAAATGCTTAATGACCAATAACAGAGTTCAGCTTCTCACAACCACTGTTTTCTTAGAAATTTGTTTCTTCCTTACTTGCATATTCAAAAAAGACAAAGAAAAAGCCAAGATTCTTTGACGGAATCTTGACTCAGCACAAAACTTATTTATTATAAATTTTTGGTCCTTTGCGCATATTTTTGCGGTCGTTGCGGGGAGTATTCGTGTTGGCTGACTTGCCGCCCCCTTGTTTCTTTTTGATAATTTCTAACATTTTTTCTTTGGTATTTTTTTCAGTCATGTTTACGCTCTTTTTGTCAGCAGTGTGACACTTTCTATATGATAAGTTTGCGGAAATAAATCCACTGGCTGAATTTTTTCCGCTTGATAGCCTAAGTCGGCAAAAAGTTTTAAGTCCCGTGCCAAAGTAGCTGGGTTACAAGAAATATAAATCACTCGACTTGGATCGCTTTCGGCAATCGAGTCAATCAGACTATTGGTCAAGCCTTTACGAGGCGGGTCAACAAAAACCACAGAAGGTTTGATTCCGTCTGCAACCCATTTGGCCATCATTTTTTCAGCAGAACCCAGTTTGTAATCAGCATTGTCGATATCGTTTAACAGAGCATTCATTTTAGCATCGGCAACTGCTTCAGCAATTACCTCCACACCATAGACATGTCCCACACGTTTTGCCAATGACAGACCGATTGTGCCAATCCCCGAATAAGCATCGACGACAACATCTTCTTTAGTCAAACCAGCAAAGTCAAAGGCCGTTTGATACAAAAATTCCGTCTGTAAAGTATTCACTTGATAAAATGAACGACTAGAGATAGCAAATTTATTATCTAAAAGCTGATCTTCAATATAATGCTTGCCATAAAGCAAAATTTCTTTATCACCTAAGATGACGTTGGTCACTTTTTCGTTGACATTTTGAATGACCGACACCACTTCGGGAAGTTCTTTGGCAATTTGCTCCGCCAATTCTTTACCCTTAAAGAATTTTTCTAATCTGGTTACTAATGTTACCATCATTTCATGACTATAATGGCCCCGACGAATAATAATATTGCGTAAAAAGCCACTGTTATCTGTCTCGTTATAAGGTTTAACATTGAAGCGACATAAAATTGCTTTAATTGTTTGCAAAGCTTCGTCAATTTTTGGATCTTGAATAACAAAATCTTCAATCGGTACGACATCATGGGAATTTTTCCGATAAAAACCGATTTCCAACTGGCCATCAATCTTTCTTACCGGCACTTGAGCCTTATTACGATAGCCGACTGGGTTGGCCATGCCAATGGTGGGCAAAACAGGCACCTCCGGCAATTTAGCGATGCGGGCTAAATCTTTCTCGATTTGCTGTTGTTTAAACAACAACTGCTTTTCGTATTTCAAATGGCCTAAAGGTGCAATGCCAGTTCTTAGTAAATCTAAATTAGCCAATGGCTGACGGTCTGGGCTTTCTGTTAATAATTCTAACACCTTACCATAGCCAAACTTATTCCCAACTTTGACGACTAACGCTTTGACTTCCTCGCCAATCAAGGCATTTTCAATAAAAATGGGATAGCCATCAATTTTGGCAACCCCTAATCCTTCATGGGTCAAATCCGTAATTACAACAATTATTTGCTGATTTTTTTCTACAGGGTACTCTTTCATTGTGTGCTCCTTAAAATTTTCTTCTCGCTACATCATAAAGAATTCCCCGCTAAAAAGCAATCAATTCCTTGTAACCTTAAAAGAGAGTGACCGTAACACAAGTTTTTCTTACAGAATATCCCGAAAAATAAAGACTTTGCTTCTGTGGTCCAGTTGTTCCTCAAAGGCAAAGCAACATTATCTCAATACTCAGCAGGTTATCTTAAAAGCTCTAACTAAAAATTTATTTAAAATCCCTAGCTAAAAGCTCCATTACCAACTTCTACTGAATATTCTTCGGAAAAACTTTTCTGTAATAACTTGTGTCACAGCCACTCATCATGACTATTATTTATCTTCAATCTGACCGTCGCCATCGAGGTCTTCATCAGTTAATTTTTCAACTTCTCTGACAAATTCTTTACCGACTTCTTCATATTCGGCTTCTTCTGGATCAACGCCAGTGATAGCCTCGTCAGGAATCGCATCGGTATTGGCAAAAAATTCCAAATGCTGATGGAGATTTTCAAAACGCATCGGCGCATCACCGCCGTATTCTCCGTCTAAATTAATCATCAACGGTTTATCCAGTTCTTCGGTTTCCACATAAAGAGTGTTGGTCTTTTGATAAATAATCCGCGGGTCGTTGACGTGTTTGCCACCGTTCATCATTAAAGCAATCAGATGGACAATTTCAAAAATATTCGCCGTTTTGACGATGATTAAAGAAAATTTACCATCATCCAATTTAGCATCCGGCACAATTTGTTCAAAGCCGCCAACTGAATTGGTTAAGCCGATAAAAAACATCGATGCTTGTCCGTCATAAACGCCATCATCGTATTCGATATGCATTTGGACTGGTTTTACCCGAGGCAGCATTTCTGCTCCTTTGACTAAATACGCTAAGTAGCCAAAAATGCTTTTCAACTCCGAAGGAACTTCGTAAGTTAGTTCTGTCAGATAACCGCCGGCTGCAATATTAATAAAATAAGTGTCAGCAGCCTTCCCGATATCCATCTTAACCGTTTGATTGCGTTTAATTATCTCAGCAGCCCCTTTAATGTCGCCTCTCGGGATGCGTAACGCCCGTGCATAGTCATTGGTGGTCCCCGCTGGAATCACCAAAATTTTAGGGCGAATAGCTAACGGTGCTAAACCATTGACCACTTCGTTAATCGTACCGTCACCACCGGCTGCCACCACGACTTCAAAACCTAGCTCACCAACTCGGCGGGCTTCGCTTTTAGCAGAATTCGGCTCTGGTGTTGTGGCATAAGCACTGGCTTCATAACCGGCCTCTTCTAAGCTTTGAAGAATATCTGCTAAATTTCTTTTTAAGACTTCTTTACCAGAAGTAGGATTATAAATGACGCGTGCTTTTCTCATAAACTTCCTCTTAACGTTTTGCTAATTCTTCTTGTAATAATTTATTGACAACGCCTGGATTGGCTTGTCCTTTTGTCGCCTTCATAATTTGGCCAACTAAGAAGCCAACCGCACGATCCTTGCCGTTTTTAAAGTCATTAACAGATTGTTCATTGTTATCCAAAATTTCATTAATAATTGGCAGTAATTGAGCAGGGTCTGACAATTGAATCAAACCTTTTGCTTCCACGACTTCACGAGCGCCACCACCATTTTCGATTAATTCTTTAAAGACTTTTTTCGCCATCTTAGAACTAATGGTGCCATCAGCAATTAAAGCAATCATCTCGGCTAAATTATCAGGGGTAATTTTCGTTTCAGTCAATTCTAATTTTTCGCTATTTAAATAAGCAGAAACTTCCCCCATCAACCAGTTCGAAGCCTGTTTAGCATCGGCACCGGCTTTCAAAGTATCTTCAAAGAAATCAGACATTTCTCTCGTCAAGGTTAAGACCATCGCATCATATTCTGGCAGGCCTAAGTCTTTGATATAACGTAAACGACGTGACGCTGGCATTTCCGGTAGACTTTCTCTAACCTGGTCAATCCATTCATCATCAATCACAAAACGAGGAATATCAGGCTCAGGGAAATACCGGTAATCACTAGAACCTTCTTTAACCCGCATTAAAATTGTTTTGTTTGTCGTTTCATCAAAACGACGGGTTTCTTGATCGATTTTGCCGCCGGATAATAAGACTTTCGCTTGGCGTTTTTCTTCAAAGGCCAAACCTTTTTTAACAAAGCTCATGGAGTTTAAGTTTTTCAATTCTGTTTTAGTCCCAAACTCTTCTTGACCATAAGGGCGCAAAGAAATATTGGCGTCACAACGCATTGAGCCTTCTTCCATTTTCACATCAGAAACATCGGTAAACTGAATAATTGACCGGAGTGCTTCCAGATAAGCATAAGCTTCCTCAGGTGAACGCATGTCAGCTTCTGAAACAATTTCGATCAGAGGTGTACCTTGACGATTTAGGTCAACGTAAGAATAACCGCCGATGCCGTGCATATTTTTACCAGCATCTTCTTCTAAATGGACCCGTTCAATGCGGATTTTTTTCTTTTGGCCTTCGACTTCGATTTCAATCCAGCCATCATGACCAATCGGTTGGTCAAATTGTGAAATTTGATAAGCTTTTGGATTATCCGGATAAAAATAATTTTTCCGGTCAAAATGGGTGTCCTTAGAAATTTCACAGTTTAAAGCTAAGGCGGCCTTCATACCAAATTCAATAGCAGCCTTATTCATCACTGGCAAAACACCAGGATAGCCCCAGTCAATAATATTAGTATTGCTATTGGGTTCCGCACCAAAATGAGCTGGCGCTGGTGAAAAGATTTTAGAGTTGGTCTTTAATTCAACATGGACTTCAAGGCCGATAACTGTTTCAAAATTCATTATGCTTCTCCCCCTAAAATCACTGGTTTTTGTTTGTGGAAATCAGTCGCTTGCTCAAAAGCGTAAGCGGCTTTATACATGCTAGCTTCATCAAAATGCTTACCGATCACTTGCAAACCAATTGGTAAGCCTTCAGAAAATCCAGCCGGAATGGACATCCCTGGCAGTCCTGCCAAGTTGACTGGAATTGTTAAAATATCACTCATATACATAGTGATTGGATCGTTGATATTTTCTCCTAAGCCAAAGGCCACCGTCGGCGAAGATGGGCCAATGATTAAATCATAGTTATCAAAGACTTTTTTAAAGTCATTCATGATTAAGGTTCTTACTTGTCCAGCTTTTTTAAAGTAGGCATCATAATAACCAGCACTCAATGAGAAAGTGCCCAACATAATCCGGCGTTTCACTTCTAGACCAAAACCTTCAGAACGAGAATTCACATAGACATCTTCTAAGTTTTTGACATTTTCAGAACGATAGCCATAACGAATGCCATCAAAACGTTGCAGATTGGAGCTCGCTTCAGAAGAGGCGATGATATAATAAACGGCTACTCCATATTTTGAATGGGGTAAGCTGACTTCTTCAACAGTTGCACCAAGTTCTTTAAAGGTTTCAGCAGCTTTCAAAATAGCTGCTCGCACATCCGGTTGAACGCCTTCGCCTAAATATTCTTTTGGCAAGGCAATTTTCATGCCTTTGATATCGCCGGTCAAACCAGCGGTGAAATCAGGAACAGAATTGCCAGCAGAGGTGCCATCTTTTGGATCGTATCCGCTGATAGCGTTCAAAGTTAACGCATTGTCTGTTACTGTTCGAGTCAATGGCCCAATTTGATCCAAAGAAGAACCAAAGGCAATCAAACCAAAACGGGATACGCGACCATAAGTTGGTTTCATACCGACAATTCCGTTAAAAGAAGCCGGTTGACGAATTGAGCCGCCGGTATCGCTCCCTAAAGAAACCGGGATTTGACCTGCTGCAACAGCTGCAGCAGAACCGCCAGAGGAACCGCCGGGAACCTTTGTATGATCCCAGGCATTTTTCGTTTCTTTGAAATAAGAATTTTCGGTACTCCCACCCATGGCAAACTCATCCATGTTCAATTTACCAACAGGAATTAAATCCGCTTGATAAACTTTATCCATCACGGTTGCATCGTAAATTGGATTGAAGTTGTATAAAATTTTTGAAGCCGCCGTCGTTAATAGATCTTTGGTCACAATATTGTCTTTAATGCCAATCGGTAAACCGGCTAAAACATTATTTTCGTCAATACCTTTGACATCGATTGCTTTGGCCATCGCCATCGCTTTTTCTTCATTCAAAGTAATAAAGCTTTCAACTTCAGGTTCTGTCGCTTTAATCCGCTCAAAGGTGGCCCCAGTGACATCCGCTGAGGTAACTTCCTTTGAAACCAATAGGTCATGTAATTCGACTAGCGTTTTATCGTATAATTTTTCCATTAGGCACCGGCCTCCCCATTGTCAATAATTGCCGGAACCTTAATAAATCCGTCTTCAGATTCTGGAACGTTGCGCATTAATTCGTCACGGTTCCAACCAGGTGCTGCCACATCTTCCCGCATCACGTTGATTGCTTCAGCGACATTTGAAGTAAACGGAACGCCTGTCGTATCAACCTCTTCTAATAATTCCACCATATCAATAATTTTGCCTAATTGTTCAGTAAATCCCTGCAATTCTTCTTGGTTAAATGAAAGCTTGGCAAGCTTGGCTACGTGTTGGACTTGTTCTTCACTAATTGCCATCGTTTTGTCTCCTCCTACTTCCTGTAAAGGATTATAATTTTGCTGAAATAAAATTCTAAAGGACCGAATGCCTTTACCGGGTTAAAAAAATTATTAAAAATAATTTTCTGAAGCAAACTCTGCTGAGGTCAAGGTCTTCAACAAAAATTTCTCTTTATTCTATCATATGTTTTCCATTTTTCTGTAATATTTCATAAAAAATATCAAAGTTTTTTTTAAAGACTGCTGTTATCTAAGGCCTCTACCATCTGAGCCTCGTCCCAAACGGTAACTCCTAAGCTTTGGGCTTTTGTCAATTTGCTACCGGCCTCTTCGCCGGCAACAACAATATCCGTCTTCTTAGAAACACTGCCGGTCACTTTACCGCCTAGAGTTTCAATTTTTTCTTTGGCTTCTTCCCGCGTGTAATGGGTCAGCTTGCCAGTCAAGACCACTGTTCTATCTTTAAAGGGCGAGCTAACTTCTACCAAGTCAGCCGTCCGGAGGCCTTTGTACTCAAAGTTTACCCCCACAGCTTTCAATTCTGCTAATAGTTCATGCACCTCTTCGTTAGAAAAATAGGTCACCACACTATCAGCGATAATCTGGCCAATTGTTTCCAAATTGACAATTGTTTCGGCATCAGATTGGCTAAGGCTATCTAAATTTCCGAAATGCTCTGCCAAAATTTTTGCCACCTTGGCTCCGACATGGCGAATTCCCAAGCCGAAAATCAAGCGTTCAACCGAATTGTCTTTGCTGGCAGCAATCGCCGATAAAATATTATTGGCGGATTTTTCTTTAATTTTATCTAGCGTTAAGAGGTTTTCTTCGGTAACCTTATATAAATCGGCCACATCTTTGACTAGGCCCTTATCATACATCTGCTCTAAAACCCGTGGTCCCAAGCCATCAATGTTCATGGCATTGCGGGAGACAAAATGATTTAATCCCTCTTTTAAAAGTGCGGGACATTTTGGATTGATACAGCGCAAGGCAACCTCATCTTCCAAATGAACCAGCTCGCTATCGCAGACAGGACAATGGGTCGGAATCTCATAAGGCACGCTGTCAGCTGGTCGTTTATCTAAAATTACTTTAGCAACCTCGGGAATAATGTCGCCAGCTTTATAAATAATCACCGGATCATTCAAATGAATATCCTTCATTTTAATGAAGTCAACATTGTGCAAACTAGCGCGGCTCACGGTTGTGCCAGCAACTCGAACTGGTTTCATAACAGCGGTCGGTGTTACAACACCAGTGCGCCCAATCGTCCATTCAATATTTTCGACTATTGTTTCTGCTTCTTCCGGCGGAAATTTATAAGCTGCAGCCCAACGAGGAGCTTTGACAGTAAAACCTAACTCATCTTGTAAATCAAACTCGTTTACTTTTATGACAATTCCATCAATTTCATAAGGCAGCTGTGTTCTTTTTTCATGGTACATTTCAATGTAATCCCAAACCTCAGCTATTGTCTGGCACAGTTTCCGGTCTTGGTTCACTCGAAAGCCTAACTGATCAAGCTCCTGTAATGCTGTTTCTTGCGTAGTCGCAGTCATAGGACCAAAATCCGCCACCGTATATAAAAAAGTGCTCAGGTTGCGGCTTGCGGCAACTCTGGTATCTAATTGCCGCAAACTACCAGCCGCTGCGTTACGGGGATTGGCAAAAATTTCTTGCCCGGCTTCCTCCCGCTGCTGATTCAATTTCACAAAAGAAGCTTTCGGCATATAGCATTCACCCCGCACCTCGATTGAGATTGGTTCGGTTAAAGTTAAGGGAATTGATTTTACAGTTTTCAAATTTTCCGTGATATTTTCGCCGACTGTGCCATCCCCTCGAGTCGCTCCTTGCACAAAGCGACCATTTTCATATTTAAGAGAAATGGAAAGTCCATCAATTTTCAATTCGCATTCATACGTTACTGGCTGACCGACTGCTTTTTGCACTCGTGCATCAAAAGCAATTAGCTCCTCTTTGCTAAAAACATCATTCAAGCTATACAGAGGGACATCATGGGTCACTTTTTCAAATCCAGGTAAAATTTTGCCGCCGACTCGTTGGGTTGGCGAATCCTCGGTCACTAAATCAGGATAGTCTGTTTCAATTGCGACTAATTCTGCATATAATTTATCGTAAACGTAATCTTCGACACTAGGTCGATCTTTAACATAATACTCGTAAGAATAATGATTCAATTCCTGCCGCAGCTCGGCAGCTCGCTGCGTCGCTTCAGTTAAATTTAATTGGCCCACAAAAACTCCTCCTTCACGTTTAAACTTTTTCAATTGGTGCAAAGGCTGCTAGCAGTCGCTTGATGCCTTGCTCTGGAAAAGCAATATCCAATTCCATATCTTTGGCATTGCCACCGACTTTGACAACGGTGCCGATGCCCCATTTTTTATGTTTCACCTTGTCGCCAGCGGCCCAACCTGTCGCTTCCCCACCAGTTGAAACTTTGCTGGTGACTTTTTGATTAGGTAGGGTTCGGCTCGGGGTACTACCGGTTCTAGTCGAGACTTTTTGTCCCGCTGCTCCCGGTTGAAAAACTTTCGGATTGAACGTTTGCGTCGGTTGACTGCTGCCTGCTGTCCGCATGCCCTGTACCTGCATCAGTTCTTCATCAATTTCATTTAAAAAGCGTGATGGCCGATTGTACTGAGTTTTACCATATAACGTTCTGGAAAACGCATTGGTGACATAGAGCACTTCTTCCGCACGGGTGATGCCGACATAAGCCAAGCGTCGTTCCTCTTCTAATTCTGCCTCTTCCATCATCGCCCGAGACAGCGGAAAGACGCCCTCCTCCAAGCCGATTAAAAAGACTACTGGAAATTCCAATCCTTTGGCAGCATGGAGAGTCATTAAAGTGACTTGTGAGGTACTTTCCTCCAAATTATCTAAATCTGAAACAAGAGCTAAATCATTCAGAAAAATTACCAGTTTATCAACTGGGGATTCTTCTTGTGTTTCATCAATTTCTTGGGCTTCATAACGTTTATCAAATTCTTTTGTCACGGTTAAAAACTCTTCTAAGTTTTCGATGCGGGCTTGGGCTTCCAAATTATTTTGGCGAACTAAATCCTCTTGATAGCCACTGCGCTCCAAACTTTCCTTAACCAATTCTGTAATTGACATGTAAGGGACCATCTTTGTCAGTTGGTCAATCATCGTCGCAAAATTTCCCAGCTCCCGCCCAGCTTTACCGGAGATATTTGCTAAATCAATATTTTCAGCTGCTTCAAGCAATGAAAAATCATGGATTTCAGCGAACTGCCGCAACTTATCAATCGAACCAGGGCCGATACCTCGTTTTGGCGAATTGACCACCCGTTCAAAACTCAAAGAATCTTTATGATTCGCAATCACAGTCAGATAAGCCAAAATATCTTTAATTTCCTTGCGGTCATAGAACTTATGCCCGCCGACCATCGTGTAAGGAATGTTTGATTTTAGCAGGGTTTCTTCCATCACCCGCGATTGGGCATTGGTCCGGTACAATACCGCAAAATCTCCATACTGACGTTGATTATCCTGCATTTCTTTTTGCATCTGAGCGACGATAAAACGGGTTTCATCCCGCTCATTATCCGCCCGATAATACACAATTTTTTCCCCGTCTAAATTTTCCGTCCAGAGTTCTTTTTTACGGCGGTTTTGGTTATTTTCAATCACTTGATTGGCGGCCGCTAAAATATTTTTAGTCGAGCGATAATTTTGTTCTAATAAGATGACCTTCGCATTCGGATAATCCTTTTCAAAGTCCAAAATATTCTGCATGTCGGCTCCCCGCCAGCCATAAATACTTTGGTCGGCGTCCCCCACCACACATAAGTTTTTAAAACGGGCAGCCAAAGAATTGACCAACGTGTATTGCGCATGATTGGTATCTTGATATTCATCCACATGAATATAGCGAAACTTATTTTGATAATAAGTTAATGAATCCGGATTTTCCTCAAACAAGCGAATAGTATTCATAATCAAATCATCAAAGTCCATACTTTGATTGTTCCGCAATTCCTTTTGGTAGCGCTCATAGGCCTTTGTCACAATTTCCTCGTAAAAGCTGCCAGACATTTGGGCATAATCTTCTGGAGAGAGCAATTGGTTTTTAGCGTTGCTGATGGTTCCTAAAATGGAACGGGGATCGTATTTTTTTGGATCAATATTTAATTCTTTTAAGACACGTTTCATCAAAGTCAGCTGTTCAGAGGAATCAACAATCGTAAAATTACGACTATAACCGATAAAGTCAACATCTCGTCTTAAAATACGAACACACATGGAGTGAAAAGTCGAGACCCAGACATCTTCTCCACCTTGACCTAACAGACCGTTGACCCGCTCCTTCATTTCTCGAGCAGCTTTATTAGTAAAGGTGATGGCTAAAATATTCCAAGGATTAACCTCTTTTTCTTCAATTAAATAAGCGATGCGATGGGTCAGCACACGGGTCTTTCCGCTGCCGGCACCCGCCATTAATAATAAGGGTCCTTCAGTATGCAAGACGGCTTCCTTTTGCCGGGGATTCATGCTTTTTAATAGTTCATTGGTTGAAGTCATGCTTAATTCCTTTCTATTTGCTTAAAAAGCTTCTCAGTAAGTTTTTGCCGCAGACGAGCAAACTAAAAAATCATCCTTCACATTATAGCATTGCCAGCACATCCGATGAAACATTTACCTCTAAATAATTTGAAATAATCAAAATAAAGAGCCTCTAAAGCTCAGCGGCTTTTAGCCTTGAGCAAATTAGAGGCGAGTCTTCTTTTCAAATGATAATTTTGTTAATAATGCTTGATTTCTTTTGCCAAAGACATTTGATCAATAATTTTTTGACCAGCAGCTGTTTCAAAAAAGGCTAATGTCGTCTTAGGAACATATTCAGCTACTTGTGCAAACTGATGATCGACTAGCAGCTGTCGCACCGTTGAGGCACTAATCATCTCACCTTCAGCTTCAAAGCGAGGCACAATCACCACTTCAACGCCCACTTTAGCTAATTCTTTAATCGTATTTTGGTTATATAATTCAGTCACTCGACTAGTCGGTTCCGTTCCCATATAGCGCCGCTGAATACCTAATTGCTGAGAAATATTAGCAAAGATTGTCCCATCTAAACTAGCTTGCGCATCAATGACTTGATTTTCTTCCTTTAAAAAGTAGCTGGGAAAAATCGCCATACTAATCAAATAACTGCCAGTTTCTTGATAGCTGATGTTTTTTAGATGCTGAGTGCCCTCCATCATTAATTTTTTCCGGACGGCATAAGGGACTAAACTCTCATCCTCGCTAACCATGAAAAGGTGAAGCCAGTCATTTTCTGCTGCTGCTTTTTCGATTAATTTTTGATGTCCGAAAGTAAACGGGTTGGCATTCATAACAATTGCCGCCACCGTATTTTTATCTGCTGGTGTCTGTACAAGATTCGTCAAATATTCTTTAAAACCATCCCGTCGATTTTCTAAAAAGACAAGGCGATTGTCGACCTTCGCAATTGTATAAAAACCTAAGTCCTCAAAAAAAATGGCTGTTTCTTTTTTTGTGTAAACAAAAAGATGATCATTGCCTCTTTCAAACTGATATTGAATCAGATGACTAATCAGCTGATTCATAATGCCTTCCCCTTGATAATGTTCATCAATTGCAATGCAGCGTAAAGAATTTTTAAAACAACTGCCGGTGGCCACCAATTTTCGGTTGCGGTCGAAAACACCACAGGTATAATCCAAATTTGCGTCTAAGGTAATACCTTCTTGTTCTAAAAGTCCTTCGACAATCAACATTTCCTGTTTATTTCTTGGTGAGATCTCACCAATCAGATAATCATTCATTTTAAATTTCCCTTCCTTTTTAAACTAACAAACGATTGAAAATCGTTTTATGTATGGTAAAAAAGTGCTAATGTTTTTTCAAAAGGATTTTTTTATTGGCAGCAAGTAAAACTAGCATTTTATTTAAAAAAAGCTGCGATAAAAGGTCAGACCTCATTATCGCAGACTTTTCAAGCTTACTCAGCTTCAATTGTGACACTTACTGTTTGCACTGGCACATCATAGAAAGGATCTTCTCTGCGGCCTAAGAAGTCTTTGGCTTGTTGTGGGAACAAGGCGTAATCTAAGACATCTTCTTCTGATTTTGCATACTCTTTGATTTCTTCTCTGAATTCAGGTAACTGTGGCGCAATTAAATCAGCTGGACGAACGGTCACCACTGCTTCGTCGCCGATGATTTTTTCTTTAATGTCTTCTGAAATAGCGACAGGTGGCTGGCCGTATAAGCCCTTCACGTAGTCTTTAATTTCAGTTGGAATTAATTTGTAACGCTCACCAGAAATCACGTTCATCAACGCTTGAGTTCCTACCATTTGAGACAATGGCGTTACCAAAGGAGGGTAACCTAAATCTGCCCGCACTTTCGGCACTTCAGCTAGTACCTCATCGTATTTATCTTGTAAGCCTTGTTCTGTTAATTGGCTCAACAGATTCGACAACATCCCACCAGGCACTTGGAAAATTAATGTTTTTGGTTCGACATCTTTCACTTTGGGATTCAAAATGCCTTCATTGCGGAATCGATCACGAATCGGATTAAAGTATTCGGCAATTTCGGTTAATTTATCTTGTTTTAAACCTGTATCAAAGCCTAATCCTTCTAACGCAATCGAAACAGATTCCGTTGCTGGCTGACTCGTGCCACCAGCAAAAGAAGAAATAGCTGTATCGATAATATCTGCGCCCGCTTCTGCGACTTTCAAATAGGTCATTTCAGAAATCCCGCTAGTTGCATGAGTGTGAACTTCTAATGGTAAATCAATACTGTCTTTGATACGGCTCACCAATTCAAAACCAGTTTCAGGCGTAAGCACTCCCGCCATATCTTTAATACAAATTGAATCTGCACCTAAATCTGCCATTTCCTTGGCTAACTTTACAAAATAATCAACCGTATGGAAGTCACTAGTCGTATAAGAAATAGCCGTTTGGATATGTCCGCCAGCTTCTTTCCCAGCTAAAACTGATGTTTTTAAATTCCGTGTGTCATTCAAGGCATCGAACACACGAATCACATCAATCCCGTTTTGAATCGATTTGGTCACGAAATCCTTCACCACATCATCGGCATAATTTTTGTAGCCTAAGAGGTTTTGTCCTCGTAACAGCATTTGTAGTTTAGCGTTTTTAACTTCTTTGCGAATGGCACGTAATCTTTCCCACGGGTCTTCATTTAAAAAGCGCAGGCAGGAATCAAATGTTGCCCCTCCCCACATTTCTAAAGAATGGAAGCCGGCTTCGTCCATTGTTTTTAAGATGGGTAACATATCGGATGTCGGCATTCTGGTGGCGATTAAGCTCTGTTGACCGTCCCGCAAGACGGTTTCCATGAAACGAATTTTTTTAGTCATTTTTGTGCATCCTTCCTTTCTCAATAATTTCTACAATTTTAGCCTGCATGTCTTCAACGGAGTGGGTCCGATTACGCCCGCAGTCTTTGGCCGATTTTTCGCAAATCAGACAACGTCTTTGGGGCAATCCTAAATCCTCTCGACTGATTGAAGTCAGTTCATCATCAGCTAACCATAACACATCTAAATCAACCAAGCGACCAAGGGGATGATTTTCTTCCAACTGTACCATCCGACGCTTCAGTTCTTGTGGTGTTAAAGTGGTCAGGGCAAAATATTCTAGTCCAGTTTTTTCATCTCGATATAAATTGGCAGAAGGCGGTGTATCCGCCAACGCTTCTTCGATTGCTAGCTGGATGTCTTTAAAAATCTCAGCTAATTCATCAGAACGTTTAACCGGACCCGGAATATTCATCGTAGCCGATAATAAAGCTGTATCTGCGGCAATTTGAAGAATGTCTAACTGGGTGTTCCGTCGCATTTCTCTTGCATCAAGCATTTCAAAAAGATTCACCTCTGGACCAGCAAAGGTTGAATTAGACATTTCTAACCACGTCAATTAAACTTCCATCACGATATTCAATTAACGCAACCACTTTGTCGCCATATTGAATCGCTTCAGGTGTTCCAACAACGCTATAGGCTTTTTCTTTTAAATCTTCAATGGTTAATTGTGGTACATCTAATTTTTTGAAATGTTCAATTAAATCTTGACGTTCAGGGTTGATAGCAATCCCAATCTCGGTTACAACAACGTCAACACTTGAACCTGGTGTCACAACGGTATTCACTTGATCAACAATAGTCGCAATTCGACCGCGAATAATTGGCGCAATCACTAAACTCATTTTACAAGCCATACTTGTATCTGAGTGTCCGCCTGAAGCTCCCCGGATAACACCGTCAGAACCGGTCATAACATTTACATTAAAGTTTGTATCAATTTCCAATGCAGAAAGGATTGCTGTATCTAATTGATTGATCACAGAGCCTTTACTTAATGGAGAAGCATACATATTGGCATCAATTTCGTAATGGTTGCTATTTTTGCCAAGGGAAACTGCTGATGGATGGTCAAAGTCTTGCACGTCGATAATTTTTTCAACTAAGCCTTCTTCTAATAATTCCACCATCGCATTGGTAATGCCGCCTAAAGCAAAGCTGGCAGTAATGCCATCACTAATCATTTTTTCTCTTAGGAAACGTGACACTGCTAAAGCCGCGCCACCTGTACCAGTTTGGAAAGAAAAACCTTCTTTGTAGTAAGGTGAATTAGTGATAACTTTTGCTGCATATTCAGCAATCAATAATTCTTTTGGATTTTTAGTAAAGCGTGTTGCGCCTTTAGCAATCCCTTGAGGATCCCCAATAGCATCAACTTCCACAACAAAATCAACATCCGTTTGCGGAATACTAATTGGCGTGTTAGGGAAAGGAACTAAAGTGTCGGTAATAATTACCACTTGGTCAGCGTATTTCGCATCGATCATCGCATATCCTAGTGAACCACAGGTTGCTTTTCCGACAGTCCCGTTGGCATTTCCGTAAGGATCAGAACTTGGCGCACCTAAAAATGCGACGTCAATATGAATGTCGCCTGTCGCAATCGCTCTTGCTCGACCGCCATGGGAACGAATCACAACTGGATTTTCCATGATGCCTTGAGAAATTGCTGCTCCAACTTTATCTCTTAAGCCTGAGGAAGTAATATTAGTAATCAAACCACTTTTAATGTGGTCAATAATTGGTTCGTGAACATTGGCGATAGAACTTGGTGCAATTGATAAATTTTTGAAGCCCATTTCTGACAGCTCAGCTAAGACCATGTTCATCACATAATCACCTTCACGGAAGTGGTGATGGAAGGAAATCGTCATACCGTCTTTTAAGCCAGTTTTTTCAACAGCTTCACGAATACTGCTGACTAATTTTGTATCTCTAGGTTTTACCGGCTTAATTTTCCGACTAGCTTCTTGATAATCTTTAATATTTGCTAATTCGCCTTCAAACACTCCGTATTGGTCAGCATATTCTTGAGGAATATCTTTACCTACTTTATTTAAAACCATGATTAAATATCCTCCTCAGTAATCAATTTAGCTGCTTTAGCTAAGGCAATCACACGCTCTGCCCGCTCAACAATTGGTTTATCAATCATTTTGCCGTTTAGTGAAATAACGCCGGAACCTTTTGCTTCGGCATCACGAATCGCCCAAATGACTTCTTTAGCATTTTGAATTTCTTTTTCTGTTGGCGCATAAATAGCATTCACCAATGGAATTTGACGTGGGTTGATGACTGATTTGCCATCAAAGCCAAGCTGTTTGATTCGGCGAACTTCATTTTCGAAGCCTTCAGTATTGTCAACATCTGAATAAACGGTATCGATTGCAGCGATACCAGCCGCCCGAGCAGCGTGGATAATCATGCTGCGGGCAAATAATAATTCTTGCCCATCTGGATAGCGAACTGTTTTCATATTGGTTGCGTAATCTTCAGCACCTAAAGCAATCCCAATTAATCGATCTGAAGCGACGGCAATTTCTCGTGCGTTTAAAACACCTTCAGCTGATTCAATAGCTGCCATCATTTTAGTAGTGCCAACAGGAATGGCATTGTCTTTTTCCACTTGTGTAATCACAGCATCTACATCGACAATATCTTGAGCAGTTTCAGTTTTAGGTAAGCGGACGACGTTAACGCCAGCTAAGACCATTGCTTCAACATCTTGTGCGCCAACGGTATCTAAGCCATTAATCCGCACGACGGTTTCAACGCTACTGTAATCAAATGTTTTTAAAGCAAAATGCACTAAAGCTCTGGCTGAATCTTTTTCCTTCAAAGATACCGCATCTTCTAAATCAAACATAATAGAATCAGCGCCATATAAAGGAGCATCTCTTAGCATGGCTGCATTAGCGCCTGGTACAAACATCATTGTTCTTCTTAAGCGTTCCATGAGTCAATCTCCTTCCAATCAAAAGCATCTTTCCCTGCTGAGCGATAAACAGCCGTAATTAAACGGGCTTGGATTGTACAATCTAAGGCACCTTTATCGACAGCATCAATTTTTGCTGAAGTGACACCAAGATTATTAAGAGTTGTTTTGATAACTTGACGAATTTGTTGGCCGTATTGTTTTTCAACACTGCTGTCTAACGAGATGGCCACTTCATTGGCATCATTTTGTTTGACCGTAATCATAATATCGCTAGATTCAACTGTGCCAGCTACAGCATTTTTGATAATTTCCACTTCTCTTCACCTCTGTAATTGATGGTTTATTGCAAATCGTGATAGCTTTTTCAGCGAAAGTAATTTAGGCATGACTTTTTTACCGTCATGGTAAGCGGCTTCATCTGGTGTTTCCAGAATAATAGCAGCATTTAAAACAACCTTCGTTGCTGAATATTTGTAACAATTCGGGTTATGGCACAAGTTCATCTAAACCTGTACTAGCCAAATATTATTTAAAATAGAAGCTGTTAAACAATTTCAATTTATATTTCAAATCGTCTTGTCCAACAGAGCCTCCACTTTTTGTAGAGGCTCTGTTGGAGTGAGCTCCCATTATAAATAATGTGAGTAATGTCTTTGTAAAACGACTTATGCCATAATCCTTTTATTTTTTAACTGGAAATAATTTACTCAAAATCATTGAGGCAAAGTAGATGACTAGAATCACGACGAAAACGCCGCCCCAACCAAAAACTAATAACTGCAACGCTGTTTGTAACGCTTCTGACATGTTGGTTCCTCCTCATTTTTATATCGTGTAATGCACTTTGACAAGCTCCCTCAACGTGTAACTCGTTGAGGGAATGGAAACAAAAATTGTCTTAACCGCCTAACAGGGCTAAAACTAATCCACCAGCGATTACTGAAGCGATTTGTCCAGAAACATTGGCACCCGCCGCATGCATCAAGATAAAGTTTTGCGGGTCTTCTTCGGTTGCCATTTTTTGAATCACTCGGCTACTCATTGGAAACGCTGAAATCCCAGCAGCCCCAATCATTGGATTGATTTTTTCTTTACGGAATAGGTTCAAGACTTTGGCAAAGAGTACTCCACCGATTGAATCCATTACAAATGCAACTAACCCTAAGCCAATTACCATTAAGGTATCCACTTGTAGGAATTCGTTCGCTTGCATCCGCACAGAAATTGTCAAACCTAATAGAATCGAAATAATATTTACCAATTCGTTTTGGGCCGTTAACGACAGACGGTCTAACACACCACATTCTCGCAACAAGTTTCCGAACATCAAGAACCCAACTAATGGCAGTGATGCAGGTGCAATTAACCCAGCCACAATCGAAATGACGATTGGGAAAATAATTTTCGCTGTTTGCGAGACTTCCCCTGCCCGGTAGTTCATGCGAATCCGGCGTTCATGTTTGGTTGTCACCGCTTTGATTGCCACCGGTTGGATAATTGGCACTAACGCCATGTAGGAATAGGCGGCAACCATGATGGCCCCTAGATATTTCGAATTCAAAGTATTGGCTACGAAGATGGAGGTTGGTCCATCCGCCGCGCCGATAATTCCGATTGACGCCGCATCGTTAATATCAAAACCAATTAATACAGCCAC
>NZ_JANLGQ010000030.1 GCF_026157065.1 Enterococcus sp. HY326
CTGAAACTCTACCATCAAATTTCTGGTTATTGTATTCTTTAAACGATTTAACCGCGATTGTTAAATCTGTTTCAGTATCTGTTGCCCCTAAAGGAACCGTAATCGATGAATTATCATCTACTGTATAATCCACTCCGTTGACAGTCGCAGTAGAACCTTGCGGATAAGCGACACCATTTGTGTCAGACAAAGTCAAGACTGAGCTGTATGTTGTTCCAACTTCCTTGGTCACTTTAGGCGTATTGGTGACTAAAATTGGTATGCTTGCGTTGGACACTTTGACATATTGATTGTTAAAAGTACTACCCGTGGCTCCAGTAATGGAAAATGAATATTCTTTAATTGATTCTGGTATAGTAAAACTATATCCTGCTCCTGAATTATCTGTAATGATAGGTTTTGAATAATCTGGTGAATCATTGGTAGAAGAAATATTATAGTATGCTTGAAATGTTACTTTGCGTGTATTTGCATCATATATAAATGAGTAATTTAACTCTTGATTCTTTGTAATATCGAAAGATGTAGTATAATTATTGACAACAGATTTTGTTCCACTTGAATTTGTTGTCCAAATTCCTATGTAAGGAACGTTTGGATCCCCTTCATTCTTCCAAGTATCCCATACCATCGCAAGAGCATTTGGTAATCCTGCAACTCCTAAAAAACCTCCTGCTTGGCCAATTTGATCTACTTCGCCCGTATGAAAAACAATACCAATTCCATCTGCATTCTTATTGGCACCTTTAAAATGAATGGACAGTTTTCCGTTAATAGAAAAACTCGAGTCTAATTGTACTTTGTTGTTAAGATAAATTGACCCAACTTGTTGAGTCTTTTCTGACGTTAACTGGGCCCATGGCCAGCCAGTATCCCAAGTTGTAGTACCAGATAACCCAAAATTATCTCTTACGCCGGCTAAGTCGTTAATCTCTTGATATTCGGTCGTAACTGGATAAACAGTTTCTGAAGCCGCAATTACCGTGCTTGGTAAAAGCCATAGACAAAAAAGACCGACTATACATGTTATGCCCCATCTTAACTGTTCCCGTATCTTTTTCTTCATCTCTCTCCATCCTATCCGTCTTTACTAGTATTTCAGTGTGTTTTTCTGTTTAAACCTTGGATTGTTACAGTAACTTTCTCGCAATCCTTAAGACTTAATGATTACTTGAAAGTTGTACTGTTGTTACTGATTCGGAACTAAGCAGTTGGGCTATCTGTACCAGTGTCAGA
>NZ_JANLGQ010000031.1 GCF_026157065.1 Enterococcus sp. HY326
AGTGATGCAGGTGCAATTAACCCAGCCACAATCGAAATGACGATTGGGAAAATAATTTTCGCTGTTTGCGAGACTTCCCCTGCCCGGTAGTTCATGCGAATCCGGCGTTCATGTTTGGTTGTCACCGCTTTGATTGCCACCGGTTGGATAATTGGCACTAACGCCATGTAGGAATAGGCGGCAACCATGATGGCCCCTAGATATTTCGAATTCAAGGTATTGGCTACGAAGATGGAGGTTGGTCCATCCGCCGCGCCGATAATTCCGATTGACGCCGCATCGTTAATATCAAAACCAATTAATACAGCCACGATAATCGTGAAGAAAATCCCGAATTGCGCCGCAGCACCGAATAATAACAGAAAAGGATTTTGTAACAGCGGTCCGAAATCAATCATTGCGCCAATCCCAATAAACAATAGCAACGGGAATAATTCTGTACTGATACCAAAGTCAAACAGGACTTGGAAAGGCCCTGGTTCGCCACCAGCTGCCAGCACACCGGAGTTCGGAAAGTTTACTAAAATCGTTCCTAACCCCATTGGAACTAATAATGTCGGCTCATATTCTTTTTTAATTCCTAAATACATTAAGACGGCACCGACCACCATCATGACAATCCGGCCAGGCTCTTGTCCCATGCCGATAAACCCTTCAATCAATGTTTCCACAAATTTCACTTCCTCAACTTAATTTCACTTCTGCATAACTTCACGTTTCAATTTCTATATAGGATAGAAATTTTTTTACTAATTTATTTAGGCAATGGTAATCAATGGATCACCAGGATTCACATTGTCGCCAGGTGCGGCGTGAATGCCCGTAACTGTTCCTGCATGTTGTGCTACAATTTCGTTTTCCATCTTCATCGCTTCTAAAATCATCACTGGTTGGTTTTCGGAAACTGCATCCCCAACATTCACTAAGACTTTTAAGATAGCGCCAGGCATAGGAGCCGTAATTGCATCGGCGCCGGCTGGAGCTGAAGCAACGGGTGTTGGTGTTGGTGCTTCTGGAGCAGGAGCTGCGGGCGCAACAGGTGCAGCCGGAGCAACGGGTGCTGTCGGTTGTGGCACGCCACCGATTTCTTCCATTTCTACTAAGTATTCTTGACCATCGATTGAAATTTTAAATTTACGTAACATTGATGAACCCTCCGTTTTATTTTTTCTTTTGAATCGTTTTGACAATG
>NZ_JANLGQ010000032.1 GCF_026157065.1 Enterococcus sp. HY326
GATCACCGTACCGGTTCGATTCCGGTCCTCGGCATAGTGTGAAAACACCATGCACCCATAGCTCAACTGGATAGAGTGTTTGACTACGAATCAAAAGGTTAGGGGTTCGACTCCCTTTGGGTGCATTATAGTTTTTAGCGGGAAGTAGCTCAGCTTGGTAGAGCACTTGGTTTGGGACCAAGGGGTCGCAGGTTCGAATCCTGTCTTCCCGATTATTTTGTAACATCATGGGGCCTTAGCTCAGCTGGGAGAGCGCCTGCTTTGCACGCAGGAGGTCAGCGGTTCGATCCCGCTAGGCTCCATTTCATTTTTTAATGAAAATCATATTTTCGCGGTGTAGCTCAGCTGGCTAGAGCGTCCGGTTCATACCCGGGAGGTCGGGGGTTCGATCCCCTCCGCCGCGATACTTTAGAGCTTGGACCTTTAGCTCAGTTGGTTAGAGCAGACGGCTCATAACCGTCCGGTCGTAGGTTCGAGTCCTACAAGGTCCATTGTTTTCTAATTTTTAATGCTGGAGGATTACCCAAGTCCGGCTGAAGGGAACGGTCTTGAAAACCGTCAGGCGGGTAAAACCGTGCAAGGGTTCGAATCCCTTATCCTCCTTTTTTAATATTATCGCGGGATGGAGCAGTCTGG
>NZ_JANLGQ010000033.1 GCF_026157065.1 Enterococcus sp. HY326
CCACTCCTTTTCTTTCGGTGGAGCAAGCTCCGGTGAAAGAAAAAGCGTTCGACTTGCATGTATTAGGCACGCCGCCAGCGTTCGTCCTGAGCCAGGATCAAACTCTCATAATAAAAGTGTTTGCACAGTCTTGCGACTGTTAGCTCATTAATTGTTTGCTAGCTTTTGCTTGCAATGTTTATTTTGTTCTTGACTATCAAGAACGCCCTACACATTGGTTCGTTTGCTTTGTTCAGTTTTCAAAGGTCTACATGTTGCGATTCAGCCTCTTAAAAAGAAGTGAATCTGTTGTTTCAGCAACTTTTATATCTTATCAGCTTTGCAGCTGATTGTCAACGTATTTTTAGAATCTCCTAAAAATACTTTCGAAAAATATAAAGTTTTTGAAAGTAGAAATAACTTGTTATTTCTAACTCCGGCAGTAGGACTCGAACCTACGACATCATGATTAACAGTCATGCGCTACTACCAACTGAGCTATGCCGGAATAAACAACTGCGTGGCGACGTCCTACTCTCACAAAGGGCAACCCTTCACTACAATCGGCGCTAAGAAGCTTAACTTCTGTGTTCGGCATGGTTACAGGTGTATCCTTCTCGCTATCGCCACCACACAA